>CAVULQ010000012.1:0-558444 GCA_963742355.1 uncultured Alphaproteobacteria bacterium | reverse complement strand
CAAAAAAGAAGCCCCGGCACGGGGGTTCGCCGGGGCTTCGGGTTCCGTATACGGGGGAACCTGCGATGGGGAGGGAAAAACCCATCGCTCGCGATTTTACACCGCGGTTCCCCAAAAGCGGAGTGACCCCCATCACCTATTGAGTCACGATCTGCTCGTTCAATATCGTGGTCGCGATAGATCGACGCCATCTGCTCGCGCCATCATTGCCCTCCTCGCCCTTTGAGAATTAGCAGGGCGCCATTAATCGCGACTAACAGGATCCCCGGCAATTCTAACAGCGCGTCAGCTGTTTGAGTGCTGAGCAACGGTATCCCAATCAACTCATCCTCATGATTGAATGTTGCTGCTCGCAGCATGACGAAAACGGCTAGCAAAGCGCAACCGATCAAAGCCAGAGCGATGAGTTCGTATATTTGCCGAAAATACCAAATGGCGCTTAGCAGCAAAAAACTGCCCCCCGCGACGAGTCCGAAAATGAAGATCGCCTGATCATGCCGGCGCTCGCCGTACCATCCATTGGCCTGAGCGACACATTTCAGAACTGCGGTGGCGAAGGTTTGAAGATCCAATTGCTTGTTGACGCCGAGGAGTGCGAACCCCACGGCTATCAACGCCCAGAACACCCGATATTCGACTCTGTCACTTGGACGAGCATACCGCAGGGTGAACCAGGACAAACCAGCAGTCACCAAGTAGGCGAAGGTCGTCAACCATCCTAACGGAGTTGGATCTCCTATCCGCGGTGACCAGCTATCGGCAATACACAGCTGAACCAGAAACACTTACCCACCAGCGAGCGGCGTCACTTCAATCTTGCAGATTGAGCACCCTCATGCTCGATGGGGTCCTCCAACGCGAGCTCAGGGCCACGCGGTCAATTCATGCAACTGAATGGTCAAGCTGCAAGCTGCTTCCGTCTGCGCCTGCTGAGCCAACCCAATGCGGCTAAGCCGCTGGCGAAGAGCGGAAGGGCTGCGGGAGCAGGGACGGCGGTGATCGTCCAATGAGACGGATTGTATTCTTCGTAGACCGCCCCGCCACCGCCCGCGTACGAAGGTCCAGCCCCAAATTGCGGACCCGGCGGGGGCGTTCCTGTGAACATCGCATCAACGCCAGCTGCATCAAGGAAAAAACCGTCCCCACAGGCTGATGTAACGCAGGCTAAAATGTTGTTGTTTATCCCGTCGAGAGAAACCTCCGGCGTGGTAGGCCCGGTCGTGCTAAAAAAGTCCGCAAGAGTGGTCAACACCGGAAGTGCGGGAGCAGCGACGCCGTCGAACTCGGGATTGACAAGCGAACTTACAAAGATGGTGTTGTTGTCAGACTGCAGCGTGCCAACTATCGTCCCCGACACAACGCCAACATTCGCCGTATACGAGAAATCATAAACCGTGGCCTGCGCGGCGGGCGTTACGCCTATCAAACCGATCGCGACGAAAGCTACGAATAAGCATCTCGTCAGCATCTCCATGAAAGCACCCTCCCGGTTACCAAAGACTATGGGAAGAACTGTAGAAATTATCCCAACCCTCTATGGTTGCGCAGTGATTTCGATCACTCCGGCGCACAAATTATGTTTGGTTAATTCTTACTGCGTCACTCGATTCCCAGCTTTGGAATCATAGGGCCCGCTTGAATTTCGCCGCGTGTGAGGGCTCCGCACACCAATCGCCATCAGGCAGTTCCGCACAATGCAAAGACCAATCATGTTCTGGTCCTAGCCCGACGTCTCGGTTCTCATCCTTGCGCTGATCGCGCACCTCGACCAATCGTGTGCCAGCGGTGCACGCAAGCTGGACGGCTGAATTCGGGGGGTCTCGCCCCGCCCCTCGTTTTTGCGAAGATAAAGCGTGGCACCAGCCGAGGTAGTCATGCGCCCATTTTTGGCAGGGTTCATCGTGGTCGCGATGATGCTGATCGCGATTTTGTACCTGTACGACCCCGCGTTGCTGCACGCGTGGACCCATCGCTTACTCGTGGCGAACTGAACCCCCTGCACGGGGCCGCTTTCTTCTGCGATAATGGCTTTGCGGGCGAGTGAGGGAGTTTTCACGATGGAGCCGCATCAAGAGCTAAGTGTATTTTTGCCTGAGTTCAAAGCGCGCTTGATCAAAAACGGAATGGCGGAGAACGAGGCGGAGTTTGTCTGTCTCTCAGTCGCCATGCGGGCCCAGCCCCGCAAGCTCACGACCATGCGGGACTATCAGGATGCATGGCTCGTTTGCGATACGATGGAAAACATCCTGACGACGCTCGACGATGGCTCAGAGGCGGCAGCTTTCTGCAAGGCACTCGGGCAAGTGGTCATCGATTACGAGGATGCCTATCGCGCAGAATTTGGCTATTGGCCACTCAACGCGGCAACGCCTGAAGAGACATTCGGACAAACTGGGTCAGCGTGAGTGGCCGCGCTCGGTGGCCATGGACCTGATGCACGCGACAATCGAAGAGTTGGCTGCCGACGGCTGTACGTCGAATGCTTCTGCCCGCGATGCATGGCTCTTGCTTGCGCGGTCGCCTGTCTATCGTTCTTAGTGGTTGGCTGCGCCACCACACGAGCGAAGCCACCCACGCAATACACTCTTACGAATTCTGAAATTGAGGCCGTCGAGAACGGCGTTCGCTCCATCCGACACGACTTGACTGATCCTGCCTTTCGAGGGTTCAGAGCCGCTCGGCATGAAGACGGCCAAATCGATGTCTGTGGGTGGCTGACTCCCGACAGGAGTTCCTTCGAGCGACCGTTCATCGGCACTTTGTTCGCCGGTACATTCGCAGCTGAGCGTTTTGGTGGGAATGAAGCGGACAATGCAGAGATCCTCTCTGACTGCCATAACCGCGGTGTCGGCATCTAAAGGTCGAAGGATTGCCACCGCCGCGTTTGGTTTTAGCGGCGCTAGACCGCCACGGGATCGTCTGCCAGCGATAATCGTCGGCCTAGGCCAGCCGGGCATGAGCTCGGCTTCGGTGGAAGGGACTTCGTCCCCGTTGGCGGAATGTCGATGCAGGTCGCACTCAGTCGCGCCTTACGCCGGCGCGGGCTTGATATCTCGACGAAGCGGAGTCGGTGTGCGCGGCAAGGCTAGGGTCCATGCGGTCAGCCAATCACTGCAGCTACTGTCACTGTGTAGATCGTCAAGCTGCCTGAAGCTGCTTCCGTCTGCGCCTGCCGAGCCAACCCGCCGCGACCGGTAATCGTAAGTTGGCAGCGAGCTGCCTCGGCAAGACTTCGATTACTTTGATGATGGTCAGCGTTCCGTTGGTATTCACTTCCCTGCTCTGTTCTATGCTTTTAATCTCTGATGCTGAAGTTGCCTCGCCGCCTACGTAGGTCAAACGCGGCTAGCTTGTCAGCCGATGGCGAAGGTTTTCCCACCTTCAGATACATCGGCAAAGATGATCACTACGAGGGCGTCATGGCGCAAGACGTGCTCAAGGTGATGCCCCTAGCGGTAAGCGTCGGCGACGATGGCTATTACCGAGTGAACTACGACATGCTCGGCATAGAAATGCACCGCCTCGATTGAAATAGAGCGGATTGCCGTCTCGTCACGCGAGACGAATGGCCTCGCCACTCGCGGATTGTCCTCCAGCGATATTCCTCAGCCGGGAGGCCGCTGCGCATGGTGGTGAGTTGCTCCCTCCGGCCCCCTTGGCACCGCGGGATAGATCTCGATGAAGCAGGGTTCGGTACGAGCAGCGAACTGTAACCAGAGGCCGGAGTTGATGGCAGAGGCGCCGATCCCCGCGCGCCGGTTATGCGAAGCTTGGTGAACGGGAAGACCGCCAGGCCAGTTTGGCCGGCTTATTTTATTCAGCCAGCCGATCATCTTCCGATCGTGATCCGCCACGGAGCTGCTTAAGACGAACGCTCAAATTCGTTCTTTCCCATAAAGCGAGAATTAGAACCGAACGCATTAGCCTTGAGCTTCGTTGCGTGAAAGAGGGAAGGGCTCAAAACCCTCTCGGTGCTCTCGTTGCGCATTGCCGTTGTCGATCAAGATCGCCGAGCGCAAGAGTCAATCAGGCGAATCGTTGCTGCGCGCGGGGACGACGTTCTCGCCTTCGCAACACCGAGCGACGCTTTGGCAGGAATTAATGGCAATCCAAAAATCGATGTGCTGATCACGAGCTCGGGTGGCGAGCCGCTTTCCGGTGTGGCGCTTTGCCGAAAAGCGCGGCGTCGGGCAAACGCACAAAGGCCGATATATTTGCTGATAATGTCGCCAGCCGGCGATCGAAAAGCAAAAATTGAGGCGCTCGATTGCGGGGCTGACGACGTCATCGAGAAGCCCGCCGATGCAGATGAGCTTTTGGCTAAGCTGCGAATAGCTGAACGCTCGGTGGCACTGCAGCGATCGGCGACCACAGACTACCTCTCGGGAGTGCGTAACCGCGGCGCCTTTTTTGGCGAAGCGAGTGAGGCTTGTCGGGAGGCTGGCGCGGCTGGCCCCCTGGCTGTGATCTTGATGGATGTCGATCGCTTAAAGGAAATCAATGATCGACATGGGCATTTTGTCGGCGACGCGGCAATTCGCGCCGTTGCCGACGCGGCCCAAGTTGATGGAGCCATCGTAGGCCGTTTGGGAGGAGACGAATTTAGCATTCTCCTTCGGGGGCATGGTTTGTCGGAAGCCGTCGGACTTCGCTGCGGGCGTGCAGCAGCGGCTGGCAAAAGTGAAGTTAGAGACTGGTCAGGGAACCAGAGAGGTCACTTGCAGTCTCGGCATTGCCCAGTTCCAGCCGGGAGATACCATTGACGATCTGATGAAGCGCGCTGACCTCACGCTCTATCGCGCAAAGGAGGAGGGAGGGAACCGCATCGCCACCACACCCTTCGAATTCTCGACGAGGCAGAATGCCGGCTTGAGAGTAACGCGAGCCCGTTTGCCTAGGCCCTCTCCCGAAATCAAAGACAGACGAGATGGACTGGCGACAAGTCAAGAATTGCTCGCGCGTATCTGCGCCGTCGTCGATTTGCTGATTGCGTCGGGACAAAGCGAAGAACATGCAACACATATCATGGCGCAAAAAATGCTTACTGCTGGCGTTGCGGCGCCAAGGAACAGCGAAGGGGGAAATTGGTGGCAGGCAATTCACGCCTGGAGAGCTGCCGCGAGGAACGAAGTCGCCACGACAGATGCTTTGCGGGAGTACCAAAACGTCGTTTCGGCAATTGAATCGGTTCCGCCCCAGGAACGCGTGAAGTGTGTTTTAGAAAGCGAACTTTGGAATTGGCGTCGGCTAAACCTTCGTAGGGTGGAGCGTGGCGGGGAGTAAGCTTTAAGTGGGGGCCGGTACCTTAAGAGTGCTACTCCCACTGAGACCGTCGCTCGCCCACATTGGACTTACCGTTGATCCTGGAAGTGATAGACTTGACTACGGTGGCTGAGAGGGCTCGCCCCCACAGGAAGTAGAAGCGTGGGATCGAAGCCGATGTGTTCAGGGTACGAGCACGATCCCTGTACCCGGATAAGGGCGTAACCGACCCGGCAATTGTGCCGTTATCGTTCAGCGGCGTGGTGGGACAGCAAACCCTGACTCCGGGCAACACAAACCGGAGAAACGAGTATGCGTACCCCCGTTGTCGTGATTCACCCATGCACTCTTTTTCATGATGGGCTGCGGCAGATACTCAAGAAATCCCTGTTTCGGCCAGTGCGCATTGCGACCACGCCGAACGAAGAGTTGGAGACCTATCTGCGGTCGCTAAAGAGCTGCATTTGGTTGATCGGCGTAGAAAGATGCGCGTCGGCGACCAACGACCTCGTCCAACGCGTGGTGACTAGCAGCCCAGGGGTGAAACCTGTCATCCTTGCCGCTTATCAGATGGCGGATGACATCGTGGCCTCGTTGAAAGCAGGAGCTTGCGGGTTTCTTTGCCAGAACATTCCCGGCGAGCGGCTTATCAAGTCTTTGGAATTGATCGCGCTCGGCGAAACAGTCGTGCATCCGCGGTGTTCGTGGGAGCAGACGGCAGTTGGGCACATTCGGGCAAGCCGCGAGGTGGAACAAGACAATAGGGAGTTTCATGCAAAAAATGGTGGGTCGTATCTGAGCGGGCATTCCAATTCACGATCCCCCTCCCCCCTCATGGGCTTAGCGATGGAGAGCGAGAGCCAGGCTGGCGACGTCCCGAGCCTATCCCGGCGTGAGATGCTGATCTTGCGAATGCTCATGGAGGGCGCGTCGAATAAAGTTATCGCGCTCAAGTTGGTCATCACTGAATCGACGGTAAAGGTGCACATGAAGGCCATTTTGCGCAAACTTCGATTGCAGAATCGCACCCAGGCGGCGATCTGGGCGCGCAACCATGTTGACGGGGAATTATCGAATGCCCCGACGAGTCCCGCACATTAGGCTTGTGTCACCAGGACCGGTAAACTTCGCAGTCTTCGACTTTGGCAAATTTTAGAGGTGAATGCTTGGCGTTTATGGCTAGGCCTCACATATCTCTTCGCTCAGTCGGAAGCCTCTGCTGCCACGGAATCAAATCACGAAGCTCAGGCTGTCGGATTAGGCATCTAGCAAGACGCCTCGCATCTCGCGATTTGTCCTTACTAAGAGCCTGCAAAAGGATACGCAGCAGCGCGCCATCATTCTCGCTGAGAGCTGCGATAAATGTCTCTCTTGGTCGGTCGCGCATTTCTCGTCCTGAAGAGCCAGGCGAGGCTAGGCAATCTGTCCGACAATTCCACGCGGGATCCCGTCTCGTTGGAATTGTCTGGCCGCCGACGCCCCCGGTCTCAACTCGACCGGGTGTCAACTATGATCCTTGTGGTGGCGGTTTTTTGGCGGTCTTTTAGCGCTACCGCCGAAGATTTCGATCGCACTGACCGGGCTCCTCCTTCTACAAGTTCGGCGTGAGGGCAAAGTCGATGGGCCAGAGTGGAGAAGTAGCGAGGGCTAAGGCAGGGCTTCTCCGGTCCCAACGGTGAACGTTCGTCCGTCCCCACGAACGCAGACTGACCAGACCTGCACGGCAGCAAGTGCGGTTTTCCATAGGGCGCGACTTGCCGCCGACGGCTGTCGGGTGCTTCTGCCGGCGATACCGAGATCTCTTGTTTGCGGGTTTCCCCGAAATCAGCCTTGTCTTTGCCGTTTTTCCCTTCGAACCTCCGGTTTGTCATCGAGGGAGGGAATCGATGCACAACCAAACCGAAACGCTTATCGAGATTGTCCGCGCTCAGGAGTCGCTCGAACTCGAGCGGCAAGCTGAACTCCGCGCAACTGCGCATGCGCTGATTCAGGCCCATGTCGGTTGGAATCGCAAAGTCGTAAGCGTCGAAAGGCTTTACTCCGCGATTGTCGATGCACTCCTACATGCTCGCTCATGCGCTCAAGCAGATTGCGTTGCTTGAGGGCAGGAACAACACTTCGGGATTTGTCGCAGACAGACAAACCACCGCCTGGCTTTGTAGGAAGCCCCGGTAGTCGGAATCTGGCCGCACTAACAGACGTGCCGTTGTAAGGCTGAGAGGTGCCCTAACGGCCTCTTCGTTGGGAGCGAGGCTCCTTTGCGTGCTTAGGAGAATGTTATCACTTCGCGCAAAAGCTCGAAGCCATGAAGACGTCGATACATATCATCGAGCAAATCATCCGCGCCAAGACCGCCTTGCACCTCACGCTCGTCGCCCTGCGCAAAGACGGCAAGACCGAGATCGGGGGAGCGCGCATCGATGACCTGATTGCCGAAGTCGATGCTGGGCTTGCGCGATCCGAGTGGATGCTCGTTTTGTTCAAGAACGAGATCGCCGCTGCAATTATGGAAGCCGAAGCCGCTGCATCAGCCGACTGCCCGGTTTAGGCCACATCGCAAGCGCGATAGCGATTGCCCGGAAATTGCTCGCTCTTAACGCGGTGCCGGGCGGCTGAGCGCCGCCCGGCCGAGTCCCGCGACGGATTGTTCGGCCGGGCGACGTGCCATGGAAATTCCAAGAGGAGCTTCCGATGACCGCGCAAATTATCACACTATCGCGCCGCGCGCGGCCTCTGGCGCTAGAGGCGACCGTAAAGCGTTAGCCCGATCGCCGCAGCAAACACGGGCCGATGGTCCGGTGTTCACCGCTTACCGAGAACTGAGAAGCTCGCTTTCGAGCTCCTCAGTTTCGTCTTTTGGCCGGGGGCGCAGGGATTTCCTCTTTTATAGCACTTCCATCCTAACGGGCGTGGTGATCTGCATCACTCGCCTTCCACGAGTTGCACCGCTACAATCTTCGCCCACGGGGTCAAAGTTCACACCTCCAAAGGAGGAGTGGCATGTTGGTGCGTGACCTCCCTGTCGCCTCTGAGACGATCCCTCCCCTTGCGTTAGATTTACCAGAGCCCACCTCGGACACGATGCTGAGCTTTGCTCTAGCGGTGGCAAGTCAAATTCACGACCAGACCCTCAAGGAGCAACTTTCCGACGGGTTGGTGGCAAGTCTCGACCCCGATGCGCCCCCACAAGACGCCTCGCTCGCGCAAATCGTTGCGTCCATCTGTGCCTCGATTGAAGCTATGACGCAGGCAAGAGCGGCAACGCGAGAGGCGCTCGAGCGGAGCATGACTTCGGTTCATGCGACGCGGACGCTACTCCGTTCGCTCGCGCAAATTTCTTGAGCGATCATTCTTTCGGCAGAGGATTGGACGTGCGGCTGTCGGCTTCATGGTCGCTCGGCCTGCAGGCTTTTTGGGGGTCTGAAACCCGCGCTGTGTCCCGCGCGGAGCGGTGAGCGAAGTGCGCCGAGCACCGCTTGGGGCCCCTCATCCCCTGAAGCTGTTGCCATTTGGAGACACCTCGGCAAAAACCGCGCGGATGAACTCCAAATGCTGGGAACTCAGTGCCCGGAAGGGTGTTGAGGGTTGGCCGGGCAGCAAGATCCCGGCTCTAGGCCCGGCGGTCATCTCCAGAGCGCTCCAGATGGCCCCGGGCCGCTTTCCCTAGGCGACAGGGAAACGGTGCCATGCGGCACAAAAACCTCCCACCAGGTCGGAGCTCGGGCCTTAGGGGTTGGCCTAACCATGCACTTCGTCTGGGCGCGATCTTAAGCAAGCCGCGAGTGCCTTCGGGATGCTGCAGAACCGCCTCTCTGTCTAAGACAAAGCCAGGCCGCGATACATCCTAGAGTTGTAGCTCGGCTTGCTGGCGTGAACATAACGAGAACATTTGCTGCCAAAATCTCACAGTCTTTTCTCAGCGAACCCATTGATTTCACTTATTAAAGATTACGTACAATTTTGACGCGAGAGAGATTAGGGGAATCAGGCGACTGTGGGATCGAGCAACAGTGCCCTGTGGCCCAAAAAACTAGAATGCGAAAGCCCGCGCGGGGGAAAACCCAGGCAGAGGCCTTGCGCCCGCGTCGAAATGAGGCAACCCACTCGCTTCGCCATCCACCTTCACGAAGAGATAGGCCTTGCCGGGGCTTGTATTTGCGGCGCCGCTCGTGACGATGGCGACCAGCCGGCCCCCCTCGTGCAACTGGTCCAAAAAGGCCTCGGGGATCTCCTCTACGCTGCCGTTCAGGAGAATCGTGTCATAGGGGCTCCCTTGGGGATATCCCCTGTCAAGAACGCCACTGGCGATCTCCACATTCTTGATTGCGAGGTCGCGGAGCGCAACCCGCGCTGCCGCAGCCAATTCGGGCTCAGGTTCAAGCCCAATGACGGAGCGGGCGAGCTGCGCGAGCACGGCCGTCGAGTAGCCCGTGGCGCAGCCGACATCGAGGACCTTATCGTCCGGCCGCACGGAGGCGAGCTGAACGAGCCGCGCGAGGACCATCGGCGCGAGAAGGAAGCGGGCCGGCGCGCCGTCGATCGCCGGGAACACCTCGACGCTTTCGTCCATGTAAGCAAGCAGGCTCAACCGTGGCGGTACGAAGCGCTCGCGCGGCAGCGTGGCCATTGCGGCGAGGATCCTGCGGTCGGTCACCTCGTTGGGGCGAAGCTGCGACTCAACCATCGTCAGCCGCTGACGCTCGAAGTCGGCCATGTTCGTCTTCGCCTTCTCTCTATAAGACCGTGGCGGGATTCACTAACTCACGTGAGTGCTTATCATCAGTATGACGAAGCTGATAGCATCGCCTCCCGGGACGTGCCGCGCATATTGACAGGGGTGGGGGACGATCACGTATTAGCGGCCTCGAGATTGGCCACGTGGCGGAGTGGTGACGCAGCGGACTGCAAATCCGTGCACCCCGGTTCGATTCCGGGCGTGGCCTCCAATCTCAAGGGCGATGCGCGTTGCAAAAGATCGCCGCCGGCCGCATCCCTCCTCGCCTCACGTTCAATCCGGCTTGGCGCCGGCGGGCGAGGCAGGATCAGCATCGCCCCGCTTGCGATACCACCAGAGCGTGACCTGGCGGCGCCAGCGGCGCACGATAGGGATGTCGACCGACAGAACGAGCAGGCCGAGCGGCAGCATCCAGAAGCCGAGCACGGGCAAGAAGCCGAGCAAGCCGCCGGCGATGAGCACGATGCCGAGGCCGATGCGGATCGGTCTCGATTTCGGCAAATGCCAATGGCGATTGAAAAGGCGGACTTTGTGAGCCATGCGCGGCTTTCGCCTCAGGGGATCGAGGCCCGGACATAGGGAGTTGAGGGTGACCGCGCAACGGCGCCTTACGCCGCGCCGCGCATGGAGCATCTCGCCGCTCCGCAAATCGGGCCGCAAAGCTCTGGAAAGGCGCCAGCCCTTTTGCTATCTACCGCTTAGCGGCGTAGACCAAGACGCGCGCATCGTTCCCCGGTAGCTCAGTTGGTAGAGCAAGCGGCTGTTAACCGCTGGGTCGCTGGTTCGAGTCCGGCCCGGGGAGCCAAACTTCTCAAAGACTTAGCCCTAAATTCTGGACCTCTCTGGAGCCCCTTCGGGCTCAGATGTAAGCCATGTGTACGGTTGAGGGGCTATTTGGTCTGAGCGCACCATGCGCATCGCCCCGGCAGGCGCGAACCTCCGGGCCGACACTTGCCAAGCTGAAGCACACGGAGGGCTCCAGTGTGACCGGGCATCCCAGTAGCATAATCCGTCACGGCTCGCGCCCTCCCGCACCATGGAGGGTCGAATGACACACTTGAATCGACGCACTGCATTAGCCACTCGTCGCCGCGGCTCCCGCTGCGGCGATCGGGGGAGCCCGGCTTTCGCTCAGCCAAAGAAGCAATGCTGAATATCGGCTCAACTACCACCTCGAGCAGCTCGAGTTCGCCATGCGCGAGCTGTACGGGGCCGAGGTCGAAAGCCAAAGGTACGAGCCAACGCCCGATGGAATGAGGCCACTGATTGTGGTCGTGGCGAAGACGTCATGACCCGGCTGATCGAGGCCGAGCTCATGTGGCTCCGCTATCGACTAGCAACGATCCTGGTGGCGCTTGCGCAGGCCATCTTGCCTCGCGAGGTAGAGGCGGAACGTGATAGGCCTGAGCGGCTCAGATATTAGGCCCGGAGATGCGAACCAAAGGGGCGTCGGCTTCGGCCGGCGCCCTTTTTGTTTGGGCGTACTGCTGCGCGAACTTCTGTTAGTATGAAACCTGACCTGAGGAGTGCTGTGATTGCGAACGCTGGCGCTGTTGGTCGTTTTGCTTTGAGAGAATCCCCGGCCTATAAGGAATTCTTCGTCAGGTATGGCGCCTCATACCGGACCAAAAACGTCCAAAGGAGCTATAGAGAGGTCCACCTACCGGCGGTTTCGGAATTGCCCCCCGAATTCATAAGACTCTGCCCTTGGGAAGGCGCGTACCTTTTCTCCGTGGTCCGGCGTGCGAGACTTGGCATTGTCGAGATTGGGCGTTTCAACGGTGGAAGCACCTTTCTTATGACGTGCGCCGCACCCGATGTTCCCATTTACTCCATAGACGTTGCGCCTCAGAACGACGAGCGCCTAAAGCAAATGTTTGCTGAGAGCGGCAAAGGCAAGAATGTCAATCTCATCGTTGGAGACAGCCAGCGCGGGAAATTCCCTGCTATCGGCCCCTACGATGTGTTGTTTATCGATGGCGACCACAGCCAAGAGGGTTGCTCAGCAGACATCGCTAACTGGTATGGCGGTCTCGCTACAAATGGACATCTGCTGTTCCACGACGCAGCAAGATTCGAAGTCCAAGACGCGATTGCTGAGTTCATCATCTCGCATCAAGAGGCGCAGGTTTTACTCTCACCCTTTATCAGCACGGACTATTGGGAGCACCAACACGGTTCCATAGCTCACTTTATCAAACGCGGTAGCTGAGCGTGGTTGTCTGCGGAGGTACGGCATTGAGCACCCCAAGGCGGCTGCCGCCCACGCGCTAATGCTGGCACACCCATTCGCTTGATGATAGAAGCAGAACGTGAGGCGGAATCAGCGCACGAAAACCGCATGCGTCGGGGGATATCACCATCCAAAGCAAAGTTCTCGCCATTTGCACGGCTGCGACGAACGTCCTGCTCTCGGAAAGGCGGAACGCGATGGCAAGCCCAGGCTTGCGCCAGACTATGCGAAAGCGCGCCGCTCTTCCGCGGCTTCTCACGCTGGCCATGGTCTTAGTGGCCGCCTATGCGTTTGGCTGGCCGAGCCATGAGGCACAGGCTCAACAAACACAGCAAGGCTCTCAGATCGACCCAGGTCCGCTCCCTCGACGAGGTTCCGCGTTGAGCGACGTTTGGGGACCTCCCAAGATGCCTCCCACGCCCAAGGACTTCGGTCCGAATTTCGACTTTCCTGCCGGAGGCTCTCAGAATCTGACGTGTGGACCTCCAGGATCCGGCTATTTCTGCGGCGGCCCGTCGAGCGCTCCCTATCCGAATTAGTCTCGCCATCGAGACCAAATTTTTGCCGCGCTGGACCGAGGCCTTGTGACTGGACGAGCCGTCCCGCCATGAGCCCTGTCGGCGCTAACGTAACTCTTCTCAACGTGAACCTGTCGTGGATGGGAGTCGGCCTCGGCCGGCGCGCTTTTTGATTGTGGCGCGGCCTATCAGTCACAGCCTCCGGCGCGAGCTGCTGGGATTGAGCCAAGTCGTGAAGATCTCAAGCACGTCGGTGGCCGATAGCCGCCTGCTGAGTAAAATCGGCGAAGGCCCTCCGGTGAAACCATCCGGGCTCGCCAAGTTGTTGAGCAAGATCGGCAGCGAAGGTCCTACCGTCCCGTTCTAGTTGGCGCGATACGGCGCGATGGACCCACGGCATGCGGCGATCGAGGAGTTTGCCGCGCGCGCTATCCCCACGTCGAGTGCTTCTGCCACGACGGAGACGCTGCGGACGAGCCCTCTTGGAGGGCTTTCGGTCGGAGGACCGGACCCATCAAGAATTGTCTTGACCCTCGCCATTGCCTCGAGCGCGAGCTGAGTGGCTATCGCTTTCGTCATCTTGAGCGAAGCGGATGATCCAGCCGTCGGTGTAAAGCACTGCCGTCGAAACATCGCTCGATGCCGCCCTCGGGACAGCGTTGGCATCCTCTCGGCCGGCGACGAGCGCCACCAGCGTCCCTAAACAGGCGATAAGCCGGAGTCGTGCCTTCATCTCGGTCTCCTCACTCGAACTCGTCTCACCACGACCTCCATCTTCCTTAAATAGGGCGATGCAATTGCGACTGGATTGCGCCGGGCCAAAGGTGATTTGTGACGATTCATTGCAGAACGTCGCCGAACGTCCAGCGTGTGCAACCTTCTCCTGGCAGTCCCCTTTCAGCCGCGCACACGACTGACGCTCCCAGGAGCGAGGACCCTAGCGAGCGGCGAAACCATTCACGCTTTATGAAGTTTCAGTCGTGTCGTCGCGGCGCCCCCGACCCGTTGCTCGAATGCGACGAGTAGAAGCCCGGCCGTTCCCCGCGGCTGGGCTTCTTCTTGCGGGGAACAATCGTGAAGGTGGAAGGTTGTACGTTTCGGGCACGATAGAGGGGTGCACCAAATGTCGAGACACGCTGAAGCATGCGTCGCGCATGCGGCGCACTGTATCGAGGTCGCGGAAAAGTCCTGCACCGCCGAGGACCGGCGTGAATTTCTCAGCTTCGCCGATGCTTGGGAGAAACTCGCCACTGAGATCGAGCAGAGTGAGCGATTGACCGCGTTCATCGATGAACTCTCCACGAACGCGGATGCGGACGGCGTGCTGGAAGGGAATGAGCTACCGGCGCGATCGTATACCCAGCCGCTCCGGCAGCTTGCCGCGGCCATCGTCGCGATCTCCGATCATGTCGCGAGCGACGCGACAGCTCACCATTTCGCTCTACTCCTCAAGCGGCAAGCTGGTCAGGCGTGAGGCCGGTGTGCGCCGGCTTTGTCTTGCTCGAGCCGGTTGATCGTATCGGCAAGCCGGTTGCCGTAGAGCGGCTTCGGCAACACTGTAGCCTCCGGCACGTGTTGGCGGATTCGATCCATCAGTCCGTCGTCGTCGCTGTAGGCGGTGATGAAGATCACCGGCGTCGCGAATAAATCGCGCATTTGTCTGGCGAGCTCAATGCCATCGCGCGCCCCGTTGAGATAAATATCCATGATGGCGAGATCGGGAGGATCTTCCATCGCGAGCGACAGCGCCTCCCTCGCGTTCGATGTAACCCCACAAACATCAAAACCCAATTTTCTCATTTGGGCTTCGAGGTCCATCGCAATCACTATTTCGTCTTCGACGATGAGCGCGCGCGGCATCGTGGCTGTCTCAAACATGGCAGGCCTCCGGTTTCGATCCTTTCGATCCACCGGCAGTGCCCCCTGTCCATTAACGCCGCGAACGCGGTTAGGTGCCACTCCTCCCTACAGATTCGCTTACCCCGCCAACATGCCACACCCGGTTTGACCCACTCATCGCTGACACTCGCCGCGTTAGCGCCACTTGCTGTGGCGCCAAGGCCGGCGATCGAGCAACTGGAGAATCGCCGCTCGCGGGGTTCGTCCGCACCACATAAGCGAGAGCCCGGCCTGCGCGTGCACGCCGGGCTCTTGTGCTGTGTGCGTGTCTCGTTGCGCCTCAGGCTTTGACGGCCTCGATCACCGCGATGGGACGCGCGGTCGGCACGATGCGGTTGAGCCGCAACCCCGACGAGGCGAAGAGCTCGGCGAACTCAGCTTGCGTGCGCTCCTTCCCTCCGACCGTCATAACCAGCATCTCGATGTCGAGCATCTTGGCCGGCGCGGGTCCTGGATCGTCGCTCACCACCATCTCGCAAACGAGCACGCGGCCGCCTTTAGGCAATTTCTCGCGCATCAGGCTTAGGATGGTGCGGCAGTGCTCGTCGTCCCAATCATGGATGATGTGCTTCATGACGTAAGCGTCGCATCCATCCGGCACGCGCTCGAAGAAGCTTCCTTCCTCGACGGCGACCCTCGCCTCGAGGCCGGAGAACGCGCTCTCGGGCAAGCTTGCCACCACCTCGGGGCGGTCGAACAATATGCCCTGCATCTTCGGGGCCGAGCGCAGGATGGAGCCGAGCAACAGCCCGTGCCCGCCGCCGACATCGGCGATCCGCTTGATGCCGCCGAAATCGTAGGCCTCGACGATGGCGGGGACCGAGTTAGAAGAGTTGCCGGTCATCGCGTTCTGGAAGACCTCGCATTGCGCGGGGTGCTCGGCCAGCACCTGCCAGATGTCCTTGCCGTAGGCTTCCGTCACGCCGTCGCCGCCGGTGCGCAGGCAATCGGTGATGTGGGCGTAAGCGCGGGTGGAGAATTCCTCGCCGAACATCATCGCCACGTAGCGGAGCGAAGCCGGCGCGTCAGTCTTGAGCAGTTCGCCGACGGGCGTCAGCGCGAAATGGCGCGGCGGGGATTCCTTGAACACGCCGAGGCTCGCGAGCATCCGCATGACGCGATAGAGCGATGGCGCGTGGGCACCGACCTTGGCGGCAAGCTCCTCAACAGTGCGGCCGGTCTTGTCCATGTGATCGGCGACGCCGAGCCGCGCCACGCCGGACAGCGAATACGTGAGCTGCTTGCCGAACAGGAGCTGCATGAACACCATTGGCGGCGGCGGCTCAGTTTGTGTCGTTCGATCGCTCATAAGTCCCTCCTCGGCTTCGGCTCCAGCGCGAGCGCCTTCTGCTTGCGAAACATGGCCGGGGAAAGACCGCGGCAAGACCAAACGCCGCTCAAGGCGAGTGCTTTTCGTCGACGCTGTCGGAGTTCGGGATGGAGATCGTGGTGGTGTTTTCGACAAAGGTGAGCGTCACGACCGTCGAGGGATGATTGAATTTCACCGGCCCCGAGAACTCGGCGAAGCGAGCGTCCTTGGCCTTGTATTCGGCGGTGTCGACCTTGAAGGGCTTGTTCATCACGCTGAAGGCGCGGTTATTGCCCCACGACCAAGTGGTCTTGTTGCCGTCGCCGGTATCGATGGCGTCGGTCTCGGCATGATAGAAAAACGAGGTGAGCTCGGAATAGTCGGGGCTGTCGTAGCAAGAATTGGGCTTCACCCCGGTCCAGCCATCGGAGATCCAGCCGCTGCTTGTCTCATAAGCAATGGCGATGTGGATCGCGTACTTGAAATTGTTGCAGAATTTGAGCTTGGCGAGTGCCGGAGACCAGGATGCTACGAGAAGCAATAAAGCGGCGGTGACAACCCGCATGGAACCCTCCTTGCCACCCGTGTGCGCGGCGAATAGAGGGCGGAGCTTAAGCCGGAAGAAAATTTCGCGCCACGTCTTGTCGAGGGAGATTGCGCGCGTCCCAAAAGTGAGCGAAAGGGCCGGACCCCGACCCCTTCACCCCCGTATACGGCTCGGCGGGGACTCACAACACATACCCACCGAATCGACAACGCGCGTCACGCGGCTCGGGTTCCGCCGTGTCAAGAGGCTTTTTTAAATTCTCCTCAGGCGGCCTCGAATTTCAGCGCCACGCCGTTCATGCAATAGCGCTTGCCGGTCGGCGGCGGCCCATCGTTGAAGACGTGGCCGAGATGGCCGCCGCAGCGGCGGCAATGCACCTCTTCCCTGAGCATGCCGAAGGTGTAGTCATTCTCCTGCCTAACCGCGTCGTCGAGCGGAGCGAAGAAGCTCGGCCATCCGGTGCCGCTGTCGAACTTGGTCTCGGAGGAGAAGAGCGGCAGGTCGCAGCCGGCGCAGGTGAAGGTGCCCTTGCGATGCTCCTTATTGAGCGGGCTCGTGAAGGCGCGCTCGGTGTCTTGCTCGCGGAGCACGGCATATTGCTCAGGAGTGAGCAGCTTCCGCCATTCCTCAGGCGTGTGGTTGACCTCGAAGGTCTCAGTGGCGGCGTTGGCGCGACTCCGCCAGTGCAACACGCCCAGCCCTGCCACCCCGAGCGCCGCAACGCCGACGGCACCGAGAGCAACTTCGCGTCGCGTAACCATGGTCTCTCCTTGGACTTCTTCGGTAAGGTTCACCTGGAGATTTAGGCGCTCTTTCCCCCACGGCAATTCAACTTGCGCGCACGGACGATCACGACACCGTTGATGAGACGGCTCAAGCGGCCCCTAGCCGCGCGAAGTGACCTGCGCCGCCGGGATCACGATCTCGCAGCGGACGCCCTTCTCGGGAAATGACAGCGTCACATTGCCCTCGAGCGCTTGGCCCACCACGGTCTCGATCATCGCCCTGCCGAAGCCCGACCGCTCCGGCGGAATGACCTTAGGGCCTCCCCGCTCCTGCCAGGTCAGCTTCAGCTTCGAGGCCTCCTCGCAGAACTGCCAATGGATGCGGATCTGACCGTGCGGCTCTGAAAGCGAGCCGTATTTCTGCGCATTGGTGGCGAGCTCGTGCAGCGCAAGCCCGAGATTGTGCACGGCCTCGGGCTTGAGGATGACGTCTTCGCCCTCGATGGCGATCTGCTCGCCGAAGCGATGGGCATGGGTATAGAGCTGCTGCTCGACCAGCATGCGCAGCGACGCGCCATGCCAATCGTCGGCCACCAGGAGATCGTGGGAGCAGCCGATGGCGCAGAGCCGCGCGCTGAAGCGCTCCAGGAAGTCGTCCACGGAGCGGGTCCGCGAGGCGGTCTGCCGGGCGATGGCATGGATCACGGCAAGCAAGTTCTTCGAGCGGTGGGTCAGCTCGCGCAGCAGGAGGCGAAGCTGATCCTCATTCGCTTTGCGCTCGCTGATGTCGACGGCAACCGAGGTCGTGCCGATCACTGCGTCCTTCTCGTCCCTCAGTGCCTCGATCAGGAGGTAGAAGGAGCGCTTGCGCCCGAGCAGCTCGAAATTCGTCTCGCGCTCTTGCGGCTCGCCGGTGGTCATGACCTTGCGCTTTGCCGCCATGATCGCGTGGGCCGCCTCCGAGGGAAGAATCTCCTCGTCGGTCTTGCCGAGAATGAGCTCGGGTGCGAGGCCGGCAGGCGCGTTGTGAACCCAAGTGAAGCGCAGATCCTTGTCCTGGGTGAAGACCGAGATGGGTGAGCCGCGCAGCGCGATCTCGAAGCGCTGCTTGGCTTGAGCGAGCTCCTTGGTGCGCGCCTCGACGCGCTCCTCGAGTTGGTGGCGCGCCGCCTTGAGTTCCTCGAAGGTGCGAAGATGCGCGGCGACCTCGGCTTGCAGCCGATCGCGGGAGGGAAGACGCAGGAGCTGCGGCGCGAGCTTCCAGATCACGATGGCCGTTGTGAGCGCGAGCAGCGCGGCCGCCGCCTTCAACACATCCTCGACGCCGCCGAGCGGCGTCCACAGACCGATAAGCGAGGCGAGATGGACAAGCCCTATGACGGCGATGAAGAGAATGAAGAGAAGAGTCAGAGCGGACTCGCGCGGATTGTTCTCCTCTCTGCGGCGGTACATATAGATCATGGCCGCTGCGATCAGGAGAAGCGAAAGCGCGATGACCCCGTCAGAGAGAGCATGAAGCCGAAGCATCCCCGAGGACGAAAGCTCAGAATTCAGTGCAGTTGGCATGAAGTTTTCAAGCTGCCGGCATGAGAATTTGTTCAGTCGATCCAGCTCTCGCTAAACCGCTGAGGAGACTGTTAGTTCAACGCCTCACGATCTCCTTCACTGAATTTGGGTCTCCTGAGGCTTCCAGGCAAGTGCAGAGGGCTCACTGTGGGTCAGCGGAACGGATTCTCGCCGGGGGCGTTTTCTCATTGTTCGAGGGCAAGCGATGCGTCACTGCTCGCCCCTCCCACAGCCCTCGAAGCGTTGACGCCCGTAGCCGGCCCCGGTTGCGGGCGTTTTTGCCCGTGCTAGAGCAGCGCGGCGATCAACGTGACAAGGAAAATCACGAGGAAAAGGAAGAAGAGAATGCGCGCGACGCCGGCCGCAGCGGACGCGACGCCGCCAAAGCCGAATACGCCGGCGATCAATGCGATAACAGCGAAGATGAGCGCCCAAGTCAGCATGTCTCTCTCCTAGAACTTTAGCAAACCGGGCGGGCGTCGCCGCCTCGTCATGGCTTGTCAAACCGCGATCGTCCAATTTCGTTGCACTTCGCGCGTCTAGAAACGGGCGATCGCCGCCAGCAACTCTCGGCCGGTGAACGGCTTCTTCACGAGAGGCGCGGCGCGATAGGCCGAGGGCAGCTGCTCGCGGCCATAGCCACTGACAAAAGCGAAGGGGATGCCGCGCGCGGCGAGCGCATCAGCGACGCGCCCCACCGGCTCGCCCGCGAGATGGGCGTCAAGCAGCGCGCCGTGCACCACCTCGGTTTCGATCGCTTGAAGCGCGTCACCGACATTGGCGGCGGGACCGACTACGGCAAGACCCGCCTGCTCCAGAACGCCGGCAATATCGAGGGCGATGAGGAACTCATCTTCGACGACGAGGATGCGTGTGGCTGCCATGGCTGTTCACCCGCCAACGCTTCGTGGCGTTCCCGCGACCTTGCCAGAGTTCACTAACTTATCGCATTCGATCAGGCCCTTCAGCGATAGCTAAAATGGGAACTGGCTGAGAGCCCAAACGTTAACCGACCTCCCATACACAGGCCCCCCTGTGTGAACTCAGCCCTGCCGCCCGCGCTAGTGGGAGGCACAACAAAGGAGTATCTTTCGATGAATTGGGACCGAATCGAAGGAAACTGGAAGCAGTTCAGCGGCAAGGTAAAGCAGCAATGGGGCAAGCTGACCGACGATGATCTTCAGGTCGTCGAGGGGCGCCGTACACAGTTGGTCGGCAAGATCCAAGAGAGATACGGAATTGCCAAGGATGAGGCCGAGAGGCAGGTCGATAGCTGGATGCGCAATATGTAATCAGACTAAGATCGGCCGCGGCGGGAGGGACAGCGCTCTTCGCTTCTGAACCGCCGCGGCAATCCCGCGCCTAACGACGTTTCTCCCAGTATCGTTGCGAGGCTTCCGGCGGGTGCTGTTGCGTAACACGAAGCACGGCATCGGGATCAGTCTCGCATTTTCCCCTTGCTCTCTACTGGTCGCGGTGCCTAACGGCGCCGCAGCCGTCGAAGAGGTGGCATGCTGACGACCGTTCTCATCATTATCTTGATCTTGATCCTGCTCGGCGCCGTCCCGTCATGGCCTTACAGCCGCGGCTGGGGTTACGGTCCATCCGGCGTAGTTGGGTTGGTCCTCGTTATCGTTCTGATCTTGCTTCTGCTCGGCAAGATCTAGCCGCCACTCGCGCGATCCGGTTGCGTCCTGGCACCGGCGATCGCACGATGAGCTCACAAGGGGGGTAAAATGCTGACGACAATTCTCATCATCATCTTGATCTTGATCCTGCTCGGCGCCTTTCCCGCTTGGCCGCATAGTCGCGGCTGGGGCTATGGGCCTTCCGGCGTGGTCGGGCTGATCCTCGTGATCCTCTTGATCCTGCTCCTGCTCGGAAAGATCTAGAGTCGCCTAAGCATCATACGCGGATGGCCGGGCCGTCGCCCGGCCAGACCCGCTGCTCAGTTATTGCGGGCTACGCGGTGACCGCCGGGCGGTCGCGTAAGTGCGCACGGCGCTCGAAGAACAGCGCTTGGCTCACGATCGCCTTCACCGTATCAGGCTGATAAGGCTTGGTGATGAGGAAAGCGGGCTCGGGACGCTCGCCGGTCAGAAGCCTGTCGGGATAGGCGGTGATGAAGATCACCGGCACCTCGAATGATCCCAGCATCTCATTGACCGCATCGAGACCCGAGCTTCCGTCGGCGAGCTGAATATCGGCAAGCACGAGACCCGGCTTCGCCTTGCCGACCGCCTTCAACGCTTCGGCGTGGGTGCGCGCCACCCCGGTGACGCGGTGGCCCAGGCCCTCGACGATGCTTTCGAGATCCATCGCGATCATCGGCTCATCCTCGATGATGAGCACGTCGGTCGCCACCTGCGCGGCAATCTCTCGCCCTGCCGCCTCGACCAGAGAATTCGATCTTCTCCGGCTGGAGATTGAGGATCAGGGCGGCCTCCTGGGAGGTGAACCCCTCCACCGATGTCAGCACGAAGGCCTGGCGCGGGAGCGGCGTTATCTGCTCGAGCTTGCGGTCAATGGCCGTGGCTGGGCCAGTTCCGCCATCGGGCTTGAGATTGACGTCGAGCGAATTCCACAGGCCGAGAAAGGTCCGGTAAAGCGCGACCCTTGGATCGAGGCTCATGTCGAAGAGCGAGGGGTCCTCGATCAAAACTTCGAGCGTCGCCGCCACATAGGCATCACCCGCCGGTTGCGTGCCGGCAAGGGCGCGGGCGAAGCGGCGAAGGTAAGGGATGTGAGGCGCGATCGCCTTGGATATCGGCATCAGGCTTGGACTTTCGCTTGGTGAGCCCGGAGGTCATTTCTCACAAACCGGGCGGAAGGTGGCAACCTCAAAAACCATATCACAGCGCGGAATAACGCATTTCCGCCCTCTGCGGTTCCGGCGGCAATGGAACCAATTGGGACTGCTTAGCGTTTTTGACACTCTCGTACCCTAGGAAATCCGCTATCTTCGGCTGGCCGACGAGGGCGGAGAGGGGACGGTCGTGAACAGAGGCAGGAACAGTAAGGACCGCCGGCGCACCATGCCAGGCGCAAGCAAGAAGATGGACCAATCTGTCGAGACCGGCGCCACCGCCGATCACAACGCGTCCGCGGACGAAGCCGCGCTCGTGACAGAGCAGGAGACAGGTCTGTCTCCTAATCTGCAGGCTCATATCGGCCGTCACGTTCGCGCCGTGTTCGACGAGGTGGCGCGCGAACCCGTACCCGACCACCTGCTGCGCCTCCTCAAGGATCTCGAGCGAAGCGGAGAGAAATAGGGTGCAGCACCAAGTGTCTGCGAGCCTAAAAGACGCCCTCGTTGCCGAGATGGGCAATCTGCGCGCGTTCGCCGTGTCTCTCTGCGGCGACAAGGAGCGCGCCGACGACCTCGTGCAAGAGACGCTGTTCAAGGCGTGGAACCATCTCGACTCGTTCAAGGAAGGCACCAACCTGAAGGCGTGGCTCTTCACCATCCTGCGCAACACTTATTTCTCCGAGCGGCGCAAGCGGAAGCGCGAGGTTGAGGACGCCGACGGGACCTATGCGGCGCGGCTCGCCACCCATCCCGAGCAGCATGGACACATGGACCTGCAAGACTTCCGCGCTGTCTTGGTGCGCCTCCCCGACGACCAGCGCGAGGCGCTGGTCCTGGTGGGCGCGGCGGGCTTCTCTTATGAGGAGGCAGCCGACATCTGCAATTGCGCGGTCGGTACGATCAAGAGCCGCGTCAATCGGGCGCGAAACCGGATTGCCGACATGCTGGGGCTGGCCGAGCACGAAACGAGCCAAGACGGCGGCGATCTCAGCTTGACCAAGACGGCCTGAATTCGTCCCCTAACGCTTTACCGATCATTTGCTGACGCCGCCTATGATCGGGGAACGTCAGGAGCCGTTGAGCCGTTACCGGCAGACCTTTAGGAGCTCGCTATGACAACCGCACCCGCGATGGATCTCGACAAGGCTTTGCTCGATCCTGCCGCCGTGTTCCAAACACCACACGACGTGCTGCACGCTCCTGGCCTGTCGCCAGAGGACAAGAAGGCGATCCTGCTCCGCTGGCAGGAGGACGCCGAGGCGCTGATGCGCGCGACCGAGGAAGGGATGCCGCCGGAAGGTCAGCGCAGTCCGGCCGAACTGCTTCGCGCCGTGCAGCTCGCCATGGAATCGCTCGGACACCAGTCCGGCTGCTGCTGCTAGAGCGCTCCCGCGCGTTTTCCCCTCTGCCGTCGTTTTCGATCTTAGGCGTTCAAGCCCCCGTCGCCGCGGGGAACGGCGCTGGGCATTTGCGCGTTCTTTCAGAGACATGACAGAAGAAAGGAGCGCTCGGATGCCCGCCAAACTGACGACCACCGAAGCCCGCCAAGGAACCGGCCCGCGCGCCATGTTCTACGTTCTGATCGCTTCCCTCACTCTTGCGGTGATTGCAGGCCTTGCGCTCGGGCTTGGCTGGATCGCCCTCCCCTGGAGCTGACGGAAGCGGCACTGGCCCCGTAGGCTGTGCGTCCGGATTGTTGGCCGGCGACCCCTTGATCTTGATCGTTCGAGACCAAATCTAGGGTTGGTGTAGCTTGCGATGGGGAAACTCGGTGCGAGGGCTCCTGCCGTCTTTGACTTTCGCCCTGGCCACCGGCGCGGTCCTCGGGGCGCTCGCCCTTAGCCGCCCGGCCCTCGCCCAGGCTGAGCCCGTTGAACTGCAAGAGAATTCCTTACAAAGCGCCGTTGATGATTTCGTCGCTTATCTGAAGTCGGAGACCTACGACGCCGCTTCTGAAGCGGCGAGACTGGCGCGCGACAACAAGGATGTCGTCGACGCGGCCAAGGCGACGCTTCACTCTCATCTCGCGGAACTCGGCGCTGTGTTAAGCGACCAGACGACAGCGGAGACACTCGCGAGCGATGCGGCGAAGAGGCTCGGCGCGTGGAGCAAGTCGGCGGGTGTGTCATGGGCAGAGCGCTCCGCCCAAGATATGCTCGACCGCTTCAGCGCTTGGTTGCGCAACCAAACCCTGTTGAATGAGAGTTCAGAGTTTCCCGTTTGATCCTGTCAGTGAGGCGAGCCATGCAAGACAACACCCCATCCCCTTTCAACCATCAACCCACCACCACCCAGAGCCAGGCCGACAAGGAATGGTCTGAGCTTCAGCGCGACCTCGACATGCTTGGCCGGCAGCTCGCCGAGCTCAGCACGCACACGGCGCAGCTTGGCGAGCATTTCCTCGCGAGCCTGCAAGCGCGCTTCCAGGAGGTGAAGGACCGCGCCGATATCTACCGCAAGGCAAGCGAGCTGCAGCTGGAGGACGTGCGCCAGACGGCCACGAGCCAGGCCGAGCGCACCTTCAGCGATATGCGCGCGCGCTCGAGCGAAGCCGCCAAGCAGGTGTGGGAGCGGTCAGAGCCGCTGCGCCAGGGCGCCAAGGACGTCGGCGAAGGCGTGTTCCGCGCATGGACCGAGATCAGAGCCTCGCTCGGCAAAGCCGCCGGCAGACTCAACACCGAGCAGTCCACGCCGAACGGCCCCGCCCAGAGCGAAGATCGCCGCGAGAGCTAGACGTTCGACATCGATAACGCGCGTAATGGCCGGGCTCGTCCCGGCCATTTGCTTCTAGTGACCGGCTGCGGCCCGATCGAGCGCACGCTCGCTGTCCTCGCGCCGGGCAGGCTCGAGCAGCTCGGCGCGGACGAGACCGCGCACCGAATTGCCGAGATAGATGCGGTCGGCGGTGAGCAGGTCCTGCGGCGTCAACACCGCTTCGCTGGCGGCGGCACGGGGCAGATCGAGCAGCTCCTCGCGGAGCGTGCCGGGAAGAAGCCCGCAGGTCAGAGCCGGCGTGAATAGGCGCCCGTCGATCTCGATGAAGAGATTGGCGCGCGTTCCTTCCGTGAGCTCGCCCTTCTTGTTGAGGAATACGACCTCATCGCATCCGGTCAGCGCCTTCTGACGCTCCATCTCGCGGTCGTAGAACTGCCGCCGCGTGGTCTTGTGATAGAAGAAGGGATCCTTCTCATCCAGACGCTGATCGGAGATCACGAAGCGCCAGACCGTGCCCTTGGTCGGCAGCTCGATCGCGGTCGAGGTGACGGTGATGGTGCCATCCTCGGCGAGCAAGAGCCGCACCAGCGCGACGTGGCTCGTAACGCGCGCGGCCTCTGCATCGAGCGCGGCAACGACCTTCTCGCGCGAGAAGGGATAACCGAAATGGTGGGCCGAGGATTGCAGCCGCGCGAGATGCCGCTCGAGTAGGTGGAAGCCCTTGCCCTGCTCGAAGCGCAAGGTCTCGATCAGCTCGAAGGGCGCATCGGCCTCGGTCAGAAACTGGGCCTTGAGCAGGCACTCCTCGAACTCTGAATCGGCCTTAGAATCGGCGACGATGCCGCTGCCGATGCCCATCTCGCCGCCATTTGCGCCGAGCACGACGGTGCGGATGGCGACGTTGAACTGCGCATCGCCCGATGGCGCGATATGGCCGATGGCACCGGTATAGACGCCGCGCGGATGCGCCTCGAGCTCCTTGATGATCTCCATGGCGCGGACCTTGGGCGCGCCCGTCACCGAGCCGCAGGGAAACAGCGCGCGGAGCATGTCCTCGAGCCCCATGTCTGATCTGAGCTCGGCCGAGATGCCCGAGGTCATCTGGTGCACCGAGCGGTAGGTCTCCACGGTGAAGAGGTCGGTCACCTCGACCGAGCCGATCTTGGCGACGCGACCGAGATCGTTGCGCAAGAGATCGACGATCATCAAATTCTCGGCCCGCTGCTTCTCGTCCATAGCGAGCCAGGTCTTGAGCCGAGCATCCTCGCGCGGCGTGCGGCCCCGCGGTGCGGTGCCCTTCATCGGACGCGTCGACATATGCTTGCCCGCGCGGCGGAAGAAGAGCTCAGGCGACAGCGACAGGACGCTGAAATCGGACGCACTGATCAGAGCGCCATAGGCCACGCGCTGCTTGCGTCTGAGCGCGGCGTAGAGCGCCACTGGATTGCCCTCGAAGGCGAAGCGATATTTCAGCGTGAGGTTGATCTGATAGACGTCGCCGGCGGCGATGTAATCCTCGACCTTGTCGAAGGCAGAGGTGTACTGCTCGCGCGTCCAGGACAGCGTGAGATCCGAAATCTTGGCGCGCTCGGTGCCGCCGTTTGCATCGAGCCAGGCGCGCGTCGATGCATCGTCGAGCGGCGCCGGCGTGCGGAACAGCCCGATCCAGAACAGAGGCACGCGACGATCGGCAGGAAGCAAATCCCTCAGCTTGGGCTCAAGATAATAGCCAAGCTCGTAGGAGAAGAAGCCCGCGACGTGCAGCCCGCGTGCGAGGCCGGCCGAGACTTCATCGAGCGCCGCATCGACCTCCTCGGGCGAGGAGGCGGAGACGATGCGTTCGGGCGCCGCATAGAGCAAGCTCCTGCCGCCTTGGGTCAGGCTGTCGTCGAGGAGCACATAGGGCGAAGCGGTCATCTCAGGAGCCAATCAAACGACATCCGCTCGGCATGGGAGCATAGCCCATATGGGCGTTCCTCGCGTCAACATCGAGATTGTCATTGCCCGGCTTGACCGGGCAATCCAGTAACCAGGGCCTAGCGCAACCAACCGTGCGCGGTGGTTACTGGATTCCCGCTTTCGCGGGAATGACAAGCATAGGAGGTCCATTGCCTCAGGCGATGATCAGCATCTCGCCTTTGCCGAGAGCGGCCTGATCTCCCATCAACCGCCGCGCGCGGGCGCCGAGGCTGATGGATTTCCCCGAGTGTCGCAACCAATTCTCGAGCAGTCTGAGATAGTTGAATTCCATCACGCCGCAATCGCCGAAGGTCGGCAACAGCTCCTTGGGCTCATCGAGCAGAATCAGGCTGCCGCGGCGAAGCCCGTAGCCGGCAAAACGCCCGACCCGATGCTTCACAAGGATGGTGCCGGCGATCATGCGCCCGCCGAGATAGTCTCCGGCATCGCCATTGACGATGACGAGCCCGCGCCGCATGCGCTCGCCGAGCAGGGGCCCGGCATTACCGCCGATGGTGAGGAGCCCTCCCCGCATGCCGAGAGTCTCGCCGACGAGAATGCCTCCCGCGCGCTCGCCGGTATCGCCGCCGACGGCAAGCGTGCCGCCCGCCATGCTGGCGCCGGCAAGCGCGCCGGCATTGCCTTTCACCTCGATCTTGCCGCCCTTCATGCCGGCTCCAAGATAAGCGCCCGCATCGCCGTCGACGATGATGTCGCCCTCTTTCATGCCGGCGCCGATCTTGTCGCAGCGCCCGTTCGTGCCGGCGAAGCGGAGCGTCTCTCCGTCCTTGCCTGTCACCTTGAAGCAATCGCCGACGCTGAGCCTGTCGCGCGTGGTGCCGACAACGAGGGCCTCGATCTCCTCCCCCTTCAGGTCCTTAAGCTTAGAGGGAACGAGCGGCGAAAGGTCGAGCCGCTGGTCGGGCTTGCCCTTGAGCTCGAAACTAAGCGCGCTCATCAGAGGAGCTCCTTGAGATGGAAATGATGCGGCCCGAGATTGCCGCCGTAATTGCCCGCGGTGATATGCGTGATGCCCGCTGCGGCACCGCCCTCGGCGATGGCGTGAAGGCCTGCGCGCATGGCCGCGGCGACGAACTCCTTGGTGAGCCCGTCGATGACGATCTCCAATACCGCCTCGACGTCGAGCGGCAGCTCGGTCTTCACCGCAGCTTTCAACGTTGGGCAATAGGCGTCGTTGGTCGAGGCGATCTGGCCTTTATATTTGGAGCCGACCTTCGAGCCCGAGCGCACGATGCCGCCGGGAAAGGGCGTGATCACCTCAGGCACGTCGTCGATGGCGCGCACCGCGCGCTCGCAAGCAGCAAGCACGGCGGCATGCGACTTGCCGAGCACGAGCAGATTGCCGCCGCCGACCGCCTTCTTGGTGAGGCCGGTCTTCTCCTCGCACACGAACTCCCCGTCCATCACGGGGATGCGCCAGAATCTCTTGCCGCCGATCTTCTTCGACATCTGCCAGCCGTCGCCGAAGAATCTGAGCGAGGAGCCGAGCTTCAAACTCTTCTCGCCTTTGAGGCCGGCAAAGCAAGCCGAGCCCGGGCTCGTCAGCACGCATTGGCCGACGCGATTCCTGAGCTGAGTCTGAAGCTTGTTGACGTCCATGGTGAACAGCAGCACGGCGACGCCGGGGCGCCCGTCGAGCGTCTCGTCGCTGCTGAGGGTCCGCTCGATGCCGGCTTCCGCGCCGCAAGCGATCACCGAGGTGGCGAACCCGGTCATGGTGCGTGCCGAGATCAGGGCCCATTCGAGGGTGGGCGCAGTGATGACGATCCGCGTGCCGACCATGGGGAAGGCCTCGGCGAAAGTCTCGACGATGGCGACGCCTTTGAGGTTCAGCTTGGACATGACGGGGCGTGCGGCCTCCCCCTCCTGATGCAGTTCAGCGGCGCACCATTAAACAGGTGGTGCAAACCGCGCAAGCGGGGGATGAGCGCACCCGCAAATCCTCAGCCCACGGCTGTTCCTGGGAGTCGGGCGCGATATGAGTGAGGAAACGGCGGAATGATCAGGCTTTGGGCTTGTCGTATTTGATATAGGCGAAGCGCATGTCCTCAGCGGGCGTCCCTTCGAGCGCGCCCTGCTCCTTGCCCGGCTGCCAGTGCACGACATCCTCGATCTTCTTGGCAAGCTCGAAATCCTTGTCGGTGATGCCCTTGGCGGCGTGGTTCTTGAGGCGGACCTCGACCCAGGCATAAGAGGCGGTGATGTCGGGATGGTGCCAGGCGGCCTCTGACAGATGGCCGACGGTGTTGATCACCATCAGCGTGCCCTTCCAGCTATTGGTGCGGAATCTCCGCCTGATCCAGCCGTCCTCGAGATACCAATGGGGCAGCTCCTTCGCGAGCCGCTCCTGGACCTCTTCATCGCTGTACGTGCGCTCGGACGTTGCCATCGCATCGGACTTTTGAAACAGTGAGGCACTCCCCGCGGAACCGAAAGCATATCGAGAGGCTTGCGCCCGATCAATGGAGGCCTTTTCCTCACCTTCGCATGGCGCGCGCGAAGCTCATGTTCCGCTGCGACGTATCACCGTAACCGCCACAGCGCGGCTGCATTTCGGCTTTCTCGACCCGAGCGGGCGCAGCAAGCGGCCGTTCGGCTCATTCGGACTCTCGCTCGACCGCCCGGCGACGCGGCTCGTGTTGGAACGGGCCAAGGCACCTCATGTGACGGGGCCCGAGCTTGAGCGCGCCGAGCGCTACCTCGAGGCCATCGCGGCAAGCTCTGGGGTCGAACCGAACTTTGCCCTCCATCTGACGGAGGCAATTCCTCCTCATGCCGGTCTCGGCTCGGGAACGCAGCTTGCGCTCGCGGTGGGCTCGGCTTTCTCGGTCCTCGAGGGCCTGGATCTTTCTGCCCGGCAGATCGCGAGCAGGCTGCAACGCGGAGGGCGGTCGGGCATCGGCATCTTCACCTTCGAGCAAGGTGGCGTAGTCCTCGATGGGGGTCCCGGTGGGGGAAATGCTCTGCCGAAACTCCACTCCCGGCTCCCCTTCCCGCCGGCATGGCGCGCCCTTCTCATCTTCGATGCGGACGCGAGCGGCCTTGCGGGAGCAAGCGAGACGGCGGCCTTCGCGTCGCTTCCCGACTTTCCCGAGGCCGAGACCGCTGAGCTCTGCCGCAGGATCACGGGAGGCGCGCTGCCCGCGCTCGCCGCATCCGACTTCACCACGTTCTGCGAGCAGATCGGCTATTTGCAAGCGCGTATGGGGGCGTATTTCGCACCGCTGCAAGGCGGCCCCTATACCAGCCCTGCCGTCAGCAACGTGCTCGACTGGCTGCGCAGTCAGGGCTTGACCGGGATCGGCCAAAGTTCATGGGGGCCGACCGGCTTCGCTTTCGCCCCATCCGAGGCCGAAGGCCAGGGGTTGCTCGGCGCAGTGCGAGCGCGCTCGCACGGTCCCGGGCTCAGCTTCGAGCTGGCGCAAGGACGCAACGAAGGCGCGAAAATCGAGACGAGCGCGGTGTAAATTCGCTAAGGCAACGCCGATCGAGAGGCTTTGCCGCCACGCCGAGTATGCTAAAGCGGCGCTCGCTCAAAGCAGGGAGAAGCGAACGCTTATGGCGACCCCCCGGATCCTACACATGCTCACGCCGCTCAAGCATATGAGCCCGTTCGACGTGAATATGGCCCTCGACGCAGGCTTCGACCACGCGATCCCCTATACCAACGTGACCGTCGAGGATGTCTACGGCCTCGTGCAGGATGCAATCTTCTCGCGCGGTCCCGAAGGCATCAAGCGCACCGCAATGTTCATCGGCGGCAAGCGCGCCATCGAAGCGCTCGACATGATGGACCGCGCCAAGAAGGCGATGGTGCCGCCCTTCGAGATCTCGGTATTCGCCGATCCCGCCGGCTCCTTCACCACCGCCGCCGCCATGGTGGCTTGCGCCAAGAAGGCGCTCCGCGAAAAATTCTCGCTCGACCTCAAGGGGATGCGAGTGGTGGTGTTCGGCGGGACGGGCGTGGTTGCGTTTGCCTCGGCCGTGATTGCCGTGACCGACGGGGCCAAGGCCACTCTCGTCGGCTATGACGGGCCCGAGCGCGTCAAGAAGCTCGCGCTCGAAGCCAATGCGCGCTTCGACGAGGCGCTTGATTACGCCGACGGCTCGACCGAGGAGCAGAAGACGGCGCTCGCGCGCGAGGCCGATATCATCTTCGCCGCGGGTCCTGCTGGGCGGCGGCTCCTCACCACCGACCAGCTCAAGGAAGCGAAGAAGCTCAAGGTGGCGTCCGACGTGAACGCCGTGCCGCCTTCCGGCATCGAAGGCGTCGGCGTCAACGACAACGGCAAGCCGATCCAGGGAACCGACGCGGTCGGCATCGGGGCGCTCGCCGTCGGCAACATCAAGTACAAGACCGAGTTCGGCCTGTTCAAGATGATGATCGAGAGCGAGAAGCCGATTTATCTCGATTTCAGAGACGCTTACGCCCTTGCCCAGAAGCTCGTTGGTTGATCGCCCGTCACTGCTGATCGCGGCCGTCTCGGGGCGCGCGATCGCGCAATCGGCGCGCCGTGCCGGCTTCGTGCCTCTCGTCGCGGATTTCTTCGCTGACGTCGATACGCAACAGGCCGCTCACGTCTGCCGTAAGCTCGAGGGCGATATCGCGCGCGGCATGCGGTGGGAGAGCCTGTCGCGCGCTCTCGAGGCGCTCGCCGCGGAAAGCCCCTCGCCTCTTCTCGGTTTCGTCTATGGGTCAGGCTTCGAGGACCGTCCGGACTTGCTCACGCGCATCGCCAAAGGCTGGAGGCTGCTCGGCAACGATGAAGCGACGGTCGAAAGGCTCAAAGACCCGGAGAGCTTCTTCGGTGCGCTCGATCGTCTCGGAATCGCCCATCCCCTGACCGTCAGCGAGCCTCCAGCAAGAAGCGAAGTGGGCGCGTGGCTCGTGAAGCGCAAAGGCGGCGCGGGAGGAAGCCATATCGGGGTGAGCGCCACCGCGCGGGCAAGGAGCAATTTCTATTACCAGGAGCGCGTCGAAGGCAGCGCCGTTTCAGCGCTGTTCGTCGCCAATGGCGAAGGGGCGCGCGTGCTCGGCTTCAGCGAGCAATGGACCGCGCCGTCCAAGCGCAGCCCCTGGCGCTATGGCGGGGCGGTTCGTCCTGCTCGGCTCGCCGCGGCAGCAAAGGAAGCAATGGTCTGGGCGATCGGCCACCTAACGTCTGCCTTCTCGATCAAAGGCCTCGCCTCGGCCGACTTCATGGTGCATGGGCAGAGCGCGATGCTGCTCGAGATCAATCCCCGGCCAGGCGCCACGCTCGACATTTTCGACGGCCAGGCGGCTCCGCTCCTTCGTCTTCATGTGGACGCGGTGACGCACGGTAAGCTTCCCAAGGGCGCACTCAAACTCACCGACGCAATGGCTTCTGGCATTGTGTTCGCGCCCACCCGAGTTCAGGTGCCCTTCACCATGACGTGGCCCCGTTGGGTAGCCGATAAGCCTAAGGGGGGAGAAATTATCGACAAAAACCGTCCGATATGCACTGTGTGGGCCCGCGCGGGCACTCGAGCCCGCGCGAAGAGTTTGGTCGAGGCACGAACGAAAACAGTCCTGGCATGTATCGAGAGTAAATGCAGGGGGGATTACCGTGAACAAAATGGACAAAAAGGCGGAAGCGAGCGCGATCTCTCAAGGGGGACTGCCGAGCGTCAACACCAAGGTCGAGCCGGTCGTCAGATCCATCATTGAGGACGCGCAAGCGCTGCGCGTTGAGGTTACCAAAGGGACGCTTGGCGAATGCCGCATCGATTGTGGCGTGCGCGCCATCGGTGGCCTCGAGGCCGGGCGCCGCATGGCCGAGGTCTGTCTCGGCGGACTTGGCCGTGTCTCGCTCGAGACGACCGACGCCGACAGCGCGTGGCCCTTCGTGGTGACGGTACATACGAGCCAGCCCGTGCTCGCCTGCCTCGGCTCGCAATATGCGGGATGGAGCCTCTCGGTCGACGATAATGGCAAGAAGTACAATGTGTTAGGCTCCGGTCCCGCGCGCGCGATAGGCTCGTCGGAGAAGCTGTTCGAGGAGCTCGGCTATCGTGACGAGGCGGCGACCGCGACACTCGTGATCGAGGCCGACCGCGCCCCGCCGCCCGCCCTCGTCAAGGAGGTGGCCAAGGCGTGCAAGCTTCCGCCTGAGCGTCTCACCTTCATCTATGCGCCCACTTCGAGTTTGGCCGGCACGGTGCAGATTGCCGCGCGCTGCCTCGAGGTCGCTCTGCATAAGTCTCACGAGCTGCACTTCCCGCTCGACCATATCATCGACGGCATCGCTACCGCGCCGCTGCCGCCGCCGGCGCCCTCCTTCGCCGAGGCCATGGGCCGCACCAACGACGCCATCATCTATGGCGGGCGCGTGCAGCTCTTCGTCTCGGGCGATGAGAAGGCCGCCAAGGCTCTCGCCGACGAGCTGCCGAGCCTCAAGTCCAAGGACTATGGCAGGCCCTTCGCCGAGATCTTCAGCGCGGTGAAGGGCGACTTCTATGCCATCGACCGCCTGTTGTTCAGCCCCGCCATGGTTACGGTGACGGCACTCAAGTCGGGCAAGAGCTTCGAGGCTGGCCGCATTGACGAGGCCGTGCTCTCGCGCTCCTTCTCCTGACCCGCATGACGGCCGCGAGCCCCGACACGAGCATCGTCCTTTTCGGCGATGGGCGGGATTGGCATGGGAAGACCCTGCGCAAGGCCTTCAAGAAGCGCGGGCTCAACCCCCTCGTCGTCCCGCTCAATACTTGCGGCTTCTCGACCAAGACGGCGACGGGGCTCGCCATTCCTCGGCTCGGCGATGCCCTTCCTGAAGGCGCCTTCGTCCGTTTCGTGCCGGGTGGAACCTTTGAGGAGGTGACGCTTTATCTCGGCGTGCTGCATGCCCTCCGCGAGCTTGGCGTGACGGTGTGGAACGACGCACGCGCCATCGAGCGCTGCGTCGACAAGTCGACCACGACCTTTTTCCTCCAGCGCGAGGGTCTGCCGACGCCGCCCACCTACACTTGCGTCGATCCGTTCGAGGCCGCTTCGATCGCGGCACGCGTGCTCCGCGAAGGCAAGAAGCTCGTGCAGAAGCCGCTGTTCGGGGCCCAAGGCAAAGGCTTGCGCCTGATCTCCTCGATCTCCGATCTTGCTCCGCAAGAGGAAGCGAATGGGGTCTATTATCTCCAGGAGTTCGTTCCGCCGGCGCAGTCCCATCATCAGGACTGGCGGATCTTCGTGTGCCGAGGAGAGGTGGTCGCCTCGATGATCAGGCACGGCGCAAGCTGGATCACCAATATCAAGCAGGGCGCACGCGCCAAGGCGGCGATTGCGAGCCAGGAGCTGATCGATCTCGCCGTGCGCGCGGCCTCTTGCGTCGGCGCCGACTATGCCGGGGTCGATATCATTCAGGCGCGCGATGGGAATTTCCTGGTGCTCGAGGTGAACTCGATGCCTGCGTGGAACGGACTGCAAGCCGTGACGCACATCGACATCGCCCATCACCTCGTTGGGGCCTTTCTCGACGCTACCCTTCCACCTTCGCGCCACAAGGGCCAAGAGGGCGCTTGAACAGGCGCACAAAGCTTGGTGCGATCGCCGAAGCCTTCCATGACTCTTGCCTTGCCGAGCTCGCTGCGCTGAAGCCAGGCAACGTGCATCGCTTCGCAGACGACAAGCGCATGAGCGTCGCCGATTTTGAGAGAAGCGCGGCCGCGGCCGCGCCTGCCATGGGTGGCGCCGGCCTCTCGGTGGGCAAGCGCATCCTCGGGGCGGTCGAGGCGACGCGAAATGCGGTGGGGCAGAACACCAATCTCGGCATCATTCTGCTCGCTGCACCCCTCGCCTCAGCCGCGCTCGATGGGGAGGGGAGCGATCTCAAGGCGCGCGTCGGCGATGTACTCGACGTGCTCACCGTCCAGGATGCGCGCGATACCTATGAGGCAATCCGTATCGCTCAGCCCGGCGGCCTCGGCGAGGCACCCTCTCACGATGTCGCCGCAGAGCCGTGCGTGACCCTGCTCGAAGCCATGCGTGCGGCGGAGGCACGCGACCGCATCGCCTGGAACTATACTCACGGCCTCTCCGACATCTTCGGTCTTGGGCTCGTCTGGCTGAAGCAGGCGCATGAGCGCTGGGGGAATTCACCCTTCGCCGTCACGCGCGTCTATCTCGGCTTCCTGGCCCATCTCTCCGATACGTTGATCGAGCGGAAATTCGGCAGCGACGTCGCGGCCTGTCTGCTCGAGGAAGCGCGGCCGCTGGAGGCGGGATTGCTGGAATGCGCCCTGCCCGAGGACATGACCGCGCCGCTGATGGCCTTCGACCGCGCGCTGAAGGAGCGCGGGCTGAACCCCGGCACATCGGCCGATCTCACGGTTGCGACGATTTTTGCCGCAGCCATCGAGGCGGCGGAAAACCCTCAATAAATGGCTAAAATTCCGCCGGCTCGATGGCGAACAATCGACTTGCCGATCTTGTAAGGCCCGGACTATGTTCTCCCCGCGGAGCTCTAACCAGGAGTTGCCGGACGGAGGCGCTTTAGCAAGTCTCAGCCAAAGAACTTTCGTCGGCTCGCGGTTGGCGGTTCCACCGCCACGCCCGCTCTTAGCTTTCGTTTGTATCAGCCCATTAGGGAGGGGGTTTCATGCCCAAGATAAGTGGTACGTGTGTTGGCGAGTCGCTCGTTGGCGACGGCAACGAAGTTGCTCATATCGATCTGCTCATTGGTCCGCGTGGCGGCGCCGTCGAACAGGCGTTCTGCAATGCACTGACCAACAACAAGGACGGCTTCACCACCCTGCTCGCGGTGGTCACGCCGAACCTTCTGACCAAACCCCCAACGATTCTCTACAACAAGGTGACCATCAAGGACGCGCGTCAGGCCGTGCAGATGTTCGGCCCGGCGCAATATGCCGTGGCTAAGGCCGTCGCCGACTCCGTAGCCGAAGGTGTGATCCCCGCCAACGAGGCCGATGATCTCTTTGTCACCGTCGGCGTGTTCATCCATTGGGAAGCCAAGGACGACAAGAAGATCCAGGACTTCAACTATCGCGCCGTCAAGGAATCCATCGCTCGCGCCGTCAAGGGCGAGCCGAAGGCCTCCGAGGTCACCGCGAAGAAGGACAGCGCTCACCACCCGTTCGCGGCCGGTTGAAAGGGAGAACCCCCAGGTCGGGGGCAACCCGGTAAAGACGGCGGCGGTCCGGGCCCGATTCGGCGGTGGCTCCAAAAGCTGGGTTTCTGACGGATTGGCGCTGTGGCGCTGAAGAATGCGATCGCCGCTCTCACCCGAGGGCGGCGATCTCGTTTTCAGTGATGGCGTTGGTATGAAGCGCGGTCGCGATCAGGGCGCCTTGCGCGTCCAAGGCCTTGATGGCGGCAAGATCGGCGGCGTTGCGCACGCCGCCGCCGGAGAAGACAGCCCGGCCATCGGCCACATCGAGGATGGTGCGGAGCCGATCGAGATCGGGCCCATCGCCCGTGCCGACGCGGGCGAGGTCGATGGCAACGAGCCGACCCGGCCACAGCGCGGGATCGCTGAACAGGGGCTCAGGCCCCCGCTCGCCGTCAGGGCCGACGTCGAGCGAGAGCACGACGCTGTCCCCGAATGCGGAATGGATATCGCGCCAATCGTCGACCGCCTCGAGACTTTCGCTGCCGATCACAAGCGTCGCGCCAAGCGGGAGCCAGAAGGCGCAGTCGGCGACATCGGAGAAGCCGGCATCGACCCAGAGCGTGGTGCTGGGCAGCGCGTAGGAGAGCCCGCGCACGAGCTCGAAATGATTGCCGGTGCCCTCGATCGCATCGAGATCGGCGATATAGAGGGAGGGAGACCCGGTCACGTCGAGTAGCCCGCGGGCGATCGCCACGGGGTCGTCAGCCGAGCCGAACGGGCTTGGGATGGGCGCATAATCGGCGCGCCTCCCCGCCACGGCATGGACCGCGACGCCACCCTTGAGATCGAGAACCGGGATGACGGTGAAATCGCTCATGGCATTGATTTAGGCGTTCTTTCGCTTCCCGCCTAGCGTCATTCAGGCGTAAGCCGGAATCCAAGGCCCATTTGCTGGATACCGGCTTTCGCCGGTATGACGAGCAGGAGTTGGGAGTAGAAATGAGTGAGGACACGGTGGGCGGCGTTGTCGGATGGGATTTGGGCGGCGCCAATCTCAAGCTCGCGCGGTTCGAAGGAGGCCGTGTTACGCAGGTGGCGCAGGTCCCCTGCCCGGTCCGCCAGGATCGCGGTAAGTTCGACGCGGCGCTCAAGGAGGCGCTTGCCCTCTGCCAAGCCTCCGACCGCCACGCCGTCACCATGACCGGGGAGCTGTCCGATGTCTTCTCCGACCGGGCCGAAGGCGTCGCTTATCTCGTCTCGATGATGCGGGAAGTCACCGTCGGCAACGTGGTCTTCTATGGCGGCCGCGCGGGCTTTCTCGCCACTGGCGAGGCCATCGCGCGGCCTCTCGATGTGGCGTCGGCCAATTGGCACGCGAGTGGCGCGCTCATTGCCGGTCATTGCGCGAACGGGATCTTCGTCGATATCGGCACGACCACGACCGATTTGATCCCGCTTCGTGCCGGTCTCCCCGCGACGCGAGGCTACACCGATGCCGAGCGGCTCGCCGCGCGAGAACTCATCTATGCCGGCGTCGTGCGCACACCGGTGATGGCATTGTCGCGACTTGCACCCTTTGCCGGCCATGTGCAGGGGATCGCGGCTGAGCGTTTCGCCACCATGGCCGACGTGTATCGCCTGACGGACGACCTGCCCGATGACGCCGACCCCTACCCAACGCCCGATCTCAGAGGCAAGAGCAAAGAGGAAAGCGCCGCGCGGCTTGCGCGCATGCTCGGGCGTGATGCCTCCGAGGCACCGCTCGAGGCTTGGGTGGAACTCGCCTCGTTCTTTGCCGACTTGCAGTTCTCCGAGCTCGTTGAAGCGGCACGGGCGCTAACACACCGCGAGGCGCTCGCGCCCGATGCGCCGGTGATCGGGGCGGGCTGCGGACGTTTTCTCGCGCGGCGCCTTGCCTCGGAGCTCCATCGCCCCTACCGCGATTTCGCCGAGGTGACGCCTTGCGCGGCCGGCACGCGCGAGATGGCCGCACGCTGCGCACCCGCCGTCGCCGTCGCCCTCCTCGCGGCGAAGGCAGACGTTTAGGTCTTGCGAGGTCTCGCCACCTGGACGATGTTGCTGCCGAATTTCCTCGGGATTCGGAGCCACCACCGCATCATGTCCTCTCCAAGCCGTTGGCGCTTGCGCGACTCAGAGCGATTCATCGAAGGCAACAAGGATTTGGTCGGCGAGAAGCACGATCTGGTTGCCATCACACGCATCCGCAACGAGTCTCTGATCCTTCCCGATACGCTCGACTATCTCGGCGAGCATGTCGACGCGATCATCGCCTATGACGACGCGAGCACCGACGAGACGGTCGAGATGCTGCGCGAGCATCCGAAGGTCGCGCTGATCATCGCCAACCAGGCATGGGAGCAGGACATCACGGCACGAAAGCTCGCCGAAGGGCGCCATCGAGGGCTTCTCTTGCAGTTGGCGCGCGAGGAGATGGAGTTCGACTGGATGCTCTGCTTCGATCCCGACGAGCGCGTCACTGGCGATATCAAAGGCTACCTGTCAGGCGTGCCCGAGGAGATCGACGGCGTGCGCGTGCAATTGTTCGACGCCTATATGACCGAGGCCGATCACGCACCCTATCGGCCCGACGATGAGCTCCTCGATTTCCGCCGCTATTTCGGCCCTGAGCAGCGCGACATCCTGATGTTCTGGCGAAACCGCTCCAAGATCCATTTCGCCGAGAACCATGCCCGCGAGCCGGGCGGGCTCGAGATCATCGCCACCGAGCTCTATTGCCAGCATTACGGCAAGTCGCTCTCGCTCGACCATTGGGAGGAGACTTGCGACTATTACATCAAGCACTTCCCTTTCGAGACTTACGGGAAGAAGTGGACCGAGCGCAAAGGCAAGGGCATCCACACCGAGTCGGATTTCCAGCGGCCGCTTTACAAATGGGGCGATGAGCTTTTCGCCAATGCGGTCAAGATCGAGCGCTAGGGCCTCTTCTCATAACATCGGCGCGAAGATCGAGCGCAGCGCCTCGAGCGCACGCGTGCGCCCCGCGGCGCGGCGTCTTTCGATGCCCTCACTCGAGAAGTCGCGAAAGCCATAATGGTCCTGCGCCTCGTTCGGCGGCAGCGAGATCTCGACCGTGCTCACATATTTGTATCTGCGCGCCGCCTCGACCTGCTGGGCGACCTCGGGAGGAAGCTCCCCCGGCAACAGCGCGGCAAGCGATTCGATCGTGGCCACGAGCTCGTTGATGCGGCCCGCCGTCTTCTTGTCCTGTTGCGTGCGATTGCCGAAGCGGAGCTGGTTGATGCGCTCGTTCACTTCGACCAGGGAGCTCGGGCGCACGGCCTCGGAGGGAAACAGGTTCATGATCACCAACACCCGCTCCACGTTCTCTCCCGGGCTGAAGGCATCGATGGCATCGCCGAGCGGGGTGTTGTCGACCAGCCCTCCATCCCAATAAGGGCGCAGCTCGCCCCCCTCCTGGATATCGGTCCACGGGAATTGCGGCGGTAGGCTGCCGCTCGCCAGCACATGGCGCGGTCCGATCGTGGTCGGCGTCGTCTTGCCGACTGGGCGATTGGAGAACCTCTTCAGCTCGCCCTTCTCGACGTCGACGGCAGTGACCACAAAGGCCGTCTCGCTTCTGTTAAGAGCGGCGAAGTCGACATGATCGCTAAGCGTCCTGAGCAGAGGATGGGTATCGTAGACATAGGTCCAGCTCGACAGCGCCAAGAGGTCGGGCCGCATGGCGTAGAAGCGCGGCAGACCGTAGAGCGACAGATCGCGCGCGATCCGCGCGGGCCAGAAGAAAGGCGTCGAGAGCGCGAAGTCGTTCCACAGCGCGGCCAGCCTCCGCCGTGCATCGAGGCGATTGGCGGAGCCGACAACGCAGGCCGCATTGATGGCGCCGATCGAGACGCCGGTGACGGCCTTGAGGGTGACGCTGTGCCCTTTGGCGACAGCGGCATCGATCAATTCGAGAAGAGAGGTAATGGCGCCGTACTCATAGGCCCCAAGCGCCCCGCCCCCTTGCAGCACGAGGCCGATCTCGGTGGTGTCGGTCGCTGTCGTCGCCATGGCCTCTAACGTCTCCCGCGCGCAACCATTATAGCCGCAACCGTGGGCCAAAAAGGCGGAAAGAGGTTATTGATCGTGCCACACGAACTTTGACCATGCCCACCTGAGGCGTGCTACGAAGCCGACAAAGACAAACTCGGGAGGTTCGATGCGTTACGTTCCTGCTCTCATGACAGCCGCGATCCTTGGCGGAATTGCTTCAGCGCCCGCAAGCGCCGGCTCGCTTCCGGCACCATCGGCGAGTACTTTTGGACCCTCTCCCGTTATGGTCGAGAGGATCGACTATTGGCGCCGCTACTGCAAATTCCATGACTGCACCACCCCCCAAGTCAACGTAACGGTCGACGCGCCCCCGCCTGTCGTGAATCCGGACAACCCGGCAATCATCGCCATCGTGCCGGTTCGCCCGGTGAGCTGCGGCGAGTTCCATTATTGGAACGGCAGCGCTTGCGTCGACGCGCGGTACAACAACCCCTATGTCGGGCCGCGCTAGGCGCCGCGCCGAAGGCTTGGCTAAGGCGGCGTCTCCCCGCTCGCGGGCGCGCGGGGCCTGAGCCTTGGGTCGACGCCGGTGATGCTGCCGAAATACGTCAGGATGGCCTCGACCTGGTCGGGGGAGAATTGGATCTGCGGCATATCTCGGTGCCGCGAGCCCATGCCTTCGGCGAAACCTTCCTCGAGCTGCTCGATCGGATATTTGAGATAGACCTGCCTGAGCGGCGGCGCTTTCGCCAGCGGGCTCTCGCCGGTCGCGGCGATGGAATGGCAGTTGGCGCAATGGGCCTCAAGAAGGGCCTTCCCGGCGCTTGCGCTCGTGTCGTCCTCAGCGGCAAGCGCGGCCCCTGCACTCGCCGCGAGCAGCGCAACGACAGCGAGGGCGTGGCGAAGCGGGAGAGGTCTTGGCACCGTTATGCCCTCCAAGAGCAACACGGGAGAGGCTAGCCCCCGAGCTTCCCAGAGTACTCCTCCGATTCTCGACCGCCTAGCGGACTTGTCGCCGCCCTCGCTCATGCCGTCGTGAGCGTGCAGAGGAAATAGTGGTCGTAGATGATCGAGTCCAAGCGCCGGTCGGGCCAATAAAGACGGTGCAGCTTGCCGACGCTTGTCGCGTCGGCGATGGCGAGCTCTGCCTCTCCCGCAAGCGCCGGCAAATCGTGGAAGCCGAAGGTCCAGGGCGCTCCCATCGCGGCGAAGCGCTCGACGAAGCCAGTCGCCCCCGCCTCACCGGTCGTCATCTCGACCACGGCCTCGTCCATATAGTCGAAGGAGATGGCGAAACTCCCCAGATTCTTCTTGAGATCGCCCAAGACCTTCATCACGTCCGGACGCGTGAGATACATCGTGTTGCCCTCCCAGATGAAGAAGCTCGGCAAGCCCGTGTCGAAGCCGTTCGCCTCGAGCAACGCGATCACACCGGAGGCGACGTAGTTCCCCGGGATGAACGTCACCTGCGCATCGATCCTGTTCGCCGCGTAGCGCGTCTTCTTCAAGTCGAGCGTGCCGGCATCGTCGATCTCGAAATAGGCGACTCCGGGAGCGCACTTGCGAACGCCACGCGTGTCCAGGCCCGCGCCGAGGATGACGACCTGGCGGCAGCCTTGCGCGATCTGCTCGCCGAGCCGGTCGTCGAAATAGCGGGTCCTGAGCCTCGGCATGTTCTCGCCGGCGGGGAAATCAGCCCTTATGGCGTCGGCCGCCGCCCGCGTCCTCGCATCGAGAAAAATGCAGACGATGGGATCGACATAGAGCGGATGCGGCTCTTCATTCTCGCGCGAGCGGAACTCGGCAACGACGAAGGCCGTTCCGGTCACCTCTTTAATGTCGCTCATCGTGCCTGCTCCTCGCTCCTCGGACTCGCGCTTCTTAGCGGCATTCCGTGACAAAGGTCCTAACGGGGCTCGGGGGACGCGTGCTTGTAGTGGTCCTCGATCTTCTCGATCAAGAGCCGCCAGGCCTCGTGCTCGCGAGGGCCAGCGGTCTTCTCCACGGCGATCTGGAGATAGCCCAGCTCGCGCTCGACCTTCTCGCGCGGCAGCATATGCAGGCGCGTCGCGAGAATGGCCGCCTCGATCACGGCCCCTTGCGCGCGGTTGAAGCCCAGGAACGGCGCATGCACGGTCTGGTGCACCACGCGGCAATGGAAGCGCGGGCGCTGCTCGTCCTCCTCGATGCGCTCAACTTTCAGCTCGGCGTGCGCCAGCGCCCCGTCGAGCACGACACCGGGGACGTGGGTCGCGGGCCGTGTCGGCCAGTCCTTGCGGCCGGTGAGGCAACCGGCGAAGACGAGCACGTCGTCGGTGAAGCTCGCCACGGCAAAGGGCGTGGCGCGGAGATTGTCGAGGGTGGTCGATGGGCGGAACGGGGCGATGATCCAGCCGGGGGCTTCATCGTCGAGCGTCGTCGCGATAAGACCGAGCGGGGCGATATGCACGTGTCCCTCATCGCTGAGCGTGGTGACGATGCATTCACGGATCATCGGCATGGAGAAGTGGTCTCCAACGGTTTCACTTGGCCTCGCGCTTCTTCTTGGCAACCAAGGTATGGCCGGCTTCCTTCAGTCGCGTCGTGTCTTCGACCGGGGCATCGGCGGCAACCCCCCAATCGAGCGGCTCGTCCTGGGCGTAGCGCTTGCCGAGCCGCCAGGCGATCTCGGCCTTCGCAAGCTCGGTGCCGAGATAGAAGGCGTGCGCTCCGTCGGCCTCGACCCCGAGCTTGGCGAACAGATCGAGCGCGCTTTGCGCCAAATGATGGCCCTCGCGGTTATAGACATGGATGCCGTCCTCGGCGATCTCGACGCGGAAATTCTTGTCGCGCACGGCCGCGGCATTCTCGGCGATCTCCGCAGGCGTCAGCGGGAAAGGCTTGCGCGCATGGAGCGCGAGCAGCCCATCGGCATAGTCCTTCGGCAGATCATGCTCGGCGCGGCTCGCATACATGATGCGGCGCGCGAGATCGTGCTCCTCGACGGTGCGGCGGGTATGCGGGCTCACCTGCACCACGAGCACGTGTCGGATGTGGAGTTCTGACGCGATGCCGAGCAGAACGGCGGTGATGCCGGTCGTGTCGGCGTCGGTCAGCTCGGTTAGATTGCCGGTGCCCATCAAGATCTCCGCGTCGGGGCGCTTGCGGCGGATTTCGGCATAGCGTTCGAGCGAGCGCATGAAACCGAAATTGATGGGATCGAGAACGGGATCGACGAGGTACGGCTTGCCCTTGGCATCGAGCGCGTCCATGGCGCGGTAGAGCGAGGCCATATCGCCATGCTCCTTGGGGATGAGCACCGGAACCGAGGCGACCTCGTCAGCGATATGGAGCGTCTCCTCGTTGAGGCTGAGCAGGTAGTCGGCGCCCGCCTTGCCGCCACGCTTGAGCTCGCCCGCGTCGGCGGAATCGACGCTCACCTTGTAGCCCTTCTCCTTCAATGTCCCGATCGCCTCTTCGAGATGCGGGAACGGCGTATCGGGCAGGCAGCCGAGATCGATCACATTGGCGCCGCGCTGGGCGTAGCTTCGCGCGCGCTTCACAATGTCGTCGACCGAGAGCGCCGAGGCATCGACGATCTCGGCGAAGATCTGAATGTCGTATTTGGTCATGTCCGAGGCCCTGCTCGCGCGGCCGAAATAAGCGGGAAGGTCCTTGAGCTCGTCGGGCCCGCGCAGGAACGGCACGCCGAAATTGCCGCTCAGGCGGTCGATATCGGCGCGGCAGCGGCCGGGCAGCATGACCGTGTCGGCCTCGACCGGCTTCGGCAGCCGGCGCAGGATGATGTCCTCGGTCATGAGCGCCGCGACCTTGACCCCGATATCGAGCACCTTCCAGTCGAAGCCGGCATCATTCATGGCCGACAGCACGGCTTCGAGCCGCGCTCGCGCCAAATGTCCGGTCAGGAACAGGATGCTCTCAGCCATTTCGGATCGCGCTTCTTTGGTCTGACGCGCTTCTAACGCGTCATGGCCCGACGGTGCTACAGCATGTCGCCCGCTCTTGGGATTGATGTGGAGCCTTAGTACTAACTCGCCGGGCCTGACAAGCCGAGGTCAGTGAAAATTGGCTTTGCTTCCGCAGGAGTCAGCGGCCACACCTGTCGAGCGTCACCGGGTCGCTTCGAAACAGCCAGGTATGCGAGCAGGATGCTAGGCTGCCGGAAGAGCAGCTTTGTTGGCGCCCGTTCCTTGACGCGACTAATTAGAAACGGCTTGTCGCCCATGAACTGGCGCACGGCGTCGACCGGCTTGTCTCCGGCGAAAGGCGCATAGGCATCGTTCAGCAGACCCTCAGCTTTCGTTGGGTCTGGATCAGCGCCGATCAACTCCTGATACAGCGCGATCATCTGCTTCGAAAGCTCTTTGTTGGGCTCGACGCGCTCCTCAATAAGCGCCACTAGCTCTTCGAAATAATCGTTAGTCGCTTCGACCAGCGCCATCGCCTTGGCCGCCGCGCGGTGCATTTCAGGCGTCTGTTCCACACTCGGCTTGTAAATTGTGTCGTGCGTAAGCTCGCTGTGGGCGTGTTGCAGAAGCGTGCGAATCTGAATCTCGCATGGGGTCCCGGCGGCAACCATCACGCCGCCAATATCCCTGTCGCCACGACAGCGGACGATGTAGTGAACCGACTGATAGTTGAATTCGTATGGTTGCTTCTGTCGTTCCTCCTCATAATCCTTGTCCTTGGACCACTCCCAGTCTTCGCAACTCTCGACAGCTTTGCAAACGACGGAAATTTCCTTCGCCAGCAAGACAACGAACCGAACCCCGACCTTATCCGTAATATCGCCAAGAGGGTCTTCGTATTGCTTGTCGCGGTAGAACGCCTTCGTGATCATGGAGCCATCTTGCTTGATCCGAGAGTGGGCGGGGATACGAATAAAGATGTCCGCCTTTACGGGCGCCACTAAGGGCCCGATCCGCTGCATTACTTTTGCTGTAACGAACTTACCCCACGCCTCAGCGATCGGGCGTTCCCGATACCAACGCTCAAGGAACTCTTCCTCTGTCATTCTTGATTACGAATTCGGTCTTTAATCGTGATGCGCGTCCATTGATTGGGCTGTCCACGTGCTGCACCTTCAGGAGGAATGGCCTCTATAGTGATGAGGTCCTGAAATGACTCTGGTGGAGCGGTAAGCTCGATACTGCCTGGAAACTGAACGCGTCGCTTGCGGAGTTGCCCCTTTATGTCCGCAGTGTCCTTCGAGACCGCTGTGAGTGGGAAGTGCTTCGTCTGCATGAAGGCTTGGTAGTCGTCCTGCGTGGCAGTAGGCAGGTAAGCCGTTGAAAAACTGCTAACCTGAACCGTGGGCGTCTGGTCGACCTTCAGATAGGTGTAAAGCGAAGTCAGCAGATCGTCCTTGAGCTCTGGCTCGACCGGGAGCTGGCGGATGAACTCACGCGTGTATTCAAAAAAGGCGCGGGTCAGGTAGGCGCTATTCTCCGGAATCCGACAGCCTAGGAAGACCTCGAAGAAGTACTTGGCTGCCCCGTCACGGTTAGCCGTTGTCATATGGCTATCGTAGACGAAAGCCCTCCAGCCTTCAGGTAGTCTCTGCCGCGCGGCGCCCTCTCTCACGAAGAAGCCAATTTTGTAAAGCTTGGACGCGGGCGTTAGGAACAAGTCTTTCAGGAATTGTAGTGACGTGCCCCGCTCACGGAAGCCGCTCTGTTTCTCCGCCTTGATAACAGCGACGAAGGGGTGCGATGCAGCGGTAACGGTCCCGTTGAACACAACGAGTATTCCCCCGGGCAGATTTTTGGGTACTTGCGCAGCCGCAAGCTTGTCGGCGTATTTCGCCGAGTCCGTGACGAACGCATCATCGGGTTTACCCAGAAGTGAGGACGCTATGGCGACTGCGCTTTCTGCTCCCGCTTCCGCAATTTCCATTTCAACGCTCTGCGACGTGGTACCAAGTGCGTCCACGACGCGCTCTTTGAAGACGTCCATCGCTTCGGAGGGCAAGTCGACCAGTTGGTCGCCATATCGAGGCTCGATCAGGGCTCCGTCGTGCCGTCTCTTGTAAACTTCATGCAGCACGACTCGTTGAACGATTAGGTTTTCGAGCGCCATTTCCCCGCCCCCCCGCAGCCATTGCGAGCAAAATAGCGAGAGTTCGCGGGTTTGGCGATGCGTAACCTCCTTGGGGGGCCTGATATTTGTTCCCTTTTTGTTCTCACATGTCAAGGGGCCTTATCCCCCTCCCCCAAACCTCGCTTATCCTGCCTCCGATCTCGTCCGCTAAGGGTCGCTTCGCGAGGCGTCGTGAAGAGGACGAGGTCGCGGCGCCCGCGCGCTTCGTTCGCAAACGAGGCACTCGGGCGGTGCCGGAGCTCCGCCCGGGACCACTACGAGTCCCTGCCAGGAGCTGGCTGACGACTTGGATGGCTGCGCTACCGGCCTTCGGCCTATTTGAGCGCGATGTGTCGCGCTACCGGCCTCGGGCTCAATCGCGGGCATCCTAACTGGAAAGCGCGGCCCGGCATCGCATAAACGCCGCAAAAAAGCATGCGCTTGCCGCTGTTGCAGATGCGCATTTTTGATGCGCTACCGCTTCGCTGCTTGATGCGCATGTGGCGCGCCGGAAGGTGCCGCGCGTCCGGCGACGGATGCGTGTTCTTAAATTATGGACCGCGCCTTTCGGCGCGCCACGACCCTTGCAAAGCCCGGATGCCTCAGCGCGTCGCGGGAAGGGTCGCGCATGCCTTGCGTCATTCCGGCGAAAGCCGGAATCCAGCGAGTGGACTCGCGAGGCCCGCGCCTGGTGATGGTCTTGGTTGTCGACTGGATGCCGGCTTTCGCCGGTATGACGAGGAACGAGAGCATGACTAAAGAAACGGTCCGCACTAGCGACTCGAAGACGGACCTGGAGCTCGCGGCGCAGCTGCTCGAGCTGTGGCGCCTGTGCGGCAAGTCGTCCTGCCGGCGCGCGCGTTCCTGTCGCGGCGACGCGCGGGTCTGCTGCCAATCCGTCATACACTGGGAGGAAGAATTTCGTCTGAAGCCCAAGAACGTGAGCTTCGCGCAGGCGCTTCAACGGCTGCGTCAGGGAGAGCGCGTGTGACCCGGCAGTTAGTCAGTGAATGTCATTCCCGCGAAAGCGGGAATCCAGTAACCACCGGCCTCCAAGATGTGGGAGGCCGTGCGTACTGGATCGCCCGGTCAAGCCGGGCGATGACAATGAGTGGTGGCGGCCTAATCGATGGCGACGCCGCAAGGATCAGTGCCGGACAGAGCGGCGGCGAAGGCCGCCTGGTCGCCGCGGCCAAGAAGGACGGCGGGAACGCGGGATTCGTTCAACATGGCGGGGAAGGCCTCATCGACGATGCCATCGCGGGCTAGTTGCTTGGCGCTCGTGTGGCTCGGCTTGATGCGCGCGATCGACTTGATCAGGTAGCAGCGCGTCGCCCCCAGCCTGCCCGCGAGCCAGAGCGCAAGGCTGTCGGAAGTGATCCGCCAGCTCTCCTCGATATCGGTCCGCTCGGCGATGAGAGCGTAAGGCGCCCAAACGGCGACGAGGCCGCGCTCCAGCGCGTTCAGCAGATCGTCCTCGGTCGCACCGACTTGAAAGCCTCCGCGCAAGCCCGCGACAGCCCAAGCGAGCTGATCCATGGCAAGCAGGGCCATGCGGTGGGCCGCCGCATCTCCGAAGCCGAGCGTGACTTGGCAGTCGCGCACCTCGTCGGCGAGAGCGCCTCCTCCCGGAACGACGACGACCGGAGCACGTGCCGCGGCGATCGCATCGAGCCAAGACGAAAGATCGGGCGAGCGGATGACGCTGCCGCCGAGCTTGACGACGATCGGCCCACCCTTCGCCGCAAGCGAGGAGGCTTCGGCATGGTCGCGCAAGGCATGACCGGTCATGAGCCCTCCTTGGCGCGTACGATCTCGACGCCGACGGCGCCCGGCTCCTTGTCGAGCTTCTCGATCTTGACGAGGACCGAAGACGCACGCGGATGATCGAGGCAATGCCGCGCCACGTCCTCGGCAAGCGTCTCGACGAGATTGATGTGACCGCGCGCGATGATATCCTTGATGCCCTTGATGATGGTGTCGTAGTCGAAGGCGCGCACGATGTTGTCGTCGAGCGCGCTCGCTGCGGGGAGCACATCGACATCGACCGAGAAGCGAACGCGCTGGGTGACGCCCTTCTCGTTGGTATAGACCCCGATCTCGACATCGAGCACCAGGTCGTGGATGAACACGCGATCGAGCACTCGTGCTGGACGCGCTAGCGCGACGCCGGCGTGGCCTTTCGGCTTGGGCTTTGTCCTTTGCGACCGCCGATCCATCATTTTATCGCTCGCTCCGTCACGGCGCGGGGATGGTCCCGCGCCCCTTCCTAGCACAGGGACGGCGAGAGTTCAGGCAGGACGGAGCGGGGCACGCCTCGCGGCTCTGCCGGTATCAGCGCGCGGACAATGTCACAGGCTCTTCGGTCGAGGGCCGCTCCGCGGGCGCCGTCGCAGCAGAGCGCCCCGCGAAAGCCGAGAAGATCGGGCTCGAGCGGAAGGAGATGCGGCACGTCGACCGCTCGCAGCGACCCGGCAAGCCCCACGAGCAGACCCTCGGCACGCGCTTCGGCCACGAAGTCGGCAAGACCGTCGAGGGAGAGGTGGTCGAGCAATGAGCGTCCATCTTTGCAAACCGTATCGAGCATCACGCCGCTCGCGCCAATCAGCGCCGCTTCGCGGATCACATCGAAGCAGGGAGAAGCGTCGGCGAATATGACGAGGATCAGACGGACGCCCCGCGCCTGTTCCGCAAGAAGGCGAAGGCACCCTCGCGCATCACCGCCCGGAAAGAGGCCAAGCTTGACATAGCCGACCCCGGTTGCAGCGGTCGCACGCACCGCGGAGAGGACCGTCGCCGGCTCCATCTCAAGATCGCCCACCGTCGCGCTCAATTCGGCGCGACAGGCGATGGCGGCAACGCAGGAGGCGATGTCGTCTGACGCGAGAGCGCCGAGAGCGCCCTTGGCAGGGTCCTTGAGATCGACGATGTCGGCCCCGGCGGCAAGCGCCGTCTCGGCCTCGGCGACATCGCGTACGCTCGCGAGAAACCGGGTCATGGTCCGGCCGACAGGCTAAGAGCCATCAATGGAACAGCCAGCCGAACATGCCACCGCCACCGCCACCACCGCCGCCTCCGTTGCGTCGCGCGCGACGTCCGCCGCTAGTGTCGGTACCGGCGTTGGCGCCATTGTCGGCGGCGCGGGGCTGCTCGGAGTAACCCCAAAAATCTGTGGTCGGCGGAGCCTGGTGGCGCGGCTTGCGCAGCTGAATCTCGTTGGCGTTGCCGTCGGGGTCGGTAACGACCACGGAGACGGCTTGCCAGTTCCACTGCGCGGCGGCCGGCCCCCAACTATGCGGCTCGATAGAGATCACCTTGTTGGCGCGCGTATCGACGATGGCCACATATTCGAAGTCGTTATCCTCGCCCTCGCCGGCATCGCCCGCATAATACTTGAGCAATCCAATGCCTGAGAGCGCGTCCTTCAGGAGCTTCCACTCGAGGATCTTCGGCCTGCCCGACCCGAACATCTCGAGCTCGACTCTGAGCGAGGAGTATTTCTCGTTGCTGGCGATATAGCGGTCGGGAGACGGCTCCTTGATCACCCAACCCTCCTCGGGCGGGCCCAAAGGCTGGCCGGCCTCTTCGGGCACCTCCTGCTCGAGACGCTGCAAGGCCTCGCGGCTTTCGGTCTGGAACGGGTCCTGCTGGAGAGCGGTGCGATAATCGGCGATGCCCTCGTCGGTGCGATTGAGCGCCTCGTAGATATTGCCTCTGATGCGCAAGGCGAGCGGGTCGTTGGGTGCGATCTGGAGCGCCTGATTGACATCGTCCAGCGCTTCGTCATTGGACTCGGCCTGGAGCTTGGCCGCGGCACGCATGGCGTAGGCCTTTACGTTGTTGGCATCGATCTCGATGGCTTTGTTGAAATCGCCGATGGCATCGTCGAAGCGCTTGTTCTGCGTGAAGATGATGCCGCGCTCGATATAGGCGTCGGCGAGATTGGGCTCGAGCTCGATCGCCTTGTTCAAATCGTCGATGGCTTGGTTGAACTTCTTATCGCCGGAATAGGCCCGGGCGCGCAGCAGAAGGAGATCGGGGTGCGGTTGATCCGGGTCGAGCGTCAAGGCTTGGGTCGCGTCGTCGGCAGCCTCTTTGAAATCGCCGATGGCAAGATAAGCATCGCCGCGATTGTGATAGGCCGCGGCATATCTCGGGTTCAGCGTGACGGCACGGGTGAAATCGCGCACCGCAGCGTGATAGCGCTTGAGCTCGGCGTGGGCCTTACCGCGCCCGTTATAGGGCACCGCATCTTGCGGCATCAGCTCGACTGCCTTGCGGAAGTCCTGGAAGGCCGGATCGTATTGGGCAAGCTGCATGCGCGCATTGCCCCGGTTGTTGCGCGCCGCGCCGTAATTCGGCGAAAGGGTGATGGCGCGGTCGAAATCCTTCAACGCCTCGTCGGGATGGCCCAAATCCATCAGCGCATTGCCGCGGTTGTTGTAGACGGTGGCATTGTCGGGCGCGAGCTGGATCGACTTGTTGAAGTCGTCGATCGCCTCTTTGATCTCCTTCATCCGCCATTTGGCGACGCCCCGGTCGCTATAGATGCTCGCCTGGATGAAATCGGCGATGTCGGGCGCCGTCAGCGCCTGGTCATAGGAGGCGATGGCCTTGTCATAGGCGCCGCGCATCAACGCGGCAGCGCCTTCGCGCGCGCGTAACAGGGTCTGGTCCTCCTCGGCGCGGGCGCCCAAGGGCGCGAGCGCGGCGAGCACGAGGACGAGAGTCTTGAGCGTGACCCGTGATGAATGCATTGGCGGCAAGCGAGTCCGTTTTCCCGCGAACACCTTCCCTCTCATGTCCCCCATAAGGTGAGAGTGTGTCAATAACGGGTCGCGGGGCGGCGTCAAACAGGCAATTTTCCTGATTTTACAAGCCCGGCCGAAGCTCGCGCAAGACCTTGGGCAGCATCTCAGGCACGTCCTCGGCGATCAGGCCAGGACCGAAGTCCCTTGCGGCTTTGCCATGCAGCCAGACCGCGGCGCTCGCCGCTTCGAATGGCGGCATCCTTTGCGCGAGAAGGCCAAGCACCATGCCGGCGAGCACGTCGCCGGTCCCGGCGGTCGCAAGCCAGGAGCTGGTCGTCGCGTTGATCGAGGCCATGCCATCGGGCGAGGCAACCACGGTGTCGGCGCCTTTCAGCACGATTGTCGCGCCCGAGCGGCTGGCCGCTTCTCGCGCGCGATCGAGCTTCGAGCCCTCGATCGTACCGAATAGCCGAGCAAACTCGCCATCATGCGGGGGGAGCACGACAGGCGCGCCGCGCTCAGCGATCGCCGCAAAGAGCTTGTGAGGTGCCTCGGCAAAGCTCGTGATCGCATCGGCGTCCAGCACGACTGCGGCGTTCGACTCAAGCGCCGCGAGCGCCATGGCTCTTGTTCGCTCGCCGACGCCGACTCCAGGACCGATGAGAACCGCATTCTTGCGCTCGTCCGCGAGCAGGGCTTGCAGCGCCCGCGCATCGTCAGCCTCGCGCACCATGATGGCGGTGAGAGAGGATGCATTGACGGCGAGCGCGTCGCGGGGCGATGCGACCGTGACCAATCCTGCGCCAACGCGCAATGCGCCTCGCGCGCCGAGCCTTGCCGCACCGGTGCTGCAGAGAGGCCCGGACACCACGACCGCGTGACCCCGCGCATATTTGTGGCCCTCAGGACAGGGCCACGGAAAACGCGGAAGCCAGAGCGGCGGCTCATTGGCGAAGGTCTTGGGCCTTATGGTCTCGAGCACGCGCGCAGGGATGCCGATATCGGCAACGCTCACCTCCCCGCAATGGAGCCGGCCCGGCAAAAGCAGGTGCCCCGGCTTCAATCGGAAGAAGGTGACGGTCGAGAGCGCCTCGATGGCAACGCCCCTCACCTCGCCGGTCGTGCCGTCGATGCCGCTCGGCACATCGACCGCGACCACGGGAAGGCCTGAACCGTTCACGCGCTCGATCATGACGGCATAGTCGCCTTCGATCGGCCGTGCGAGACCGGCGCCGAAGAGAGCGTCAACCACGACATCGGCGCCGGCAAGGATGTCTCCGGACAATTTCTCGCGGTGACCCACATAACGTTTGGCATTGGCCGCGGCGTCGGGAGGAAGGCGCGCCGGATCGCCGTTGAAGCCTAGCCTCACCCGGTATCCGCGCTCGGAGAGATAGCGTGCGGCCACGAAGCCGTCCCCGCCATTGTTGCCGGGGCCGCACAGAACGGCGACGGTGCCCGCGTCGGGGAACCGCCGGGCGAGGTCATCGGCAACCGCGCGCCCGGCGTTCTCCATGAGCGTCAGCCCCGGGACGCCGCCGTCGATGGTGAGACGGTCGGCTTCACCCATCTCCTGTGCGGTCAGAAGCTCGAGCATGAATGTTCGCCGGTCCGGTTTTGCCTAAGTCGTGGCCCAGCAGAGGCAGCATTGCGAGCACAGGTCATGCTGGGGGCCTTCCAATCTGCATAATTCTTGTGCATATAGCGCAGATCTTGAGCAATCCTGCTCGACGGTTCTCCGTCACCATCCGCCAGACCAATAAAGATCCTTGAATTGAGAGGCAAAACTTGCAGCCAGGGGATTGGCATAGGCTGTGCTTTGGCCTCACGAGTCTTTATGGGATGGCGAACGGAAGCACGCGGCTAAGCGTCCTTTTGCGTCCATGGGAGGTGCAACGAAAGAATGAAAAAGATCGAAGCGATCATTAAACCATTCAAGCTCGATGAGGTGAAGGAAGCCCTACAGGAGATAGGCTTGCAGGGCATAACGGTGACGGAGGCAAAAGGGTTCGGACGGCAAAAGGGTCATACCGAGCTCTATCGCGGCGCCGAATATGTCGTCGACTTTCTCCCCAAGGTGAAGCTAGAGCTGGTGCTTGGCGACAACATGGTAGAGAAGGCCATCGACGCCATCATCGCTTCGGCCAAGACCGGCCGCATCGGAGACGGAAAGATCTTCGTGTCGAACGTGGAGGAAGCCGTGCGCATCCGTACGGGCGAGACGGGGAACGATGCTATCTAATGGGAGCAACCAAATCGCTGCCGGCAGCGACGCCGGCGCATCTTTCGCCGCCAGCGCCTAACGAGGCGGCATCAAAAAGCAAATGACAGGGGAGTAAAATGTCCGACGCCAAGAGTGTGACCAAGAAGATCAAGGACGAGGAGATCAAATTCGTCGACCTGCGCTTCACCGACCCGCGGGGCAAGATGCAGCATGTGACGATGGACTCCAAGTTGATGGACGAAGACGCCTTCTCCGAGGGCATCATGTTCGACGGATCATCGATCGCGGGCTGGAAGGTGATCAACGAGTCCGACATGAAGTTGATGCCGGACCCCTCGACCGCGGTGCTCGATCCGTTCTTCGCCCAAAGCACGCTTGCCGTCTTCTGCGACGTGCTCGAGCCCTTGACCAACGAGCCCTATGAGCGCGATCCCCGCTCGATCGCCGGCAAGGCGCAGAAATATCTCAAGCAGACCGGCGTCGGCGATCTCGCCGTGTTCGGACCTGAGGCGGAGTTCTTCGTGTTCGACGACGTGCGCTTCGCGATCGAGCCCTTCAATTGCGGCTACAAGATCGACTCGACGGAGCTCCCGACCAATACCGGTACCGAATACGAGATGGGCAATCTCGGCCACCGCCCGCGCACCAAAGGCGGCTATTTCCCGGTGCCGCCGGTCGACTCGGCGCAAGACCTTCGTTCCGAGATGCTGTCGGTCATGGGCGACATGGGCGTCGTCACCGAAAAGCACCACCACGAGGTGGGCGCGGCCCAGCATGAGCTCGGCATCAAGTTCGGACCCTTGGTGACGACCGCAGACGCCATGCAGATCTACAAATATGTGATCCACATGGTGGCGCAGGTCTACGGCAAGACCGCCTGTTTCATGCCGAAGCCGGTGTTCGGCGACAACGGCTCGGGCATGCACACGCATCAGTCGATCTGGAAGGACGGCAAGCCGACTTTCGCCGGCGACAAATATGCCGACCTATCGGACACGGCGCTGCACTACATCGCCGGCATCCTGAAGCACGCGAAGGCGCTCAACGCGTTCACCAACCCGACCACGAACTCCTACAAGCGGCTGGTGCCGGGCTACGAGGCGCCGGTGCTGCTGGCCTATTCCTCGCGCAACCGCTCGGCCTCTTGCCGCATTCCGCTCGGCGCGGGCCCGAAGGCGAAGCGCGTCGAGGTGCGTTTCCCAGATCCCGCCGCCAATCCCTATCTCGCCTTCTCGGCCATGCTGATGGCGGGGCTCGACGGCATCGAGAACAAGCTCAATCCGGGCGATCCGATCGACAAGAATCTCTACGATCTGCCGCCCGAGGAGCTGGAGAAGGTACCGACCGTGTGCGGCTCTCTCCGCCAGGCGTGCGAGGAGCTCGACAAGGATCGCGCCTTCTTGAAGAAAGGCAACGTGTTTACCGACGATGCGATCGACGCCTATCTCGAGCTGAAGATGGAAGAGGTCGAGCGGTTCGAAATGATGCCGCACCCGATCGAGTTCGACATGTATTACAGCGTCTAGGCTAGAGAGCGTCCGCCGACGCCGAACGCGAACAAAGATGGGGCGGCCGCCTCGTGACGGCCGCCCCACTTTTCGCCCGGCCTGTCGAACCTTGAGCTTGCTCCCTCTGACCCCCGTCGGACGCGAAAGCTTAAGGTTCCCCGCCAGGCTCCCCCAAAACCCCTCGTTCGGAATCCTGGGCGCTTACGATGCCAAATAGAACACCCCGTAGATCAATCCCCCGAGCACAAGCAGATAGCTCCACGTCCTCGTGTCCTTGAAGCAGGCGTCGACCAGCCCCGGCAGCCCGAACACAAGGAAGCGGAAGAGCGAAAGCGTGATCAGCGTCGCCACGGAAGCGAGCAGCCAATAGGAGACGTTGACCGGCGTGCCGCTCTGACCAGCGTCGGCGAGCAGCATCTCGCTGCCGCTCGACTTGCTGACCACGATCAAGCACCAGACCGATGAGGCCGCCAGCGCCATCAAGAGGGCGTAACGGATCAGCATGACACGCAAAACCCCGCCGCTTTGAGACGAATTTTAGGGGTCGGTGCGTAAAGAAAGGGCAAACGGTTAGGCTTAAGGAGGGGTTAATTGAATGCCATACCAAGAAGCGCGCGCGCGGGGCGTCTCGAAGCATGGGGCACCCCTTCGAGACGGCTGATATCGCGCCTGCTCAGGGCGAGGGCGAGGCTGGCCAGCCAGCCGATGAGGGCTAGGCCGCCTTCCATTTGATGGAGCAGCCGATCGACGGCGTCTGCTCGCGCGGTCCCTTGCCGGTCGCGGCGATCTCCCTCATGGCCTCGAACAGCTCGCGGCGGACATCGGCGGAAGCGGGCTCGCGTCCGCTCGCATCGAGGCGGCCGCGATATTGCAGCTCGAGATCGGCGTTGAAGCCGAAGAAGTCGGGCGTGCAGGCGGCGTCATAGGCCCGCGCGACATCCTGGCTCTCGTCATAGAGATAGGGAAAGCCGAAGCGATGGGCCGCGGCGAAGCGCTTCATGTTGTCGAAGGAGTCTTCCGGATAGTGCACGACGTCATTTGCGGAGATCGCCACCGTGCTTACGCCATAGGCCTTCAGTGCGTCAGTGTCGCGCACGATGCGGTCGATCACAGCCTTCACGTAAGGACAGTGATTGCAGATGAACATTACGAGCGTGCCCTTAGGCCCGCGCAAGTCCTCAAGACTGTAGGTCTTGCCGTCCACCCCTGGCAGCGCGAAAGCAGGCGCCTTCCAGCCAAAATCGCAGACGGGCGTCTTCTCAGCCATGCTCTTTCCTCTTCATGGGTTGTCGGGCGGCTACTCTAAGGGAGAAAGGCGTTCTTGAAAAAGCCTCGGGGCCGTGCGAGCTAACAGCGTTCCCTGTGCATAGAGATTCGCGAAGCTCTCGCGTCATTGGACCCCATGGCCAAGACCGCACCATCGCGCGATTTGTTCGCCAAGCTCGAGGACGAGTTGAAGAAGAAGCCGATCAAGGGCTCGAAATCTGCCGCCAGCAGCAAACCAGCCGCCAAGGGTGGGGAGAACGCCTACACCGCGGCGGACATCGAGGTGCTGGAGGGGCTCGAGCCGGTGCGCCGGCGACCCGGCATGTATATCGGCGGCACCGACGAGAAGGCGATGCATCACCTCTTCGCCGAGGTGCTGGACAACGCCATGGACGAGGCGGTTGCCGGCCACGCCTCGCGCATCGAGGTCGAGTTCGCCGAAGACGGCTATCTCACCGTGACGGATAACGGGCGCGGCATTCCAGTCGATCCCCATCCCAAATTCAAGAAGAAGTCCGCGCTCGAAGTCATCATGACCACCCTGCATGCGGGCGGAAAATTCAACTCCAAGGTCTACGAGACGAGCGGCGGGCTACACGGCGTCGGTGTTTCGGTCGCCAACGCGCTGTCGGAGCATCTCGAGGTCGAGGTGGCGCGCGGGCAGAAGCTCTACCGCCAGAGCTATACGCGCGGCGAGCCCGACGGGCCGGTCAAGAGTCTCGGACCGATCAAGAACCGCCGCGGCACGAGCGTGCGCTTCAGGCCAGATCCCAAGATCTTCGGCAAAGGCGCTGCCTTCAAGCCGGCGCGGCTCTTCCGCATGGCGCGCTCCAAGGCCTATCTCTTCCGCGGGGTCGAGATCAGATGGTCTTGCGCCAAGGCTCTGCTTGCGGGCGACAGCGAGACGCCGGAGAGCGCTGTCCTCCACTTCCCCGGAGGGCTCAGGGATTTTCTCGTGGACGGGATCGAGGGACAACAGACCGTCACCAACGATATCTTTGCCGGCCGCATCGAGAAGACCGGACGTGACGGCTCGCTCGAATGGGCGATCGCCTGGATTGCAAGCGACGACGGCTTCCTCTCATCTTATTGCAACACCGTGCCAACGCCTGACGGCGGTACGCATGAGGCGGGGCTCCGCGCCGCGCTGACCAAGGGCTTGCGCGGCTATGGCGAGCTCACCGGCAATAAGCGCGTGGCGCAAGTGACGGCTGAAGACGCGCTCGGCACAGCCGCAGCGATCCTCTCGCTCTTCATCCGCGAGCCCGAGTTCCAGGGCCAAACCAAGGATCGGCTGGCGAGCCCGGAGGCGGCCCGCATCGTCGAGGGCGCGCTTCGCGATGCCTTCGATCATTGGCTGACCGGAAATCCGAGCCAGGCCAACCGCCTTGTCGATTGGGTGGTGGACCGCTCCGAAGAACGTCTTCGCCGCAGGAAGGAAAAGGAGATCGGGCGGCAGACGGCGACGCGCCGCCTGCGCCTCCCCGGCAAGCTCGCCGATTGCTCGGCGAGCGCCGCGCAAGGCACCGAGATCTTTATCGTCGAGGGCGATTCTGCCGGCGGCTCGGCCAAACAGGCGCGCGACCGCGCCACGCAAGCCGTGCTGCCGCTCAGGGGCAAGATCCTCAACGTCGCCTCCGCGAGCTCAAGCAAGCTTGCCGACAACCAGCTGCTCAGCGATCTCATTCAGGCGCTCGGCTGCGGCACCGGCGCGCGCTACCGCGAGGAGGATCTGCGCTACGAGAAGGTCGTAGTGATGACCGACGCCGACGTCGATGGCGCGCATATCGCTTCGCTGCTGATCACTTTCTTCTACCAGGAGATGCGCGGGCTGATCGAAGGCGGCCACCTCTATCTTGCCGTGCCGCCGCTCTATCGCCTGAGCCAGGGCGCCAAAATCCTCTATGCGCGCGACGACGCGCACAAGGACGAGCTCTTGAAGAAAGAGTTCAACGGCAAGGGCAAGGTCGACATCTCGCGCTTCAAGGGTCTCGGCGAGATGATGCCGAAGCAGCTCAAGGAGACGACGATGGATCGCGCCGTGCGCATGCTGCTCCGCGTCGAGATCGCAGAGGACGACGACCGCGGCACGAGCAAGCTCGTCGATCAGCTGATGGGCAACAAGCCGGAGGCGCGCTTCAAGTTCATCCAGGAGCACGCCGAGTTCGCAAAGGCTGACGATCTCGACATTTGAAGGCTCGTCCTCGCTAGAGCCAGCGGGGAACGTGCGCCTGATATTTGCGGTAGGCCGCGCCGAAGTGCCGCTTGAGATAAGCCTCCTCGGGCAACACCACGCCGTGCTGCAAGATCATCAGCACGGGGATCAGCAGCAAAAGCACCCAGATGCTGGTCATCACCAGCGCGAGGCCGAAATAGACGAGCGTCATGCCGATATAGATGGGATTGCGCGTGATCCTATAGGGCCCGGTGGTGACGAGAGCGTTCGCAGGACGGCCCGGCACGATTTCGGTGCCGGCGCGATGGAAGGCGCGGGCCGAGAAGGCCGCTAGCGCGAAGCCGAGGACGACGAAGGTGAGACCCACGGCGAGCGCACTGCCATTGGGCGACGCCAGCCGCGGTCCGATGGGAATGACGAGGCTGAGCAGGCAGCCGAGCGCAAGCGCGCCGAGAAACAGAAACGGCGGCTTTATCGCCACGTCGGCATAGTCTTCAGCCTTCACGCTCATGCCTTGGTCTCGCCACCAAACCCTATAATTCGCGCAAGCCGCTATGGTTCACAAGCACGCGCCTCAGCGCGGACTGGCCACCGAAACAGGCGCATTTACGATACGTGGCTTCCATTTGCCCCTTGCGCCAATGCGCCGAGCCGCCTATTTGAGTGGAGAACATTGCACGCTGGGTGCGGCGATGTCTTAGTGGTCTTGCGCAAGGCTTGCGAATCGTAGCAGCAAGTTATGCGCCTAAAGAAAGAAGATGCGCGAGGCGAAATCGTCTCGCGGTATTTTTTGCTAAAGCATGAGCTTTTCACATCTTGGCCTAAGCACCAAAGTTTTGTCCGCCGTCACTTCGGCGGGCTTCGAAACCCCGACCCCAATCCAAAATCAAGCCATCCCGCATGTCGTCGCTGGTCGCGACGTGCTCGGTATCGCGCAGACCGGGACCGGCAAGACCGCGTCCTTCGTGTTGCCGATGCTGACGCGGCTCGAGCGCGGACGCGCGCGGGCGCGCATGCCGCGATCCTTGATCCTCGAGCCGACACGCGAGCTCGCCGCGCAGGTGGCCGAGCATTTCGAGACGCTCGGCAAGAACCACAAGCTGACCGTGGCGCTCCTGATCGGCGGCGTGTCCTATGAGGACCAAGACCGCAAGCTCGATCGCGGCGCCGATGTGGTGATCGCGACGCCAGGCCGCCTGCTCGATCATTTCGAGCGCGGCAAGCTGCTTCTCAACGGCATCGAGATCCTAGTGGTCGACGAAGCCGATCGCATGCTCGACATGGGCTTCATTCCCGACATCGAGCGCATCTGCAAACTCCTCCCCTTCACGCGGCAGACGCTGTTCTTCTCGGCGACCATGCCGCCCGAAATCCAACGCCTCGCCGACAAATTCCTGCATAGCCCGGAGCGCATCGAGGTCGCTCCCCAGGCGACCGCCGCCGCCACCATCGTGCAGCGGCTCAAGAAGGCCCCTGACGATCCTGCCGGCAAGCGCGAGGCACTCCGCGCCTTGATGCGCGAGATCGACGTCAAGAACGCCATCATCTTCTGCAATCGCAAGAAGGATGTCGGCATCGTCTATCGCTCGCTTCAGCGCCATGGCTTCAGCGTCGGCGCACTGCACGGGGACCTGGATCAGCACCAGCGCACGGCGACGCTCGATGCTTTCCGTAACGGTCAGATCGCCTTCCTTGCCGCGAGCGACGTCGCGGCGCGCGGCCTCGACATCCCCGATGTAAGCCACATCTTCAATTACGACGTACCGATCCACCCGGAGGATTACGTGCATCGCATCGGCCGCACCGGCCGCGCCGGTCGCGAAGGCTTCGCCGCCATGCTGGTGACACCCAAGGACATCAAGGCGCTCAAGGCCATCGAGAAGCTGCTTCGCCAGGAGATCCCGTGGATCGACGGCGCGACGGCACCCGCCGAAGCAAGCGAAGGTTCAGAGACGCGATCGAATGGGCGGCATCGCCGCGGCGGTCGCTCAAGACGGAACAAGGGCAAACCTCCAGCCCACAGCAATCAAGCCCATCGACATGGGACCCAGGCCCCTGACGTGAGGGGTGAGGAGCGGCGGACTGAGCATTCAAGACGGGGGGAGCAAAAACCGAGCGAGCGTGACCAGCACAAACCGCACGAGCCCCATGGCGAGCGCAAGCCGACCCACGGCCCTCAGGCCGCGGCGTCCTCAGAGCGCCCCGCACCCGAACGCGCGGCAGCCAAGACGCAACCGCAGGCGCCGCGGCCTAAGCAGCAAGGTATGGGCGATCACGTGCCCGCCTTCATGATGCGCCCGGTGCGAGTGACTTAGCGGCAGTCTGCTCAAGCTCCGCCTGCGCACTTAGGCATGCTTTATCGGCGGTGAGGACTTCGCCCGTCTCGAGCAAGCTTTTCAGATTCGACAGAACTTTCGGCCAACCGCCCGACACGGCCTCGATCAATTTCGACCCGGTCTTGTCGATCTCGTGCGTGACCGTGAGCTTGGTGACATTGCCGTTCCCCTCGATGTCGAAGGCGCAACGCGAATAGCCTTCGGCGCGCAATTCCGGCTTGAACTCATTTCGCCAGCGGAGCACGAGCCGCTTCGGCTTCTCGATTTCCAGCACTTCGCCCGCATCGCCCACGGTGCCGTCGGCGAAGACCATCTTCCAGGACGAGCCCTTCTTCCATTCCGATTCGTGCGTGACACCGAACCAATAGGTGCGGGTGAACTCGGGGCTCAGCAGCGCCTCCCAGAGTTTTTTGGGGGTCGTGCGGATATAGGTCACGTAGACGAAGCGGTCACTTGCCATCGCGTTTTCCTTCCAGACTTTTCTTGAGGTCACTCAAAGCACGCAAGCGCGTGCGCTCGTATTTGCCGATCCAGCGGTCGGCGATCTCCTGAATGGGAACGGGATTGAGGAAGTGCAGCTTCTCGCGGCCGCGCTTCTGCGTGGCGACGAGATTGGCGACTTCGAGAATCGCCAAATGCTTGGTCACCGCCTGGCGCGTCATGTCATGCCCTTCGCAAAGCTCGTTCAGGCTTCGCCCATTCTTCGCATGCAGGCTGTCGAGCAATTGCCGCCTCACCGGGTCGGCAAGCGCCTTGAACGCCGCATCCATGGTCATGAACTACAATAGGCAACCATTTGGTTGCCTGTCAAGTCTGATCTGTCGGTCGCCCAAAAACGTGGATGGCCGGGACAAGCCCGGCCATGACGGAGCGACAATAGTGAGAGACTAAGAGACCTGGCCGGAGTCTTCGGCGCTCGCAGCGGCAGCTTCGTTCGCAGGCTTGAGCGTCACCAACTCGCCGCAGCCGCATGCGCTCGTCTGGTTCGGATTGTTGAACACGAAACCAGAGCGCATCTTGTCGGTGCGATAATCCATCTCGGTGCCGAGCAGGAAGAGGACCGCGGTCGGGTCGATCAGGAGCTTCACGCCCTTGTCCTCGATCAATTCGTCATGCGGCCCGGGCGCTTCGGCATATTGCATGGTGTATTCCATGCCGGCACAGCCGCCATTCTTCACGCCGATCCGCACGCCGGCGCTCTCCTTGCCGGAGGCGGCGGAGAGTGCCTTGAGGCGCTCGGCGGCGGCCTCGGTCAGGCGCATCACTTGCGGGCGGGGGCGAATGGTCATGGCTTGAAGTTGGGGTAAATCGCGAGGGGGTTCAAGGGGCGCTCAGAACATGTTGAGAGCAAGGCGCGCCTCGTCGGACATGCGGCTCATGTCCCAAGGCGGGTCGAACACGAGCTTCACCTTGACCTGGCCGACGCCCGGCACGGAGGAGACAGCGTTTTCCACCCAGCCCGGCATGTCGCCGGCGACCGGGCAGCCAGGGGCGGTCAGCGTCATGTCCACCTCGATATTACGGTCGTCGTCGATATCGAGACGATAGATGAGGCCGAGCTCGTAAACATCGACGGGGATCTCGGGATCGAACACGGTCTTGAGCGCCGCGATAAGGTCGTCGCGCAGGCGCTCGAGCTCTGCCGGAGGGATGGAAGAGCCGTCGCCCTTGGGCGTCTCGCCACTAGGCGCCTCCATGGCCGCGGACGCTCCGTCCTCGCCTCCCGTCGCGCCGACGCAAGCCTTGATCTCGGCAGGCTCCTCGGCGGCCACCGTCCCTTCGTTCTCTTGAACCTTCTCAACCATCTAGCCCTTCGACCTTGCATTCATGCACTAAGTGAACATCTCACGCGCTTTGTGCAGCCCCTCGACCAGCCGGTCGACCTCCTCGATCGTATTATACATGGCGAACGACGCTCTGCACGTCGCCGTGACGCCAAAGCGCGCAAGGAGCGGCTCGGCGCAATGGGTGCCGGCCCGCACCGCCACGCCATAATGATCGAGGATCGTGCTCACGTCGTGAGGATGCGTTCCCTCGATATTGAAGGAAATGATGCTGCCCTTGTCGCGCGCACGGCCGAAGATGCGGAGCCAATTCAGCTCGCCGAGGCGACCCGTGGCATAGTCGAGCAGCACGTCCTCGTGCGCCCTGATGCGCTCGCGGCCGACGCTCTCGACATAGTCGAGCGCAGCGCCGAGCCCGATCGCCTGCACGATGGCCGGCGTTCCTGCCTCGAATCGGTGCGGCGGCTTGGCATAAGTGATCTCGTTCTGCGTGACGTAGCCGATCATCTCGCCGCCGCCCTGATAGGGCCGCATGGATTCGAGCAGAGCCTTCTTGCCGTAGAGCACGCCGATCCCGGTCGGGCCATAGAGCTTGTGGCCGGTAAGCACGTAGAAATCGCAATCGAGGTCCTGCACGTCGACGGGGAGATGGACGGCCCCTTGCGCGCCATCGACCAGGACGGGGATGCCGCGATCATGGGCGATGCGCACCACCTCCTTGATGGCGACGATGGTGCCGAGCACGTTCGACATCTGGGTGATGGCGATCATCTTGGTTCGCGGGCTGATCAGCTTCTCGAACTCGTCGAGCAGGAAGGTGCCCTCATCGTCGATCGGCGCCCATTTCAGGACCGCGCCCTGACGCTCGCGCAGGAAATGCCAGGGCACGATGTTGGAGTGATGCTCCATGATGGTGATGAGGATCTCGTCCCCCTCCCCGATATTAGGGGCGCCGTAGGACGAGGCGACGAGATTGACCGCCTCGGTGGCGTTGCGGGTGAAGACGATCTCCTCGTCCGAGCGCGCGTTGAGGAAGCGGCGCACGCTCTCGCGCGCCTTCTCGAAATTGGCGGTCGAGAGATTGCTCAGATAATGCAGCCCGCGATGGACATTGGCATACTCCTCGCCATAAGCGCGCTGGATGGTGTCGAGCACCACTTTCGGCTTCTGCGCCGAGGCGCCGTTGTCGAGATAGACGAGAGGCTTGCCGTTCACCTCGCGAGAGAGGATGGGGAAGTCGGCGCGGATCGCGTTGACGTCGAACGGACCCACGGCCGCTTTAAGCTCTTTGGCCTTCGGCGTGAGGACGGTCATCGAGGCTCCTTCACTCTGGCCTGACGCCGAGCCATTCGGCCGAGGAGACCGAGAGCGCCTCGCGCAAATCCTCGTGCTCGATGCGTTCGAGCGCCTCGCCGATAAAGGCCTGGATCAGCAGCGCCCGGGCCTGATCCTCGGGGATACCCCGCGCCTCGAGATAAAACAGGAGCTCCTCGTCGATCTGACCTGAGGTCGAGCCATGGCCGCAGACGACGTCGTCGGCGAAGATTTCAAGCTCGGGCTTGGAATCGAACTCCGCCGTCTCAGAGAGCAGCAGCGCCTGCGCCATTTGCTTGCCGTCGGTCTTCTGCGCGTCGGGCGCGACGATGATCTTGCCCGCGAAGATGCCGCGCGCCTCGCCGTCGAGAACCGCCTTGAACAGCTCGCGGCTGGTGCAACGCGGCACGGCATGCTCGACCAGCAGCGTCGTGTCGCAATGCTGGCGTCCGCGCAGGAGGAAGGCGCCGGAGATGTCGAGGGACGACCCTTGGCCGGCAAAGCGCGCAAAGGTCTGGTTGCGCACGAGAGCGGCCCCGGTCGAAAACTGGAAGGCGTTGTAGCGCGCATCGGGGCCGATCTCGACGAGGGCCGTGGCGATATGAGCGGCGTCGGCTCCCTCCCGTTCGATCTTGATGTGGTCGATCGCGGCCTTGGCGCCGAGGCGGAGCTCGGTCACGGCATTGCGCTGAAGCCCGCGCAGTCCGAGGCCCGCATGGCTTTCGATGAGGGTCGCGGCGCTCGAAGGCTCGGCGATGACAAGGCAACGCGTGAAGATCGACGCAGGCTCGCCAATGCCGTCGAGGTGAATGAGATGGATGGGCTTGTCGAGCGTCACGCCCTCGCCGACACGCAATGCCACGCCACCCGTCATCAGCGCCGTATTGAGGGCGACCACGCTGTCGTCAGCGCGAGGATTGATCGCGCCGAGCGCCTGCTTGAGCCACGCTGCCGGCTTCTCTAGGGCCTCGGCAAGCGAGACGAGCTCGACGCCGGCAGCCTTAAGCCCGGTGACGTCGGACAGATCGGCTCTCAGTTCGCCTTCCACCATGAAGAGGCGAAAGGCGGGGAGCGCGGCCAATGCGGCGCCGAGCGCTGTCTTGACATCGGCCGCCTCGATCGGAAGACCGGTGGCGCGGATCGGGGGATGGGCATCGGTCAGAAGCCCGCGCAGGTCGGTATATTTCCACGCCTCGATGCGGCGATGCGGCAGCCCAAGCCGGCCGTAAGCCTCGATCGCCTTGTCGCGCAGGGCCGCGACGAAAGGATCGCGCGCGCCGGGAAGCCCACCGCGGGCCGTCTCGAACATGTCGAGATAAGCCTGCTCGGCCTTGGTACGGAACTGCTGGACCGGCAACTCCATCGCGTGCCTTTCTAACCTTGTTTGCGCATGATCTTGTCGGAAAACCGGTTCCCACTTTTCCGGATCATGCTCTAAGCGGCCTTGCCGCCGAACTCCGCATAGCCCGACTCTTCGAGCTCGAGCGCAAGCTCAGGGCCGCCTGAACGCGCCACGCGACCATCCGAGAGCACATGCACGCGATCCGGCACGATATAGTTCAAGAGCCGCTGATAGTGGGTGATGACGAGCATCGAGCGCTCCTTGGAGCGGAGCGCGTTGACGCCTTCGGCGACGATACGGAGCGCGTCGATGTCGAGACCCGAATCGGTCTCGTCGAGCACGCAGAGCGAAGGCTCGAGCAAAGCCATCTGCAAAATCTCGTTCCGCTTCTTCTCGCCGCCGGAGAAGCCGACATTGAGCGGCCGCTTCAGCATGTCGGGATCGATCTTCAAAAGCTTAGCCTTCGCCCGCACGAGCTTGAGCAGATCGGGAGTGGACAGCTCGGCCTCCCCGCGCGCTTTGCGCACCGCATTCACCGCCGCGCGCAGAAAGGTCATGGTGGCGACGCCGGGGATCTCCATCGGGTATTGGAAGGCGAGGAAGACGCCGGCGGCGGCGCGCTCGGACGGCTCCATAGCGAGCAAGTCCCGGCCGTTCCAGGTGATCGAGCCCGCCGTGACCTCGTAGTCGTTCTTGCCAGCGAGCACGTAAGCGAGCGTCGACTTGCCCGAGCCGTTAGGGCCCATCATGGCGTGCACCTCGCCGGCCGGCAGGGTGAGGTCGAGACCTTTGAGGATCTCGCGGCCATCGACGTTGACGTGAAGGTTCTTGATCTCGAGCATGACTTTTCTTCTCTACCCGACGCTGCCTTCCAGGCTGATGCCAATGAGCTTTTGCGTCTCGGCCATGAACTCCATCGGCAAATGCTGGAGCACATCGCGCACGAAGCCGTTGACGATCAGCGCCACGGACTCCTCGGGCGAGAGCCCGCGCGAGAGGCAATAGAACAGCTGGTCGTCGGAAATCTTCGACGTGGTCGCCTCGTGCTCGAAGGTGGCGGAAGCGTTCTTCGCCTCGATATAGGGCACGGTATGGGCGCCGCATTTTGAGCCGATCAAGAGCGAGTCGCAATTGGTGAAGTTCCGCGCGTTAGTCGCTCTCCGGTGCGCCGAGACAAGTCCGCGATAGGTGTTGTTGGAATGGCCGGCGGCGATACCCTTGGAGATGATGCGGCTCGACGTGTCGCGGCCGAGATGGATCATCTTGGTCCCTGAATCCACCTGCTGATAGCCGTTGGAGATGGCGATCGAGTAGAACTCGCCGCGCGAGCCGTCGCCGCGCAGGATGCAGCTCGGATATTTCCAGGTGATGGCGGAGCCGGTCTCGACCTGGGTCCAGGAGATCTTGGAGCGGGGCCCGCGGCAATCGCCGCGCTTGGTGACGAAGTTGTAGATGCCGCCCTTCCCTTCCTTGTCGCCGGGGTACCAGTTCTGCACCGTCGAATATTTGATCTCGGCGTCATCGAGAGCGACGAGCTCGACCACGGCCGCATGCAGCTGGTTCTGATCGCGCATGGGCGCGGTGCAGCCTTCGAGATAGCTAACATAGGCGCCCTTGTCGGCGATGATCAGGGTGCGCTCGAACTGGCCCGTATTCTCGGCATTGATGCGGAAATAGGTGGACAGCTCCATCGGGCAGCGTACCCCGGGCGGCACATAAACAAAGGAGCCGTCGGAGAACACCGCCGCGTTCAGCGTCGCATAGAAATTGTCGGTGATGGGCACGACCGAGCCAAGATATTTCTTCACCAGCTCTGGGTGAGACTTCACCGCCTCGGAGATCGAAGAGAAGATGACGCCGGCTTTGGCCAGCTCCTCCTTGAAGGTGGTGACGACCGAGACGGAGTCGAACACGGCATCGACCGCCACGCGGCCTTCGACGCGCGCGCCCTCGACGCCGGCGAGCACCGCCTGCTCCTTCAACGGGATGCCGAGCTTGGCATAGGTCTTGAGCAGCTCTGGATCGACCTCAGAGAGGCTCTTAGGCCCCTCCGTGCTCTTGGGCGCGGAATAATAGTAGAGGTCCTGAAAGTCGATCTTCGGATAATGGACGTTCGCCCAGGTCGGCTCCTGTATGGTCAGCCAGCGGCGATACGCCTCGAGCCGCCAGTTGAGCAGCCAGTCGGGCTCGCCCTTCTTGGCCGAGATGAAGCGGACGGTCTCCTCGGACAGGCCCTTGGGAGCACGCACCGACTCGATGTCGGTGGTGAAGCCGTATTTGTACTTGTCGACGTCGATCTCGCGGACGCGGGCGACTGTCTCTTGCACTGCCGGCATTGGCCTAACTCCAATCCATGCGAAGGCCGCGATCTAAGCCGCCGCCTTCGGGCTCTGCTTGAGCCGCTTAATTAACTCCCCAAAAGCGCCGAGGAACCTTTCGATATCGTGACTCGACGTGCCGATACCAAGGCTCACGCGAATCGCCCCTTGTGCAAGCTCCGGTGGCATGCCCATTGCGCGCAACACATGCGAGGCCTCGACCTTACCTGACGAGCACGCCGAACCAGCGCTCACCGCGACGCCAGCAAGATCGAGCCCGATCACCAGCGTCTCGGCCTTGGCCCCAGGGACGGCGATACAGCTCGTATTCGGGAGCCGATCGACGCTGCGCGAGACGATCACCGCATCGGGAGCGATAGCGAGAGCGCCCGCCTCCAATCGATCCCGCAACGCTCTGGTCGCATCGGCCTTGGCAAGATCGGCAGCGGCAAGCTCAGCGGCGACGCCGAAGCCCACGATGCCCGCAACGTTCTCGGTGCCTGCGCGCCTTCGCCTCTCCTGTCCGCCGCCTTTCACAAGCTGCTCGACGGAGACGCCAGGCTTGAGCACGAGCGCTCCGACACCCTTTGGCCCGCCGATCTTATGAGCCGAGAGGCTCAGCATATCGGCGTCAAGCACTGCCATGTCGAGAGGCAATCTGCCAGGAGCCTGAACGGCATCGCTGTGCAACAACCCTTCGGCTTCGTGGACGATCTTTGCAGCCTCGGCGACAGGCTGGATCGCGCCCGTCTCGTTATTCGCAACCATCAGCGAGACGAACGGCCTCCACCCTCCTAGATGGTGCTTCTTGAGTTCGCTCGCAAGGACGGAAAGGTCGACTATGCCGTCCTCGGTGGCCGCAACGATGGTGGTGGTTTCGTGGTAGAAGCGGCCTCCGGTCAGCACCGAGGGATGCTCAACCGCCGAGAAATAGCAGTGCCACGCCTGCCCGCCCTGCGCGGCAAGAGCGAGCGCGTTGGCTTCGGTCCCGCCGCTGGTAAAGATCACATCTTCGGGCGCAGCGCCGACGAGCTTCGCCACCTTGATCCGCGCCGCCTCGATCGCGGCGCGCGCGGCCCTTCCCTCCTCATGCACCGAGGATGGGTTGCCATAGAGATCGAGAGCGCCGCCGATCGCCTCGCGCACCTCGGGGCGGAGCGGAGCTGTCGCGTTATAGTCGAGATAAGAGCGCTGGTTCATCGATAGCCCAAGCTCGCGGCCGAACGCCGCCGGGGTTAGCGCTTGCACGAGCCCCTATCGCGCGTGCTATGAAGCGCAGCCTGAAGTCAGGGACCGCTCCGACGCCCAGCTTGTTCGGAGACGGCCTTGTTTGGAACAATTCTAATCTTAAATGTCGTATAGGATCGCGGCAGAGTCAAGGTTTGCGGCGGCAGTTCGCGCTTCCCAACTACGTTGTCGCCAAGCCGCGCAACCTTTTGCAAGTGAGCTAACGTCGGGATCGAGGCCAGTGTTTCATGCCTGAAGTGAATATCAGCGGCCCGGCCGGCAGGATCGAGGCCCGCTACCACCATGAGCGCGGACCGAACACCCCCGTTGCGCTCATCCTGCATCCCCACCCGCAATTCGGCGGGACGATGAACAACCAGGTGGTTTATCACCTGTATTACGCCTTCCAGAAACGGGGCTTTTCGGTGCTTCGCTTCAACTTCCGCGGCGTCGGGCGAAGCGAGGGCCTGTTCGACAACGGCCCGGGAGAGCTTGCCGACGCGGCAACCGCGCTCGACTGGCTGCAAGCCTATAACGCCGACGCGCAGACCTGCTGGATCGCTGGCGTCTCGTTCGGCGCGTGGATCGCCATGCAGCTCTTGATGCGCCGTCCCGAGATCGAGGGCTTTATATCGGTCGCGCCTCCCGCCAATCTCTACGACTTCACCTTCCTCGCGCCCTGCCCGTCCTCAGGATTGATGGTGAACGGGGCCAAGGATCGAGTCGTGCCAACCGAATCCGTCCGCGGGCTGGTCGAGCGTCTCAAGACGCAAAAGGGCATCGTCATCGACCACCTGACCGTGCCCGACGCCAACCATTTCTTCGAGGGCCGCATGGACGGACTGATGGAGGTGGTCGACGCCTATCTCGACAAGCGGCTCGGCAAACGGAAGAAGCCGAAAGAGTTGGCGGCGTAGCCCTTGCTCTTACCGTCATGGCCGGGCTTGTGATAGGAGGCTCTGCTGAGAGCAGCGTTTCCTTAGCCCGTCCGGCACAACCATGACCAGTTTGAAATCCGACTTACTGCACGAGCTGAAGGCGCGCGGCTTCGTCCATCAAGTGACGGACGAGGCGGGGTTGGACAGCCTCCTCAGGAAAGAGCGCCTCACCGGCTATATCGGCTTCGACGCGACGGCGCCGAGCCTCCATGTCGGAAACCTCGTCTCGATCATGATGCTGCGCAAGCTGCAGCAGGCCGGCCACCGTCCCATCGTGCTGATCGGCGGCGGTACCACCAAGGTCGGCGATCCCTCCGGCAAGGACGAGCAGCGCAAGCTACTCACCGAGGCCGAGATCTCTGCCAATGTCGCCGGCATCGAGGCGATCTTCAGGCGGTTCATGAGCTTCGGCCATGGCGCCGACGACGCCATCATGGTCAACAACGCCGACTGGCTCGATGAGCTCGGCTATATCGAGTTCCTGCGCGACTACGGACGCCATTTCAGCGTCAACCGCATGCTGACCCAGGATTCGGTAAAGCTCCGGCTCGAGCGCGAGCAGCCGTTGAGCTTCATCGAGTTCAACTACATGGTGCTGCAGGCCTACGATTTCGTCGAGCTTCATCGCCGGCACGGCTGCCGCTTGCAGATGGGTGGCTCCGATCAGTGGGGCAATATCGTGGGCGGCATCGAGCTTGGGCGGCGCACGGACGGCGTCGAGCTGTTCGGACTGACTTCTCCCCTGCTCACCACCGCCTCGGGCGCCAAGATGGGAAAGACCGCGGCCGGGGCCGTGTGGCTCAACCCCGACATGCTTTCTGCTTACGACTATTGGCAATATTGGCGGAACAGCGAGGACGCGGACGTGCCGCGCTTCTTGAAGCTGTTCACCGAGCTTCCGCTTCAGGAGATCGGCAAGCTCGCGGAGCTAAGAGGCGCCGAGCTCAACGAGGCGAAGAAGGTGCTCGCCACCGAAGCGACCGCTCTCGTGCATGGCCGCGATGCCGCCGACCGCGCGGCCGAGACGGCGCGCGCCACTTTCGAGGAGGGCGAGATCGCGGCAAGCCTTCCCACCTTCGACATCCCGCGCGCGCAGCTGGAGAAGGGCTGGGGCGTGCTCACGGCCAACACGCATGTCGGATTCGTCTCCTCGACCGGCGAGGCAAGACGTCAGATCAAGGGCGGCGGCATCAAGGTGAATGACGTCGCCGTCACCGACGAAAAGCGGATGCTGACCCTTGCCGACCTCACGCCCGAGGGCGTGATCAAGCTTTCGCTCGGCAAGAAGCGCCACGCGCTGATCCGGCCTGTATAGATCGCGGGAGCTTATTGCGGCGGGTTGGGGAAGCCTCCGCCGCCGCCTGTCGATGAGGCGGCCGCCGCGTTGGGCACGGTGCCGGTGAACTCGAAGATCTGGCGGAAGATGCCCGGGGTCATCACCGACATGGGATTGACGAACACCGAGGGGTCAGTAAGGCTGCCCTTGATGGCAAAAGTAATGCCGACAAGGCCCTCGCCCTGCCGGCCGCCGAGCACGGGGCCGAGAATGGGGATCGCCCTGAAGGCTGAGTTGAGGCCGTAAAGCGGTACATAAGTGCCGCCGAGATCGACCGTCTGGGCTTTGAAGTCGACGGTCCCGCGCATGGTGGCGCCGAGCTGCGCGCCGTTCATATAGGCATCCTGCAAGTGGAACTTGCCCCCTCCGACCGAGAAGGGAGCGCGCAATTGCTTGAAGTCGATGCGTGCGCGCACGGCCTCCTGCTTATGCTGGCCGAGGATGGCTTGCGAGCTCGGATCGGTGAGCACATCGTTCACCACCTCGTCGCCGAGAACGGTAAAGTCGCGCGCCCAGAGCGTCCCGCTCTTCGTCCCAGGCCCGCCGGCATCGAGATTGACCTCGAGAGAAGCCTCGCCGCCGTCGACGTTGGGATAAAAACCGACGAGGCGGAAAGCGGCACCGGCGTCGCGGGCCTCGGCCTTGATCTCACGCGTGCCGCCATTCGTCTCGAGGGTCACCGCAGTCGGACTCTTGCCGTTGAGATCGCCCTTGGCATCGAGCGCAACGATGCGGCCGTTGCGCTTCTTGAAGGTGACATGCACGTTGCGCGCGGTGGTGTCGTAGAAGCCAACCACCGTGTCGATGTCGGCGGCAAGGTCGACGCCGAATGGATCAGCCGGCTCGGTAGAGCCGTCGTCGGTGAACTGACCGGCAGAGAACAACGAACGGAAGAACTGCTGGCCGTCGTAGGTCGGCCCGCTCGCCTTGATGTCGAGCACCTTGTCGTCGCGGACCGTCGCCGTGATCTCCACATGGGTGACGAAATCGATCGAGAAGTCGGAGAAGTAGAAGCTCTTGAGGTGCTGCTCGGGGTCGAGCGCGATACCGCCTTCGATCTTGATGTCGTCGCCGAGGATCTTGAAGTTCTGCAGGTTGGTCGAGCCGTCCTCCTGTTGTGCCACGTCGAACTGGAGGTTGGCCGCGCGTCCTGCCGGCTTGGTCCAGCCCATGCTGCCGAAGAGCAGCTGCGCATTGGTGAGGTCGGCGGTAAGGCTCATGGCCGGCGCAGTTCCCTGGCCGAGCCCCGTGATCGACATGGTGACGGGAGTCGGGCCCTTGACCAGATGGTTGACCTTGAAGCCGAGCTTCTCGCGCGCGCTCTCATCGAGCGTGGCCGTCACCTTGATCGGCGGCTGGCGATCATCGGAGGCGTAGAAGATGCGCTGCCAGGCAAGCTCGGCGGGCACACCCTTGATCTGAATTGGGCCCTTGGCCTCGACTGCCTCCTCGGTGACATTCACATCGAGCGAGCCGCCCTCGATGGCCATGTTGCCGACGAGATTGGCGGCGATGGCCTGGTCGAGCCGCGCCATCCCCCTCAGCTTGACCTCCTTGAAGGTGAGGTCGTCCTTCAGCGGCATCGACAGCGTGAAGCCCCCTTCGGCGGCGCCGCCGAGAAAATCGGGCTTGAGCCCAACGGTCTTCAGATAGCCGAGCGGCTCCGCGTCGAGAAGATGAAGCACGGTCGGCGTCGCCGCCTTAGCCTTGAAAGAGATCGCGCCCTCCTGCGGATCAGGTCGAAGGTCGGCGATATAAAAGCGGCCTTCGCTGAGCGCGACCTCCTGCCCTGAGGACGGCACGATGACCTTGCCTTGTGGGATGTCGATGGACATCTCGGTGCCGCTGATGGCGAATTTGGCGTTGCCCGTCAGCACCGGCGGCATCTTGTCTATATAGGTGATGCTGAGCCCCGTGAAGTCGAGCTCGACCTCGTCGGCGCCCTCCGGCGCATCTTCACCGGCCTCGATCTTGGCGAGATCGCCAGCGGCCAGATTTACCTTGAACTTGCCGCCGAGAAGCTGTCCCGCCGCGACCCGCTTCAGCACCCAGTCGCGCGCATTCCCGGCGAGAAATTTCGGCCAGAACCTCTTCAGCATGTCCATGGACATCGGGCTTAGCTCGCCGGCGAGATGAATCTCGGGCGAGCTCGGCGCATCGTGGAAGCTGCCCGCGAGAGAAATCGAGGCCGTGCCGGCGCGGATGACAAAGCGCGAGATCGTTATGCGCCCGTCTTGCGGCGCAACGCTTCCGGCCACTTGCCACTCGTCGACGCGCACAGGATCGAGCCCAAAATCCTCCGCCGCAAGCACCGCCTCATCGGCCTTCAAAGAGAAATTCCAGGCCGTCGGCGAGCCACTGGCATCACGCACGGGGCTGACCTCGCCGCTGATCGTCGCCTTGCTCTGTCCCCAGGTCAGCGTGGAGGGAGCGATCTCGACGACGTCCTTGTCCTTCAGATAGCGCACTTGCAAGTTGCCATGATCGATACGCATGGGGTTGTCGGGGTCCCAGTCGGGAGTGATCTGGCCGGTCTCGAGTTCGAGCTTCGCCTCGCCCGAAAGGAATTGTCCCGAATTGGAAACCTCGACGGTGCTTTCTCCGTTGACCACCATGTCGAGCGCCTTGAGCGCCTTGAGCGAGGGGAAATTTCCGGCGAGGCCCGAGGGGACGAGATTCTCGATCAGAGTGGTGATGGCGAAACTCTGGCGCTTCGGGCGCTGCTCGGTGCGAACCTCGAGCTGCCAATCGCCCTTGGTCGAAGCGACGTTGGCTTGGCCGACAATGATGCTCCGCCGGTCCCTGTGCTCAAGGTCGATGGCGAAATCCGGCACCTGCCAGGAGGTCTCCGTGCCGTTCTGATTGAGGACCACGAGCGCGTTCTTGAAGCCGAAACGCGTCAAGTAGGATGTATTGCCCTGCCGGGCGCGATCGAACACCTCGGCAAGGTCGAGCTTGCGAACGGCTGCTTGCGGCGGTTCGGGTCGCTTGGCGATCACCGTCTCTGACAGTGGCGCCTCGCCCGCGCCGAGCGGAGGCCCTTCAGCCGGCAACGAGCCGCGGATCAGCGTCTCGCTCTCGCCGGCAGCGGGCCGCTGGAAGGTCAGAGTGAGGCCCTGCTCGGGATTATAGAAGAGCAAGAGGCGGGGGCCGATGAAGTCGACGCTTCCCGGCGCGATGCGCCCGGATAACAGGGCAGCGCCGCTCATGCCGATAGCGGCGAGCGGAGCTTGAGCCACAATCGAGCCGTCCTTGTCGATCAGCCTTATGTTGCGCAAGCGGAACAGCACGCCGGGTCCCTCGGACGTTCGCGTCAAGATCGCGTCGTCAATCTTGACGTGCATGTCGGTGAGCTGACCGTTGATCGCGGTCTCGATCATGGGCACGAGGCTCGGCAGGGAAATCGGACCGCGGGCAAGCCGCCCATAGCCTAGGACGATGGTGATCAGCCCGACGACCAGAATGCCGGCGAATATCTCGCGGCAGACATGGGCGCCGCGCGAAGAGAGCTTAGCGAGCTCGATCTGGACCGGAGGGGGGACCCGCTTCACGAGAGCCCTGCCGCGCTCGGGCAACGCCAAAAGCGCCTTGCCACCTTCGGTGAGCGCCTTGCCGCCCCCAGTGGTCAATTTGGCGAGAGCACCTGCGATCGGCTCGTTCATTCGTCACAGGTCCCCGACGAGGCTGTCCAAGCGCTCTTGTCCGTCCACCCTAGAGGACGTCCGCAAGCGAACAAACGCGAAGGCGGCGTCGCTGTCGAAATCACAGGCGACGCCCCGGTCTGCTCATGCTGTGGCCAGCATCCCCCAAGCCGGGCCCTCAACTCCCCTACCCGCCAAATCGAGCGGCGCGCAAATCAAGTCTGAGAGCAAAGCAATTAAGAGGCCGGAAAATCGGCTAAAGGAAGGCGACAAAGCCCTTCGCGGACCAAAGACTTAGCCGAAAGGAGGGGCGGCCATTGCCGCAGCAAAGAGAAGCCCCATGACAACCGGCGGGCGAGGCGATATTGTTGGAAAACGAGTATGCGTCGGGGCTCGCGGGTCTTCTCCGCGACAGCCTCTGAGGGCGGCGTTGTTTTTATCTTCTTAGTTGCGAGCCTGGCGCCGGCAATCGCTCGGCGCCGCGTCGTAGTATCGGATGGGGAGGTGCCACGTATGTTTACGAAGAAGCCTGAGCCGGGCGAGAGTGTGACGAAATTGGGGGAGCGGCCAAGCGGCGAGTCCAAGTCCCCCTTCACCGAGCGTCCGGCGACCTATGCCGCCAAGGCCCCGAGCCAAGCGGCCAGCAAGATGGTTCCCTCGATCATCGGCGAGGACCTGAGCATCACCGGCAACGTGACCTCGAAGGGCGAGATCCAGGTCGACGGCGAGATTCAGGGCGACATTCATTGCGGCTCCCTCCTGCTCGGCGACAAATCGCAGGTGATGGGCAGCGTGATCGCCGAGGATGTCGTGGTACGCGGCCGCGTCACCGGATCGATCCGCGGCCTGCGCGTGACGCTCCAGGCCCAGTCCCATGTCGAGGGCGATATCTTCCATCAGAGCCTCGCCATCGAGCAGGGCGCCTATTTCGAGGGGAAATCGCGCCGTTCCGACGATCCGATCGCGGAGATCAAGAATACTCCAAGCGGAAGCAATGCGCGGCCGGACGCGAAGCCTGCGGGCTTCGACACGCGACCCACGGAGCAAGCGACCACCTTCGGCAGCGGCGGAAGTCCGTTGTCGACGCGGGCCGCCGAGTAACGCGAAGGTTGGATGGCCCCGCGAATGGGGCCAGCCCCCACCTCTCCTAAGCTTTCACGTCGGCGTGGATGCGCTCGGCGAGCGCTGCTTCAATGAAGCGGTCGAGATCGCCGTCGAGCACGGCTGAGGGATTGGTGCTTTCGACGCCGGTGCGCAGATCCTTCACCAGCTGATAGGGCTGGAGCACGTAAGACCTGATCTGATGGCCGAAGCCGATGTCTGACTTGGCGGCGGCTGCTGCTTGCGCCTCTTCCTCCCGCCGCTTCAGCTCCGCCTCGTAAAGCCGCGCGCGCAGCATCGCCCAGGCGGTGGCACGGTTCTTGTGCTGCGACCGCTCGTTCTGGCAGGTCACGACGATCCCCGTCGGCAGATGCGTGATGCGGACGGCGCTGTCGGTGGTGTTGACGTGCTGGCCCCCTGCCCCCGAAGAGCGATAGGTGTCGATGCGCACGTCCTTGTCGTCGATGTCGATCTCGATAGTGTCGTCGATCGCGGGATAGACCGAGACCGAGGCGAAGCTCGTGTGCCGGCGTGCGTTCGAATCGAAGGGCGAGATGCGAACCAGCCGGTGCACGCCCAACTCGGTCTTGAGCCAGCCATAGGCATTAGTGCCCTTGATCAGCACCGTGCCGGATTTGATGCCCGCCTCTTCCCCATAATGCTCGCCGATGATCTCGGCCTTGTAGTCGTGCGCCTCAGCCCAGCGCACATACATGCGCATCAACATCTCAGCCCAATCCTGGCTCTCGGTGCCGCCGGCGCCTGCGTGGATCTCGACATAGGTGTCGTTGGCGTCGGCCTCGCCCGACAGCAACGCCTCGACCTCGCGGGTATGGGCCTCTTGCCGCAACTTGGTGAGCGCTGTTTCGGCCTCGCCGACAATGCTCGCATCGCCCTCCTCCTCGCCGAGCGCGACGAGGGCGATATTGTCGTCGAGATCGCGGGTGATGCGGTCGAAAGCGGAGAGCGCAGTCTCGATCTGCTGACGCTCGCGCATCAAGCTCTGCGCACGACGTGAGTCGTTCCAGAAATTCGGCGCCTCGGCCTCGCGGTCGAGCGCCTCTAGCCGCGCCCTCGCCTGGTCAGGGTCAAAGATGCCTCCTGAGCAGGGACAGCGATTCCTTGATCTCGTTGACGACCGATTCGGTTTCAGCGCGCATTGCGTCCTCGTGCTGCACGAACGATGAGGGAAGGCGGTGCGAGCGAAGCCCGCAACGCCATCAACCCGCTCTCAAGGGGCTTAGTAGAGGCCGCCGGGGCCCGCTGTCAAAGCGTTGCTCGGCGGCGGTGGCGGCGGCGCGACCCTTTGCCTCCGCGGAGGTGCGACGGCTGCCGGCGCCGGCGCCGGCGCGGCATCGGGGGGCGGGCCGGCATCGGCGGCGGCCGCATCGGGTTGCGGCGCGGCACCCGTATTGAGATCATCTGCGGTCGCCTGGCTGCCGTCGCCGAGATCTTCGGGAATCGAGCCGGCAGGCTCTTCGCCTGGCTTGAAGGCCTCGAGGATCGCGGTCTTGTCGCCGGGAGCAGCCGGCAATCCGGTCTTATGGTTGACCCTGACCAGCTTGATGCCCGGAGGCGCGCGGAAGGGAATCGGCGGGACGTCGGCCAGCGCCGCGCGCATGAAGTCCCGTACCACGGGCGCCGCCACATTGCCGCCAGTCTCGCCATGGCCGAGCGAACTCGGTTGGTCGAACCCCATATAAACGCCGACGACGAGATCGGGCGTAAAGCCGATGAACCAAGCGTCCTTATAATCGTTGGTCGTGCCCGTCTTGCCGGCGATCGGCCGGTTCAAGACCTTGAGCTTCTGTGCCGTGCCGCTCTGGACGACGCCTTCCATGACGTTGGTCATCTCGAAGGCTGACATCGGATCGACGATCTGCTTGCGATCGTCGACGAGTTGCGGCTCCTCCTGACCCGTCCACTCGCGGGCCGCGCAGGCGCTGCAGTCGCGCTCGTCATGGCGCCAGATGGTTCGCCCGTAGCGGTCCTGGATGCGATCGACGAACGTCGCCTTGATCTGCTTGCCGCCGTTGTCGATCATCGAATAGCCGGTGACCATGCGGAGCAGCGTGGTCTCACCCGCGCCGAGCGCCATCGACAGCGCCGGCATCAGATTGTCGTAGACGCCGAATCGGCGCGCATATTCGGCGATGATGGGCATGCCCATGTCGCGCGCCAGCCGCACCGTCATCAGATTGCGCGAATGCTCGATGCCGAAGCGCAACGTGGACGGGCCAGCGGCGGAGCCGGCCTCATAGTTCTTCGGGCACCATTGCGGCATGCCGGGCCCCTGGTCGATGCAGATCGGGCCATCGACGATGATGCTCGACGGCGTATAACCGTTGTCGATCGCCGTCGTATAGATGATGGGCTTGAACGAGGAGCCGGGCTGGCGGCGCGCCTGCGTCGCGCGGTCGAACTGGCTCGCGGCGAAGCTGAAGCCGCCTACGATCGCGAGCACGCGCCCGGTATGCGGGTCCATGGCGACGAGAGCGCCGCTCACCGCCGGCACCTGCTGCAACGACCACTGCCCCTTGAGGCTATCGTCCGGCGCGCCGGGGGTGCCGTCGTCCGCGGGCTTGGGCAGACGCGGCGACACATAGACGACGTCGCCAGGTTTCAGCACGGCATTCACCGAGGCCGGCGTTCCGCCGAAGCTCAAGCCAACCTTGGGCCGCGCCCATTTCACTTCCTCATAGGGAATGACCCCGGTGTCGCGGTCCTTGACAAGCACGCCTTGCGGCGTGCGGCCAGGACGAAGGCCGATCGTCGCCTTGTCCTTGGAGACATCGAGCACGACGGCGAGCCGCCAGGGATCGATATCGTTCCACACCGGCATCGAGCCGAGCGTCTTGCCCCAATCGCCTTTGATGTCGATGGTCTTGACCGGTCCGCGCCAGCCGCTATGCCGGTGATCGTAGGCGACGAAGCCATTGATCAGGGAGGTACGCGCCATGCGCTGAAGCGTGGGATCGAGCGTGGTACGCACCGAGAGGCCGCCGCCATAGAGCTTCTCCTCGCCGAAGCGATCGAGGATCTCGCGGCGCACCTCCTCGGCGAAGAACTCTGAGGCGAAAATCTTGGCGCCCGGCGAGCGCTTGGTCACACCGAGCGGAGAGGCTTTCGCCTTCTCGCCTTCCTCAGCCGTAGCGAAGCCGTTCTCGACGATGCGGTCGATCACCCAGTTGCGGCGCGCGATTGCACGGTCGGCATACTTGAAGGGGTCGTAGTTGGAGGGCGCCTTGGGCAGCGTCGCGAGATAGGCGCAGTCGCCGAGGGTCAGCTCGCTCAGCGCCTTGTCCCAATAGGTCTGGGCGGCGGCGGCAACGCCATAGGCGCCGGCGCCGAGATAAATCTCGTTCAGATAGAGCTCGAGGATCTGCTCCTTGGTGAAGGCCCGCTCGATGCGGATGGCAAGGATCGCCTCCTTGAGCTTGCGCTCCATGGTCTGGTCGCTGCTCAACAGGAAGTTCTTGGCCACCTGCTGGGTGATGGTCGAGGCACCGACCACGCGACGACCCGACTGCACGTTGTTCAGGTTGGTGACGACGGCGCGGATGATGCCCTGAACGTCGAGGCCGCCATGCTGATAGAAGTTCTTATCCTCAGCCGAGATGAAAGCGTTGGTCACACAGGGTGGAATGGCCGTGATCGGAACGTAGATGCGCCGCTCGCGCGCGAACTCGGCGATCAGCTCGCCGTCATTGGCGTGGATGCGGGTCATCACCGGCGGTTCGTATTTGGCGAGCACCTCGTAATCGGGAAGCTCGCTCGAGACCTTCCACAGCACGAAGGCCGCAGCCCCCGCCACCGCAATGAAGACGATCATGCTCGCGGCAAACATGAAGCCCAGAAAGCGCAGGAAAAAACCCCCGCGCCGACGGCGCCGGCGTTGCTCCGGCGGCTTGACTGGAGCCGTAATATCCATGTTCTCAGACCCGTCCCGTCCCCCGCTTTTAAGCGCGCGGGGCACCCGAGGCAACCCTAGCGAAGATTATGGCAATAAAACGCTGGCGCCGGCGGAAAATCGTCGAAGCGGGCAAAGCGGCAAAATGGACATGCCGGAATCAAAACGGGGCGCGGGCGATCCGTTTTGCGAAATAGTTGTCGATCGCAGCGACGAGCGAGGCGCTTGTGCGGTCGCGCCAAGCATCAGACACGAGATGCTTCTCGTCGTCGGGGTTGGAGAGAAAGCCGATCTCGATCAGCACAGATGGGATGTCCGGGGCCTTCAATACGCGAAAGCCAGCCGACCGCATTTTATGCGTATGCAGGTTGCCCGCGAGCTCGCCGACGATAGAGCGTGCGAACACGGTGGAGCGGTTCTGCGTTTCGCGCTGGGCAAGATCGATCAGGATGTTGGCCACCACCTCGTCTGAATCGCTCGGCAGCGCAACGCCGGCGATGGCATCGGAGAAATTCTCCTTGGCGGCGAGCTCCTTCGCTTCCTCGTCAGAGGCCTGCTCAGAGAGCGTGTAGACGGTTGCCCCGGTCGCCTTTTCGGTCTGCTGCGGGAAGTAGTCGGCGTGGATCGAGAGGAAGAGCCCCGCCCCTTTCTTCTGGGCGAATTCGACGCGCTCGCGCAACGGCAGGAAGGTGTCGTCCTCGCGCGTCAGATAGACCTCGTAGCGACCGGTCGCTTCGAGCTTCGCCTTGAGCGATTTGGCGAAGGCGAGAACGACATCCTTCTCGGTGACGCCGTCAGCGCTGCTCGTGCCGGGATCGATGCCGCCGTGACCGGGATCGAGCACGATGACGGGCTTGGCGTCGGGCGCGCGCACCGGGGCTTGCGGCAACGGCACCGGCTCCGCACCTGCTTGCTCTGGCGGTTTCGCCTCTTTCAGCTTGGCTTGGAAAGTCTTCTCATCGGTCGGTACGAGATCGACCACGAGGCGCGCCGGCTGATCATCACGCGGCTCGAGAACGAAGGCCTTGTCGATAAGGAAAGGCCCGCCCACGTCGATGACAATACGCGACTTGCCGGGAGCGAAGAGGCCGTAACGATAGGCGGTGATCAGCCCCCTCTTCTCCTTGCCGATCCCCTCGGGCATTTGGAAATTGACGTCGGGCGCATCGACGATCACGCGATAGGGGCTCGCCAGCGCAAAGACGTGGACATCGACCTTCTTCGACAGATCGGCGATGAACCTTGTGCGCTCATGGTCTCCAGCGACGCGGGCGTCCTGGGCGATGGTGGCTTTGGCCTCGGCGTGAGCGAGGCTCGCTATGACGCCAGCCGACGCCACGAGGAGGAGGATCGGAGCTGTGGCGCAAACGAGCGCTAGCGCGGCCCTGATACGCATACTCGATATTCGTCCCACCCGACCGACCCGTGAGTCCCGTCTTTAGCTTGGCGCTCGCGCGCGAGGCCGTTTGCTAGAGGACCTCGCGATTTGCGCCAAAATAGGCCTGAACCGGCGCAAATCTTAACCACGCGAGGTTAAGCGACTCTTTTGACGCGATTGATGGCAAACGCCCCATCCGAGGCTTGCCAAATCTCCCGGCATACCCGTAATAAGGGTCAGGCTCACTTGAGCCCGAGCCCCTGGACGCCAAACGGCGACACAGGCGGATTTGTTTCCCGCGGCCCTTGCTCTTTGGAATTGGCGAGGACGCAGAAAGAACCGGCGGCCTGGTGACAGCGGCCGCCAATTGAAATCTCGAAGCCGCGGCTAAAGCGCGGTGGTGAGGATTGCGATGCAGGGTCTGAACATTCGGCTAAGTCTCGGACATACCGAGACTTTTCGCGGATTGTCGACCCCTTGGCGGCCGCTAATGGCCGCACCCTTCGGGCCTGAGACAGGGCTCGTCATGGGTCGTCACAGCGAATCATGGTCTATTGGTCATTGGCGCGCGCGGGCCCTGGGCGCGAACCCGGAACGGCGGATTTCTGTCCCGCTTTCCTCGGCCTACGCGGCGGAGAACACACAACATGGCAAGCAAAATGCTAATCGATGCGGCGCATCCGGAAGAGACCCGGGTCGTCGCGGTAAAGGGTAATCGCGTCGAGGAATTCGATTACGAATCAGCAAGCAAGAAGCAACTTCGCGGGAATATTTACCTCGCCAAGGTCACGCGCGTAGAACCCTCGCTACAGGCCGCGTTCGTCGATTACGGCGGCAACCGGCACGGCTTCTTGGCCTTTACTGAAATTCATCCGGACTATTATCAGATTCCGGTCGCCGATCGTCAGGCGCTTCTCGAGGCTGAAGCCGAAGAGGAGAGCCGCGCCTCTGCCGCCGAAGCTGCGGAGGACGACGATGCTGCCGCCGGCCGGCGCCGCCGGCGCGGGCGCCGCGGCCGCGGTCGTCACGAGGGCCAGGGCCGAAAAGAGGCCGAGCGTCCGAGCACGCACGCGGTCGAGCCAGTCTCGATCGCCAAGTTCGAGGTCGAGGACGAGATCGATACGACGCCCCGCGAGGAGGAACCCTCGTCAGGCGTGGTCATGGAGGCGAGTTCGCTCGTCCACGAGGTCTCCGAACCGGCCGAGGGGGGCGAGGCGGATGTCGATGAAGGCCCCCTCCGCTCGGCGCCCGAGCCGACTTTGGACGATGAGGACGACGACGACGCGGAGCCGGCCGTCGGTCAGCCCGTCGCGTTGAAGGAGGGGAACGGAGAGGCAGCCGCCGAGGAGACCGTCGAATTGGTCGGCTCCGAGGACGCGCTCGAGGAGTTGCCAGAGAGGACACGCCGCCGTCGCGGCCGTCCCTACAAGATTCAGGAAGTGATCAGGCGGCGCCAGATCATCCTCGTGCAGGTGGTCAAGGAGGAACGCGGCAATAAAGGCGCCGCGCTCACGACCTATCTTTCGCTTGCCGGCCGCTACACCGTGCTGATGCCGAACACCGCGCGAGGCGGCGGCATCTCGCGCAAGATCACGCAGCCGACCGACCGCAAGCGCTTGCGCGAAATCGCGGGCGAGCTCGAAGTGCCGGAAGGCATGGGGCTCATCATCCGCACCGCCGGCGCCCAGCGCACCAAGACCGAGATCAAGCGCGACTACGATTATCTGCTCAGACTGTGGGAGAATGTGCGCGATCTCACGCTGAAATCTACCGCACCTGCCCTCGTCTACGAGGAAGGAAGCCTCATCAAGCGCTCGATCCGCGACCTATACAACAAGGACATCGACGAGGTGCTGGTCGCGGGCGACGAGGCCTATCGCGAGGCCAAGGACTTCATGCGCATGCTCATGCCGAGCCATGCGAAGAACGTGAAGCCGTACAAGGAGCCGGAGCCGATCTTCATCCGCTTCCAGGTGGAGCGACAACTCGCGGCGATGTTCTCGCCACAAGTCGTGTTGAAGTCCGGCGGCTATATCGTCATCAACCAGACCGAGGCGCTCGTCGCCATCGACGTGAACTCCGGCAAGGCGACGCGCGAGCACAATATCGAGGACACCGCACTCAAGACCAATCTCGAGGCGGCGGAGGAAATCGCGCGGCAGCTCAGATTGCGCGACCTTGCCGGGCTGATCGTCATCGACTTCATCGACATGGACGAGCGCCGCAACAGCCGGCTGGTCGAGCGGCGCTTAAAGGAATCGCTCCGCCACGACCGCGCGCGCATCCAGGTTGGGCGCATCAGCCATTTCGGCTTGCTCGAAATGTCGCGTCAACGCCTAAGACCTGGCATGCTGGAAGGCTCGACCAAGCCGTGCCCGATGTGCACCGGGACCGGCATCGTCCGCAGCATCGAGTCGGTCGCGCTCGACATCCTGCGCTCGATCGAGGATCGGCTGATCACCGACGGCGTGGTGCCGCTCGTCGCCACCACCGCGGTCGAGGTCGCGCTCTACATCCTCAACCAGAAGCGCGCGCATCTGAAGGACATCGAGGCGCGCTACCGCATCCCCATCACGGTGACCGCGGACGAGGACATGCATATCTCGCAATTCGTCATTGAGCGCGGCGTCGAAGGCGCCGTCATGGATGGCGAGAACACAGTGGTGCATATGGACTGGGCGCATCACCGAGAGAGCCCTGGCCCCGCCGCTCAAGCCGTCCCTGCACACCCGCCAGCTCAGGCTGCCGCGGCCGAGGGTGAAGGCGAGCAGCGAAGCCGCCGCGGACGGCGCAGGCGCCGCAAGCGCCACACCGAGGGCGGCGCCGAGGGACATCGGCCGCATCTTGCCGAGAGAGAAGGGCACGAGGCTCACGAGGCGGAGGATGAGGACTTCGCGGGCGAAGGCATCGCCGAGGAGGCGAGAGGCGCGGAAGCGAGAGGTGGGGAAGCGAGAGGCTCTGAAGCCGCCAGCGAAGGCGCGGGGCCGCGCAAGGGACCGCGCCGCAGAGGCCGTCGTGGAGGACGCCGGGGCCGACCGGGTCAGCGTCCAGATCGCGCCCCGGGCGAGGCCGGAGCTCAGGGAGAGCTTCGTGCGCACGGCGAGCCCGGCACACGCGAACGCTCGCGGCATGAGGCGTCAAGCCAAGTTGCCCAGGCGGAGGGCGAGGAGCGCTACAACGGCGAGGCGCGCGAGACCAAGCCGCGCAGCGAGGAGATTTTCTCGCGCGAGCGCCCAGAGGCTCGCCGAGAGCCTGAGCCGTCCTTCGCCACAGCGGCAAGGGAGGAGTCGCCTGCTACGCCTCCGGCAAGCACCCCGGAGGAGGCCGAGCAATCCGCAGAGCCCCCGCGTCGGGGCTGGTGGCGGCGATAACATCAAAGAGGAAGCGCCTGTCGGGCGCTTCCTTTTTTTTCATGGCGGCCGCGTTGTCCCGACGCGTAGCTGCGGCAATCTCGCGCGATGGTGAAGCGTCGCGCGTCGTCTCCTGTCACGTTGTCGCCGCATTCAAACGCCAATCAGACGATGTTTGGCAAAGACACGGCTGAAGGGGCTTACCAGCCTAGCCAGGGCGCCATGAGAGGGCGCGGTTATCGGCCGTCTTTGCCCGATCCTCGCAAGCCTGTACGATCAGCCGTGCCATGCTTCTTTTGGCTCAATCTTCCCTTAGTCGAGCGCGCAGGCACGTTCGCGCGAGCCTGGTCGGCGGACTTGCCGCCGTCCTTGTCAGCGCGACGACGGCCGATGCCGCCGGGATGATCCGCGATGCGGAGACCGAGGCGCTGATCCGAACCTACGCCAAGCCGATCTTCGACGCTGCGGGGTTGGGCTCGCAGGCCATCGAAATTCACATCGTCAACGACCGCAGCTTCAACGCCTTCGTCGTCGACGGGCACAACATGTTCATCCATGCCGGCACGCTGATGGAGGCCAAGACGCCGAACCAGGTGATCGGCGTCATCGCGCACGAAAGCGGCCACATCACCGGCGGGCACCTCGCGCGGCTCCGCGGGCAGCTCGCCCGCGCGAAATCGGCCGCGCTGATGCTCCAACTGCTCGGGCTTGCGGCCATGGCGGCCGGCGCGCTTGGTGGAGCACCCGGCCTTGGACAGGCGGGAATGGGCGTCGCCTATGGCGGCGAGGACGCCGCGATGCGGAGCATCCTCGCCTACCGCCAGGACGAGGAATCCTCGGCCGACCAGGCTGGCGTGAGCTTCCTCAATGCCACCCATCAATCGGGCCGGGGCATGCTCGAGACCTTCGAGAACATGTCGAACAAGCTTATCGGGGTCCAGGGCATCAATCCCTACCTGCAAACCCACCCCATGCCGGAGCAGCGGCTGACCCAGCTCCGCGAGCTCGTCACCTCGAGCCCCTATTACAATGCCGTCGACCCACCCGAGCTTCAGTACCGCCACGACCTCGTCAAGGCGAAGCTTTACGGCTTCCTCGATTCCCCGGAGGTCCTGTTCAATCGCTATCCGCAGAGCGACCAGTCGCTCCCGGCACAATATGCCCGCGCGATCGCGACCTATCGCAAGTCAGGCGTGAAGGCCGCGATGCCGCTGATCGATGCGCTCATCGCCGCTCAGCCGAATTGGCCCTATTTCTACGAGATCAAAGGTCAGTTCCTGTTCGAGAGCGGCAGTCCCGCGGCCGCGATCGTCCCCTTGCGCCAAGCGGTCAGCCTCGCTAACGAGCCGCTCATCCGCGTGATGCTGGGACAAGCGCTGCTTGGCACCAACGATCCGAAGCTCGTGGACGAGGCCATTACCAATCTCCGCACCGCGCTCGCCCGCGAGGATTCCTCGGCCATGGGATATCGGCAACTCGCGGCAGCCTATGCGCGCAAGGCCGACTTGTCGCAGGCGGCAGGCACCAAGAAACAGTTCCTGGCGCAGGCCGAGCTTGCATCGGCCGAGGCCTATTTCTATGAAGGGCAGCTCAGGCTTGCCAAACAGCAGGCCAAGCGCGCCAAGGCCGGGTTCGTGGACGGCACGCCGAACTGGATCAAGGCAGATGATATCCTCGCTTTCGAAGTGCCCAACTGAATTAACCCCCCCGGAGATCCCAGCATGACCGCTAAATCAGGCCTTCTGACCGCGCTCGTTGCCGCCGTCGTGGCCGCGCTCGTGACCGTCGCCACCCTGTCTGTCCTGACGCGCGTGGCGCCTGGCATGCTGGCCCTTTCGGGGAAGGCTATCCAGGACAATCAGATCGTCGACATCGTGCGCAACTATCTCACCAAGAACCCAGAGATCCTGGTCGAGATGACGACGGAGCTCGACAAGCGCCAGGCGGCCGAGCAGGAGGCGAAACAGCAGAAGGTCATCAGCGAAAATGCCGATGCCATTTTCCGCTCGCCCCTTGCCTACGTCGCCGGCAACCCTGACGGCGATGTGAGCGTGGTCGAATTCTTCGACTATAATTGCGGCTATTGCCGCCGTGCCCTGCCCGACGTCGTCAAGCTCGTCGATAACGACAACAAAGTGCGGCTTGTGCTGAAGGAGCTGCCGATCTTTGGCGACGACTCGGAAGCCGCTGCCAAGGCCGCGCTCGCCGCGCACAAGCAGGGCAAATATTTCGAGATGCATCAGAAGTTGTTCACCGAACCCGGCAAAGCCGACAAGGAGAAGGCGCTCCGCATCGCCAAAGAGCTCGGCCTCGACGTTGATCAGCTCGAGAAGGACATGGCCGATCCCGAAATCCAGAAGTCGCTCGATCAGGCCAAGGACCTCGCCCAGAAGCTCGGGCTGCAGGGCACGCCGCTTTATCTCATCGGCGACCATGTCATTCCCGGCGCCCCCGACGACCTCTACGATCAGTTCACCAAGAACGTCGCTGAAATCCGCGAGAAGGGCTGCAAGGCAACGTGCTGAGGGCCGGGGGAGAACTTCTCCTTCATCCTCCCGTCAGCTCGTTTTGCCGAAACACGGAAAAGCTGATAAAGGGGCCCGTTTCGTTTGTCGCGGCGCGCGGTTCACCTCGCTTGCCGCGGCCTCACCAGGCGCCCAGCACCCGTCATGACCAAACCGATTTACGTCTTGAACGGCCCCAATCTCAACCTGCTTGGGTCCCGCGAGCCGGAGGTCTATGGCAAGGACACGCTCGACGACGTGCGGGCGAAATGCGAGGGGAAGGCTAAAGGGCTCGGATTTGCGATAGACTTCCGCCAAAGCAACCATGAAGGCGAGCTCGTGGCTTGGATACAGGAGGCAAGAAGCGAAGCGGCGGGGTTGATCGTCAATGCCGGCGCCTTCACCCATACGTCGATCGCGATCCTGGATGCTTTGCTCGCCTGCCCCATTCCTTCTGTCGAGGTGCATTTGTCGAACATTTTCACCCGTGAGCCGTTCCGCCACCATTCTTATATCTCCAAGGCCGTGAAGGGCGTGATCTGCGGCTTCGGAGCGAATAGCTATGAGCTCGCGGTCGAGGCGCTCGCGGGGCTGATCGCAGGCAAGAGGCCGAGCTGATGGCTGATGACAAGACGCCAGCTGCCGGAAGCAAGCCGGGCTCCTTCGACAAGCAGTTGATCCGCGAGCTTGCCGATCTGCTCGAGGAGACCGGCCTGACGGAGATCGAAGTCGAGCAGGACGGGAAACGGGTCAGGGTCGCGCGCGGGGTCAACCTCACGACAACGCTCACCACCGAGGGCGCGCCGCACGATTCGCGCGAGCCGCCAACTCGGCCCGGGACCAATAATCGTCCGGCGCCCCGGTCAGAGGAGGCGATCCTCCATCCCGGAACCATCACCTCGCCTATGGTCGGCACCGCCTATCGCTCGCCAGAGCCCGGCGCGCCCCCCTTCATCGAGGTCGGCTCGAGGGTGACGGCGGGACAGACGCTCGTCATCATCGAAGCCATGAAGACCATGAACCAGATCCCCTCCCCCCGCGCCGGCACCGTCATCGCCATACTGGTGGAGGACGGCCAGCCGGTCGAATATGGCGAGCCGCTGGCGGTGATCGAGCAACGCTGATCGGAGCGCGATGTTCGACAAGATCTTGATCGCGAACCGGGGAGAGATCGCGCTTCGCGTCGAACGGGCTTGCAAGGAGCTTGGCATCGCGACCGTCGCGGTCCACTCCACTGCCGACGCCGACGCCATGCATGTGCGCCTTGCCGACGAGAGCGTGTGCATCGGCGGCCCGCCATCGAAGGACAGCTATCTCAACATCCCCGCGATCGTCGCGGCCTGCGAGATCACCGGCGCCGACGCCGTGCATCCGGGCTATGGGTTTCTCGCCGAGAACGCTCGTTTCGCCGAGATCCTCGAGGAGCACGCCATCACCTTTATCGGACCGACCGCAGAACACGTCAGGCTGATGGGCGACAAGATCGTGGCCAAGGACACGGCGCGCTCGCTCGGCATCCCGGTCGTTCCGGGCTCGGGTCCGGTGAGCAATATCGAGGAAGCAAAAGCCTTTGCCCGCGACATCGGCTATCCGATCATGGTCAAGGCCTCGGCGGGGGGCGGCGGACGCGGCATGAAGCTCGCGCTCGACGAGAGCGAGCTCGAGCCGGCGCTCCAGACCGCACGCAACGAGGCTCGCGCCGCTTTCGGCGACGACACCGTCTATCTCGAGAAATATCTCGTCCATCCCCGCCATATCGAGGTGCAAGTGCTAGCCGACGGGCTCGGCAATGCCATCCATCTCGGCGAGCGCGATTGCTCGCTCCAGCGGCGTCATCAAAAGCTATGGGAGGAGGCCCCTTCGCCCGCTCTCAACGCGGGCGAGCGCAGCCGTATCGGCGAGACGGTGGCGAAGGCGATGCGCGATCTCTGCTATCGCGGCGTCGGCACCGTCGAGTTTCTCTACGAGGACAACGAGTTCTACTTCATCGAGATGAACACGCGCCTCCAGGTCGAGCACACCATCACCGAAATGATTACCGGGCTCGATCTCGTCATCGAGCAGATCAGGATCGCGGCCGGCGCGCCGCTTTCGCTCCGCCAGGAGGACGTGCGCTTCAACGGGCACGCCATCGAGTGCCGCATCAATGCCGAGAACCCGCATACCTTCAGGCCTTCGCCCGGCACGATCACCCATTTCCACCCACCCGGCGGACTCGGGGTCAGAGTTCGATTCCGGCGCCTATGCCGGCTACACGATTCCACCCTATTATGACAGTCTGATCGGCAAGCTCATCGTGCATGCCCGCACGCGCAACGAATGTCTCATGCGGCTCAAGCGGGCGCTCGGCGAGTTCGTCGTCGACGGCATCGAGACCACGATCCCACTCTTCAACTCGCTGATCTCGGAGCCCGATATCGTCGACGGCAATTACGACATCCACTGGCTCGAGACCCATCTCGCCAAGCAAGGAAAGCGCGGATCGGCAGGATGACCTCAATCGACGACGTCATGATTGAGATCACCCCGCAGGTCCTGCTCAAGGCCTATGCGTGCGGGATCTTCCCCATGGCGGAGAGCGCGGAGGACAACGCGCTTTACTGGATTGAGCCGGAGCGGCGCGGCATCCTGCCCCTCGACCACGTGCATGTGCCAAGGCGCCTTGCCCGCACCATCCGCCGCGGCGGATTCGAGGTGAAGATCGACAATGATTTCGAGGCGGTGATCGACGGCTGCGCGGCGCCGCGATCAGGACGCCGCTCGACCTGGATCAATGGGCGCATCAGGAGCCTTTATCGAGAGCTGTTCACGCTCGGCCATTGCCACACGGTCGAGGTGTGGCAGGACGGGACACTCGCGGGCGGGCTCTACGGCGTCCATCTCGGCCGCGCCTTCTTCGGGGAAAGCATGTTCAGCCGCGCGCGCGATGCGAGCAAGATCGCGCTCGTCTATCTCGTGGCCAGGCTCAAATATGGCGGCTTCACTCTGCTCGACACGCAATTCGTCACCGGACATCTCGCCAAGTTCGGCGCGATCGAGGTGAGCCGGCAGGAGTTTCAGCGTTGCTTGGAAGCGGCGTTGGCCGGCGGCTTGGTCGCCCAGGGCAGCACTTCCGGCTCTTCTGCGGGCGCCGCCGGAGGTGCAGCGGCCGCGGCGGGAGCAGGCTCCGCGTCCGGCGCCGGCGCGGTGTCAGGCGCCGGAGCATTCTGGCTGCTCTCAGAGGATGTCGGCGCGGAAGGCGTCTTGCAGCTCGTGAGCCAGACGTCGAAGACCGGGTGCTCCACGGCGTGAAGGCCTGGACTCTCGGCGAACATCCAGCCGGTAAAGATCCGCTCGACCTCTCCCGACAACTTGACCTCGTCGACCTCGACGAAGGAGGCCGTATGCGGCGTTTCCGTCGGAGGCGTCGTATCGCACACCCTCGGCGTCACCTTGAGCGCGCCGAATTCGACCGTCTGGTTGATGGGGATCTCGAGATGGGAAATGCGTCCCGTGACCTTGTCGAGGGCGGCGAACACGGCGATCGAGTTCTTGACCGTCTCGGCCAGAGCGACGCCCGGCGCAGCGCAGAGGATCGCCAGGCAGATCGCAAAGAGCACAATTGCAAAGGCGTCCGGTCCGGCAACCTGTTCAACTCGTCGCATCATTCCGCACACCTTGTGAACGGCCAGTTCTCGTTTCGCTCCGGTGCGCTCCTGGCTTAGAGCCTGAGCGGAGTGCGAAATCCCCTCGTCCTTCGCATCATGCCCTAGCCGCAAACGCCTCGTCCATCTTTTGGGCATTGATGTGGCGAATGAGGTGCGGCCTCAAGCGGCGCGCTCGGCAAAAAAGCGCAGCCTGATGTGATCTGCCGTCCAAACCCCCTTTTCGTCGCAGAGGGAGGGCTTGAGCAGCTCGACGATTTCAGCCAGCACATCGGTCCTCTCAGGCTCGGAGAACTGGTCGAAGAACGACCTGCCGAAAGTCCTGAGCCAGCCTTCCATGCCGGTCTTGAGCGGCGTTGGGCGGGGTACAAGAGCGATTTCGTGCACCGCAAATCCGCCCTCGGCGAGAAGCTCACGATATTCGTCGACGGTGGGAAAGAACCAGGGCGCGACGAGAGCGGGGTCGCCGTTCCGCTCCTTGCCCACCGCGCGCATCGCGGTCGCGATCGCCGCCACATTGCCGTGACCGCCGAGCTCGCCGACGAAGCGGCCATGACTCTTAAGCGCGCGGGCGACGCCGGCGATCACCAGAGCGGGCTGCCGCATCCAGTGGAGTGCTGCGTTGGAGAAGACGGCGTCGAACTCTGAGGAGAAGTCGAGAGCATGGCCGTCGAGCTTGCGGACGCGCAGGCCTTTCATGCGCGCCACCGCGAGCAGCTCGTCGCTGAGATCGACGCCGAGCACGTCGGCGCCAGAGGCCTTGATCTCGGCGGTGAGCGTCCCGTCGCCGCAACCAAGATCGAGGATGCGCTCGCCGGGTCTCGGCTCGAGCATGGCAAAGACGGCGCCGGCAAGCTCCTGCACGAAACGCCCGTTCCGCGCATAATCGGACGCCGACCAACGCTGCACGGCCTTGGGCGGGGCGGCGTCGAGCAAACGCGCGCGCTTCATTCCGGCTGCCAAGGCTCGTAATCCAGAGGCGGCGTCCGCACGTCAGGGCGAAGCGTGGAGCCCGGCGGTCGATAGGCCTCATACGTGCCGGTCATATTGGGGCGATGCGCCTTCTCCCACGGCCGCGGCGTGTAGTGCTCCTCGGTGGGAGGCACATCGACCGTGTGGTGTAGCCAGGCATGCCAGGCGGGCGGGATCTGCGATGGCTCGGCGAGCGTGTGGTAGACCACCCAGCGGCGTGGGCCGCTCCGCTCCTCGTAATAGATGTTGCCGAGCCCGTCGTCGCCCACGCGCACGCCCTTGCGCCAGGTATAGACGCGCGTGCCGATAGTATTGCCCGTCCACCAGGCGAAGAGCTCGGTGAAAATTCCCATGGATGGTTCGGCGCCGTTCCCAGCCCGCTGTTGCGCCGGGACTATGGGGCTTGGCCCCGCCCCTGTAAAGCCGAGCGGCTAGGCTCTTCCGACGCGCGCCTTCTGCACCAAAGGCGTGGTTTCGCGTGGGTCATCGGGCGAGACGCTCGCCGCGGCCGAGGTTAAAGAGGTCGGCATGTAGATCGGACGCTGGATGCTGAGCGACAGGCGCTCTTCGATGCCTGCTACCACATAATGCTCGCCCATGAGTTCGAAGGGCCGATCGTCGTTGAGCAGCCAATCTAGGCGGCGATAAAGCGTGCTGGCGGAGGTCGGCAGCACGAGAACCTGATGGGCCCCTGCTCGGAGCGCGCTCTCGACGATCGCGGGCTTGGCGTTGGCGCTCATGATCATGGCGGGGGTGAAGCAGAGATTAGAGCCCACATAGCGCATGCTGCGGACGAGCGCGGGGCCCGTCAACGGCTGCATCATGGCCGCGGCCAATACGAGGTCGGGAGCCGTCTTGCGCATCGCCTCGAGCGCCTGGACCGGGCTCTCGTAAGTGTCGATGCGGCCGGTCCCGATGGCTGCGAGCATGGCCCGCATCACCTGGAGCATCGGCTGCCGATCATCGATGACGGCGATGGACAGCGTCTCGAGGTCTTTGCCTAACGCGCGATGCTGACCCATGGACCTCGACCCCACGCTGATTTGAGGCTTTTCCCTCTCATCAACAAATTACTGATGGGCTCGTAAATAGAGGGTGAAGACGGAGGTCGAAATCGGTCAACTAGAAGCTGTGGCCACCGCCGCAACAGCCCGTTTTCCACGCCTCACCCACAGCCTATCCACGCGCCGTGCCCCTCGCTCCTCACAGCCTTTAGTGGTAAAGTAGGACTTTGATGCATACATGTTGATGGCTTGGACGAATTGCCTCAGGTTCGTCCGTTGCGCGCCGGAACGAAGCGCGGGGGTATTCAGACCGAATTTGCGGGGGATGGGAGCACGATGCGGATCGAACGGAAATTTACCGAGGCTGGAAAATCGCCTTATGACGCCATCCCCTTCAGGGAAAGCGCGAGCGAGATCCGCAATCCCGACGGCTCGGTGGTGTTTTCGCTCGATCGCTTCACGGTGCCTGAGCATTGGAGCGGGGTCGCTGCCGATATCCTCGCCCAGAAATACTTCCGCAAAGCCGGCGTTCCGGTAAAGGCGAAGCGCGTCGAGGAGACGTCAGTCCCCTCATGGCTCTGGCGCTCGGTCCCGGACGAGGCGGCGCTCGCGGCGGTGCCCGAGAAGGAGCGCTTCGGCAGCGAGACCGACGCGCGCCAGGTGTTCGACCGGCTCGCCGGGACGTGGACATATTGGGGCTGGAAAGGCGGCTATTTCTCGAGCGAGGAGGATGCGCGCGCCTTCTATGACGAACTCCGCCACATGCTCGCCATGCAGATGGGGGCCCCCAACAGCCCGCAATGGTTCAATACCGGGCTTCATTGGGCCTACGGCATCGATGGGCCGAGCCAGGGACATTATTATGTGGACTTCGCCACCGGCGAGGTTAAGGCCTCGACCTCGGCCTACGAACATCCCCAGCCGCATGCCTGCTTCATCCAGGGAATCGAGGACGACCTCGTCAACGAGGGCGGCATCATGGACCTTTGGGTCCGCGAGGCGCGGCTCTTTAAATATGGCTCGGGGACGGGGACGAATTTCTCGCGGCTCAGAGGCGAGAACGAGCCGCTTTCCGGCGGGGGCAAGTCCTCAGGCCTGATGAGCTTCCTCAAGATTGGCGACCGCGCCGCGGGGGCCATCAAATCGGGCGGCACCACGCGCCGTGCGGCCAAGATGGTCGTGGTCGACATCGACCATCCCGACATCGAGGACTACATCAATTGGAAGGTCATCGAAGAGCAGAAGGTGGCCGCTCTCGTCACCGGCTCGAGGATCCTATCTGAGCGGCTGAACGCGATCCTCAAGGCTTGCGTCAATTGCGAGGCCGACGACGACGGCTGTTTCGATCCCAAGCGCAACCCCGCGTTGAAGCGAGAGGTGAAGGCGGCGCGCAAGGCGCGCGTGCCCGACAATGCGATTCGCCGGGTGATCCAGTTCGCACGCCAGGGCTACACCTCGATCCACTTCCCGATCTTCGACACCGATTGGGACAGTGAAGCCTATCGCACCGTCTCGGGCCAGAACTCGAACAACTCGGTGCGCGTCACCGACGAGTTCCTGCGCGCGGTCGAGGCCGACTCCGACTGGAACCTGACCTTCCGCAAGAACGGCGCCATCGCCAAGACGGTGAAAGCGCGGGAGCTGTGGGAGGAGATCGGCTACGCGGCTTGGGCCTGCGCCGATCCCGGCATCCAGTTCCACACCACCGTCAACGACTGGCACACCTGCCCCGCGGCCGGCGAGATCAGGGCGTCGAACCCCTGCTCGGAATACATGTTCCTCGATGACACCGCCTGCAATCTCGCCTCGCTCAACCTGATGGCGTTCCGCAAGAAGGACGGCAGCTTCGACGTCGAGGCGTACGAGCATGCGATCAGGCTGTGGACCATCGTGCTCGAGATCGCCGTGACCATGGCGCAGTTCCCCTCGCGCCGCATCGCTCAGCTCTCTTACGAGTACCGGACGCTAGGCCTCGGCTACGCCAATATCGGCGGCCTGCTCATGGCCTCGGGCATTCCTTATGATTCGCCCGAAGGCCGTTCACTGTGCGGCGCGCTCACCGCCATCATGACCGGCGTCTCTTATGCCGCGAGCGCCGAGATGGCACGCGAGCTCGGCGCGTTCCCCGGCTTTGCCGCGAATCGCCAGACCATGCTCAGAGTGATGCGCAACCATGCCCGCGCGGCCGCCGGCGAGAAAGGCGGCTATGAGGGCCTGGCCACGGCGCCGGTGCCGCTCGACCATGCCTCGTGCCCCGACCCGCAGCTTCTCGCGCATGCCATGCATGCCTGGGAGAAGGCGATCGAGCTTGGCCGCCAGCACGGCTATCGCAACGCGCAGGCGACGGTGATCGCCCCGACCGGGACGATCGGTCTGGTGATGGACTGCGACACGACCGGCATCGAGCCGGACTTTGCCCTGGTCAAGTTCAAGAAGCTCGCCGGCGGCGGCTATTTCAAGATCATCAACCGCATGGTGCCCGAAGCCTTACGCAAGCTCGGCTACCCCGCCGACGCGATCAAGCGCATCATCGACTATGCGGTCGGACGCGGCACGCTCGCGGGCGCGCCTGGCGTCAACCACGAGAGCTTGGCGGCACGCGGTTTCACGCCCGAGAAGCTCGCCGCGGTCGAGAAGTCCGTGGCTTCGGCCTTCGACATCAAGTTCGTCTTCAATAAGTGGACTCTCGGAGAGGACTTCGTGACGGGCGTGCTCGGGCTCAAGCCTGAGCGGCTCGACCAGCCCGATTTCGACCTCCTGGCTGAGATCGGCTTCGGCAAGCGGGAGATCGAGGCCGCCAACGAATATGCCTGCGGGGCGATGACGCTCGAAGGGGCGCCCGGGCTCGACCCCAAGCATCTGCCGGTGTTCGACTGCGCTTCGCCTTGCGGGCGCAAGGGCAAGCGCTTCCTCTCGGTCGAGAGCCACATCCGCATGATGGCGGCGGCGCAGCCGTTCATCTCCGGCGCGATCTCCAAGACCATCAACATGCCGAACGATGCGTCGGTCTCCGACTGCAAGGAGGCATATCTTCTGTCGTGGCGGCTTGCGCTCAAGGCCAACGCGCTCTATCGCGACGGCTCGAAGCTGTCGCAGCCGCTCAACGCGCAGCTCCTCGCCGATGAGGAGGAGGAGCAGGACGAAGTGCTCGCAGCGGTCGCCTCAGATCAGCCGCAGGCGCAGCGCGCGACGGTGATCTCGGAGCGCATCGTCGAGCGCGTGATCGAGCGGATGCGCGCGCGCGCCGAACGAGAGCGCTTGCCTGATCGGCGCAAGGGATATACCCAGAAGGCTGTGGTCGGCGGGCATAAGGTCTATTTAAGGACTGGAGAGTATGCAGACGGTCGCTTGGGCGAGATTTTTATCGACATGCACAAGGAGGGCGCGGCCTTCCGCTCGCTCATGAATAACTTTGCGATCGCGGTGTCCGTCGGTTTGCAGTATGGCGTTCCGTTGGAAGAGTTCGTCGATGCCTTCACCTTCACGCGCTTCGAGCCTGCTGGTCCGGTGCGCGGGAACGAGGCCATCAAGAACGCTACCTCGATCCTTGACTACTTGTTCAGGGAGCTTGCAGTTTCTTATCTTGGGCGCTACGAGCTTGCTCATGTTGATCCAAGTGAGATCGGCAGCACTACACTCGGCTCAGGTGACGCTGGCGAAGGCAAGCGTTCCACCGAAGCTCTCGTCTCGCCAGGCTTCACCCGTGGTCGCCTCAGCGAGCGAAAGCTTCTTGCGCCGAGCAAAGCGCAGGGCACTGGTGCTCAGGCGCGCGCGTTGCAGGCGAGAGCCGACGACGACGCGCTTCCTCGCACCACAAGCCTTGCCACCGCGTCACCACAAGTTTCTTCAGCTGAGACGGCCGAGCATGTCGCGCGCGCAGTCGAAGCAGTCGCCGAGCGCGGCGCGTCAAATCTCGTCGCCGAGGCGCGCGTTAAGGGTTATGAAGGGGAAGCATGTGGAGAATGCGGTAACTTTACCCTCGTGCGTAACGGCACGTGTCTCAAATGCGATACGTGCGGTTCGACGAGCGGATGTAGCTAGAGTGATTTTCACAGCCAGCCAGCCCTGAAGGAGGGATGCACTATGGCAGTAGCGAAGAAGAAGCCAGCGAAGAAGAAACCCGCGCGCAAGACCGCCGCGGCGAAGAAGACGACGGCGAAGAAGACGGGCACCGCCCGTCGCAAGACCGCCAAGAAGAGATAAATTACAAGGGCGCGGGGTTCGTCCCCGCGCCTTCTTTATTCCTTTTCAAAACAAGCACTTGTTGAAGGCGCGGGACCGACATCGGCTCCCGCGCTTTTCGTTTTGCACGCTCGCCTTGATGAGAGTCCGCTCGCTTGAAGCGACTTGCGTGAGCGCGCTCGCGACATTGGCTACCAACTCGATCGTCGTCGCTCTTTCGCTGCTAATGGCGTCTTTGCCGACGTCGCGCGCCGGCCTCAATCGCCGCGTGGAGATCGAGTTTATGCTCGCGCTCGCCGCCTTCGTGAGCCGGACGATCGCGACGTGCTCGGCTCCTTCGCGCCGGCTCGTGCCGGCACGTGATTCGCTTTTCTGGACGAAGTCGCGGCTATCGCTCGCCTGAGGCAGCCGGAAAGCCCGCTTCGGCGATAAATTTCCACAGCGCAGTTTCGGCGGCTGCGAGCTTCCCTTCGTCGGTCGAGCGGAGCACGACATAGGTGCCGAGGCGCTTATTGTGGAAGAATGGGTAGCTGCCGATCTGCACCCCTGGATGCGCCGCTTGCAGCGCACCGAGGCCGTCCGCCGCATCGCCCTCGGGGACATCGAGACGAACCGAGCGGGAGACCATGGGGCACCCCTTCTTGAGGCGCGGGCTCACGTCGTCGAGCATGACCTGCATGATGTTGGGCACGCCGGCCATGACGATCACGTTCTCGATCATGAAGCCCGGCGCGCGCGAGATGGCGTTGTCGATCAGGCTCGCACCCTCAGGAACGCGGGTCATGCGGAGCCGCGCAGGCGTGAGCTCGGTCCCGATGTAGCGCTTGCGCATGGCGGCGACCGCCTCGGGGTCAACCACCACGGGCACGCCGAAGGCCTTGGCGATCGCGTCGGTGGTCACGTCGTCATGAGTGGGCCCGATCCCGCCAGTGGCAAAGACATAAGTGAAACGGCTGCGGAGCTCGTTCACGGCGGCGACGATCGCGGTCTCGACGTCCGCTACGACGCGCACCTCGCGCAGCTGGATGCCGATGCGGGTCAGATAGGCGGCGATATAGGCGATATTCTCGTCCTTGGTGCGGCCCGATAAGATCTCCTCGCCGATGACGACGAGAGCTGCACTAACCGTCTCCTGGACTTTGTCCGTCATTCCGCGGGGGCCCGCATCGCAGCATCGTCGTCGGAGGCGGAGCTTAGCGCAAAGCCTCCAGCGTGTAAGGCGCTCGCAAGGCGAGCGCGATAAAGCGAAGCAGCGCCCGTTGCACAACGGCTTATTTCGCCCTAAGTCAACGGAAGTTCCTTTATGATTGAGGCCAATGTCCAATCTCGAATTTGCCCGCGCCCAGGCGCGCGACACCAAGATCAAGCTGCACGGAGCGGAAGCCTTCGCCGGCATGGCCAAGGCCGGCCGGCTCGTGGCCGAGGTCCTCGATCTTCTCGTCGATGAGGTGAAGCCGGGCGTGACCACCGAGGCACTCGATGCCTTCGTGTTCGACTTTGCCACGGAGCACGGAGCGATCCCGGCGCCGCTCAATTATCGCGGCTTCCCGAAATCGATCTGCACCTCGCTGAACCACGTGGTGTGCCACGGCATTCCGGGCCCACGGGCGCTCAAAGAGGGCGACATCCTCAATGTCGATGTGACGCTCATCGTCGACGGCTGGCACGGCGATTCGAGCCGCATGTATGGCGTAGGCAAGATCAGCCGCGCCGCCGAGCGGTTGCTCGAGGTGACCTATAATTCGCTGATGCGTGGCGTGGCCGCGGTCAAGCCCGGCGCCACGACCGGCGATATCGGCGCGGCGATCCAGGCTTACGCCGAAAGCGAGCGCTGCAGCGTGGTGCGCGACTTCTGCGGCCATGGCTTGGGCCGCGTGTTCCACGACCGGCCGAACATCCTGCATTACGGGGAGCCGGGCGAAGGCCTGCCGCTCAAGCCCGGCATGCTGTTCACCATCGAGCCGATGATCAATCTCGGCAAGCCGCATGTGAAGATCCTGTCGGATGGCTGGACGGCGGTGACCCGCGACCGCTCGCTATCGGCGCAGTTCGAGCACACGGTCGGCGTCACCGAGACGGGCTGCGAGGTGTTCACCCTCTCGCCGCGAGGACTCGACCGGCCGCCGTCAGGGTCGCAATCGAGCGAAGGTTGAATGGGTTTCAAGGATGCGGGCAAACCACATTATCTCGGCCATCGCGAGAGGCTGAGGCGCCGTTTCCGCGATGCCGGTGCCGATGCCGTCCCCGATTACGAGCTGCTCGAGCTAATCCTGTTCCGCGCCGCGCCACGGCGCGATACCAAGCCGCTCGCCAAGGCGCTGCTCGCCCGCTTCGGAACCTTCGCAGAGGCGCTGAACGCGCCGGATGAGCTGCTGCGCGAGGTGCCGGGTATCGGCGAGGCGGCCATCACCGAGCTCAAACTGGTGCGGGCGGCGGCGGTCCGGCTGATGCGGGGCGAAGTGCTCGAGCGCCCCGTGCTCTCGTCCTGGAGCCAGGTGCTCGACTATTGCCGCGCCTCGATGGGGTTCGAGACCAAGGAGCAGTTTCGCATCCTGTTCCTCGACAAGCGTAACCAGATCATCGCCGACGAGGTGCAGCAGACCGGCACCGTCGACCACACCCCGGTCTATGTGCGGGAGGTGGTGAAGCGCGCGCTTGAGCTGTCCTCGACTGCGATCGTGCTCGTGCACAATCACCCATCGGGCGACCCCACGCCGTCGCGCGCCGATATCGAGATGACCAAGCAGATCGTCACCGCTGCGAAGCCCCTCGGCATCCTGGTGCATGACCACATCATCGTCGGCAAGCAGGGCCACGCGAGCTTCCGCGGGCTTGGACTGATCTAGCCTGCGAGATCAGCAGGCGGCGCGGCAGCCATTCGCGCGGAGCGCCTTATGCCGGCGGGGGTCCAAACACGAGAACGGCGTTCAGTCCGCCGAAGGCAAACGAGTTCGACATGGCGTAATTGACCTCGCGCTTCTTGCCCACGTTCGGCGTGTAGTCGAGGTCGCATTCCGGATCGGGCTCATCGAGCCCAACCGTCGCCGGCACGAATTTCTCGCCGATCGCCTTCACCGCAGCCACCGCCTCAATGCCGCCGCCGGCGCCGAGACAATGACCATGCATCGACTTAGTCGAGGAGATCGAGAGCTTGTTCGCTGCGTTGCCGAACACGCGCTTGATCGCGCGCGTCTCGTTGATGTCGTTGACGAGGGTCGCCGTTCCGTGCGCGTTCACGTAGTCGATATCCGAAGGCGCGAGCCGGCTGTCGTCGAGTGCGATCTGCATGGCGGTCGAGGCGCCGTCGATCGAGGGGTTGACCATGTCGGCGGCGTCGGCCGTCATGCCGTAACCCAGCAGCTCAGCGAGGATCGGCGCGCCGCGCGCCTTGGCGTGCTCAAGCTCTTCCAGCATCAAGATGCCGGCGCCCTCAGCGAGGACGGTGCCGTTGCGCTTCTTGGCGAACGGCCAGAGCCCGTCGGGGCTCAGCACGCGCATGGCCTGCCAGGCCCGCGTCGCACCCCAGTTGAGCGACGCTTCCGCGGCACCGGCGAGGCCGAGGTCGACGAGACCCTCGCGGATCATGCGGTAGGTGAGGCCGATGGCATGCGTCGCGGTCGAGCAGGCGCTCACCACGCCGAAGGTCGGTCCTTTGATCGCATATTCGATGCTGACATGGGCCGAGGCCGAGCTGCCGATGGCCTTGAGCAGCGTGAGGGGATGGGTCGCCCGCTTGTTCTCCTTGAACAACATCTTGTACGAGAACTCGAGCGTGGTCAGTCCGCCGACACCCGAGCCGATGATGCACGCGGCGCGATAGGCCGCGTTGTCCTTGAGCGGAACTTCGAGCTTGGACATGGCGACAGCTTCCTGCGCCGCGCAGCCCGCATATTGAGAGAACTTGTCGGCGAGCAGGAGCGATTTGCTCTGCAAGCGCTCCCTGGGGTCGAAGTCGGGAATCTCGCCGGCGATAGTGATGTAGAGGTCCTGAGTGTCGAAGCTCTGGACCTGGCGGATGCCGCACTCGCCCTTTTTGAGAGCAGCCCAAAACTTGTCTACGCCGGTACCCAAAGGAGTGACGACGCCCTGGCCGGTGACCACGACGCGCCTGCGTCCGTTAGTGTGTGTCATGTAGTGCTAAGCCGTAACTCCAAGCTTGGTCTATCGTCCCGGGAAAGCCGAGCAAACTGCTCAAGCAGCAGCGCCCGAAGCCTTCGTCTCTGCGATAATGTTCTTAACGCGATCGACGACGGACCCAACCGTCGCGAACGCTTCAACCTCTTCGTTTGCATTATACGGGATTTCGATACCGAAGGTATCCTCAATGTCGAACACGATCACCGCGAGGTCGAGCGATTCGATCTCAAGATCGCTGAGGGGCGTTTCGAGCGTGACGGTCTTGGACGGATCCTTCATGTTCTTACGCAAAATCTCGATGATCTTGGTAGCCACCTCGTCCATATCGCTCTCCCTGCCCCGTTGAGGGGTCCGTGTCTAGTGGTCCCTGGCTAAATCATAGCTAATCCGAGGGCAAGTCGGGCATTGGAATAGACTTAAAAACTGGTCGAGTTTACCCGTGTCCTTGGCCTATTCAGTCCCTGCGGAGCGCACTAATCGCCAATAAAATTGGCGTTTTTGCGCCTGACTACGCCACCGTTTCAGCATATTCGGCGGAGGAGTGGAATCCTCGAACCGACGCCCCAGCTTAGCGCTTACGTGCTAATATATTATGCTCTAAGGGGCTTGCGGCCTATTGCCTCCGTGCAACACTCCGTTCTCGTTAAGCGGCGGTAAAGCATGGCGAAACCATAAGACGCCAATGGCGACAAAGCCAAACCTCACCTCGGTGAAGAAGACGGAATGTGAGGGCTTCGAGGCCGCCGCGCAAGAGCATCCTTGGCTGAGGGCCTATCCCCGCACGGTTAGCTGGGATTTACCGGTCAAGCCGAAGCTGCTCGGCGAGTTGCTCGATCAATCGGTCGCGGTCCATGGGGCCCGACCTTGCACCTATTTCATGGGGAAACGGCTGAGTTACGCCGAGATCGGGGCGCTTTCCGACCGGGCGGCGAAGGGCTTACGGGAACTCGGCGTGGGTGAAGGGGTGAAGGTCGGGCTGTTCATGCCGAACACGCCGGCCTTCGTGATTTTCTACTACGGCGTGCTCAAAGCCGGCGGCACGGTCGTCAATTTCAATCCCCTGTACAGCCTGGAGGAAATCGAATTTCAGATTCGCGACAGCGGCGCCAAGATCATGGTGACGCTCGATCTTGAACTGACCTACGGAAAAATCGCCACGTTGCTTCAGCACGGCGTGCTGGATACGGCGGTGGTGGTGAATTTTACATCGCTCCTCCCGGCGTTGAAATCGGTGGGCTTCAGGCTCACCCAGCGTGCCAAGCTCGCGGCGGTCAGCGGGGCCGGTGCCAAGGGCAAGCTCGTGCTCGCGCCAGCGCTCCTCAACAATGACGGCCGCTACGAGCGCCCGGCCATCACGCCCGAGGCGATCGCCGTGCTGCAATATACCGGCGGAACGACCGGGACGCCTAAGGGAGCGATGCTCTCCCACGCCAACCTCTCGATCAACGTCGCCCAGGTGAACGCCTGGCAAAATTCGATCGCCAAGGACGGCGACCGCATCCTCGGCGTGCTGCCGCTGTTCCACGTCTTCGCCATGACGACGGTGATGAATTTCGGCATCGGTCACGGGCTCGAGATCATCCTCCTGCCGAAGTTCGATCTGATCCCGACCTTGAAGCTGATCGGCAAGCTCCGCCCGATCATGATGCCGGGCGTGCCGACGCTGTTCAACGCCATGCTGCGCCATCCGCATATCGCCAATTTCGACTTGAGCTCGCTCAAATATTGCATCGCAGGCGGCGCCGCCTTGCCGCTCGAAGTGAAGCGAGGCTTTGAAGCGATCTCGGGCGCGAGGCTGGTCGAGGGCTATGGCTTGAGCGAGACCTCACCCGTCGTCTCGTGCAATCCGCCGGAGGCCCCGCGCGAAGGATCGATCGGCCTTCCGCTGCCCGCCACCGAGATTTCCATACGCTCGCTCGATGATCCGCACACCGTGCTCGAGCAAGGCGAAACCGGGGAGATTTGCATCGCCGGACCGCAGGTGATGACCGGCTATTGGAACAAGCCGCAAGATACCGAGGACTGCTTCGTGGGGCGCTTCTTCCGCACAGGCGATGTCGGCTACATGGACGCGGAGGGCTACGTCTTCATCGTCGATCGCATCAAGGACATGATCAACGCCTCGGGCTTCAAGGTCTATCCGCGGCGGATCGAGGATGCGCTCTACGAGCATCCGGCCGTGGCCGAGGTCACCGTCATCGGCATTCCCGACGCGTACCGCGGCGAGGCGCCAAAGGCGTTCGTCAAGCTCAAGGACGGGAAAGAGGCGAGCGCGGCTGAGCTGATCCACTTCCTCAAGGAGAAGCTCTCCAAGCTCGAGCTGCCCGCGGAGATCGAGTTCCGCGACGAGCTGCCGAAGACGCATGTCGGCAAGCTGTCCAGGCGCGAGCTTCGCGCCGAGGCCAAGCGCTGATCGGCCAGCCAAAAACACTCTCGCCGGCGAAAGGCCGGCGAGAGAGCAAGTGATATTGTTGCGAAGAGGCTAGCGCAGCCAGGGCAAGAACGGCTCTTGCTGCTCCTGCTGTCTCCTGAGGCGTCGCATCTGCCGACGCGTGAGCGGGACCTGCTCGGCGTCTGCCGTGTCGGCCTGCGCAGACTGAGTATCGGTCTCGGCTTCAGCCGCCGTGCCGTCCTCAGGCGCGGGCGCGCCCTGTTCGGCCGACGCCGTCGCCGTCGTCTTTGGCGTAGACTTGGCGGCGACCGCTTGCGACTTCACAGCATCCTTCGGTTTCTGGACGGGCAGCGGAATCGAATCATCGGCAGCCGCTTGCGTCGTGGCGGTGGATTGAGCAGCGGCCGAGGCCGAAGCGGTGTGCGCGGCGGGAGCCGATGGCGCCGTCGCTTGCGTCGAGACGGTTTGCGCCGCGGGCTGCGTCGGGATCGGGCTCGTCATGTTGAACATGCTCGAGACGTTCTCGCCCGAATATTTCGTGGCAGTGTCGGACGTCATCGAAGCATTCAAGAAGCCGTAGCCCTTCTGGGCAGGCGGTGTGCCCGTCGGCGGAGCCGGGCTCACCAGAGTGACGGGCTGCGACATGGTCTGCGGGGTTGAATTTACCGCAGCTTGCATCGTGGCCGGGGGTGAAGCGCTCTGCGCTGGAGCAGCGGCGGGAGAAGCATCGGCACTGGAGTTCGCGGGCGCCGCCGCATGATCGACGGCGGCCTCGACCACAGGCGCAGCCGGAGTGGGTGCAGGCTCGGCCTTGGCGGCAGACGGGGTCGCAGCCGCGCTCGCCGCGGCAGCAGCCGGAGCCGTCGCATCAGGCTTCGCCGAAGCCTCGATCTGCTGAGTGCCTTCGGGAGCCGTTGCAGGCACCGCCGCCGGAGGCGCCGAGGTCCGCAGCCACTGTTTCTCGCCGCAGAGGAGCCAAGCTTTGCAGCCCCTGAGCGTGATCTGCGTGCGCGACATCATGGTGAGCGTCGCCGCATAGGTATGGCCATCCTCGGGATTATAGATCTTGCCGGTCCAGGTCGCGGGGGCGCTCGGCATGAGGCCGGCGAAGATGGTCAGCCCGACGATCGGACGATCGCGCATCGAGGGATCCTCGTTGCGAATGTCGTGCAGGGCCTTGCCCTTGCTGTCGGTCGGGTCCTTGAGCCAGATGATCTTGGCGCAGAGTTGGGACTTGCCCGAGCCGCACTTGAACACCTGTATCTTCGATTCGCGCTCGGCATCCGGCTTGTACCAATAGCCGGTAGGATCAGCCGTGGCCGCGTGGGACTGGCTGCAGGGAACAATCATGGCAGCGGTCACAAGTCCCATCGCCGCAGCGAACGCATGATGCCTCATAAGCACCTCCGTATTAGGCTCTCGCCGATGGCGCTCATTGCGCCATGGCCCTTAGGCTTCTTGCCCCCTGTCCCTGATGGGCCTCTGAGGGAGGCCCCTGTTTGCGCCAGACGCGCGTTTTCCGCGCTTTTCTTGCACTTCAGCAGGTTCTGCCGATCCTGGCTAAGCACGTGCTTCCGCCCCTTCCAGGATTGCCGCGACACCCATGCCGCCGGCCGTACACACCGAGATCAAACCCCTTCGGCCACCCCCACTATGCAGCAGCTTGGCCAGCACTGCCAAGATTCTTGCACCAGTTGCAGCAAAAGGATGCCCGAAAGCTATTGAAGACCCCTTGACGTTTAGCTTCGCCCGGTCGATCGACCCTAGGGGAGCGCCCCGTCCAAGCCTCACCCGGCAATATTCCTCTGATTCCCACGCCTTCAAAGTTGCCAACACCTGCGCCGCAAAGGCCTCGTGAATCTCGTAGTAATCAAAATCCTGAAGCGCCAGACCGGTTTGCCTGAGTAATTCGCTCACGGCGACGGTGGGCGCCATCAGAAGTCCTTCACCTTGAACGAAATCTACGGCCGAAGTGCGGCCTAACGTCAAAAAGGCCTGGACCGGGATCCCCCGTTTGCGCGCCCATTCCTCGGAGGCAAGAAGCACGGTCGAGGCTCCATCGGTGAGCGGCGTCGAGTTGGCGGCCGTGATGGTGCCTTTACCCGTCCGATCGAAAACGGGCTTGAGTTCCGCCATTTTCTCCAGGGAGATGTCCTCTCGGATATTGTTGTCGCGGAAAACACCGGCGCAGGGGATGACAAGATCGTCCATAAAGCCCTCGTCATAGGCCGCCGCCGCCTTCTTGTGGCTTTGATAGGCGAGAAGGTCCTGCGCCTCGCGGGTAATCCCCCATTCCTTGGCCATCAGCTCGCAATGCTCGCCCATGCCGAGCCCCGTGCGGGGCTCTGAGGTCGAAGGGGGCAGAGGTGCAAGCTCGGCCGGCGTGAAGCCCTTGAAAGCAGGAAGCTTCTGGCCGAAACCCTTCGCCCGCGAGGCCTGCACCAGGCGCTGAGCGAATCGGCGCTGAAACACGATCGGAGCATCGCTTGTCGTGTCACTGCCGAGCGCGATGCCGCATTCGATCTGGCCGATGGCAATCTTGGCCCCGAGATTGAGCGCGCCGGCGAGACTCGTACCGCAGGCCTGCATCATGGTGATACCCGGTGTCGTGGGCGCGAGCGCGCTGCCGATTACCGCCTCGCGGGCAAGGTTCCAGTCCTTGGCATGGGTGACGACCGCGCCGCCAACCACCTCATCGATGTGGGCGCCGTGCAAAGCGAAGCGATCGACCAGACCGCCGAGCGCTGCGATCAGCATGTCGAGATTGGAGAGCTCGGCATAGGCCGTGTGCGAGCGGCAAAAAGGGATGCGCGATCCTCCCAGCACTGCGACACGCCTGATCGAAGCTTCAGTCATCTATCCCTCGGTCATGCCGCGGCGGCGGTCGCAGCTTCTGCCGCCTTCTCACTGTGCCGGTAATGCAGAGGCCCGCCGCGGAACGGCGCGAAGCCCGTGCCGAAGATCACGCCGGCATCGACGTGATCGGCGTCAGCCACCACCTGGTCGGCGAGAGCCCGCTCGGCCTCGTCGAGCATGGGCTTGACGAGGTCGCGGCCGAGGCGCTCGAGCTCAGCCTGATCGTAGGTCGCCTCTTCGCGCTTCGGCTTCCCCTCGACCCAAAGATAGAAGCCCTCGCCCGTCTTCTTGCCGAGCTTGCCCTGCCTGACGAGGCTCGCGAGCACGTTGTCGGTCTCGGGCGCGAGGTTAAGCTCCTGGCCAACGTGATTGGCGATGTCGAGGCCGACTAGATCCATGAGCTCGAGCGGACCCATGGGCATGCCGAACTTCATCGCCGCCTCGTCGATCTTCTCGCGCGGCTCGCCGAGCTGATAACGGCGGACCGCCTCCATCAGATAGGGCGCGAGCACACGGTTCACGAGGAAGCCCGCACCGTCCTTGACGATGAGCGGCAGCTTGGAGATGGCGGTGACGAAGGCGCACGCCTTGCGCACCTCCTCCTCCCGGGTCTGCGACCCACGCACCACCTCGACCAGGGGAAGCTGCGCCACGGGGTTGAAGAAATGAAGCCCGACGAGACGGCCAGGGTCGGCAAGGGGACGCGCAATATCCTCGAGCTTGAGCGAAGAGGTGTTGGTGGCGAGCACGGCGCCCGGCTTCACTTGCTTCTCAAGCTCGGCGAACAGCTTCTGCTTGACGTCGAGCCTCTCGACGATCGCCTCGATCACGACGTCGGCATGGTTCACATATTTGCCCTTGGGGTCGGCGATGAGGCGCGCGACCGCCGCATCGATCGCGAGCTTGGTGCGGAGATGGCGCTTGAACAGGCCCTTGGCGCGGGCGAGAGCCTTGGCGATCTGCGCCTCGTCGAGATCCTGAAGGCTCGCCTGCATGCCCTGCACCACGCACCAGGCGGCGATGTCTCCGCCCATGGTTCCGGCGCCGATCACATGAACGCGGCGGGGCTTAAATCCATCTTTCGGCGCATCGTCCTTCAGCATCTCCGACAGCTTGAACACGCGGCGCAGATTGCGTGAGGCCTCGCTCGCCATCAGCGGCGTGAACATCTCCGTCTCGGCGACGCGCATGCTGTCGGGATCGTCGCCGTAATGCTCGAACAGTTCGATCAGGCGGAACGGCGCGGGATAATGCTCTTCGCGCACCTTGGCGGCGGTCTTCTCCCGCATCTGCTTCGCCAGCATCCCGCGAATGGGCTGCTTCAGCATCAGCTTCTTCCACCAGGGCGCACCCTTCGACACACGCTTCTGCAGCACCGCCTTCCGCGCGGCCCAACGGAGATTGTGGTGCGTCGGGACGAGCTGATCGACGAGGCCCATGGCCTTGGCGGCCGAGGGACGAAGCATCTTGCCGGTCAGCATCGCGGTCATGGCGTCCATGGGGCCAGCGAGCGCAATCGAGCGGACCGTTCCGTTCAATCCGGGGAAGATGCCGAGCTTGACCTCGGGGAAACCGAGACGCGTCGCCTCTTCGCGATCGGCGATGCGCCAGTCGCAGGCGAGAGCAAGCTCGAGCCCGCCGCCGAGGCAATAGCCGTGGATCGCCGCGACGACGATGACAGGGAGCCGATCGATGCGGTCGAACAGCTCGAGCGTCTGCTTCACCACGTCCTTGATCTTGTCCTCGGTGTCAAAGCTCTCGAACTCGCGAATGTCGGCGCCGGCGATGAAGCTCCGGTCCTTGGCGCTCATGATGACGAGGCCCTTGACCTCGCCGCTCGGGGCAGCTGCCTCGACCGCCTTGACGATCTCGCCGAGTTCCTCGGTCGGGCGGCGGCCGAGCGAGTTCATGCTCTCGCCCTTGCGGTCGATCACCGCCCAGGCGATGCCCTCGAAATCGATCGCGAAGCGCCAGTCCTGCAAATTGGGAAGTGTCGTCGCCATGCTCTCTTACTCGGCGGCAATGTGCTCGTGCGGCTCAGGCCGCACGGCGGCGAGCGGCGGCGGCGGCGCAGGCGCCCTTCGCGCGGCGAGCGACGCCGCATCGAAATCATCGACGGCGATGACCCGCGCCACGAGATCGCGAAGCTCGGCAAGGGATGAGGCTTCCTCCTCGGTCAGCACGCCTTTCGACTTGGCCTCGGCGATCCAATCATTGTTGTGATAGCGCTTGACATCACCCTTGCGGATGGCGCGCTCGAGCTTCTTGTCGGCCTCTTCGCTCGCGATCACTTTCTTCAACGTATATTCGAGCAACCCCACGCGATCGGACGGATCGTCGGGGGAGAAGATGTCGCGCGTAAGACGGTCGCGGAAGGCGCCGGGCTGGAGCACTTGGCGCACGAGCGCTTTGCCGTGTGCGTCGCTCGCCGGGCGCCGCGTGCCATAGGGGAAGACGAGCGGCCACATCACCCAGGCGGCGGGCCGCACCGGGAAATTGCGCAGCACCCCGAGCAGCGCCTGGTCGAAGCGGTAGAGGCAGTTCATCGCGCAATAGTTCACCAGCGGGAGGTCTGCCGTTTGCCGCCCGTCGTCCTCGTAGCGCTTCAGCACTGAGGAGAGGAGATAGAGCTCGGCCAGCGCGTCAGCCATGCGCCCGGTGATCTTCTGCTTCACCTTGAGGCTGCCGCCAAGCAGAGCAACCGTCATGTCGGCCACGAGCGCAAACGAGCGCGAGGCGCGCGCAAGCTCCTTCCACCAGCGCCTTGTCGGCCCCGCATCCGGTGGAGACGAGGCGAAGACGCCGAAGGTCAAATTGTGGAACAGGGAGCCCGCGGCGTTGGAGACCGTGAAGGATACGTGTTCTCCGAGCGTTTCCTCGAACGACTCGATTCCGCGCTCCCGATCTTCGTCCTGAAGCGCCTCGATCTCGGTGAAGAGGTAAGGATGGCTCCTGAGCGCGCCCTGGGCGAAAGTGATCAGCGTGCGCGTCAGGATGTTCGCGCCTTCAACGGTGATCCCGACCGGCACCATCTGATAGGCGCCCTGGATATAGTTCGAGGGTCCGTCACAGATGCCGCGCCCGCCGTGGATGTCGAGCGCATCGTTGACGCTTCCGCGCATGCGCTCGGTCGAGACATATTTGAGCAGCGCCGAGATGACGGCAGGCTTCTCGCCGGCAGAGACCATCGAGGCCGTCACGGCGCGCGCCGCCTCGAGCTCGTAAGCCGTCTCAGCCATGCGCGCTAGCGGCTCTTCAACGCCTTCCATGAAGCCGATCGGTAAATTGAACTGCTTCCTGATGCGGGCATAAGCGGTGCTCGTCCTGAGCAGTGCTTTCGTCGCGGCCGCGCTCGTCGCCGGTAGAGAAATGGAGCGCCCGGCGGCAAGGCAGGCCATCAGCATGCGCCATCCCTGCCCGGCCCGCTCGGCCCCGCCGATGATCCAGTCGATGGGAATGAAGACCTCGCGCCCGCGCGTTGGACCGTTAGGGAATGCGGCTCCCGCCGGGAGGTGACGCCTGCCGATCTCGACGCCGGGATGATCGGTCGGCACGAGCGCAAGCGTGATGCCGATATCCTCGCCACGGCCGAGCAGGTTCTCTGGATCGAACAGCCGGAAGGCGAGTCCGAGCAGCGTCGCGTTCGGCGCGAGCGTGATGTAGCGCTTGTCCCAGGAGAGCTTGATGCCGAGCGTGTCCTTGCCCTCGTGAATCCCGCGCGCGACCACACCGATATCGCGCATCGAGGCCGCATCTGAGCCCGAGAACGGACCGGTCAGAGCGAAGCAGGGAATCTCCTCGCCCTTGGCGAGCCGCGGCAGGAAATGCTCCTTCTGGGCGTCGGTTCCGTATTTCTCGATCAGCTCGCCCGGCCCGAGAGAGTTCGGCACCATGACGATGGTGACGCCGTCAGGACTGCGGGAGGAAATCTTGCCGATGATCAGCGACTGCGCCTGAGCCGAGAAGCCGAGGCCGCCATGTGCACGCGAGATGAGCATGCCGAGGAAGCCGTTCTCGCGGACGAAGCGCCAGATGTCGTCGGGGATGTCATGCAGCTCGTGTCGGATGCGCCAATCGTTGAGGCGCTTGCACAGCTCGACGGTCGGGCCGTCGAGGAAGGCGCGCTCCTCCGCGGTGAGCGTGATCGGCGCTGTGCGGCGAAGCTTCGACCAGTCGGGCGCGCCGCTGAACAGCTCGGCGTCCCAGCCGACGGTCCCCGCCTCGAGCGCCTCGCGCTCGGTCTCGGAGATGGTGGGCATGACACCTTTGAGCGCGCCATAAGCGGGCAGCGTGATGTATTTGCGTTTGATCTCGGGAAAGCTCGCCACGAACACGAGCGCGGCAACAAGCCAGCCGAGCAGCGACCACCACGGAAAGACGGGCCAATGGAGATGACCATGGACGAGGCCCATCTGCGCGCTGAAGGTGATAATGGCGGCGGTGAGCGCCCAAAGCCAAAGCGGCGCGCGATTCATCGCAAGCGCAAACAGAGCAGCAACAGCGAGGCCTGCGAAGATCAACTCAGCCATGGACGGCCTCCAAATTCGCCTTGGTCGCTGTCCGTCCCCGGCCGGAGAGCCTCATGCGGGCAAGTCTTGCAACCGGCGCGATCAGCACCGATCCGGCTTTTTGCCCTCTATGGTCCGGTTGGTCCATCGACTCAAGTCTTTTTGCGCCTCCTGCGGCTCGCGCGACGGTTCGTCCCGAATCGCTCGATGCTCGATCTTGCTGCCAACAGATTCCCAGCGGATTAACGGCGCCGCCGGCCCTCGCTAAGAACATTTCGCCGTGACGGTCCGCTTCCTTGTGCAGCAGGGGCGAATTGGCTAAGGAGGGGCAAATTCAGGCCCCGAAAGGCCCCTTGCTGGGAAAGCGCCATGTCAGAGCCAGAGAGACCGCAACTCAGCCCGTATCAGGTCGAACTCCAAGCCGGCAAACGCTATGCGTGGTGCCGCTGTGGACGAAGCCAGAAGCAACCCTTCTGCGACGGCTCACATGCCGGCACGGGGATCGAGCCGTTGATGTTCGCCGCCGAGCGCGACGAGACCGCGCTTCTTTGCGGCTGCAAGGATACGGGCGACCCGCCTTTTTGCGACGGCTCCCACCTCCTGCTCTAATCTTGGGCAGGGCCTGCCCTTCACGCGGCGTTGTACGGGGCGAGCCCTTCTTGCTAAGAAGGGGCCGCAAGCGGGCGGCGGGGCCCGCATTCCTGAGTCTGCAAGCCCATTTCGGGGAAAGGCGAGGCAGGCATAAGCCATGGCCTATTTCCTACAGCAACTGATCAACGGCATCGCGCTGGGCTCGATCTATGGGCTGATCGCCATCGGTTACACCATGGTCTACGGCATCATCGGCATGATCAATTTCGCCCACGGCGACATCTTCATGGTCGGTGCCTTCATCGCGTTGATCGCCTTTCTCCTGCTGATGAGCCTCGGGCTGACGATGGTCCCGCTCGCGCTTCTCCTCGTGCTCATCATCGCCATGGCGCTGACCGCGGTCTGGGGCTGGACGGTCGAGCGCATCGCCTACCGGCCTTTACGTGAGTCCTTCCGGCTCGCGCCGCTGATCACGGCAATCGGCATGTCGATCGTGCTGCAGAATTTCATCCAGGTGTCGCAAGGCGCGCGGGTGAAGCCGCTTCAGCCCGTGGTCACCGGGGGTTACGAGCTGTTCCAGCAAGGCGGTTTCGAAGTCATCCTGTCCAACATCCAGATTCTCATCGTGGTGACGACGCTCGTGCTGATGGCGGCGTTCTGGCTGGTCATCGCCCGCACGCCGCTCGGCCGGGCGCAGCGCGCCTGCGAGCAGGACCGCCTCATGGCGTCACTTTCGGGCGTCAATGTCGACCGCACCATCTCGCTCACCTTCGTGCTCGGCGCGGCACTCGCGGCCGTGGCCGGCCTGCTCTACCTCCTCTATTACGGGGTGATCGACTTCTACATCGGCTTCGTCGCCGGCATCAAAGCGTTCACCGCTGCCGTGTTCGGCGGCATCGGCTCGCTCCCCGGCGCCATGCTGGGCGGGCTTGTGATCGGCCTGATCGAGACCTTCTGGTCCGCCTATTTCAGCATTGAGTACAAGGACGTGGCGGCCTTCTCGATGCTCGCCATCGTGCTCATCTTCTTCCCCACCGGACTGCTCGGCCGTCCCGAAGTGGAGAAGGTTTGACGCCCTTGGCCGAGCCCGGCAAATCGTTCGGCCAGCGGCTTCAGGCGGCCATCGCCGACGCTTTGATCGGCGGCGTCATCGCCTTCCTTCTGTTCTGCCTTCTGCTCGGCGTGCGCACCGTCGATACGGTCACGGGCCTCACACTCAAACCCCGCCCGATGCTTCTTGCCATCGTCGTCGGCATCGTGGTGGCCGGCCGGCTCTTCCTCAGCCTGTTCGTGTGGCACGCCGACTATCCGCTCACCACCCCCTTCGCCAAGCTCTTCACCCGTGAGCGCTTCGACCGGCGCGATCTCGTCGTGCTCGGCTCGGTTGCAGGAATAGCGGTGCTGACGCTCATCGTCGCGAGCATTGTGGGGGCGCCGGCCTTTGCGCTCATAGCCGCTCTCGTGCTCGGCTTTCTTTTCATCGGCGCCATGCGCCGCGCCATCGTCTATTTCTTCCCCGACCTCCCCTACGCCCGCATCTTCACCGTCGGCGGCATCCTGTTCGCGATCCTCTTTCCCCTCTGCTCCTATCTGCTCGACAAGGCGTTCCATCTCGGGCTGCCGCTCCGCTATTTGTTCGACCTGTCGATCCTCGTCCTCACCTACGTGATGCTCGGCTGGGGACTCAATATCGTGGTCGGCCTCGCCGGCCTGCTCGACCTCGGCTATGTCGCCTTCTACGCGGTCGGTGCTTATGTGTTCGCGCTGCTGGCGACGCATTTCGGCTTCGGCTTCTGGATGTGTCTGCCGATCGCGGGCGCCGCCGCGGCGCTGTGGGGCATCGTGCTCGGCTTTCCGGTGCTTCGGCTTCGCGGCGATTATCTCGCCATCGTCACGCTCGCCTTCGGCGAGATCGTACGCATCGTCCTGCTTAATTGGACGCGCGTCACCAACGGGCCTAACGGCATTTCCGGCATCCCCAAGCCGACCTTCTTCGGGCTCCCCTTCACCGCATCCGGCCCCGAGACCTTCGCCAGCTTCTTCGATCTCCGCTACGACCCGCTCCAGGGCATCATCTTTCTCTATTACGTGATCCTCGGCCTTGCGTTCATCACCAATCTCGTGACGCTTAGGCTCAGGCGCCTCCCGATCGGGCGCGCGTGGGAGGCGATGCGCGAGGACGAGATCGCCTGCCGCTCGCTCGGCATCAACACCACCATCACCAAGCTTACGGCGTTTGCGACCGGCGCTCTATTCGGCGGACTAGCCGGTAGCTTCTTCGCCACGCGCCAGGGCTTCATCAGCCCCGAAAGCTTCACCTTCATCGAATCCGCCATCATTCTCGCCATCGTCGTGCTCGGCGGCATGGGGAGCCAACTTGGCGTCGCCATCGCCGCGATCGTAATGGTGGGGGGTTTCGAGGCGCTCCGCCACACCGACTGGCTCCAAGATATCTTCGGACGGGATTTCGACCCCGCGCTCTACCGCATGCTCCTATTCGGCATTGCCATGGTGGCGATCATGGTGTGGCGCCCGCGCGGCATCGTCGGCTCGCGCTCGCCCACCATCGTGCTGAAAAAAGGGCACGCCATCTCCTCAGACCTCGTCAAAGAAGGCCACGCATGAAGCCGTGGGAGAGCGATCCCCTGCTCAAGGTCGAGCACCTCATCATGCGCTTCGGTGGCCTCGTCGCCGTCGACGATGTCTCTTTCGACGTGGGGCGTCATGACATCACCGCGCTGATCGGGCCTAACGGCGCCGGCAAGACCACGGTGTTCAACTGCATCACCGGGTTCTACAAGCCGACCGAAGGGCTGATGCAGCTCGATCACCCGGGCGGCGAGAGTTTTCGGCTCGAGCGCCTCGACGACCACACGATCAATTCGCAGGCCCGTGTCGCCCGCACCTTCCAAAACATCCGGCTGTTCCAGGGCATGACGGTGCTGGAGAATCTGATGGTAGCGCAGCACAACGTGCTGAACCGCTCGTCAGGACTGACCATCGGCGCCCTGCTCGGCTTGAGCGGCTTCAACAAGGCCGAGCGGGAAGCCGTCGATTATGCGCGCCACTGGCTCGACCGGGTCGGGCTCACGCGCCGCGCCGACGAGGCGGCCGGCTCGCTCCCCTATGGCGATCAGAGGCGGCTCGAAATCGCGCGCGCGATGTGCACGCGACCCCTCCTCCTCTGCCTCGATGAGCCGGCAGCCGGGCTCAACGCGCGGGAGAGCGACGGTCTGAACGAGCTCCTCTTCTCCATCCGCAAGGAGGAGGGTATCGCGCTCCTCCTCATCGAGCACGACATGAGCGTGGTGATGCGCATCTCAGACCATGTCGTCGTGCTCGACTACGGCAAGAAGATCGCCGACGGCACCACCGAGGAGGCCCGCAACGACCCGCGCGTCATCGCCGCTTATCTCGGCGTTCCCGACGAGGAGCTGTCGGAGGTCACGCGCGAGGTGCGCGCATGAGCGCGCCGCTCCTCGAACTCCGCAAAGTGACGAGCTGCTACGGCGTGCTTCCGGTTCTGCACGGAGTGAGCCTCGACATCAAAAAGGGTGAGATCGTCGCCCTGATCGGCGGCAACGGCGCCGGCAAGACCACGCTGATGATGACCATCTTCGGCCGGCCCCGCGCGCGTGACGGCCACATCCTGTTCCAAGGCCGCGATATTACCGCCCTGCCAACGCATGAGGTGGCGAGGCTCGGGATCGTGCAGTCACCCGAGGGGCGGCGCATCTTCTCGCGCATGACGGTGCTGGAAAATCTGCAAATGGGGGCGATCGTTGCCAACGATCCGGCAAATTTCGACAAGGATCTGGAGCACGTCTACACACTCTTTCCCCTGCTCAAGGCGCGCCAGTATCAGCGCGGCGGCACGCTCTCTGGCGGCGAGCAGCAGATGCTCGCCATCGGCCGCGCGCTGATGGGCCGTCCGACGCTGCTCATGCTCGACGAGCCGTCGCTTGGCCTGGCGCCCTTGATCGTGAAGCAGATCTTCGCGGCAATCCGTGCGCTGAACGCCGATTACGGCCTGACCGTCTTCCTCGTCGAGCAGAGCGCTTATCACGCGCTGAGACTCGCTCACCGTGGCTATGTCATGGTCAATGGCAAGATCACCATGAGCGGCACGGGCGCCGAGCTCCTCGGCAGCCCGGAGGTGCAGGCGGCCTATCTCGAGGGCGGCGCGCAGGGCGCTCCGAAGCAGGGAGCGGGCAAATGAGCTGGCTCTCCGACGACGGGTTCCGCGTCTTCCTCGCGCTGACCGTGATCCTCGGCGGCGGCGCCGCTTTCCTCGCGGGGCGCGGGCTGGCGCGAGGCTGGAAGCCGTTCTGGCGCGTGTTCTTCTATATGGTGCTGCTCGCGGCGGCGGTGCGCTTCTTCCATTATGCCCTGTTCGACGGCGAGCTGCTCTCGCCCTACTACTACCTCGTGACCTACGTGATCCTGGCCACTGCCGCCTGCCTCGGCTTCCGCGTCATGCGCACGACGCAGATGGTCACGCAATATCGCTGGCTCTATGAGCGGACGAGCCCGCTCACTTGGCGCGATCGGTGAGCCTGATCGCGCAACGCCTTATCGGCACGCGCAAATGGTATAAGGTGAAGCTGGTCCTAGTTAGAGGGAGGTGTGGATGAAACGCTTTGCCGGGCTGGTGGCAGCCGTTGCCTTAGCCGTCCTGATGGCTGCTTGCGGCGATGGCGGCGGAAAAGGAAGTGACACGATCCCGATCGCCGTGGTCGGCCCGGTCACGGGCCAATACGCCTCCTTCGGCGCACAAATGACGAATGGCGGCCAGATGGCGGTCGACGACATCAACGCTGCCGGCGGCGTGCTCGGCAAGAAGCTCGACCTCGATATCGGTGACGATGCCTGCGATCCGAAGCAGGCGGTCGCGGTCGCCAACCAGATGACGGGCAACGGCGTTGCGCTGGTGGCGGGGCATTACTGCTCGGGCTCGTCGATCCCGGCGTCCAAGGTCTATGCCGAGTCGAACGTGGTGCAAATCTCGCCAGCCTCGACCAATCCCGCCTTCACCGACGACCGCGCCGGACCGAACATCTATCGGGTGTGCGGCCGCGACGACCAGCAAGGCGGCGTCGCCGGCAAATATCTCTTCACGCATTTCGCCGACAAGAACATTGCCTTCGTCCACGACAAGACGGCTTACGGCAAGGGCCTCGCCGACGAGACCAAGAAGGCGCTCAACGCAGCCGGCAAGCAGGAAACGATGTACGAGGCGATCACCGCCGGCGAGAAGGACTATTCGGCGCTGGTCTCCAAGCTCAAGCAGGCCAAAATCGATATCGTCTATTTCGGCGGCTATCACACCGAGGCCGGCCTCATCATTCGCCAGATGCGCGACCAGGGCTTGGACACGATCCTGATGGGCGGCGACGCGCTCATCACCCAGGAGTTCTGGTCGATCACCGGGCCTGCCGGCGAAGGCACGCTCATGACCTTCTCGCCTGACCCGCGCAAGAACCCGGCAGCAGCCGAGGTGGTGAAGCGCTTCAAGGACAAGGGTATCGAGCCCGAGGGCTATGTGCTCTACACCTATGCCGCGATCCAGGCCTGGAAGCAGGCGGCTGAGAAGGCGAAGTCGGTCGAGTCGGCGGAAGTGGTCAAGGCGCTGAACGACACCGATTTCGATACGGTGATCGGCAAGTTCAAATTCAACGAGAAAGGCGACCCAAACCTGCCGCCTTATGCCGTCTATCGCTGGTCCAGCGGCACCTATGAGGAGATTGGCGACGAGGCGCCGAAGCCCGCAGGCTAGTGCTTCTTGGCGGCAGCTTCTTGTGCCTCGAAATAGGCTTCGAGCTCCTTCTCGACTCGCACCAGATCATCCGGGAGCGGAAGACCAAGGCCCTTGAACTCGTTCAGCTTCTCCATGATGCGGAGATAGAGGTCATGCGGGTTCTCGGGCGGCGTGTCCATCTGGTTGATGAGGAGCGCAAGCTCAGCCTCAAGATCGTCGAATGCCATGACTGATCGCCTCCTCAAGCCGTTTGCCGATGCCGGGCCGCACCATAGACAAGGCCGCCACAGAAGTCAGCATGGCAGGCGATTGCGGCCGGCGCATTTCCCCGGCATAGTCTCACTGCCGAGAGGACCGGGGGAGCGGCAATGGAAAAACTGACTGCAGCCAAGGTGGTAGGCTTTGTGCTCGCTGCCTGTTTCGCATTGGTGATTGGCATCTCGATGTGGGCGCTGCTGGTCGGCGACTACATGAATGCCGTGATGAACGAGCAGGCACAGCAGAGCCTCCGCATCGTCGGCTTTGCCGGCGCTCTCGCAGCCCTCACCACGTGGTGGGTGCAAGGGTTTGCCGCCAAGCGCGGCTTCGTCGTGCGCCTCCTGTTCGCCCTCTTCATCTTCGTCGTGGCATTCTCGAGCTTCGGCGGGCTGCTGCGCGTTATCTACAGCCATGTCACCTATCCGAGCCAGCAGGACTGGTCGTTCCAGGGCCTCTACTGGGCGTCGCAGAGCGACCTCGTGTCCTTCGTGATCTTCATGCTTGTGCCCCCTCGCCCGGCCTACGCCGCGCTGATGCTGGCGGCAGCGATCTATATCGCAATCTTCGGCCCCCGCGAGGCGAAGGAAATCGAGACGTGAAGGGGTAAGGATTTCGAGCGGGCGAAGTTTAAATCTTCCCGAATTGAGGGCGGGCCCCCGCTCTGATAGAGGTTGGCGTAATTCCAAATCCCACTGGGAAGAGGCTTTCCCCCTCGCATGATTCCCCGCTACAGCCGCCCCGAAATGGCTCGCATCTGGGAGCCCGAGGCCAAGTTCCGCACATGGCTCAGAATCGAGACCTATGCCGCTGAGGCGATGGCGGAGCTTGGGCAGATTCCCAAGGAGGCGGCAGAGGCCGTCAAGAAGCGCGGCGGCTTCGACATCCCCCGCATCGATGAGATCGAGCGGGAGGTGAAGCACGACGTGATCGCCTTCCTCACCTCGGTCGCCGAGCATGTCGGCCCCGAGGCACGCTTCCTCCATGCGGGGCTCACCTCCTCCGATGTGCTCGACACCTGCTTCAACGTGCAGCTGGTCGAGGCGGCAGACATTCTCGTCGCCGATATCGACGCACTGCTCGCCGCGCTCAAAGCGCGCGCCTTCGAGCATAAGAACACGCTCACCATCGGCAGGAGCCACGGCGTCCATGCCGAGCCCACCACCTTCGGCCTTAAGCTCGCGAGCTACTATGCCGAGTTCGCCCGCGCCAAGGAGCGGATGATACGCGCCCGCGATGAGGTCGGAACGTGCGCGATCTCGGGTGCCGTCGGCACGTTCGCCCATGTCGATCCGAGGGTAGAGGCTTATGTGGCGAAGAAGCTCGGCTTAAGGGTCGAGCCGGTGTCGACCCAGGTCATTCCGCGCGACCGCCACGCCGTCTATTTCGCCACGCTCGCCGTCGTGGCGAGCTCGGTCGAGCGGCTGGCGACGGAGATCAGGCATCTGCAGCGGACGGAGGTGCTCGAGGCCGAGGAATTCTTCAGCGAGGGCCAGAAGGGCTCATCGGCGATGCCGCATAAGCGGAACCCGGTGCTGTCGGAGAACCTGACCGGGCTCGCTCGGCTGGTGCGCGGTTACGCCATGCCGGCGCTCGAGGATGTCGCGCTCTGGCACGAGCGCGACATCTCGCACTCTTCGGTCGAGCGGGTGATCGGGCCTGACGCGACCATCGCACTCGATTTCGCGCTCGCCCGGCTTGCCGGGATCGTCAAGAATCTCGTCGTTTATCCCGATCGCATGCGCGCCAATCTCGATCGGCTCGGCGGCCTTATTCATTCGCAGCGCGTTCTGCTCGCGCTCACCGCCGCCGGCGTGCCGCGCGAGGACGCCTATAGGATCGTGCAGCGCAGTGCGATGAAGGTGTGGAACGAGGGCGGCGACTTCCTCGCGGCGCTGCTCGCGGACAAGGACGTCCGCAAAGCGCTCTCGGAGACTGCGGTTCGCGACCAGTTCGACCTCGGCTATCACACCAAGCACGTCGACACGATCTTCAAGCGCGTGTTCGGCGAAGGCTAAAAGCCTAGGGCTTGGTCGTGGTGTCGCCCGTCGTCTTGCTGTCGATCGTCATCGGCGTGACATCGTAAGTCGAATCGACGTTGGCCGTATAGTCGATGTCGGAGTCTGCGTTATGTCCGCTGAAGATATGCGGAACGTAGCGATAGCGGTTATGCTCTTGCGCGATCATGAAATAGCGCCGGCGATAGAATGAGGGCTCGATCGACACGTAAGGCGGGATGTCGTGATACCAGTCCGCCTTGGGGTAATAGCCCGAGCGATAAGGGTAAGGCGGCAGGATCGGCCAGATCTCGCTGCCGTCGGCCGTCGTCACGCCGCCGCGCACCGGTCCGCGGGTTCGGGTGACCGCGGTAATCACCAAGCCGCTTCGCGGTGCATAGCCGGAATAGGTATTCCAGGTGACGCGGCACCACCCGCCCGAGCAGGCGCCCACTGTGACGCTCGCGCCGGCCGGCATGGTGAGGAGAAGCTCCGTGTTGCTGGCGGGCGCGGCTCGCAAGGGAAGCGCGGTCGTGGTCGTGCCTTGGGCCGCTGACGCAGGGCCTGCGGCCCAAATCAACGCGGGCAAGGCAACAAGGCTCAGAAACAGCGGTCGCATGAGAATCCCCCGATTCAACCCTGGGGGCCATTGTGGCACAGCCGAGGTCGAGCGTCAGCCTCAGAGTTGACGCAGTCGCGTCAGATTTCGCCTGCCTGGCGAAGCGTTGCCGCCGCCGCCTGGCCGAACCAGCCGGCATCGGTGCCGACCGCAACGACGTCCCAGCCCTCCTCGACGCGTGGCTTGGCAAAGTCGACGTCGTTGGCGAAAATCAGTGCCATCACAGACATCTCGCGGCATTTGCGCAAGACGAGGGTCATCGCCTCCTTCACCTCTTTCGCGCGGATGTCGAGGCGCCCGGTGAGCGCGACGGAGAGGTCGTTAGGCCCGAGGCAAACCATGTCGACGCCTTCGAGAGCGAGGATCTCCTCGAGCTGGTCGAGCGCTCCTCTCGTCTCGATCTGCGGACAGGCGATGGTGAAGCCATTGGCGGTGGTGAAATAGTCGCCCTCAAAGTCGAGGCGCGCCCGGTAAGGTCCCCAGCTCCGCAAGCCGCGCGGTGGATATTTGACCGATTTCACAAACCCCTCAGCGTCTTCCAGCGTTTCGATCATGGGGCACATGATTCCTTGCGCGCCGGCATCGAGCGCGCGACCGATCAGCCCCGGGTCATTCTCGGCGACGCGGACAATGGCCGGCAGATCCGCGGCCCGCGCCGCTATGAGGCATGAGAGCAGGGCCTCGTTGCCGCCAAGCCCGTGCTGCTGGTCGATGGTGAGGCAGTCCCAGCCCGCGTCACCGATCAGCTCGATGAGGAAGGGATTGTTGAGGGTGAGCCAAGCGTTGAAGAGGGTGCGGCGCTCCTTGGCCGCTTTGCGAAAGCGATCCTCGCGCATCTTGACCGCTTACGCCTTGCCTTCGGCTTCGATCTGGACGAGAGCTTCGCTCATCAGGTCCGACATCTTATGGCGGATCTGGTGGTCGGATTGCTGCACGCCTTTCGCGTCGAAGTCCTTCCTGATCTTGCGGAACAGGTCCTCCTCGCCGGGCTGCTCGAGGTCGGCCTTGATGACCTCCCGCGCATAGGCCTGCGCCGCATCGCCCGTGATCCCCATTTCGCCTGCCGCCCAGAGGCCAAGCAGCTTGTTTCGCCGCGCGGTCGCCCTGAACCTCAGCTCCTCGTCATGAGCGAATTTCCGCTCGAAGCCCTTTTCGCGATCCTCAAAGCTCGCCATCTGCCCTCCTAAGGTCCCCTCCTCGATTCGAGGTCGACCCCGCGGAAATTGTTGGAAAAGCGCGTCCTCGGAGGCGAGGAATAGCGCCCAAAGGGCCCGAAATCAACAAATTGCGGGGAGAAAGTGCGGGATCCCGTGGGGCCGTTGTGTGCCCTCTCCCCTTAGGCTAAGGTCGCTCAAGACCCCTTGATCGATTCCGGCGATGGCGACTTGCTTCTTGCGCGCGGCCTGGGTGACCCTCTCCCCGCGCAATGGGCGTTTGCCAGCAGTCAGAGCCACCTGAGTTAAAGGAACCAAACATGAACCGCCGGCGGCGCATTTACGAAGGCAAGGCCAAGATCCTCTATGAAGGCCCGGAGCCGGGAACGCTCATCCAGCATTTCAAGGATGACGCCACCGCCTTCAACAACAAGAAGCACGACAAAATCGAGGGCAAAGGCGTTCTCAACAACCGCATCTCCGAATATCTGTTCCAGAAACTCGGCGAGGTCGGCGTCCCGACGCATTTCATCAAGCGGCTCAACATGCGCGAGCAACTGATCCGCGAGGTCGAGATCATTCCGCTCGAAGTCGTGGTGCGCAACGTGGCTGCAGGCTCGCTGGCGACCAGGCTCGGCATTGACGAGGGAACGGCGCTGCCCCGCTCGATCGTCGAGTTCTATTACAAGAGCGACCAACTCGGAGACCCGATGGTCACCGAGGAGCACATCACCGCTTTCGGCTGGGCCACGCCCCAGGAGATCGACGACATCATGTCGCTCGCGCTCCGCGTCAACGACTTCCTCTCGGGCCTCTTCCTCGGCGTCGGCATCAAGCTCGTCGACTTCAAATGCGAGTTCGGCCGGCTGTGGGAGAACGACACGATGCGCATCGTGCTTGCCGACGAGATCTCGCCAGACTGCTCGCGGCTGTGGGACATCGAGACGCAGAACAAGCTCGACAAGGACCGCTTTCGCCGCGACATGGGAGGCTTGGTTGAGGCCTATCAGGAGGTCGCGCGGCGGCTCGGGCTGCATGTCGACAGCCCGGCGCGAACGCGCACGGGGCCTGTGCTGGTGCGATCCAAATAGGGCTAGGACGGCTAGCGGGCATGAAGGCACGCATCACCATCACCCTGAAAGCGGGCGTGCTCGATCCGCAAGGCAAGGCGATCGCCGGCGCGCTGCATTCGCTCGGCTTCGGCTCGGTCGGCGACGTGCGGCAGGGGAAATATATCGAGGTCGAGGTCGAGGAGAAGGATCCCGAGCTCGCGGGCGCCGAGATCGAGCGCATGTGCGAGCAGCTCCTCGCCAACACCATCATCGAGAATTACGCCTATGAGCTCGAGGCGGCCTGAGCCAGATTCGCCGGCTTATCGTCGTTCCGGCGAAAGCCGGAATCCAGAATCCCACTTTCGCGCTTGTTATCGCTGGATCCCGGCTTGCGCCGGGATGACGTACGGGCTTGGAGCAGCATGAAAGCGAGCGTCATCGTCTTTCCCGGATCGAATTGCGACCGCGACGCGGCCGTGGCGCTCGAAGCCGCGACGGGACGGCCGCCCGCCATGGTCTGGCATGGCGACAGCGTGCTGCCTCAGAGCGATCTGATCGTGCTGCCCGGCGGGTTCTCCTATGGCGACTACCTCCGCTCAGGCGCCATGGCGGCGCATTCGCCGGTGATGCGCGAGGTGGCAGAGCGCGCCCGCGCCGGAACGCCCGTGCTCGGCATCTGCAACGGCTTCCAAGTCCTGACCGAGGCAGGGTTGCTGCCCGGCGTTCTCATGCGCAACTCCACCCTCAAATTCATCTGCAGGGACGTGCATTTGCGCGTCGAGCGGACGGATACGGCCTATGCGCGCCGCTACAAAAAGGGTGAGGTCGTGCGCTTCCCCATCGCCCACAAGGACGGAAGCTATTTCGCTGACGATGAGACGCTTGAGCGTCTCGAGGGGGAAGGCCGCGTCGCCTTCCGTTACTGCGACGAGGAAGGCGCGGTGACCGACGAGGCGAATCCCAACGGGTCCTGCAACAATATCGCCGGTGTCTATAACGAGACGGGCACCGTGCTCGGGCTGATGCCGCATCCGGAGCGGCTCGCCGATGCGGCACTCTCGGGCACCGACGGCGCCAAGATGTTTGCCTCTCTCGTGGAGGCGCTTCCTTGAGCAGCGCGGCACGGGCTGCGCGCCACGCGCAAGGTATCACCGACGCGATCATCGCCGAGCACGGGCTCTCGCCAGAGGAGTACAAGCTGCTGCTTGAAGGGCTCGGCCGCGAGCCGTCGCTGACCGAGCTTGGCATCTTCTCGGTGATGTGGTCGGAGCACTGCTCCTACAAGTCTTCCAAAGTATGGCTCAAGAAGTTGCCGACCTCGGGCCCGCAGGTGATCCAGGGTCCAGGCGAGAACGCGGGCGTCGTCGATCTCGGCGACGGCCAGGCAGCCGTATTCAAGATGGAGAGCCACAACCACCCCTCTTATATCGAGCCGTACCAGGGTGCCGCGACCGGCGTCGGCGGCATCATGCGCGACGTGTTCACCATGGGAGCGCGCCCCATCGCCAATATGAACGCGCTCAGGTTCGGCGCGCCCGATCACCCCAAGACGCGGCATCTCGTGGCCGGGGTCGTCTCCGGCATCGGCGACTACGGCAATTGCATGGGCGTGCCGACGGTCGGCGGCGAGACCAATTTCGACCCGCGCTACAACGACAATATTCTCGTCAATGCCATGTGCGTCGGGCTCGTCGCTGCGAACCGCATCTTCACGTCCGCGGCGAAGGGCGTTGGCCTCCCCGTGGTTTATGTCGGCTCGAAGACCGGGCGCGACGGAATCCACGGCGCTACGATGGCCTCTGCCGAGTTCGATGAGGCGTCGGAGGAGAAGCGGCCGACCGTGCAGGTGGGCGATCCCTTCACCGAGAAGCTCCTCCTCGAAGCGTGCCTCGAGCTGATGGCCGAGGACGCGATCGTCGCCATCCAAGACATGGGCGCTGCCGGGCTCACCTCCTCCTCGGTCGAGATGGCCGACAAGGGCGAGGTTGGCATCGAGCTCGAGCTCGATCGCGTGCCGACCCGCGAGGAGGGCATGACCGCCTACGAGATGATGCTGTCGGAGAGCCAAGAGCGCATGCTCATGGTGCTGAAGCCCGAGGCCGAGAGAACCGCCGAGCGCGTGTTCAAGAAATGGGGGCTCGATGTCGCGGTGATCGGCTACACCACCGATACTGGGCGGATCGTGGTGCGCCATCGCGGCGCGGTCGAGGCCGACATTCCCCTCTCAGCTCTCGCGCATAACGCTCCCCTCTATGAGCGGCCGTGGACCGCGAAGCCCGTGCTGGCCACGATCGATCCACGCGATGTGCCGGCCCCGAACAGCATCTTCTCGGCGCTGCAGTCGCTGATGGGCTCGCCCGCGCTCTCTTCGCGGCGCTGGATCTGGGAGCAATACGACCACATGGTCATGGCCGACACGGTGCAGCGGCCCGGCGGCGACGCGGCCGTCGTGCGCGTGCACGGGACCGGCAAATCGCTCGCCATCTCCTGCGACGTGACACCCCGTTATTGCGCGGCGGACGCGCGCGAGGGCGCGAAGCAGGCGGTGGCGGAGTGCTGGCGCAATCTTTCGGCGGTCGGCGCCGATCCGCTCGCCATCACCGACTGCATGAATTTCGGCAATCCGGAGCGCCCCGAGATCATGGGAGAGTTCGGCGAAGCCGTCGAAGGGATGGCAGAGGCCTGCACGGCGCTCTCCTTCCCCGTCGTCTCGGGCAACGTGTCGCTGTACAACGAGACGAACGGCATCGCCATTCCGCCTACCCCCGCGGTCGGCGGCATCGGGCTCATCCCTGATGGCGCACCGATGGCGCGCCTTGCTCTCAAGGGCGATGGCGATGTCCTGTTGCTGCTTGGCTCAGAGGCCGGCCATCTCGGGCAGTCGCTCTATCAAGAAATGATGCTCGGTCGCTTCGAGGGCGCCCCTCCTTCGGTCGATCTCGATCAGGAACGGGCCGCGGGCGATCTCGTGCGCGGGCTGATCCGCACCGGCGACGTGTCGGCGGTGCACGACGTCTCCGATGGCGGCCTTCTCGTCGCCATCGCCGAGATGGCGCTTGCCGGCGGTCGTGGCGTTGCCCTCGAGCCCGCACCCGACAATCTCCCAGCCCACGCCGTGTGGTTCGGAGAAGATCAGGCGCGCTACGTGGTCTCGGCGCCGCCCGACAAGGCCGACGCGATTCACAAGGCGGCAGCGTTGGCGAAAGTGCCGGTCAGGCTGATCGGCAGCGTGGGCGGCGATGCGATCGGCCTCGTCGGCGAAGCCCCGCTTCCCCTCGCCGCGCTAGAGTTGGCGCATGAGGACTGGTTGCCGAGCTTCATGGCTGGTCCGTGAGGAAGCGGGCCGGTTCGCACGGATTTTGCAGGACACGCTGGAGCCGAACCCTTAGGCATTCCACAGTCGGAACGACGACAGGAGGCCGCCCGGTCGCGTTGCCGGGTCATGCCGGCGGCGGGTAAGATCGGAGATAGGAGGAGTAAGCCCATGGCCATGGCGGCTGACGACATTGCGCGGATGATCAAGGAGCACTTTCCCGACGCCGAGATCCGCATCGAGGACCTTGCCGGGGACGGCGACCACTACGCGGCGACGATCGTGTCGGAGGCCTTCCGGGGCAAGTCGCGCGTCCAGCAGCATCAGATGGTCTATGATGCACTCAAGGGAAATATGGGCGGCGTGCTGCACGCCCTTGCGCTGAAGACAGCGGCGCCATAGATGACGCGCGCGAAGGAAAGGATCGAAGTATGAATCCCCAGGGAAATGTACAGGATTGGATCGGCAAGCAGATTGCCGGCAACGACGTGGTGCTGTTCATGAAGGGCACCAAGACCATGCCGCAATGCGGCTTCTCCATGCAGGTTGCGCAGATCCTCAACCATCTCGGAGTCGATTTCAAAGACATCAACGTTCTCGAGGACATGAGCGTGCGCGACGGCGTCAAGGCCTATTCCAACTGGCCGACCATTCCGCAGCTCTACGTCAAAGGCGAGTTCGTCGGCGGCTGCGATATCGTCCGCGAGATGTTCCAGGCGGGCGAGCTGCAGGAGCTGCTCACGTCCAAGGGCGTCGCTCATAACGCACAGACATTGAACGCCTGATCCACAATCTGGCTAAGACCTGCTTTTAGGGAGTACCCTTCCGGATGCCGTGTCTGGTTTCCCGGGCGTGGGTGGTTGTGGTCTGGGAGGTAGGGAAATGATCGACTGGGAGCTCCAAGCGACGGAATTCGTCAACTGCAACTGCGCCTATGGCTGCCCCTGCCAGTTCAACGCTCTGCCGACGCATGGGGATTGCCACGCCATCGCCGCTTATGAGATCAGCAAAGGCCACTACGGAGACGTCAAACTCGACGGACTGAAAGTGGTCGGCATTTTCTCGTGGCCCGGTGCAATCCACGAAGGCAACGGCAAGGCCTTTCTTATCATCGATGAGCGGGCGACTGAGGCCCAACGCGCTGCCTTGCTATCCATCCTCTCGGGTGAGAACACCGAGCCCGGAGCCACCATTTGGAACGTATTCGCCGCGACCTTCTCCGAGGTTCTGCCGCCTGAGTTCAAGCCGATCGACGTGACCATCGATGTCGAGAGGCGTACCGGCAGGGTGACTGTCAAGGGCTTCGCGGAGATGGAGGGCGAGCCGATCCGCAATCCGGTCACAGGCGCTGAGCACAGGGCGCGGATCGACCTTCCGAACGGCTTCGAGTACTCGCTTGCCGAAATGGGCAGCGGGTCGTCCAAGACCTCAGGACCGATCGCATTTGAAGTCAGTGACACGTACGGCCAGTTCGCCCACATCCACCTCAATAATCAGGGCGTGGTGCGCGCCTGACGGAGATGAGCGGCTCGGCGCTTGAGGCGCTACTCAAGCATGAGAATGCCATCGTGCTGGCGGCGCTTCTCCTCGTTACGCTGCTCGCCTGGTTCGCGCTTCTTGCCGGCGCAGGAACCGGCATGGACCCTGCAGCGATGAGCGGCTGGCTCATGTCGTTTTCGCTTCCCGCCGCATTCAGCTCGCCGTGGACGCCATTCTACTGGCTCATCGCCTTCTTCATGTGGGCGGTGATGATGGTGGCGATGATGCTGCCGTCGGCTTCGCCCATGGTGCTGCTCTATGCGCGCGTCGTGAGGCAGGCCGAGCGCCAAGGCCGCGTCCGCAACGTCTCGGCCTCGATCGCGGCCTTCGCTTCGGGCTATCTCACCTTATGGATTCTTTTCAGCGGCGCGGCGGTGATCGTTCAGTACGTGCTTGAACGGACAGCGGCGCTCTCGGCGATGATGAGCTCGCGCAGCATTGCGTTGTCGGGACTGCTCCTCGTCGCCGCGGGCCTCTACCAGCTAACGCCGCTCAAGGGCGCCTGCCTCAGGCATTGCCGCGGACCGGCAGCCTTCATCGCCACTCACTGGCGTCCCGGCGTGGTCGGCGCCTGGCGCATGGGGCTCTCGCACGGCGCCTATTGCGTCGGCTGCTGCGCAGCGCTGATGCTGCTTCTCTTCGTCGGCGGTGTGATGAACTTGATTTGGATCGCGGGCCTCACGCTCCTCGTCGCGATCGAGAAGCTCGCTCCGTTCGGGCCTGTCACGGCAAGAGTGGTTGCGGTGGCGCTCATAACCGGCGGCGCGCTCCTCGTTCTCGCGGGCCACTAGAAGACTGTCCGGCTCGAAACGCCGATGGCCCGGGACAAGCCCGGCCATGGACAGCTCTGAAGACAGGATAGCGGTCAGCGCGAATAGAACTCGATGACGAGGTGCGGCTCCATGATCGTGGGATACGGCACGTCAGAGAGCGTCGGGATGCGCATCAACTTCGCCGTCATCTTGTTGTGGTCGACGTCAAGATAGTCGGGCACCTGCCGCTCAGAGCTCTGCGCAGCCTCGAGCACCAGGCCGGAATCCTTCGCCTTGTCGCGTACCTCGACCACGTCGCCTTCGCGGCAGCGATAGCTCGGGATATTCACGCGCCTGCCGTTGACCCGCACATGGCCGTGGCCCACGAATTGGCGCGCGGCGAATACGGTCGGAACGAATTTCGCGCGATAGACGATGGCATCGAGGCGCCGCTCGAGCAGGCCGATGAGCTTCTCCGAGGTGTCGCCGCGGAGCCGAGCCGCCTCGTGATAGATGGACTTGAACTGCTTCTCGGTGATGTTGCCGTAATAGCCCTTGAGCTTCTGCTTGGCACGAAGCTGCTGGCCATAGTCAGACAGCTTGCCGCGGCGGCGCTGCCCATGCTCGCCCGGGCCATACTCCCGCTTGTTGAACGGGCTCTTGGGCCGGCCCCAGATATTCTCGCCGAGCCTCCGGTCGATCTTGTGCTTGGCGTGAATGCGTTTCGTCATGCCTTAAAGACTCCAAAGTAAATCAAGCTGTTCCGCGGGTATCTTGCCCCCCGCGCCGTTAGACGAGAACCCTTGCTGTGATGGCGCCGGCCGGCCGGTTAGCGTCTCCGGCTGGACCTAAAGCCGAATAGGCTTGAGCTTCGCCCCGCTCTCTACACGCGAATGGCGGAAAGTGTCAATTGGAGCCGCCGCTGGCCGTGGTGGGCGGCGGGGAGGCCTGGGCTGACGGAGTCTTGGCCGCCTGGGGCGTCTTGGCCGTTTGTGGGGAGGCCTCGGTCGAGGCGTTGGCCGCCACATAGGCGTTGATCGCGTTCGTCACCTTGACCTTCTGCTCGGGCGAGCAGGTCGGCCGCTTCGGGGCGATGACCTCGGTCTCGGCGCCGGGCGCGTCCGTCGCCTCGGCAGGCTGCCCATTCTTGGCGACTGCGGCGGGGTTCGCGCCATTCGCAGGCGGCTTGGCCGCGGCGCCTTCGGGCTCCTCGGTGGTGGTGATCTTGATGTTGCCGGTGAAATAGGAGACGGAGAACATATGCAGGGCGTTGATCAGAAACATTTGGTCCTGGCTCCAGGCCCTCTTCGCCTCCTCGCTCCTCATCAGCGTCTGGAAGTTCGCGCGCTCGAGGTCTTTCAGCTCGCAGACCTGGGCGTAGGCCGATCGCGTTGCTACGCGAACGATGCGGCGTGCATCCTCGACGGGAATGACGAATTGGTTCGGGTCGCTCTTGTCGATCTTGACCGGCTTGCCGTCGGGCCCGGTATAGGTGTCAGGGATGATCGACAGCGCGTAGGTCATCAGAACGCGGACGGCGCTATCGCTCAGTCCGCCGTTCTGCTCGCCCTGAGGCGCTGCGGCAGGCTTGGTGCGTTGGCCGAGCTCTTCGGCAACCGGCCTCATGCCTAAATTGTCGGCGGCTCTGACCGGTGCCACCAGCATCAGCGCAAAGACCACGGCGGCCGCGGCCCCGCCCCACTGACTACACGCCCGTTGCATCAAGGCCCCCCTCCTTCCGTGGCGGAAGCTAACATCGTTTCCGGCCATCGCAATAGGAGAAACGGGGCGGAACTATGACACCTTATCGTCCTTGACTCGACGGACGCGAGAGAGCGCCGCCACGATCCCGCGCCACGTGCGAACATCCTGCTCCGAAGCGCCCATGCGGTGGAACATGTTGCGAATGCTGCGCACCATCGAGGCGCGCTTTTCGGGCGGATAAAGGAAGCCGGTGCGGTCGAGTTCGGATTCGAGATGCTCGAAGAGGGCGAACAGCTCCTCGCGCGTCGCGGGGCGCGTATCGGGAAAGGAGATGCCCTCCCCGATCGGTCCATCGAACTCGGTGACGCGACCGAGCGTGGGCGCGGGGCCCTCGCCTTTCAGCCATTCGTAGCCGAACAACAGCACGGCTTGCGGCAGGCTCAGCGAGGCGAAGTCAGGATTGACCGGCGCAGTCAGGATGGCATCGGCGAGCGCAATCGTATCGTTGTCGAGACCGCTCCGCTCAGGCCCAAACAGAATCCCCGTCCTCTCACCCCGCAGGCGACGCTGCCGCAATTCTAGCGCCGCACTCTCGGGAGAGAACACGGTCTTCACCATCTCGCGCGGCCTAGCCGTGGTCGCCAGCACGAAGTTCAGCGCGGCGATCGCCTCCTCGACGGTCGCATAGACTCTCGCCTGTTCCACGACATAGGCGGCGCCGGCCGCGGCGGCGTGCGCCTTCTCGTTCGGCCAGCCGTCGCGTGGGCCGACCAGCCTCAGGTCGCTCAGCCCGAAATTGGCCATGGCGCGGGCAGCAAAGCCGATATTCTCGCCGAGCTGCGGCTTGACGAGGACGATTGCCGGCGTTTGCTTGCTGCTCTCAACTCTTGCTTTCATCGCTGAAGCACGATGCAATAGGGGGCAGCCTACTGCAATGGGGACGACCCTCGCGCGTCGGCGAATCGAGGCCCCCTTCCCGCGCCGGAGAGACGAAAATCGTGAACAAGATCAAGGTGACAAACCCTGTCGCAGACCTTGACGGGGACGAGATGACGCGAGTCATCTGGCAGATGATCAAAGAGAAACTGATCTTCCCCCATCTCGACTTGCCGCTCCTCTATTTCGACCTCTCGATCGAGAACCGCGATGCGACCGACGATCAAGTCACGATCGACGCGGCGCATGCCATCCAGGCCTGCGGAGTCGGCGTCAAATGCGCCACCATCACCCCCGACGAGGCGCGGGTGAAGGAGTTCGGGCTCAAGAAGATGTGGAAGTCGCCGAACGGCACGATCCGCAATATCTTGGGCGGCGTGATCTTCCGCGAGCCGATCATCTGCAAGAACGTGCCGCGGCTCGTTCCGGGCTGGACCAAGCCCATCGTCATCGGCCGGCACGCTTATGGCGACGTCTATCGCGCCACCGACTTCCGCGTGCCGGGCAAGGGCAAGCTCACCATCACCTTCACCGGCGATGACGGCGCCAAGATCGAGCACGAGGTGCACGACTTCAAAGGAAGCGGCGTGGCGCTCGCCATGTTCAATGTCGACGACTCGATCCGCGACTTCGCGCGCGCGACGTTCAATTATGCTCTCGTGCGGCACATGCCGGTCTATCTCTCGACCAAGAACACCATCCTCAAGGCCTATGACGGCCGCTTCAAGGATCTGTTCGCCGAGATCTTCGCCAAGGAGTTCAAGACCGAGTTCGACAAGCGCGGACTTACTTACGAGCACCGGCTGATCGACGACATGGTGGCGGCATGCCTGAAATGGTCAGGCGGCTATGTGTGGGCCTGCAAGAATTACGACGGCGACGTGCAGTCCGACACGGTGGCGCAAGGGTTCGGCTCGCTCGGGCTGATGACGAGCGTGCTGATGACGCCAGACGGCAAGACCGTTCTCGCCGAGGCGGCGCACGGCACAGTGACCCGCCACTATCGCCAGCATCAGCAGGGACGCGCGACATCGACCAATGCCACGGCGTCAGTCTTCGCCTGGACCGGTGCGCTCAAGCATCGCGCCAAACTCGACGACAATGCCGAACTCGGCCGCTTCGCCGAGACTCTCGAGCGCGTGGTGGTCGATACGATCGAGTCGGGGTTCATGACCAAGGACCTCGCGCTTCTGGTCGGCGCCGAGCAAAGCTGGCTGTCGACGAGCGGGTTCCTCGACAAGATCGACGATAATCTGAGGAAAGAGATGGCCGACCGCGCCGCGGCCTAGGTTGCGGTCTTCGTTTTGCGCTTGCGACCCTCGCCGGCGGCAGCCATGTCGGCTGTTTCCCGCTCCTCGGCGACCTTGCGGATGCGGTTCATGATCTCGGGGTGGCGGCGCCCGAGCCGGGCGAGCGACTGGCTGTCGAGCACATAGACGCGGCAGTTCGTCTTGGCGACGACGTCATGCTTGTGACGGCGGCGTTCCAAGAGCGCCATCTCGCCGAAGAAGTCGCCCTCCTTGAGCGTCACATGATGGCCTTTGCCGGTGTCGACGCTCGCCTCCCCGCTCGCGATGATGAACATGGCGTCGCCCGCGTCATGGGTGCGCACCATGGGCACGCCGGGCATATAGGTTCGCGTATAGAGCAGCTTGGTGATCTCGGCGACCTCGCTGTGGTCCATCGAGGCGAAGAGCGGCACGCGGGCCACCATGCTCCACGTCACCACGAATTGATGACGGCCCGATTCCTGGCTGAAACCGGTGGCGATGATGGCGACAGGGAGCGCGATCATGCCGACGCCGAGCAGCATCACCACGCCGCCCAGCATCTTGCCCCACGGCGTGACCGGCACGACGTCGCCATAGCCGACGGTGGTCAGCGTCGCGAGCGCCCACCACGCCGCATCGGGAATCGAGCCGAACTTATCGGGCTGCGCCTCGCGCTCGAGATAATACATGGCCGTCGCCGAGAACAGCAGCAGCACGAGAATGACGAGAAGCGCGCCGAGCAGCGCGCGATATTCGTCGGCGAGCACGCGGCCGAGCGTCTGCAAGGCAGGCGAGTAGCGGACGAGCTTGAGCAGACGGAACAGGCGGAAGAGCCTGAGCACCCGAAGGTCCATCGGGTACATCCAGTGCAAATACCAGGGAAAGAAGGCGAGCAGGTCGATGATCATCATCGGCCGCGTCGCGAATCTAAGCCTCGCCTGCCAGCGTGGCAGCCGGCTGAGCATGGGGATCTCGACCGAGCTCCACACCCGCAAGACATATTCGATGGTGAACACGATCACCGAGAAGACGTTGAAGACCTCGAACTCGACTGCGTAGCGCTCGGCGAGCGCGGGCACCGTATCGGCGGCGAAGGCGATGGCATTGAGGATGATGAGGATGATGATGAACGCGTTGACCAGCCGCCCGGCTGGGTGCGCATCGCCGCCGACCTCGAGGAGGTCGTTGACCTCGCGCCGCCAGCCCCGCCAGGCGGTCGTCGCCGTCATGCCCTAGGCGCGCCCGGAAAGATTCAAATATCTAGCCATGAATGGGCTCGCGGATCATCTGATCGACTGCAAGACGAGCTTCATCGATTTTGCCAACGTTGGGACCGCCCCCCTGAGCAAAATCAGGTCTACCGCCCGCGCTTCCTCCTAGAATTTCCGCCGCCATTTTTGCAATTTCGACAGCACTGTTCGCGCTAGCGTAGTCGCCAGCCACGCCGACAGCCATGCTCACCTTGTCGCCAGTGTTGGTGAAAAAGGTGAAGACTCCTGACCCAATTTTGCTCTTGTGGTCGTCCACCAATTTTCGCAAGTCCTTAGGCGTAGCATCTGCGACCACGCGAACAATTTTCTGTCTGCTTTTATCTGCCGAAACGGTCGGAACTCCGACCGCTCCTTGGGCTTGTAGTCCCTGCATCAAGACGAACTGACTCTTCGCCTCGGAAAGCTGGCGCTCAAGCTTCCGCCGCTCATCGATGACGGCGGCCAGCCTCGTGATCATTTCATCGGGAGAGACCTTGAGCAGCTCGGCTGCCTCGCGCACGCGCTCGTCCTGAGCGGCAAGGTAACTCCGCGCGGCCTCCCCGGTCAGCGCCTCGATGCGACGGACGCCAGAGGCGACCGCGCTCTCGCTCACGATCTTGAGCAGCCCGATATCGCCGGTCCGCCTGACATGAGTGCCGCCGCACAGCTCGATGGAATAAGAATGGCGGGCCTTGGCGCTCTTGTCGCTCACGCCCATGCTGACGACGCGGACCTCATCGCCGTATTTCTCGCCGAACAGCGCGAGCGCTCCATGGGCGATCGCGGCCTCGGGCGTCATCAGGTGGGTCTCGACGACCTCGTTCTGGAGGATCATGGCGTTCACGAGATCCTCGACGGCGCGGATTTCGGTATGCGTCATCGGCTTCTGATTGGAGAAATCGAATCTGAGACGCCCGGGCTCGACAAGCGAGCCCTTCTGCGCCACGTGGGGCCCCAGTACCTGGCGCAGCGCCTCGTGCAGGAGGTGGGTCGCCGAATGGTGCGCGCGGGTTGCCGTGCGCCGCGCGTGGTCGACCTCAAGCTCGACGGAGTCGCCGATGCTGAGCGATCCCTTCTCGACCATGCCCTCATGAAGGAAGAGACCGTGCAGCTTCTTCTGCGTGTCCTCGACGTGGAAGACGGTGTCCTTGCCCTTCATGAGCCAACCGCGGTCGCCGATCTGGCCGCCGGACTCGGCGTAAAACGGCGTCTGGTTGACGATAACGATGCCGCTCTCGCCCTCCCTCAGCGTCTTGACGCGCGCGCCGTCCTTGACGAGAGCGACGATCTCCCCTGACGCGGACTCCATCTCGTAGCCGAGGAACTCGGTCGCGCCGAGCTCCTCCTTCAGCTCGAACCAGAGTCGGTCGGTGGCGGCCTCGCCCGAGCCAGCCCACGACTTGCGCGCCTCGGCGCGCTGGCGCTCCATGGCGGCGGCGAAGCCCTTGGCATCGACGCCGACGCCGCGGACTTTCAGCGCATCCTCGGTGAGGTCGTAAGGGAAGCCATACGTATCGTAGAGTTTGAAGGCGACCTCGCCAGGCAGAGTGTCGCCGCGCTTCAAGTGCCTCGCCTCCTCGTCGAGGAGCTTCAGCCCGCGCTCGAGCGTCTCGCGGAAGCGCGTCTCCTCGAGCTTCAGCGTTTCCTCGATGAGGCTCTGGCCGCGTTCGAGCTCGTGATAGGCACGGCCCATCTCGCCGACGAGCGTCGGCACCAGCCGATAAAGCAGCGGCTCCTTGGCGCCAAGAATATGCGCATGGCGCATGGCCCGGCGCATGATGCGGCGGAGCACATAGCCCCTTCCCTCGTTCGACGGCAGGACGCCATCGGCGATGAGGAAGGATGAGGCGCGCAAATGGTCGGCGATGATGCGATGGGAGGGCGCATGCTCGCCTTGTGCTGGCACGCCGGTCAGATCGACCGATGCCGCGATCAGCGTGCGGAACAGGTCGATCGCGTAATTGTCGTGAGTGCCTTGCAGGACCGCGGCGATGCGCTCGATGCCCATGCCGGTGTCGATCGAGGGACGCGGCAGCGCGACGCGCTCTCCGCCGGCGAGCTGCTCGAACTGCATGAAGACGAGGTTCCAGATTTCGACGAAGCGGTCGCCGTCTTGCTCGGCGCTGCCCGGAGGCCCGCCTTGAACGGTCGGTCCGTGATCGTAGAATATCTCCGAGGAAGGGCCACACGGGCCGGTATCGCCCATCGACCAGAAATTGTCGGAGCCGGCGATCCTGATGATCTTCTCATCGGGGAGGCCCGCGATCTTACGCCAGAGCTTCGCCGCCTCATCGTCGTCGGCGTAGACGGTGATCACGAGGCGGTTCTTATCGAGGGCAAAGTCGCGGGTGAGAAGCTCCCAGGCGAACAGGATCGCGCGCTCCTTGAAATAATCGCCGAAGGAGAAATTGCCGAGCATCTCGAAGAAGGTGTGGTGGCGCGCGGTATAGCCGACATTGTCGAGATCGTTGTGCTTACCGCCGGCGCGCACGCATTTCTGCGCCGAGGCCGCACGCGGGTTGGCGCGTTTCTCCTGGCCGGTGAACACGTTCTTGAACGGCACCATGCCAGCATTGGTGAACATCAGAGTGGGATCGTGGCGCGGCACGAGCGGAGCCGAGGGCACGACCTCGTGGTCGTTCTTGGCGAAGAAATCGAGGAAGGCCGCGCGGATGTCGTTGGTGCGCGAGGGCCTCGTGCCGGACGGCGCCGCTCCAACCTTCGCCTCTTGAGAGACGGGGTTTGCGCGCGAGGCCTTTTTCGGCTTCGCAGTCGAGGATTTGGCTGAGCTCATGATGGCGCGATGCGGGAGACCTTGTTAGCGCGGGGACAAGGCGTTCTACCAGACCCTTGTCTCCAAAAGCATAATCCTGTCCGAAAAGCCGCAAAAACCTTTCGCCGATATGCTCTAGCCGATTCGGGCCGGTGCGGACGCCGCTTTAGCCCTCTTCCCCTAACGTGAAGAAGGCTTGCGGTCCCGCGTCACATAAGGTGAGGACCGGGGCCTGGCAAGCGGCCCTTATCCTCGGCTCGCGTGGATTAAGCCCCGCGTTTGCCTCGCCTCGCCGCGCTCCCTGGGAGAGGCGTCACGCCCTCGCCTTCGGCAAAGCCAGTCGTGGCCGGGCCTCCGCTTCCGGAGCCCTCATCGTCGCTCAAGACCTCGCCGCCCCCCTCTAGAATCTGACCCGCAAGCAGGCCGGCATTCTGGCGGATGGCTCGCTCGATCCTCTGGGCCATCTCAGGATGCTCCTTGAGATAGGCCTTGGCATTCTCGCGGCCCTGACCGATGCGCTCCGAATCGTAGGAAAACCAGGCGCCCGATTTCTCGACGATGCCGGCCTTGACCCCGAGATCGACCAGCTCTCCGGTCTTGGAGATGCCCTCGCCATACATGATGTCGAACTCGATCTGCTTGAAGGGTGGGGCGACCTTGTTCTTCACCACCTTCACGCGGGTCTGATTGCCGACCACCTCCTCGCGCTCCTTGATGGCGCCGATGCGGCGAATGTCGAGGCGGACCGAGGCGTAGAATTTCAGCGCGTTGCCGCCGCTCGTGGTCTCGGGGCTTCCGAACATCACCCCGATCTTCATGCGGATCTGGTTGATGAAGATGACCATGCAGCGGGACTTCGAGATCGAGCCGGTGAGCTTGCGCAAGGCCTGGCTCATCAGGCGCGCCTGGCTGCCCATTTGCATTTCGCCCATCTCGCCTTCGAGCTCGGCCTTGGGCGTCAGCGCCGCCACCGAATCGATGACGAGCACGTCGATGGCGCCTGAGCGCACCAGAGTGTCGGTGATCTCGAGCGCCTGCTCTCCCGTGTCAGGCTGCGAGATGAGGAGGTTCTCCAGGTCGACCCCGAGCTTCCGCGCATAGACCGTGTCGAGGGCGTGCTCGGCATCGATGAAACCGCAAATGCCGCCTCTCTTCTGCGCCTCTGCCACGACGTGCAGGGCGAGCGTGGTCTTGCCTGAGGATTCGGGGCCGTAAATCTCGACGACGCGGCCGCGCGGGAGCCCGCCGATGCCGAGAGCGATGTCGAGGCCGAGCGAGCCCGTCGAGATCGCCTCGACCTCGACCGCCTTCTCGTTCTGGCCGAGCCGCATGATGGAGCCCTTGCCGCAAGCGCGCTCGATCTGCGAGATCGCCGCCTCAAGGGCCTTCTCTCTATCCATCTCAGCTCCTTCGACGAGGCGCAGCGCGACATTCAACATGTCTAGTCTCCCTTATTTCACAAGCAAGCTTCGAGTCGCAATCGGTGGTCTTACGCTCGCACCCTCGCCCGGCGTTCCGTTCAGCCTTTCATCCGGCTCGTTGCGGGGCGAAGGTGCAGCGGGAGACAATGTACACGTTTTGTTCTCATGCTGCAAGTTCGCGATCTGTTCTTTTTGGACCCACGAAAAAAGGCCGCCTTTCGAGGCGGCCTTGAGCCATGAATTGGAAGCGTGAGCCTTGGGCGCGACGCCTTGGGCGTGACGCCTTGGCCTACTCTAGCGATAGAGTCTGCTGCAGCGGGCGCAAAAGCAATCGAACAGGCGGCACACCATGACGTATCCAGGCTTGCAGAAGGCGTCGTATTTGCAGGCGATCTGATCGACCGGCGAATAGGCCTTCGCCGCGCGGGCGAAATCGGCGGCGGTGCCGACCATCGTTGCATCCGCCTTCCAAGCAGACGATCCGGCGAGCAGCAGGAGAGCCGCCGCCGCGAGCGCTAACGCGACTTTACGCATCTTTCCCTCCTCTTGAGCTTGCACTCCGACACCCCCCGCGGATGTCAGGCCTGTGCAAACCGTCATCATACCGCAACACAGCTTCCCTGTCAGGGCGTCGGAGGCTCAGCCCGCGAATCGCGCTGGCCCTGTGGCATGCCGAACACGCCCGAGACCGTAGAGCAGGCACCAGGACGATCAGGCGAGCGGCGTGCCCATGAACTGAGCCTTCGCCAGACCGGCGAAAATGCCTCCTTGAGCGACCAGCTGGTCGAACGTGCCGCTCTCGATAATCCTACCGTGGTCAAACACCAGGATGCGGGTCGCTCGGCGCACAGTGGCCAGGCGATGGGCGATGACGAAGGTCGTGCGTCCTTTCATGGTCTCGTCGAGCGCCGCCGTCACTTTGGCCTCGGTCGCGGCGTCAAGCGCGCTCGTCGCTTCGTCGAGGATCAGGATCGGCGGGTCCTTGAGCAAGGCGCGGGCGATCGAGATGCGCTGACGCTCGCCGCCCGAGAGCGCCCTGCCCCGCTCACCCACAATTGCGTTCAGCGCACCTTCGTGGCGTTCGACGAACTCGATCGCCTGAGCCCGCTCAAGCGCCAGGCGAATACCGGCTTCGGTCGCTTCAGGATTGCCCACGCGCAGATTGTCGGCGATCGAGCGGTTGAACAGCAATGGCTCCTGAAAGATCACCCCGATATTGCGGCGGAGGCTCGCGAGCTTGATGTTCCGAATGTCGCGGCCGTCGATGCGGATCGTGCCAGATTCCGGCTCGTACACCCGATACAGAAGCGCCATGGCGGTCGACTTGCCGGCACCGGTCGCGCCGACCAGAGCCACGACCTCGCCTGGCTCGGCGGCGAAAGTCAAATCTTCCACCGCCGGCATCTTACCGTCATACGAGAAAGTCACGTGCTCGAAGCTCACCTCGCCGCGGACCTCATTGAGGGTCACGGCGCGTTTCCGGTCACGCACGCCAGAAGACATGTCGAGCACGCCGAAAAATTCCCCCAGGCGCGGCGCGTCCATGAACAGGCGGCTGCTGAATCGCGCTGCCTGCTCGAGCCGCTGGATCAGCATGCCGGCGAAGCCCATGAACATGACGATGCCGCCGACCGTCGTAGCCCCGCGCGAGAACAGCACGATGCCGAGGATAAGGATGGCGAGCATGGTCAAGGTGGTGGCCGCCTTGGTGAGGGTGGAGACAAGCGCCCACCAGGACAACACCGGGATCTGCGCGCCGAGCAGACGGTCAACCACGTTACGCAGGCTGCGCACTTCGAGCTCGACGCGGGTGAAGCTCTGCACCAGAGCGACATTGCCGAGCGCGTCAGAGGCGTGCTCGGCGAGGTCCGAGTAATAGCGCTCCACCGCTCTTTGCAGGCTATCGGTCCGGCGCAGCACCCACACGTTCAGCAGAACGAAGACGAGGCAGAGGCCGATCAACAGAAGCCCAAGTTGCCAATTCAAATAGAGCGACATCGGCACCAGCACGAGGATAGAGGCTAGCGCCACCAAATCCTCACGGAAGAAGCCGAGCCAAAGTCCCCACAACGTGTCGGTGCCGCTCAGCATCACCTTCATGAGCCGGCCGGAATGAGTCGCTCCGTGGAAGCTCAGGGGAAGCTCGAGCACGTGCTCGAAAAACTCGGTGAGAACCACCTGACGCTGGCGATGAGCCAGCCGGTCCGCATGGAGCGCGACCAGCGCGCTGCACACGATCATGAACAGCCCGAAGCCGACCCAGGCGCCAACCAGTGGCAACAGCTTGGCCCAAGAGAGCGCTGAGCCGCCGCCCTGCGCATGCGCCAGCGCATCGATGATGCGGCCGAACAGCACCGGCTCGGCAAACTGCGCACCGGCGAGCGCCACATTGGCAAAGGCAAGCACCCAGCCCAGCCTGATCTCTGATCCGAGCAGGCGGAGAACCCGGGCATATAGGCGAAGGAGAGACATGCGTTTGGCGCCCGCGAGCAACCGCGACCGGCATTCTACCTCAGGACGGCTCTTTCTCGCGGGACGGGACCTTCTTGGCCGTCCCGGGCTTTCCCTCGACCACCTCGCGATAGCCGAAGCGATCGATATAGGGCTTCAGCCGGTCGATCACCTTGCGCTTGAGCTTCTCGGGCAGTTCGTAGCGGGAGACGCGGTGCTCCTTGCGCTCGCCGATGAATTCGCGCATCGGCGTTTCGGCCTGGTCGAAGCCTTCGATGTCGAGCCGGCGGTAGATGTCGCGCATGGCGGCGATGGGATCCTTGACGAAGTCCTCATAGCGGAACTCGACGAGATGGCCTGCGGGAATCAAATGGCGATCTTCCTCATAGTCTTCGGTCAGCCGCGCGAACATGCCGAGGATGTAGTCGTCGAGCCAGGGATCAAGCTGCGGCGGATTGTGCAACCCTTGCACCGAATAGAGCGCGCGCCAGAGCTTCACGGTCGAGGGAAACACGTCGAGCGGATTGCGTGCGAGATAGACGTAACGCGCGTCGGGAAAGAGCTTGGTGAGGAGCTTGAGCCGCGCGGCATTGGCCGGCGTCTTCATCACCAGCCGCTTTTCCCCGTGCTTGAGATAGAGCCGGCGATAGAGCCACATATAGGCGTCGGCCCATAGCTTCTTGTCCTTCTCGGACAGGCCCTTGAAGTCGAGATACTCGGTGTCGGCGGGACCGAAACGCGGCCACGCATGGGTGATGTAGGGGGTCCCGGCCCCCAGCATCATCATGGCGAACTCCTCCTCTTGCGGACGATCGAAGCCGACGGGGACGTCGTCCTGCGGGCGCTTCTTCGGCAGGAGCACCTTCATCACTTTGGGAAGCGTGTTCTCGGTCAGGAGGAAGTGGTGCGGGAAGAAGCACTCGAAGGTCGTGGGGTAGGCGAGGTTCGGATCGACGGAGAAGAGATCGTGCAGGAAGGTCGTGCCGGTCCGCCAATGGCCGATGACGAAGACCGGCGGCTTGTCGAGCTTCAGGCTCTCGGCGGCGCGGCGGTATTTTGCCTCGGAGATCCAATAGAGCACCGAGTTCCACGGCACCCACAGAAAGAGCGCCAGCACGTCGGGGAGGCAGTTCAGCGTGAATGAGAAACGCCCGCGCGCGAACAGCTTCATCAGATCGCCGAAGCGCATGCCGAACCAAAAATAGATCAGCCGCCCGCCATAGCGCTCGATGGTGAAGGCGGGCATGCGCGGTTTGGCGCGGCGGCGTCTGCTGACCTTAACGGTTTCCTCTTCTGGTACGACCTCGTAATCCGGCACGCGCAGTCTACTCCGATATGTGAGTGCTTGGCTTGAAACCCCGCGTGTAGAGGGGAACGGCACGGAAGGGAAGCCCTTTGACAGGCGCGCTGTCAGCCTTGCAATGCGGCCTTCACAGCGGCCGCCAGCTCCTTCAGATCGAAGGGCTTCTGCAAGAACATGAAGTCCTCGTTCTCGGCGAGGTGCTTGCGGAAGGCGTCCTCCGCATAGCCAGAGATGAAGATGATCTTGAGGTCTGGGCGCTCGCGGCGCAGCGTCTGCATGAGCGTCGGCCCGTCCATCTCCGGCATGATCACGTCGCTCACCACAAGATCGACCTCGCCCTTATGGTTGGCGAAGACTTCGAGCGCTTCGGCGCCGGTCGTCGCCTCGAGCACGTTATAGCCGCGTTGGCCCAGCGCGCGCGCGGCGAAGCTCCTGACCGCATCCTCGTCCTCGACGAGCAGCACCGTGCCGTGCCCGGTAAGGTCCTTGGGCTTCTCTATCCTCCGCTCGATCTTCGCTTGCTCGACCTCATGCGCGCTTTCGATATAACGCGGCAGGTAGACGCGCATGACGGTGCCGCTGCCCTCCTCGCTGTCGGCGAAGATGAAGCCACCCGTCTGCTTGACGATGCCGTAGACGGTGGAAAGCCCCAGTCCCGTGCCGCGGCCGATCTCCTTGGTCGAGAAGAACGGCTCGAAGATCTTCTGCATCACCTCGGCGCTCATGCCGGTGCCGGTATCGCTCACTTCGATCAGCACATATTCGCCGGGCGGAATGTGCTTCTGGCCGAGTTCGCGCGACGTCGCCTCATTGATATTGGCGGTGCGGATGAAGAGCTTGCCGCCGTCAGGCATGGCGTCGCGCGCATTGACGGCCAGGTTCACGATCACCTGCTCGAACTGATGCAGGTCGGCCTTGACCGACCAGAGGTCGCGCCCAGGCTCGAGCTTGAGCTCGATGTTTTCGCCGAGCAGACGGCCGAGCAGGATCGACAGCTCAGAGAGGACATCGCCGAGCTGGAGAACTTGCGGCCGCAAGGTCTGCTGGCGGGAGAAGGCAAGCAGCTGGCGCACGAGTCCCGCAGCTCGGTTCGCGTTCTGCTTGATGTTCATGATGTCCTGGAAGGCGGGATCGGTCGGGCGGTGATTCATCAGCAGGAAGTCGGAGAAGCCGATGATCGCCGTCAGCATGTTGTTGAAGTCGTGCGCTATGCCGCCGGCGAGCTGGCCGACGGCTTGCATCTTCTGGCTCTGCGCGATCTGCATCTCGAGAGCGCGCTGCTCGGTCGTGTCGATGGCATAGGCGATGGCGGCTTCGCTCTCACCTTCGGCCTGCTCGATGGGGCTGAGATAGATCCTGCCGCTACGCTCGCCACCCCCGGCAAAAGCAATGTCGACCGGCTCGATCAGCCCCTGGTGCCCGAGCGCGGCCTCGATCGCGCGACGCAGCGCCTGGTGGCTCTCAGGCTCGACCAGGCTCTCAAGCCGAGCTTTCCCGCTTCCATCGGAGGCGGCATCGCCGAACAGGCGGACGAAAGCGGCGTTGGTCGCGCTGATGAAGCCATGCGCATCGACCGTGGCGATGGCAATGGGCGCCGAGTGGAACAGGCGCGCGAATCTGAGCTCGGCGGCGCCCGCCTCCTCGGCCTCTCCGGGTCCGCGGGCAAGAACGAGCGCATGGGCAAGCGCGCCCGAGCCTCCGCGCGGCAGCCGGTGGAGGACGCGCACAGGCAAGCTCGTGCCATCAGCCTTGAGGAAGTCGAGGTCGAAACGCCGCGTCGCGCCCTGCAGGCTACCGCGCCCCGCGCGCGCGATCAGTGCCGCGCTGTCCTGCGACATGATCTGGGCGAGCTTGAGCGGGCGGTTGGCAACCTCCGAGAGGTCGAGCCCGAGCCACTGGGCGAGCGTGGCGTTGAGATATTCGATATTCCCGTCGGCGTCGGCGGTGAAGAAACCGGCCGGGGCGCTGTCGAGATAGGCGATCGCCGCCTGCACCTTGGCGAAGCTCGCCTCCTCGCGTGCGCGGTCTTGCGTGATCTCGTCGACCTGCCACACCGTGAGCGCGCCTTTGCGGCCTGAGCGCGGGTCAGGCGGCATGGGCTGGACCGAGATGCGAAACCAGCGCGGAGTGACCGAGGCGTCCTCCTCGCCCTCACCCGGCGGCGGCAGGCGGAACTCCTCCTTCAGGGCGCGTCCCTGCTGCGCCGCTCGCGCCAGACGGAAGATCGCCTCGGCAAGATGCGGATTGCCGCCAAAGGCGCGATCCGGCGATGGCACGGCCGCTTCAGCATCGAGACCGAGCAGCGAGCGATAGGCCTCGTTGGCGTAGAGCACGCGCCCCGCGCCGTCGGCGATGAGAGCGCCTTGCGGCAGATTATCGACAAAAGCCTTGGTGACGTCGTTGCGGCCATGGCGCTGGCCGAAATAGAGGATGCCGACGGCCCCTGCGAAGAGACAGAACACGCCGATGACGGCGAGGCCGGCAAGAATCGCGAGGACGAAGGGCTCCGCGATCTCGCGCGACACCATGGCGAGGCTGACGGCGGCGATCGCCAATGTAAGAGCGAGAAGAACCACGAGCCCCACGCTCCCATCGCGCGTCGGCAGGTCGGTGGCGGGCTCTGAATAGCGCATTGGCGCGTCGATATCGGTCATGCGGATGGAAAATACCCGATTCGAATCGTCTTCGCCGGACATTGTCACGGAAACGCCAAGAGGCACATGCGTCCTAAGGACTCCCGATTCTGTCCCGCATTGTCGTGGTTAATGGGCTGTTAGCCCTGAGCAGGTAGGAAGCAACTGCCATGACTTTCGACACCCTCATCCTCGCCGTGGCCGCCGGGCTGTTTGTGGTGGCTCTGGTCGCGCTTACCGCTTGGGCGTTCAAGACGTTCTTCCCGGGCCGGCGCAATGGACAAGGCTTTGGCCGCCGTGAAAAGAGGCTCGGGGTGGTCGAGACGGCGAGCGTCGATCAGAAGCGCAAGCTCCTGCTCGTGCGCCGCGACGATGTCGAGCATCTCATCATCGTCGGGGGCCCGGTCGATATGGTCCTCGAGACCGGAATCAAGGGGCGCCCTCATCTCGAGCCTCCGCTCGAAGACGTCATCATCGCCCGTAGCGACACGCGCCCTGCCCCCGATTTCGGCCAGAAATAGCGGCAAAGGCTCAGATTCTTTTCGATTGACTGTGACGCATTTGCCACATGCGGTTTCACTTGTCGGGGCGCCAAGATTGAGGTAAATAAATGCTTCGAGCTTGCGGCAGCCCTTCGGGGCAGGTGGTTGAGGCGACGCCGGTACTTTCGACCGCTTATGCCGTAAGAGCGCCGGCAGTTCCCTGCTAATGGTCCGACACCGACCGGCTCCGGCCGGTCATGTCAGTCCCCCAAACCTCTCCACTCCCCGCCCTCCAGCGGGGAGTTTTTTTATGCCAAGCTCGGTTGATGTTGCCGCTCCCACTTCGCAGAGCCGCCACGTTTAGCGTCGCCTTCAGCTCGCTGTGCGTGATGGCGAACCCGCCAAGCGTCGGCGCCGAGGCGATGCCCAACGACTTCGTCTATCTCGCCGACATCGACTCGACCATCCAGCAAAACATGCGCTATGCCGGCGCCACGAATTTCACCGGCCACCCCGTCCCCGGCTACGACGCGCCCGAATGCGTGCTGGTCAGGCCTGCGGCGGAAGCGCTCAAGCGCGTTCAGAGCGAGGTCCGCGCCAAAGGGTTCACGCTGAAAGTCTATGACTGCTACCGGCCTGCGCGCGCCGTCGCGTCCTTCGTGGAATGGGCAAAGACGCCAGACGATCCGAAGGCGAAGACCGTCTACTACCCCAACCTGCCGAAGTCGGCCCTGTTTCCCGACTATATCGCGACGCGTTCGGGCCATTCGCGCGGCGCCACGATGGACCTCACCTTGGTCCCGCTGTCGCCGAGCGAAGAGGCCACTCCGCAAAGCGAGGGTGCCTGCACCGCGCCGCAGACGGGCGAAGCGCCCGACGGCAGTCTTGCCATGGGCACGACCTTCGACTGCTTCGACCTCAAGTCGCACACGATCGTCCCCGGACTGACCGAGGAGGAGCACGCCAACCGCACGATCCTCGTCGAGGCCATGCAAGCTCAAGGCTTCAAGAACTACCCGAAGGAGTGGTGGCACTTCACGCTTGAAGGAGAGCCCTACCCCGTTACGATCTTCGACTTCCCGATCGAACCGCGTAACAAGTGAGTCGCCATGCTCGGGTCAAGCCCGGCCGCGACGAAATCTTATTCGTCGCGATAGACGCGCTCGCGTTGCTCGTGGCGCTCTTGCGCCTCGACGCTCAAGGTAGCGATCGGCCGCGCATCGAGGCGCTTCAGGCTGATCGGCTCGCCGGTCTCCTCGCAATAGCCGTAAGTGCCCTCGTCGAGCCGGGCGATGGCGGCATCGATCTTGGCGATCAGCTTGCGCTGGCGGTCCCGCGCTCTGAGCTCGAGCGCCCGCTCGGTCTCCGAGGTCGCGCGATCGGCGATATCGGCATGCTGGGCCGAATCGTCCTGCAAGTGCTGCAGCGTCTCCTTGGTGGAGCGCATGATCTCGTCGCGCCAATTCATCAGCTTGCGGCGGAAATAGGCCCGCTGGCGCTCGCTCATGAACGGCTCGTCCTCCGAAGGACGATAGTCGTCAGGAATTTTCTTTTTCAATGCCCGCATGAGAGTCATATCCAGACGCATTCGTTTCGTCATTGGGCTCAAAGGCCCCCTGCTCCCTTGACCGGCTCGTTGATTGTCGAGATCCCCGCCGGGCAGCCACGTATTTACGGAAGCGAGTCAACAAGTCAAGACGGCAGACTTAGCTTGACAGGAGCGCGTTAGAGCGGCAGCCGAGTCATTGCAATTCCGTCATATTTCAGGCCATTGCGGCGCATCCCCCAGCCCATTTCTTGGGCAGCGAGAGGTTCCTCACGTCGATAACGCTTGGCGAGCAACTCTTTCGCGCGCCAAGCCGTCGCGCTATGAGGCGCCTTGGCTTGCGACGGGCGGCGCACGAAAGGACCTTAGCGAGGCGTGCCGATCTCCACCTATACCGACGGTATCGGCGATGCCTTGCGCAGCATCGGCGAATATTCAAGCGGCCTCGTCGCCCCGACCGTGAGACTGGGCGTCACGGGGCTTGCCCGCTCGGGCAAGACCGTGTTCATCACCGCGCTTGTGCATAATCTGATCGCCGGCGCGCGTCTCCCCTTCTTCGACCCCGCCGCCGAAGGACGGCTCGTCCGCGCCTATCTCGAGCCCCAACCCGACGATGTGGTGCCGAGATTCGACTACGAGACTCATCTCGCCGATCTCACCGCCTCGCCGCCGCGCTGGCCCGAGAGCACGCGGCGCATCAGCCAGCTCAGGCTGACGCTCGAATATTCATCGCGGAGATTCTGGAAGCGGCAGATCGGCCGCGAGCGCCTGCATATCGATATCGTCGACTATCCCGGCGAATGGCTGCTCGATCTTCCCCTGCTCCGTCTCGACTATCGCGAATGGTCGCGCGCGGCGCTCGAGCAGGCCGGCGTGCCAGACCGCAGGAAGGTCTCCAAGGAGTGGCGAAAGGCGATCGCCGAGATCGATCCGAAGGGCCCGGCCGACGAGGCGCTCGCGGCGAAGCTCTCGTCATCATTCAAGACCTATCTCACCGAGGCCCGGTCAGACCAATACGCGCTCTCGACGCTACCGCCGGGGCGCTTCCTCATGCCGGGCGAATTGGAAGGATCGCCGGCTCTCACTTTCGCCCCGCTTGATCCCGGCGAAGAGACGAGCTTCTCCCGCAGCTCGCTGTGGTGGCTGATGGAGCGCCGCTACGAGGCTTATAAGACGCATGTGGTGCGGCCCTTCTTCCGCGATCATTTCGCGAGACTCGACCGGCAGATCGTGTTGATCGATGTGCTCGCGGCTCTCAACGGCGGAGCAGAAGCCGTCGGCGATCTCGAGCGCGCCATGACCGAGATCCTCGAATGCTTCAGGACCGGCGCCAATACTCTCTGGTCGAGCCTATTCGCCCCGCGTATCGACCGCATCGTTCTCGCCGCCACCAAGGCGGACCATCTGCATCATCAAAGCCACGACCGGCTCGAGGCGATCCTCGCCAAGCTCACGGGGCGCGCCATGGCGCGCGCGGAATTTGCCGGCGCCGAGATGAAGGTGCTGGCTCTTGCCGCGGTGCGCGCCACGCGCGAGGGCGAAGCGCGGCTGAACGGGGAGACGCTTCCCTGCATCATCGGCTATCCGCTGCCGGGCGAGACGATCGGCAAGCGCACCTTCGACGGCAACGAGGAGTTCGCCATCTTCCCCGGAGATCTGCCGAAGGACCCCGAGCTTGCGCTCAAAGGCTGGCAGACCGAGCCTGGCGAGATGCGCTTCGTGCGCTTTCGCCCGCCGAACCCGATCCCCCTCCCTTCCGGAGGCTTCGCGCCGTTCCCAAATATCCGGCTCGACCGCGCGCTTCAGGCGCTGATTGGAGATTGGCTCGCATGAGCAAGAAGGAGCACAGAAAGCCTACGGCTTTCCGCGTCGAGGAGGTCGAGGTTTTCACCCCTGAGGTCCCGACCGCCCCGGCCGAAGTGGAGGCGCCCTCGCTTCCTGTCGCGAAGACGCGCGCTGTGCCGGATCTCGGCCGCGGGCTTCGCTGGGGTAGCATCCTGTTCGGCGCGCTCGGCGGTCTCGTCAGCCTTGTCGCCTCGCTCTGGCTCTACGATTGGGTCGTCTCGCTGATCGCGCGCGACGACTGGATCGGCTGGGTGGCCGTCGCCCTCCTCGCCGTCGTTCTCTTGGCGCTTCTGATGATCATTCTTCGCGAGGTGACGGGGCTCGCGCGGTTAGGCCGGCTCGGCAAGATCAGGCATGAGGCGGACGCCGCGGCGCGGCAGAACGACAAGCCGCTCGCCATCGATGTCGCAGACCGGCTGAAGCGACTCTATAGCGGGCGCAAAGACCTTGGCTGGGGGCTCGCGAGGCTCGCTGAGCATGAGCACGACATCATGAATGCGCACGAATTGATGCGGCTTACCGAGCGCACGCTCGTTGCCCCGCTCGATCCCTACGCGCGCGGCATCGTCGCCGCCTCGGCGAAGCGCGTGTCGGTGGTGACGGCTGTGAGCCCTGGCGCGCTGATCGATATGGCCTTCGTCGCCACCGAGAATCTGCGCATGCTGCGGAGACTCGCGACGCTTTACGGCGCGCGGCCCGGTACGCTCTCACTGCTTGCGCTCGCGCGCATGGTGGTAACGCATATCGTCTTAACCGGCGGCATCGCGCTCGGCGACGACGTCATCCAGCAGGTGATCGGGCATGGGCTCACCGCCAAGCTCTCGGCGCGATTGGGTGAAGGCATTTTCAACGGCGCGCTCACCACGCGGATCGGGATCGCCGCTATCGATGTCTGCCGGCCGTTGCCCTATATCGAAAGCCAGAGGCCTCGCTTCCGCGAGCTGGTGGCGGAGGTCGCGGGCGTCAGCTGACCCCGCGCGCTCAGCCTAACAGGCGGCAACCGTCGACCGCGACCTGCTGCGATTGGCCATCATTGAATTTGAGCGTGATGGTGATCTTGTCGGCGCAAGCGAGCCCGCCGACACTCACGCGGAAGCCCGTCTTCTGTTCGCTCGAGACCTGCATCTGCGGCATGATCGCCGGAGTATTGAAAGCGTAGGCGACGGCGACGAGCCGCTTCTTGACCTCGGCTGGAGCGTCGAGCCAGAGCTCAAAATGGTAAAGCGGACGTCCGCGATCCTCGCCCTTGATCTCGGTCGCCTTCGCCTTCACCCAGCCCTCGACATCGCCGCTCGCGGGAAGACGTACCGGTTCGATTTTCGGAGCCGGTGCAGGTGCAGGCGTCTCAGGCAGCGGAGCAGCGGGTGTTATCGAGCCTGTCTCGGAGGGTGGCGGCACCGGTTCGACTGCATCCCAAGGCAGCACCTCCCGTCCCTCGGCGTCGGGAGAGAAAGCCTTTGGCGCATCTTTGCGGTCCGCGGGTTTCTCATCGTGTTTCCAGCGCATGTCCGCGGGAATTTCGCCGAGGCCGGCGAGGCTCGGCTCGCCGGCTGGGGCCGGCACCTCGGGCCGAACGGCCTTGGGCTGGGTCACAGGCTTGACCGCGACCGGGACCTCGTCGAGCTTGGCGATGACCGTCTCGCCGCTTGGTGTCGCGGATGTGGCGGTATCCTCCTTCGCGAGGGGAACGAGAAGGACACCGGGTATGCCGATCGCGCCCGCGCTGAGCGCGAGCACGGCTTCGAACGCAAGCAAACCCGCAACGAGCGTGAGACCAATCGTACGGGCGCTGCGAGAGCTGACCATGGCACGCATGTTTGGACCGGCCGAACCGTCGCAAAAATCGCGCGGAATCCCCCACGCGACCCCTAGCATAGCGGTCCTGGCAGGCGAGGGAAACGGCTCCTCGAAGCGCCGTTTGCCGCAATTTGGCGGTACAACCTCCGGCACGCGAGCCTCCAGTGGATAGCGGGGATAAGCCTCTCGTCCTCAGTGCGTTGGGCGCCCCTTACGCTATGCTCTTTCCTGTGAGCGGCTCCGATTGTGGAACGGTGCCGGCGGAGAAATCCGAAGGCATCGGAAAGCAGACGGTAAAGTTCACAAGGCAAGGCAAGCCCGGGGTCGTCCTAAGCCAGGGACGGCTCAAGGCGGAGGGACGCGCAAGCGCGAAGTGCCACGGTCTTTCGGCGTCGCCGCAATACCGTGAGGTGGTGCCGAAGGGGTGCTCCGCGCCGCAAGTCCCATCGCTAAGAGGCTCCAGCCCGGCCAAGGCGGGAGCCGCGTCGTAGCAACGCGACGTAAAATAAGGACCGTGGTCGGGTCACGCCGCCGCTTCACGGGCAACCGTGAAGCCGAGCGCGGGACCAGAGACCGAAAGGTCTCGCGGCGCCGGACCAATCGTCCCGAACGGGCGTGAGGCTCGACATCGCACAGGGAGGCGGGGCCCCAAAGCTCCGCCTTTCCTTTTTTGCGCCTGTTTCTGCGCTTCCCGTACCCTCTTTAGCCGACGCCATACGATCGCTAAGATCGCGGCCGCTATGAGAGGGATGCCAAAGACCACGACGCCTAGGACCGCAATCGCCTGTGCCGCTCTGCTTGTTCTCGCAGGACTCACGGGCTGCGGCGCAGTCGAGAAGATTCGCGGGCCGCGGGTCACCGAGGGCGCCAGCAATGACAGGGAGGCGCGCTACGTCTCGCCAGAGGATCCGCTGGCGCGGCCGATCCAGGTCGGCTGGACTTCAGCGCGGGCGAGCTATTGCGGGTTCGTATTCAATCCCGACCAGCTTCGCGCAGACTTCCTTGCCTCCGAAACGCGCTCAGGCGTTCCGCCCGAGCAGATGCCGAAGGTCGAACACGCTTACGACTATACGCGCGAGTCCGTTCTGTCGTCGATCAAGGACGATCCCAGTTATTGCAACAAGGAGCGCACGGCGGCGATCAGGCGCGACCTCAACCGCTATCTCGCTGGCGACTATTCGCCCACGGCGCGGCTCGCTCAGTAGGCCGCTTACGGCCTCGCTTCGCCCCCCGTCAGCGGGCTGCGCAACGGAGAGTATGGTGGCGTCGCGCTTTCTGCCTTCGCTCCCTCGTCACTCCGCGCGTGTTGAGTGTCTGACCTGATCCTCTCGGCAAGCTGCATGAGGGCGGGCTCGTCGGCGTCGCCAGCGAGAAGATATGAGATGCCATCCTCTGACCACGTCACACTCCCGATCCCGCCATAGCGCTTGAAGGAAGGAGCCTCGCTCTCGGCGCTTCTCTTCGCATAGAGCGCAAGCGGCGCGCCGCTCGTGCCGAGATAGAGGAGCTGTGCCAGAGGCTCATCGCCGGAGCGCAAGAGCTGCGCGCGCACGAAGCGATACCCATCGTGATCGAGATTGGGCAGCTTGAGGCCGGGACCAACCGCTTGGCCGAGCTGAAGGGCGACGAGGTCCAAATTGCCCTGGCTCTCAAGGCCGACTTCAAGGCTCTCGCGACTGAGCAGCCCTTGCGCGCGGGCGGCGGTCTCTTGCCATGTCGGCGCGATACTTCCCGTGTATTCCGGATCGGTGAGACCCGAAGATGAGCGCGCGAAGTCGGGCATGCTGAGCGGCCAGCCATAACCGGCGATCATCAGCATGAGAGAGGCCGCGAGCCCGACGCCCACGAGCCCGACCTTCACCGCCGTCACCCAAGGCACAAAGAACCCGGCGCGCTCGGGCTTCGCGACGACGAGTTCCTCGCCGACGAGGATCGCCTCGAAGGCGGCTTCGAGCCGGCTGTGAGCATCCTGCAATGCCTTGACGCGCCGCGCGATGACGTCGTCCTGCTCGAGCACCTTTTCCACTGCATAGGTCTGCTTGCGGGCAAGCTGTCCGTCGACATAGGCCACGAGCAGTTCGTCGCTGAGCTCGGTCATGATGAACCTCTCGCCCCTTGCGGAAAGAGCGCGGCGATGCTGGCGCTTCCTTGAGGTTGGGCGGTAGCGCTCAGCCGGTCGGCGAAAATCGCGCTGATGCGGATCAATCGCGCGGCGATCATGTCGGCCGATATGTCGAGCACGCGGCCAGCGTCCACATAGTCGAACTTCTCGGCGTAGATGAGGAGCAGCGTGAGGCGCTGTTGCGCGGGAAGGCTCGCGAGGAAGCCCGTCGTCGGCGCATCGCCGTCATCGCCGAACAGCTCTCCGAAGCTTGCCTCGTCAACTTTCGCCTGGCCCATCGGGTCGGCGTGGTGGCCGAGTTCGGCAAGCCAATGTCGGTAAATCTCGGCGAAGGCCCAACCGTCGAGCGCCCTCCCCATCTGATAGCGATGCTGCTCGGCGAGCATGAGATGAAGCGCGCGCCGAAGCAGAGCGGTCGCCTCCCTCCGCTCGCCGACGAGGAGATCGGCGAAGCGCTTGAGCCGCGGCAGCATGGCGATGAGTCCCGGCCGTATGGAGTCGTGAAATTCCTCTGCCTCCACCTCGCAGTCCCCCGCCGCTCTTCGCGTGGTGCTGGTTTACGCGGAAACATCCCACGCGAATCAAAAGGATAGCATATTTGCACGAGGTCCGACTCGACGCCTGCGCGAGGGGCGCCAAAAAGCTCTTGCTTTGGGTTGTAAGCTGCCCAATCTTTGCGCAAGCTCGGGGGATGCTTGCTAATGTCAGTCGTGCCCCATAGGTCCGATAAAACTTCGTCCAAGTCCGTCGAGTCGCAACGCGCAAGCCTCAAGGAGCGCGTGGCGCAAGCAAAAGCCGGGACAAAGGACACGACAAAGAGCGCGGGCGCGGCTGGCGTCGGGGCGTGGTGGAAATCCATTGTCGGCGGCGGAGAAGCGCGCAAGGGCCGTGCCGCAGGGCGCATCACCCATATCGCCGACCAGACCAAGACCCAAACGTCGACGGCGATTGCTTCAAGTAAAGTCGGGCTCGAACGGGCCGCCAAGATCGGGCGCGAAACGATCCTTCCCGAGCTCGAGCGCACCGGCGCTAAGCTCAGGGAACGCACGCGCCCCGAGCGTCTCAAGAGCGACTATCGCGACTATCTCTTTCGCTTGCATGAGCGCGTTCTCGATCCTTCGACCGAGCAGCTCTTCTTCAAGCCGACGAAGGACCCTGTGGCTCTCAGCGGGCTCACCATTCGCGGGCCTAACCGCGCGCATGGCCACGACTACCGGGCGACGCCGTGCAGCATTTTCGAGTGGACCATCGCGGCCATCGACCACGACTTGTCGCGGCTGACCTTCGTCGATTACGGCGCGGGCAAAGGACGCGTGCTGCTGCTCGCCTCGGAGCATCCCTTCGCCGCCGTGGGCGGCATCGAGTTCGCCGAGGAGCTGCACGATGACGCGGTGATGAACATCGCCCAGTTCCCCCGCTCGCGCATGAAGTGCCGCAATGTCGAATGCGTGCTCGAGGACGCGAGCACGCTCGGGCCGCCCGACGGCGACTCGGTCAACTATTTCTTCAATCCGTTCTCGCGGGAAGTCTTCGCCGAGGTGCTGCACAACATCGTGGTGTCCTATCGCAAGCGGCCGCGCCGGCTGTACCTCATCCTCGTCGATCCGGTGGCGACCGATCTCATCGATGCGAGCGGGGTGTTCGCGCGGCTCGCGATCCCCTTCCCCGAGAGCCTCAAGATCAAGCTGTTCAGCCCCTACGAGATCGCGCTCTACCGGACTCTCGCCTAGTACCGCCCCGACGCGTGTTCGGCCTTTCATACCTCCCCGACAAGGGGAGGGATGGAGTCCGTTGTGCCGCTCAGGCAAGATTCATCGCCTCGCCGCGCGACGCGCGCGAAGTCATGTCAAAGAGCCGCCCGATCCTTCGAGACGGGCCTTCGGCCCTCCTCAGGATGAGGGGGATGGCGCGCCGAAAAGCGCAATCTGATAGTTCGCGATCCGAAGATCGCGCGGGCGCCTCTCGGCGCGCCACACGCGCTCAAGCAGCGAAGCGGTAGCGCATCAAAAGAATGCGCTCAAAGCTCCGAAGCGGTAGCGCATGCTATTTGCGACGGCTTTCGGCAGCGGGCCCCGCTTTCGTCCAAGAGGTCGGATCGAACTCCACCTCCGGTCGCGTCAGCCAGCTCCTGGCAGGGACTCCTAATGGTCCCGGGGGGAGCTCCGTTGCCGCCCGAGTGTTCATGCTGCGTGCATGAACCCGCAGGCGCCGCACCTCATCCCGCTGTCGCAACGCCTCGCGATGGCGCCCCTCAAGTGGACGAGGTGCCGAAAGGATAAATGCGAATTGGAGCGCGGGGATAACTCCACTCAGCCGGCATCCTACGAAAGTCCGCGGACGAACCTACTTCACGCCGAGCTTCTTCTGCAGGCTCGACGAGGAGGTGGTGTACTGGAAGATCAGCTTCTTGTGGGGATAGACATATTTGTGGGCGGCCTGCGCCATCAGCGCCGCCTCGTGGAAGCCCGAGAGGATGAGCTTGAGCTTGCCCGGATAGGTGTTGATATCGCCGATGGCGAAGATGCGCGGCTCGCTCGTCTCGAATTTCGCCGTGTCGACCGGGATGAGGTTGTCCTCGAGATTGAGACCCCAATCGGCGACCGGACCGAGTTTCATGGTGAGGCCGAAGAACGGCATCATCACATCGGCCTTCTGCTCGAAGGTCGAACCGTCAGCACCCTTCACCGTCACCGAGGTGAGCTTGCCGTCCTCCCCGTGAAGCTCCGTCACCTGGCCGAGCTTGAAGGTTATGTCGCCGCTCTCGACGAGGGCGAGCATCTTCTGCACCGAAGCAGGCGCCGCGCGAAACTCGGAGCGGCGATGCAGTAGCGTCAGGGATTTAGCCACGGGTTGCAGATTGAGGGTCCAGTCGAGCGCTGAATCCCCGCCGCCGACGATGAGAACGTCGCGGCCACGCAAGGAGTCGATCTTGCGCACCGAGTAGAAGACCGAGGTGCCCTCATATTGCTCGATGCGGGGAAGCGGCGGCCGCTTTGGCGTGAACGAGCCGCCGCCGGCAGCAATCACCAGCACTTTGCATTCAAACACCGTGCCGACGTCGGTCGTAAGCCTGAACCCGTCATCGAGGCGCTCGAGCGTGTCGACCCTCTGGCTGAAATGGAACTCGGCGCCGAACGGCTTGATCTGCTCCGTGAGCCGGTCGGTCAGCTCCTGTCCGGTCACCACGACGATGCCCGGGACGTCGTAGATCGGTTTCTCGGGGTAGAGCTCGGCACATTGGCCGCCCGGCCGATCGAGGATGTCCACCACGTGCGCCTTGATGTCGAGCAGGCCAAGCTCGAACACGGCGAAGAGGCCGACCGGGCCCCCGCCTACGATCAGGGCATCAGTCTTGATCACGTCGTTTGGCATCGACTTCCGCTCAGAACTGCTTGTCGGGGATGCGGACCACGAGCCCGTCGAGACCCTCGGTCACCTTGATCTGGCAGGAAAGCCGGCTCTCCGGCCGAATGTCGAAGGCGAAATCGAGCATATCCTCCTCCATCTGCTCCGGCTGGCCGGTCTTCTCGCGCCACGCCTCGTCAACATAGACGTGGCACGTCGCACAGGCGCAGGCGCCACCGCACTCGGCGGCGATGCCGGGGATCGAGTTCTTCACCGCGGCCTCCATCACGGTCATGCCGGGCTCCGCCTCGACCACGCGTTCAATCCCGTCTTTTTGGATAAAGGTAATCCTGGCCATGTCATTGGCGCGCGAGGCGATCGTCCTAACATTGGGGGCTCCGGACAGCGGCTGACGCTCGCGCCCGAAGATGAGCGCGAGAGGGCATGCCCGCTCGCGGCCCGTGCTCTATAGGGCAATTGAAAGCGAGACTCCAGCGCCTTTGAAGGCCGTTGGCGAGGACCTTTAGCGGTCCTTGAGCAAGGACTTGATGTAGGCTTCGGCCTCGCGCAAGGAGGTAGCGATGTCGTTGATGCGCGCCTCGCGCGAACCGGCAAGCGCCTCTCCAGCGAGGGGCTCGGCGCGCTCAGCGGCCTCGGCCACGCGCCAAGCGCCGACGGCGCGAGCGGAGCCCTTGAGCGTATGGGTCAAGTTCTTCCAGTCCTGGTCGGAGGGGCTCTGTCTTAGCTGCTCGAGACAGACGAATGACTGGGTGCAGAAGAGCTCGAGCACCTCGCGCTCAAGATCGCGCGCGCCAAGCGTATAGCGCGACAGGTGCACGAGATCGACGGGACGTGAGGAGGCTTTGCGGCCTTCGATCGGCTGCCCCGCTTCAGCCCATGACGCCATTTCGCTTGCCATGCTCTTTTTGCTCCCCTTGCCTGATCGAGCGATAAGTTCGCTGCTCCTGGGCGCCGAATGGGACGCTTTTTTGTTGCAGCGCGGAAGGACAGAGGGCGATTATGTGACGTCAAGACTTGGAAATGCTGTCACCTTCCTGCAACCAGGTCCCCTCGTTTACGCGATTCTCGGTCCCGGCACAGCCAAAATTGCCGAATGATCCGAAATGGTTAAGGCGCGTAAACCATACCTGTCGATTAAACTTTTTTTAGCCCTAAAAATTCGTTAACGATGAAGGGAGAGGGGGAAATGCGTCGGGGGGCCTTCCGGATACTCTATCTGGAGAGAGGCGCTCCGGCTTAGACGCATCGCGCCTGCTGCGTAAGCGTTCGGGGGCGCGCGGTTTCTCTCAAGAGATCTAGTCGGTGCGAGGAACGCGTGATGGCGCAAGAGCAAGCGAAAACGCCGCCTGCGGGGGCGGCGCAAGGAGCGAAGGACGACGGCAAGTCCGGTCTCGAAGGCCTCTTCAGACCAGCCGACAACAAGCCCGGAGACGCTCCAAATCCCGAGCGCAGCGCCGAGCTCCCGAGACGATCCACCCTTGCCGAGCGGCTGAGAGCCGAGCAGCGCAAGCGCGAGGAGCCTAAGCGAGACGACACACGGCGCGACGAACCCAAGCGCGACGACCGGCGCGATGAGCTCGTGAAGCGCGACGAGGCCCGGCGGGAGGAGTTGTTGAAGCGCGACGATCTCTTGGGCCGTCGCGAGCCCCGCGAACCTCGCGAGGAGCCGAAGCAAGAGGACGCCAAGGGTCCGCTCGAATTCGCCGAAACGACGCCGCCTCCCTCAGCCACCGGCGCCCCGAAGCAATTCACGCGCACGCGCCGCCCAGCAGGCCCTCCCCCGCAGCGCAAACTCGCGCCGCCGGCTAACGACGATCTGCCGTCGATCGGCGGGCTTATCTTTGCCTTGCAGCAGCGCCCCTCGCGCACGCCCTTCTTGGTCGCGCTTGTGGCTTCGGTGGTGTGGTTCATCATCGGCGGGTTCTTCGCTTTCGGCCTTATCTCGGCGCAGATGGCAGCAGGCGGCGTGTCGGGTCTGCTCGGGAGCGCCTCGGCGCTCACGGCAGCCGTCGCCATTCTCGTTCCCATCACTATCTTCTGGTTCCTCGCCCTCCTCGTATGGCGCGCTCAGGAGCTCCGTCTCATGGCCTCGGCCATGACCGAGGTCGCCGTGAGGCTCGCCGAGCCTGACAAGCTGGCTGAGCAATCGGTCGCCTCAGTCGGGCAAACCATCCGCCGCCAGGTCGCCGCCATGAACGATGCCATCTCGCGCGCCATCGGGCGAGCGAGCGAGCTCGAAGCCATGGTGCATAGCGAGGTCGCGGCGCTCGAGCGGTCCTATGGCGAGAACGAGCTCCGGGTCAGGACTCTCATCAGCGAGCTCGCCACCGAGCGCGAGGCGCTTGCCAATAACAGCGCGCGCGTCAGCGATGCGTTGAAGGGCGTGGGCGCGCAGGTCGCTCGCGACATCGCCGCCGCTTCGAGCACCATCGACAAGAAGCTCGCCGAGCGCGGCACGCAGCTGACCGAGCTTCTCGTCTCTCGTTCGAGCGAGGCGGCCGAGCAGGTGCACAAGGCCCAGTCGCGGGTTACCGAGGCGATCCCCGGCCTGCTCGATCGGCTGGCCAAGGAGCAAGGCCGTCTCACCCAAGTGATCGATGGCGCAACCCAGAACCTCGCGGCCCTCGAGACCGTGGTGGTGCAGAGAACCTCTGCCCTCGACAAGACCATGAAGGAGCGCACCGAGGCGCTGCAGGGCTCTCTCGCCGCCCGCATCAAGGGCCTCGAGACCTCCGTCGCGCAAGGCGCAATTCTCCTCGACAAGACCATGAAGGACCGCACCGACGCCTTCACGGCCTCGATCGGCCAAGGCGCCAACATCTTCGAGAAAACGCTGAAGGACCGCACCGACTCCCTTACCGGCACGATCGCTCAAGGCGCCGTCGCGCTCGACAGGGCGTTGAAGGAGCGCACCGACGCGCTCGTCGGCACGATCGGCCAGGGCGCGGTGGTCCTCGACAAGACGCTGAAGGAGCGCACCGACGTCTTGACCAATACGATCGGCCAGGGCGCCGTGCTCCTCGACAAGACGTTCAAAGACCGCACCGATGGCTTCGTGACGGCGGTCGGCCAGGGCGCCGGCGGGCTCGACCGGATGATGAGAGAGCGCACGGCTCAGCTCACCAATCTCGTGTCGCAAGGGGCCGTCGCGCTCGAGAGGACGCTGAAGGACCGCACCGAGGTTCTTACCGGCACGATCGCGCAGGGCTCGGTCTTGCTCGACAAGACGCTCAACGACCGCATCGGCCATTTCAACGCCATGGTGGATCAGAGAGCGCTCCTTCTCGACAAGCAGCTCGTCGATCGCACCAACACCTTCGCGACGGCGCTCGATCAGCGCGCGGGAGCGTTGGACAAGGCGCTCCACGACCGCACGACCCAGTTCGCCACGGCGATCAACCAGGGCGCTACATCGCTCGACAAGACTTTGTCGGAGCGAGCCGAGAGCTTCACCACCTCCCTCTTCCAGCGCGTGCGCTCGCTCGAGCAGGCGATCACCCAGCAGACCGGCTCGCTCGACAAGACCATGACCGAGCGGGCCCAGGCCGTGATCATGGCGCTCGCCGAACGGCTCCAGGCGATCGACACGACCTTCAATCAGCGCACGTCCGAGACCGAGCGAATGCTCGGCGAGCACGCCCGCTCGACGCAGGACGCCTTCGCCAAGCAGACGGCGCAGCTCAATCAAGTGCTCGCCAACAACTCGGCGATGATGCAGCAGACCGCGAACCAAGTCGGCGCGCAGTCGAAGGAAGCCGTCGGCGTGCTGACCAGCCAGACGCAGACGCTGCGCGAAGTGTCGCGCGGGCTGCTCGACCAGATCCACGGCCTCACCCAGCGCTTCGAGAATCAGGGCCAGGCGATCCTTACCGCCGCCAAGGCGCTCGATTCGTCGAACACCAAGATCGACTCGATCCTCGAGGGCCGCCATCAAGCGATCATCGCGCTCCTGCACACCGTCAACACCAAGGCGCAAGACCTCGACAACATGATGCGCTCTTACGCGGGAATGATGGAGAACACCCTCTCGCAAGCGGAGCACAGGGCGAAGCAGGTGGGCACCGCGCTCGCCCGCGACACCGCCGGTCAGGCGCAGGCCGCGCTCAACCAGATCGAGCGGCTCCGCGAGGAGGCGCAGTCGCATACCAACCGCGCCGTTACCGATCTGAAGGGCAGCTTCGAGCAGATCATCACCCAGATCGGCCGCCAGCTCGAGCAGATGCGCGGTCAGTTCGACACCACCTCGCGCGGCATGCATGAAGTCGCGCAGAAGACGGCAACCGACCTCGACGGCTTGCGTCAAGAGATGCAGAAGCGCATGGAGACGTTGCCCGAGCAGACCGCTCAGACGACGGCCGCCATCCGCAAGGCCCTCGACCAGCAGGTGAAGGAGATCGAGGCGATCACACCCGCGCTGACGCGGGCGGCGGCGCAGGCCGCCGTGCAAGCCGCGCCGGCACCGATGCCCGCAGCGCCCATGCCGACTGCGCCGATGCAGGGTGGCGGAGGCGATCCCTTCCGTCGCGGAGGCCAGGGGCAAGCGCCCTCAGCCGGCTTCGACCTGCCACCGGTAGGCCGCCCCGGCGGGTTCACGCCCGCAACGGCAACCGGTCAGTACGACATGCCGCCGATGCCGAAATTCGATGTGAGGGGCCGTCAGGTCGCTTCCGGCGAGGGTGGAGACATGGACCAGGTCACCAACAGCCTCGCGCAACAGCTCGGCGGCGCATCCTATAGCCCGCAGGGGGGCGGCGCTCGTGGCGGCAACTTCGGGATGAGCGACATGCCCGAGCCGGGCTATGGCGCAGGGCAGAGCTTCGCAAATCGCGGAGTTCAGCAAGCCGCCTCCCCGCTCGGCGGCGGCAATCAGCTCAGGCTCGATGAGCTCGCAAGAGCCATCGACCAGCGCACCGCGTCCGATGTCTGGTATCGCTTCCGGTCGGGCGATCGCGGCGCACTCGGGCGCCATATCTACAGCCTCGACGGCCAAGCCACCTTCGACGAGATCGCACGCCGCTACGATCGCGATGCAGATTTCCGCGTGACGGTCGATCGCTATATCGGCGACTTCGAGCGGCTGCTCGGTGAGGCCGAGGCGAGCGATCCGGACGGGCGCATGCTGCAGAACTATCTCGTGTCGGAGACGGGCCGTGTCTATCTCTTGCTCGCTCATGCGAGCGGCCGGCTCCGCTAGTTTTTTGTTGCGCATGATCTTATCGGAAAACCGGTTCCCACTTTTCCGGATCATGCTCGTGAGTTAGGCTCCCCCAAGCCTTAGCCCCCCGCTCTCCCCTCAAAAAGGAGGCGGGGGGCCAATGTTTTTGGGGATCGCTTGATAGCCTCATCCTGAGGAGGGCCAAAGGCCGTCGCGAAGGTGAGGCCAAGGCGTTTTGGGGTCATGCTTCGAGACGCGCCCCAAGGGGCGCTCCTTGGCATGAGGTTCGGTGAATACTTACACGCGGCGGGAGGCGACCCAAGTGGTCGTGTCTTGCAGAACCTCGGTGAAGCCCTGGTTCAGAGCGGCGATGGCATCTGTCGGAGAGTCGGTAGCCGCCGGCACACGCGCGCTGAAGCTCTTGGTGGCGAGCGCCTTGCCCGAGCTCACATTGACCAGCTTGGCAAAGATCTCGATCTCGGCGATGGCCTTGCCGCTCGAGACGTCGATCTGGAAGGAACGCAGATCGGTGACGAGGGCATATTGGCCATTGGTCGCGCTGACCGTCCGCACCGCGCCCGAGTTCTGGAAGGTCTCGATGATGCGCGCCTGCACGAGACGCGGCAGCCGGTCGCTCCAGGCGACGCCCTTGTAGTAGGAGACCTGGTCGGCGCTCGGGCGCACCATGAGACGGTCGGTCTCGAGGGCATGGATGGCTGTCGGCTCGTACACCACGAGTTGCCAGGAGGCCGTCTTGTGCGCGGCGGCGAAGGAGCGCGGGGCGACGAGGTCGTAGGTCGTGGGCGGCCGCGTGCTGGCAAGCGCGCAGCCGGCTAGTGCCAGGCAAAGCAGGCCCGCAGCAAGCGTTGGCGCCGACCGTGACATTGCGATAGCCCCCCTGACAGGAGTCACCCTATTGGCCCCCAAGGGTGGGTTATTGTCCCTTGGGAGTGTATTCCGGGACCTGGTTTCCACCAAGCAAAAAACCTTTTGGATCAGCCTCTAGCTTCTCCAAAATGCGGTTCAATGTGACCGCCGTGCGGCGTCCTTCCTGCATGAAGGCGCTGAATTGCTGGAGGCTGTCCTTAGCCTGGCGGGTGAGCCCATCCATGTTGTCCCCGAGCGAGACTTCGAGCTTGCCGGACAGCGCCTTGAAATTGTCGGCGCCGTCTTTGACATTGCTGATGGCAAGGGCGATCTCATCCTTCTTGGAGGCCAGCATGGAGGTGACCTGCTCCACGTTCGTGAGTGTGGTGCGGATCGATTCCTGATTCTCGGCGACCACGTCGTTCAGCCGGGTCAGCAAGGCGTTGGCGTTGTTCATCACCGCGGGCGCCGCGTCGAACAGCCCCTGCCCGCCGCCCGGATCGGCCTTGATGGTGGGAATTGGGTCGGCGTCGGTCGCGACCAAGAACGGGGAATCAGGTGTGCCCGGGCTGATCTGGATCCCGCTACCGCCGGTGAGCCCCATCGACTGCATGCTGGCGCGGGAGTTCTGCCGCACCGGCGTCGTGTCGCCCACGCTGATCAGCACGTGGACCTTGCGGGCGTCGTCAGGGTCGAGCGAGAAAGACTGCACCTCGCCGACTTTGAGGCCCTGGAAACCGACGCTCGATCCGGTGGTCAGTCCCGCCACCGAGTTCTCGAAGACGACGTAAAAGCGTTTGCCGCCGCCTGCGAAATTGCTCATCCAGAAGACAAAGATGAAGGCAAAGGCGAGCACGCCGAGAACAAACCCCCCGATCATCAGATAGTTGGCTTTGGTTTCCATCCGACCGGTTCCTCAAATCGACGTTGGCACAGCAGCTAGGCGGAAATCGGGATCTTCGCCCTATCTCCGGGAGAGGCTGCGCGCGCCCTCTCCCCGCAGAAATACTCTTTGATCCACGGATGATTGGGATTGCGCTGCAACTCCGTGGGCGAGCCGGTGCGCACGATCTTCTTGTCGGCGAGCACGGCCACCCTGTCGCACACGGTGAAGATCGTATCAAGGTCGTGGGTCACCATATAGACCGTAAGTCCAAGCGTCTGTTGCAGCTTGCGCAGCAAATGGTCGAAGTCGGAGGCGCCGATCGGGTCGAGCCCCGCGGTCGGCTCGTCGAGAAACACGATCTCGGGGTCGAGAGCGAGCGCGCGCGCCAGGCCTGCGCGCTTGCGCATGCCGCCGGAGAGCTCGGAGGGGAATTTATGCGCGGCATCCGGCGGTAGTCCGACCATCGACAGCTTGAGAAAGGCGAGGTCGTCCATCATCGCTTGCGGCAGCTCGAGATGCTCGCGCATCGGCACCTGCACATTCTGCAAGACGGTGAGCGAGGAGAACAGCGCGCCGTCCTGAAACAGAATTCCCCAGCGCTTCTCGATTTCCAGCCTATCCTGCGGCGAGAGTGTCTTGGCGTTCTGTCCGAACAGACCGACCTCGCCTTTGTCGGGCTTGACCAAGCCGGTGATCACCCGCATCAGCACCGACTTGCCCTGGCCCGAGCCCCCGACGATGGCGAGGATCTCGCCGCGATAGACGTCGAGACTAAGGCCGTCCCAAATCTGCTGCGTGCCGAAGCTCTTAGCGAGCCCGCGCACGCGGATCAGCACCTCGCGGCCGTTCTCGACGATCACACCCCGATCCCCGACAGGAACATGGCAAAGACGGCATCCAAAATTATCACCAGGAAGATCGCCTTGACCACGGCGCTGGTCACATGCTTGCCGAGCGATTCAGCGCTGCCCTCGACCTTGAGGCCTTCGAGGCAGCCGACCAGCCCGATGATGATTGCGGCGAATGGCGCCTTGATCATGCCGGCCATGAAATGCTGGAAGTCGACTGCCTCATGCAACTTGTCGAGATAGTTCGTGGTATCGAGGCCGAGCACCGCGAAGGCCATGAGCCCGCCGCCGGCAAGCCCCATGATGTCGCCGAGAAAAGTCAGGAGGGGCAGCGCCACGACGAGCGCAAGCACGCGCGGCAAGACCAGCGTGTCCATCGGATCGATGCCGAGCGTACGCATGGCGTCGATCTCCTCGCGCATCTTCATCGAACCAATCTCGGCGGTGAAGGCCGAGCCTGACCGCCCGGCGACCATGATGGCGGTGAGCAGGATGCCGACCTCGCGAAGAGCGAGGACGGCGACCATGTTGACGGCGAAGGGCTCGGCCCCGAACGGTTTCAACTGGACCACGCCCTGCTGCATCACCACGGCGCCGATCAGGAAGCAAATCAGGGCGATGATCGGTACCGCCCGGAAGCCGGCATGATCGAGGTGGTGGACGAAGGAGGTCCTGCGGAAGCGCCAAGGCTGGCGGATCATGCGGCCGAGCCCTACCGTGACCTCGCCGAGAAAGGCGGTGAGCTGGACGACGTCGCCCCAGACCCCGGTCACCGTCTTGCGCGTGTCCTCGACGAATTGGGTGAAGGGGTTGGGCTTTTCGAGCTTAGGGCGCTCGATATTGCCGCGCTTCTGTACCTCCTCGATGAGGACGCGGAAGGATTCGGTCGCTCCGGCATAGTGGGTGCGAAGCCCGCTTGCCTGCCAGGCAGAAGCGGTGCGCTGTAGAAGCCAGGCGCCCGCCGTGTCGATCTCGGCGATGCCGGCGATATCCATCTCACCGGTGAAGTCCGGCGTCGGCGGAATCGGCACACGCAGCCGCTTCAGCGCCGTGTCGATGCGGACAGCCTCGGCGACCGTCCAGGCGCCGGTCGCGATCAGGCGGAAGGTCGTGCCTCTGAGCTCGACGCGGAAGCCCGGCGCGCGGGCCTGCGTTGGAAGGACAAGCTGATGGTCGCGCTTGAGCATTGGAGAGCTTAGTTTGCCGGATGAAGGTGAACGTCTATGCCCTCTAGAAGGGCACTGTTTTTGAACGAAAATCCAGGAGAAAGAAAGGCGTCATGGGAGGTGGCTTGAAGCTTGCCGTCAGCGTTGAGCGCTTTCCTATTCGGGGTGGATTCACCATTTCCCGAGGTTCCAAGCATGACGCGGTGGTGGTGGTCGCCGCGATCGCCGACGGGGCCTTTACCGGGCGCGGCGAATGCGTCCCTTATGCGCGCTACGGCGAAAGCGTCGAGGCCGTGGCGGGCGCCATTGAGGCTTGCGCGGGTGCGGTCGCGGAGGGCCTGACGCGGGCTGGGCTCCAATCGTTATTGCCTCGCGGCGCCGCACGGAACGCGCTCGATTGTGCGCTGTGGGACCTCGAGGCGAAGCAGTCGGGCAAGCGCGCGGCCGAGCTTGCGGGACTTCCGCCGCTCCATCCCGTGACGACGGCTTTCACGCTGTCGCTCGGCTCGCCCGAGGCGATGGCGGCAAGGGCGCGCGAGGCGAGCCACTATCCCCTGCTCAAGCTCAAGCTCGGCGGACACGGCGATAAAGAGCGCCTAAGAGCAGTGCGCGAAGCGGTGCCGCGGGCAAGGCTCATCGTCGATGCCAACGAAGCCTGGCAACCCCATGACGTGGAATTGCTTCTTGCCGCCGCCGCGGCCGAAGGGGTCGAACTCGTCGAGCAACCACTGCCGGCAGGAAGAGACGGCCTTCTCGCGCAGATCGAGAGACCGGTGCCTGTCTGCGCGGACGAGTCCGTGCATGACAGCGCCTCGCTCGAAGCGCTCGCCTCGCGCTACGACGCGGTCAACATCAAGCTCGACAAGACGGGAGGGCTCACCGAGGCGCTTCGCACGGCAACACTTGCTCGCGCGCTCGGGCTGAAGATCATGGTGGGCAGCATGGTCGCGACCTCGCTCGCAATCGCCCCCGCCCTGCTCCTCGCGCAAGAGGCCGATTTCGTCGACTTCGACGGCCCCTTGCTGCTCGCTCGCGACCGCGTGCCGGGGCTTAGCTACGAAGGCGCTCTCGTGTTCCCGCCCGAACCTGCGCTCTGGGGCTAACCGTCATAAGCCGGCGACGACGCGCTTAAGCCTGGCCTGAACCTCATTCGCCACCTTGGCGAGGCCGGGATTTTCGATCGCCTGCATCGAGGCCACGGGATCGACCGCAGAGACTTCGACGCCGCCGCCCGGATGTTCCTGCACGATGACATTGCAGGGGAGCATGGTACCGATCTTGTCCTCAAGCTCGAGTGCACGATAAGCAAGCTTTGGGTTGCAAGCGCCGAGAATCCGGTAGGGCCGAAAATCCTCGCCGAGCTTCGCCTTCATGGTCGCCGCGACGTCGATATCGGTGAGGATGCCAAAGCCTTCGTGCTTCAGCGCTTCGATCACCCGCGCAACGGCCTGATCGAAGGAAAGGTCGAGGCTCTTGGAGAAATGGTAACTCACCTCAACGTTCCTCACCGGCTCTCTCGGTCAGTCGCCGGAGATGTCTTTGCGCCGTCGCAGATATTCGTCCCGGTCGATCTCGCCACGCGCATAGCGCTCGTCGAGAACCCTACGGGCCTCCGAGTTTGCACCCGATCCATCATCTTGGCCTGCCCGCCGCCGCATGAGGGTAAGCGCTCCGACGATCAAGACGCCTAAGACCAAAATCCAGATCAGACCACCCATAGGCCACCAGCCAAACCAGCCGTCATGCATGCCCCAGGGACCCGTGCCGGTCACATCATGCCGCAGGCGCCACCAAGCAATTGGTTCGCCTCTTCCTTCTGCGCGTCGGTGAGCACGGCATAGAGAGCCGTCGTTGCGGGCTTGAGCGCTTTCAGGCTTTCGACCATCGTCTCCATGGCCTTGATGCGCATATCCATGCGGTCCAAGGCGCTGCCGCTCCCCATGGTCTTCATCATGTCGTCATGCATGCTCTGCATGGCAGTATGCTGCGCCCTGACGGCGCTCGCATAAGCCTCCCACGCCGAGGCTTGAGCGTCCGTGATGCCGAGGTCAGCCTTGATATAGGCAAGGCGCCCTTCCATCATCGGGACCGAGTGCATCATGGCATGGTCCATCATGCCGCGACCCATCATCCTCATCATCGGGCAACCGCCCATCATGCCGCCTTTATCGCCCATCATGCCGCCAGCGGGACCGCCGCTCTGACCCATCATGCCGCCGGCGGGACCGCCGCTCTGACCCATCATGCCGCCAGCGGGACCGCCGCTCTGGCCCATCATTCCGCCCTGCCCCATCATGCCGCCAGAGTTGTGGTCATGGTCCTGTTGGGCCATGGCGGGAAACGTGATCGCGGCAACCGCCAAGCCGCTTGCAAGGGCCAATCCTTTGAGCATCCGCATCGCTTCCTCCTCGCGGGGCTTCCATCCCCGCTCCAGTGTTCCGTCTTGACTATAGACCCTCGAGCCGTCGCGCCTTGAGGCGGATCAACCGGCCGAAACTGCGGCCAAACGTCGTGTTCGGGTTAACGAATCCCTTGCCGTTCGCGGCTATGCTCCGCCTCACCCCCGAATCAGGCTAGCCTCCCGCCATGCTGGAACGCGCCAAGAGCGGCACCCAACCTTCGCCAGCGGAAGCTCCGCGCAGGTCGCTTGCCGCGGACTATTCCGCGATCGAGGACGCGCTCGCGGCCACTCCGCGTGGGCGTTGGTTCTTGGCCGAATATACCCGCCGCAACCGCTCGGCAGAGACCGAGATGCTGCTCGAAGCGATCGCCAAGCTCGAGACGGCCGTGCTCAAGCCGCAGCGGCAGACGGCGATGGCGCCCGGCCACGTGTTCGCCGAGCTTGTCGAGATGAGCGAGGCCATTGCGCGCACGCGCCGCGAGATCGCGCAGATCAAGCCTCCCATGCAATTCGACCAGCAGCTCGTCAGCGCGACCGAGGAGCTCGATCACATCGTCGAGGCGACCGAGAAGGCGACCTCGGATATCCTCGCGGCCGCGGAGGAAATCCAGGAGGTTGCCTGGACGTTGCGCGAGCGGGGAACAGACATCGAGCTGTGCGACAAGATCGATCAGCGGGCCACCGACATCTATACCGCCTGCTCGTTCCAGGACATCACCGGACAACGCACCGGCAAGGTGGTGCGCGCGCTTCGCTTCATCGAGCAGCGCATCAACGCCATGATCGAGATCTGGGGCGTTGACGACATCGCCCATCGCGTCGACGACATTGCGAGCAGGATGCAGACCTATGCAAAGACCGCGCTCCGCGAGGGAGTCGATCTGCTGAACCGACCGCAGGGTAAGGACAAAGGCCTCAGGCAGGACGATGTCGACCGCATGCTGAGTTTGCGCGAGCAGCCGCCGGCAAGCGGGGCGGCGCAAGAGGCACCGCCAAGGACGCCGCGGGAGCCATACGTTGCGGGGTCAAAGGGCGCTGAGGACAGGGGCCGTTTCGAGCGGCCCGATCCGCTGACATTCGCGGAGCTTGAGGCCGTCAAGCGCGCCTCGCTGTTCGGATAGTCCAATTTTTTACACGCATTGTCAGTGCCTTACGAGAAATTTTGGTGATTCTTGCCTGCCCCCCTTGAAGCGCAAAACTCCCTTTACCATGTTTGGGGGGACGCGAATTCCCCCAAAGCGTCCCCCAAACTGACGCATGAGAATGTGACGGCCCGGTTCCCCCCCAACCGGGCCGTCTTCTTTTGTTTTTGCTTCTGCGGGGCGCGTTTGCCCCGCCAGCGGCGAAAGCGGCGTCGCCTCTCCGGCAAGCCCAGATTGTGCGCGATCAGCATGTTCTCGATGAACTGCCGCGCCGAGTTCTCCCAGCTATAGGTCAACGCATGCGCCCTCGCGGCGCCGCGATCGAGCTTGAGCGCGGCAAGCGCGGCGGCCTTTAGATCCGGACCGAGAACGCCCGCGCGCGGATCGATGATGACGTCGCTCGGCCCGCTCACGGGATAGGCGGCAACAGGCAAGCCGGAGGCGAGCGCCTCAAGCAATACGAGGCCGAACGTATCGGTAAGGCTCGGAAACACGAACACGTCGGCAGAGGCATAAGCCCGCGCAAGCTCCTCGCCATGCTTTGCTCCCGGGAACAGCACATCGGGATAGAGCCGCATCAACTCGCCGGCCTGCGGGCCGCTGCCGATAACCACCTTGCGGCCGGGCAGATCGAGTTCGAGAAAGGCTTTGATGTTCTTCTCGACGGCGACGCGCCCGACATAGAGGAAGACGGGCTTCTCGCCATAGAGGCGTATCTTGCGCGGCCTGAACAGCTCGGTATCGACGCCGCGCGACCACGGCATCAGCCGCTCAAAACCGCGGGCCGCCAGGTCGTCGGCGACCGACTTGGTGGCAACGAAGGTGCCGGCCGCGCCGTTGTGGAAGCGCCGTTGCAGCGCGTAGCACCAGTCTTCAGGGATGGGCAGCCGCGCCGATACATATTCCGGAAAGCGCGTGTGATAGCTCGTGGTGAACGGCCGATGCATCTTGCGGCAATAGCGCCTCGTCATGAGCCCGATCGGTCCCTCCGTGGCGATGTGGATGAAATCGGGGCGCGCCGCATCGATATGGCGGGAAATCGCGCCAGGGGTTACGAGCGACAGTCTGATCTCGGGGTAAGTGGGACACGGCAGGGTGTAGAACAGGTTGGGGGCGAGAAAGCTCACCTCGCAGCCCTGCTTGGGCGCCTCTACAGCGAGCCGCTCATAGGTGCGGACCACCCCATTCACCTGGGGATGCCAGGCATCGGTCGCGACCAGCACCCGCATCAAGCTGCAGCCTCGAGCTCCTCGACGAGGGCTTGGGGCGAACTCATGCCCTTGGGAGTGGGCGTCCAGCGGATGATCTCGAACACCCCTTCCTCGGTCTCGGCCACGGCAGTGCAGCTTTCGACCCAGTCACCGGTGTTGATGTAGATCACGTCGCCCACTTGGCGCATGGCGGCATGGTGGATGTGGCCGCAAATCACCCCTTGCGCCCCATGGCGCCGCGCTTCCTGCGCCAGCGCCATTTCGAACTCGCCGATATAGTTCACCGCGCGTTTGACCTTGTGTTTTAGATAGGCCGAGAGCGACCAGTAGGGCATTCCGAACCAGCGCCGCAAGACGTTGAAATGGGTGTTGGCCCATAGAGCGAGCTCGTAGCTCCAGTCACCAAGCAGCGCGAGCCATTTGGCATAGCGCACCACGACATCGAACTCGTCTCCATGAATGACGAGATAACGCCTGCCGTCGGCGCCGACATGGATGGTGTTGCGCTCGATGGCAATGCCGCCGAAATGTACACCGCAATAGTCGCGCAGCGCTTCGTCGTGATTGCCGGGGATGAGCACGAGATCGGTGCCTTTGCGACCTCTGCGCAGGATCTTCTGCAGCACGTCGTTGTGCGCTTGCGGCCAATAGATGCCGCGCTTGATGCGCCAGAAGTCGACGATGTCGCCGATCAGATAGATGCAAGACGCATCGTGGCAGCGGAGGAAATCGAGGAAGGCTTCTGCCTGGCAGGCTTTAGTGCCCAAATGCAGATCGGAGACGAAAAGTGCGCGATAACGCCTTACCCCCGGCTCATGCTGCACGTCATCATCCTGCGTTTTCAACACGATGAAGCGGCACTTAAAGTGATTTTGTATCAGCGTTGTGACATGGAGCGGGTGATCTGGTTAACGGCGGCGGTGTGAGCGAGGACCGTCTCAAGACGCGGCTTCAGCAGGCGCTTGGCTCGCGCGTGGTCGAGGCAAGACCGCTTCCGGTCGGCTTCGGCATAACCGGTCTCGCCATCACTCTTGCCGACGGGCGGCGGCTTGCGGTCAAGGCGTGCGAGGCTGATCGCGGTGAAGCGGACGGACTCGAGCTCGAGGCCTTCATGCTCGGCGAGCTTGCGCGTCTCTCAGAGCTCCCGGTGCCGCGCGTGCATCATGCCGCGCGCGATCTCCTCGTCATGGACTTCATCGAGAATGACGCGGGCGGTATCAGCGAGAGCGTCGAGCGCCACGCCGGGCTGCTGATCGCGAGATTGCATGCAACCCCGCGCGAGCGATTCGGGTATTCCCGCGACACGCTGATCGGGCCTCTCCATCAACCCAATCCCCAAACCTCTTTCTGGGTGCCCTTCTTCCGCGACTACCGCCTTCTCTATATGGCGCGGGAGGCCCATCGCGAGGGTTGCCTCCCCTCGCCGCTCCTTACGCGAATCGAGCGGCTGGCAGAGCGGATCGAGAATTATCTCATCGAGCCTTCCTTCCCGAGCCTGTTGCATGGCGATCTTTGGACCGGGAACGTGCTCGTTCGCGAGGGCCGCATCGCGGGCTTCGTCGATCCCGCCATCTCCTGCGGGCATCCTGAGATCGAGCTCGCTTTCGCCACGATGTTCGGGACGTTCGGGAAGATCTTCTTCGAGGTCTATGAGAGCCTCGTGCCGCTAGAGCCTGGTTTTCACGAGATCAGGGCGAGCCTCTACAATCTCTACCCGAGCCTCGTCCATGCCAGGCTGTTCGGGGCGGGCTATCTTGCGGGGATCGAGCGCACGCTGGCGAGGATCGGCCTTTAGTCAAAAAAGAACCGGCCCGGGCATCGCCGGGCCGGCCTTCCCTGCGAAACGAGCCGAGCTCCAAAGGCATGGCCTTTACAGCGGGCGTCGGCTCGCCCCCCCATCTTTTTCCTGAGCCGTACGTTTCGGTCTTTCAGATCCCTCTAAGCACTGCTTTCGTTCGTTCGGTAACTAGGCCCCCCAGCCCCGTCCCCCATTCATGCCGTAAGGCTAGCCTAGCGCGCCGTCATGCTTCAACATTATGCAAAGGGCTGGATGCAAATCGGCCAGCAACTGTTGCGCAAATACCAATGACGGATTTCCGAGGCGCGGTCGCAAGGAGCGGAAAGGCTCATTTCCAATTAAAGATCAAAGGTGTGCGTGACACTCATGAGACTGCGTGACGACGCAACCGGAAATTTCGTCTGCCTCCTTAGATTGCATCTTTCCTCCCTCGAGCCGGAAAACTTTGTGCATCCTTGTTGCACTTCGGCAACTGACCTGCCGCGAGGACTGCAAGTGATTTGCGCGCCGTGAGTCGAAGAGGCTGACGATCGCAAAGAATCACGAGAAAAGGGGAGCTACCGAGAGCTAGGCGTTGTGATTCGCCCGCGATCGGCGCTCCCTTTTGCAAGGAGCGACGCGCTACTTGAGGGGTGCTCAGTCCTACTCGACCCTAGCGATGCAGCGCGACGCTTGCCGCCTGGCGATAGGAGCCCGATTTCGGATCGAGCTGGAGGATATTGATCGTGTGGCGCGAGCCCGACACGTTGATGCTCATGCGGCCGGAGAATTTATCTCCGCTGATGACCGCGTGCACTGTATTGCCGCTCGCTGTCCCACTCACGCTGCCCGCGGCGTCATATGTGGTCTCGCTCCACGAGCCGTTGATCTTGCCGCCGCTATAGGTGAGCTTGGAGCTGGTGTTGAATTTATAGTCGGTCCCGGCGCAGCGCATGTTTTGCGAGACGGCGCTGCCCGCGACGTTATAGGTGACCTTGCAGCTCACCTTCTCTGGGCTGCCCTTGCCGGGGGCGACGGTGCCGCCGCCCGACCAGTAGCCATTCAAGAGATCAAACGGATTGCCGGTCCCTTTCGGCGGGGCTTTCTTCGACGCCGATTCAGCCGGCAGCGATATCAGCGCCACAAGCAGAAGCATCACGACCGGTGTGGCTTTACCGATCCAGTTCGGAAGCAGGCGAGGTGCCATGGAACCCTATCCCTCTGAAGTTGATCGCTAAAGATTCGCGCCCCGGCGAAAGCCGGTGCGATGCGGGCCGTTGCCGCCCCCCGCGTCCCCGTGCATCATGCAAAAAAATGGAGGCCGGGGGAAGACGATGAAGCTGTTACGTTATGGAAAAGTCGGTCAGGAAAAGCCAGCGGTTCTTGACGCCGAGGGCGGGATTCGCGACCTCTCCGCCGTGGTGGTCGATTTCGCCGGCGAGGGGCTCGGGCGCGAAAGTCTGAGTCGCATCAAGGCGCTGGATTTTGTGTCTCTTCCCCTGGTTGAAGGCACTCCTCGCATCGGGGCCCCCGTTGGCGTGGTCCCCAAGTTCCTCGGCATCGGTCTCAACTATCGCGACCACGCGGCCGAAACCGGCCAGCCGATTCCCGAAGTGCCGATCGTGTTCGCCAAGGCGAGTTCCTCAGTGTCGGGTCCCTACGACCCGATCCTTCAGCCTAAAGGCTTCGATCGCATGGATTTCGAGGTCGAGCTCGCCGTGGTCATCGGCACGCGCGCCAAGAACGTCTCGGAGGCCGACGCTCTCGACCACGTCGCCGGCTATTGCATTTGCGACGACGTCTCTGAGCGGAGCCTGCAGAAGGGCGGCCCCGGCGAATGGATCAAGGCGAAGAGCCATGACAGTTTCGGGCCGCTCGGACCCTGGCTCGTGACCACCGATGAGGTCCCCGATCCGCAAGCGCTCGATCTCGCCCTCGACCTGAACGGAACGCGCATGCAGACCGGCAATAGCTCGACCATGATTTTCACCGTGGCTGAGCTGGTCAGCTATATCAGCAAGTACATGACGCTCGCGCCGGGCGATGTGATCACCACGGGCACGCCACCCGGCGTCGGCATGGCGCGGAACCCGCGCGTGTTCTTGAAGCCCGGCGATGAGCTCCGCCTGACCGTCTCCGGGCTCGGCGAGCAGCGGTTGAAGGTCGTGGCCGAGGGTTAAACCTTGCGCGGCCAGACGGCGTGGAAGTGATGCACGGGGCCCCTGCCCTTGCCGATGTGAAGCTCGTCGGCTGCTACGATCGCGGCGGTGACGTAGGCCTTCGCCTTTCGCACGGCTTCGCGGAGGGAAGCTCCCTTGGCAAGCTCGGCGGCGATGGCTGAGGAGAGCGTGCAGCCCGTACCGTGGTCATGTTTGGTCGGAACGCGCGGCGCCTCGAGCCGCATCTCGCCCTCCTGGTCGAGCAGAAGATCGACCGCCATCGGACCTTTGGCATGACCGCCTTTGATGAGCACGGCCTTCGCGCCGAGCCGCTTGAGCTCTTGCGCCTGGGCGCGCATTTCATCCTCCCCGCGGGCCTCGTGCGTTGCGAGCAGTTGGGCGGCCTCGGGCAGGTTCGGCGTCACGACGATAGCCTGAGGCAGCAAGACGCGCTTCAGGGTAGCAACCGCCTCGTTATCGAGCAGAACGGCGCCGGTGGCTGCGACCATCACCGGATCCAGCACGACGGGGACGTCCGGAAAGCTCAGCAGCCCCTCAGCGACGGCCTCTATTACGGCGCTCGTCGCCAACATGCCGATCTTGATTGCGCCAACATCGAGGTCGGCCGCCACGGCTTTCATCTGTGCAAGCACGAAGTCGGGCGGCACGACATGCACCCCCTCGACGCCCAGCGTGTTCTGAGCGGTCAGTGCGGTCAGCGCGGTGGCGCCATGAACGCCGAGTGCTGCGAAGGTCTTGAGGTCGGCCTGAATGCCCGCCCCGCCCGCCGAATCGGAACCGGCGATGGAAAGTGCGATGGCTGTCATGGCGCAACTATCAGCCAATCTTGCATGACGCGGAAGCGGCGCATCAGCCGATGGTGGCAAGCCCAGGGAAAAGCTGGAGCATCCAGGCCGAGAGCAAGGTCATAGCGTTGGTGAGAAAGAGGATGCCGGTCAGAACGAGAAAGCCGCCCATCACCTTCTCCACCGTCGCCAAATGCCGGCGGAAGTGCTGCATGGTGCTCATGAAGGGCCGTATGGCAATCGCGGCGGCGACGAAGGGAATACCGAGCCCGAGCGAATAGACGAAGAGCAGTCCCACACCCTGACGCACCGAATCCTCGCCGGCCGCCATGGCGAGGATCGCGCCAAGCACCGGCCCGATGCAGGGGGTCCAGCCGAAGGCGAAGGCGAGCCCGATGAGATAAGCGCCGAGCAAGCCGGCCGGGCGCTCGTCGGCGTGGTAGCGCGCCTCGCGATGCAGAAGCGGGATGTGGAGAATGCCGAGAAAGTGGAGGCCGGCGATGATGATGATCACACCGGCGATCTTGCTCAGAAGCGCGAAGTTGGCGATGAGCAGCTGCCCAACTACCGTGGCCGTTGCGCCGAGCGCGACGAATACCGTGGTGAAGCCGAGCACGAAGGCGATCGAGGACATCACGACCGTCGCGTAGACATGCGAGGGCGTCTCGTCCTCGCCGGCGAGCTGGTCGAAAGTGGCCCCGCCGAGGAAACAGAGATAAGGCGGGACGAGCGGCAGCACGCAAGGGCTGAGGAAGCTCAGCAGGCCTGCCAACAGCGCTCCGACATAGGTCACGTCCATAGCGGGCCCACCTTGAGGAATTCTGCCCTGATCGCAAGCTCTTAAGGATCACTTTGCCGTCAAATCGCGCGAGGCGGCGAATTGCCTCAAGCGGCGGCGGCGCGAGCGCGCAAGGCTGCGGCCCTGATGGCGGCGATGTTCTCCTGGTAGGCGCCGCCCTTGAACACGCCCGAGCCCGCCACGATCACATTCGCCCCCGCCTCGACCACCAGCGGGGCCGTCTCGGCATTGATGCCGCCATCGACCTCGAGGTGAATGGGCCGCGCGCCGATCGCCGTACGGATCGCCCTGATCTTATTCAGCTGGCTCGAGATGAAGGCCTGGCCGCCAAAGCCCGGGTTCACCGTCATCACCAGCACAAGGTCGACCTTGTCGAGCACGTAGTCGATCGCCGTCTCCGACGTCGACGGGGTGATCGAGACCCCGGCCTTCTTGCCGAGGCTCCTGATCAATTGCAGCGAACGGTCGAGATGCGGGCCGGCCTCCGCGTGTACCGTAATGATGTCGGAGCCGGCTTGCGCGAAGGCCTCGATAAAGGGGTCGCAGGGCGCGATCATGAGATGCACGTCGAAGACCTTCTTCGAGTGCGGACGGAGCGCCTTTACGATGTCAGGGCCGATGGTGATGTTCGGCACGAAATGCCCGTCCATCACATCGACATGGATCCAGTCGCAGCCCGCAGCATCAATGGCGCGCACCTCCTCGCCGAGCCGCGCGAAGTCGGCCGAGAGGATCGAGGGGGCAATGACGATATCGCGGGCCATCTCTAATCTCATTGTCATTGCCCGGCCTTGACCGGGCAATCGAGTAATCACTGCCTTCGCAGATAACTGTGGATGGATGATTACTGGATTCCCGCTTTCGCGGGAATGACAAGAATAAGGAGGCTCAAGAAATCGCAGTTGTCCGGGTTCCGCTTTGCGCGAGCGCCACGACGCCCGGCAATTTTGCGCCGCCGAGCCATTCGAGAAAGGCGCCGCCCGCGGTCGAGACATAGGTCAAATCGTCGGCGACGCCGACGATGTTGAGCGCCCTCACCGTATCGCCGCCGCCGGCTACGCTTACGAGCTTTCCCTCCCTCGTCAGCCGAGCGACCTCCCGGGCAAGCGCGAAAGTCCCCTCTCCGAAGGGCGCCGTCTCGAAAGCTCCAAGCGGGCCGTTCCATAACACCGTCTTCACCTGGGCGAGGCGGCGCTTCAGCTCGGCGACGCTTTGAGGGCCGACATCAAGGATCATGGCATCGGCGGGCACTCCTCCGACCGGGCAGACCTGCCAATCAACGCCTGGCTTGAACTCCTTCGCCACCACGACGTCGGTCGGAAGCACGATTTCGCAGCCTGCCTGCTCCGCGCGCGCCATGATGTCCTTGGCAGTCTCGATAAATTCCGGCTCGACCAATGATGCTCCGGTATCGATTCCCTTAGCGGCGAGGAACGTGTTGGCCATGCCGCCGCCGACCGCGAGTTGATCCATGCACGTAACGAGGTGGGTGAGGACCTCGATCTTGGTCGAGACCTTAGCGCCCCCGACGATGGCCATGACCGGCCGCGCAGGATTCTCCAGCGCTCGGCTGAGCGCCGAGACCTCGGCCATCAGCAGGAGCCCGGCATAGGCGGGGCGGAGATGGGCGAGCGCCTCGATCGAGGAATGCGCCCGATGCGCCGATGAGAAGGCGTCGTTCACATAGATGTCGCCGAGGTCGGCAAGAGCCTTGGCGAATTCCATATCGTTCTTCTCCTCGCCCTTGTAATAGCGAAGGTTCTCAAGCACGGCGATCTCGCCGGGCTTGACGGCGGCGACACCGCGCCTCGCCTCCTCGCCAAAGCAGTCGCCAATGAAATGGATGGTGGTGCCGGGCAACAGCTCGCGCATCTTCTCGGCAACAGGCCAGAGCGAGGTGCCAGGGCTCACCACCCCCTTCGGACGCCCGAGATGGGAGAGCACGATCACCCTGGCTCCCGCCCGCGCAAGGCTCGCGATGGTCGGGAGCACACGTTCGAGCCGGGTTGCGTCGGCGACGACGCCGTTTTCGATCGGCACATTGAAATCGACGCGGACGAGCACGCGCTTGCCTCTGACGTCAACGCCCTCGATCGTTCTCACGCTCGAGAGGTCGAGGCCTGCGCCTGAAAGGCCCTCTGCCGCATCGGCCGGCGAGGACGCCATGTTCATATCAGCCGCGCCATGGCAGCGGCCGTGTCGTTCATGCGATTGGAGAAGCCCCACTCGTTGTCGTACCAGGAGACCACCCGACAAAACGAGCCGTCGACCACATGGGTGCTGTTGAGGTCGAAGATCGAGCTCAACGGATCGTGGTTGAAGTCGCTCGACACGAGCGGCTTGTCATTCACGCCGAGAATGCCTTTCAGCGGGCCGTTGGCGGCATTGACCATCGCTTCGTTGATCTCTTGAGCCGTGGTCGGGCGGTTAGCCTGGAAGGTGAGATCGATCAGGCTGACATTCGGCACGGGCACGCGGATCGAGGCGCCGTCAAGCTTGCCCTTGAGCTCGGGCAGGACGAGGCCGACCGCCTTGGCGGCGCCGGTCGAGGTCGGGATCAAATTAACGGCGCTGGCCCGGGCGCGGTACGGGTCCTTGTGCAAGGTGTCGACCGTGCGCTGATCGCCGGTATAGGCGTGGACCGTCGTCATGTAGCCGTGCTTGATGCCGACCGCCTCGTTCAGCACCTGCGCCACCGGAGCAAGGCAGTTCGTGGTGCAGGACGCATTGGAGACGACGTGATGCCCCTGGGTGAGCTTGTCGTCGTTGACGCCGAACACGACGGTGAGATCAGCGCCGGTGCAGGGTGCAGAGACGAGCACGCGTTTGGCGCCGGCGGTCAGGTGCTTGGCAGCACTTTCGCGGTCGGTGAAACGGCCGGTGCATTCCATGACGATGTCGATGCCGAGATCGCGCCAAGGAAGCTTCTCAGGGTTCGCCTCTGCGAGCACGGCAACGTCTTGGCCGTTGGTTTTGAGATGGCCGTTGGTTGCCGTGATCCTGCCCCTGAACCGGCCATGCACGCTGTCGAATTCGAGCAGATGGGCATTCATCTCGGCCGAGCCGAGATCGTTGATCGCCACGAAGTCGAGATCCTGCCGACCCGATTCGAGGAAGGCCCTAAAGGTCAGTCTGCCGATCCGCCCAAAACCATTGATGGCGACGCGCTTGTTAGCCATGTCAGTCCCTATTTCTTCCTTGCAATCACATCCTTAGCGGCTGATGCCACGGCCTCCGCCGTGATGCCGAAATGCTTATATAGGTCTTGCGCCGGAGCAGAAGCCCCGAATCCATACATGCCGATGAAGGCGCCCCCTGCCCCGATCCATTTCGCCCAGCCGAACGCTGAAGCCGCCTCGACCGCCACGCGCGGGGCGGTACCTAGGACTTCGTTCCGATAGGCCTCGGGCTGAGCTTCGAACAGCTCCCAACAGGGCATCGAGACGACTGCGGCCTTGATCCCCTGCTCGGCGAGCTTCCCTGCCGCTTCGACGGCGAGCGCGAGCTCGGAGCCTGTGCCGAGCAGCGTCACGTCGCGCTTCCCTGCCGCTTCGATCAGCACATAGGCTCCCCTGGCCGACAGATTCCCCTTGTTATCCGACTTGCGGAGAAGCGGCACGCCCTGGCGGGTCAGCGCCAGGATCGAGGGCGTCTTCTTGGCGAGAAGCGCGATCTCCCAGCACTCGGCGCATTCAACCGAGTTGGCCGGCCGCATCACATAAAGGTTCGGCATGGCGCGGAGCGCCGCAAGCTGCTCGACCGGCTGGTGGGTCGGACCGTCCTCGCCAAGCCCGATCGAATCGTGAGTCATCACGTAGATCACGCGCTGACCCATTAGAGCGGAGAGCCTGATCGATGGACGGCAGTAGTCGGAGAAGACGAGGAAGGTGCCGCCATAGGGCACGATGCCGCCATGGAGGGCGAGCCCGTTCATCGCGGCAGCCATGCCATGCTCGCGCACGCCGTAATGGATGTAGTTGCCGCCGAACTCTCCCGGTTTGATCAGGCTGTGAAGCTTGGTGAGCGTGCCATTGGAGCCGGTGAGATCGGCAGAGCCGCCGACGAGACCGGGCACGAGAGGCACAAGCTTCTCGAGCACCTTCTGCGATGATTGCCGCGTGGCGAGCTTGGCGCCCTCCTGCGAGAAGGCCGACTTGGCGGCGCCGATCGCCGCCTCGACCTTGGATGTCACCTCAGCATCGATCGGGTCAGTGAGAGCCGCGCGCGCGGGAGCATCGAGGCGGCTCGCGGCTTTGATCCAGGCTTCATAGGTCGCGTGATGACGCTCCCCCGCATCGCGCCAGCTGCCGAGGATATGCTCAGGCACCGCGAACGGCGCATAGGGCCAATTGAGACGCTCGCGCGCGCCTTTGATCTCTTCCTCGCCGAGCGGAGAGCCGTGGGTCGCGGCAGTGCCCGCCTTGCTTGGCGCGCCGAAGCCGATGATGGTGCGGCAGGCGATCAGGGATGGGCGGTCGGTGACGGACTTCGCGTTCTCGATGGCAAGCGCGACCGCTTCCATGTCATGGCCGTCGACCCGGGCGACATGCCAGTGCGACCCGCGGAAGCGCTCGAGCTGGTCGTCGGAAACGGAAAGATTGGTCGGTCCGTCGATCGAGATGTGATTGTCGTCGAACAGCACGATAAGGCGCCCGAGCTTCAGATGGCCGGCGAGCGAGATCGCCTCCTGGCTGATGCCCTCCATTAGGCAGCCATCGCCGGCGAGGCAATAGGTGAAGTGATCGACGAGCTCATCGCCATAGTGGCGATTGAGGATGCGCTCGGCGAGAGCCATGCCGACCGCGTTGCCGAGACCCTGGCCGAGCGGCCCGGTCGTCGTCTCGATGCCGGGGGCGTGGCCATATTCGGGGTGTCCGGGCGTGCGCGAGCCGAGCTGGCGGAATGACTTGAGCTGCTCGATATCCATGTCGGGATAGCCCGTCAGATAGAGCAGCGCATAGAGCAGCATTGAGCCGTGGCCGGCCGAGAGCACGAAGCGGTCGCGGTCGGGCCATTCCGGATGGCTTGGGTCGAATTTCAGGAAGCGCGTAAACAGCACGGTGGCGACATCGGCCATGCCCATGGGCATGCCGGGATGACCCGAATCGGCCTTCTGAACGGCATCCATGGCGAGAGCGCGAATAGCGTTCGCCATCTCGGAAGGCGACGCCTCAGGCCCAGGTTGATCCTGAATCAATGCCGGTCGGGTCGAAGACATCTCGTAATTTCAAGTTGTTAGGCTGAGCCAAGGACTATCCTGGCGGGCGCCAGGGAGGACGGACTCGAACGCTGGCCCCGTCTCTATCACACAAACACGCCGCATGGAGGAATGGCTGTGCAAATGTGAAAATGCAGGACGATTGAGTCTGCACGGATCGTCTTGCGGCTTTCCTATCGCGGAGGCCGCGAACGTCAATCATGATGGCGAGGCTGCTTATTCCGGCGGCAGTGGGAAGAATCTCGGCGATTGTTTTAGCTCCCCTCATGGTGGTGGCTTGCGCAATCACGCCGCGTACCGGGCGCCCGGCCGACATCTGGCTATCAAAGGGTGGGCTCCAGCAAACGGTGAACTGCGTTCTCGGCCAGCTCGACGACAGCATGGCGAAGGGGCGTCCTCCCAATTTTACCAATTCGGTCCGGATCGTAACGCCAGGCAAGGTCGAGGAGATCGTCCCGCAGCAAATCGCGGGCGGTAGCGGCGAACTCTATGTCGTCCGCTTCGTCGCTAACGACGACGGCAATGTCGAGGTTACGGTTTTCAGCACGCTCGACGGCCTCGACAAGCGCGTGCAGAAAGCCATAGATCCTTGCAAGAAGAGCGATCTGGCCGCCAAGCCCGCAGCTCAATAGTTGCGCGCGGCCATCGCCGCCTTGACCGCATGATAGCCGACGAGAAGCTGGCTCAAGGTCAGCGGGTGGCTTTTGCGGGCACCATTGGCGACGTCGATCTGGCCCACCTGGTCGCGCAGGTGCCCTGCCTCGGGGATGAGGTTCCACAACAGATCCTCGATCCGCTCAGCCCTTTGATCCGAGATATTGCCGTTGATCTCGAGGACGTCGACGGGCTTGCCGTCCTTGTCGCGGGCAAGCTCAAGATGCAGCCCCGCATTGCTCGATCCGTCGAGGAGGGGAGTGAAATCAGGATGGGGCAACGTCGGGCGCAGGATGTGGCGCACATCGAGATGGGTGTTGTCGGAGCCGTTGACGCCCGTGGGCTTCTGGAAGCGGATGACGATGTCGGCGAAGGTGCGCTGCGTGTGGATGAAGGCCTGGCTCGGAGACTCCCTACGCTGGAGCTGCGACATCACCTCATCCAACGTATAGCCGCGCCTGGTGGTGTCGCGATGGATCTTCCACTTCACCCTGAGCTCCTCTTCGGGGTCGAGATAGATCTTCACGTCGTAGCAGTCACGCATCGCGCGCGTCGCATAGCCGAGCAGGCCCTCGGCGATGACGAATTCCTTGGGCTTAACGTATTGCGGAGATTCAAGCGTGCCGTCGCGGTGGTCGTAGACGGGCTTCAGGATCGGCTCCCCGCTCCTGAGCAGACGCAGATGCTGCTCCAGAATGTCGACATGGTTGGCGCGCGGGTCGAGTGCCGACAGCCCGGCGGCAGCACGTTGCGCGCGGCTGTAGCGGTGATAGTCGTCAGTGCAGATCACCGTGCAGTGCTCGGCACCCAGAATCTGGGCGACGCCGGCAGAGAGCGTCGTCTTGCCCGACGCAGAATCGCCGACGATGCCGAGGACGATCGGATGATCAACCCGTTTCGACATAGGTTACTCCAGACACCGTTTCCTCTCCTCGCCGACTTTACGCCACGTCGCGCGCCGCGACGGCCGCAAGCCGATCGTTCGGGATGAAGCTCGTCATGATCTGACGTTCGCCAGTCGATCCCGTTATCATCAATGTTTGCACCTTATAATGGGTCTTTGACCGCTCGACACCCTCGAGCATCAAGCCGGTGGTAATCCCGGTGGCGCAGAAAAACACGTTGTCAGAGGCGATGATCTCGTCGCGATCGTACCATTTCGAGGTATCGATCCCCGCCTCCTTAACCGCCCTCGCCTCGGTTTGCAGCTGAGGGTCGAGGCGCCCCAGGAACTCGCCGCCAATCGCCCTGATGGCGCATGCCGACATAACGCCTTCGGGTGTGCCGCCGGTTCCCATCAAGGCATCGATGCCGGAGCCAGGGATGGCGGCCATCAGCGCCCCGGCGACGTCGCCGGCGGGATAGAGCGCCACGCGCGCGCCTGCCTCGATGATCGCATTCACGAGCTCACGGTGGCGCGGTTTCTCCAGGACGAACACGGTGAGATCGGAGATATCCTTATTGAGCGCCTCGGCGAGGATCGCGAGCTTTTTCGCCGGCGGCCAATGTGGGTCGATCCGGCCGCGTGCCGGCGGGCTCGCCACGAACTTCTCCATGTAGAAGGCGGGGCCCGGATTCATCATGGCGCCGCGCGGAGCAACGGCAAGTACGGCAAGCGCGTTGGTCAGCCCGCGCACCAGGTAACTCGTGCCTTCGACCGGGTCGAGGGCAATGTCGGCCTTGAAGGAGGAGACCGGACGGCCGAGCCGCTCGCCGCGCTGCGGCTGCGACCCCTCGCTCTTGGTCGCCTCGCCGATCACCACCACGGCGTCGATATCGATCTCGGAGAGAGCGCTGCGCATGGCGTCGAGTCCGGCGCGGGCTCCCTCAGTACCCTCGCCTCTTCCAATCCAGTTGAAAGCGGCGCAGGCAGCGCGCTCGGTGACGAGGCGGAGGGAAAAGACGAGCGCCGGACTGACCGGACCCGAGGGCTCCATAACAGCTCCTTGAACCCGTCCCGCTTGGGGGGCGGTCCAAACCACGCGCCTCGTCTGGCCGACGAGGCCAACTTGCGCACTCTAACTTATGGGTCTTGCGCAATCCAACTGGCAAAAGGCTGCAGGCGGCGAGCTCATCGCCGCTTGAGCCGCGGATCGAGCCCGTCGCGCAAGGCGTCGCCTAGAATATTGACCGAAACAAGCAGCACGATCAGAACCAGCCCAGGAATCACGGTGACCCACCAGGCGCCGGCGAAGATGAGGTCGTAGCCCGAGCGGATGAGAGTGCCGAGAGAAGGCTTGGTCACCGGCATGCCGAGGCCGAGAAAGGAGAGCGCGGCCTCGGCCATGATGGCGCCTGCGATCTGCGTGGTCGCGACTACGATTAGCGGCGAGAGGACATTGGGCAAGATGTGGCGCCAGACGATGCCGAAGCTGCTCCCGCCCAACGCCCTTCCGGCGCGCACATAATCCTTGGTCGTCTCGACTTGCGTCGAGGCGCGCGCCGTGCGGGCGAAATAGGGCCATTCGGCAAGGCCGATGACGATCACCAGAAGCGGCACGGCGTAGCGGCTCAAGGCGTCGCCGCCGAGGCCGGCGCGGAACAGAGCGAGCGCGATAATCGCCATCATCAGGGTAGAGAGCGAGAGCTGGATGTCCGCGGCGCGGCTGACAAAGCTGTCAATGCTGCCCCCTTGGTAGCCAGCGAGCAGCCCGAGCGGAACGCCGATGGCAGCCTGGATGGCAACGGCGAGCACGCCGACGGTGAGCGAGATGCGCGTGCCATAGAGGATCGCGCTCAGGAGATCGCGCCCTTGCGCGTCGGTGCCGAGCAGAAAGCGCGGATCGCTCCCCTCGCGCCACCAGGGCGGAAGCTCGGCATCGAGCACGTCGAGGCTCGAGAGATCGAACGGATTGTACGGGGCGATGAGGGGCGCCAGCACCGCGGCAAGCGCGATTCCCCCGAGGAGGATCGCGGCGATGCCCGCGCCCGGATTCTCAACGGCAAAGTCCAGCACTCCGCGCGCGGCGTATCGAGCGGTCCCTCCCCTCATCGCGTGCCCTCGAGACTGATGCGGGGATCGAGCATAAGGCTCGCGATGTCGACCAGAGTATTGACGAGGACGAAGAGAAATCCGACGGCGACAAGATAGGTGGTGATGAGCGGGATGTCGGAGCGCGTCACGGCTTCGAGAAAGAGGAAGCCCATGCCGGGCCACTGAAACACCGTCTCGGTGAGCAGCGTGTAGGCGACGAGGGTTCCGACCTGAAGGCCACCCACCGCGACGAGCGGGATCAACGCATTACGGAGCGTATGGCCGAGCCACACGCGAAGCGGCCGCGCGCCCTTGGCGCGGGCCGTGCGCACATAATCGTGGCCAAGCTCATCAAGCATGGCGCCGCGCACAAGCCTGATGAAGAGCGGCAACATGATCGAAGAGAGCGTGAGCGCCGGCAGAATGAGATGCTTGAGCCCGTCGAGCGTGAGGAGACCGGTCTCCCAAAACCCCAGTTGCACCGTTTGACCCCGGCCAAAGGCAGGGAGCCAGCCGAGCCGCACCGAGAAGATGGTGATGAGGAAGATGCCGGTGAGAAAGACAGGGACCGAGATGCCGAGCACGCTAAGACCCAAAATCAGCCTCGTGCCGAGCGCGCGCGGGCGAACCGCGCAATAGATCCCGGCGGGAAGCGATAGGAGGAGCACGATCAGGCTTGCGCCGAGCACGAGCTCGAAGCTCGCCGGAAACTTGGCAAGAATGACATGGAGCGTGGAACGCTTATAGATCAGCGAGGTGCCGAGATCGCCATGAACGGCGCGGCCGAGATAGCTCGCAAGTTGCACGGGCCAGGGCCGGTCGAGACCAAGCTCGTGGCGAAGCGCCTCGCGCTCGGCCTCCGGCACGGCCTCGCCGACAATCTCGCGCAGTGGATCGCCGAGCGCCGAGCGCACGGCGAAGGCGATGATCAAGATCGCCAGCATGACGAGCACGGCTTGGGCGAGACGGCGCGCGATGAAGGCCGCGCTTGCGGCAATCGCTTTGATGGAAATCATGGAACAGCGGCGAACGAATAATCATGGCGCAGCCCAGCTTTGGGCGCGCCAGCATAGTCTAAATTCGTTTGTGGAAGTGTGAGATCCCCGGGCAGTGCGCGGGTGCGGGCGCGCTACGGCTTGGGCTCGGGCTTAGGCTCGGTTTCGGGTTTGCAGACGCGACCGTCCAGGCTCGCATTCGCCTCGCTGAAATCAAGAGCGGCGGTGAGGTCTTTCGAGTTCTTGTCGCGCTTCCCCAACGATTCGAGCCCGTATCGATTCTCAATCAGCTTCAAGATCGCGGTCGTATCGTAGGTGGTGTGGTCGATGAAACCCTTCTTGGCGTAGGGTGAGATGATGACCGTAGGCACGCGCACGCCGGGACCCCAGCGATCAATGTGTGGCGGGGGGACATGGTCCCAATAGCCCCCGTTCTCGTCGAAGGTCACGATGACGATCGATTTCGACCAATATTGGCTCTTTTCGATCTTGCACAGCAGCTCACCAACATGCTGATCGCCCTCAAGCACGTTGGCATAGCCTGGGTGCTCGTTTTGCCTTCCGAAGGGCTTGTAGAAGACGACCTGCGGGAAGTCGGCGAGCCCATCGAGCGCCTGCCAGAGCTCCTCCTCGTCTTTTAGATGCTCGCGACGGCCATCTGAGTCTTTGCGATAGTTCTCGAAATAGGCGAAGGGCTGATGGTGAGTTTGAAAGTTCTCGTCCAGACGGTCGGCCTTGAGGGCATCATTCCATCCGCCTGCATACCAAGCCCAGGTGACCTTGGGTTTGGCGTCGTTGAGTTCGTCGCCGATCGTCTTCATTGTTTGCAAAGGCAGTCTCGGACCCCCCTTCCTCTGAGGCGGATCGAACGGCTCCAAGGTGTTCACCGCATATCCATCAGGTGTGACCTGGTCGGGTAGCCCACGAAGAGGGCCGGTGACATCGGAACCTATCGTCAGGGTGTCCGGCGCATTCTCGTATCGAGGCGTGCAAGCGCAGATCATCCAGAAATGATTGAGGAACGAACCGCCGAAGGCCGCATGGAAGAATTGGTCGGCGAGCGTGTAGTGCTCGGCGTACTCCCAGAGTTTGGTCTTGCTGCCGTCATAGAAGCCCATGACGAGTGCGCCCATGTTGGAATAGGCAACAAACTTATCCATCAGACCGCCGTCGATCTGGGCCTGCTGGTGATAAAAGCGATGGATCGGATCTCCCGTGTTGTCGCCGATCGGAACGTAGGCGTCGATGCTGAAAGGTTGGTTCGGCAGATCATCCGGAAAGCGGAGATCGATGCGGAATTGATTCACGTTTCGCTCGTCGCGGAAGTCTTGCATGGCGCGTGGCAGGAAGTCATAGGGGCGGCCGTTCTTGTCGACTTGGATCTTGGTTGCGCCGGCCGCGGCGATGCCGTCGGCGTTTGGAAAAAATCCGAACAGATTGTCGAAGCTGTGGTTCTCCAGATAGATGACGATGATGTGCTCGACGTCGCTCAGTTGGGCGGCAGAGCACTGGCCGGACAAGGTGCCGACAGAGGCGCAAAACAGTAGTGTTGCAAGCGCAAGGCGGCGAAACATCGGGCCCCGTCCTCACCTTTTTCAAGAGCGCCGCGGCCATCGCCGACCGAGCGCAACGGCAAGTAAGCCGTAGCTCGGTGACAGTTCAATGAAGTTCAGTCGCGACCGGGTGGCCCCCGCTGAGCTTATCGTTTCGGCCGGGAGAGGCCATACGCAACGCTCGCGGCAATGGCGGCCTGCCAGGGGACGAACAGCAGCACGACCAAATCCGCCAAGGCCGCGGGATAAAGCAGAAGGCCGAACACTGTGCCCATGACGACGGTCAGGCCCCAGGCCTGCGGGCGCCTGACGGCTTCGCCAGGGACGCCAGCCCCGAAGGCGGTGAGGCCCGCGCCGACCGCTCCTCCGAACAGCCCGCCCAAGATCCATCCAATCGTCTCCCGATTTGCCTTGGCGCCTTGCACCGTGCCAAACAGCTCGGACCCGACCACGGCTTGCATCACGTCGTTCGCCGTGTTGACCGCAGCAAGCCAGCCCATCAGCGTGAGCGCCATGGCGAGGAGGCATTTGCCGGGGTCGCGCTTGGCCCACAGCCAGAGCAGGATCGCCATTCCGGCCCCAAAAGCGATACCCGCGTGAAGCGGAATTCTTTCGGCGTTGATCAGTACGTCGGGGTCTTCCAGTCTGAGATCGGGCAATGGCGACGGCAGGCTCGAGATCAGCCCGGTCACGACGCCAACCCCCGCAGCGATCGCGACGGCGCGAGGCCGTGGCGGCGGCCTCGGCAAAATGTCCATTCTGAGGATGTCCCACTTCATGGCCGATAGCGGGCAAATCCGAACGTGCTTCCGCCCCCCGGAGAGCCGCTGACGGGTGCCGTCAGCTACTCGCCACTATAGCTCGACCGGTGAAGTCTGACCAATGCGCTGATGTGCGACGTGAGCCCTCGGCCTGATCGGCCGCGGCGAGGCTAATTCTTGCCCTGCTCGGCCACGGATTTGAGCTGAGCGAGGCCCTTCTCGACATCGCCGCCCAGCATCTTGTCGCCGTTCAGCACCAGGCAGAATGCCTTCTGCACGAAGGTGCGATGGCCGGTCATGGCCCAGGTCACATCGGTCTTGTCGCCGTCGGGTTTGAACGCAAACTCCGAGCCGAGCGACCCTTCGAAAGGCTTGGCGAAGTCGACCTTGATCTTGATGTCGTCGTTCGGGTGGCTTTCGACAATCGTCATCTTGCCCTCGCCGACCTTGTCGTTGCCGGACCAGCTCATCGCCGCGCCCTGCCCCGCATCGGGTCCATCGAAGGTGATCTTCGCGGCGGGATCGAGCTTCGCCCATGGCGACCACGCGTCCCATTTGTGCAGGTCGTTCACCTGCGCGAACACGGCGTCCGCCGGTGCCGCGATGGCCGTCGTTCGCTCGACGCGGAACTCGGAAGGCTGGATCGCCACGACCACAAGGAACGCCGCGATGATCACGATGAGAACGATGAGAATCTTCTTCAGCATCGGAGGCCTCCACGGACGCTGTTGCTTTGCATTCTAGTTGATGACCAGATCGCCGAGATAGGGCATGTCGATGACGTTCACCACCGCACCGATATCGACGTTCTTGCGCGAAGCCCAGGATAGGTGCTGCCAATGCAGCGGAACGAGCGCGGCGTCATCGTAGAGGATGCGCTCGATCTTCTTCAGCACCTCGGCGCGGGCGTCTTTGTCGGTCATGGTCTGGGTCGAAAGCGTGAGCCTGTCGACCTCGGGGTTGGAATAGTCGCCGGCATTGTATTGGCCGTAGCCCGTGGTCTTGTCGGGCGTCATGGCCAAGAACTCATAGAAATTCGCCGAGTCCTCGGTGTCAGACTGCCAGCCGATCATCATGATGTCGGCGGCGCGCTCGTCGAAGCGCTGCCAGTATTGTGCCTTGGGCATGGTCTGAAGATCGACCTTGATGTTGATCTTGGCGAGCATGGCGGCGACGGCCTCGGCGATGCGCGCATCCTCGATATAGCGATTGTTGGGGGCCATCATGGTCACCGAGAAGCCGTTCTCGTAGCCCGCCTCCTTCATCAGCGCTTTCGCTTTGTCGAGGTCGTAGCGCGGAGCGAGCGCGGGGTCGTAGCCGGCAAAGCTCGGAGGGCTCAGCTCGCCCGCGGCCGTCGCGAAGCCGCGCATGATCTTCTCGGCGATCCCTTGGCGGTTGATGGCATAGTTGATAGCGAGCCTGACGCGCGGGTCTCTGAATGCGGGCTGGCGCGCCTGATTGAGCTCGAAGGCAAGCACGCGCGTGCTCGGTATGGTGATGAGCGTGCAGCAAGGATCCGATTTGACGCGGTCAAGATCGGTCGGCGGCACCGGAGCAATAAAATCGACGTCACCAGCGAGCAGTGCCGCAACCCGCGTCGCCGGCTCCTTGATCGGCGTGAACACGATCTCGTCGACATTGCCCGGCGAGGCCTTGTCCCAATAATCGGCGAAGCGCTTCAGCGTGAGCCGCACGCCGGGCTCGCGTTCGGTGACGATAAACGGCCCTGTTCCACTCGCATGCGTCGAGGCGAAGGACGAGCCATTCTTCACGATCTCGGACTTGGGATGGCCGCGCTCGTCGTTGCCCGAATAGAACTCGCGGTCCATGGGGAAGATGTAAGTCGCGAGGTTCATGACGAGCGGATACGGCTCCTTGGTGATGAGATCGACGGTCAAGTCGTTGATGACCCTCGCCCCTTCGAACGGCTCGAACAGAGCCTTGAAGTCGGGACTTTCTTTCAGCCGGCTGACGGTCCACACCACGTCTTGCGCCGATAGTTTGTGGCCCGACTGAAACTTCACGTCCGGGCGGAGATGAAAGCGCGTGGTGCGATCGTCGATCTTTTCCCAGCTCGTGGCGAGCCGCGGTTCGAGCGTCATATCTTGGCGGAAGCGGACCAAGGGATCGAACAGAAGATGCGACATCTGTAGGGTCGCGCCCGACAGCTGCTCGTGCGGATCGAGCGAGGTCGGGTCTGAATCGTAGGCCATGCGCAGAGTCTTGGCCTCGACGGGAAGGGCGATGAGGCCAAGGACGAAAAACGCAATCAGGGGGATGTAACGCAGGGAACGCATCATGGGCTGACCCGTTTGTCGCCTGAAAGACGCGTGCTCGTCCACTCCCCTTTGCTTGGCGTGATGGGCTCTGTACAGTCCCGCCGTCGCCTGGAAATCTTAAGGATAAGAACGGCGTGAACGGTTTTTTCGTCACAGGCACGGATACCGATGTCGGCAAGACGCTCGTCTCGTCTTGGCTCCTCACCCAGATCGATGCGAGCTATTGGAAACCGGTCCAGGCGGGCGTCACGCCGGAGACCGATTCCTGGGTCGTGCGCCGTCTCGCCGAGATCGACCCCGACCGCATCCTACCCGAGGCCTACGTGCTGCCCGAGGCGATCGCGCCGCATGAGGCCGCGCGCCGCGCCGGGATCGCGATCGACATGGCGAGGTTCGTTCCGCCCGTTTCCGACCGGCTGCTCGTGGTCGAGGGGGCCGGTGGCCTGATGGTGCCGCTCACCGACACGGCCTACGTGATCGACGTCGCCGCCGAGCTTCATCTGCCGGTCATCCTCGTTGCCCGCTCGACGCTCGGCACCATCAACCATACGCTGCTCTCGCTCGAAGCGATCCGCCGGCGCGGGCTGCCCCTCGCCGGCGTTGTGATCAATGGACCCGAGACGCCGCATAACCGAGCGGCCATCGAGCGCTACGGCCAGGTCGAGGTGATCGCCGAAATCCCTTGGCTCGACGTGGTGAACCGGTCCACGCTGCTTGCCATAGAGCCGGAGCTCGACCTCATGAAGCTCGCAAGATCATGAACGACGATCCGAAGCCGAAAGTTGGCGACGCGCTCGGACGCGACGTGCTCGACCGGGACCGGCGCCATGTGTGGCATCCCTTCACCCAGCATGGCACCGAGGGCGACCCGATCGTGCTCACCGGCGCCAAGGGCGCGTCGCTGTTCGACGCGGCGGGTCACGAGATCCTCGATCTCGTCTCCTCGTGGTGGACCTGCACCCATGGACACTCCCATCCGAAGATCAATGCGGCTTTGGCTAAGCAGGCTGACCAGTTCGAGCATGTGATGTTCGCCGGCTTCACCCATGAACCGGCCGTCGAGCTTGCCACAAAGGTCGCCGGTCTTCTTCCCGGCGATCTGTCCCGCGTCTTCTTCTCCGACGACGGCTCGACCTCCGTCGAGGTCGCGCTCAAGATCGCCTATCAATATTGGATCAATGTCGGCGAGCCGAGACGGCGCATCCTGGTCGGCTTCGATGGCGGTTATCACGGCGACACGCTCGGCGCCATGTCGCTGGGGCGCGGCTCGCAGTTCTTCACCCCGTTTCGCGACCTCATGTGCAAGGTCTATGTGCTGCCGTACCCCTCGACCTTCGAGGGTGACGACGCAGCCGACGAGCGCGAGGCGGGCGCGCTTTCAGCCTTCGAGGCGCTTCTGTCCGACCGGGGGCAGACGATCGCGGCGCTGATCATCGAGCCCTTGCTGCAGGGAGCTGGCGGCATGCGTGTCTGCCGGCCGAGTTTCCTCCAGCGCCTCACGACGATCGCGCGTAAGGCGGGCGTGCTCGTCATCTTCGACGAGGTGGCGACAGGCTTCGGGCGGACGGGAACGCTGTTCGCCATGGAGCAGGCGGACGTGGTGCCGGACCTCGTTTGCTTGTCAAAGGGCCTGACCGCCGGCTACATGCCGCTTGCCATGACGGTCGCGCGCGAGTCGGTATTCGAGGCGTTTCTCGGCGAGACTTTCGACCGCGCGCTTCCCCACGGCCATTCCTTCACCGCCAATCCGCTCGCTTGCGCTGTCGGGCTCGCCTCTCTCGCTCTGTTCGAGGAGGAGAAGACACTCAAGCGCATCGCGCGCATCAATAGCCGTCATCGGGCGATGCTGGCCGAGCTTGCCGCGCGGGACGACGTGACGCGCTTTCGCCTGCTCGGCTCGATCCTCGCCTTCGACATCAAGGTGGCAGGCGGCTATCAGTCGGCGCAGAGCCGCGCGCTGCGGGATTGGTATCTCGCTCACGGGCTCAATATCAGGCCGCTCGGGCAGACGCTCTATCTCATGCCGCCTTATTGTATCACCGACGAGGAGCTCACCCGCGCCTATACCGGGATGATCGAGGGCCTCGACACGCTCGCTACTTAGCCCGTGCCGGCGAGCCGGCCATAGACGATGTGCCAGGTGATAGGACAGCCGCGCGCGTCGGCGACGTGGATGGCGCGGCGTAGGGCGCCGGGCGACAGAGGCCGGTAGTCTTCGCGCGGAGTGAGTCCTCCCACGGACTTCATGCGGCGGAGAAAAGCGAGAGCCGTTGCATCGGGAGCGAGACGCTCCTCGTGCACGACGCCCGGCACGGCCTCAATGGCGGCAACTCCGTTCGGGAGTCCCTGCTCGCTCAGCACCGCACGCCACTCGGCGAATGTCTCAGGGCCGAGCGCCGCGTAGAGCAGAACGCCAGAGGGCGCGAGCAGGCGGCGGAGGCGCTCGAGGCTAGCTCTTTGGTCGGGAAGCCAGTGGAGAGCCATGCTCATGGCGATGAGGTCGAAGGGCCCCTGCCCTCCCGGCCTGCTCGCGTCCATGATCCCGAAGTCGATGCGAGAGCCCGATGCGCCGGCGAGGTTCTGGCGGCATTCGGCGAGCATGGCGGGCGAAGCGTCGGTCAGCACGAAGCTCCCGTCGGGGTAGCGCTCGATCAGATGGCGGCTGAACAGCCCCGTGCCGCAACCAAGCTCAAGGACCTTGGGGCGCTTGAGCGGAGGCAGGAACCGCGCGAGACGCGCGGCGATCGCCTTCTGCAGCCCGGCATTGAGCTCATAGCTCTCCGCCCGCGAACCGAAGCTTGCGACGATTTCGGCGCTACGAGGGGAGAGCACTGGCGAATTCAAGGACATGGCGCGCGCACCAATCCGGGTGCTTCAAGGGCAGAACATGGCCGCCGTCTGGCGACCAGATGATGCTTTCTCCCCAAATTGCCTCGCTCATGGAAGGCGGCACGATGACGTCGTCGCGCGCGGCAAGCGCCAGCACCGGACAGGCCAAGTCTTGCCTCGCTTTCCGCGCGTCCCAATTCATCAGCCAATCCAGTCCTTGATCGAGTCTCGCGACGTTCAGCGCTTCCGGCAGGGCAAAGCCCGAGGCGCCGCATGAGCGCCAAAAGGCCTGCAAGGTTTCGCCAGGCTCACGCTCAAGCCCGCGCTTCAAGGCGGCAAGCCGCGACGGCGCCACATGGCAGCAGAAGCAGTCGAAGCCCTGAACGCTGACGAGAGCCCGGAAGCGACCGCCCCCTCGTTCGAGCAGCCACAATAGACCAAGGGAGTGCCCGACCGCGATGGCGTCCTTGGGCCACTGGCTTGCCGCTCTGGGACCTCCAGCGACGAAGCCGAGATCGACCAGGGTGACCTCGGCTCCCTCAAGATAAGAGATGAAGTCGGCAAAGATGCCGGCATGGAAGCCCCAGCCATGGACAAGCACGAAACGCATTGATCAAGCCGGGTGCGCGCGAGCGCGGTGCATCGCAGCTCGGTTCGCCTGATCGGCAAGAATTTCCAGCAAGCGATCGACGTCGCTTTCTTTATGCGCCCTGGTAAAGGCGAGCCTTACCCTCGCCGTCCCCTTTGGCACGGTCGGAGGCCTGATCGGGGTCGCCCAGAAGCCGCCCTTGCGCAACCGCTCGCCGAGATTGAGTGCAGCCTCAGGGGCGCCACAGAATAGCGGAACGATGTGCGTAGCCGATCCACCCGTGTCGTATGCAAGGGTTTGGGCGTCCGCGCGGAACCGCGCCGCCAGCCTCGCCACATGGGCGCGGTCCGCATCCATGCCGGGAACGAGATCGAGGGCGGCGTCTATGGCGCCGAGCACCGGCGGCGGCAGAGCGGTCGAATAGATCAGCCCGCTGCAGCGATTGATGAGATAGTCCCGCATCGTGTTCGAGCAGGCGACATAGGCGCCGAAGCTCCCGAGCGCCTTGGAGAAGGTGCCGATGACGATGTCGGCGTCGCCTGAGAGGCCGCTGCCCCCGTCGCCCAATATGCCGGTCGCGTGCGCATCGTCGATGATCAGGCAGGCATCGTGCGCGCGCGCAAGACGCACGATCTCCTCAAGCGGCGGCACGTCGCCGTCCATGGAAAAGACGCTCTCAGTCAGGATGAATCTCGGGCTGCTATCGCCTTGATGTTGACTCAGAAGCTCGCCGAGATGGGCGGCATCGCCATGCCGGTAGCGGAGCTCGCGAATACCTGCGGCCTTGCAGCCGAAATGCATGCTGGCGTGGTTGAGGCGGTCGGCGAAGACGAGAGGATCCGCGCCGAGCACGGTCCGATCGAACAGAGCAGCGAGGACCGCGGCATTGGCCTGGAAGCCAGAGGCCATCACCAAGGCCGAAGGCTTGCCCTTGAGCCTCGCGACCTTCGCCTCAATGCCCGCAAAAAGATCGAGATTGCCGGTGACGAGGCGCGAAGCGCCAGAGCCGGTGCCATAGCGCGTGGCCCACTCTGCCGCCCCCTCGATCAGGGCCTCGTGGAATCTGAGGGCGAGATAGTCGTTGCTGGCGAGATTGACGTAGTCGCTGCCTCCCACGCGAATGGTGCGCGCGCCGACCGCCTCGACATCGACAAGCTCGCGCCGCAAATTCTCGGGCGCGAGCCCCTCGAGAAAGGCCTGGTACCTGCTTTCGCTTCCCGCCATCATCCTGTATTAGCCAAGGGGGATATCGGCAGCAAATCAGATCGCTCCAACCGTGTCAGACATCTTCGAAAGCGTGAATCCTATCAATGGCCAGGCAAGCCAAGCGGAGAGCCTGGTTGAGCCAAGACCGACCCATAAACTGCGCCATGATTGGGAGAGCGGAGAGGTGCTCGCGCTCCTCAGGCTGCCTTTGCTCGACCTCATCGATCAGGCAAGGGCGTTACACCTGAGTCACCACGAAGACGGCGAGGTGCAGCTCGCGAGCTTGCTCTCGATCAAGACCGGTGCCTGCCCGGAAGACTGCAAATATTGCCCGCAATCGGCCCATTACGCCAAGGAAACCGGGGTCAAGCGCGAGACCCTGCTCGACGTGGACGACGTCCTTGCCAAGGCGCGGCTCGCCAGGGAGGCGGGCGCCACGCGCTTCTGCATGGGCGCGGCCTGGCGCGAGGTAAAGGATGGCCCCGCTTTCGACAGCGTGCTCGCCATGGTCAAGGGCGTGCGCGCGCTCGACATGGAGGCCTGCGTCACGCTCGGCATGCTTAACGCCGCTCAGGCGCGGCGCCTCGCCGAAGCCGGGCTCACCGCCTACAACCACAATCTCGACACCTCGCCCGAGTTCTACGGCGAGATCATCACCACGCGGACCTATCAGGACCGGCTCGACACCATCGCTTGCGTGCGCGAGGCCGGCGTCGAGGTCTGCTGCGGCGGTATCATCGGCATGGGAGAGACCACGGAGGACCGCGCGGGGCTGCTCCAGACACTCGCCAATCTCGATCCCCACCCGGAGAGCGTGCCGATCAACGCGCTCGTGGCCGTGCCCGGCACGCCGCTCGAGGATGCTCCTCCGGTCGATCCGCTCGATCTCGTGCGCATGGTGGCGACGGCGCGCATCCTCATGCCGCTGGCGCATGTCCGGCTCTCGGCAGGACGGCGATCGCTCACTCGCGAGGCGCAGATCCTTTGCTTCCTCGCCGGTGCCAACTCGATCTTCTACGGCGACAAGCTGCTCACCACCGCCAATAACGATACGGCCGACGACCTCGCTTTGATCGAGGAGGCCGGCCTCAGCATCCAACCCTCCCCTTCCTCGTGCTAAGAGCGGCCGGACGCTTGGTCCTTCGCCGTTCTTCCTGAGCAATGTCGCGCACCGTCTATGTGAATGGCCGTTATCTGCCCGAGGAGGACGCCAAGGTCTCGGTGTTCGACCGCGCGTTCCTGTTCGGAGACGGCGTCTACGAGGTGACGGCAGTGCTTGACCGCCAATTGCTGGATTTCGAGGCACATCTTGCCCGGCTCGACCGCTCGCTCGCGGAAATCGCGCTCTCAGCTCCGCTCAGCCATGATGCGCTCCGGGCGCTCCATAAGGAGCTGATCGCCCGAAATCAAGTGAACGAAGGCATCGTCTATCTCGAAATCACGCGCGGCGTGGCGGACCGCGATTTTGCCTATCCAGAGAACACCGCGCCGACCGTCGTCGCCTTCACCCAGAGCCGGCCGCTGATCGCGAACCCCTATGCCGAGACGGGGGTCAAGGTCGTCACCATCCCGGATATTCGCTGGAAGCGCCGCGACATTAAATCCACCGCGATGCTCGCCCAGGCGATGGGCAAGCAAGCGGCGAAGCTGAGGGGTGCCTATGAGGCATGGATGGTCGAGGATGGCCACGTGACCGAGGGCACCTCCTCGACGGCGTTCATCCTCGATGCCGAGGGCGTCGTGCGCACCCAGCCGCTCGGCCATCACATCCTTCCCGGTGTGACACGGCGCGCCGTGCTGCGCCTTGCCGCAAGCGAGGGGGTGAAACTCGAAGAGCGGCCGTTCAGCGTGGCGGAGGCGTTCGCGGCGCGCGAAGCGTTCATGTCGGCGGCATCGGCCTTCGTGCTGCCGATCATCGAGATCGACGGACGCAAGATCGGCGACGGGCGACCTGGGCCGGTCGCGCGCGCCTTCCGCGCACTCTATATCGACGAGGCGCGCAAGGGCTGATCACACCCTCGCCCGTCTCTCGACAAAATTCCCCCGAAAATTCGCCGCACGCCCGTGCAACTCAGGGCCTCGTCATCGGTTATCGGCGTATGGCTCTCATGCTGTATTGGTTCGTCTATCATCTCGACCTTGGCCTGCTCGGCCCGAAGATGCTTGAGCTTGCGGTCAAACGCTGGCTGAAGCGCACGCGCAAGAATGTCCCGACGCCTGTTGTGCGCCGGCAGCGTTTCGGCGGGCTGACGGCTCTTCACCTTGAGCCGAATTTCGGTGACGAGGGGATGTGAGGTCGCGCGCCGCTCTTCCTGAGCGCGGGATGCGCTGATAGGGTTCCGCCGGCCCAACGCGAGACCCTCGACCATGGCGGAAGCCCCAGCCCTCGATCGTCCCGATCACCAAACTGAGACCGTGCCAATAAGGCGGGTAGTCGCGTTGATGAACGCGGGCGCCGGCGCCTTCAACCAAAAGCTTGCCGCCGACGTCGAGAGCGAGCTTGCGTCGACTTTCGCCCATCACGGAGTTGCCGCCAAGTTCGTCTTCGTGGACGGTGAGGATTTGCAGAACTCCGCCAAGTCGGCATTAGCGCAGGCAAAGCGCGGAGAGATCGATGCCGTGGTTATCGGCGGAGGCGACGGCAGCATTCGCACCGTGGCGGGCGTCCTTGCCGACACGAACATCCCGCTTGGCGTGCTTCCGCTCGGCACGCTCAATCATTTCGCCAAGGATCTGGGGCTCCCCTTGCATGCGGATGCGGCGGTGGGCGTGGTTGCGGCTGGTCATGTCCGCGCAGTCGACCTCGCGGAGGTCAACGGCGAACCCTTCATCAACAATTCCTCGATCGGCATCTATCCCTACATGGTCATCGACCGGGAGCGGCGAAGGGTGGCGCATAAGCTGGCCAAATGGATGGCGATGGTGCCAGCGTTCTTTCGCATGTTGCGACATTTCCCGCGGCGGCGTCTGCGCATCGCGGCGGAAGGATTTGCCCGTCCGTACCGCACACCCTGCCTATTCGTCGGCAACAACGAATACGGCACCGAGTTGTTCAGCTTTGGCAGGCGACACCATCTCGACCGCGGCGAGCTCTGGTTCTACGTGGTGAAACCGCGCAACCCACTCGAATTCTTGCTGATGGTTTGGCGCCTTTGCTTCGGGCACATGGATCAGGCGCGCGACCTCGACATGTTCAGGCTCCGCGAGGCCGAGATCGACGCGCGGACGAGCCGGCTTCCGGTCGCCCTCGATGGCGAGGTGAGGATCCTCCATACCCCACTCGAATACCGTGCGCGGCCTGGCGCGCTCAGGATTCTCGCTCCCGCCCAGCCGGAGGCCTAGCGGAGCGACGACCAGGTTCCCGAGCCAGCGCGGAGGGCGGCGAATCAGCTATGCTACGTGCAAGATTTCGCTCACGGCAGGATGCGTCATGTTAGCTCCCCCGCGCCGCAATGACGGCAAGCGCAAGCTGATCGAGTTCCGGCCGGAACTCTGGCAGGCGCTTGTGCTGCTCGCGAGAGACAGCGGCAAAAGCCTCGAGGCGCTGGCTGAGGAGGCCTTCACCGACTTGCTTCGCAGATATAGCCGGCCGTTGTCTCTCAAGGAGGCGCTCAAGGAAAGCGCGCGGCGTCTTCCCGCTAATGACGACGTGCCGCAAGCCCCGACGTCACAGCCTCGCTGACTTGCCTCAACTACGCAAAGCGGCGCCTGCGCAGAATTGGAGCGCCAGTCTCAGTCTCCCCCACGATCTCGTGCGTGGCTCCGGGAGGGAGTGTTCCGTCGGCCCCGGGACGTACCGCTTTGCCCTGCTCAACCAGGTCGTTGACGTACTTAGTTGAGGCTGGGTCGTTCGGAACGATCAAATCAGCCGAACTTTGCGCCGCTCTTTTCTTCATCTTGCCAGCCGAACCGTCAGTCTGGCGCGGCCTTACCAGTGGCGGAGGCCGCAGTCAAATAGCGTGCGCTCCAACTTGAAGGCGCTACCGACTTTCCTGAGGGTGTGGGTCTTGAACGCCCGTGGGTGATAAAAGATCTCCTTGTGCTCCCCCTCCGAGTCCACGCGACCGCGGCGAAACAGATCGTTGGCGAACGCACGCGCGGCGACCACCGAGCTGGTCGGGTCCTGCGAGCGATAGGCAGAGACCGAGGCGGTCGCGACGAAGGACCAGGGCTGCGAGGAGGCTTCGACGAGCAGCGGCCCCGTTAGGCCATACTCAACGCCGCTCAAGGCAAGCGACCCTAGCGCCGCCGTGAACGGAGCGGCCGCTCCCCGGACTGCCGACGTTTGCATCTCTTGCACATTTGAGGCCGAGGACAGGGACAGGATATTGCGCCTGGCGAACACCGCGCGCATTACGGCCGGATATTTGGGGTTGACCGCCTTGCTCGCCGCGATCATCTCGGCAGCGACCTGGGCGAAAAAATTGGGGACGACGCGCGCCTACTTGATGGCATCCCCGATGATCTTCACCGCATCCTGGCTATGGGCATGAAGGTCGTCGGACGTGGGGCTTTTCGCTTTCCTTGCCTTGACCATCAAGGTCGCAACGAAGGCCTCGAAAAAGGCTCCGGTGAAGACGCGAGAGAAGGAGTGCGCCTCCGAGGACAACTGGGAGGCCGGAGCCGTTCCCGGCAGGCTGATTGGGTCCTGATAGGAAAACGAGTTCACGGCATTGCGGAGCGAGTCACGATCAACAGAGTCGGGAAACTCCGCCCGGATGGCATTGCCGAGTTGCTCGGCCAAGCGCGACAGGCGGGAATTGCGATAGAGCCGTCCTTGCGTTTCGTTAAGCACAGCATCCCTGAAGCCATCCAATTGCAGCGCCGACAAAATGCTCGAAATGTCACCGAAGGATTCGTGAAACGCAGCGGCCTCGTGGCTCGCGGCACCCCAAAGCTCCGGCTTGATGGCGTCGAGCACGGCGTGGCCAAGCTCGTGACACAGAATGTCGGGACTTTCTCCAGAATAGACCATTCCCGGGCCATACGCGCCGTGAAAGAATGACAGTCCGTTGCGGTCGTAGTAGGCGTTAAAATCCTCGCCGGCATCCAATATCACCGGCAAGAGGCGTCCTGTGTGCCATTGCGCGCTATTGAGCAAAGGCGCCCAAAGATCGGCGGCGCGGCGGAGTGCCTCGGCCGCGACCCAATAGCGAAACTCTTCGGTGTTCACCGGATAGGCGCCCGGCTTGATGGCTTTGCCTTCAAACCTGAAGGCAAGAGGAGCTTTGAGGTCCGGCACCGGTCGTTCGATGGGCTTTGCGGTGGCTGCCGTCTCCGGATCGTCTTCCCAAGCAAAGACATGACCGTCTTTCGCGCCTTGCGGCGCAGCGGACTTCCGTGTGGGCATGATCGCGTCGACTATGCTGAGCCGGAAATTGGCTACTTGCAGTTCATTTGCGCGGCGATGGTGTCGCCAATTTTAATGAGGCCTTTGAGCACGGCACCTGCCGTAGCGCCGGCCCCGGGGATGAAGATGACAACCCCCGAGACCAAATCGAGAATGGGTTTTGCCTTCGACCAAATTCCGCAAAAATCGGCGGGCGTGACGGCGGCGACGGATGTAACACCGGTCTTAGCCTGATTGGCCGCGACTTCGCTGACGATGTCACTAGCGAGCTTTTTGGCGTCCAACGACATGGCTGTGTCCTCCAACTAGACACAACCAGGAATATAATATGCACGCAATACGTGCAACTACATTCGTATGCCCGCTGAGGTCGTGCGCGGGAGCAGTTATTCCGTCGCGCAGCCGCAGCATTAGGCACGCATTGATCGCCGATCGCCGAGAGGTGGCTGAGGCCGGCTCTATTGGCATACGCGGGAAGGAAGCGCGCCCGCGCGAGGCTCTGTAGCGAGTTTGCGGTAGCGGACGATTTTGTCCGCTACCGCAGCGTTCGACTAGCCAGAGTGCCAGCTCAAACTATTTCTTCACGTGACTGATCTTGTAGGACTCGTACAAAAACCAGACCGTCAGCAAGACGGAGAGCACGAGAGCGATCGTGGCCGACAGGGGGTGACCCGTGAAGCTGTCGATGGTCCCCGTTGCGGCGAGATAGTCGTCGGCTCCTTTGAATGGCGATCCCATGATTGTTCCTCCTATGCTGCGACCTTGATCGGCTTGGCCGGGCTGATGAACGCCTGCTCGGGATAGGCAACCACCCCAAGATCGGTGATATCCAAGCCCTGTTCCTCAATCTCAGGCGGGACGCGCAGCAGGCCGAACTTGTTCAACAGCCAGCTCACGCCGTAGCCCGGCAGGAAGCCCAGGAAGATGGCAGTGATGGCAACGCCACCCACCTGACCGGCGAGATTGATCGGCGCCTGACCCGCCTGGGCAACATAGCCAGCGGCAAAGATACCAGGCAGAATGCCGCTGATTGTCCCCGTGACGCCGTGCACCGAGACGGCACCGACGACGTCGTCGATGCCACGCCGCTCGATGAATATCGCCACCTTCGGCATGATCCACGCGGCCGCGAAGGCGATGACGATGCAAAGCGCGGGGTGATAAAGGTCCATTCCCGCCGCCGTCGCGATGATGCCGGTGAGGCCGCCCGAGGTGGTGAAGAACGGGTCGGCCTTAGAGGACACATAAGCCCCCATGAATCCCGCAGCGAGAGACAACGTCGTGTTCACGGCGAGGCTCGCGAGCGTATAGGGCGCGCCATAGATGTTGACGATGCCGCTATAGCCCGGGAGATAGACGAGGCAGCAGGCAAGGAAGAAGAAGAAGCCGACATAGATCAGCATCAGTCCGACCATGGTCAGCGAGATGTTGTGCGGCAGGATCGGTTGCGCCACGCCATTGATGAACTTGCCGATGCGCGGTCCGAGATTGATCAGAACGCCAAGCGTGAACATGCCTGAGATGCAATGCACCACCACGGCGCAGCCGAAATCGTGGAAACCCCATTCGCTGGTGTACCAGCCGAAATAGTTCCACCCCCACGCGGCAGCGACGACCCACAGGAAGCTGCCGAGCAGGATCGACAGAATGTAATAGCCGCCGAGCTTGATGCGCTCGATGCAGGCCCCCGAAACGATCGAAGACGTGGTCATGGCGAACAGCGCGAACACCATCCAGAACACGCCGGTCAATTCGTCGGCCTTGTTCGGCGCGAGAGCGTCACTCCAGGGATAGGATGCCTGGGTGACGGCAAAGGCCGCCTTCTGAACGTCATTCAGGGTGTCGGGATTGGTCCAAGGCCCGAGCAACGGGCCGGTAACGGGCCAGAACGGGAAGCCGTTATAGACCCACCAGCCGAAGAAAAAGAACGATAGGCCGACCGTGGCCACGGTCATCATGTTCTTGAGCATCGTCGCGAGCAGATTCTTGGAGCGCGACACCCCACCCTCATAGGCCATGAACCCCACATGGATGAGGAGCATCAGAACGGCGGCGGTGAAAAAGAACCCTTCTGCCGCGAACGTCTTCAGGAACGGCAGGCTGTCGAGCCCTTTCGCCGCTTCCTGCGTGATCATCACCATTTGTTGTGCAGCTGCTGCGTCGGCCATTTTTTTTGACCCCCTCTTGCAGGCTGGCAGACAGACCAAGCCGAGGGTGGCGGAGCATATTTCATGCCAAGAAAGAAACCTTCCGCAGAGGAATAAGCGGAGGCCATCGATTTCGTGGGGAATCGGTGGGCTCGTTCAGACGAAAAGCCGCAGGGGGAATCATCTCTGAGAGAATCAGAAGATCGGCACAACCGCATTACCGTTCGCCGACTGCCTTCCGGCTGAGCAGCATTTTCGACAGTCAGCCTAGTTGTTCGGCAGAGACTCCCATCTGATCTCAATCCAGGCTTGCGCGGATAGCGGTGAATTGGCGTATTGCCCCCCAATGATGGAGTTGCTCACCAGCTCGGCCGACGCGATGGCCGATGCGTCACATCTCGACGGAGCGGTGCTCAGCCCACTCTGGTCGATCCCTTTTGCCGGGCTCCTTCTCTCTATCGCCCTTCTTCCACTGATTGCGCACCATTTCTGGGAACATCATTTCGGCAAGGTCGCGACCTTCTGGGCCTTTGCGCTCCTCGTGCCCTGCATCGTCGCGTTCGGCTTCTGGACGGCTGCCGAGGAGGTGTTGCACGTCCTGCTTCACGACTTTCTACCTTTCATCATCCTCCTGTTCACGCTGTTCGTGGTGGCCGGAGGGATTAGCGTCACCGGTAATCTCGTCGGCACACCAGCCACCAACACGGCCATTCTCGCCTTCGGCGCGCTCTCGGCGAGCTTTCTCGGAACGACCGGTGCGTCCATGGTGCTGATCAGGCCGATGATCAAGGCGAACCGTCATCGCGCGCAGAAAACTCATGTCTTCGTGTTCTTTATTTTCCTCGTATCCAACATCGGAGGCTCGTTGACGCCACTCGGAGACCCCCCGCTCTTCCTCGGATTTCTCAAGGGGGTCGACTTCCAGTGGACGTTCAAGGCGATGCTTCTGCCGATGCTGTTCGTGTCAAGCGTCCTTCTTGTTATCTTTTATGTCGTCGACAGGCTGGCCTGGAATCGCGAGCCTGCGGAGCTAGGGGGCAAGAAACGCGTAACCCGGCAGCTCCGCATCGACGGTCTGCACAACGTGCTCTATCTCCTAGCGGTCGCGCTGACCGTCCTGGCAAGCGGCATGTGGAACCGCGGCGCGATGCTGCCGATCGTGCTCGGCATCGAGATGCCAGTCAACGGGCTGGTTCGCGATGCGATCTTGATTGCGGTCGCCCTTCTCTCGTGGAAGACCACGAAACAGTCGATCCGCGTCGAGAATGCTTTCACCTGGGCGCCGATGCAGGAGGTGGCGATGCTGTTCGCCGCCATCTTCGTCACCATGATCCCGATGCTGGCGATGCTAAAGGCCGGCGAAGCGGGGCCTTTCGGTCCGCTGCTCACTCTCGTCTCGGGCCCAGACGGACAGCCGATCGACGCCGCCTATTTCTGGCTGACCGGGGTGCTATCGAGCCTTCTCGACAATGCGCCGACCTATCTCGTGTTCTTCAATCTCGCCGGCGGCGACGCGCAAAAGCTGATGGGCCCGCTTGCCTCTACCCTCCTCGCCATCTCGGCGGGCGCCGTCTTCATGGGCGCCCTCACCTATATCGGCAATGCGCCGAATTTCATGGTGCGCTCGATCTGCGAGGAGCGCGGCATCAAGATGCCGAGCTTCATCGGCTACATGCTGTGGTCGGGCGCGATCCTGTTGCCGCTTTTCGTGGTGGTGACGCTTATCTGGTTCAGAGGCTAGGCCGGCCTGAACCGCGCGGTCCCGCTTCTGCAGGTCGAGGGCACCTTGAGACCTTCGCCCGCTCGCGAATGTGACGATGGCAGCGACCGCGAGACCGGTCTAGACGCTCTCGGGGTTCCAACCAAGCAGCGCGAGCATGAGGAAGAACCCTGCGACATAGGCCAGGACCACGGGCCATCCCTCTCTCAGCCAGCGACCTGTGGATCTCGCTTCCGTCATCAAACCTGCAACCGCGACGCCGGCGGACGACCCGAACCAAATCATGGAGCCACCGAAGCCGACGGCATAAGCCAGGAAACCCCAATCATAGTTGCCCTGCTGTATGGCGAGCGCGGTCAGCGGAATATTGTCGAACACCGCCGAGACGAAGCCGAGTCCGAGCGTGGTTTCCCAGCTGGCCACCGGCAGGGATTTGACAGGCATCATCGACGCCGCGGAGACGAGAGAGATGAGAAACAGCGCGCCGCGTGCGGTGTGGGGAAGAATGGACCAATCGGGCCGGGCGATCGGGGCGGTCAGGAGAAGAGCGGCGGCGACCGCAAGCCCTATCAGGGGGATCTTGTCGAGAATTTCGGCGTCGAAAAGATGCGCCCCGACATTGGCGGCGATCGCCGAGCCAAGCACGATGACGACTACGACGACGTGCCGAAAGGAGATGCGCAAGCCTGACGGGGGGTGTTTGACAATCGGTGCGTATTTCTGTTGGGCAAGTGATGCCGGAATACCCGAGGCAAGCAGCGCAAACCCGGCCCCGACATAAGCATGAAGCACCTGAAGGGGGCTCACTCCGGAGATCCAAAGCATCGTCGTCGTCGTGTCGCCGATGACGCTGCCCGCGCCGCCGGCGTTGGCCGCGGCGACAATTGCCGCGAGGTAGCCGACGCGAACGCGGCCTTTAAAGACGTGCCTCGATACGGTCGCTCCGATGAGCGCCGCGGCGATATTGTCGAGAAAGGATGAGACTATGAACACCAGGACCAAGAGCAGGAAACCACCGGTCCAATTACTCGGCAGGACGGCCGGCATCTCGTCTGGTATTCGGCTTGCCTCGAAATGGCGGGCAAGGAGAGCAAAGCCTATCAAGAGCAAAAACAGATTCGTGATGAGGACCCATTCATGCGCGTAATGCGCATAGAGACCGGCCAGGCCCGGGCCTTCGTTGAAGCCGGTGCCCAAGAGCTTCTTGAGCGTGATAACGATGAGGCCGGTGAGAGCGGCGGCAAGCGTATGACGATGAAAAATGGCGACGCAGGCGAGCGTGGCGGCAAAAAGCAGAAAATCGATCAGTACGGAGAGATCGTGAGCGCTGAGATAGCGAGCGGTAACGGCCACAGTCCAAGTCCCCCGTCGTCTCGTCGTTGATTTTTATTGGGCTGTCGCCCGCTTCTTTCGCCTCGGGTTCAACCTTTCAGCCGGGCGACGATGGCCTCCAACGTTGCAATGGCCTCCGCCCGATCATGTTTCTGTAGGTCGAGCAGGAGTTTGAACCCATCGGTCTCCTCGCGGATGACGGCGCCCTCGCCGGCGAGATCATCGTAGAGGCCGAGCACCTTGTAGCAGCGGATCGGCTCGGCGAAGCCCTTCACCTTGATCGGCGCCTGCTCCTCGGCGGCCACCTCGTCCTTCACCAGCGAATAGGTCTCGTGACCCATGAGGATGCCGTCGATCTCGGCGTAGGACTGCAGCCGCGCGGTCAGATTCACCGAGCTGCCGATGATGGTATAATCCATGCGATCCTGACTGCCGAAATTGCCGACCGTGACGTAACCCGTGTTGATGCCTATGCGCAGGTGAAACGGCTTCTCGGCGCCGAGCTCCTGCCATTCGGATCGCAACTCCCGCAAGCGCTTCAACATGGCGATCGCCATGCGCACGCACGCTCGGGCGTCCTCTTTGACGCCTCGCGATTCAGGATCGCCGAAAAACACCATGATGGCGTCGCCGATATATTTGTCGATGGTGGCGCCATGCTCGAGCGCGATATTCGACATCTCGGTGAGATAGCGGTTGAGGACGTTGGTGAGATCCTCGGATTCGAGCTTGTCAGTGGTCTCGGTGAAATTGACCACGTCGGAGAAGAATATGGTGAGCTTCTTGCGGCTCGAGGCGATCTCGACGTTCTGCGCGCCGGTGAAGATCGAGTGGTAGATCTGCGGCGAAAGATATTTCGACAGTTTCGTGGAGAGCGCCTCGAGCTCGAGATTCTTCTGCGCGATGATCTCGTTTGCCTTGCGCTGCTCCTGAGTCAGGGCGTTGAGCTGCTCCTCGTTCCGGTCGCTCAAACGCATCAGCCGGCGCGTGGTGCGGAACAGCTTCTGGTAGTCCTTGAGCAGCTCCTCGTAGAGCTTGCCATCGACGCGATCGGCGAAGCGGCCGGCGTCGAGCAGAGCTTGGGCCGCGGCGATCACCTGCTCCTCAGCCGCGAAGAGATCGTCGGACGACATTAGCCAGCCATTTTCTCCAGATGGAACTTGGCGCTTTCGAGGTCCTCGCCGAATTCCTCGCCAAGTTCCTGCATCGTGTCGTCTTCCTTGTCGTAATACCAATAGACGTCGACCGAAGCGCCTTTCTTGGCGGCCGCCTCGAGCTTGTCCATCAGCATCATGACCGCCTTGGCGCTCGACGAGTTGAGATAGATGAGCTCGAAATCGAAGCGGCAGCTGCCCTTGCCGAGCTTGCTCAGATAATTGTCGAGGGCAGTGAAGACCGGCCCATAGAACTCGGTGACGTCCTCGGGGTAGGACTCGCCCTTGATCTTGAGGTGATGCTGGGGGAAATCGAACGTCACCGCTGGAGTGCGGATGGTGGCAGCAATGTCGATCTTATCTCGCATCGATCCGGTTCTCAGATGCTCGCCTTGAGTGCGAAAAACGCGTGGTTGTCGTCAACGTCGGCGAAATCGAACTCAATCGGCTTGGTGGCACGCCGCGCGATTTCCATAAAACCGAGCCCGGCGCCCTTGCTGCCCGCTTCGGGCTCAGCCCGAAGCTGCTCCTTATAGAGCGCTTTAAGCTCTTCCTTGCTCATATTCCTTATGCGGCTGAGCTTGGTCCGCAGACGCTCCACATCGGAGCGCGCCACCAGGTTGCCCGCACATACGACATATTCGTTACCTTCCTTGCCGATGGTAAGGATGCCGTAGCTGATCTCCATGAGCGCGTTGGCGTCGGGAATGGGAGGCGGCGCGGATCGCGCCTTCTCGGCTGAATAGCGGATGATATTCTGCATCTGCTCGACGAAGATGGCGAACACGCTGCGCAGCGTCTTGGTGTCGGCATCGTCGATGGTGAGCTTCTGCTTCAAAGCCTCACCGACGCCGCTTAGCACCGGCTCGGTAACGTAGCCGCTATAAGCAAAAATCACCCCCTGCCCATGCAGCACAGCCCGCGTGTCCATCAATTGGCGTGCGAGCATCGGCGTCTCCTATGAATGAGGCGTAAAGCCCAACACCGTCAGATCGTCGCGACGGAGCTGCTCGCCTTGGTGCCGCTCGAGCGCCCGGCGCAGCGACTCCTCCTGGGCGCGCATCGGAATGCCGCGATTCTGCTTGAGCAGCTCCAGAAAGCGCCGCTTGCCGAAAGAGCGGCCGCGGGGACCGCCGATCTGGTCGATCAGACCGTCGGTGCTGAGGTAGAAGGAATCGCGGTCGTCATAGGGGAAGGTGTAATCGGTGTAGGTCGTCCCTTGCGGGTAGCGCCGGTAGCCGATGCCCTTGCGATCGCCTTTGATCTCGATGACGTCGTCCTGGTTCGCCCGCCACAGCGAGAAGCGTGCCCCGGCGAAGCTCATCTCCCGCTTGGCAGGCTTGATGAAGCAGACCCCTGCCTCGAGCCCGTCATCCGTCTCGCCCCCCTCCTCGTTCTGGCCGAGCAGGCTTTGCACGCCACGGTGAAGCCCGGTCAGGACCTCGCTCGGCTTGTCACTCGAGGCCGTGCGCAACATGCGGTCGAGCAGGCCCCAGGCAATCAGCGTCATGAAGGCGCCGGGAACACCGTGTCCGGTGCAGTCGCCGACTATCACCGCGTAACCGTCCTCGATCGGCTGGAACCAGAAGAAGTCGCCGCCGACAATGTCGCGCGGCTCCCAGATCAAGAAATGGTCCGCCGCTACGACCTCGAGCTCCTGACGGGCCGGCAGGACAGCCGACTGGATGCGGCTCGCATAACGCAGGCTTTGGAGAATGAGCTGATTGGCGGCGGCCGCCCTCTGCTCGCTTTCCTTGATCTCGGTCAGATCGTTATAGACGGCGACGGTACCGCCAGCCTCGGTACGGCGCTCGCTGATCTGCAGCCAGCGCCCGTCCGAGCGGCGCTGGAGCAGCGGCTCACCGGGATGGCGATGCTCATCGAGGCGCTGGCGGAGCCAGCCCTCGGCGCGCCCCCTGGCATCCTCGATCATGCCGTTAGCGACGGCGCCGCGGATGATTTCGTCATAGGTCATGCCGGGTTTCGGAGGGCCTTCGCCGAAATCGAACAGCTCGTAATATTTGTGATTGCCGAGGACGAGCCGGTCTTCCGAATCGTAGAGCGCGAAGCCCTCGGTGATCGAACCGATGGCGTCGGTCAGGCGCTGCTCGCTCTGTTGCAAGGCCGCCTGCTCCGCCGTCTTACGCGCGGTGACCTCGCTCCACGAGCCGATCACCTCGAGCGGATTGCCGTTCTGGTCCCTGACAAGATGCTGCTCGTCGCTCACCCAGCAATAGAAGCCGTCAGCCTTGCGGAACCGGTACTCGGCGACATGGCGGTCGTCCTCGAAGAGCTTGGCTTGCGCCTTCTCGACCGCGGCGAGATCGTCGGGGTGAACGCGCGAGCGCCAAAAGTCCGGGTCGTTGAGGTATTGGTCGGACTCGTAACCGAGCACGCGCTTGATGTTCTCGCTGACGAAGGTCGGAGTGAAGTCGCCGGTCGCGGCGAAGCTGTAGACCACAGCGGGTGCCGAGTGCAGCATGAGGTCGAAGCGGGCGCGGGCCGCATTGCCCTCCTGCTCAGCCTGCTTGCGCGCGCTGATGTTGCTCCACGAGCCAACGATCTCGGCGGGCTCGCCATCTTCGCCGCGCAGCAGATATTGGTCGTCGCTAACCCAGATATAGGTCCCGTTTTTCTTGCGAAAGCGGTACTCGGCGGCGTGCCTCCCCTTCTCGAATAGCTTGGCCTGCTCGGCCTCGACGGTGGCGAGATCATCGGGGTGCACGTTGTTGCGCCAGAAATCGGCATGCTCGAGATATTTCTCCGGGCAGTAGCCGAGCAGCCTCTTGATGTTCTCGCTGACGAAGGTCGGGGCGTAGTCGTCCTTGGCCTTGAAGGAGTAGATCACCGAGGGCGCGCTTTCGAGCAGTGTCGAGAGCCTCGCTCGCGCGGCGTCCTCGGCCTCCTCGGCGTGTTTCCGATCGGTCACGTCGCTCCACGAGCCGACGATCTCGAAGGGATCGCCGTTTGCGTCACGGATGAGATGCTGCTCGTCGCTGACCCAGCGATAATGGCCGTCCTTGGTGCGGAAGCGATATTCAGAGGTGTGCCTCTCCTGCTCGAAGAGAAGCGCCTGCTCGGCCTCGATCCTCTCGATGTCGTCGGGATGGACGCGAGCGCGCCAGAACTCGGGGTTTTTCAGATATTCCTCGGGGCAATAGCCGAGCAGCCGCTTGATGTTCTCGCTGATGAAGGTTGGGGCGTAATCGTCCTTGGCCTTGAAAGAATAGATCACCGACGGCGCCGTCTCGAGCAGGATCGAGAGTCGCTTGCGCGCGTCATCCTCGGCCGCCTCGGCCGCCTTGCGCGCGGTGATGTCGCTCCACGAGCCGACGATCTCGGCGGGCTCGCCCGTGTCGTCGCGGACAAGGTGCTGATCGTCGTTCACCCAGCGATAGGAGCCGTCTTTGCGGCGGAAGCGATATTCGATCGCCTGCCTGTCAGTCTTGAAGAGGGTACCCACCTCGGCTTCGACCCTTGCAAGGTCCTCGGGGTGAACCCGCTCGCGCCAGAAGTTGGGATTTTTGAGATATTCGCTTGGACTGTAGCCAAACAGGCGCTCGATATTGGCGCTGACGAAGGTCGGAGCAAAGTCGCCCTTGGCCCTGAAGCTGTAGATCACGGCGGGAGAGGCATCGAGCAGCCGCGCAAGCTTCTGCTCGGCAGCGGCTTCGACGTCGGCCACGTGCTGCCGTTCCTCCTCGTGGTGATCGCGCGACGCCTCGGCCAAAATACTCTCGATGATATCGGCTACGCGTCCGGAATCGGTGCCGGGCGGCAGCACTTTACCAAGCGCCGCCGCTGCAATCTCGGCGTATTTTCGCGAAGACCTCATTTAGATGACAATTAGATGAGCGAATTCAGAATGCCGGGGGCTGGAAACTTCGAGGCGCACTAGAGATAGCTCAGAGGAGGTTCTCTCTGTCAATGGCAAGACAGAAGCGCACTCTCCAGATTTGCCCGGGTTTTTATGGCTTGAATGGAAGGCTGCACAAGCTTTGGGTGCCGCTACAAGGCCGCAGCCGAGGGCTCTCTTGCCCAACTCTGCGCAACGCAAAGGAGGTCGGCGCGCCCACCAGGCGCGCCGATCCCAACGAACCGTTCGTTCGCGACTGAAGCGTTCGGAACTACTGCGCTGGAGCCGGGGTCGCAGGGGCGGCCGGAGCTTCAGGCGCCGGAGCTGGCGTCTCAGCGCCACCCGTTGCCGGAGCCGGAGTTTCCCCCCCAGATTTCCCAAGCACGCAATTGATCAAGGTGCCGTCGTATTTGCAGTGGTGCCTTTGCGCCTGCACCACCACCAGGACGGCGATGATCACAATCAAGATAAGAAGAATCCGCATTCAGACACCCTCCCTATTCCCGCGGGCGTAACGTATACGAATGTAATGAAAACCAAAAGGCCCGGCGCGAGGCTGGCGCCAGGGCTTTTCCGCACGGCGCTTGGCGCAAAAGCGTCGCAAAGCGCCGCTCTCTAGGCTTAGCCGCAGGGCCGAAGCCGCGTGATCGGTAACGATATTTTGGGCTCTCGCAGCGCTTGCCGGGCCTTGCGATACATTCGCGGCAAGACGATCTAGCGCACAAGGAGAGCATGATTCGATGTGCGGCAAGCGCCTGATCACGCGCCAGGATTTCCTCAGAGCTGCCCTCACGCTTGCGGCGGCGCCGCTGTTGCGCACCCTCCCCGCTCGCGCCGACGACACCGCTGAGGCGACCGAGATCGCCCCCGGGATTTTCGTGCATCAGGGCCGCTACGAGGTGCAATCGCCTGAGAATCGCGGCGACATGGCAAATGCGAGCTTCATCGTCGGCAGCGAGTGCGTGGCCGTGATCGATACGCTCGGCAGCGCGGTCGCCGGACGCGAGCTGTTGAACACGATTCGCGCCGCAACCAACAAGCCGATCCGCTACGTGATCAACACCCACATGCATCCCGACCACGTGTTCGGCAACGCTGCGTTCAAAGAAGACGCCCCCACTTTCGTCGGCCATCACAAGCTGGCGCGCGGGCTTGCTTCACGCGCCGAGCGCTATCTCACTATCAACAAGGAGATGCTCGGGCCTCAAGCCTTCGAGGGAATCGAGATCATCCTGCCGACGCTGAAAGTCGAGGACAAGACGACGCTCGACCTCGGCGGCCGCACGCTGGTCCTCGAGCCCCAGCGCACCGCTCATACCGACAACGACCTCACCATCACCGACAGCGCGACCAATACGCTGTTTATGGGCGACCTCCTCTTCTCGGTGCATGTGCCGACGCTCGACGGCTCGATCAAAGGCTGGCTCGCGCTGATCGAGGAGATGAAGACGCGGAATGCTGCCCGCGTCGTGCCGGGCCATGGGCCTCACGCGATGGAGCTGCCAGGAGCGCTAGAGCCCGAAGAGCGCTATCTGTCGGACATCGCCAATGACGTTAGGCAGCTCATCAAGGAGGGCAAGACGCTCGAGGATGCCACCAAAACGGCGGGGTTCGAGGATCGCGACGCCTGGAAGCTGTTCGACCACTATCATGTCCGCAATGTCTCCGAGGCCTTCGCAGAGCTCGAATGGGAGTGATATGATGCGGCAAACGCCAATCAAGGAGACGGGCGCCATGGCCTTCCCGATCAAGAGCTTCGCCAGCGTGCTGGGCCTCGCTGTCGTCGCAGCGGCGGTGCTTGCCGCCCCTGCCGCGAAGGCGGATGAGGACGTCTGGCCGGCACTGAAGAAGCAGACCTTCGGCGACCGCCCGATCGCTGCCGAGGATGGTGTGGTGACGCTCGATGCACCCTACACTGCAGACGACCCTGCGCTCGTGCCCATCACCGTGCACGTACCGCCCGGGGTCAAGCAGAAGATCAAGACGCTCACGCTCTTCATCGACAAGAATCCCGACCCCATGGTGGCGAAGATCACTTTTGGGCCGGCGGCTGGCCAGGGCGGCGAGCGGAGCTTCTCGACGCGGGTTCGCATCGACAATTTCTCGCATGTCCGCGCCGTGCTCGAGACCGAGGACGGCCAGCTTCACATGGCGACCAAGTTCGTGGCGGCCTCCGGCGGCTGCGGCGCGATGCAGGCCAAGGACCCCGATACCGAGAATGTCGATCTCGGCAAGATGATCGTGAAGACCTTCCCGCCGGCGCTTAGCGCCGACCCGATCTGGTCGGCCCGAGTGATGATCAAGCACCCGAACTCTAACGGCATGCAGCTCGACATCAACACCGCGAACGTCATCCCGGCGCGCTTCGTCAAGGATGTGATGGTGAAGCGCGACGGCGAGCTCGTGTTCCAGTTGGAAGGCACGTTCTCGATCTCGACCAACCCGAATTTCCGCTTCACCTTCGGACGCGGCACGCAGAACAACCTCGATGTCGCCATCACCGACACCGACGGCGCGGTGTTCGCCGGTCAGTCGGTGCCGAGCGGGTCTTAAGTCGAGGTGACCTTGACTGTTCGCATACGCCGATCCCATCGCCAATGCAGCTCGGCTTAGACTAAGCTGACCGATCTTTGATGTGGGTAACGCGCTTGAGACTTTGATTGCGGGTCAATGACGCCGCGGCGGCTTACAAGCGGGACGGTATTTTCTCGATCATCATCTTGAGTTGGTGGTCCGCTTCTGACCCTTATCGGACATCATTGGGCGTCTTAGACGGCTCGGCCTTGGTCCAACTTTGATCGGGCGAGAATGAGTTCGATCTTTTGCGCGACCTTCGCGGTCCTTGGCCCGAGATCCTTCTGGTACACCGTGCCGTCTTGATTGACCATGAAGGTCATGATGCCGGAATTGCCGTATTCAGCGGGGACGGCGAGCAGGGCAAAGCCGCCGATCATCTTGCCGTTGGCGAGATAATCATAGGCACCGCCCGGCGCACTGGGACCCTGCCGCTTGAGGATGCGATAGTAATAGCCGTGATACGGGATTGGGGCGGCGCCGGCCTTGTAGCCCTCCGCAGACGCCTTCGCGGCCAGCTCGCCGAGCGGGCTCGGGGTCTCGCCCTCGGCGGTGGGCCAATAGAGGCCGTCCTTCTTTCCCCGGCGGCTGACGATCCGCTGCGCATAGACATGCGGGCCGAGCCCCGCGGGATCGAGTGAGGCGTATTCGTTTTGCGCCTGGACATAGGCGAGACTGACTTGGATCGCGGCCAGTTCATTGCGCCCGACGCGGCGGCGCAAAATCTCGTCGCGGCCTGCTGCCGTGTCGAACTGCCACTCACCGGCCTTGTTCACGAGCGGAATTGGGAAGGGGAAATCGTCGTCGCCAATGATCAGAGTCTGCGTACCGTCGCCCTCGCGCTCAATCGCATGCTTTGCGTCATAGGCTGCGACGAACTTTTCCCTAATGTTGGTGTCGGCAACGGGGTCGCCCGAGCTAACGATGGCCTTTCCATCCGGACCCAGCACCCCGAGGATCGCCTTAGTGTTTCGAGCCTTTGCGGCGGCGACTAAGGCATCGACAGCAGCTTCCGGCGTCTTGAATCGCTCCTGAGCGACCGAAGGCACACTCCAGCACAGAAGCGCGGCAGAAAGGGAAACGAGGCTTGCTTTTCTCAACATGGCAACACCACGATTGCTCACGGCGAGGAAGCGGAGCCCGCACCGCTTCGTGCGACCCACTCTTTCCACGTCATGAATTTCACTCCGATCCGATCGTAGTCGACCCGCAAATATCCATCGCGGCCGCGCCAAACTGACTTGGGGTCGATGTTCTGCACCTCCTGCGCCATGACGCCCACATAGATCGTGGGATCGCCGTCCCTGTAGCGGAAACGATAAAGCTCAAGACCGTTGTCGAGCCGCGCCAGCGGGACGATGTCCTGCTTGAGATTGATGTCGGAGCGCCGCCCGCCACCGCCGCCGCGCCCACCACCTCCACGGCCACCGCCACCACGGCTAACACTCGGCCTACTGCCACCGCCGCGGCTGACATGACCGCGATTTACACTTCCGCGGTTGACGTTGTGTCCTCCGCTGGGCCGCTTGAAATCCTTAGCGCCGCGATTGCCGAGGCTCGCCTGTCCGCGATTCGAGAAATCTTTCGCCCAGGCGCCATCGCTGAGATCGAGGGCATTCCCTCCGCCACCGACTTTCGCCTTGGCTTTGGCTGCCACCTGTCCCTTGGCGTTGCCGGGGCGTTCTTTGAGCCCCTGCTCAATCTGGCCGACGTTCGGCTTGACCTTCGGCCTCTCGCCGAGATTGCCGCCTCCCAGTTGACCGCCTTGGCCAACATTGTTCAGCACTTGATCGCCCTTGCGGCCACGGTCAAGCTTGCGGTCGGCCGCGGCGCGCGCATTCCCTTTGGCGAACTTATTTTTGACGGCGTCGCTGTTATAGCTCACGCCGCGCCGGTGATACGAGTTGTGCTCCCATTTCTGGAAGTTTCGATCGACGTTGCGGTTCACGTTCCTGTCGATATTGACGTTGATGTCGCCGCGATCCCAATCGAAGTTATCCCAGATCTCGTGACCGACGGCGAAGGCAGCTCCCCACGCAAGTCCCCTCGCGATTGCACCACCGTAAATATATCCCGCAGGCGGAGGATAGTAGTACGGCGGATAGTCGGGATACGGCCAGGCGCCGTAAACGACCGCCGGATCGTAGTAAGGGACGTAGACGACCTCGGGTGATGCCGGCTCGATCTCGATCACCTGCTTGTTGGCCTGCTGACTGACCGTCACCTTTTGTTGCTTGGTTGTCTCGAGCTTGCCATTGTCCTGCGCCTGAGCACGCAAGCGTTGGATCGCATCCATGAGATCGGCCTGCTGCGCCAGCACGGCGTCGCCCAGTTTCTCGGTCCAATCGAGCTGATCGCTCATCATTGCCAGCACGGTCGGTGTCGACACGAGCTGCTTCACGCTCGCGTCCCAATCCTGCTTATCCAAGGCTTGGGTGAGCTTGTCGCCTTTGAGCCCCTTCTTGGCCTTGGCAAAGCGATCGGCCTGCACGATCTCCAACGGATAGGTTGAGGCCATGAGAACCTGCGCGAGCAGTGGATCGGGATAAAGGGCGATCGGAGCCACGAGCTGATCGAGTTGTGCTGCACTGAGTAGCGGCTGCTGTTGTTCATCGGCAGGCACGTTCTGCACACCTTGAGCCCACGCCGCATCGACGGCGACTAGGCTCAAAGCGAAAGCGAAGAAAGCTCCGAGAATCCTCATTTACTGGATCTCCAGTGCGAGTTCTTCGGGGCGGTCGAGCATCAACGACCCTCGGTCTTGTATTTCAACCGGTAGCAATCTGGATCGAGCCATCCGTTCTCATCGCAGAGGGCTTTGAAGGTGTAGCCGTGAGCAATCATGCACAGGTATATGTGCCGTCTAACGTCTGCATTGGATGTGTCTTTGTAATACCGTCGGATTGCCTCATCCCGGCAACCGGCTAGGTACTCTTCCGATTTGTTCAACCAATTCGCCCAAGCTGACGACCATAGTGTGAAAAAGAACAAGGTTAGAAAGACCGTACGCATTGTATCAGTGGCTCATAGCGGGTCGCGCGGATTGTAGGCCGCGAAGGGCACAAGCTTGCTATAGGTGACCATCGAGAATAGACCCGTCGCCTTGATGCCGCGTAGTTTCATCAGTACGACGGTCCAGATCGCGGTCAGAGTGAGCGCCACGGCCATCGGGCGGTTGTGAACCGAAGGGAATAGATCCATCTTAAGCAGAACGGCGCGGACGACTATCACGATGGCGGCCTCCGGGGTCGAGTGGGCATCCTAACATGGATTTCTCGGTCATCAATCTTGAGCTGGTTGCGAAGCTCCTTCTGCTCTTGCTCATCGGCATGGGCCCGAAAATTGCGCTCGTCCCGTTCCTGGAAAAGACCAAGCATTTCGATGCCGAGACACAGCGAGCCGTAGGCCGGCGAATGGTCGTGATAGCGGTCGTTACCGCTCTCATCCTTTTCGCCTTCGGCGCGCTCCTGATGCGTCTTCTCCATATCTCGGGCGGTGCCGTTGCCGTTGCCGGAGGAATTATCCTGGTCATCCTGGCGATCGAGATGGTTACCGGACATGGCAAAAAGCCCGTGGAGGAATTGCCAGCCAAGGAGGATCCACGGCAGGTCGCGGTCTACCCACTGGCGATACCCTACCTTCTCAATCCTGTAGGCATCACGATTCTTATCATCGCATCTGATGAGGTCGTCTCGATCGCGAGCGTCGCGCTTGTTGTGGGCTTGGTGCTTTTGGTAGGCGCCTTCGACTATTTAATCTTTGCCAATATCGACAAGCTGTCGAAGCGCCTCAATCCCACCAGCCTCGTCATTTCGGAAGTCGTGTTCGGACTCCTGCTTACCGCGGTGGCCGTCCAGCTTACAGTTGCCGGACTGGGCTCGCTCGGGATCATCTCGCCCACCACCCACTAGGCTGAGTTCTGCCATGGCGGAAAAAATAGAGAAGGCGCACGATCCGGTTCGGCGTTGGACGTTGATCATCCTCGGCGTCATCATCGTATTGTTCGTCTACTCCATTATCGCCGACCGGATGACGCCCTACACCTCGCAGGCCGTCGTCCAGGCCTACGTCGTGCGGATGGCGCCTGAAGTATCGGGCCGTGTGCTGGAAGTCGGGGTGACCGACAATCAGAAGGTCAACGCGGGAGACTTGCTGTTCCGCATCGATCCGGAGCCGTATCAGATCGCCCTTCAGGAGGCAGAGGCTAAGGTCGCAAGCGTCGGCCAAACGATTGGCGCCAACACGGCCGCAGTCACCTCGGCGCAAGAACGCCTCATCGAAGCGCGGGCTAAGCGCGATAATGTCGTCGAGCAGGCGAACCGCATTCTGACGCTGGTGGAAAAGGGAGTCTACGCCCAGGCGCGCGCCGACCGAGCAAAGGCTGAGGTCGACGCGGCAGAAGCGAGCGTGCGGGAAGCCGAGGCTGAACTCGAAAAGGCGAAGGAGCAACTTGGACCTCAGGGCGCCGACAATCCAGAGCTGCGCGCGGCGCTCGCGGCAATGGAGAAGGCCAAGCTCGATCTCGTGCGCACTACGGTTGTTGCTCCTTCCGACGGCGTCGTCACCAACCTGCAGCTCACGCTTGGCCAATTCACTGGCGTGGGGCAATCGGTTCTGACCTTCATCGATTCGCGCGATGTCTGGTTCAGCGCCAATTTCCGCGAGAACAGCTTGGAGGCCATCAAGTCCGACGCTCCGGCCGAGATCGTGCTCGACGTGTTCCCCGGGCGAGTTTTCGACGGAAAGGTTGAGAGCGTGGGTTGGGGTGTGGCGCAGGGAGCGATCGACCCGGCAACGGGGCTTCCGAAAGTTAGCGCGCCGGTTGGGCTTACGCGAACTCCACAGCGTTTTCCCGTCAGGGTCAATCTCGATCAGAAAGACTATCTGCCTGGCATGCGGCTTGGCTCGCAGGCCAACATCATCGTCTACGCAACCGGTAATCCGATCACCAACGCTATCGGGGCATTTTGGATCAGGCTTATCGCAGTGCTCACTTATGTCAGTTAGTGATCAAACGCGCCGGTGATCGAGGTCCAGGATACCCGAGAGCGGCATGCTTTGGCGTTTAGAATCGCTATTGCAGCCTCGATGGGATTTACCCTTGGAGAGTTGATGGGTTGGGACTTCCCCTTTCTCCCTTCACTGATAGCAGTTCAGCTCCTATCCGCGAGCCGGTCCCTCGATCTGAAGCGTGCCTTCGGCTTTGTCGTGCTGATGGCGGCGGGATGCACCATCAGCCTTTTCGTTTCAATAAGCTTTGCAGACCGGCCGCTGAGTTTGATCCTCATTGTCGGCCTCATGATCTTTGTTGAGTTCCTGGCCTTGGCTCGTGGTCAAGCGGCGGCAGGAATTTTCCTGATGACAACGTCCTTCGTGCCTCTGATGGCCGTAAGCTCGGTCGATCTCGCTTATGCACTCGTGCATGACCTGATTGTTGGAAGCGTGCTCGCCTTGCTGCTGATCTTTTTTATTCTTGCCCTGTTTCCGCAGCGGAAGCAGCTGGAGCAGGGAAGCGCCCAAGTGGTTCGGGAAAATGCTCCCGTGGCTGCTGCGCTCGCCAACACTGGCGTGCTGATGAGCCTGTTTGTCTACTTCATGGGCACCGGAACTCCGACCAGCATCATTGTGATCATGGTCACCGCAGTCACCATTCTTCAGCAATCGGCTGTTGCGGGACCGGGCGCAGCCGCGGGTCTCATTGCCGGAAATATCGTTGGCGGTCTTGCCGCGACTATCGCCTATCTGCTGATCTCTCTGCTGCCCTCTCCGGCATTTCTATTGCTGGTCGTACTGTTCTTCGGGCTGGTCTTCGGGGCCAGCATAGCGGCTGGCGGCAGGCTCGCGCCGATTGCCGCGGTCGGGACGGCGACATTCCTCGTTGTGCTGGGCCTTGGTCTTTCACCCCTCCCGCAAGACAGCGGTACACTGTTTTTGGCTCGCATCTCGACGGTCATCCTTGCTTCGCTCTATACCATTGGCATAGCGAGCGTTCTGCGAGGCCTTTTCGCGGAGACCGACAAAGCGAACCTGGGCTCGCAAGAATACCTGTAAGCCGTGATTGGAGTTACCTGAGGAGATGAATATGGTTTCAAGTGCCGATAAGCTCACTGGACTATTGCCCACCGCTCAGGAAATGATGGAGAAGCTTGCGCTGGCAGAGGGCGAGAAGGCCGAGGCGGCAGCGCGCAAGCATGCCGAGGCAGAAGCCGAGAAGAAACTTCTGCTCGACAAGATCACCAAGCCATCCGGCGTGTCCGACGAAGAGGCGATGAAGCGCGTGGCGGTGATCATCAATCGTGCGGTGTCGAATGGTCTCACCGAGGTTCAGGTCTATCGCTTTCCCCATGATCTCTGCACCGACCATGGCCGCGCCATCAACCAGCAAGAGCCCGGCTGGGAAAAGACGCTGACCGGTTTGCCGAAGGAGATGTACGAGTTCTGGCAGAGGCGGCTGCAACCGCTCGGCTACAAATTGAGAGTCCAGATTATCGATTTCCCCGGCGGGATGCCGGGAGATGTCGGCATCACGCTGAAGTGGTCGTGACGAAAAAGACCCAGCTCAGAATTTCTCCTTGATCCACCGCCGATCCTTGATCGTCGCCTCGTCGTCATAGGCGCCCTTTTTGTCGCGCGTCGGCAGCTTCACCTTCTCGGGTTTCGGGGCCTTGTATGGGATCGAGCCGAGGAAGTGAGACAGTACATTCAGGCGGGCCCGCTTCTTGTCGTCGGAGCGCACGATGTGCCAAGGCGCGAAGTCGGTATCAGTCGCTTCGAGCATCGTGTCGCGAGCCCGCGAATAGTCGTACCAGCGCTCGCGCGAAGGAAGGTCCATGGCGCTCAGCTTCCATTGGCGCAGGCGATCGTCGATACGGGCTTCGAAGCGCTGCTTCTGTTCCTTGTTGCTGACTTCGAGCCAGTACTTGATGAGCCGGATGCCGTTGTCGACGATCTGCTTTTCGAAGTCGGGGCAGATTTCCAGGAAGCGCTTGTGCTGCTGCTTGGTGCAGAAGCCCATGACGTGTTCCACACCGGCGCGGTTGTACCAGCTCCGGTCGAAGATCACGATCTCGCCCGCTGCCGGAAAGTGCGCCAGGTAGCGCTGGACATACATTTGCGTCTTCTCACGGTCGGACGGTGCCGGCAGCGCGACAAGCCGGAAGGTGCGCGGGCTCACCCGTTCGGTCAGCGCGCGTATCGTGCCGCCCTTGCCGGCAGCGTCGCGGCCTTCGAACACGACGATGATGCGCTCGCCGGTCTGCTTAACCCAGTCTTGCAAGGAGCACAGCTCGGTCTGCAGCTTGCGCAGCTCCTTCTCGTATTCCTTGCGCTTGAGCTTTGGGGTCTCCACCTCTTGAGGGGGAGATTCCGGCGTGGCCTCGCCTTCGATTGTGTGTCCCATGACGGGGGATTCCTCACTTAATCGGCACAAAAACGAATTGCAGTCTGGAAGGCTGAAGCGGCAAGCCTCATTGCTGCTTGCTAGAGTAGTAGATCTGCGCCTGGAGTAGGAACTCCTCTGGCTTCTTGAGAAAGAGCTGCTTCGCCGTCTCGTTGCCGAAGCAATAGGTCTTGCCCTTATAGACGGTGTTGACCGAGCAATCGGTGTGAATGTCCTTGCCGAGCGCGAGCCCCATCACGCATTCGTTGCCGTATTCGCCTTCGGTGGCGTGGGCTGTCCCCGCGCAAAGCCCCAAGGCCGCTGCAAGAACCATGATGCGTGATGCCGACTTCATGGTGCTTCCTCCACATCGGAACGCATGGCAGCCTTCGCTGCTTCGCAGCGTAGGTTGGTGGGCGCAGTAGGACTCGAACCTACGACCCGCTGATTAAGAGTCAGCTGCTCTACCACCTGAGCTATGCGCCCTGGATTTCCGCCTCTGCCGTGGCAAGGCGCATCCTAGGATGATCCCGACCCGGGCGTTCACCCCAAGGGTGCTCCCCTTAGCACTGCGCTCCTTCCCCTGTCCAGGGTGCGCCTCAAGGGCCCGCGGCTGCGGCCTCCGCAGGCCTCACCAAACGGGGCCGAGCTCCTCGCGCCTGATGCGGACCTGGCGATTGACATGGGCGTTCAGCACGAAGCCCAAGCCGATCATCATGGTCAACATCGAGGTGCCGCCATAGGAGACGAGCGGCAGCGGCACCCCCACCACCGGCACAAGCCCCGTCACCATCGCCACGTTGATGAACACATAGGTGAAGAGGCAAAGGCCAATACCGGCGGCGACGAGTCTAGCGAACGTGCTGCGGCATCGGAGCGCCATATAGGCAATGAACAGCAGAACGAGGAGATAGAGCGCGAGCAGCGACACCGCGCCGACAAACCCCATTTCCTCGGCGAACATGGTGAAGATGAAGTCGGTGTGCTTCTCGGGGAGGAAATTGAGCTGGGCTTGTGTGCCCTGCATGAAGCCCTTGCCCATCAACCCGCCCGACCCCACGGCGATCTTCGACTGGAGGATGTGATAACCGGAGCCGAGCGGATCGCGCTCGGGGTCGATGAACGTCAGCACCCTCTCCTTCTGATAGCCGTGCAGGCGTTCCCAGATATGGGGCAAGACGACGATGACGCCGACGATCCCGCCGAGGTAATAGAGCCAGCTCACGCCGGCGAGAAAGAGGAGGCCAGAGCCGACCACGCCGAAGAGCATGGCGGTGCCGAGATCGGGCTGGGCGAGAGCGAGCAGGACCGGCGCCCCGATCATGGCGAGAGGAATGAGCAGCGCATGCGGCCAGGAGACCTTCTCCGGCGGCAGCCACTGGTAGTAGCGTGCAAGCGCCAGAATGAGAGCGATCTTCATCATTTCGGACGGCTGGAAAGTAACCTCGCCATAGCCGAGCCAGCGCTTGGCGCCGCCGCTCTCAACCCCGATCACCATCACCAAGGCGAGCAGGATGAACGCCACGAGATAGAGTGGATAGGCGGCCTTGAGCCACCAGCGAATGTCGGACACCGCGACAGCGAAGAGAAGCGCAAGCCCGAGGCAGAAGCGCACCACGTGACGGCTCGCCCAAGGCTCGAGCGCGCCGCCGGCGACCGAATAGAGCGCAGCCACGCCGACAGAGGTGATGGCGGCGATCAGCAGGAGAAACGGCCAGTTGATGCGGAGAAGTTTCTCGGTGAGCTTGAACTGGCGCTTCTCATAGCTCTGCTCGAAGAACATGCTCATTTCCCGCCTCCCGCATCGGCCAGGGCCGAGCCCGCTTCCACATCATTGCTCGCAACGAAGGCGGGCCGCGCTGCAGGATCGCGCAGCAAGAGCTCGGTCATCACGTCATGGACGATAGGCGCCGCGGTCTGTGCGCCCCAACCTCCATGCTCGACGACGCAAGCGACCGAATAACGCGGCGCGTCGACCGGCGCGAAGGCGATGAACAGCGAATGGGGTTTGGCTTCGAAGCCGGTGAAGTGATGGGCGACGCCATGGCCGAAGGCCTGCGCCGTTCCTGTCTTCCCCGCCATCAACATGCCGGGAAGCTTAAGCGCGACCCGGGTGGCGGTGCCGCCCTTCTCGTTCACCACCGCGGTCATGCCGTCGCGGACGAGCTGGAGATAGACGGGATCGATGGGGAGTGGTTGCGGCTGATCGGCGACCGCGCTCGCACCAAGGCGCACGAAGCGTGGCACGATCGCTTTGCCGGAAGCGATCCTGCCAGCAACAAGCGCGAGGTGAAGCGGCGTTGCCAGCACATAGCCCTGACCGATCGCGCAAGAGATGGTCTCGCCCGGGTACCAAGGTTGCCGGAGCGTGGCGCGCTTCCACGCGGTATCGGGCATGACGCCAGCCTTAGCCCCCGGCAGCTCGCGGTCATACGCCTTGCCAAGACCGAGCGCGCGCCCGGTGACGGCAAGCTTGTCGATGCCCATGCGGTGCGCCGTCTCGTAGAAATAGACGTCGCAGGACGACTTGATGGCATCATGCAGCGCGATCGGGCCATGGCTCTTCCAACAGTGGAAGAGATGGTTGCCGAAGAAATAGCTGCCCCGGCAGACGATATGCTCCTCCGGCGTGACGACGCCGGCGGTCAGGGCCGCAAGCGCATTCACGACCTTGAAGGTCGATCCGGGCGGATATTGCCCCATCACCGCGCGGTTGTTGAGGGGCTCGTCGGCGCTCCCAGTCAGCGCCGCCCATTGCTTGGCGTCGGGCTTAAAGGCGACGTCGTTGGGATTGAAGGAAGGCACCGAGACCATCACCAGCACATCGCCGGTGGTGCAATCGAGTGCCACCAATGAGCCGCGGCGTTCGCTCGCGATGCGATTGTACGCAATCGCCTGCAGCTCATGATCGATGGTGAGGACCAAGTCCTGTCCCGGCACGCTCGGGGTCGAGCCGAGCTCGCGCACGATACGGCCATGGGCGTCGACCTCCGAGGTGACGTTACCGGCGCGTCCCCTGAGCCGGCGGTCGAAGCCCTTCTCAATTCCGGTCTTGCCGAGCCGGAAGCCCGGAACGCGCATGACCGGGTCCTCATCGACCTCGCCTTTGCCGGCCATGCCGACATAGCCGACGACGTGGGCCATGGGTTCGGGACTATCGTAGATGCGGAACGAGCCGACATCGGTGGCAACGCCCGGGAGCTGAGGCGCCAGCACGTTGAGCAGGGCGAATTGCCGCCAGGAAAGCCCCTCGACCACGACCACCGGCCGATAGCTGCTCTGGCGCCGCGCCGTGCGCAGCACGCGGTCGCGGTCGGCTGCCGATATGGGCACGATGCGGGACAGCGCGTCGAGCGTCCGGCCGAGACCCTTGGCGAAGGCCGGCACGACGGTGACGCGTAAGCTCTCTCGGCTCTCCGCCACCGGTGTGCCAAAGCGATCATAGATCGCGCCGCGGCGCGGCGCGATGAGCTGACGGCTCAGGCGATTCTCGTCTGCGAGCAGGCGATATTCCGACGAGTCCAAGATCTGCAGCTCGCGGAGGCGCCAAGCGAGCAGCCCGAACAATCCGGCCTGTCCGGCCCCTAGGAGAAGCGCGCGCCGCGAGAAGCGCAGGCGCTGTTTCCGCGCCGGGTCGCGCGCCTTGGTATCTCCCGAAACGCGCGTCTTCATGACGAGCCCCGGAACAAATTGGAGTGGTCGGGACCGAGTCTGCCGCGTCTGATCCAGACAAGACCCCGCAACACCACGGGGAAGAGCGCGATAGAGGCGAGCGTGCCGAACAGAATCGGCCACCAATCGATCCAGCGGAAGAAATAGAGCGAGCCCAGCAGCCAGCCGAGCACCCCGAGCGCAAGCGCAAGCGCGCTCCAGATCAGCCACAGAAGCCACAAGTCTCGTGGCTCGACCGCGACACGCAACAAGCCGCCGACGCTCGCCGCGATCAAAGCCATCAGCGCGAAGAAACCGAGAGGGCCGCCGCTCATCACGTCGGTGAGGAGGCCGAGCAACAGGCATGCGGTGAGCGGCAATACCGCGTCGGGCATGAGACGCCAGCAAAACACCATCATCACCACGACGAGAGGAAGCATGAAGGTCGCATCAGCCGGCAAGCCCCAAGGCACCGCGGTCGCAAGCACCGCGAACAGGACCGAGAGCGCGGGCAGGATCGGGCTCATCGTTCGGCCTGCGCTTGCCCTCCTCCGGCCGCAGCGCCCTCCTCGGCGCCGGCATGTTTGACGGCGCTGCCGACGGGGTTGACGCTCGAGACCGGCTGAACCGGCTGCGGCGGCGTCGAGGCAGCGCTGGTTGGCGTTGCCGACAGAGGACCGTCGATCGGGCCCGCTACCGGATCGCTGTTCACAAGCTCGGGCGTATCGAAGAACAGCACGCTCACCGCATCGAGCGCGCGGAGATCGGCATAGGACCGGACCCGGAAGGCGCCCGGCGTGCCGGTCACCGTGCCGACACGAAGCCCGCGCGGCAACACGCCGTCGCTGCCGGAGGTGTAAACCTCGTCGCCTTCGTAGAGCGAGGCGCCGTCAGGGAGGAAATCGAGCCTGAGCTCGGCGCTGTTGTCGCCAGAGGCCATCGCGCGGACGCCGGCAGGCCCGACCAGAACCGGGATGTGGCTGTTGAGGTCGTTCAGCAACAGCACGCGAGCGACGGAGGATCCCGCATCGACCGTGCGTCCGACGAGGCCATTGCCGTCAATGACGGCATAGCCGACGCGCACGCCGTTATCCCTGCCGAGATTGATCAGGGCGCTGCGGAGAAACGGACCGCGCGCGTCGGCGATGACGCTCCCGGTGACGAAATTGAGAGCGGGCTCGTCAACCGCATTGAGCAAAGCGCGCAGATGGGCATTCTTGCGCTCGAGCAGCTTTGCATTCCATTCCCATTGCTTGAGCTGATCGTTCTCGGCCTTGAGCCGATCGATCTCGGCGAAAGCGTCGGCATAGGTTCGCCCGCGCTTGATCAAACGGCGCCCTTCGATCACCGGAATCGACATTGCTTCGAGTAGAGGCGCGGAGAGATCGACGAAGCGCTCGCGCAGGTCGTCGACGCCGTTATGACCGATACGGCTCAAGACGAGAAGCAAGGCGCAGAAGAAGTAGAGCGTGAACGTCAGAAGCTCGCCCCGGGCCCGCCGCCAGGACCGGCGGGGACTGCGGTAGATCGATGATGCTCCTCCCCGCATCTTCAGTCTCGCTCGAGGGAACGCCTGAGCGGCGTCTTGATTCCCTCTTCTTTGGGGGCTCGCGCAGCTAGAAAGCCCCGTCGTCAGTCATACCGGATCATGGCTTGATCAGAAGATGAGCCATGGCGTCGAGCTGCTCCAACACCATGCCGGTTCCCCGCGCAACGCAGCGCAGCGGGTCCTCGGCGATCTTGAACTTCACCCCGGTTTCTTGAGCGAGCCGCACGTCGAGCCGTTCGAGCAGCGCCCCGCCTCCGGTGAGGTAGATGCCGGAGTCGCAAAGATCGGCGACCAGCTCCGGCGGTACGTCGGCAAGTGCCTGGCGAATTCCCCCGACGATTTGCTGGATCGGCAAGCTCAGAGCCTCGGCGATGTCGTGGGGCTCGAGCTCGATCTCGGTGGGAAAGCCGCGTTGCAGATCGCGCCCCTTCATATGGATGGTCACGCGCTCGCCGTTGGTCTTGGCGAGAGCGGAGCCCTGTTCCTTCTTGACGGCTTCGGCGCTCGCCGACCCGATCAGGAGATGGTGCTTGAAGCGCACATAATTGACGATCGCCTCGTCCATCGAGTTGCCGGCGGTGCGGATCGAATGCGAATAGATCACCTCTCCCATCGACAGCACGGCGATGTCGGTCGTACCGCCGCCGATATCGACGATCATCGAGCCGCGTGTCTCGGTGATGGGAAGGCCTGCGCCAATCGCCGCAGCGACCGGCTCCTCGATCAGATAGACGCGTCGCGCGCCCGCCGACAATCCCGCTTCATGCACGGCGCGGCGCTCGACCGGTGTTGCACTCGCTGGCACGCAAATCATCACGCGCGGGCTCGAGAACAGCGATCGCCGCTGCACAAGGCGAATGAAGTGCTTGATCATTTCCTCGGCCGCGGCGAAGTCGGCGATCACACCGTCGCGCAAAGGCTGGATCGTTTCGATCTTGCTCGGCGTGCGCCCGAGCATCGTTTTGGCCTCACGGCCGACGGCGATGACCTTGCGCTCACCGTCGCGCGTTTGCGTGACAGCGACGACAGAAGGCTCGTCGAGAACGATCCCCCGGCCCGGCACGTAGACCAGCGTGTTCGCCGTGCCAAGGTCGATGGCCATGTCCTTCGAGACAAAGCCCAAGACCTGCGAGAGCATACGCCCGCCCCAATCGGCTCACCGCAAAGGGAGCCCCGAACGCCACTGAAATTGCGAGCGGCAGGAAGCTGTTGAGTGCTTGGCCGTCTGCCGAGCGCCAAAGCATGTTGCGGCAAATCGGCGTGGTGAGCAATGCATCGAGTGCCCGTTAAAAAAAAACAATTCGCTTGCCATGCTCAAGCGCCGCGTCGCGTTCGCAGAGTCCTCCTCGGAACGGACTCGCTCGCCAAAATTGGGCATCCGTTAAAGGGGGCCGTTAAAGATCCGAGACAATGTGGTGACAGGCCTACAAATTCCACCTCGCGGCAAAGACAGACGACAAGCCGCGACGCCGCCAGGTCTACGGCGGCCGGCGCGGCTTGCCTCAATTACTGGCAGCCATCGCGGGAGTTCTTAGCTCGATGCCCTTAAGTGTGAAGGCGCGGCTCAAGAGGCGAGCATCGTCTCGGGCTTCCGCCTACCCTCGCGTGCAAGCAGCTTGTTCAGCGCGCTTACATAGGCCCGCGCGGAGGCAACGAGGGTGTCGGTGTCCGAGCCGCGCCCGGTCACCGTCTTGCCGTCGGCCTCGAGCCGCACGGTCACCTCGGCCTGGGCATCGGTCCCTTCCGTCACCGCGCTCACCTGATAGAGCGGGAGCCGCGCCTCGTGGGGCACGAGCGCCTTGATCGCCCGGAAGGTGGCATCGACGGGGCCATCGCCGGTCGCCTCGTGGGTGTGTTGCTTGCCGTCGACGTCGAGGGTGAGCGTCGCCTTTTGCGGGCCGCCGGTGCCGGCAATCACCGTCAGCGCCACCACCTTGATGCGGTCATGGGCGGAAGCGATCTCCTGGTCGACCAACGCCTCCAGATCCTCGTCATAGACGTGCTTCTTGCGGTCGGCGAGCGCCTTGAAGCGGACGAAAGCATCCTCGAAGGCATTGTCGCCGAGCTCGTAGCCGAGTTCCTTCAGCTTCTCGCGGAAGGCGTGGCGCCCCGAATGCTTGCCCATGACGAGCGAGGATTCCTTCAAGCCCACGCTCTCGGGCGTCATGATCTCGAAGGTCTCGGCGTGCTTCAGAACACCGTCCTGGTGGATGCCGCTCTCATGGGCGAACGCGTTACGGCCGACGATGGCCTTGTTGTACTGCACCGGGAAGGCGGTCACGCGGGACACGAGCTTGGAGGCGCGGGTCAGCATGGTCGTGTCGATGCCCGTCCAGAACGGCATCACGTCGCCGCGCGTCCTGATGGCCATGACGATCTCTTCCAGAGCCGCATTGCCGGCACGCTCGCCGAGTCCATTGACGGCGCATTCGACCTGGCGCGCGCCGGCGCCGACACCCGCCAAGGAGTTGGCGACGGCAAGGCCGAGATCGTTGTGGCAATGAGTGGAGAACACCGTGCGCTCGGCACCAGGTACCCGCTCGACGATCATGCGGATAAGAGCGGCGAACTCGTCAGGCGTGGCATAGCCGACCGTGTCGGGAATGTTGACGGTAGTGGCACCCGTCTTGATCGCCGCCTCGACGCAACGGCAGAGGAAATCGTGCTCGGTGCGGGTCGCATCCATCGCCGACCATTCGACGTCATCGGTATAACTCCGCGCCCGCGCCACCGATTGGGTGACGCGCGCGAGCACCTCGGCTTCGTCGATCCCCATCTGATATTTGCGGTGGAGCGGCGAAGTGCCGATGAAGGTGTGGATACGACCGCGCCTGGCAGGCTTGATGGCCTCGGCGCAACGGTCGATGTCCTTCATTTGCGCGCGGGCAAGGCCGCAGATCACTGAAGTCTTGGCGCGGCGCGCAATCTCCTGCACGGAGTTGAAATCCCCTTCGGAGGCGATGGGGAATCCGGCCTCGATGATGTCGACGCCCATCTCGTCGAGCAGCTCGGCAACTTCGAGCTTTTCTTCGAAGGTCATGGTGGCGCCGGGGCATTGCTCGCCGTCGCGCAAGGTCGTGTCGAAGATCACCACGCGGTCCCGCTCGGGGCGCGCCGGCTTCTGTTCGTTAGGGTTGGACTCCATGTCTCTCGTCCTTAGGATTTGGGCGTCAGTCTAGCATGACCGACGAGCCGATTGAATTCTCTCGGGTTTAGATTGCCATCCCCTGAACGCCCGCCCCGCTTCGAGCGGAGCTGAAGGAGCTCAGGGGCGTCTAAGGAGGAGCTTGGAGGGCGCGCGCGTGGCCACCGGCGCAATGGCGCCTCTGTCAAACCCGATCTGGCCGTTCGACCGCAGCATGGGTGGGAAAATAGTGCGAAGCCCGGTCCGGGGCAAGGGCGCCCGCGAACCGGCAAAGACCGCGAAGCCCCCTCTCCTAGCTCTGCTTCTTGGTCTTGTCGATGCGACGGCGGCGCGGGGTCACGAGAGGCGGCGGTACGAAGCCGGGAAGCTCGGCATCCGGTTGATTGACGAAGATCAGCACGCCGAGCACCGCGACATAGAAGCGGAAGGCCGCCTCCTGGCCGTTCCAAGTGGTCGACTGCCACATGGCGAACCACTCGCCGGCGACGACCATGAAGCCGAAGAACCAGACGAGGAAGGCGAGCAGGCAGGCGGCGATGGTGTAGATCTTGGCCTGATTGAACATTTCGGCCGGCTCGTTCCTTACCTGGAACAGGCGGATGGCGCCGGCGAAAAATAGGACACCGGTTACCCCTTCGGCGGCGATGATCAGCGCATAGAAGATCTGCCAAAGCAGCGGGCTCGTGATCGAGCGATACATGAGCGCGTTGCCGGGGAAGGTCGTGTCCATGCTCATGACGTGCTGCACGAAGAGATAGTTCGTGCCGTAGTCGGTGATGTTGTCGAAGGTGACGAGGAGGCAGAAGGCGGCGAGCACGAGGCTCATCGCGATCTTGGCGTAGCGGGTGATCAGCATGGTTTCCCCCGACCCTTCGCTGTCATTGCCCGGCCGACCGGAAGACTATGATTACTGGATTCCCGCCTTCGCGGGAATGACAACCGAGGAGGATGAGGGTAAGCGCTAGTTCTTGCTTTTATCGACCATCTTGCGCTCGGCGATCCACGGCATCATGTCGCGAAGCCGCTTGCCCACGACTTCCATGTCGTGGTTGTCGCATTTGGCACGCATCGCCTTGAAGCTCGTCTGGTTGACGCGGTTCTCGAGCATCCAGTCCTTAACGAACTTGCCGGACTGGATGTCGGCCAGCACCTCTTTCATCGCTTCCTTGCTCGCCTTGCCGACCACGCGCGGGCCCGAGACATATTCGCCGTACTCGGCGGTGTTGGAGACCGAGTAGTTCATGTTGGCGATGCCGCCTTCATAGATGAGATCGACGATCAGCTTCACCTCGTGCACGCATTCGAAATAGGCCATCTCGGGCGCATAGCCCGCCTCGATCAGGGTCTCGTAACCGTTGCGCATCAGCTCGACGAGGCCGCCGCACAGCACCGATTGCTCGCCGAAGAGATCGGTCTCGCATTCCTCGCGGAAGCTGGTCTCGATGATGCCGGCCCTGCCCCCGCCAATCGCGGCGGCATAGGAGAGCGTGAGATCGTGCGCGTTGCCGGTCGCATCCTGGGCAATGGCCATGAGGCAGGGAACGCCGGCGCCGCGCATATATTCCGCGCGCACCGTGTGGCCGGGCCCTTTCGGCGCCACCATGCACACATCCATGTCGGGGCGCGGCTCGATCAAGTTGAAGTGAATGTTGAGCCCATGGGCGAAGAAGAGCGCCGAGCCCTGCTTCATGTTGGGCTTCAGCTCCTTCTCCCAAATGCCGGCCTGGAGCTCGTCGGGGGTGAGCATCATCACCACGTCGGCCCAGCGCGCGGCATCCGGCACGTCCATGACCTTGAGGCCTGCCTTCTCCGCCTTGGCGACCGACTTCGATTCGGGCCGCAAGCCCACGGCCACGTCCTTGACGCCTGACTCTTTCAGGTTCAGCGCATGGGCATGGCCCTGGCTGCCATAGCCGATGATGGCGACCTTCTTGCCTTTGATGAGATTGAGATCGGCATCGCGATCGTAGTAAACGCGCATAAGGGTGTTCCCTGCCTAAAGGTTGGCTTGCTCGGCCGCGTTTGTGACGCTGGGAGCGGCACTTTGCAAGGGGTCATGCCGGGGGTCTAATCGACAAGAAAACGATTCGATGGAGGATTGCGACGTGAAGAACATCGACCGCTGGTTCATTCTGATCGGGCTGCTTTGCGGGATTTTCGGTTTCGCTTTCGGCATTTGGATGGGCGTCGGCGAGCATTTCGAGCTCGCCCCGGTCCACGCCCATATCAACTTGGTCGGCTTCGCTTCGATGGTACTGTTCGGGCTCATCTATCGCGCCTATCCCGCGCTCGCCGAAAGCAAGCTCGCCGTCGCCCATTTCGTGATCTTCACCATCGGCGCGGTCCTGTTCATTGCCGGTCTTCCGCTCGCTCAGGCCCATCAGACCATCGCGCTCGCCGTGATCGGCTCGCTCGGCGTACTCGTGGGCCTTCTCGTGTTCCTGGCGAATTTCCTGCTGAACGCGTTCAGCGCCAAAGCGCGAGGCTAGCGCCTACATCCGCTCCGGCCCGCGCGCGATGGCGGCAAGCCCGGTGCGGGCGACCTCGACCAGGCCGAGCGGCTGCATCAGCACGATGAACTGATCGATCTTAGACTGCTTGCCGGTGATCTCGAACACGAAATGCTCGATCGAAGCGTCGATCACTTGGGCGCGGAAGGCTTCGGCGAGGCGCAATGCCTCGACCCGCTTCTCGCCCTTGCCCGCGACCTTCACCATGGCGAGCTCGCGCTCGATCGGGTTGCCTTTCACCGTGAGATCGGTGACCGAGTGGACCGGGACCAGCCGCTCGAGTTGATGCTGGATCTGCTCGATGACCATGGGCGGTCCCGAGGTGACGATGGTGATACGCGACAGATGCGCCTCATGCTCGGTCTCAGACACGGTGAGCGACTCGATATTGTAGCCGCGACCCGCGAACAGCCCGATCACGCGCGCGAGCACGCCGGGCTCGTTGTCCACGAGCACGGTCATCGTATGCGTCTCGGGCTTCTCCTCGCGCTTCTCGAGCGAATAGGCCGATCCGGGCTGGGTCATCAGTGCCCTCCTCCTTCCGAATTTGCTCCGCCCTTCCCGCCGAGTTCGAGCATGCGCAGCGCCGCCGCGATGAGAAAGATCGAGCCGGGAAGCACGAGCATCGGCCAATCGAAAAGCTTTCCAGAATCGACGGTGCCGACCACAACGCGCGCAAAGATCACGATCAGAACGACGATGACGACTTCGGCGAGCGTCGCTTTGAGCTGCCCAACGCCCCCGACTTTCATCCAGTTCGGGAGCCGCTGGCCGTAGCCCTCGGGCAAGGTGAACACGAAGCCGATAGCGATGCCATAGGCGAAGATCACGAGCACGATGCCGAACAGGAAGGCATCGACGGCTTCGAGCACGGGCACGACCACCTGCTGCCCGGAAAAGAAATCGTGCCAGGCGTGATAGAGGTAGCGGGCACCCTGCAGGAACATCAGCAGCGCGCCGACGATGGCACCGGCCGAGCCGATCAGCATGATAGTCCTGAGGCCGAGCAGGAAGCTCAGCAGAGTGCGGGCGCCCGAGGTCATGGCTAGACCATCACCTTGCCTTCCTCGGTGATCGCGTTCTCGATGTCCTCTTCGGTCAGATCATCGCCCATCAGCATGTGATTATGCGCTTCCCCGCTCGGGATCATGGGGAAGCAATTGGCATGCTTTTCGACTCGGCAGTCGAAGATGACGGGCTTGGGCACGGCGATCATCTCTCTGATCGCGTCGTCGAGCTCGGACGGTTTCTCGGCCCTGATGCCGACCCCCTGATAAGCCTCGGCGAGCTTGACGAAGTCGGGCAACGCCGCGGTGTAGGAATGCGAGTAGCGGCCGCCATGCAGAAGCTCCTGCCACTGGCGGACCATGCCCATATATTCGTTGTTCAGGATGAAGATCTTGATCGGCAAGTCGTACTGCGCCGCCGTCGACATCTCCTGCATGGTCATCAGCACCGAGGCTTCGCCGGCGATGTCGATGACAAGCGAGTTCGGATGGGCGACCTGCACGCCGACCGCCGACGGCAGGCCATAACCCATGGTGCCGAGTCCACCTGACGTCATCCAGCGGTTCGGCTCCTCGAACTTGAAGAACTGGGCGGCCCACATCTGGTGCTGCCCGACCTCGGTGGTGATGTAGACGTCATGGCCGCGCGTCAGCGCGTAAAGCCGTTCGATCGCGTATTGCGGCATGATCACGTCGTCGCGCTTCTTGTAGTGAAGGCATTTCCGCGCGCGCCAATTGTCGATCGTCGCCCACCACGCTTTGAGGGCCGCCTTGTCGAGCTTGGGCTTACGCGCAGCCCATGCATCGATCATCTGCTCCAGAACCTTGGCGCAGTCCCCGACGATGGGGATATCGACCTTGATGTTCTTGTTGATCGAAGAGCGGTCGATATCGACGTGGATCTTTTTTGAGCCGGGCGAGAAGGCATCGACCCTGCCCGTGATGCGGTCGTCGAAGCGCGCGCCGATGCAGATCATCACGTCGCAATCGTGCATTGCGTTGTTGGCCTCGTAAGTGCCGTGCATGCCGAGCATGCCGAGCCATTGCTTGTCGGAGGCGGGATAGGCGCCAAGTCCCATCAGCGTCGAAGTGATGGGAAATCCAGTCGTCCGCACCAGCTCGCGGAGTCTCGCGCTCGCCAGCGGCCCTGAATTGATGACGCCGCCGCCGCTATAGAAGAGCGGCCGCTTGGCTTTGGCCATCAGCTCGATTGCTGCCGCGACGGCGCTATCTTCGCCAACCGTCTTCGGGTTGTAGCTCTTGTGCTGCGAGTTGGTGAGCCCGGTATAAAGGCCCTTGGCGAACTGGATGTCCTTGGGGATATCGACCACGACGGGCCCGGGGCGCCCGGTGCGGGCGACATAGAATGCCTCGTGCAGAACGCGCGAGAGGTTGTTCACGTCTTTGACGAGATAATTGTGCTTCGTGCACGGCCTCGTGATGCCGACCGTGTCGCATTCCTGGAAGGCGTCGTTGCCGATCAGGTGAGTCGGCACCTGCCCGGTGATGCACACGACGGGAATGGAATCCATCAGCGCGTCGGTCAGCCCGGTAACGGCGTTGGTGGCGCCGGGGCCTGAAGTGACGAGCACGACGCCCACCTTGCCGGTCGAGCGCGCATAACCTTCGGCGGCGTGGACCGCGCCCTGCTCATGGCGGACGAGGATGTGCTTGATGCGATCCTGCTGGAACAGCTCGTCGTAGATCGGAAGCACGGCACCCCCCGGATAACCGAAGATGTGCTCGACGCCTTGATCGGCGAGAGCCTCAAGCACGATTTGGGCGCCTGTCATCGCGCGCGACATGTCGGTCTCACTCATTCGACGAAAGCAAAAGAAAGCCGTCGCGCCTCAAGGTCCGCGGGGCCGTCAAAGCTCGAGGATTAGCGCAGAAAGCGTGAATAAGGCGCGAACCCTAAGGTTTTCAAGAGGGAGGGTCAACGTCAAACGCGAATGAATGACAAGATTCTGAACAATTCGCTTTCGAGAAATTGCGACTAGACCCGTGCAGAATTAGCATTTCTTGCGCCTTGGGCTCGCCTGCGGCGATCCGTGCATGAAAACTTAAAGTCTGACATACCGGCGCTGGACAAGCGGACGGGTTCCGCTTATGTGGCTAAAGCTTGATGGATCGCGTCGGCAAGCTCGGCGTTTCCGCGATTTCCACCTAACGCCCTCTTCAATTTCCGATGCCGCAGGTCCATTCCGAATCTCCTGCCGCCAACGGCGTTGAGGCCGAGGCGCATTCGCCACGCACCTTCTGGGCGCTCACGCTCGGCAGCATGGGTGTCGTGTTCGGCGACATCGGCACGAGCCCTCTTTATGCATTTCGCGTCGCGCTACAGGCGGCAACGGGACCAAGCAATATCGTCACGCATGAAAGCGTGCTCGGAGTTCTGTCGCTCATCCTCTGGGCGCTGATCCTCGTCGTCACGTGCAAATACGTCCTCATTCTCCTTCGCGCCGACAACAAGGGCGAAGGCGGGACGCTGTCGCTCATGGCGCTTGCCCAAGGCGCGCTCGGCCAGGGACGCATCCGCTTCACCATGCTCCTGCTCGGCATGGTCGCCGCGGCCCTGTTCTATGGCGATGCGCTCATCACCCCGGCGATCTCGGTCTTGTCGGCGGTCGAAGGCTTGGAGGTCGGTGCGCCGCATTTGCAGGAATATGTGGTGCCGCTGACGGTAGTCATCCTGGTCGCTCTGTTCGCCGTGCAGTCGCGCGGCACGGCACGGGTCGCGGCCTTTTTCGGGCCGGTGATGACGCTGTGGTTCGTTGCCATAGGGGGCGTAGGCATCGTCCACATCGCCGACGACCCGAGCGTGGTCGCGGCCCTGAACCCAACGCACGCGGTCCGCTTCCTTGCAACTCACGGCTATATCGGACTGGTGACGCTCGGCGCCGTGTTTCTCGCCGTCACCGGCGCCGAGGCGCTCTATGCCGATCTTGGCCATTTCGGCCGAAGACCGATTCAAACGGCGTGGCTATATTTCGTTTTCCCCGCCCTCATCCTCAATTATTTCGGCCAAGGGGCGCTTGTCCTCGCCGAACCGACCGCGATCGGCAATCCGTTCTATCGCATGGTGCCGCCATGGGCGCTCTATCCCATGATCGCGCTTGCCACCGCGGCAACCATCATCGCGAGCCAGGCCGTCATCACCGGGGCCTTCTCGCTCACCAACCAGGCGGTGCAACTCGGGCTCCTGCCGCGCCTCCAAATCAGACGCACCTCGGCAACGCAAGCGGGCCAGATCTTCATTCCGCGCATCAATCTGCTGCTTCTCATCGGCGTGCTGATGCTCGTGCTGGTGTTCCGCTCGTCGAGCGCTCTCGCCTCGGCCTATGGCGTGGCTGTCACCGGGACCATGCTGGTCGACGGGTTGATGGGTTTCACCGTGATCTGGAGGGTGTGGAACTGGTCGCTCGGAGCGGCGCTTGCGCTCATGCTGCCCTTTACCCTGATCGACTTTACCTTCCTCATCGCCAATCTGCTGAAGGTGCCGCAAGGCGGATGGGTGCCGCTTCTCATCGGCTGCTGTCTCGTCACCGTCATGCTCACCTGGCGCAAAGGCGCGCAAATTCTCGCCGCCAAGACGCGAAGGCTGGAAATGCCCGTCGAGGAGCTGATCAAGCTCTTGGAGAAGAAGCCGCCGCCGCGCGTTCCAGGCACCGCCGTGTTCCTGACTGCGGCGCCGGAAAGCGCGCCGACGGCGCTGTTGCACAGCCTGAAGCACTACAAGGTGCTGCACGAGAGCAACGTCATCCTCACTATCGTGGTGGAGAACGTTCCGCGCGTCGCGCCGCAGGACCGCGTGGAGATGGACAAGATCGGCGACAATTTCCTGCGCGTGGTCCTGCATTTCGGCTTCATGGAGACGCCCAACATCCCGAAGGCGCTCGCCATCGCGCGCAAGGCCGGTTGGAGCTTCGACATCATGGCGACGTCGTTTTTCCTGTCGCGGCGTGTCGTGCGTCCCGATGTGCGCTCCGGCATGCCCGCCTGGCAGGACAAGCTCTTCATCTTCCTCGCTCAGAACGCCGACGACGCCTCGAGCTATTTCCAGCTCCCGACCGACCGCGTGGTCGAGATCGGGACACAAGTCACGGTCTGACTGGCTTAAGTTGTTCGTTGTATGGACAAGCGGCGCGGCTCGGTCTATGCCCGCGTCCGGTCAGACAGGCCGCGCGTGCCGCCCCGTCTACCACAATTCCCGAATGGTCACCTCCCCTTCACAATGACGACGACAACCAAAATGAGCAGGGACGCCAATGACTCTGAAATGGAAGTCTCTCAACACAAGAAGTTCTGGGCGCTTACCCTCGGGTCGATCGGGGTCGTCTATGGCGACATCGGCACGAGCCCGCTTTATGCGCTCCGCGAATCGGTGCTCGCCGCGGTAGGGCCGACCGCGCGCCCCGGTGAAGAGGTTATTCTCGGCATCCTCTCGCTCATCATCTGGGCGCTGATCCTCATCGTTACCGTCAAATACGTGATGATTCTGCTCCGCGCCGACAACAATGGCGAGGGCGGCACACTCGCGCTGATGGCGCTCGCCTATCGGGCGCTTGGCGGCAAGAGCCTCACCATCATCCTGTTGGGGATGATCAGCGCGGCGCTCTTCTATGGCGATGCGATGATCACGCCGGCACTGTCCGTCCTCTCGGCGGTCGAAGGTCTGGAGGTCGTCACACCCGCGCTCGCCCGCTACGTGGTGCCGCTCTCGGTCGTGATCCTTTTCGCGCTGTTCGCGGTGCAGTCGCACGGCACGGCACGCGTCGCCACCTTCTTCGGTCCCATCACCATCGTCTGGTTCGCCGCGCTTGCAGTCGGAGGCGCGTGGCACGTCGCCCAGAACCCAAGCGTGCTCGCCGCGTTCAATCCTGCCCACGGCGTGAGCTTTCTCTTGAGCCATGGCTATATCGGGCTGCTCACCCTCGGCGCCGTATTCCTCGTGGTGACCGGCGCAGAAGCGCTTTATGCCGATCTTGGCCACTTTGGCAGAGGCCCGATCAGGATGGCGTGGCTCACGATCTGCCTTCCCTCACTCACCATCAACTATCTCGGGCAGGGCGCTCTCTTGCTCGGCGATTCGCAGGCGATCGCCAATCCCTTCTTCCTGCTCTATCCAGGCTGGGCACTCTATCCCATGATCGCGCTCGCCACCGCCGCCACGGTGATCGCGAGCCAGGCGGTGATCTCAGGCGCCTATTCGCTGACCGCTCAGGCGATCCAGCTCGGCCTCTTGCCGCGACTCGAGATTCGCCACACCTCGGAATCGCAGTTCGGCCAAATCTTCATCCCGCGCGTCAACTTCATTCTGTTGATCGGCGTGTTGTTGCTCGTCGTGCAGTTCAGGTCCTCCGGCGCGCTCGCCTCAGCCTATGGCATCGCCGTGACCGGCACGATGGTAGTGACGGCGATCATGGCCTTCATCGTGATCTGGAAATATTGGCGATGGCCGGTCTGGGGCGCGGCGGCGCTGATGGCGCCGTTCCTCCTCATCGACCTCATCTTTCTCGGCGCCAATCTGCTCAAGGTGTTCCAGGGCGGCTGGGTGCCGCTGATGATCGGCGGCCTGATCATGATTTTGATGCTCACTTGGCGGAAGGGCGCGCGCATCCTCGCCAGCAAGACGCGCCGACTCGAGACGCCAATGGAGGATCTGATCGATGCTCTCGAGAAGCGGCAGCCGCACAAGGTCGCGGGCACGGCCGTGTTCTTGACGGCAGATCCCGAAAGCGCACCGACCGCGCTTTTGCACAGCCTCAAGCACTACAAGGTGCTGCACGAGCAGAACGTGGTGCTCACCCTAATCATCGAGAATACGCCCAGAGTCGCGCCAGCCGAGCGTATCACCGTTGCCCCGCTCGGCAAGATCTTCACCCGCGTGCTCGTCCGCTTCGGCTTCATGGAGACGCCGAACATACCGAAGGCGCTCGCGCTGGCGCGCAAGCAAGGCTTGACCTTCGACATCATGTCGACCTCCTTCTTTTTGTCGCGGCGAGTGGTGAGGCCCGATACCAAATCGGGCATGCGTGTGTGGCAGGATCGCCTGTTCATCATCCTCGCCAAGAATGCCGATGACGCATCGAGCTATTTCGGGCTCCCCACCGACCGCGTGGTGGAGATCGGAACGCAAATTACGGTGTGAGCACTATCGCCTCGATCGCCTCTTGAGAACCGGGAAACCACTCCCAGTCGGCCATGTAACGCCTTGCCCATGTCATCTGCCGCTTGGCGTAGCGTCGCGACTCGGTCTTCGACTTGGTCTGTGCATCTTCAAGCGAGTTCGCGCCGGCGAGATAGGCCCTGAGCTCGCGCACGCCATGGGCCCGCATGGCGGGAAGGCTGTCGTCGAGACCGAGCGCCAGCAGCGCCTCGACCTCTTCGATGGCTCCATTCTCGATCATGCGGTCGAAGCGGGCATCGATGGCGGCATAGAGCGGCTCGCGCTCCGGCGCGATGACGAAGCGCAGCACATCATCGGCCAAGAGAACGGGAGCAGCGGGGGCGCCCTGCCATTCTGAGAGCGAGACGCCCGTCGCATCGATCACCTCAAGGGCCCGCACAATGCGTTGCGGGTCGCTCGACCTTAGCTTGGCCGCAACGCCGGGGTCACGCGCCGCAAGCTCGCGATGAAGTGCCTCAGGGGTCAGGCGCGCCGCTTGCTCGCGCCAATAAGCGCGCACTTCGGAAGGAATATCGGGGATCGGCGCGAGTCCCTCGATGAGCGCCTTGAAATAGAGGCCGGTGCCGCCGACCAGGATCGGCACGCTGCCCGCGTCTCTCGCCTCGGCGATGGCCGCCTGCGCCGCTTCCAACCAGCGCCCGACCGAAAAGGCTTCGCTTGCCGACACGACGCCGTAAAGGCGATGCGGGGCCAGGGCCTCGTCGGCTTCGCTCGGCCGCGCAGTGAGCACGCGAAGCTCGCGATAGAGCTGCATCGAATCGGCATTGATGACGGTACCGCCGAGCCGTTCGGCAAGGGCGAGCGCCACGACGGACTTGCCGCTCGCGGTCGGCCCGGCGATAAGAATTGCCTTCGCTTCGGCGCGCACGCTTCCGGCCGGCAAGAGACTCAAGTCGTCGGCACGGCGACGAATCTAAGCCCGCCCTTGGAGTCCGAGAGGAGCAGCAACACGGTGCGGCGGCCGGACTTCTTCACGGCTTCAAGTCGCGCGAGCACGTCGCGCGGCTGCTTCACCTTCTCCTGCGTCACCTCGACGATGACGTCCCCCGGCTTCACGTCCTTCTGCGCCGCCGGACTATCGGGCTTGACCTCGGTGATGATCACTCCCTCGATCGCCGGCCCGATGCCGTATTGACTGCGCAGCTCATCGGTCAGAGGCGCGATGGAGAGACCGAGCAGCTCCTCTTTGTCGGGCGTATCGCTCTCATCGCCGTTATCGTCCTGCGTCGCGTCGTCGGCCGCCTCCTCGCTCGCCGGCAGCTGACCGACAGTGACATTGACCGACTTGTTCTCGCCCTTGCGCAGGAGCTCAACCGCAACGCTCTTGCCGATCGGCGTCGCGGCCACCGCGCGCGGCAGGTTGCGCATGTTCTCGATGTCCTGACCGTCGAAGGACAAGATCACGTCGCCCGGTTCGACTCCGCCCGCGGCGGCGGGACTATCGGGCGATACGGTGGCGACCAGAGCCCCTTTCGGCTCCTGCAAACCCAAGCTTTCGGCGATCTCGTCAGTCACGTTCTGGACATGAACGCCAAGCCAGCCGCGCCTTGTCTCGCCATATTGCTTGAGCTGATCGATCACCTGCACCGCGCTGTTCGAGGGGACGGCGAAGCCGATGCCGATCGACCCGCCGGTCGGCGAGATGATCGCCGTGTTCACGCCGATCACCTGGCCGTCCATGTTGAACAACGGGCCGCCGGAATTGCCCCTATTGATGGCGGCGTCCGTCTGCAGGAAGTCATCGTAAGGGCCGGCATTGATGTCGCGCTTGGTGGCGGAAATAATGCCGACGGTGACGGTGCCCCCGAGCCCGAAGGGATTGCCGATCGCCATGACCCAGTCGCCCACACGCATCTTCGCCGAATTGCCGAAGCTCACGGCATGAAGCGGCTTCTTCGGCTCGACCTTGAGCAAGGCTAGATCGGTCTTGGGATCGTGACCGAGAATCTTGGTGACCTTCAGCTTGCTGCCGTCGGTGAAGTTGACGAGGATCTCGTCGGCGCCCTCGATGACATGGTTGTTGGTGACGATCAATCCCGACGGGTCGATGACGAAGCCAGAGCCGAGCGAGCTCACCTTGCGCGGCAGCCCTTGTTTGTCCTGATCGTCGAAGAAGTCGTCGAAGAATTCCTCGAAGGGCGAGCCCTTGGGACCGGGCCCCGTGCTGGTGTCCTCGTTTGAGCCCTTCAGCGTTTGGGTGGTCGAGATGTTGACCACCGCGTCTTGGAGACCTTCGGCGATGTCGGCAACGGAGGCGGGGCCACGCGCGAGGCTCGGGGTCGGAAGCAACGGCGATGCGCCGAGAAGGAAAAGCGCGAGACAGCAAGCAGGGAGGAATGCGCGGCTCACAATCGAGACAACGCCAAGAGGTGCCGCCAGCATGTGTCGCTCAGACATCGATCATACTCTCCCGCATCGCTTGCCGGTCAAATCGCGCGTCCCCCATCTTAGCGGAAAACGGCAAGGTAAAGCACACACCGCGCGCTTGTCGCTTCTAACCGCGCACGAGCCAGATGATGAATACGCCACAGGCGACCGCAACCGCGCCGGCGAGCCGTAAGGTGCCCTCCTGAACGCCGGTCGAAGCCTGCAACAGCTTGCGGCCAATCCCAGGCGACAGCGCCCATAACGACCCTTCGATGACGAGCACGAGCCCCAACGCCACGGCAAGATCGCTCATCGCGTCGGCAGGTGCTCCACGCGCCTCACGGGGCCGGCTGTGCCTCGGAGGGCGTGTCGCCTCCCGAAAGCTTGTGCTCGGGCGCCGGCGGCGGGACACCGATCGAGGCCCCCTGCTCCGGCTCAGGCCCCTCCTCGCTCGGCGCCTCTGGCGCCCCAGAGGGCTTTGCCGGCGGCGGCGCGGCGGACGAAGACCCCGGTTGCTCGGCTTTGCCGGTGTCGTCGTTGAAATACTGGAAGAACTGCGAATCAGGGCTCAGCAGGAAGCGCGTGTCGTCGCCCTTGAGCGCCGCCGTGTAAGCCTGCATCGACCGGTAGAAGGCGAAGAAGTCCGGGTCCTGACCGAAGGCGTCGGCGAAGATGCGGTTCTTCTCGCCATCGCCGGTGCCCCTGATCCGCTCGGACTCTCCCGTCGCGTCGGCCTTGATCACGGTGACCTGGCGGTCTGCCGTGCCGCGGATGCGCCGCGCGGCGCCCTCGCCCTCGGCGCGGAACTCCGCTGCTTGCCGTTGCCGCTCGGTCTGCATGCGGCGGTAGATCGCCTGCATGTTCGCTTCGGGCAGGTCAACGCGCTTGATACGTACATCGACCACGTTGATGCCGAACGGCGCCGCCTCCTGGTTGACCTGACTGAGAATGGTGCGCATCAGCTGCTCGCGCTGGTCGCGTACCACAGTGGCAAAGCTCGCGGCGCCGAGCACTCGCCTGAGCGAGGATTTAAGAATGGCCCCGAGTCGCGAGTCGGCACCCTCCTCGTTGCCCAGGCTCTGAAAGAACAACAAGGCATTGACGATCTTGTAACGCGCGAAGGCATCGACGACGAGCCGCTTCTGGTCGGAGGCGATCACTTCTTGCGAGGCGGTGTCGATGTCGAGGATGCGTTTGTCGAACAACACAACATTCTGAATGAACGGAATTTTGTACTGAAGCCCAGCCTCGGTGATGATGCGCTTGGGCTTGCCGAATTCGAGCACGATCGCCTGCTGAGTCTGGCCGACCGTAAACAGAGTCAGGTAGCTGACGAGGGCCGCGAATGCGAGGATGACGAGGCTGACGGTAAGAGCGGTGCGGCTCATTGGGGCTGGCCCTCCGGAGCAGGAGGCCGTTTGGAGAGTTCCGGAAGCGGCAGATAGGGAACGACGCCGGTGCCGGCCTTGCCGTCGATGATGACCTTGTCGGTATCGCCGAGCACTTTCTCCATGGTCTCGATGAAGATGCGCTTGCGCGTCACGTCGGGCGCCTTTTTGTACTGCTCATAGACGCTGAGGAAGCGGTCGGCTTGGCCCTTGGCCTCGGCGATCACCTGGTCGCGATAGCCTTGCGCCGCCTGGAGAATGCGCTCGGCTTCGCCGCGCGCCTCGGGAATGATTCGGTTGGCATAGGCTTCCGCCTCGTTCTGCAAGCGCTCCTGATCGGCGCGCGCCGCCTGCACGTCGCGGAAGGCGTCGATCACTTGCGCGGGCGGATCGACCTTTTGCAATTGCACCTGAGTAATCAATACGCCTGCACCGTAGGAATCGAGGGTCTTCTGCATCAGGGCCTGCGCATCAGCCTCGGTCTTGGCCCGCGCCCCGGTGAGGATCGGCTCGATATCGCTTTGACCCACGATCTCGCGCATGGCGCTTTCCGCCACGTCCTTAACCGTGCCTTCGGGGTTCTGGATGTTGAACAGGAAGTCGGCGGCATTGCTGATCTTCCAAAACACGACGAAATCGACATCAACGATATTCTCGTCGCCGGTCAGCATCAGGCTTTCCTCCGGCACGTCGCGGACCGTGCTCGAAGCATCGCGCGCGTCGGAGGAGCCGCGCATGCCGATCTCGATCCGATTGATGCGAGTGACCTTCGGTAGCTCGACCTCCTCGATGGGATAGGGCCAGCGGAAGTTGAGGCCGGGGGGCAGCTGGCGCACATATTTTCCGAAGCGCAAAACGACACCTAGCTCGTCGGGGTTGACCCGCACGGTGAAGCCGAAGAAGCCGACGAGCGCGATCAGCACTACGGCGGCGAGCGCCATGAAGGGACCACCAAGGTATCCGCCGGGCATGGCCTGGCGAATGCGGTCCTGACTGCGGCGCAGAATTTCTTCCAAATCGGGCTGCTGGCCTGGACCGCTAGGGCGCGGACCCCAAGGGCCACCGCCGCTGCCTTTCCAGCCGCCGCCTCCGCTCTGATTGCTCCAAGGCATGATCGAAATTTGTCCTGATGTCTTGTGGGGGTGGCGCGAGGACCGGCCTAAGACGGTGAGCTTAAGACGGCAAGTCTAGCCGCATCAAAATGGCGGTCCTGCGACAAGGTTGGGAGGGTTATAGGCCAGTGATCCTTGCCGCGCAATGCGGGCTGCAACTCATGGTGAGCGTTCGAGGACCACAAAGCTGAAGGCATGCTCGTCCTTGGGGCCCGGCTGGTGGCGCTCGCGCAAGACCTCGCGCCATTCGCCTCTGTCCAAGGGGGGGAACCAGGTGTCGGCACGGGGGGCAGCGTGAACCTCGGTAAGATAAATACGCCCGGCTTGCGGGAGCACGGCGCTGAACACGTCCTCGCCCCCGATCACCATGATCTCGTTGACGCCGGTCCGCGCCGCGGAGGCGCGCGCCACCTCCAACCCCTCCTCTAGACTATGGGCCATCACCGCATCGGGCGCGACGAAGCCAAGGTCGCGCGTCAGCACGATGTTGAGACGTCCGTCGAGAACGCGCGGCAGCGATTTGAACGTGCGCCGCCCCATGATCACGGGCTTGCCCATGGTGATCGCACGGAAATAGCGGAGATCGCTCGACAGCCGCCACGGCAAGTCCCCGCCCCTGCCGATGGCGCCGTTCTCGGCCATCGCCACGACGAGGGAGATGACGGGCGTGCCCGGCGCGGTCTTAGCTAGGCTCACACCGCGACCTCGGCGCGGATCGCCGGATGCGGGTCGTAAGCGACGAGCTTGAAGTCCTCATAGGCGAAATCGAACAGGGAGGTGATCTCGGAATTGATCTCCATGCGCGGCAATGCGCGCGGGCTTCGTCTCAGTTGCTCGTCGGCCTGATCGAGATGATTGAGATAAAGATGCACGTCGCCGGAGGTGTGGACGAACTCTCCCGGCTTGAGCCCCGTGACCTGCGCCATCATCATCGTCAGCAGAGCGTAAGAGGCGATGTTGAAGGGAACGCCTAAGAACATATCTGCGGAGCGCTGATAAAGTTGGCAGGATAGCCGTCCCTCCCCAACATAGAACTGGAACAGGCAGTGGCAGGGGGGCAGCGCCATCTTGTCGAGCTCGCCGACGTTCCAGGCGCTCACGATATGGCGGCGCGAATCGGGATCGCGCTTGATGCGCTCGACCACATTGGCGATCTGATCGATATGTCGTCCGTCGGGCGCGGGCCAAGAGCGCCATTGCCGCCCGTAGACCGGGCCGAGCTCGCCTTCCTCGTCGGCCCATTCGTCCCAGATGCTCACCCCGTGCTCGTTCAGATAACGCACATTGGTCGAGCCCTGAAGGAACCAAAGCAGCTCGTGGATGATCGACTTGACGTGCAGCTTCTTGGTGGTGAGGAGCGGAAAGCCGTCCTCCAAGTCGAAGCGCATCTGCGCACCGAACAAACTCAGCGCGCCGGTGCCGGTGCGGTCACCCTTTTTGAGCCCTTCGTTACGAATGCGGGCGAGAAGGTCGAGATATTGACGCAAAGGTGAGCTTCTTTCCGCTGAGTCTTCCCTCTATGATCTGGCCTTCACGAGGCCAGCCGGCAAGGAGGCGAGGTCTCTTATACACAGCCGGTTCCGTGAACAACTCCAACTCGGAAGGTGAGTGGAATGCGTCTCTTAACCGTCCTGTTTGCATTGAGCCTCTTGTTCACCCTGCCCGCCGCCGCGCAACCGCGCGTCACCATCGACGATGTTCGCAACATAGCCTTCAGCAGGGGCATTGTGGTGATCAAGGACGTCGACCTCGACGACGGAGTCTGGGAGGTCGTGGGCTTCGATCCGACCGGCGCCAAGATCAAGATGAAGGTCGATGCCTGGAGCGGCGCCATTATCAAGCTGAAGCGCAACGACTAGCCGCCGCGAGATGAGAGTTTCGCCGTCGACTCGAACTGGGGGTATCGGCACCATCAATCTTTTTTTTGCCCCCATAGAGGCCTATATAGAGTCTGTCGGTGCAAGCCGACTATGGCGATAAATAGCCTTCGTAATAAGCCACTCGGACCCGGGGGCGGTACCCGGCGCCTCCACCATTCAGAAGCCAGAGTTCGATTCAAAATTTCTGGTTTTTGATTCATGGGGGCGAAATAGGATCGACGAGGGTGTAAAGGTCGCGCTTTCGCTCGGCATGGTACCGCCGTTATCGGGCCAACCCTATAGTTGCCAATGACAACTATGCGGAGGCTGCTCTCGCTGCGTAAGCGGCGCGATAGCCTGAAAATGAAGTCCTAATCGCTTCGCAGCGGCTAGGCGCGGTTCGGAGGGCACCGGCCAACAGAAGCCCTCCACTTTTGACGGGGTGGTTGCCTCGCGTCGCAAGAGGGGCAAGCGGCGGCTTCCATGGCAGACGACGAAATCAGATACGACCTTCTTACGCAGGATGCTCTGCGCGGCGTGGTACGGCAGGTGTTGGTGCGCGTGCAGCGCGAGGGCCTGCCCGGCGAGCATCACCTCTACATTGCCTTCGACACCGGTGGCGAGGGCGTCTCGGTATCGAAGCGCTTGAAGGAGCAATATCCGGAGGAGATGACGATCGTCCTGCAGTACCAGTTCTGGGACCTGCAGGTGACCAACGACCGCTTCGAGGTGAAGCTCTCCTTCTCCAATGTTCCCGAGCGCCTCGTGGTGCCGTTCAGCGCCGTGAAGGCCTTCTACGACCCCTCGGCGCAATTCGGCCTGCAATTCGGCAAGCCCGGCGCCGCCAACGACTCAGCGCGCCAGCACATGGCTGCTGCCCTGCCCGATCTCGTCGGAGAGGCTGAGGAGCCGCGCGGGCCTGCCGAGCCTCCACATGAGGAGAGCGAGCCTCCGGCCGAGGTGGTGATGTCGCGGCCGCCGGCAGAGGTCGTGCATCTCGACCGCTTCCGCAAGAAGTAGATCGACCGCTCGGCATTTCATCTCCCGATTGCCCAAGGATTGAGCAGACGTCAGCGGTCGTTCGTCCCTTGACCCTGATTTCGCTTGGCTTTTTACATGGCATGAATTCTGACTAGAGTTTCTCACCTGTTACGCGAAGCCAGGGCCAAGCGGGGGAGCGTTTGAACAAGATCGACACGATCCGACGCGCGTCTCAGGCCGACCGCATGGCGCTCGCTCCCGTCGAAGATTATCTCGCCGAGCTGCACACCCGCGTGGCGACGCTTTCAGGCGGAAAACCCGCCGATTACATCCCCGAGCTCGGAAAGGTCGATCCGTCCTTGTTCGGCATCGCCATCGCCACAGTCGATGGCCAGACCTACGCAGTGGGCGACGCCGAGGTGCCCTTCACGATCCAGTCCGTATCGAAGCCCTTCATGTATGGCTACGCGCTGCAGCACTATGGGCGCCCCGCGGTGCTCGAGCAGGTGGGCGTCGAGCCCACGGGCGAGGCATTCAACTCGATCGTGCTCGACGAGGTCGCCAATCGCCCGTTCAACCCCATGGTCAATGCCGGCGCCATCGCCATCGCCGAGATGATGCTGGGCAACACGCAAGCTGATCGCGTCGCCAACATGATGGCGCTGTTCTCGGACCTCGCGGGGCGCCAGCTCGAGATCGACGAGGAGGTGTTCAACTCGGAGCTCGCCACCGGCCATCGCAATCGCGCCATCGCCTATATGATGCTCAACACGGCGATGATCACCCGCGATCCGAACGAGGTGCTCGACCTCTATTTCCGCCAATGCTCGGTCAAGGTCACCTGCCGCGATCTCGCCATCATGGCCGCCACGCTTGCCAATGACGGCAAGAACCCTCTGACCGGCAAGGCCGTGTTCGACGCGCAATATGTCCGCGACATGCTGACGGTGATGAACTCGTGCGGCATGTACGACTACGCCGGCGAGTGGGCTTACGAGGTCGGCATGCCGGCCAAGAGCGGTGTGTCGGGATGCATCATGGCCGTTATCCCCGGCCAGATCGGTATCTGCGTCTATTCCCCGCCCATCGATAAACAGGGCAACAGCATGCGCGGAATTCGCGTCTGCCAGGAGATTTCCAACGAGTTCGAGCTGCATGCCTTCAACAACCGCACCAATGTGAGGAGCGTGATCAGGCGCGATTACCGCGCCGACCTCGTGCGCTCGAACCGCCTGCGCACGCCTGAAGAGCGCACCGTGCTGGCAAAGGAAGGCGTCAAGGTGGCGGTGCTCGAAGCGCAAGGGGCCCTGTTCTTCGGCTCGACCGAGCAGCTGTTGCGCAGACTCGTGCAACTTGCGGCCGAGACACGCTACGTCATCGTCGACTTCAAGCGCGTGCATCTCGCCGACACCGCGGCGCGCAAGCTGATCGTCCGCGCCGCGCGCGCAATGGCTGGAAGCGAAACCGAGCTGTTGTTTGCGGCGATCGCCGAAAACGGGCCTCTCGATCGTTTGATCAAGGCGCTTGCGGAAAGCGACGAGGAGCGCGTTCATCTGTTTCGCGATGCCGACGCGGCACTCGAATGGTGCGAGGACCGGCTGCTCGCCGGCGCCTCGTTCACCGCCGGGACCAAGTTCGCGGTTTCCGAGATCAATCTGTTCAAGGGGCTGACCCCCGCCGAGTGCCGCTTGGTCGAAGCCATCATTAGGCCGCTCGTGTTCGAGAAGGGCGAGGTCATCATGCGCGCGGGCGACGAGGCGAAGCTCTTCTTCGTTCTCGCGCGCGGTACGGTCAGCGTCGAGATCAAGGTGCACGGCCACGACGACCGGAGGAAGCGCGTGGCCTCCATTGGCCCCGGCCTCACCTTCGGCGAGATGGCGCTGCTCGACGGTGGCAAGCGCTCGGCTGACATCGTCGCCAATGAACGGGTAATCTGTTACGGGCTCGGCGTCGAGGAGCTGCAGGATCTCGCGGTCGGGCACCCCAACGTCATGATCACCATCTTGAGCAATCTGACGCGCGAGTTCTCCGAGCGACTACGGCACGCCAATGAGGAGATCAGCGTCCTCGAATAGCGCTAGACCGCCGCTTGTGCCGGCTGCGGCTTGGTCCGCGGCTCTTTCGAAGGCTCGAGCGGTACATTCATCTCGACATAGAGGCCGGCAGGCCTGAACTCGACCTTGGTCTCGCCGCCGAGATTGTGGCGGATGCCTTTGTCGATGAGCTGCATGCCGAAACCGCTACCACGCTTCGTCGGGACGGGATGAAGGCTGCCCCTCTCCTCCCAGGTGAGCATGAGGCGATTGCCCCGCGCGGTCTTCCAACTGATGGCGAGTTGTCCATTGTTCTGCGAGAGTGCCCCGTATTTCACGGCATTGGTGGCAAGCTCGTGCAGCGTCATGGCGAGGATAGAGGTGCTTGCCGGCGGCAGCAAGACATCGGGCCCCTTGATCAAGATCTTCGGTCCATCCTCGCGCTTGTAAGGATCGAGCTCGCGCTCGACCATGGCCTTGAGGCTCGCGCCGGACCATTGCGATTCGAGCAGGAGATCGTGGGCGCGATGGAGCGCCTGCAGGCGCTCGGCAAGGGTCTGCGCCATGGCCTGCGCCGGGCGGCTCGTCGCCTGGCGCAAGCTCGCCTGCACCAGGGACTGCACGATGGCGAGCGCATTCTTGACGCGGTGGTTGAGCTCGCCGACCAGCATGGATTGGCGCTGAGCGGTGCGTCTCCGCTCGGTGACGTCGCGGAAGATGAGCACGGCACCGGCGAGCGAGCCGTCGAAGCCTAGGATGGGCGCGCCACTATGCTCGACCGGAATTTCCCGCTCGTCGCGCGTGACGAGAAGCGCTCCCGATTCAAGCCGCGTCACCGCGCGCTCGCGCAAAGCTTTCAGCGCTGGGTCGTCGACCGGCTTGCGCGTGTTGGCATCGATGACGCGAAATACCTCCCAGATCGGCCGGCCGCGCGCTTCGGCCACGCTCCATCCGGTCATCTGCTCGGCGATCCGGTTCAACAAGAGCACACTGCCGCTCGGGTCGGTGGCGATCACGCCGTCGCCGATCGAGCCGAGCGTCGTGCTCAGCCATTCCCGCTGGCCGCGCAGCTCCATGAGGGCGGCGTTGCGATCGCGGTCGGCACGTCGCACCGCGCCGATCGTGGTCCAGGCGAACACGGCAAGCACGAGAATGCTCGCCACGGCGAAGATGGCGAGCGTCGCGGCGCTGTCGTAGTAGGTGTGCGCTTCCGCCTGATGGGCGAACCAGCCGATCACCAGCGGCAAGACGAGGATGCCCGGCAAGAGGCGCCGCAGCATCTCGCCGGCCGGCGATTGCTCGACGATGGCGGCGCCGACGCCGTATTCCGGCGAGGCTGCGATCAGGCCAAAGGCGAGCAGGAAGGCGCTCGTCGCGCCATAGATCGACATGGAGGTGAAGGGGAACGGGTAATAATAGGTGGCGACGCCGTAGGCATAACCGGCGAGCACGATCAGCACCTGGGCGAGAACGATGATAGTCACCACCTGGCTGAACGCCGAGGACGCCCAGCCGCGCTTAGCGTAGAGCAGCGCGAGCCCGAACAGGATCAGAGAACCGGTGATGCCGGGCGCCATGCGCGCATGCGGAAGAGAGGCATCGTCAGGGGATGTGCTGGGAAAGAGCGCGTGATCGAGGCCCAGATCGAAGCCGAGCAGATCCTCGCACAATACGAGAAGGCCGAGGATGACGAGGGCAAAACCGATCAGCCGGGCAAGCGGTCTGAGCGGCCTGAAGGTGAAACAGAAGAGAGCAATGCCAGCGGCTATCGTAGCGACCGAGGCGTTAGGCGTCATGCCGGCAAGACTGGGAAGCGACTCCGCTACTCCCGGCGTGCCGATGCGCCAGGCGGCAAGCACGAGCGCGCCGATGGCGACGACCAGCAGAGCGGCGCAACGGGCCAAGAGCAATGATATGCGCTCGGCGCGCGGCGCTGGCAGTGCCAACTTCGCTGGAACTTCAGCCACTAGCCGTCCTCACCCAAATTCACGGGACGCATGATACCGCAAGCTTTGGGCGCTCCTCGGCAGAAGGCCGCAACGCAACGAGCGCGTTCTCCCAGCCTTGCGAGCGATGTTATAGCCTAGCCCCCCATAGTCCCAATAGACAGAGGCCACAGCCCCGCAAAACGAACGGTGCTTGACCGCAATGCCATCGATAAGGGAAACGTGAGCATGCCCGCCTCCCCCAAAGGTCTCAACCCCTCCCACTCAACGCGCACCGAGACCGATTCGTTCGGTCCGATCGACGTGCCGGCTGACCGCTATTGGGGCGCCCAGACCGAGCGCTCGCGCCGGAACTTCAAGATCGGCGACGAGCCCATGCCGAAGCCCCTGATCAGGGCCATGGCGATGGTCAAGAAGGCCGCGGCGCTGACCAATCTCGAGCTTGGCCTGATCGACAAGCGCCTCGCCGAGGCGATCGCCGCGGCGGCCGACGAGGTCATCGAAGGCAAGCTTGACGACCATTTCCCCCTGGTCGTGTGGCAGACCGGATCTGGGACCCAAACCAACATGAATTTGAACGAGGTGATCGCCAACCGCGCGAGCGAGATGCTCGGCGGCGCGATCGGCTCCAAGCGCCCGGTTCACCCCAACGATCACGTCAATCTCGGCCAATCGTCCAATGATACCTTCCCGACGGCCATGCATATCGCCGCGGCTGAAGAGATTGCCTACCGCCTCAACCCCGCGCTCGCTCGCCTCTATCAGGCGTTGAAGGACAAGGCGGAGGCGTTTCAGGACATTCTCAAGATCGGCCGCACCCATATGCAGGATGCTACTCCCCTGACTTTAGGACAGGAATTCGGCGGCTATGCGGCGCAGATCGACCATGGCATCGAGCGCGTGAAACTTTCGCTTTATGGCCTTTATGAGCTTGCCCAAGGGGGGACGGCTGTCGGCACGGGGCTCAACACACATCCGCGCTTTGCCGAGTTGTTCGCGGCCAAGATCGCCCAGATGACAAAGCTTCCGTTCGTCAGCGCCGAGAACAAGTTCGAGGCGCTCGCCTCACACGACGCCTACGTGTTCACGCACGGCGCGCTGAACACGGTGGCAATGGCCATGTTCAAGATTGCCAATGACATAAGGCTGCTCGGCTCAGGTCCCCGTTCAGGTTTCGGGGAGATTCTTTTGCCGGAGAACGAGCCGGGGTCGTCGATCATGCCGGGAAAGGTGAACCCCACCCAATGCGAGGCAGTGACCATGGTTGCAGCCCAGGTCATGGGCAACCACTCGACGATCAGCTTTGCCGGAAGCCAAGGCCACCTCGAGCTCAACGTGTTCAAGCCACTGCTCGCCTATGCCATGCTGCAATCGATCAGGCTGCTCGGCGACGTCGCCGACAGCTTCACCCAGAATTGCATCGTTGGCATCGAGGCCAATCGCGAGCGCATCAAGGACCACATGCAGCGCTCGCTGATGCTTGTCACGGCGCTTGCGCCCCATATCGGCTACGACAAAGCGAGCGAGATCGCCAAGGCCGCTCATAAGCGGGGAACGACGCTCCGCGAGGAAGCGGTGCGGCTTGGCCACGTGACGGCCGAGGATTTCGACCGGCTGGTCAGGCCGGAGGACATGATCATGCCGAAGGCCTGATCGGGGTTGGTCAGAGACCCAATTGCCGAAGCATCAAATGACCAGACCTAGGAACAAGCGCTCGCTGACCATCGCCCGCCACCGTACCAGCATTTCGCTCGAGGACCAGTTCTGGGAGGCACTGTCCGACATCGCCCGCGAAGACGCAAAGTCAATCGCCGGCCTTGTCGGCGAGATCGACAAGGGGCGTGGCGAGGCGGGAGGAGCAGAGGCGAGTCTTTCCGCCGCCATCCGTCTCTACGTGCTGGAGCGGTTCAAGGGCCGGCGTGAAGGATTCTAGCCGCCGCCGAAAACGCCGTAACCCTTCTTCCAGTCGTCCGGCGCTGACGGCGGACGGCGATGCCGCCGCGGTGCGACCGTCGGGGTGGCCTCACCGGCTGATGGATCCGTCGGAGCGGCGTCACCATTGACGCCGACGGTCGCGCCATCGGGGGTGGGCTCGGGCGTTCCGGCTTCGCCATCAGGACTGAGCTGCGGTGCAGGCGCGGAGTCGGCTGGGAATCCTACCCCGGCAGCGCCGGCCTCGGTGCCGGCGTTCTGTTTCGCAACCGTCTCCTGCGCAGCCGCTGCATCTGTGGCGGCTTTTTCCTCGGCAGCGGCTTTTGCATCGGCCGTGGCTTTAGCCTCGGCAGCAGCCTCTGCTTCGGCGGCAGCTTGCTGCCTGGCTGCCCTTTCAGCTGCCGCTCTCGCCTCGGCCGCAGCCTTGGCCTCCGCGGCAGCCTCTGCCTCGGCGGCAGCTTTCTCTTTTGCCGCCCGTGCTGCCGCGGTCTTGGCCTCGGCCGCCGCCTTTGCCTCGACGGCCGCCTTGGCCTCGGCGTCAGCTTTTTCCTTGGCCGCTCTGAGTTCTCGCAGCCGTCTGCTCTGCCGCCTTGGCTTCCGCCTCGGCTTTCTCCTTCGCTGACTTTTCCGCCGCGGCTTGGGCCCGCGCTGCGGCCTTCGCTTCGGCGGCCGCCTTCGCCTCGGCGGCGGCCTGGTCCCTGGCCGCCCTTTGCGCCGCCGCTTGCGCCTCGGCCACGGCCTTGTCCTGAGCAGCCTTCTCCGCCGCTGCCTTCGCGTCCGCGGCAGCCTGCTCCTGGGCGGCCTTCTCCGCCGCAGCCTTGGCTTCCGCCTCGGCCTTCTCCTGAGCTGCTTTCTCCGCCGCAGCCTTGGCTTCCGCCTCGGCCTTCTCTTGAGCCGCCTGCTCGGCCGCAGCCTTGGCCTCTGCGTCGGCCTTCTCCTGAGCCGCTTGCTCCGCCGCAGCCTTGGCTTCCGCGTCGGCCTTCGCTCGAGCGGCCTGCTCCGCTGCCGCATCGGCGGGGAGCGCCGCGGGCGTCTCGGGACCGGTCGAGGCCGGGGTCAGAACGCCGTTGCCTTCGCTATCGGCGTTGGGAACCGGCATGCGCATCGCATCGCTTGACGGCGGCGCGGTGTCTCCAGAAGGCGCTGACTGAAGCTTCGGCCGGTTCGGCGATTCGCTTTCGGCCCTCGGTCTTGGCCCTTCGACCGGCTCAGCTTCAGCAGGCTCTGCCGGTGGTGGCGCCATCTCGGGAGACGGCACGGTATCGGCCTCAGGCTCGACGACCGGAGGCGCCTCGGGATCGGGCGCGGCATCGGGAGCGGGCTGCGTCTTGCCGCTCACATCGAGCGTCTCGAGACGCTCGACGTCCTCTTGCATGCGGCGCATGGTGAGGTAGTCCTCGATCGAAGCGGTATCGATCGCGGGAGCAATCTCGTTCGCCTTGCCGAGAGAGCCGGTGAAGACGAGCGTCACCGGGGGCACGGATTTATTTCCCGCGCCGGCCAGCGCCATGACCCACTCGCTGTCAAGCTTGAGGCTCGCGAGCTCGAGATAGAAATTGACCTTGGTCGCGGCGCCGGCCGTGGAAAGTGTCGCCGGCGCAAGACGAAGCGTGCCGTTCTTGACCTCGAAGGTGAACTCTGTTGGAGGGTATTTGTAGAGGCCCTTGGTGACGGTGTCGCGCACGGCGCGGGTCTCTGCGGCAATCTCCTCCTTGTCGACCTTGATCGTCTTCTTGGCGGCGGTGAGAGCAACTTTGCGCAGGGGCTCCGGGCTCAAGGTCTGCAATGCACCGGCGCCAAGCGATAGGCTTCCTTTTCCGTCCAAACCGGCGACGAGGCCTGGCGGGCTCAAACCCTCGCCTTGCACCGAGAAGGCAAGATCGAAGGGACCCCTGGCGAGGTCGCGGCCAAGAAGCGCCAGCGATGCCTCGTCGAGCTTGCCGCCCTTAAGCTCGGCCTTCGCCTCGAGCTCGGCACCGGCGCCGCGTGGCCACAAACCTCCCGAGGCAGCGAACGTGCCGCCGAACAGACGGCCATCGAGACTAGTGACGGCGAGTCCCCGCTTGTCGACCTTGGCGGCGAGGGTTGCGCCCAAGACCTGGAACGGCGCGCCAAGAGAAAGCGCCTTGGCGGCCAGCGTGATATCGCCTTCTGCCTTGTCGAGAAGGCCGAGCGAGAAGCCGCGCGAGGGCCAAACGGTAGAGGCACCGGCACCAATTGCGCCGAGCATTTCCTCGGTCGAGGGCGTGCGCTGCCAAGCGACTAGAACGCCTAGCAGAGAGGGCAGCGACACGTAATCGGCGCTCGCCCCGATAGTGAACCGCGTCTTGGGACCGCTGGTATCGAAATGGGCGCTCCCCGAAACCGGCTGGCCGGCCACGGTACCGGTGACCGCATTGAGATCGATGCTTGAGATCTGCTTTACGATATCGGCGTGAAGCGCGAGCGGGACGCCGGCCGAAGACGGGGAAGCCTCCAAGCCGAGCAACATGAGGGCAAGGCTCGCATCTTGGCTGGTAAGCGAGGTCTTTCCGTTGAACGTCGCGTCAGAGTCTTGCGCCGATCCTTGACCTTCGAAGGAGAGCTTCATCATCGCCGTCTCGAGAGAAACTTTTCCCGCGAGCTTGGATTTGGGCACGCCCTCGAGCGCGAGCGTCAGCTTGCCCGGGCCTCCACTCGCGGCGGCGAGCCGCTCGGCCGGAAGATCGGGAAAGAGGAGAACCAGCAGTGCCTGCGGCCGATCGCCGGCCACGCTGCCGTCGAGATCGATATTCGCCTCCGTGAGCTTAGCCGGATCGCCGACGGCGCTGGCGATGAGGCTGACATCCGAGCCGCCGGCCTTGCCATCAAGGTCGATCGAAGCCTTGGTGCCCTCGCCCTGCTTCGCCGCAACGAGGCCGACATGGATATCGAGAGGCGCCAGAGCCGAGAGGTGCTTCGATTGGCTCACGCCTTGTGGCAGCCCGAGGAGCTGAGAGACGATGCGCAAGCCGTCGGTCGTGGTGGCCTTCAGCCCGAAATCAACGCCGCCCGACGGCGCCTCGCTCAAGCGCTCGATATGGCCCTTGCCGTTCAACGAGACCGCATCGGCCGCGGCAAAATCAAGCTTTTGCAAATCGAGCGTGTCGCTGATGAGTGTGAAACCGGCATCGAGCCTCCCGGGCGGAATATTCGGGAGCAGCAACTCACCCACATGCAAGGTCACCCGCGCATCGTCGTTGCGGAGCTGCGCCAGGAAATTAGGCTCGGCCTCAGGAGCCGCGACGTCCTTGCCCGCCGCCGCGGTGGGAAACCACGATCGCCAGATCGGGCCCTCGCCGAGAAGCTCGCGGAGATCGAGCTTGTCGCTGTCGAGGGACAGCTCGATCAGGCGCCGCTCACCGCCCTGGAGACGAAGCGCCCCGCGGAACTTGGTGTCGCTCAGAACGCCCTCGGCATCGGCGAGGGTGAGTTCGCCGTCACCGACAGTCGCATTCGCCTGAAGCGTGAAATTGCCCATCGAGGCCTGAGACGACACGTCGCGATCGCCGGAGCCCCAGCGGCTCAGAGCGCGCAAATCAGAGCCGTCGAGCTTCACCGGGCCGGCGAAGACAGGGCCGAACTTGCCGTGCGTCAGCTTGCCGCCGACTTCGATGCGATTTTTGCCGGGAAGTGTCGCATTGAGGTGGTCGATCGTGACGCCACCTTCGCCCGCAGCCAACGCGGCATCGACATCGCCGACGAGGTCGCCGCCAAGCCCGACCTGCTCCAGCTTGACCGCGAGCTTGGCGTCGCCCAATTCCGCGGCGTCGGTCAGGACTTCCTCCGCGAACAGATAAAGTACCTCGGCGGGAGACGGGCGTTCGCTGGCGCCCCCGGCCGGTGCACCGAACAGCGCATCGAGATCGACCCAGCGGGCCTCGAGTGCCGCGTCAGCCTTGAGGTGCTCGGCAAAGTCGAGGTCGAGCCGTCCCTTCATGATCTGCGGCCGACCCTTGGCGTGGATGGTAAGATCGAAGTCGGGGAGCTCGGCGTGATCGAGCGTCGCCTTGAGGGGCCCCTTCAGCTCGATGAACGTGGCGGTGTCGCCGGGCGTAGCGGCCCCCTGCACCTGTTCCTCATCGGCCGGCGCGGTGCCGGCGTCGGGCTCGGTTCCGCCTGCGGCATCGGCATTGGCCACACGTACTATGATGGTGCCGTCATAAGAGGGTTTCGCCGCAAGGCCGATAACGCCGCCGTCGAGCGTATAGGTGGTATTGCGTTCAGGATCGCGCAGGGCCGACTTGACGCGAAACAGTCCCGCGGCGTCCGGCTCGCTGGTCGAGAAGCGAAGCTCTTGCTGGCGCCCTTCGTAATTGTAGATCGCCGAGACCTTGTAAGGCCCCGAGAGTGACGCCGCGCTCGCTTCGCCGACGATGTCCTCGAGGGTCAGCCTCGGCGAACCGTCCTTGGTGATCTCGATCCGGCCGCCGCTCACGCTCACGGAATCGAGCATGACCTCTTTCGGCGCGAAGGGAAGCGCCACGCCCCTTCGACCCACATCGCTCAAATTGCTGCCGCCGTCGCCTCTGACGTCGAGGTGAAGCACAGGATCGACGATGGCGATCTTGCGCGCCTCGAACGTGCCGGAAAGGAGCGCTCCGAAATTGAGCCAGGCTTCGAACGAGCGGGCCTCGAGCACCGGCTTGTCAAGATTGCCCGTCTCGTCGGCAACCTTCACATCGTCGAATTTCAGCTCCGGCGCCGGCAGCAGCACGAGATGAACATCGCCTCCGACCTTGACCCGGCGGCCGAGCAGCTTCGCGGCCTGGGTCTCGAACACCGGACGATAATCGTTCCAGTCGATGAAGAGCGGCGCGGCGAACAGCGCGCTCAGCACCAAGATCAGCAATGCCGTCAAAGCAAGGAGGAGTGAGTTCAACTCTTGTGCTCAAGGCCTGGATGCGAGCGCGCAGTCACCGGGCGAACGCGACGAGCGTCGGCCGGTCCCGGCCCCTGACGCTTGCTCATGCTAACGCAAAAATCTTGCCAGGATTGAGGATATTCAACGGGTCGAGCGCCTTTTTTATGGCAGCCATGACACCAACGCCGATCCCGTGCTCAGCGGCGAGATAGGTGATCTTGCCTTGGCCTATGCCATGCTCTCCGGAGCAAGTGCCCTCGAACTTAAGCGCGCGCTCGACCAGCCTGTCGACGAACTCCCGCGCCTTGCCCCGCTCCTCGGGATCGATCAGCGGCATGACATGGAAATTGCCATCGCCGACATGGCCGACGATCGGCGCGAGCAGGCCAAGTCGATCGACGTCGGTCCTCGTCTCCATGACGCACGCGGCGAGCGCCGAGATGGGAACGCAGACATCGGTGGTGAGCAGCTCGGCACCGGGCTTGAGCGCGCGGGCTGCCCAATAGGCATCGTGGCGCGCCTGCCAGAGCTTCGTCCGGTCCTCTTGGCGCTCGGCCCATTTGAGCTCCCCTCCCCCTTCGGCTCGCGCGATCTCGGCAAAGGCCTCGACCTGCTCGCGCGCGCCGGCAGGAGTGCCGTGGAACTCGACGAACAGAGTCGGCGCCTCGGGAAGAGCAAGATGCGAATAGGCATTGCAGGCGCGGATCTGCACCTCATCGGCAAGCTCGATGCGGGCGAGCGGAAGCCCCATCTGCAGCGCGGCAATGGTCGTGTTGCAGGCTCCCTCGATCGAGTCGAAGGGGCAAATTCCGGAGAGGATTGTCTCAGGAATGCCATGGAGCTTGAGCGTGAGTGAGGTGATGATGCCGAGCGTTCCTTCGGAGCCGACGAGGAGACGGGTGAGATCGTAGCCCGCCGACGACTTCCGGGCCCTGCCCCCGGTCGTGATGATGGTGCCGTCGGCAAGCACCGCTTCGAGCCCGAGCACCGCGTCGCGCATGGTGCCGTAGCGCACGGCATTGGTGCCCGAGGCGCGGGTCGCGGCCATGCCGCCAAGGCTCGCATCGGCGCCCGGATCGACCGGAAAGAACAAGCCCGCGTCGCGCAAGTGATCATTGAGGACTTTCCGCGTGACCCCCGGCTCCACGACGCAGTCGAGATCGCCTGCGTGAACGGCGATGATGCGGTTCATGCGCGAGAGATCGAGCGAAAGGCCGCCGAAAGGCGCGTTGACATGACCTTCGAGCGACGTCCCCGTGCCGAAGGGGATGATGGGTACGCGCGCCTCGGCGCAAAGCCTCACCACGTCTGAGATCTCGTCCACCGTCTCGGCGAACAACACCGCATCGGGCGGCTCGAGCTCGAGCCAGGTGAGCGTGTTCGCGTGCTGCTCTCTGAGCGACTGGCTCATCGAGAAGCGGTTGCCGAAGCGCGCGGCAAGGGCGGCGAACAGGGCTGTTTTCGCCTCGCCCGTCGCGCACATCTGCGCTTTTGTGACACCCAGTGTCATGGGCGCATTCTATAGGCGGATCGTTACGAAAAGTTCGGCTTTACTCTAGACGCCGACCACGCCGAGCACGGCAGCGTAATGGCAGCTTGCCGCCGTCAGCACGAAACCGTGCCAAATGGCGTTCTGATAAGGCAAGCGCTCCCAGAGGTGGAACACGACGCCGATCGTATAGAGCAGCCCGCCGATCCCGAGCATGATCGCGACCCAAGCGGGTACCGCGGTCACGAGCGGATGCCAGGCCGCGACGATCGCCCAGCCTTGCACGAGATAAAGCCCGACAGTCACGCCTTCGAGGAAACGCGGGACTACGAGCTTGATGAGGATGCCGATCGCCGCGATGGTCCACACCACCGCGAGAAGCCCGAGACCCCAGGCGTTGTTCATCTTGATCAGGACGAAGGGCGTGTAGGTGCCGGCGATCATCAGGAAGATCGCAGCGTGGTCGAGGCGGCGGAATACCTCTTTCAGCTTGGGCGGGTGCATGATGAGATTGTAGCCCGCCGAGCAGCTGAACATGGCGACGAGCGCCAAGCCGTAAATGGCGAGGCTCGCGACCCAGAGCGTCATCTGCGATTGCACGCCGATGACGAGCAATACGCCAAGCGCGATGAGGCTCGAGGCGATCCCAACGGCGTGGATACACCCGTCGGCCACCCGCTCACCTAAGCTGTAGTTCGGAAACACGACGCTGGCCTTGGCTCAGTTAATCCATTCAGACATGTAAGCCTGAAATTGAGCTTACCAAGCCATGTGGCAAGGTTGGGGCGCCAAAGTGAAGCGCCCCGTCACAGGCCCTGACGGCGGGTCATTACTGGCCGCAGGCGGCAGAGCCGGTGGTGCAGACGTAAGGCACCACCACGCCGGTGAAGCAGGTCGTATAGAAGCGTGACGTCACGATATCGGGCTTGATCTGAGCGTAGTCGGGAACGCCGTTCGGTCTCACGGCCTTCCAGAAAGGATCGCCCTTCACCTTATGGGCATAGAGGGTCAGGTAAGCCCACCTTCTCGCGCGCTTCAGGTCATTGGCGCCCTGGATCACGAGCGCCTGCGAGGTGCGGGCGGCCTGGGCCGGGGAAGACTCGCTCGCCGTGGCTTTGACCAGCTCGCACCCAGCCTCCGCAGGGCTAGGGCCGCACAACCCGAGCCCGAGAACGCCGAATCCAGCGAGGCCAGCACCTACCGCGCGAAACATGAGCGTCCTCCAACACATCAGGCGCCCTCGCGAACTAACGGCTGCCGCAAACCGCAGAGCCCGTCGTGCAAACGTAAGGAACGACGACGCCGGTGAAGCAGGTCGTGTAGAAGCGGCCGGTGACGAGATCAGGCTTGAGCTGCGCCTCGGGCGGAACGCCATCGGGACGAACCGCCTTCCAGAATGGGTCGCCCTTCACCTTCCGCGCACTCAGACTGACGGAGCTCCAACCTCGGGAATGCTTCAAGTCGTAGGCGCTCTGCAAAGCGAGCGCGCGGGAGCTGGTAACCGCCTCGGCCTTGGAGTCGGCGCTATGGGTCGCGGTGACGAGCTGGCAACTGGCAACGGCCGGCTTCGCTCCGAGCACGGCGAAGGCAAATCCCGCAACGGCAAGCACAACGATACCCATCTTCGAAGCGTGAAGCATGTCCCTCTCTCCCGTTAGCCGTGGTGGCGCAGCCCTTTTTGGCAGCGCGATTGCTGCACCGCAACTTTTATTAGCAGAGTTGTCCTGCGGTTTTTTGTCGATTTCAGGGGCATTCAACGCGCCATGCCGTTGAGGCTTGCAACCGGCTCGAACCGGCCCTAGCTCCGGATGATGGTCGCCCAAGCGTCCGCTCTTTTTTTGTCCGCTCGCGCCAATGGTATAGTTTGAAGGTCGATGACAAAGATTCGCTCCTCTGCCGCGCAGACCGCCCTGCCCCCTCCCGAGGAGGCCGAGGAGGAGGCGCGCCCGATCTCTGAACGGGCCATGCGGAAGCGCGCGAGCCATTATCTCGACGTGCTGAACCCCGAGCAGCGCGAGGCGGTCGAGACGCTCGACGGCCCCCTGTTGGTGCTCGCGGGTGCGGGCACCGGCAAGACGCGGGTGCTCACCACGCGCATTGCCCATATTTTGAGCTTAGGCCGCGCGCGGCCCTACGAGATCCTCGCCGTCACCTTCACCAACAAGGCGGCGCGCGAGATGAAGGGCCGCGTGGCCGAGCTGATCGGGGGCGTGGTCGAGGGCATGCCATGGCTCGGCACGTTCCACGCCATCGGGGTCAAGATCCTGCGCCGGCATGCCGAGCTCGTCGATCTCAAGCCCTCCTTCACCGTGCTCGACACCGACGACCAGATAAGGTTGCTCAAGCAGCTGCTCGAGGCCGAGAATATCGACGAGAAGCGCTGGCCCGCACGCCTCCTCGCGGCCATGATCGACGGCTGGAAGAACCGCGGACTCACGCCGAAGCGCGTGCCCGAGGGCGAGAGTTTCGCCTTCGCCAATGGCCGGGCGCGCGAGCTCTACGCGCTCTATCAGCGGCGGCTGAAGGAGCTGAACGCCGCCGATTTCGGCGATCTGCTGCTGGAGAATTTGCGGCTGTTCCAAGAGCACCAGGACGTGCTCGAAAAATATCAGCAGCGCTTCCGCTACATGCTGGTCGATGAGTATCAGGACTCGAACGTCGCGCAATATCTCTGGCTGCGGCTGCTCGCTCAGGGCAACGGCAATATCTGCTGCGTCGGCGACGACGACCAGTCGATCTATGGCTGGCGCGGGGCCGAGGTGGACAACATTCTGCGCTTCGAGACCGACTTCCCCGGCGCCAAGATCATCAGGCTCGAGCGGAATTACCGCTCGACCGGCCATATTCTCGGCGCGGCCTCAGGCCTGATCGCTCACAACAAGGGTCGCCTCGGCAAGACGCTTCGGACCGACGGCGATGAGGGCGAGAAGGTCGTGGTCGAAGGCTGCTGGGACGATGAGGAAGAGGCGCGCGTCATCGGCGAGGACATCGAGCAGCTGCAGCGGCAAGGCCATTCCTTGAGCGAAATCGCCATTCTCGTGCGCGCCTCGTTCCAGATGCGCGCCTTCGAGGATCGCTTCATCACGCTCGGACTGCCCTATCGCGTCATCGGCGGCCCGCGCTTCTATGAGCGCCAGGAGATCAAGGACGCGACTGCCTATTTCGAGGTGACGCTCAACCCGGCCAACGACCTCAAATTCGAACGCATCGTCAATACGCCACGGCGAGGGCTTGGCGAATCGAGCCTCAAGTCTCTGCATCAGCTTGCGCGTGCGCGAGGCGTATCGTTGATGCAGGCGGCGCGGCTGATTGTCGAGACCGAAGAGCTGAAGCCCAAACCGCGCAAGGCGCTCACCGACCTTATCGCCTCCTTCGATCGCTGGCGGTCGCTGATCGAGACGATGCGCCATACCGACCTCGCTGAGCTGATTCTCGATGAGTCCGGCTACACCGGCATGTGGCAGGCCGAGCGCTCGCAGCAAGCGCAAGGCAAGCTCGAGAACCTGAAAGAGATGATCCGCTTCATGGAAGAGTTCGACACCCTCGCGGGCTTCCTCGAGCATGTGTCGCTGGTGATGGATGCGACCACGGAGGAAGGCGAGAGTCGCGTCAGTCTGATGACGCTGCACAGCGCCAAGGGGCTCGAATTCGACACGGTCTTCCTCCCCGGCTGGGACGAGGGCCTCCTCCCCCATCAGCGGAGCCTTGATGAGTCTGGTCGCGCCGGGCTCGAGGAGGAACGCAGGCTCGCCCATGTGGGGCTGACCCGCGCAAGGAAGCTCGCCAAGATCACCTTCGCGCAGAACCGCCGCAATCACGGGACTTGGCAGCAGGCGCTGCCTTCGCGCTTCATCGACGAGCTGCCGGTCGATCATGTCGAGGTTGCCGAGGACAGGGGCTTGCGCGGCTACGGGCCGAGCCGGTTCGACACAGCCGAGAATCTATTCGCTGCCGGCTTCTACGAGACGCCGGGCTGGCAGCGCGCACAACGCAATCGCCCGCGGGGCGGCGAGCAGAAGCGCTCGCGCGAGCCCATCACCATCGACGGCACGCTCGTCGCGGCAAGCACGGCTGAAGGCGCGGGGCTCGAAGTCGGCGCGCGCGTGTTCCACCAGAAATTCGGCTATGGCCATGTCGCCCATGTCGACGGCAACAAGCTCACCGTCGATTTCGACAAGGCCGGACAAAAAAAGGTGGTCGACACGTTCGTCGAGCGGGTCTGAGCTTGATGCGATCAGCGTTCCCGCTTGCGCTCGCGACAATGCTCGCCGCTTCGAGCGCAAGCATTTCGGGCGCGCATGCGGAGCCTCGCTGGACGGTCGAGCGCTCTGAGGTCGCTTATCTCTTTTATGGCGAGCCGAAGACGCCGGTGCTCACCATCACCTGCGGCCAGGAGGACGGCGAGACCGGCAAGGATGAGACCCGTATCGAGGTCGACGCCGCAAAGGGCACGACGACGAAGGCCGACAAGGTGGTGCTGGTCGTGGAGATGAAGAGCGGCCGGAAAGAGGTGCCGCTCACCCCCGACATTTGCGGTGGTGACAATGAATGCACCAACCTGCCCAACGGCGAGATCGACCGCTACGAGACGAACGTCCCCGGCAAGCAGCTTGCGATCGACATCGCGGACAAGGGCGAAACGATCGGCATCGATGCACCTGGCGCAAAGTTCTCCGCGCCGCGCGATGCCAAGGTGTTCAAGAAATTCTCGGCCATGTGCCTCAATTGGTGAAGCGCGCCAGCCCGGCAGAGCCTCGTCGCCGGTGGTGTCCCGAGGAGAGAGCCTCTTCCCAAGGGAGATCAAAACGTGTACATTGGCGAAGTGTGGGTTAAAGAGGGAGTTTCGCATGCGAGCCATGTCAATCGTTCTTATCCTGTTCTCGCTTTTCGCCATATCACCCGTGTTTGCCGACGATGCCTGCCGCTGCCAGGGCTGCGGCTGCAAAGGCGGCGCCGGCTGGCGCGGGCCTGACGGGGCTTGCGTGCCCCGGGCTTCGCTTGCCCAGATTTGCGGCACGCCTGCTGGCGCACCGTGCAAGCAGGAGGACGCCAAGCGCATCTGCTTCGGCAAGCAAGCACTCGCCTCGCCGAAGCCGCAAGCGCAATAGGGTCGTCGCGCTTAGCGATTTCGCTTGGCCGGGCGGAGCCGGGGGAGGATCCTGGCACATTTGATTGTGACCGGGTCGCTCGCCTAAGCTCGGCGCCATGCAGGCTCTGGTGGATCGTGTGCCCTCTCGCCGAGCAAGCGGGACGGAGAAGCGGGGGAACGTCTCGCCGAAGATCCTGGATGTCCCAGGCTTAACGGCGACGCCGGCATCCCAGCATTTCATTCCCGTCGGGCGGCACGGGCTCCGCGCCAAGCTGATCGCCATGCTGAAGGAAGACGGTGGCGACGAGCGGGAATGGAACCGCGCGCTCGATTGCCTCGCCGCCTGGCGCCACCAATTTTATCGCAAGCGCCTGCTCGACCTGATCGACGACTACCTGCCCTTCAGTCCCGACAGCGACACCGTCAATCTCATCGAGCTCGATGCTGAAGCCCGGCAGAAAGCTCAGGCCGAGTTCATCCAAGGCGTCGAGGAGCTGCTCGCTGAAGCCAATTATGTGCGGCTCAGCCCCGAGGACGTGCAGCGCCTGCTCATCGCGCGCTCGCCGCACGGACTCTATCTCGAAGTCGACATGAGCGATTTCGACGAAGCGCTGCTCTATTTCCGCGGCGCCTCGGCCGAGACGCGCGAAGAGCGCAATCCTTGGCGGCTCTATCTCACCAAGGACCGCTACAAAGTGCATCTCTTTCAGCGCCTGTTCCTGCTGCTGAAGCTGAAGCCGACCGAGAGGCGCGCCGCCGAGATTGCGGCCGCGACCGGCGCAAGCTCGGATCGCGCGCGGCGCATGGTGGCGCACCAACGCAGGCATTTGCCGGCCGGCGTCTCGAGCGACCACATCTATGTCAAGGTGTTCAAGCGCATTCCGCAGATCGACTTGGAGATGCTGTTCCCCAACACGCGGATCGAGTTCCGTCCCTTCGACAAGCTCCGGCTGTTGGTCACTGCCGGTGGCGGCACGGCGGCAGGGGTGGTGGGAATGGCAACCAAGCTGCTTGCCGCCACCAACCCGATCACGCTCGCGGGCGGGCTCGTCGGCCTCAGCGCGGTGATCTTTCGTCAGGTGATGAGCTTCTTCAACACGCGCAATCACTACATGATGCTGCTCGCGCAGAATCTCTATTTCTGCAGCCTCGCCAACAATCGCGGCGCGCTGACCCTCATTGCCGACAGTGCCGAAGAGGAGGACGTCAAGGAGGATATGCTGCTCTATGCCCTCCTTGCCCGGCGTCCCTCGCACTATGACGCGCTCGCCGAGATCAAGAGCGCGATTGAGCGCTTCGTGGCGGAGCGCTGCGGGGCGACCGTCAATTTCGACGCTGAGGACGCTCTCCGCCGCTTGCTGGCCGACGGTCTGGTGCGCGCAGACCCGGCAGGAAACCTGACCGCGATCGCGCCGGAAGAGGCCCGCGCTCATCTCGACCTTCTGTGGGACCGTCTGCTCGACGTCGACACGCTCGGCCAGGCTCCTTCCGGCACGGCATGAGCGACGCAAGCGCGCCGGCGGGCTATCAGGTGACCCTCTTGGGCGCGGCACGAGAGGCCGAGGCGATCGCGTCCCGCCTCGAGCAGGCGATCGAGCCCCAAGCGCTCGCGGTTTCCCTGTTCGACCGCGGAAATGGCCGCTTCGAGGTCTCGGCGCTCTATGCCGAACGGCCGTGCGAGAAGGCACTTATCGCCGCGTTGGACGGCGCCGCGCATGGAGACGTCAGCATCGAGCCGCTCGCAGCGGCCGACTGGGTGACGCTGTCTCAAGGAAAGCGCGGGCCCGTTCATGCCGGCCGGTTTCTCGTCCATGGCAGCCACGACAGGGTGCGCGTACCCAAGCGGCGCCTCGCCATCGAGATCGACGCGGGCCAAGCGTTCGGCACGGCCCATCACGCGAGCACGCGCGGATGCCTGCTTGCCCTCGATGATCTCTTGAAGCGCGAGCGCCCGCGCGTGATCCTCGATGTCGGGACCGGCACCGGCATTCTCGCCATCGCCGCGGCAAAGTCGCTTCAATGTCCGGTGCTCGCAAGCGACGAAGACCGGCTCGCGGCCGAGATCGCTGCCGACAACGCGCGCAAGAACCGAGCCGGCGCCATCGTCAGCGTTGTCACCGCGCAAGGCTTCGCGCATCCAAGCCTCAGGCAGATCGCGGCCGATTTGCTGCTCGCGAACCTTCTCGAGCGCGCCCTTTACTCCTTGGCGCCAGAACTCGCGCGGCGGGTGAAGGGAGGCGGGACCGCCATTCTCTCGGGCCTTACCCGAACCCAGGCGCGAACAATCGAGGCGCGCACGTCGGCATTCGGCTTCATCCTCGAAAAGCGAATCATTCTCGATGGGTGGACGACGCTGATGCTAAAGCATCGCAACAGCCGCAAGGTCGGCGATTGATCGCAGCTCCGCTTTAAGCTTACAAGACGGGCGATGTATCAGAGTTTCGAGGAGGCAGCCGCGCCTGCCGCAAGCGGCGAGCGGATCAAGGCGCTACAGCGCGAGTTGCGGGCGCGGAAGCTCAAGGGCTTTCTCGTGCCCCATAGCGACGAGCATCAGGACGAGTTCCTCTCGCCCTCAGCCGAAAGGCTCGCCTGGCTGACCGGGTTCACCGGCTCTGCCGGCACCGCCATCGTGCTCGACAAGGCGGCGGCTCTGTTTGTCGACGGCCGCTACATCCTTCAGGCGCGGGCGCAAGCCGATTCCACCCTGTTCGAAGTCCTGCAGACTCCGGACGCCAAGGCCTCGAGCTGGATCGCAGAGAAGATCAACAAGGGCGCGGCCGTTGGCTACGACCCCGCCCTGCACACCATCAGGGAAATCGAGCGCCTCACCGAGATCTTGGGGCGGAGCGGCATCAAGCTCGTGCCGGTGGAGACCAATCCCCTCGACGCTTTGTGGGAGGATCGGCCGAAGCCCTCGGCCGCTCCGATCGTGCCGCATGGGCTCGAATATTCCGGGAAAAGCGCGAAAGAGAAGATCGGCGATGTGCAGGATGGGTTGAAGCAGGACAAGGTCGACGCGGCCCTGCTCACCATGCTCGATTCGATCGCCTGGCTATTCAATATCCGTGGCGGCGACATCAGACACACCCCGGTTGCGCTCGCTTATGCGCTCGTGCCGGCGAACGGGCGCCCGACCCTCTTCATCGACGCAGCGAAGGTCGGGGATAATGTGCGCGGCGATCTGCGCGACGTCGTCGATATCGCCGAACCCAGCGCACTCGCCGACAGGCTCAAGGCGCTCGGCCAGTCGCGCGCCCGCGTGCGGCTCGATCCCGAGACGGCGCCGATGCGCTTTGCCAAGCTGCTCGAGGCCGAAGGCGCGAAGTTCGTTCCCGGCACCGACCCCTGCACCCACCCCAAGGCGATCAAGAATGCGACCGAGATCAAGGGCACGCGGCAGGCACATTTGCGCGACGGCGTGGCCATGGCGCGCTTCCTCTCCTGGCTCGACGAGACGGGCGATTCAGGGCGGATCGACGAGGTGGAGGCGGCGATAAAGCTCGAGGCCTGCCGCCGCGAGTCCGGACAGCTCAAGGATATCAGCTTCGACAGCATATCAGCGGCTGGGGCTGACGGCGCTGTGGTGCACTACCGTCCGACGTTCGCCAACAAGCGCGTGCTCAAGCCCGGCTTGCTCTATCTCATCGACTCCGGCGGTCAATATCTCGACGGCACGACCGACGTGACGCGGACGCTCGCCATCGGCGCGCCGACGGCGGAGATGCGCAGGCATTATGGCATCGTGCTGAAGGCGCATATCGCCATCGCCACGGCGCGCTTCCCGAAACATACGCGCGGGCAGGATCTCGACCCGTTCGCGCGGCGACCGCTCTGGGATGCCGGGCTCGATTACGATCACGGCACGGGACACGGCGTCGGCAGCTATCTCGCGGTGCATGAGGGTCCGCAGCGCCTGTCGCGCCTTGGCAGCGCGGAACTCGAGCCCGGCATGATCCTGTCCAACGAGCCGGGCTTCTATCTCGAAGGCCAATACGGCATCAGGCTCGAAAATCTCGTGCTGGTGACGCCGCCGGAGCCGATCAAAGGCGGAAACCGGGAGATGATGGGATTCGAGACACTTACCCTCGTTCCCTTCGACCGCCGTCTGATCGATCCTAAACAGCTCTCGCCGTGGGAGCTCGCCTGGTTGAACGCCTATCACGCGCGGGTCAGGCGGGAGATCGAGCCGGTGCTCAGGAGCGACGACAGGGCCTGGCTCCGTCACGCGACCGCGCCGATCAGCTAAGCCCACAAACGAACGCGATGATCGAGCTCCGGCCGAACTGCGAATATTGCGACAAGGACCTCCCGCCGCACGCGCTCGACGCACGCATCTGCTCCTATGAATGCACCTTCTGCGCCGAGTGCGTGGAGACCAAGCTGCTCAATGTCTGCCCGAATTGCGGCGGCGGATTCGTGCCGCGCCCTATCCGACCCGTGACCGAGCGGCGCCCGGGCTTATGCCTCGCCAAGCGCCCTCCCTCGCGCGAGCGCGTGCATCTCTCCTACCCCAAGGAGGAGGTGGCCCGCTTCGCCGCGATGGTGCGCGACATCCCGCCCGATAAGCGCTAGTCAGGCTTCATGTCGATCGAGATTCTCGTGTCGGCCACGGCGGCGACCCTCACGACCACGGCGTTCGTACCACAGGCGCTGCACATCATCCGCTACAAGGAGACGCGGGCGATCTCGCTCTATATGTACGTGACCTTTGCGATCGGGGTTGCGCTCTGGCTCGTGTTCGGCTGCCTGATCGGGAACTGGCCGATCATCGTGTCGAACGCCATCACGCTCGCGCTCGCGCTCGCCATCGTCGCCATGAAGCTGAAATATGGCTGAGGCGACGCTCACTCGAGCAGATTGAGCCATTCCTCCTCGGTGAGGACTTGGACTCCGAGAGCCTCGGCATTCTTTAGCTTGGAGCCGGCGCCGGGGCCCGCCACGACATAGTCGGTGCTCTTGGAGACCGACCCCGCCACCTTGGCGCCGAGGCGCTCTGCCCTCGCCTTCGCCTCCGAGCGGGTCATCCTCTCGAGCGTGCCGGTGAACACCACCGTCTTGCCTGAGATGGGCGAGGCATGGTCGATCGCCTCGAGCGGCTCCGGCCGCACTTCCTTCAGCAGCTCCTCGACCACGGCGACATTATGCGGCTCGGCGAAGAAATCGGCGATCGCGAGCGCCACGGCAGGTCCGATCTGCTCGATATTGTCGAGCTCGGCGAAAGCCTCGCCTTCGCGGTTGGTGGCGGCCTCCTTCATGGCCGCAAGGAAGGCTTCAGCCGTACCGTAATTCCGCGCGAGCAGCTTCGCCGTGGTCTCGCCCACGTGGCGAATGCCGAGCGAATAGATGAAGCGGTCGAGCCTGATATTGCGCCGCGCCTTGATCGCAGCGAACAGCTTCGCCGCAGAGGTCTCGCCCCAACCCTCACGCTCGGCGAGCTTCTTCTCTCGCTTCTGATCCTCTCTTGCGAGGGTGAAAATCTGAGGGGGCGACTGGATGATATTATCTTCGTAAAGCTCCTGGATGCGTTTTTCGCCGAGCCCCTCAATGTCGAAGGCATTGCGCGAGACAAAATGCTTCAAGCGCTCAACCCTCTGCGCCGGGCAGATCAGGCCGCCGGTGCAGCGCCTGACGGCGTCCTCCTTGCCGGTGTTGGGATTGATCTCGCGCGAGGCATGGCTGCCACAGGCCGGGCAGACATCGGGAAAAATGAATCGTCGCGCGCCCTTAGGGCGCTTTTCTTGAACCACTTCGAGAATTTGCGGGATGACGTCTCCCGCACGCTGCACCACCACCGTGTCGCCGATGCGGATGTCCTTGCGCGCGATCTCGTCCTCATTATGCAGCGTGGCGTTCTGCACCACGACACCGCCGACGGTGACGGGCTCAAGCTTGGCGACCGGGGTGAGTGCGCCGGTGCGCCCGACCTGGATATCGATGTCGCGCAGAGTCGTGGTCGCCTTTTCGGCGGGGAATTTGTGGGCGACGGCGTAGCGCGGCGAGCGCGAGACGAAGCCGAGCCGCTCCTGGAGGTCGAGCCGGTCGAGCTTATAGACGATGCCGTCGATATCGTAATCGAGCCCCGAGCGGCCGCTCTCGATATCGCGATAAGTCGCCAGCATCTCCTCGACCGAGTGGGTGAGCTGGATCAGCGGGTTCAGCGGAAAGCCCCAAGCGCGCAAGATTTGGTAGACGTCCCACTGCGTCTCGGCGGGAAGCTCAGCCACCTCACCCCAGCCATAGGTGAAGAAGCGCAAAGGGCGCGCGGCGGTGATCGCCGGATCGAGCTGGCGGAGTGAGCCCGCCGCAGCGTTGCGCGGATTAGCGAAGACCTTGTCGCCGCGGCGCTCCTGATCCTCATTCAGGCGCTGGAAGGCGGCACGGCTCATGTAGATTTCGCCGCGCGCCTCGAAGGGATCGGGAAATCCCTTCGTCTTGATCAGTTTGGGCACGTCGGAGATGGTGCGGACATTGGCGGTGACGTTCTCGCCCTCATAGCCGTCGCCGCGGGTCGCGGCCTGCACCAGCTTCCCCTGCTCGTAGCGAAGAGTGATGGAGAGCCCATCGATCTTGGGCTCGGCCGTGAAGGCCAGGCCCTGCAGCGATGGAAGGCCCAGGAAGCGGGCGATACGGTCGAGGAAATCGCGCAAGCCCTCCTCGTCGAACACGTTGCCGAGCGAGAGCATCGGCACGCGATGAACGACCTTGCCGAAGGCCTCTACCGGAGCGGCGCCCACGCGCAAGGAGGGGCTGTCGTCGCGAATAAGGTGGGAAAAGCGAGCCTCGATCTCTTCGTTTCGCGCGCGCAGAGCATCATAAGCGGCGTCAGAGATCTCGGGCTGGTCCTTGCGATAATAGAGCTCGTCGTGATGGGCGATCTCGGCGGCAAGCCGGGCAAGCTCTAAGCCCGCCCCGGCCTCGTCAAGCGCGCCGACCGGCTTATTCGCTAAAGTCCCTTCCTTCTTGCTCTTCGCCTTACTCATCGTCTCGTCATGCCGACCGATTCATCAGCCTCGTTGCCGCGGCCCGCGCCTCGTCGGTGATGGTCTGCCCCGCGAGCATGCGGGCGATCTCCTCGCGGCGATGTGCCCCTTCGAGCACGCTCACGCGCGTCGCCATGGCCTCGCCCTCGGGACCGTGCACCGCCTCCTTGGCGATCAGCATATGACCGCTGGCAAGCGCCGCGACTTGCGGGGCATGGGTCACGGCCAACACCTGGACGCGGGCGGCAAGCGTTGCCAGGCGCTCACCGACGGCTGCGGCGGTCGCGCCGCCGACCCCGGCATCGGCCTCATCGAAGATCAGGGTTGGCGCCGAGCCACGCGCGGCGAGAACGACCTTGAGCGCGAGGATGACCCGGGCAAGCTCGCCGCCCGAGGCCACTTTCATCAAGGGCCCGGGCTCCGTGCCGGGATTAGTCCTGACGAAGAAGGCGATGCGGTCGATACCGCTTGGCCCTCCTTCGGCGAGAGGCACGGTCTCCATGTGGGTGATGAAGGACGCCTTTTCGAGCTTGAGCGGAGCAAGCTCGCGGGTCACCTCCTCATCGAGCCGGGCGGACGCGGCCTTGCGCGCCTTGCTCAAGGAAAGTGCGGCAAATTCATAGGACTTGCGGGCGGATGCTGCGGCCTGTTCGAGCTCCGCCGCGCGCCCTTCGCTCACGTCGAGAGCGGCAAGCTCGGCCTCCAGCCGATCCTTGAGCGCTGGAAGGTCATCGACAAGAACCTTGTGCTTGCGGGCCGCTGCGCGGAGCCCGAACAGCCGTTCCTCGACGTTTTCAAGCTCCCTCGGCTCGAATGCCGTCTCAGCCATGGCTTCCTCGACCTTGGCGCGGGCCGCATTCGTCTCGGCAATCACACGCTCAAGAGCCTCTGCGATGGGAGCAAGCAGCCCGCTCGCAAGCTGAGCCTGGCGCTCGATGCGGCGAAGCGCTGCGGCGAGCCTCGCGCCGTCGGTTCCCTCCCCCTGCAACACATCGAGCGCCTCGGCCAGCTCCGCGGCGATCTTCTCGGCATGCATCATCAACTGACGGCGGGAGGCGAGAGCATCCTCTTCGCCACGTTGGGGATCGAGCAAGCGAAGCTCTTCAAGGGCATGATTGAGATAGTCGGCATTGGCGCGGGAAGCGGAGATCTCGGCCGCATGGCGCGCTCGTGCCGCGTCAGCCGCCTGCCAGGCCGCGTAGGCTTCAGCCACGCACGCGCCCTCCACGCTCAAGCCGCCGAAAGCATCGACCAGGTCACGATGGCCGCTCGGGTCGATCAGAGCCCTCTCGTCATGCTGGCCATGGACCTCAACCAGGGCGCGCCCCACTTGGCGCAAAAGTTGAACACTCACGTTTATGTCGTTGAGAAAGGCGCGGCTTCTCCCGTCGGCACCTTGCACCCGGCGGAGCATGACAGTCCCCTCGGCCTCGATACCGTTCTCGGCCAGCAATGCGAAGACGGGATGGGAGGGATGAAGCTCGAAGGCGGCCGTGACCTGCCCCTGGGCCGCGCCGCGCCTGACGAGCGCCACATCGCCCCGTGAGCCGAGAGCAAGAGAGAGGGCATCGAGCAGAATCGACTTGCCGGCGCCGGTCTCGCCGGTCAGCACAAACAGTCCCGGGCCGAATTCAAGATCGAGCTTGTCGATCAGGACGATATCGCGGATCGAGAGCGCCGCTAGCATGGCGGGAGGATCAGGCCGGTGGGGCGTTGCCCTTCCAGGTCTGGGTGATCCACGACCCCGCGTGCTCCTGCGGCTGCACGCCGTATCGCTGCAGGATGTCGTAAGCGTGGCCGTACCACTTGCTGTCCGGAAAGTTATGGCCGAGCACGGCAGCCGCCGTCTGAGCCTCGTTGACGATGCCTAACGCCATATAGGCCTCGGTCAAGCGCATCAAGGCCTCTTCCACCTGCTCGGTCGTCTGGTAGGAGGTGACCACGGTGCGGAAGCGATTGATGGCGGCAAGATAGTTGTTGGTGCGAAGATAATAGCGCCCGACATTCATCTCGCTCGCGGCGAGCAAGTCGCGCAGGATGCGCTGCCGGTTGGCAGCCTCGGCCGCATAGCGCGAGTCGGGATAACGCTGAAGCAGAGTGTCGTAGGCCGAAAGCGACCTGCGGGCGAATGTCTGGTCGCGCCTGGGATCGAGCACCTGGTCGTAATAGGACATGCCGATAATGTTCTGGGCGAGGTCCGATTCCTGAGTGCCGGGGTGCAAGGTGAGGTAGCGGTCGGCGGCGGAGACCGCATCGTCGAATTTGCCCGCCTTGTAATAGGCATAGGCTGCCATGACGATGGCCCGGCGGGCTTCCTGCGAATAAGGATGATTGATGTCGACTTCTTCGTATTCCTTGGCGGCGTCGCCGTAAGCCCCCTTGTTGATCAGGGCCTCGGCCTTGCCGTAGATGACATCGGGAGGGTCATTGTCCTCGACGATCTCCTTTTTGCCCCACAGCGAGCCGCAGCCTCCCAGCGCGCTTGCCGCGAGCACCACGCCGAGCAGAGCCGCCGGCAATCGCAGGGACCGCGCCTTTCGTGCAAAAGGCATCAGACCCCGCCCCTTCCCTGCCTGTCCGGACATGCCACCCCTCAAGACGCGTCCCCCTCGCGCAAAAGCCGCATGCGCCGGAGATCATCGCCGCCGGTGAAACTAGCGCAGACTACCGCCAACCAACTAGCTGATTATGGTGTTTTTTTGCCCGATTCTCAGCGAGCGAAGCGGAACGAGCAGGCAAGACCCTTCGCGGCGCGAAATGCGCTTTCATTTTTGCAGGGCTACTGCCAATGAGCGCGAAGGGCCGTTCAGCTCCGCTCGGCCGCGAAATTGGCTGCGGCGAGACGATGGCTGAGCTCGGCGTGACGAACCTCGCGATAACGCGGGGCTTCGATCATGGTCCAAGCGTCGGTATCGGCGAACATGGCCTTGAGCACGAGGGTGTTCAGGCGGTGGCCGCCGCGACGGGAATGGAAGGCGCCGAGAATAGGCGCGCCCGCAAGGGCGAGGTCGCCGATCGCGTCAAGCGCCTTGTGGCGCACGAACTCGTCGCGATAGCGCAAGCCTTCGCGGTTGATGATGCGGTCGTCGCCGATGGCGACGGTATTTTCCAGGGAGGCGCCGAGCGCAAGGCCGGCAGCCCAGAGCCGCTCCACGTCCTTCATGAAGCCGAACGTCCTGGCGCGCGACAGCTCGCGGCGGAAGGAACCGGGATTCACGTCGATCTCGATCCGCTGGTTGCCGATGAGCGTCGTGTCGAAATCGATCTCGACATCGAGATGGAAGCCGTTATAGGGCGCGAGCTCGCCGAAGGCGCCATTCTCCTCGACGCGGATTGGCTTCAGCACCTTGAGGAAACGGCGCGGAGATTCGAGCTCGGAAAGGCCGACTTCGTCGATTGCCTCGACGAAGCGCGCGGCGCTGCCATCCATGATCGGCACTTCGCAGCTATCGATCTCGATCATGGCGTTATCGACGCCGAGACCGCGCAGAGCGGCGAGCAGATGCTCGACCGTGGCGATCGAGGCGCCGTTGCCGTCGCCGAGCACGGTACACAGCGTTACGCCGGTCACCGAGCGCTGGTCCGCAGCAATCTCAGTGCCTTCAGCGTCGCCGTTGGAAAGGAGGAGGAAGCGTATTCCGGTGTCGCCGTCAGCGGGACAGAGAGAAATGGAGACTGGCGCTCCGCTATGGACTCCGGTGCCGGTTAGTGAAATTTCTCCGGCAAGCGTTGTTTGCCGCGCCCCTATGAAACCCTTCATGGCCCCCGATGGCCCCCAAGCCGTCTTTTTGAGTTCCCTAGCTCGAGGAGAGAACCCCGAGCCCCCCATCGATCGCCGGCCCTGGCTTGTGCCTTTTTGGTCCTGTCGATCAACCTGTGAAGAACCTTAACGCTCGGACCTAGGAGCGACAAATCACGGTTTCTTTCACTGTATTACCGTCCACATCCCCACTTAACTAACTTGAGTTTTCTCGCTTTTCTCCTGTTCCAGCGATTGGCTCACGCGTCATCGTTAACCTCTTCCGCTCCGTCTAGTTCACTCTCCTGCGGAGGAAGGCCGGAATCTCGAGGTCGTCGTCGCCTTGTGATTTGGCTGGAGCACCAGCGGTTTCCACCTGGGCTAGACGCGGCTGGGGCTCGACGCGTTTCGGCGCCAACGCAACCGGCGCGGCTTGCCGCGGACGCTCGATCCGCACCCCCCTTGGGGCAGCTTGCGACAGCGGTTGGAGGTCCGGTTCGAGCTGAGCCTGGGCCTGCATCTGCGGCTGCATCCTCGGCGTCTCGAGCGACTGCCGTTGCTGGCCGAACTCCGGCTCCCGCTTCACGGGGCGCATTTCGGCCTCCGGCTCCTTGCGCGCGCGACCAACGCCCGCGAGCCGCTCGAGAAAGCCCACGCGCCGCTTCTGCGCGGCAAGTCCAAGCTGAGGCGCTTGGCCCGCTTGCGCCTTGATCTCGTTCTGGGCCACCAGCGGCAGCTCCTCGACGGCCGGCATGCGCCGCACTGGGCGGCGGATCATGGCGGGTGCGGCAGGCTGGAAGGTCATCGGGGGCGCGGCGGGTTGCGGCTTGGCCATGCCGAGCGGGAGCGGCGCTCCCTGCATCTGCAGGGGACGCTTCTCGATCGTCACATTGCCGGGAGCGCGCCACACTTGCGGCTCCTTCACCATCTCGTTCGCGCCGAGGACGAGACTTGCCTCGTCCGAATCCATGGGCGAGTGAGGTGGCATCGCGGTCAACCCCGCGAGTCTCTCGCTCAGCCTCCCGCGATCCTGAGCAGACGGCGGCCTGGAGGGGCATGGGCGGCGCCTGGAACTGAACCTGCGGCGCAAGCCCGATGCCGGTCGCCACCACCGACACGCGGATCGAGCCGTCGAGCTCGTCGTCGAAGGTCGCGCCGACGATGATATTGGCGTCCGGGTCGGCCTCGGCGCGAATGCGGCTCGCCGCCTCGTCAACCTCGTAAAGGGTGAGGTCGTTGCCGCCGGTGATGGAGACGAGCAGTGCGCTCGCCCCCTTCATGCACACATCGTCGAGCAACGGATTGGAGATGGCGGCTTCGGCCGCCTCGATGGCGCGCCGGTCGCCGTTCGATTCGCCCGTGCCCATCATCGCCTTGCCCATGCCCGCCATGATGGTGCGAACGTCGGCGAAGTCGAGATTGATGAGGCCTTCCTTCACCATCAGGTCGGTGATGCAGGCAACACCGCCACGGAGCACGTCGTCGGCCATGGAGAAGGCGTCGGTGAACGTGGTCTTCTCATTGGCCACGCGGAACAGGTTCTGGTTGGGGATGATGAGCAGCGTGTCGACGTATTTCTGCAGCTCATCGATTCCGGCTTCCGCAGCGCGCAGGCGCCGCGAGCCCTCGAACTGGAACGGCTTGGTGACGACGCCGACGGTGAGGATGCCCTCCTCGCGCGAGGCGCGCGCGATTACCGGGGCAGCACCCGTTCCGGTGCCGCCGCCCATGCCGGCGGTGATGAACACCATGTGGCAGCCGACGAGGTGGGCCTTGATGTCGGCCATCGCCTCCTCTGCCGCCGCCGCGCCCACCTCGGGCTTCGATCCCGCACCGAGACCTTCGGTGACGTTCGCACCCATCTGAATGCGGCGCTCAGCAGTCGAGCTCGCCAAGGCTTGCGCGTCAGTGTTGGCGACCACGAACTCCACGCCCTTGAGACCGCATTCGATCATGTTGTTGACGGCATTGCCGCCGGCGCCGCCGACACCGAAGACGGTGATGCGCGGCTTGAGTTCGGTCAGATCTGGAACTCTGAGGTTGATGGTCATGGTGGCCTTCCGATCGTTCATTGCTCTTGCTCCGGCTCCCTAGCAGCGCTTCCCCGCGATGCGCTCGCCCCGAGCCTCCTCGTCCGACTAGAAATTGTCCCTTATCCACTCGCCAACCCTGGCGAAATAACCAGTGCCGGTACGCAAGAAACGCTGCTCGGCGCGGGTGCTCAGCCTGTCGTCGCCGCGCGACCATTGCAGGAGGAGACCAATCGCCGCCGCAAAATCAGGTGCCCCCGCCGCCGCAGGCAGCCCGCTCATGGCGCGCGGCCGGCCGAGTCGTGCCGGACGTCCGAACATGTTCGCGGCAAGCTCGGGCAGTCCAGTGAGCTGGCTTCCGCCGCCGGTCAGCACCAAATGTTGCGCGACCTCGGCCGCCAAGCCGCTCGCCGCCAGCCGGCGCCGCATCAGATCGAGGATCTCCTCGATGCGCGGGCGGATGATCACGGCAAGCTGCGCCTTGGTGATCTGGTTCAGGCTTCCCTGCCCCATCCCGCCGACGGAAGGATAGGTGATGATCTCGCGCTCGTCCGAGAGCGTGGCAAAGGCGCTGCCATGCAGCGTCTTCAGCCGCTCGGCGTGCTCGATCGGCGCACCAAGAGCGCGCGCAATGTCGGTGGTGATGGAGTTACCGCCGAGCGCGATGGCGTCGGCGTGAACGAAATGACCATCGGCGAAGACCGAGAGCGTGGTCGTGCCGGCGCCGAAATCAATCAGCGCGACACCGAGCTTGCCCTCGTCGGGGGTGACGACGGATAGCGCGCTCGCATAGGGCGCTGCGACCAGGCTCGCGACGCCGAGATGGCAACGCTCGACGCAGAGCATGATGTTGCGCATCGCCACATCGTCGGCGGTGACGGCATGGAGATCGACCGACAGCCGCTCGCCGCACATGCCGTGTGGCTCGCTGATGCCGCCATTGTCGTCGAGGCGGTAGCTCATCGGGAGCGCGTGCAGCACGGTGCGCTTGTCGCGGCCGGCATATTGCCGCCCGCCGGCAAGGAGCCGCATGACGTCGTCCTCGCGCACGGCGCCGGAGGGCAGCGCGACACTTGCCGAGAAGCTCTCGCTCTTGAGGCGGCCGCTGGTGACGGCAACATGCACGTCCTCGACGGTGACGCCAGCCATGCGCTCGGCGGAATCGACTGCCTGGCGGATGCAATGCTCGACGCTGTCGAGATGGGCGATCATTCCGGCCTTCAGGCCCTCGGCGCGGCAGTGGTCGCAGCCCAGAACCTCGAACTGCACCGCATCGCCCTTGCCCTCGAACCAGTCAGGCGACGGCAAAGTCTTGGCGATCAGGCAGCAGATCTTGCTCGTGCCGATGTCGAGCGCGGCAACGACGCGCTGGCGCTTGCTCCTGATCGTGGTCGTGTATCCCATCCCCCTGCCCCTTGATTTAGGTCTTGCCCTTGCCGGGTGTCTTGGTGCTCGAAGTCGGCGTCTCTTGTGCAGCGTCTGCCGATGGCGGCGAGGCCTCGGCCTCCTCGCGCAGCCGCACCGTGACGCGGTCGAGAAGCCTAAGATCGATCGAAGCAATGTCGCGCTTGAGCACGCCACGCTCCTCATCGAGCTTGGTCAGCGATGCGAGCGCTTGGTCGATATTGTCGTCGGGCAGCATGATCTCGAGGCCGGAGGCGAGCTTCAACGTCCAGCGCCGGTCGCCCACTCGGAGCGCCGCGATCATCTTCTCTTTCAGATCGCCGTAAGGTTTGAGCGCATCGTAAAGGGCGGGAGCGGCCTTAGCGGCCCCTTCACCCACGACGAGCGGAAGGTCGGGATAAGCCTCGCGCAAGGCCGGAGAGAGCATCACCCCTTCGGCGTCGACCACATAGGTCTGACCGTGATTCTGCCAGATGGCATAGGGGACGCGCTCCTCGAGAAAGACCTGAAGCGTCGAAGGGAGAAGGCGCATCACTTGCGCGTGCCTAATCCACGGCACGGCCTCGAGCCTCGCCTTGGCGGCATCGGTGTCGAAGCCGAGCATCATCGTGTCGGGACCGGCATGAAGCGCCGCAGTGATCTCCGCATCGGTCGCGTGTTGCTGGCCTTGGACGGTGATGCGCTTCACGCCGAAGCCCGCCGTCACGGCGAGCTTCTCGACGCCGCCGCCGAGCGCGTCGAAAAGCCGCTCTGTCTCGCCGCCGATCCAGGCGCCGTAGAGGAGCGCGCTCACGAGAAAGAACACGCAGACGAGGAGCCATTTCCCGCGCACGCGATCGCGGCCAAGTTTACCGAGCCGCACAGATCTCGGGCTTCGTATGATGAGGCGCCGCGCTCCGGCGAGGACGGGCAGGCCACGAGAAGAGGTGCGCGGAGCGGCGATGCCGCGCTGAAGAAGCGCATCGGCCGATCTCCTCCTCCTGGCGTCACCCCTTGCGGAGCCTAGCGATTGCACGACGCATCCTCCACGATCCAGCGGACCAGCTCGCCGAACGAGCGGCCGCTATGGGCAGCGAGCTCGGGCACAAGCGACGTCGACGTCATGCCAGGCTGGGTATTGACCTCGAGGCAGATCAATTCCCCGGTGCCTTCTGGCCGGTCGTCGTATCGGAAGTCGGAGCGACTGACCCCCCGGCAGCCCAGTGCCCTATGAGCCGCTAGCGACAGCTTCTGTACCAATTGGTAAACATTTGGTTTAAGCGGGGCTGGGAGGACGTGAATTGAGCCCCCCGGCGCATATTTCGCGTCATAGTCGTAGAAGGCGAGCCCTTCAGCCGGGCGTATCTCGATCACCCCCAAAGCCTCCTCCCCCATGACCGCACAGGTGAGCTCGCGGCCGGCGATGTAGCGCTCGACCATGACCTCCTCGCCAAGGGTCCAATCGGCGCTGGTCAGCTCTTGGGGCGGGTGGCGCTGATCCTCGCGCACGATGAAGACGCCGACGCTCGAGCCTTCCGTCGGCGGCTTGATCACGTAAGGGGGCTTCATGGCGTGCGTCTTGGCCGCCTTGGCGCGCGAGACGATAAGGCTCTCGGCGACGGGTACGCCGCCCGCTGCGAGCACGGCCTTGGCGCGCTCTTTGTGCATGGCGAGAGCCGAGGCGAGCACGCCGGAATGGGTGTAGGGGAGACCCAGCGTCTCCAGCACCCCCTGGATGCAGCCATCCTCCCCGTAACGTCCGTGCAACGCGTTGAAGCAGACATCGGGCTTGATCTCGGCAAGCCGGGCGGCGACGTCGCGGCCGACATCGAGACCGGTCACGCGGAAGCCCTCGCCTTCGAGCGCGGCGGCACAGGCGGCGCCAGAGCGCAGCGACACCTCCCGCTCGGACGACCAGCCGCCCATCAAGACGGCGACGTGTGGTGCTTTCGGCATGGCGAACGTCCTTTCTGTCAGTCCCCGGTCTCTTGAGGGCTTTAGCGTAATCGGAACGATTTCAGGAATCGGCCTTCGGCCTCCTCTGCGATGACGGAGGCTGTTTCAGATCATCGGGGCTCGGTGAGTGTGATCAGAGCGTCAGCGGGGGACGCCGAGACGCTTGATCTCCCATTCGAGCTCGACGCCGCTCGTCTCTTTCACCCGCGCGCGCACCGTCTCGCCAAGCTCCTCGATATCGGCTCCGCTCGCATTCCCTTCGTTGATCAGGAAGTTGCAATGCATCTCGGAGACCTTGGCGTCGCCGACCGCAAGGCCCCGGCAGCCGGCCGCATCGATGAGCTGCCACGCCTTCTTGCCCGGAGGATTCTTGAAGGTCGAGCCGCCGGTCCTGCTCTTGATCGGCTGCGCCTGCTCGCGATAGGCGGCGATGTCGTCCATCTCGGCGAGAATCTTTTCGGGGTCGCCGGGCTCGCCCTGGAACAGGGCCTCGGTGAAGATGAAGTCCTCGGGCGCGCCGCAATGGCGGTATTCGTAGTTAAGCTCGGCAACGGGCAGCACGTGCACCTCGCCCTTGCGGTCGACGGCGCGCGCCTCGACGACGACCTCCTTGGTCTCGCGCCCATGCGCCCCGCCATTCATACGGAGCGCACCGCCGACGCAGCCCGGAATGCCGCGATAGAAAGAGAGACCCGAGATGCCGGCGTCGGCCGCCGCGCGCGCGACCTTGACGTCGGGAACCGCGGCGCCGGCTCTAAGTCGCGAGCCATCCTCGATCTTGATCTCGCCGAAGCCCTTGCCGAGGCGAATGACGACACCTTCGATACCGCCGTCGCGCACGAGAAGGTTCGAGCCGAGCCCGATCACGGTGATGGGGACGTCGGAAGGCGTCTGGTGCAGGAAATAAGCAAGATCCGCTTCGTCGGCCGGCGAATAGAGAACCTGCGCCGACCCGCCAACCCTGAACCAAGTGAAATCCTTGAGGAGGGCGTCTGGTTTCAGCTTGCCGCGCAGCTCAGGAACGCTCGCGGCCACCCGGTATTCGAGGTCGACCCCGCTCACGCCCGTGCCCTCTGCTCGGCGAGCCGCTGCGGCAGGGCATTCATCCAGTCGGTGATGGTGCCGGCGCCAAGGCCGACCACGAGGTCGCCCGACTTGGCGAGCTGCGCCACTGTCTCGGCGAGGCTCGCCTCGTCGTCAACGGTAAGCACATTGGGATGGCCGTGACGGCGGAGACCCGAGGCAAGTTCGTCGCGGTCGATCCCGGGAATGGGCGCCTCGCCCGCCGAATAGACCGGGGTGACGAGGACGATATCGGCGTCGTCGAGACAGGCCGAGAACTCATTGAACAGCGACTGGAGGCGAGTATAGCGATGGGGCTGGATCACGGCGATGATGCGCCCCTTGCCGGCCGTGCGCGCGGCGCGGAGCACCGAGGCGATCTCGACAGGATGATGGGCGTAATCGTCGTAGACGGCCGCGCCGTTCCATTCGCCGACGCGGGTGAAGCGCCGCTTGACGCCCGAGAAGGACGCGAGGGTCCGGCGGATGACCTCATCGCTGACCCCCGCCTCGGTCGCGACGGCAAGCGCGGCGAGTGCGTTCAGCGCGTTGTAATGGCCGAGCACGGGAAGGGTAAGGTCTTCGAGCTTGCGCGCGCCGCCCTGCACTGCCGGGCCGAGATCGGCGTCGAAGGTGATGCGGTTATGATTGGGGCGGAGATTGCTCAACCTGATATCGGCATCGCGCGCCACGCCATAAGTCAGCGTGCGGCGACCATTGGCGGCGCCGCCGAGCTTGGCGAGAAGCTCGCGCACCACCGGATGGTCGATGCCAGCGACCGCGAGCCCGTAGAAGGGAATCGCCTCGATGAACTGGCGGAAGGCCTGGTGCAGCGCATCGAGCGAAGGCCAATAGTCCATGTGCTCGGGATCGATATTGGTCACCACGCCGATCTGGGTCGGAAGCTTGAGAAACGTCCCGTCAAACTCGTCGGCCTCGACCACCATCCACTCGCCCTTGCCGATGCGGGCATTGGTGCCCCAGGCGTTGATGATGCCGCCGGCGATCACCGTGGGGTCGAGGTCTGCGCCCTTGAGGAGATCGGCGATGAGCGAGGTCGTGGTGGTCTTGCCGTGGGTGCCGGTGATCGAGACGGTGGCGCATGGGCGCATCAGCTCGGCCAGCATCTCGGCGCGGCGAATGATGGGGATGCCGCGCTCCTTGGCCGCCTCGAACTCGGGATTGCCGGGCTTGACCGCGCTCGAAATGACGAGATGTCCCGCGCCCTTGATATTCGACGGGTCGTGGCCGATCAGACAGGCGATGCCACGGCGGCGCAGGCGATCGAGATTGGTCCCCTCCTTGAGGTCGCTGCCCTGCACGTGATAGCCGCGCGTGTGCATGACCTCGGCGATGGCGCTCATGCCGATACCGCCGATGCCTACGATGTGGAATAGACCTGCTTCGTCGGGATCCGGGAGATGCATGCTCGAACTCTACACCACTTAAGGGTTCTCTCGCGCGAGCTCCTCGGCGAGATCGGCGAGCTTCTTGACCGCGTTCGTCTCCGCCATCGCCTTCGCCTTGGCGGCGGCTTTGGCCAGAAGCTCGGGCGAGCCGAATAGCCGTTCTATCTCCCGCGCCAGTCGTTCAGGCGTCAGGGCGTCTTGCCTGATGCACCAGCCACCACCGCCGTCCTGCAGGCGAGTTGCATTTTCGAGCTGATCATTGTCAAGGGCATGTGGCAGGGGCACGAGGATACAGGGGCGGCCGATAGCCATCAGCTCGGCGACCGTCGAGGCGCCGGAGCGGGCAATGACGAGATGGGCCGTGGCGATGCGCTCGGGGAGGTCACGAAAGAAGGTGGCAACATGCGCGGCGACATTGATGTCCTTATAGGCTTGGCGCAATGAGTCGAGATCCTCTTCACGCGCCTGTTGCACGATGGTGAGGCGCCAGCGAAACGGTGACGGCAGGCGACCGAGCGCCTGCGGCAGCAACTCGGAGAAGAAATGTGCTCCCTGGCTTCCGCCGAAGATCAGAATGAGCAGGCGGCTCGCGGGTTCCGGCGCGGTATAGGCAACGTCGCGATAGGCGGCGACCGCGTCACGTACCGGCGTGCCGGTAACGCGTGCCTTAGCCTGCGCGCTGCGGTGCAGCTTCTTGGTCTCAGGGAAAGAGAGCGCGACGCGATCGACGATGCGCGCGAGCAGCCGATTGGCGCGGCCCATCACCGCGTTCTGCTCATGGATCGCTGTCGGGATCTTCAAACTGCGCGCGGCGATGATCGGCGGCAGAGTGGGATAACCACCAAAGCCGATCACGGCTAGGGGCTCAACGCCTTTCAGAAGATTGCGCGCGCCGACATAACCCGTGCCGAGCTGCCAGAAAGTTCGCGCCAGCGCGACCGGGTTTTTGCTCGTCATCGTGGCGGAGGGGATGCGGTGAATGGCGCGCGCGGGGAACTCGACGCCGTATTTCTCGGCGCGGATGTCGGTCGCAAGCTCAACCGAGTAGCCGCGCCGCGCAAGCTCTTGCGCAAGCGCCGCGGCGGGGAAGAGATGGCCCCCAGTACCACCGGCGGCGAGGAGGATGGGGCGGAGGCTCACGCGGCCTTCTCCCTTACGCTCTGCGTTTCGGCCTCGGGCTCGCCGGGTGGGCTTCGTTTCAGTTGCCCCGCCATCGGCCGCTTGCGCGTCAGTCCGAGCGCGAACCCCATGGTCAGAGCCATGGCGAGCAGCGATGAGCCACCATAGGAGATGAAAGGCAAGGTCATGCCCTTGGCCGGGAGCATCCCGACATTGACCGCCATATTGATGAGCGCCTGTAGCCCGAACAGCATGATGAGGCCCGCGATCGCGTGCCGGATGAAGCCGTCGGGTTCTTGCGAGGCCTTGGAGAGGCCACGCAGCACGATGAAAGCGAACAGAGCGACGAGAACGAGGCAAGCGATCAGTCCATATTCCTCTGCGGCCACCGCGAAAATGAAGTCGGTGTGAGAGTCGGGGAGCACATCCTTTACGGTGCCCTCGCCCGGGCCGCGTCCAAACCAGCCGCCATGCAGGAAGGATTCGAGCGAGCGGTCGGTCTGATAGGTGTCGCCGGAGGCCGGGTTGAGAAAGCGGTCGATGCGCGAGGCGACATGAGGCGCGAGAAAATACGCCGAGAAGATGCCGACGACGCCGGCAGCACCGAGCGCGCCGATCCATATGAGATTGATGCCGGCCATGAACACGAGAGCGCCCCAAACGAGGGTGACGAGAAGCGTCTGGCCGAAATCGGGCTGCATGACGAGGAGCACGGCGAAGACGGCGTAAAGCGCGACGGCAAGCTCGATGCCAGGCACATCGCGGCGCTTCTGCGCCTCGTTGAAGAGCCAGGCAGTGAGCACGACGAAGGCCGGCTTCACGAACTCAGAAGGCTGCAGCGAGAAGGGCCCGAGCTCGATCCAGCGCTTGGCGCCCTTGATCTCGGGGCCGACGGCCAGGATGACCACCATAAGGGCGATGCCGGTGACAAAGATGATAAGGCTCGCGCGCCTGATCTGCTTCGGGTTCAGCGTCGAGGCGGCAAACATGATGATGATCGCCGGCACAAGCATCGCCGCCTGCCGCCGCACGAAGTAGAACGGCTCGAGATTATACCTCGCGGCGATCGGCGGGCTTGCCGCGAAGGAGAGCACGAGGCCCGCTCCCATCAGCAAGAGGAGTGCGAAGAACATCAACCGATCGACGGTGAACCACCAGTCCGAGAGCACGCTTCTGTCGGCGCGGGTGAGCCTCATGCCGCCCTGCCCTGCTCCGGCCTAACGCTTTCTGCGCCCTTGAGCCCCATCACGATCTGGCGGAAGGCTTCGCCCCGCTTCTCGAAATTGGCGAACTGGTCGTAGGAGGCACAAGCGGGTGATAGCAAGACGACCGGTTCTTTGGCTGCTGATCTGCCCGCGTCCGACGCAGCAGCTTCGACGGCGCGATCGAGCGTCCCGCATTGGGTGTGGGAAACCGCGTCGCCGAGCTGGCGCGCGAAGGCGTCGGCAGCCTCGCCGATGAGATAGGCGCGGGCAATCTTCGGGAAGAACGGCTCGAGGCCGGCAAGGCCTCCCTCCTTGGGGCGGCCGCCGATGATCCAATAGATGTCGGTGAAGCTTGCCAGCGCTTTTCCGGCAGCGTCGGCATTGGTCGCTTTGGAGTCATTGACGAACAGAACCTTGCCGCTCCGTGCCACCTGCTCCATGCGGTGCGCCAGACCGGCAAAGCTCTTGAGCCCTTGGGTGATGGTCCCGGGATCGAGCCCTTGCGAGCGGGCGAGCGCATAAGCGACGGCTGCGTTCTGCCAATTATGGGCGCCGCGGAGCGAACCGATACCGGCGAGGTCGATGCGCGCCACCTCCTTGCCCGCTTCCATCTCGCTCAGCACCCCATCCCTGGCGCAGACGCCGGTCGCCACGGGGCGTCCCACGGCGATGCGCTTCACGGCGAAGGGTCCGTGCAAGCTCTCGGCGATGGCCCGCGAGGGATCGTCATCCACACCGATGACGGCAGTGGCGCCGGGGCCAAGATTGGCAAAGACCTGCGACTTGATGCGCGCATAGTTCGCGAGCGTCGAGTGGCGATCGAGATGGTCGGGGGTGATGTTGAGCAGAGCAGCGGCGTCGGGCTCGAGCCCCGGAGCGAGGTCGATTTGAAATGAGGACAGCTCGATCACATAAGTGAGGTCCGGAGCGAAGGGCTCGAGATCGAGCACCGCCTTGCCGATATTGCCGCCAAGCTGCACGTGTTTGCCCGCCGACGACAGAAGATGCGCAGTGAGCGCGGTCGTGGTCGATTTTCCGTTGGTTCCGGTGATGACCACCACTTTGCCCGGCGCCTCGTGCCGCACGCGCTCGCGAAAGAACAGCTCGATATCGCCGATCACTTGGACGCCGGCCTCGCGCGCCCTCTTCACGCTCCAATGGGGTTCGGGATGCGTAAGCGGGATGCCCGGCGCGAGCACGAGCGCGGCAAAGCGCGACCAATCGGCCTTCGACAAATCGCTTAGAGGAAGACGGGCCACGTCCGCCGCCTCACGGGCTTTGGGCGTATCGTCCCAAGCAAAGACATTGGCGCCGCCAAGGGCAAGCGCCTTCGCCGTGGCGACGCCGCTCAATCCCAGGCCCTGAACCGCAATGTCGCGGCCGGCGAAGATCCTTACGGGAATCATAATGATGGAACTTAGCGCAATTTCAGCGTGGCGAGGCCAGCAAGCGCGAGCACCACGGCGATGATCCAAAACCTGATGACAACGGTCGATTCCGGCCAGCCCTTTTGCTCGAAATGATGATGCAGCGGCGCCATGCGGAAGACGCGCACGCCGAACAGCTGGAACGAGGCAACCTGCACAATCACCGAGACTGCCTCGAGAACGAACAGGCCGCCGACGATGGCGAGCACGAGCTCATGCTTGGTGGCAACGGCGATGGTGCCGAGCGCGCCGCCGAGCGCGAGCGAGCCGGTGTCACCCATGAAGATCAGCGCAGGCGGGGCGTTAAACCATAGGAAGCCGAGGCCGGCGCCGACCAAGGCTCCGCAGACCACGGCGAGCTCGCCGGTGCCGGGCACAAAATGAATTTGCAGATAGTCGGCGAACAGCACATTGCCCACGAGATAGGAGATGAAGCCGAAGGTCGCCGCGGCGATCATCACCGGGACGATGGCGAGCCCATCGAGGCCGTCGGTCAGGTTCACGGCATTGCCGGCGCCGACGATGATGAAGGCGCCGAAGGGGATGAAAAACCAGCCGAGATTGACGACGACATTCTTGAAGAAGGGAATGGCGAGCTCGGTCGCAAGTGGAAGCTCGCCGACCTCGGCGATGACTGCGGTCGCCACCACGGCAGCCGCGGCCTCGATGATGATCTTGATGCGGCCGCGAAAGCCTTCGGCCGACTGCTTGGTCACCTTGAGATAGTCGTCGTAGAGCCCGACGGCGCCATAGACGAGGGTGAGCAGAAGGACCACCCAGACATAAGGATTGTGCAGATTGCCCCAGAGCAGCACGGAGACCGTGACGCCGGAAAGGATCATCAGGCCGCCCATGGTGGGCGTTCCCTGCTTCTGCAGGAGGTGACGCTCAGGACCCTCTTTGCGGATCGGCTGCCCTTTGCCTTGGCGGATGCGCAACGACTTGATCACCTTGGGACCGAACAGGAACACGAACAGAAGCGCCGTGATCAGCGCGCCGCCGGTACGGAAGGTGATGTAACGGAAAATGTTCAAGGCGGCGAGTTCGGGGGTCAACTCGGTCAACCAATAGAGCATCGCCTTCCCCCTTGACCCTCGGTTAGGCCCCGCCGCCCTCAGCGTCGAAGCGGCGCTTCAACGCCTCGACCAACGGCCCCATGCGGCTCCCCAAGGAGCCCTTGACCATGATCACGTCCCCCGGGCCTACTCCCGCCATCAGCAAGGGCGCAAGCTTCTCGGCGGTCTTGGCATAGGCGCCCCGGCGGCCTTCCGGCAAAGCCTGATATAGCGAGCCCATCAGCTCGCCGCAGGCAAAGACAACATCTACCCCCGCCCCGTCAATCACCCGAGCAAGCTCTGCGTGCAATTTCCGCCCCTCCGGGCCGAGCTCCAGCATGTCGCCCAAGACCGCGACACGACGCTTAAAATCGCTGCGCGGGATCATCGGAAGAGTCGCGAGCGCCATGCGCATCGAAGCAGGATTGGCGTTGTAGGATTCGTCGATGATGGTTACCGCACCGTCCGGAAGCGGAATGACAGTGCGGGCTCCACGTCCAGGCTGGGCCTTGAGATCCGCAAGAGCCTTGGCTGCGGCGGCGAGATCGCCGCCCGCGACCTTGACCGCGGCAAGAACGGCGAGCGAGTTGAGCAGGATATGGCGTCCGGGCACGTTCAACCGGTACGTCACGGTCTCGCCCAGGATGTCAGCCGTGCTCAGAGACCCGTCCGCCATCAGCTCGCGCGCTACCGAGCGAGCCTCGGCGTCCTTCGCTTCACCAAAGCCCACGATCTTCGCGCCGTGTTCAAGCGCTCTCTTCTTCAGCCGCTGGTAGTGCGGATTGTCGCGGTTGATGATCGCGACGCCCCCCGGCTCGAGCCCATGGAAGATCTCGGCCTTGGCGTCGCCGATTTCCTCAACCGAGCGGAAGAAGCCGAGATGGACCGGCGCGATCGTGGTGACGATGGCGATGTGCGGCCTGACCAGCCGCGTCAGGACATCGATCTCCCCCGCGTGATTCATGCCGATTTCGAACACGCCGAAGCGCACATCCTTCGGCATGTTGGCGAGCGAGAGCGGAACTCCCCAATGGTTGTTGAACGACTTGATCGAGGCGTGCACCGAGCCTGACGGCGCGAGCGCGAGCTTCAGCGCTTCTTTCGTGCCGGTCTTGCCGGCGCTTCCCGTAACCGCGATCACGATCGTATCGGGTGCGCGTGCGCGCGCGGCACGCCCGAGAGCATTGAGCGCCTCGAGCGTGTCGCCGACGCGCACCAGACGTTCCTCATCGCCCGACGGGAAGCTGCGATCGACGATGGCGAAAGCGGCGCCCGACCGAAGGGCGCCCTCGACGAAGCTGTGCCCGTCGCGATTTGGTCCGCGAATGGCGACGAAGCCCTCGCCTGGGGCGAGGCTCCGGCTGTCGATAGAGAGACCTGTGACGGGCGTCGTAGCGGCGCCGAGACAGGAGCCGCCTGTCGCTGCCACAATCTCGCCGATGGTCCAGAGCGGCTCAGCCATGTTTCATCTCCGCCGCTAATGCCGCGGCGACCGCCTCGTGATCGGAGAAGGGAATGACCGTCGTCCCGATGGTCTGGCCGGTCTCGTGCCCCTTGCCGGCGACGAGAAGCACATCGCCCTTAGCGAGCATCGCGACGGCCTCGGCGATCGCCGCAGCACGGTCGCCAATTTCCCGCGCCCCACTCGCTCCCGCAAGCACCTGCCGGCGAATCTCGGCGGCGTCCTCGCTTCGCGGATTGTCGTCGGTGACGATGGCGAGATCGGCCTTGGCCGAAGCGACACGCCCCATCTCGGGCCGCTTGCCCTTGTCGCGGTCGCCGCCGCAGCCGAACACCACGACGAGGCGGTTCTCGACATAGGGGCGCAAAGCGTCGAGCGCCTTGAGCAGGGCATCAGGAGTGTGGGCATAGTCGATGAAGATCGGCGCACCGGTTCGCGATATGCCAGCCAGATCGAGACGCCCGAGGGCGCCGCGCAAATTTGCCAGCATCGGCAGCACGGCCCCCACCTCTCCGCCTGTCGCCATCACGAGGCCGGCGGCAACCAAGGCGTTGGACGCCTGGAAGGCGCCGACGAGCGGAAGCCTCACTTTATATTGTTTGCCCCCGTGCTCGACGACGAGGTCCTGGGCGAAGCCGTTCGCCTTGGCAGAGAGGAGCCGCAAGCTTCTGCCGGCGCGTCCGACGGTGATGAGCGCGAGCCCCAGCGCCTTCGCTTCGGCGGCAACCGCCTCGCCGCCCTCGCTGTCGACATCGACGACGGCGCCGGCGCCTTTCGGCAGGAGCTCGCGGAACAGGCGGAGCTTCTGCGCGAAATACTGATTGAAGCTCTCGTGATAGTCCAAGTGGTCGCGCGAGATGTTGGTGAAGGCGCCTGCCGTAAGCACGATGCCGTCAACGCGGCGCTGCTGCAGGCCGTGGCTCGACGCCTCGATCGCGAGATGGGTGACACCGTCCTTGGCAAGAGACGCAAGGATCGAATGCAGCTCGATCGGATCGGGCGTCGTGTGGTTCAGCGTCTTGGTGCCGCGCGGGCCGACGATGCCGACCGTGCCGAGGCTCGCGGCGCTGAGCCCCTCTCCCGTCCAAATCTGGCGCACGAAGGAGGCGACCGACGTCTTGCCGTTGGTGCCGGTGACGGCGACCACCGTCTTGGGCTGGAGGGCGAAGAAGCGCGCGGCGATCAGGGCAAGGCGACGGCGCGGATCCTTGTCCGCGATGATCGGAAGAGAATTCGCGGGCCGCGCCGCGCCTTCAGACATAAGGATCGCCGCAGCACCCCGCTGCACGGCATCGTCGATGAAGCGCATGCCGTCCGTCTTCACGCCGGAAAGCGCAGCGAAGAGATAGCCGGGCATAACCTTGCGGCTGTCGGCGGCGAGCCCTGCTATCGGCACGCCGGACCACGACTGCGGCAGCTTCGCCTCAGGCCCGATCAACTCACCCAGAGTCATTCTCGCACGCGATCCAAAAAGCGCCCGTTTCCTTGCAAAAACTCAAGGACTTGGCAAATCCCAAACGGGGAACGCGCCCTCTAATAGGAGGCGAGCACCTTGGCGTCAAACTTGCGCTGATCGTCCTCGCGCCGCGGTGCAACCCCGAGAATTGGGCCGATCCGCTCGATGATCTTGCCTGCGGTCGGAGCGGCATTGGTGCCGGCGGTCGCCTGGAAGCGGGTCGCCTCGACCCGCTGCGGCTCATCGAGCATGACAAGCAGGAGATATTCCGGCGCATCGGTGGGGAAGGTGCAAAGGAAGCTCGTGAGCACGGCAGAATTGGAATAGTGGTGCCCCACCACCTTGTCCGCCGTCCCCGTCTTGCCGCCGACGCGATAGCCTTCGGCATTGGCGCGCTTGCCAGTGCCCTTCAACACGTTGAGCCGCATGAGCTTCAACATCTCGACGCTCGTCTCGGCCTTGAGTACACGCGGGGCGTTGGCGATGCCCTCCTCACGAGAGCGGGGGAGGAAGGTCGGCTGCACCGCATAGCCGCCATTGACGAGCGGGAGGGTAGCGGCGGCAAGCTGGAACGGCGTGACCGAAAGGCCGTGGCCGAAGGCGATGGTCATCGTGTTCAGTTTTTGCCAATGCACCGGGACGATCGGGGCCGCGGTCGCTCCGATCTCGGTCGAGACGCGGTCGAGCAGGCCAAGCTTCTTGAGGAAAGCGCGGTGGCGGTCGACGCCCATCTGCATCGCCATCTTGGCGGCGCCGATATTCGACGAGTAGATGAAGACCTCGGGCAGGCTCAAGGGCCGCCCCTGGCCGTGGAAGTCGTGGATGGTGAATGACGCGTAATGGATCGGGCTCGAGGCATCGTAGACCGAGTGCATATTGGCGAGGCCTAAATCGAGCACGCCCGCCAGGGTGAACACCTTGAACACCGAGCCCATCTCGTAGACGCCGAAGCCGACCCGGTTCAGCCGGTCCTTGTCCAGCGCCTGCTCGCGGTGGTTCGGATCGAAATCGGGAAGAGAGACGAGCCCGACCACCTCGCCGGAATGCACATCGACCACGAGGCCGGCAGCGGCCTTGGCGTGGAAGGTTCCGATCGCGTCGCTGAGCACTTCGCGGAGAACGTGCTGCACGCCGAGATCGAGCGAAATGGTGACGGCCTCATCCCCCGCCACGGTTTCGGGGTGCGACATGGCAAGCTGGGGATTGTCGTCGATGAACTTCTCGATGCCGGAGAGCCCCTTCGAGTCCACATCGACCAGACCGACCACGTGGCTCGCGGTAGCCCCCATCGGATAGACGCGGCGATATTCGTCGATGAAGGCGAGGCCAGGCAGCCCAAGCTCGTGGATTTCCTCCTGCTGCTTCGGCGTCAGCTCGCGCTTGATGCGCACAAATCTGCCCCCGGCGAGAATCCTCTCGCGAAGCTCAGCGGCGTTGAGGTCGGGAAGGACGCTCGTCACGTGCTCGACGAGTTCATCCACGTCGATGACCTTGGCGGGATCGGCGTAGAGGGTGGCGCCCTTGATGTCGGTCGCGAGCAATCTGCCACGCCGGTCAAGAACATCCGGGCGGTGAACCGTGGAGGAGATGTCGTGCAAGCTGCCGGAGACCGGCTCTTCCCCGGCGAAGCCGAGCGTGACCAGCCGGCCGCCGATCAGCACGAAGGCAAGAGCAAAGGAAAGACAGGCGAGGCGGAAGCGATAACGGCAGCGAGCGAGGTAAGCCCGCTCGGCGCGCGCTGTGGCGGCATCTGATTTGGCGGTGTCGCGCACGGGGACCGATCTATTGGGCGGCGGCCTGAAGCGGGGTGTCGATCTTCGCTGTCGGCCATGGCGCAGCGGCAGCAGCGGCGGTCGCAGAGGTCGCTTCGGGCGAGGTGGCGCCTGACGCCGGCACCTTGCCGGCCTGCTTGGCCCCGTGCCCTGCAACCTCGGCAGGCGTGGGTGTCGTTGCGGCGACCTCGACGCGCGACAGCGTGAAGTCGCGGTCCCTCACGCTGTCGAGCGTGACGAGCTGACGGGGCTGGACCGGAGCGAGCTTCAGATATTTCTCGGCGAGCCTCTCGATGCGCTCGGGGCGATTGAGCAGGCTCCATTCGGCGCGGAGCAGGGCCAAGCCGTCGCGCTCAGTGTCGATGTCCTTGTTGAGCGAGGCGATCTCCTCATCAAGCGCGCGCGCCTCGTACTTTACCTGGTAGATGACATAAGCGAGCGCAACGAGGCCGAGAACGAGGCAGATATTCACGAAACGCAACATCTTGATACTCGCGAACTGGACGTCTCTTCCTCACGTGCAAAGACCAAGCCGCGGGACGCCGAGAGCGGCAAGGTCGAGGGGATGGGCAGGCGAAGCGGTCCTCTCGGCGGCTCTGAGCCGTGCCGAGCGGGCCCGCGGATTCGCCGCAATCTCCCTCTGATTCGGTTCTAACGGACGCCGGTTAAGAAGCCGGAAGCTTGGCGCGAATGCTTCGCTTTCGGAGCGAGGCAGATGACGTGACGGCTGGGCGGGAGGCGCGCTGCGGCTGGCGAAGAACCGCTTGGCGATGCGGTCTTCAAGCGAGTGGAAGGTGACGACAACGAGCCGCCCTCCGGCCTTGAGCACGCGCTCGGCGGAGGATAGGCCTTTGGCGAGCTCGCCGAGTTCATCGTTGAGATGGAGGCGGAGCGCCTGGAACGTTCGCGTCGCCGGGTGCTTGGTCTCATCGCGTTTCCGGCCGAGCACGCGCACGACGATCTCGGCGAGCTCGCCGGTCGTGGCGATGGGCTGCTCGCTGCGGCGCGCGACGATGGCTTTGGCGATCGCGCGGGCCCGCCGCTCCTCGCCGAGCTTGCCGATGATCTCGGTAAGCTCCTGCTCGGACAGTGTGTTGACGACATCGGCTGCGGTCGGGCCTTGCCGGCCCATGCGCATATCGAGCGGTCCCTCTTTCATGAAGGAGAAACCGCGCTCAGCCTCGTCGAGCTGCATCGAAGAGACGCCAAGATCGAGCACGACGCCGGCGATGGCGTCGACCGCCTCATGTGCCGCGATGTCCTGCATTTCGCTGAAGCGCGCGTGGACCGTGACCAATCGCCCGGGATAGGCCTCGACAAGAGCCGCACTCACGCGAAACGCCTCTGGGTCGCGGTCGATGGCGATGACTTTGCAGTTGGCCGCTTGCAGGATGGCTTCGGTGTAGCCCCCTGCCCCGAACGTGCCGTCGACGATGATCTCGCCGTCTTTCGGCTCAAGCGCCTGAAGCACCTCCGAGAGCATCACGGGAATGTGGCGGGCCGGTCCGCCGGCGGCAGACGAAGTTCTGCCGCGACCCGCCATCATTCCCGTGCTCCCTCTGGCCCGCCGCTTCCGCGGCGCCCCGCGCCGAGTAGTTTGCGGAGATCGCGCACCTTCTGGCGCGCTTCCGACAAATGGGATTCGAATCGTCTTGGTTCCCACATCTGGAACTTCTCGCCGAGTCCGACGAAGGTGATGTGAGTGGTGATGCCGGCGTGCTCGCGCAAGCGCTCACTGAGAATTGTGCGTCCGTCCTGATCGATGGAGAGAATCTCGCTCGTACCAAAGAGCGCAGTCGCGAGTTGGTCCTTTTCGTCAGAATAAGGTGCAAGGTTCTCGACGAGGGCGTTGATCTTGTCGACCAGCCTCTGGCCTCCTGCATCGAGCGCAGGGGCGTCGAGCGACGGGTAGCAGTAGATGCCGTCGAGGCCGTCTTTGGCGAGCACCGTGCGAAAAGAAGCCGGGACCGAAACGCGGCCTTTGGTGTCGATCTTATTGGTGAATGTCGACACAAACTGGTCCATCTCCCCCTCATGCGCGCCCGGACCGACGAGTGACTAACGAGGCTTGGGTGCGTGGCCCCTTGGGTCTGACGACCCTTTGGTCCGAGACGTTTGGTCCCGGACCCTCCTGCTCGGGAAAGATGGGAGAGGCGGCGCTGGATCCCCCCGTGGCCTCTTAGGAAGCGCTGCCAGCCTCTCCCATTTACTCACCGAACGGGCATTGATGGGATAACATGGGAATTTATGGGCGTCAATGGAAAGGGCCGGGCGGAGACCGCCAGCACACGGGATTATTTGCGCGCGACCCCAGGAGTTGCCTTCATTTTTCGTTAACCAAGCGGCGATTGCCGCATCGGCGCGAAGCGCGCTACAACGGAAACGAACGGGGATTGGAGCTGACCGAGCTGATTCGCGGACCATTCGGCCGCTTCAGGAGATCCGGTCTTGCCCGAACCGCTCGGGTCGGAACGAGGGGTCATGTTTCGCCGGATGGCTAAGCGACGGCTCGCTGCAACGATTTTCTTTGCCCTGATGGCGCTTGCGCTCGGCTCCTGCGGCCTCAGCGCGGGCGACGCCCTGATCGCAGGTCCCTATGCGCGGCTCGGGCCACCAGACGCGCCGGTCAAGCTGTTCTTCGAGGAGGAAGGCAAGGGCTCGCCGGTGCTTCTCATCCACGGCTTCGGCACCAGCAGCTACACGTGGCGGCATATCGCGCCACAGCTCGCCTTGACCCACAGGGTCATCGCTGTCGACCTCAAGGGGTTCGGCCAGTCAGACAAGCCCTTCGACGATCGCTATTCGGTGTCCGATCAGGCCGAGTTGCTCGCGCAACTCATCGAGGACCAGGATCTGCGCGATCTCACCATCGTCGGCCACTCTTTCGGCGGCGGGGTCGCGCTCCAACTCGCGCTCGATCACGACAGACGGCTCGCCGGGCGCATCAAGAAGCTCGTGCTGCTCGATTCGATCGCCTATCCGCAGCACATCCCGGTCTTCTTCCGCCTGCTCGACGTGCCCATCGTCTCGCATCTCGGCGTGCGCATGGTTCCCCCCACCGTGCAGACGCGGGTCGCACTTAACATCGCCTATTTCGACGACAGCAAGATCGATCCCGAGGAGGTGGAGACCTATGCGGCTCCGCTCAAGACCGCGGCCGGCAAGCACGCCATCATCTACAGCGCACGCCAAATCGTGCCCGATGATCTCGACGCGGTCGCCGAGAGCTACAAGTCGATCTCGCTCCCGACACTGATTCTGTGGTGCGACCACGACCGCATCGTGCCGCTCGAGATCGGGTTGAAGCTGAGGCGCGCGATGCCTAATTCAAGTCTGCGCCTCATTCAGGATTGCGGACACATGCCCCAGGAAGAGCAGCCGGAAACCACGCTGGAGCTGCTGCAGAGCTTCATCGGCGGCTGATCAGGAGCCGACCAGCCCGGCATAAGCTCTACTTATCGGGCCTATAGGCAAATTCGATTTGCACTTATTGTGTGCCGCAACCAATGTGCCACCTCTCGGCGCAATGAAGACCACTCAAGACTCCACGATCGGAGACAAACATGGACGCAAAGACTGACGAAGGCGCGGGCAAATGCCCGTTCACGGGCGGCACGCACGGACACGCGAACCGCGACTGGTGGCCGAACCAGTTGGACATCCAGATTCTCCACCGGAGTTCCAGCCTATCCGATCCGCTGGGGAAGGATTTCGACTATGCCGAGGAGTTCAAGAGCCTCGATCTAAACGCCGTCATCAAGGACCTACGTGCGCTAATGACGGACTCGCAAGAGTGGTGGCCGGCCGACTTCGGCCACTATGGCGGACTGTTCATCCGCATGGCGTGGCACAGCGCGGGCACGTACCGCATCACGGATGGCCGCGGCGGCGCCGGTGCCGGCCAGCAGCGTTTTGCGCCGTTGAACAGCTGGCCGGACAACGCGAACCTCGATAAAGCGCGCCGACTGCTGTGGCCGATCAAGCAGAAATATGGCCGGAAAATCTCCTGGGCCGACCTGATCGTTCTCGCCGGCAACGTTGCGCTGGAGTTGATGGGCTTCAAGACGTTCGGTTTTGCAGGCGGCCGCGCCGACGTCTGGGAGCCCGAAGAGCTCTACTGGGGTCCCGAGGGGACGTGGCTCGGCGACGAACGCTACAGCGGCGAACGCCAGCTTCAGGAACCGCTCGGCGCGGTGCAGATGGGCCTCATCTACGTCAATCCAGAAGGCCCGAACGGCAAACCGGACCCCATCGCGGCAGCCAAGGACATCCGCGAAACGTTCTTCCGCATGGCGATGAACGACGAGGAGACTGTCGCGCTGATTGCCGGCGGCCATACCTTCGGCAAAACCCACGGCGCCGGTGATCCCTCACTGGTCGGCCCGGAGCCGGAAAGCGCCTTCATCGAGGATCAGGGCCTCGGCTGGAAGAGCAAGTATGGCACGGGCTTCGGCGGCGACACCATCACCGGAGGTCCGGAAGTCACCTGGACGCAGACGCCGACGAAGTGGAGCAATCACTTCTTCGACAATCTGTTCAAGTACGAATGGGAACTGGAGAAGAGCCCGGCCGGCGCCTTTCAATGGAAGGCGAAAGGTGCGGAAGCCACCGTCCCCGACGCGTTCGACAAGTCGAAGAAGCATGTGCCGACCATGCTGACCACTGACCTGTCGCTGCGTTTCGATCCGGTCTACGAGAAGATCTCGCGGCGCTTCTACGAGCACCCGGACGAGTTCGCGGACGCCTTTGCCCGCGCCTGGTTCAAGCTCACCCACCGCGACATGGGCCCGATCGCGCGTTATCTCGGCCCGCTCGTGCCAAAGGAAGAACTGCCGTGGCAGGACCCGATTCCGGCGGTGGACCATGAGCTGGTCAGCGACAAAGACATCGCCGACCTGAAGGCGAAGATCCTCGCCGCAGGTCTCACGGTATCGCAGCTCATCTCGACGGCCTGGGCATCAGCCTCGACGTTCCGCGGCTCCGACAAGCGCGGCGGCGCCAACGGCGCGCGCATCCGCCTTAGCCCCCAGAAGGATTGGGAGGTGAACCAGCCGGCCCAGCTCAGGACCGTGTTGCAAAAGCTCGAAGCGATCCAGAAGGAGTTCAACGGCTCGGCAAGCGGCGGCAAGAAGGTCTCGCTCGCCGACCTCATCATCCTCGGCGGTTGCGCGGCAATCGAAAAGGCCGCGAAAGACGCCGGTGTCAACGTGAAGGTGCCATTCACGCCGGGCCGCATGGACGCATCGCAGGAGCAGACCGACGCTCCTTCCTTCGCTCCGCTCGAGCCGGTTGCTGACGGCTTCCGCAACTATGTGAGCGGGAAGCCGCAGTTCACGGCGCCTGAGGAGGCGTTGGTGGACCGGGCACAATTGCTGAGGCTGACCGGACCGGAAATGACTGTCCTCATCGGCGGACTGCGTGTGCTGGGCGCCAATGCCGACGGGTCCAAGCACGGTGTCTTCACCAAGCAGCCTGGCAAGCTGACGAACGACTTCTTCGTCAACCTGCTCGACATGAGCAATGTGTGGCAGGCCGCAGGCGAGAACCTCTACGAGGGGCGCGACCGCAACACCAACGAGCTCAAGTGGACCGGCACCCGTGTCGACCTGATCTTCGGCTCGCATTCGCAGCTGCGGGCTTTCGCGGAAGTTTATGCCTGCGCGGACTCGAAAGAGAAGTTCGTGCGGGACTTCGTGGCGGCCTGGACCAAGGTGATGAACGCCGATCGCTTCGACCTTGCCTGATCCCGGCTGAACGATAGTGGAAATGCGAAGGCCGGCGCCCTCATCAGGCGCCGGCCGTTTCTTTGCCCTAACTTACTCGCGCTAGCGCGCGGCGCCTCTCACGAAATGCATGACGAGAGACACCAAGAGCAGCACGAGAAACACATAAAAGATGAGCTGGGCGATGCTCGCCGAGGCGCCGGCAATTCCGCCGAAGCCGAGCAGCGCCGCAACCAGCGCGATCACAAGAAAGGTCAAAGCCCAACCAAGCATGGGAATCTCCTTTCGATATCGATACTGCCGAGGAAACGCTTGGAAGCCGCTAAGGTTGCAGTTAACGGCCCGAGAAACTGGAGGCCGGCGCGAAGGGATCACCTTCGCGCCGGCCGTATCATGTCACCAAGCCTGTAAGCCGGGTTCTGTACCGCTCCCGCGGCGATGGCCATTCCTCTTGGACGCGCCTTGCGGCGCGCCTCGTGCAACCAACCCGGGCGGCTCGTCTGGAAACGAGACTGGCAGGTCTTACTGCCGCGCCGCCCCTATTCGGTCTTGCTCCCGGTGGGGTTTGCCGTGCCGCCCTTGTTACCAAGGACGCGGTGCGCTCTTACCGCACCCTTTCACCCTTACCTCTCGCTCCGTCTCCGGATGAGAGGCGGTTTGCTTTCTGTTGCACTGTCCCTGGGGTCGCCCCCGCCGGACATTATCCGGCACCGTGCTTCCATGGAGCCCGGACTTTCCTCTCCGCCTTGATACGCAACGCTGGCAAAGCGGCCATCCGGCCTGCTGACAGGGGTAATAAGGGACTTCCCCGCCTTAAGGTCAAGTTACCTGGAAGACGGCTTATTGCCCCTTTCCGGGCTCGGAACCGTTGCCCGGCCGTAACGGCATTTTGATAGCGTCCTTGCCGCTTGTTCCCATATGTTTGGCCCCGGGTGCCCGGGCCCTCGGGTCACCGCTCCTGCAGGCTCTTCTCGTCTTCGCGTGACCCGGGACGCGGCGGCGAAGCGATATATGTGCCCTCCATGACCAACCAGGACTTGATCTCGCGTTGGCTAGCCGCGTTCCCGGAGCTGACCGAGCTCGAAGACGAGCAGCGCGGCGAGCTTCTTGGCGCGACGCAGTTCAGCCGTATGCGCGAAGGCGACATCGCCTACCGCCAAGGCCAGCGCTGCCACAACTACGTCATGTGCATCGAGGGGCAAACGCGCGTGTTCAAGACCTCGGAGTCGGGCCGCGAGATCCTGCTCTACCAGGTCGGTCCCGGGGAGACATGCGTGCTGACCACCTCCTGTCTCATGGCGGGGAGCCCCTTCCCGGCCGAGAGCACGGCAGAAACCGACGTGCTGCTCGCCGCGCTGCCCGCAAGCGCGTTCAACCGGCTGATGGGCACCTCTCCGCGCTTCCGCAAATACGTGCTCGACAATTACGGGGATCTGCTCTCGAGCCTCATCATGCTGGTCGACGAGGTGGCATTCGCGAGCCTCGATCTCAGGCTCGCACGTCGATTGCTGGCGGAGGCCGACGCGAAAGGCGTCGTCGCCAAGACCCATCAGCAACTTGCCCTCGATCTCGGCAGCGTGCGCGAAGTCATCAGCCGCTATCTCTCGGAATGGGAGCGGATGGGATGGGTCCATGCGTCGCGGGGCTCGATCGAGGTTACGAACCGCTCGGCGCTCGCAAGCTATGGCAGCGGAGAGGCTGCTGGGTGAGCCATTTGTAAGGTGACCGGCAAGGTGACTTGGGTCACATACCTTAGAATAATGAGCCCTTAAGAAGTTCCGAAACCCCAACTCCCAAGGAATCAAGGCAATGACAGGCACCCCCACTGATCGGCTCCTTGTCCCGTTGGCACGGACCGCGGCGCTCGCCGCGCTTCTGTGCCTCGCCCCCGCGGCCGTCTCGCTCGCCGCCGATACGGAAATGACCCCAGCCCCGCAGGCGATGACCCCCGCCCCGACCAAGGGCGAGTTCGACGATTACTGCGCCATGGGTTTGTCCGAGGGACAGACCGCCAAGACCGACTGCTCGGTCAATTGGATCGACGATGACGGTAAGGTCTATTGTTTCTCGAGCGAGGAATTGAAGCAGGCCTTCCTCAAGGATCCCAAGGGCAACATCGAGAAGGCGCGCGAATTCTTCGCCTCAAAGCAGACGGCAGCAGCCACGTCCGGCGCGGCCAAGACCTTTACCGAGGACGACGTCAACAAGCGGGTCGACGAGGTGGTCAAGGAGCGCTCGAAGGACGGCGTCTTCGTGTTCCACGACCCCAAGCTCGATGCCGACCTCGACCTGATCATGGAGAACATCAAGGGCGTGCGCGGCATGGAGGGCTATGGCTGGTTCGCCAATGTCATCTTCCACGACAAGGACGAGCCGAAGAAGCAATATGCCATCGACTTCTGGTTCAAGCCGGAGGGCGACAAGCTCACCCTCATGGACATCAGGGTGCAGAAGGGACCGAAGCAGGAGGGCGATGGCTGGACCATGATCACGCGCCTTCCCGTTGCGTGGTGGTGGCTCCCCGTGCAGGAGCATCCCGGCGACATGGAGGTCACCCGCGCCTGGCAGGTGATGAGCTCGATCCATACCTACATCGCCACGCACAAGGATGCGAACGGTGACCTCGATGTGAAGGACCAGAACGGCAATCCAGTGCCGCTCCAGTTCGTCGAAATCCACCAGCCGGTGCGGCACTTAAAGAAGAACGGCGAATATTTCGTGTGCACCGACTTCCGCAAGCCCGGCAGCAAGGACGAATATTACGACATCGATTTCTGGGTGAACCAGAAGACCGGCAAGCTCGAGGTCGACGACGTGAAGATGCACAAGATCCCGGTGCAGGAGGACGGCATCTGGACGCAGAAGCCCCTCTACACCTTCGACGGCATGGATTTCGACGTCACCAACTAGGTTCGGCGATGGCGCTCCGCGCGGCAAGTAGCCGCGCGAGCGTCTCGCGGGTCGAAAGATCGGCGCGGCCGTCGATGCGAGCGGGGCGGAAATGGCGCTGAAAGGCCTCGACGACCTTTTCAAGCCCGGTGCCGTAGGTCGAGGTTACCTCGACGCCGTAGCCGAAGTCGCGCAACTGCTGCTGTAGCCGAGCGACACTTTCTCCCTCGTCGCCCGGCCCTAAGCCCTGATCGCTGGCGAGCGGCACCGGCTCGACCCAAAGCCCGATCCCCTTCCGCGCGAGTCGCGCCCAGTCGAACTTCTCGCCGGGGTCGCGCTTGCGGCCGGGCGCCACATCGGAATGGGCGAGCACGCGATCGGGAGCGATCGCGTGGCGGGTCAAGATGTCGAGGCAGAGCGCTTCGACGGCTTGCATCTCGGCTTCGGGAAACCCCGGATAGTCGAAATCATGACCGGGGTTGTGGATCTCGATGCCGATCGAGCGCGAATTAAGGTCGGTCTCTCCCGCCCAGAGGCTCTGGCCGGCATGCCAGGCGCGCTCGCCCTCCGCCACGATCTGGGCGATGCGTCCCTCCTCGTCGACGAGGTAATGACAGGAGACCTTGGCCTCCTCGCGCGTCAGCCAGTCGAGCGCGGCTTCAGCCGATTCCATGCCGGTGTAGTGCAGGATCAGCATGTCGGGAGCCGACACGCCCAGCCTCGGCTCGCGGTTGGGCGATGGGCACCAAAGCGTGGCAAGCGGGCTGTCAGGGGCTGCGGTCATCTTTCTTCTGCGTTGTCATTGCCCGGCTTGACCGGGCAATCCAGTAGCCCAAGCCTTAGCAGATCTAAGCGCGCGGTGGTTACCGGATGCCCGCTTGCGCGGGCATGACATCAATCTAAGGGATAAGCGCCGATCACATCCCGCGCTCTTTGGCGATCGCCTCATAAGCCTCGTTGATGGTCGCAACCTTCTCGGTGGCGATAGCCACGAACTCTTTCGGCACGCCGCGCGCCATCAGCTTGTCGGGATGGTTCTCGGCGACGAGCTTGCGGTAGTGACTCTTGAGCTCCTCGTTGGTGACGGCAGGCTTGACCCCCAGCACGTCGTAAGGATTGCGCTTGGCGGCGATGACGTGGCGCGCCTTGATGTAGCTGAACTCGGTGTCGGTGAAGCCGAAGCGCTTTGCCACTTGGTGGAGGAACTGCTCCTCGTTCGGATGCAGGTGCTCATCGGCCTTGGCGATGTGGAATAGGCCCTCGAGCACGTCTTCGAGCAGCTTGCGGTTGCCCTTGAACATGGTGGCGAGCTGCTCGGCATAGGCCTCGTAACCGGCCACGTCCTGCTTGGCGAGATTGAAGACGCGGGCGACGTTCTTCATCTCGCCCTCGGGCACCTTGAACACTTCCTTGAAGGCGTTGACCTCGTCCATGGTGACGACGCCGTCAGCCTTGGCCATCTTGGCGCCGAGCGCGATCACACCCACGGTGAAGGCCACCTGGTTCTCGGCCGGGCCGTCCTGCTCCTGATCGCGGTCGATGACGTAATGCCCCGCCACGCCGCCGAGCAGCGCCCCGATCGGCCCGCCGATGGCAAGCCCTGCCGCAGCGCCTGCGAGCTTCCCCCAAATCGACATTGCGTGAGTTCCCCTAAGACCTGTTGCTTAGCTGGAGCATAAGGACTTTTGCCGAAGGCCGCATGCAGAGAATCGAGGCCGAATCCCCCTTAATGGGGCAGAAAACCCTAGGCCGGGCCATAGCCGCGGAAATTGGCGAGGATCGAGAGCTTGGGCTCGTCGACCTCGAGACCTTCGCGGAGCCGCCGCTCGACATGCCAGGACCGCGCGAAGGTCCAGACGGCGAGCCAGAGCGTCCCGGCGGCAACGAGGCCGCTCCCGACCAGCACGAACATATGGCCGAGCCCGAACAAATTGGCCGTGGCGATGATGAACGCCTCGAACACGATGCCGAATCCGCCGGCCATCACGATGGCCGCGCAGAAGGAGGTGATGAACACGCCGAACAGGCTGCTCCCGTGGCGCGGCGAGTCTTTGGGGGCTTCGCGATCCATGCGTTGAGCTACTCTTCGAACTGCCCAGGTTGGCGACCCTCATAGCCGAGGGGGGTAGGCGTTACAAGGTCTCGGATGGTCGAGCTTACCTTGCGGCAAAGGAGCGCGCGCGGGCTTGGGTGCCGCTTCGTTGCGCCGAGTTCGCGGGGCCTCAGAGTGCTTGGTGGCCATCACAGCCCTCCCGGCGAGCCGCCAATTGACGCGCCATTGTCCGCTATTGTCTATGATGATTCTTTGCGCTGGCGAACGAGCCTCCTCCCATGACCCGTGACCGAATCCTGGTGATCGTTCTTGCGCTCTGGGGCCTCGCCATGATTGTGCCGGACCTCGTGCGGGTGGTGCATCCGCTCGGCTCGTTCGGTCTCTACGCCGACAATGACGGACTGATCTACAGCGTCTCGGGTCCGTTCGAGGATCGGGCCAGTTCGCCCGCGTGGCAGGCAGGAATCAGGGTGGGAGACCGGCTCGATCTCGAGCGCCTCAAGTGCAGGCCGTCGGACATTTCGAGCTGCGGCCCGGCGTTCGCGGTGCTTGGCGGCATGGATTTCGTCATGCCCGGCCAAGAGATCGCGCTGCCCCTCGCCGCCACTGAGCAGGCCCCGGCACGAGAAGTGATCCTGGTCGCCACTGGGCGGCCTGCCAATTTCCTCGTCCGCACGGTGAACCTGCTCTGCCAGATCGCCGGCATTGCTGTCGTGATCGCCGCAGCATGGCTTGTATGGACCAGGCCCTCGGCGATGAGCTGGGGCTTCTTCCTCTATGTCAACTGGTTCAACCCAGGGCAGGAATACGCGTTCTACGCCATCCTCCAGCAATGGCCCGCAGCTCTGCTCGCGCAAGACATCGCCTCTTGCTTCGCCGAGGGCGCGGCCTATGCGGGGTTCCTGCTGTTCGTGCTCCGCGTTCCCAACAACACGACCGAGCCGCGCTGGCGCCCCGTCGAGCGCGCCCTGCCCCTCGTCGCTCTATTCTTCTCGGTCATCCTGCTCGCCTCCTATGCAAGCGCCTTTGGCTATCGGAGCGAAACGATCACGCGCGCGACGATCTTGTTCGGCTTTGCCGTGGACCTCTGCGCGCTCGGCATCCTGCTCGCCCGGCGCGATACGCAAGCGCCGGAGGATTATCAGCGCGTGCGGTGGGTGATCTGGGGCTGTCTCATCGGGCTGCCAACCTTCCTCATCGCCGAACTCGCCTCCGAGACGACGTTTTTCGCAACGGCCAATCACTTCAGACCGTCGGAGGACGTGATCGGGCTGCTCTATCTCGTGAACGGCATCTTCTGCCTATTCGTGTTCGAGGCGATCAGGCGGGAGCGCGTGGTGAGCGTGGCGATCCCGCTCCGCCGCGTGACCCTGCTCGGCCTCACCCTCAGCATCCCTGCGCTCCTCTTGCATGAGCAGGTCGAGCGGCTTCAGGGCAGTCTCGGTCTTCCGGGCTGGGCCTGGCTCGCGCTCGGGGCTTTCGCCGTGTTCCTTATCAGCCGGCTGCATGAGAACGCCGTTCGTCTCGCCGACCGCTATTTCAACCGCGAGCTCGACGCTGCCGAGGGGAAACTCGTCGAGGCGATCAGGTCTGCCAAGAAGGCGACCGAGATCGACCAGCTTCTCGCCGACGAAACCTCCGACGCGCTTGCTCTTGCCTCGGCCGCCTCATTCCGCAAACGCGGCGACTCCTATTTTCGCGATGAGAACGGGAGGGGTTGGGACGAATGCGCAACGCGCACGCTCAAACACGACGCGCCGTTGCTTGCGCCGTTGGTCGACGGCAAAGCGTTCAGCATTCCCGATGAGGACGGAGACGGACTCGAGCTGCCGCAAGGACTGGCGCGCCCTATCCTTGGCGTGCCGGCGGTCAATCCCATCCGTTGCTTCGCCGTTTCGCTCTATGGACCGCACGTCTCGGGCACTGACCTCGATGCCTATGAGCGAGACATGCTGGCGCGTCTCGCCCGCGATGCCGCCGCGATGTATGCCGAGCTCGAGAGCTCGGAGCTTCGCCGCAAAGTGACGACGCTCGAAGGCGAGCTAGAAACGGCGCGCGCCGGGCAGGCGGAAGAGAGGAGCGTGCATGGCGATTTATGAGCTCGATGGGCAAAGACCGGAGTTTCCTGCGGATGGCCTCTATTGGGTCGCCGAGACCGCCGCCGTCGTCGGGCGCGTGCGGCTCCACTCCGATGTCAGCATTTGGTACGGCTCGGTCTTGCGCGGCGACAATGAGTGGATCGAGATCGGGGCGCGGAGTCAGATCCAGGACAATTGCACGCTGCACACCGACCCCGGCTTTCCACTCACCGTCGGCAAGGATTGCGTCGTCGGCCATAACGTCGTGCTGCATGGCTGCACCATCGGCGATGCGAGCCTTATCGGCATGGGCGCGATCGTGCTGAACGGCGCGCGCATCGGCGCGAACTGCCTGGTCGGGGCGAGCGCGCTCGTCACCGAAGGCAAGACCTTCGCCGACAATTCGGTGATCCTCGGCTCACCCGCCAAGGCCGTGCGGGAGAGCGACGAGAAGGTGCGGGCCATGATCGCCCGCGCCGCAGACGTCTACGTCAAGCGTTGGAAGCGCTACGCCGCCGGGCTCACGCGCATCGGGTGAGCATGAGCGGCAAGTGGCAGTTCTTCATCGATCGCGGCGGCACGTTCACCGATATCGTGGCGCGCGCCCCTGACGGCCGTCTTTTCACTCGCAAGCTGCTCTCTGACGACCCCGAGGCTTATGCGGACGCGGCCGTTGCCGGCATCGCCGATCTGCTCGGCGTGCGGCGCGGAAAGGCGTTGCCGATGGGTTCCATCCACAGCGTCAAAATGGGCACGACGGTCGCCACCAATGCGCTGCTCGAGCGCAAGGGCGATCCCGTACTGCTGATCGTGAGCGAGGGATTTCGTGACGCGCTCGAGATCGGCTATCAGGCCCGCCCCAAGATCTTTGCCCGCCGCATCGAGAAGCCCTCGATGCTCTATGCGAAGGTGGTCGAGGTGCCGGAGCGCGTGCGCGCCGACGGCACCGTCGAGACGCCGCTCGATGCCGGCGCACTCATTGCCGCGCTGAGGGAAGCGCGGGCCCAAGGCATCGCTTCGGTCGCCATCGTGTTCATGCATTCCTATGCCTACCCAGAGCACGAGATCGCCGCGGCCGAGGCGGCGCGGCTCGCGGGTTTCACGCAAATCTCGGCAAGCCATGAAGTAAGCCCGCTCGTGAAGTTCGTCGGGCGCGGCGACACTGCCGTGGTCGATGCCTATCTCTCGCCACTCCTTCGCCGTTACGTCGACCGTGTCGCTGGGGCGCTTGCGGCACCTCTCCCCGATAGGGAGAGGCCGGCGCGTCCACGCGCGCCGGGTGAGGGGTTCGAAAGCAAGCTCGCAAACCCCCTCACCCCGGCCCTCTCCCCACAGGGGAGAGTAGGATCGCGCCATGCTCGCGACGAGACCTCGCCCCGCCTCCTGTTCATGCAGTCCTCGGGAGGGCTGACCTCGGCCCATCTGTTCAGAGGCAAGGACGCGATCCTGTCGGGCCCCGCCGGCGGTGTAGTGGGCGCGGTCGAGACGGCCGCGCTCGCCGGCTTCGCCAAGATCATCGGCTTCGACATGGGCGGCACCTCGACCGATGTCTGCCACTATGACGGGATCTACGAGCGGGGCTTCGAGAGTGTCGTCACCGGCGTGCGCGTGCGCGCACCGATGATGCTGATCCACACCGTCGCGGCCGGCGGCGGCTCGATCATCCATTATGACGGCGCGCGCTTTCGCGTCGGCCCCGATTCGGCGGGAGCCGATCCCGGCCCCCTCTCCTACCGGCGCGGCGGCCCGCTCACCGTCACCGACGCGAATGTCATGACGGGCAAGCTCATCCCCGATTTTTTTCCACGCATCTTCGGACCGGGGCACGACCAGCCGCTCGACCGCGACGCGGTGCGCAAGGGATTCAAGGCGCTCGCGCGAAAGCGCGGGGACGGCAAGACGCCTGAAGAGGTGGCTGAGGGCTGCATCAGGATCGCGGTCGAGAACATGGCGAACGCGATCAAGACCATCTCGGTGCAGCGCGGCTACGACGTCACCGAATATGTGCTCAATGCCTTCGGCGGGGCCGGCGGCCAGCATGCCTGTCTCGTCGCCGATGCCCTTGGCATCACATCGGTGCTCATTCATCCGCTTTCGGGCGTGCTCTCGGCCTATGGCATTGGGCTTGCCTCGATCAGCGCGATGCGATCGAAGGCCGTGCTCGCACCACTCGACGAAGTCGGACTTGCGACTCTTGCCTCGATACGTGCTCCGCTCGATGAAGAGGTGAGACAAGAGCTCATGCGGCAGGGCGTGGCCGCGAACGCCATCACCGTCACCGCTCAGGCGCATCTTCGCTATGCCTGCACCGACAGCGCGATCACCGTTCCGGTGGCGAGTCTTGCCGGCATGCGCGCTCTGTTCGAGATTGCGCATCAGAAGCGCTTCGGCTTCACGAGCCCCGGCAAGGACATCGAGATCGAAGCGGTCGAGGTGACGGCTACGGGTGGCGGCGAGCATGCAAAGGAAGCCGAGCTCAAGCTAAGGGATGCGCCGCCCGAAATCGAGACGCGGGGCGCATTCTTTACTCATGGCGCTTGGCACGAGGCCCCCGTCATTCTCCGCGCGAAGTTCGAGCCGGGCATGAAGATCGCGGGGCCTTGCCTCATCATCGAGGATCACCAGACGGTCGTGGTCGAGCCGGGCTGGCAGGCCGAGGCGACCGCGAAGAACCATCTGCTGCTCGCCCGCATCGCCAAGAGACCGGACGCGCGCGCCGGTAAGCATGCCGATCCGGTTCTGCTCGAAGTGTTCAACAACCTCTTCGTCTCGGTCGCCGAGCAGATGGGCTATGCGCTGCAGAACACAGCGCGCTCAGTCAACATCAAGGAGCGACTCGACTTCTCCTGCGCCATTTTCGATGCGCGTGGGCGGTTGGTCGCGAACGCGCCGCATATTCCCGTCCATCTCGGCTCGATGGACCGGAGTGTCGAGACGGTGCTGCGCGAAGCCTCTTCGCTCAAGCCGGGCGATGTGTGGATGTTGAATGCGCCCTATAATGGCGGGACGCACCTTCCCGACATCACCGTGGTCACGCCGGTCTTCGCCGAGCGCGGGCCCGATCTTCTCTTTTTCGTCGCGGCGCGTGGCCATCACGCAGATATCGGTGGCATAACCCCGGGCTCGATGAGCCCCAAGGCGGTGTCCATCGAGCAGGAAGGGATCTATATCGATCCGTTCAAGCTGGTCGAGGCCGGGCGCTTCCGCGAGGACGCCGTGCGCAAGCTTCTCACCGACGCCCCCTACCCCGCCCGCAACCCTGCACAGAACATTGCCGATCTAAAGGCCCAGGTCGCCGCCAACGAGAAGGGCGTCGCCGAGTTGCACGGCATCGTCCGCCACTACGGACTCGCCACGGTCCGCGCCTATATGGGCCATGTGCAGGACAATGCCGCCGATGCAGTCGCCAAGGTCATCGCCAAGCTCAAGAATGCGCGCTTCGAGGTGGAGACCGACCAGGGGAGCGTGATCAAGGTCGCGCTTAAGATCGATCGCAAGAAGAAAGTCGCAGTCGTCGACTTCACCGGAACGAGCGCGCAGGCGCCCGATATGTTCAACGCACCTGAGCCGATCACGCGGGCTTGTGTGCTCTATGTCTTCCGCACTTTGGTCGATGACGACATCCCGCTCAATGCGGGCTGCCTTCGCCGCATCAAGATCGTCGTGCCGAAGGGCTCAATGCTAAACCCGCGCTTCCCGGCGGCCGTAGCCGGCGGCAATGTCGAGACGAGCCAGACCGTGGTGAACTGTCTCTACGGTGCTCTCGGCGTTCTCGGCTCGGCGCAAGGGACCATGAACAATCTCACCTTCGGCAATGAACGCTTCCAATATTACGAGACGATCTGCTCGGGCGCGCCGGCCGGCGAAGGCTTCGACGGGGCTGCCGCGGTGCAAACGCACATGACCAATTCGCGGCTGACCGACCCCGAAGTGCTCGAGCTCCGCTATCCCGTCCTGCTCGAGCGTTTTGCCATTCAGCGCGGCTCCGGCGGCAAGGGCGAGTGGCGCGCCGGCGACGGCACACTTCGGGTGATCAGGTTCTTGGAGCGAATGGAGTGCGCCATTCTGTCGGGCTTCCGCAAGGTGCGACCCTTTGGGTCGCACGGGGGGGAGGACGGCCAGGCCGGCGAGAACTGGGTGCGGCGCAAGGACGGGCGGATCGAGCGGCTCAAGGGCTCCGACCAGACGGTGCTCGACCCCGGCGAAGCCATCATCATCAAGACGCCGACGGGCGGTGGCTTCGGCACGAAGAGTGAGCGACGCTGACCCATCACCATTTTGCGCTAAGCTATCGGCATCACCACTGGGAGACGAGCCATGGCCGCATCCAAGAGCGGGGTCGTCACTGCCACCCTCGATTACGAGCATTGGCTCCGCCGCCAAGTCGATGTGGTGGAGGCGGATCTCAAGCTCAAGCATCGGCAAATGGCAGGCGCGCTTTTCGCCTTCATGCGTGGAACATTCTATCGTTGGGGGCCCCTCTTTAGGGAGGTTTGTGCAGACCTCGTCGAGGCTCCTCGAGTGCTCGCGGTGGGCGATTTGCACGTGGAGAATTTCGGGACGTGGCGCGACACGGAGGGAAGGCTGGTCTGGGGCGTGAACGACTTCGACGAAGTCGCCGAGATGCCCTACGCCGTCGATCTCGTGCGGCTCGTGGCGAGCGCCATCCTCGCCGAGCGGGAGAACAGACTTTCGGTCAATGCGGGCGACGCCGCGACGGCGGTGCTCCAAGGCTATTCCGAATTCTTGGAAGCGGGTGGCAAGCCGTTCATCCTTGAAGAAAGCCACCCCAATTTGCGCGAGATGGCGCTTAGCGCGGAGCGGGATCCGGTGAAGTTTTGGTCGAAGCTAAGCTCCGCGCTTCCAGTGACGCCGCCGAAGCGCGTACAGCGACTGCTCAGTAGCTCGCTCCCGGACGGCACTGGCGAGATCGCCTACTCACACCGCATCGCTGGTGAAGGAAGTCTTGGCCGCCCGCGTTTTGTCGGGGCCGGCTCATGCCATGGCGGTTTGGTTGCGCGCGAGGCAAAGGCGTGGCTGCCCTCGGCATGGGGCTGGGCCAAAGGCAAGCCGAAGCACCGAGCGTATGCGGTTCGCCTGCTGAAGCGCTCAGTCCGGCAACCCGACCCCTATTACACAGTCGAGGATGGCTACGTCGTTCGCCGCATCGGACCGCATTGCGGAAGGATCGAGCTCGCAGACTTTCCCAAGCAGCGCGACGAACGGCTGATCCTGAAAGACATGGGGCGGGAGACCGCCAATTTGCATCTGGCGACGCCCGCTCAGCGCACCAGAGTGCGCCACGATCTCGATGGGAAAAGGCCGGACTGGCTCCTCCACGCGGCGCAGGCGATGGCAAATGCCACCAAGCAGGACTGGGAAGACTTTCGCTCCTCCAAACTGGCAGAAGCCGGCTAGCTCGCCAAACTCATCGAGACTGTCAGGCGGCTTCGGCAAGGCGAAATGATAAGCGACGGTAAAATCCTCATCTCCGGTGCCGGTATCGCCGGACTGACGCTCGCCGTCCTGCTGAAGGAGCAAGGGCTCGAACCCCTCGTGATCGAGCGCGACCAAGCACTCCGCACCGAAGGCTATATGATGGATTTCTTCGGTTCGGGCTGGGACGTCGCCGCGCGCATGGGGCTAGAGCCCGAGCTTCGCGCCATCCACTACCCAATCGATCAACTCCAATTCGTGAATAGCGAGGGCGCCGTCTGGTTCTCCGCCCCCATCGACCGCATACGCCGCGCGCTTGGCGGAAACTACGTCTATCTCCGCCGCTCGGATCTCGAGCGCATTCTTTACGACCGAGCCGTCGCGCGCGGCGTCGCCATCCGTTTCGGCTGTCAAGCAACTGCGCTTCGCGACACCGGCAATGCGGTCGGCGTCACGTTCGATGACGGCAGCGAGGACACATTTCGACTCGTGTTTGGCGCCGACGGCCTTCATTCAAGAGTGCGCCGTCTCGTCTTCGGCGAGGACAGCCGGTTCGAACGCTTCCTCGGCGGCTATGTCGCAGCTTTTCATCTCGACCATCACGGCTTCGATATCGGGCGCGCGCTCAAAATCCATGAAGAGACCGATCGCATTGCCATGTTCTATCCGCTCGATGCCACGCGCATGGCGACGACCTATGCCTTTCGCCATGCTGAGACGCGCGTTCCGGCCGATAAGCGGCTCGAATTTGTACGAGGCGAGTTCAAGGGCGCGGGTTGGATCTCGGAGCAAATGCTCGATCTCTATCAAGAGAAAGAGCCGATCTATTTCGACTCGCTCACACAGATCGTCATGCCCCACTGGTACCAAGGGCGCGCCGCCCTTCTCGGCGATGCCTGCGGCTGTCTTACTCTGCTCGCGGGTCAAGGGTCACATATGGCGATGGCAGGGGCCTATGTGATTGCCGGCGAGCTCGCTCGGCATGAAGGCGACTACAGATCCGCCTTTGCCGCGTATGAAGCGAAGCTGAAGCCAGCCGTCACTGCCAAGCAGAACGAGGCGGCGCAGTTCGCGCGCTATTTCATCCCATCCGCCCGCTCGCGGCCGTGGGTCCGCCGTCTCTTCATCAGGCTGATGTTCAGTCCGCTTTTCTTGCCGCTCGTGTTCCGCTGGTTCGGAGCGCGCAGCGTGCTAGAGGGCTACGACTAGCGTCCCGCTGGCGTCACCAGGAGCGCGGCAGAGATCCGACCAACACGGCAAGAGGTGCAGCGCCGGAGGATCTGGCCAAGGCCCTCAATTTACCTGGATGCCGCCAATGTCCATTACGATCGGTGCGTGATGATGCGCGGTGTGAGCGCCGAATGGGGCGCCCTGCACGAACACGTCCTTCCCCACGAAATTCTTGATGCTCTGAGCCACTTTGTCGTTTGTGGAAAAGATCTGGATTTCGCCCACCTGCTCTTTCTCATCAATGTTCTCATCGCCGGCGAGGCAGGTCGGGACCAGCGGAGTGAGAATGAATGCCTGCTCAGGCTGGTCGTTGGCGTCCTTGAACGTGCCCTCGGACAGCACGCCTTCGATGATGGTTGTCGCCTGTTCGGCCTGAAGACAGACGGCATAGGCTGATGCAGGTGCAAGGACCAGGAGGGTCAAGGCGATGGGAAGTAGCAGTCGCATGGAACGCTCTCGTGTCGATCAACAAGTCGGCCGTCCTTCTAGCACGTTCGGCGCCGAGATCGATCCAGTTGAGCCAATGAAAAGGCGCGGGATGATGAATCCCGCGCCCTCTTACGCGTTGCCTCTCTTCTCGTCGCTCGTTCGCAGGAATGACTCTGATATTACGCCGTGGCAGCCCCTCCCCTACGCTCGGCCATGAACTGGTCGAACTCGGCCTTGTCCTTGGCGTGACGCAGGCGCTGGAGGAAGGCCTGAAATTCGTCGACCTCCTCCTCGAGGCGCCGCAACGTGTCCTCGCGATATTGATCGAAGGCGCGGTTGCCCGTCGATTTAAGCGGGCTCATGCCCCGCCGCCAGCGCATCATCTCGCGCCCGAACTCGCTGTCTTTCCATTCGCGTTTCCAAGCTCCGCATCCCATGCGTCCACTCCAGATTAGATAGGCCAAAACGCCAAGGCCGACGGGCCACCAGAGAATGAAGCCGACGATCATGGCTGTGATCCATGCCGGCTTCCCATATTCGTCCAAGGTCGCAACCAGTTGCATCGAGGCTCCTTCCTTCGGTGTGAATGTAATTTACATTCACATAGATGATCCCTGTTGGCAAGCGGTCAAGGGTCCTCGCCACAAATGTGATCGACTGTCATGCTTTTTCAGGTGCGGGCTCGGCACGGCAAAAATATCTTAAGCCCTGCCTGCTTAGCTCTCGAATGGCGAGCACGGCTGAGGGAAAAGCCGCGCCAGGCCCGTGACGGGGGAAGCTCATGGTGCGTCAGCGTCATTTTGTTGCAGCCATTGTCGCCGCTTCGGTCCTATTTGGGATCGAACCGAATGCGTTTGCCCAGTCGCTTTCAGATGGCAAGCCCCACGATGGGGTCGCCGCGGCTCATGCCATGCCGGTGCAGGGCATCGACGTTTCTTACTGGCAGGGCGACATCGACTGGGACAAAGTGCGCCGGGCCGGCGTCGCCTTTGCCTACATCAAGGCGACAGAGGGCGGCGATGTTGTGGATCCGAAGTTTCTGCAAAACTGGAACGGCGCCAAGAATGCCGGCATCGTGCGCGGGGCTTATCACTTCATCTATTGGTGCCGTCCGGCGGACGAGCAGGCGCTGTGGTTCATGTTGAACGTGCCGGACGACCCCGACGCTCTGCCGCCCGTGCTCGACGTCGAATGGAACAGCGCATCGAAGACCTGCCCGCACCACGTCGCGCGCGACGTCGCGCTGAAAGCGATCAAGACCATGCTCGACGCAATGCAGGCACATACCGGCAAGCAGCCGATCATCTATACCGACCCCCTCTTCTATCGCGACGTGCTCGATGGGGAGTTCACCAATTATCACTACTGGCTGCGCTCGGTCGCAGCGGAGCCCGACGCGAAGTATGAAGGGCGCTCCTGGGCCTTCTGGCAGTTCACCACGACGGGCAAGGTCCCCGGCGTCGCGGGCCGGGTCGACCGCAACAGCTTCAACGGCACCGAAGCAGATTGGGATCGCGTGCTGAAATGGCTCGAGGCGAGCCGCTAGGCCGTCGCATCGCTCGACTTCGTGGGAAGAATGCCGAGTCCTTTCAGATAGATGAGCATGGCGCTCTCGAGGATTTCCTCGGGAGTCATCGGCACCTTTCGCGCCGGGAGATCTCCTTGGGTGAAGAGCGTGGCGACGCCGTGCGACAACGCCCAGATATGCAGGCTCATCAACCTGAGTGGCGGACGCTCATTCTCGGGTAGCGCGCGGCAGAGCGCAGCGGCCGCCTCCTGCAAGACATCGAAGGCGCGCTCGGCGGCGGAAAGCGGCTCCCCATTTCCGCTGACACCTGCTTCGAACATGACCGCATAGCTTGCCGGCTCTTCGCGGGCAAAACCGAGATAAGCCTTGCCGAGGGCATCGAAGGCCGAGAGCGGAGTCGGTACGCCGTTGTTCCACGCCATGTCGAGACGCGCGGCGAAGCGCTCGAAGCCGTGTCTGGCGACCTCGGCGAGGAGAGCGTCGCGATCACGGAAATGGCGATAGGGCGCGGCGGGGCTGACGCCCGCGAGACGCGCGGCCTCGGTCAGGCTGAAGCCGAAAGCGCCATGCTCTTCGATGAGCTTGCGCGCCGCCTCGAGCAGAACCTCCTTGAGGTTGCCATGATGATATGAGCGCGGCCGGCGCCAGCCGGAATCGTCTGACGAATTCATGTAAAGGGCTTTTACATGAAGAGTGGCGTCGCGGCCAGAAGAAGCATCCCTTGGCTCATTGCCGTCTGTCTGACGAACCGCTCAGTTCGGGACCGACGGCGCGCTGTCCCGATCGCTCGAGCTCGCCATCTTTCGCTCGGTGGCGGTGATCGGAACCCACCCCAAGACCACGGCCACCGGCAATCCGAACAGGACGCAGATGACGGCAAGCGCGAGAGCGCCGATAAAAAACCTCAAGACAACCCCTCCTACCAAGTTCCCGGCTATTGCTGGGGTTGCGCCGAAGTCGCGGGCGGGCTGGTGAGCCGCATCACGGGAAAGTCGTCTGGCTCCTTCGCCGCGCAAGCGGCGACGAGCAGTGTCGAAGCCAAACAGAGCGCGGCGGTCGTGCCGGCGAGCGCAGCTCGAATGCTCCCTGATTGGTGGTCCATGTCGCGCCTCCACGTCTCGTGCGGAGGAGCCTCGGTCGATAGTGCGCCTCCACATCTTTTGTGGGGGACCATCGCCTGCGAGTTGCAAAGAAAGAGACCTACGCGGCGGGAGGCGCCCGGCGAAATTCGCTAACGCGGTAAACGAATAACAACCATCCGGTGACATACGCTGGCTCGCGACCAAACGACGCCCGGGTTAGGTTGGCCTCAACCTGGCCTATCAAACATGTTGAGTCGCGCCGGGCCCGGGGGTGGATGGGAGCTTCATGAACCAGCGTGAAACCGCCGAGCCGGCCCCCCCTGCGACGACGCTCGGTTTGCGCTACCTGCTCAGAATCGCGAGCCCCGCCATGGCCGGGTTCGTCAGCGTTCTTATCGCTTACTTCTACCAAGACTCCCTGTTCGCCGATCTCAACAATTACCCGATCACCATCCTGCTGTTTGTTTGGCTGTTCGGCACCATGATGTGGTGCGCCTTCGCCGTGGTGCGCCACGCCGAGGCAGTGGCCGAGCGGCTCGGCGAGCCCTACGGCACTCTCGTGCTGACGCTCTCGGTGATCGCCATCGAGGTCTCGCTGCTCGCCTCGATCATGCTGCATGGCGCGAACAACCCGACGCTCGCGCGCGACGCCATGTTCGCCACGTTGATGATCGTGCTGAACGGCATGGTGGGGGCTGCGCTGCTGATGGGGGCGCTGCGCTATTGGGAGCAGGAATACAATCTCGCCGGCGCGCAAGCCTTCCTCATGGTCATCGCCGCGCTTGCCGTGTTCGCGCTGATCATCCCGAACTACACCAAGACGGCTCCCGATCCGATCTTGGCGCCCTACCAGGCGCTTCTGTTCGCCATCGTCACCGTGCTCTTCTACGCCATCTTCCTGATCATCCAGACGATGCGGCACCGCGCATTCTTTGCCGAGCCCGCGGGCAACGGGAGTCAGGAGATGCTCGGCGAGGAGCCCCCGCCGCGGGCAGCACGCAGCGGCTCGCTCGGGTTCCATGTGACCATGCTGCTGCTGACGCTGGTCCCGGTCATGCTGCTGTCGGAGTACCTCGCCATCATCGTCGATTTCGGCCTCGAGGGCCTCAACCTCCCCGACTCGCTCGGCGGCGTTCTCGTGGCCAGCCTCGTGCTGTCACCCGAGGGACTCACCGCGTTCCACGCGGCGCTGCGCAATCACCTTCAGCGCGCGGTCAATGTCTGTCTCGGCTCGGCTCTGGCCACGATCGGGCTCACCATCCCTGCCGTGCTGGTGATCGGTCTTGTCACCGGCCGCGACGTGCATCTTGGGCTCGACGAAGTTCAGACCGTGCTGCTGATCCTCACCTTGTTCGTGAGCGCGCTCACTTTCGGCGGCGTGCGCACCAATGTGCTGCAAGGGACGGTCCACCTCCTCCTCTTCTTCGTCTATGTGGCGCTGATCTTCAGCCCTTAGGGCGGTGCGGGTCGTGGCCGTAGGTGTTGCGAGCGCGGATCACTCCGTTCTTGCCATGCAGAACGGCTTCGGCGCGCTCCTTGCGGGCGATCGACTTCGCCTTCTCCCAGGCTTCGCTCTGGGTCTTGAATGTGGCCGAGGGCCCTGGCGCCCCCTCGGCCGTGACCGCCCAGCCGCCGCCCTCATGACCCGTCACGTGCTGGTTCTTGCCCATGCCTCTTCCCCTCTCGAGCCCGGCTCCATTCACTATAATCGAGGCGCAAGGGGCTTAGAAGCGCGCCACCTTATTGGCGGCGCGGGACATCAGAGATAAGACTTTGAGGCGGGATAACCTTTTCGCCCACGAACATGGAAGCACGCATCATCAAGGAGCCGCTCACGGTCGGGTGGCGCGAATGGGTCGGACTGCCCGATCTCCGCGTTCACGCCATCAAGGCCAAGATCGACACCGGCGCCCGCACGAGCGCGCTCCATGCCTACTCTATCGAGCCGTTCCGTCGCGGCGGGGTGCTCTGGCTGCGCTTCGTGTTGCAACCGATGCAGCAGAGCAACGCCGTCAAGGTCACGTGCGAGGCGCGCGCCATCGACCAGCGCACGGTGCGCAACTCGGGAGGCGGCGTCGAGAAGCGCTACATCATCACCACGCTGCTCAAGCTCGGCGAGGAATCCTGGCCGATCGAGCTTGCGCTTGCCAACCGTGACCAGATGGGATTTCGCATGCTGCTCGGCCGCACGGCGCTCGAAAGCCGGGCGCTGATCGAGCCCGGCCGCTCTTTCCTGCTCGGGGGGCGACCCGCGCGACTTCGCCGCAGGCACACGCCATCCTCTTCGGGCAAATCGCTGCCATAAACCGCCACCCACCCACACGAAAACCTCCCTCAAGGGTCTCCCATGAAGATCGCGTTGCTCGCGCGCAATCCTTCGCTCTACAGCCATCGTCGCATCTGCGAGGCGGCCCGGGCGCGCGGGCATGAGATCGAAGTCATCAACACGCTTCGTGTCTCGATCAACATCACCTCGCGTAAGCCGACACTCTATTACCGCAGGCGCCAACTCGAGGGATTCGATGCGGTGATCCCGCGCATCGGCGCATCAGTCACGTTCTACGGTCTCGCCGTGCTGCGCCAGTTCGAGGTGATGGGCATCTATCCGTTGAACGAGTCGGTCGCCATCGGCCGCTCGCGCGACAAGCTACGCTGCATGCAACTCTTGGCGCGGCGCGGCATCGGACTCCCGGTCACGGCGTATACGCACGACCCGCGCCAGGCCGAGGACATCATTGACCTCGTCGGCGGCGCACCGGTGATCATCAAGCTGCTCGAAGGCACCCAGGGCATCGGCGTGGTGCTGGGCGACACGATGAAGTCAGCGAAGTCCGTGATCGAGGCGTTTCAAGGCGCCAATGTCGACATCTTGGTGCAGGAGTTCATCAAAGAGTCCGACTCGACCGACATCCGTGCGCTCGTCATCGGCGAGAAGGTGGTGGCGGCAATGAAGCGCCGGGGACCACCCGGCGAATTCCGCTCCAATTTGCATCGCGGCGGGTCGGGGGAAAAAGTGCGCATCACCCCGCAGGAGCGGAGCGCAGCGGTTGGAGCAGCGCGTACGCTCGGCCTCAATGTCTGCGGCGTCGACATGCTGCGCTCGAAAAGCGGACCGCTGGTGCTCGAGGTTAATTCCTCGCCTGGCATCGAGGGGCTGGAAAAAGCGACCGGGGTCGATGTGGCAGGCCTCATGATCGAGTTTCTCGAGCGGAACGCTACTCCCAACAACACGCGCACCAAGGGCAGAGGGTAACACCGCCGGAGGGTTGGTACTTTTTTTGCCAATCCTTGAATGCGACGCGACAGCTCAATCCACATCCACCTTTTGTGCTAGACATGGCACGATCGTTTGGGAGCATTGAGCAATGTTTTTGCAGTCGCCTGGCAACTCCTTAACCAAATTTCGGCAGGTCGCTCTCGGAGCCCTCAGCTTGGCCCTACTTGTCCCCCTCGGGAGTGCGACACGCGCGGAGGGCAAGAAGCCAACCCCCTGCAACGAAGACGCCATGATCGTGTTTGACGCCTCGGGCTCGATGTCGGGCAACCAGACGCTCGGCATCCCCAATTCCGAGGCTCGGATCGATCAAGTCCGCTCGGCGCTTGCCGAGGTGCTGCCGAGCGCCACGAAGTTTCGCAAGGTGGGACTCATCAGCTTCGGTCCGGGCCCGTACAACCAGTGCAACGTCAAGCTCGAGCTGAAGCCGATGCCAGATGCGGCCGAGCCGATCATGAACGCGGTGAATGGGCTCGTCCCCGCCGGCAAGACTCCCCTGACCTCGGCAGTCGAGCAGGCGGCCAATGTGCTCGACTACAAGAACAAGCCGGGCGTGATCGTGGTCGTGACCGACGGTGAGGAGACGTGCGGGCGATCGCCATGCGAGCTCGCCAAGCTGCTCCATGCCACCGGCGCGCAGCTCACCATCCACGTCATAGCCTTCCGCTACGATACCTTCTCGTGGACCGGCGAGGGCTCGGCGATGGACCTCATGTGCCTCGCTGAGACGAATAGCGGCCTCTACACCAAGGTCAACACCGACGAGGACCTCGTCCAGGCGCTGGAGAAGACCCTCGATTGTCCGATGGTCTCGCAGGCAAATCCCACCACGGTCACCAAGTAAGCCATCCGCTCAAGCGGATTGCCCAGCCTCGGTTGCCTCCGGCACCTCGACCAACCGGCCGGTCTTGACGTCGTAGACAAAACCCCAAATGGGAATCTCACGCGGCACGAGGGGATGCGACCTGATGCGCCGGACATCGCTCGTCACGCTGACGGCCTGGATCTTGATGGTCAGCCAATCGATGAAGTCACCTTCGGACGAGCCGGGGCCCTTTCCGACATCGCGCCAGCCTTGGGCACCGTACTCGGCGGTGTCGAGACTGTTCCTCAGCAGAGATCTGATGATCTCGTCGGTGAACAGCTCCATGCCGCAATCGGTGTGATGGATCACGAACCAAGCGTTGGTTCCAAGCAATTTGTGCGAGATGACGAGCGACCGGATCGCATCGTCGCTCGCCCGACCGCCAGCATTGCGAATCACGTGGGCGTCCCCTTCCTTCAATCCGGCATATTTGGCCGGATCGAGCCGAGCATCCATGCAGGTCAAGATCGCGAAATGCCGTGCGGGCGGCAGAGCAAGCTTGCCCTTGTCGCCGAACGCAGCGGCATAGGCATCATTCGCGGCGAGCACTTCGTGAAGAACTTTGGTCATGGGACACTCCTCGAATTGACTGCTGGCACCGATCCATCGAGTCTTCGGAGCGGCTAAGCTGATTGTGCCGCACTCCTCTTCAGTTTCGCAGAAACTGCGCCTGGGATCGAGCAAGGCGTTGGCGGCGCTTTGCTTTAAGGGAGGACGGAATGTCCGAGCGAGGCTCGGCCGTGAAATTTGTGCCTAAGCTCTTCCCGCGACCCTTTGTCGATTGACGCTAGCGGCGCGCGGCGCGCTCTATTGCGGCCGCTCAAGGGAACCACGCGCAGAATATGCGTCGCCTGCTCTTCATCATCCTAGCCCTATCATGTGCGCCGTGCCGGGTGCTCCCTGCCGCGGCCGAGGATCAAAGCCTGCTCAATCGTTGCTGGACGCCCGAGGCGCTTGCTGGCTCGGATCGCGAGCGTCTATCGGCCCACGGTCATCACCTCGACCTGGCGCCCTTGCGGCAAGAGCCCCTGCCACAAGCCTCTCCCGTGCCGTCTGAGCTTCGGGGGTCGATCAGGGGGGTTACGCTTCCCCCGGCGAGAAGCTCATCGCGCTCACCTTCGATCTCTGCGAGACGGACGGCGATGTCGCCGGCTACGACGGGCGCATCGTCGATCTCCTGCGCGCGCAAGGGGTCAAGGCCACGTTCTTCGCCGGCGGCAAATGGATGGAGACCCACCAGGAGCGCGCCGAGCAATTGATGGCGGATCCGAATTTCGAGATCGGCAGCCATGGCCTTCGCCATCTCGACCTCTCTCGCGCCGGCGACCCCAACCTCAACGACGAGATCGTACTGACCGAGGCAGCCTACGCGCAGACGCGGGCGAGCCTTCTCACCAAGCAATGCGCTGCCGATCTCGCGCCGGCGAGCGCCGTGCCCGAGCGGATGAGCATCATGCGCTTCCCCTACGGGCGCTGCAGCGCGAAGTCGCTTGCGGCCGTGGCCGACGCGGGGCTCATCGCCATTCAATGGGACGTCGTTACCGGCGACCCCGATCCGCATCAATCGGCCAAGGCCATCCTCAATACCATTCTCACTGAGGTTCATCCCGGCGCGATCATCGTGGCCCATGCCAATGGGCGCGGCTGGCATACGGCCGACGCGCTTGCGCTCGCGATCCCCAAGCTCGAGGAAGAGGGCTATAGTTTCGTGACGGTGAGCGAGCTGCTGGCGGCGGGGAAGCCAGTCATAGCAGCGAAGTGCTACCTGAACCGGCCCGGAGATACGCCGCGCCTTGCGAAGCTGCAGCCGAAGGGCGCGCCCAATGACAGTTTCACCCTTTTCGGGCCCGACCAATGAGCTCAAAGGCGCGCGGCTCGTTCCTCTCGAGCAGGGCACAATAGGCCACCTTGCCGAGGCGATCGTTGCGATGCCGCCTTGGTCGGTGATGCGCTATTCCGCCGATGCACTCGCGCGCTTCCTCGCCGCTCCAGACGGCGGAGTGTCACGCTATCTCTTGCAGATCCGGAGCGAAGAGGCGGGCGCGGTCTCAGTGCGCTTCCCGTGGCTGAAGGGACCTTATCTTGAGCTCTTGGCGATCCTCCCGGCCTTCCAAGGACAGGGGATCGGCAGCGCCCTTCTCGGCTGGTTCGAGCAGGAAGGGATGAGGCTCGGCGCGCGCAATCTCTGGGTTTGTGCCTCGTCCTTCAACACAGAAGCGCTTCGCTTCTACGGCCGCCATGGATTTCACCCGGCGGCGACGCTCAGCGGCCTCGTCGCAGACGGCTATGATGAGATCCTCTTGCGCAAGTTCCCGCTGCGCAGTCGACTCTAGCCAAGAGTCCTCTATTGCTGGTTCGGTGCTTCGGGGGCCTCTGGAGCCTCGGGCTCGGCGGCGGCCGGCTGATCGGAGCTGGAGTTGGAGTCGGAGCTGGAGTCGGACTCGGGAGCGCCTTCGTCGCCATCGCCGTTGTCGGGCGTCGAATCGACGAAGATCACGCCATCCTCGATCGAGACCTGCTCGCCGCCTTGCATCTCGTATTGCTCGCCGCTCTCAAGCTCCACGGTGCAGCCTTTGTCGCAAGGCGGATCGACCTCGGTCTGCGGCTCGATCTTGAGCTCCGTGGTGTCGCTTCCGACCTTCACCGTGATGGTGTGCGGGTCGGGATCGGTGTTGGTGATGGTGAGAGCTTCCGCCGGAGCGGCGAAAAGCACGCCTAGAACGCCGAGGCCGAAAATGCTTGCGACCCTCATCGCGATTGCCCTCTCAAAAGCGCCATGGTTGAGCGCCGAACCCCCGCCTGCTCTGCCGCGCTTCCGGCACCGGGGATAGCCGAGAACAGCGCCTTCATTGTGTTAGCGTCACGGCCAAACTATGCCCGGCGATTAATGGTTTCCGGGACCGGGCGAAACACCCAGCCGCCAACGATTCTGCTTTTTACCATCCTTGCCGGGAGTGTTTGCAACTGTTTCGCGCCCTTCCGACAATGGCGCTCTTGGTGCTGTGAAACCAAAGAGGTGCGAGCCGCGTTTATCGGGCTGCACTGCGGCGCAAAGGAGTTTGTGCGGTGCAAAAAGGAAACGTCTTGGCCATCAACGAGGGCGCTCATACAGTCGCTCGCCGCGACGAGAGCATCCCTCCGATCGGAAAGGAGCTTCCGATGGAACTCACAGCCACAATGACCGCGATCATGGCGATCATGTCGTTCGGCTTTCTTGCTGCCGTGATCCTGGGGATGATCTAGGGCCCTGCCCGAAGTGCTTTTTCTTGAAACCCAGCAAGCCTCACGCCGCGCATTATTCCGCGGCGTCGGCGATGCGCCTCGGATCATAATTGAGGATCGGCGCCAGCCAGCGCTCGGCCTCCTCGTGGCTCCAACCCTTGCGTAGAGCGTAGTCGGCGACCTGGTCGCGGCCGATCTTTCCGATCCCGAAATAGCGGCTCTCGGGATGTGAGAAATAGAGTCCCGAGACGGCGGCGGCGGGCCACATGGCGTAGCTTTCGGTCAGCTTCACGCCCGTCGCCTTCTCGGCATCGAGGAGCGTGAACAAGGTTCGCTTTTCGGTATGGTCCGGCTGGGCGGGATAGCCAGGCGCAGGCCTGATGCCGGCATAGTCCTCGGCGATCAGCCGCTCGTTCGAGAGTTTCTCGCCTGGGGCATAGGCCCACAGCTCGCGGCGCACCTTCTCGTGCAGAGCCTCAGCGAAGGCCTCGGCCAAGCGGTCGGCGAGCGCCTTGACCATGATCTTCGAATAGTCGTCGTTGGCACGCTCGAAGCGGTGCGCGACGTCCTCCTCGCCGATGCCGGCAGTGACGGCAAAGCCGCCGACATAATCGGCAAGACCGGTCTCCTTGGGCGCCACGAAATCGGCGAGAGCGAGATTGGGTCGTCCCGAGTCCCGGGCCATCTGCTGGCGGAGGGTATGCAGAGTCGCAAGCCGCTTGGTGCGGGTGTCGTCGGTGTAAATCTCGATATCGTCGCCCACGCCGTTCGCCGGCCAGAAGCCGACCACGGCGTTGGCGGTCAGCCACTTCTCGGCGATGAGTTGCTTCAGCATCGCCGTCGCGTCGTCGAAGAGATGGCGCGCGGCCTCGCCATATTTGTCGTCCTGAAGGATGCGCGGGAACGCGCCCTTGAGCTCCCAAGCCTGGAAGAACGGTGTCCAGTCGATATAGCGGGCAAGCTCGGCGAGGTCGTAGGCCTTGAAGGCGCGCGTGCCGAGAAAGGTCGGCTTGGGCGGGGTGTATTTCGACCAATCGATCTTGAGCCGGTTGGCGCGCGCGTCCTTGATCGGGGTGCGGGCCTTCTCTGCCTGGCCGCGTGCATAAGACTCGGCCAAGCGCGCATACTCTTCGCGCACCTTGGCGATGGCCTTGGGTCGTTCCTCAGGTGACATGAGACCCGACACGACGCCCACGGCACGGCTCGCATCCGTCACGTAGATCGCCTGGCTGCGGTGGTAGTTCGGGCTGATCTTGACCGCTGTGTGCACGCGGCTCGTGGTGGCGCCGCCGATCAGAAGCGGCAGGTCGAAGCCCTCCCGCTCCATCTCGGCGGCGACGTGGCACATCTCGTCCAATGACGGCGTGATCAGGCCCGACAGCCCGATAATGTCCACCTTCTTCTCGCGCGCCGTATCGAGAATTTTTTGCGCCGGCACCATGACGCCGAGATCGGTGACCTCGTAATTGTTGCATTGGAGCACGACGCCCACGATGTTCTTGCCGATGTCGTGGACGTCGCCCTTGACGGTGGCGAGCAGTATCCTGCCGGCCGGCTCGCCTTGCGCGAGCCCAAGCTCCTCCTTCTCCTTCTCCATAAAGGGCATGAGGTAAGCCACCGCTTGCTTCATCACCCGCGCCGACTTCACCACTTGCGGCAGGAACATCTTGCCGGACCCGAACAGGTCGCCGACCACATTCATGCCGGTCATCAGCGGTCCCTCGATGACGTGCAGCGGGCGTTCGGCCTTCGAGCCTCGCCTCCTCGGTGTCCTGATCGATGAAAGTGCCGATGCCATGCACTAGCGCGTAGGTCAGGCGCTCGCCGACCGGCTTCTCGCGCCAAGAGAGATCGACCTCCTTCTTCTGCGCGCCCTCACCCCGATAGCGCTCGGCCGCTTCGAGCAGACGGTCGGTCGCATCGGGACGGCGGTTGAGGATCACATCCTCGACAAGGGTACGAAGCTCGGGATCGATGTCGTCGTAAAGCGCGAGCTGGCCGGCATTGACGATGCCCATATCCATGCCCGCTTGGATTGCGTGATAGAGGAACACCGAGTGCATCGCCTCGCGCACGCGCTCGTTGCCGCGAAAGGCGAAGGACAGGTTCGACACGCCGCCCGAGACATGCACGTAAGGGAGCTCGGCCTTGATGCGGCGCGTCGCCTCGATATAGGCGCGGGCGAAGTCGTTGTGCTCCTCGATGCCGGTCGCGACGGCAAAGATGTTGGGATCGAAGATGATGTCCTCGCCCGGGAAGCCGACCTTCTCGGTGAGCAGCTTGTAAGCGCGCTTGCAAATGTCGAATTTGCGCGTCGCGCTCTCGGCCTGGCCCTTCTCGTCGAAGGCCATCACCACGACGGCGGCGCCATAGCGGCGCACTTTGCGGGCATGGTCGAGGAACGGCCCCTCCCCCTCCTTCAGGCTGATGGAATTCACCACCGCCTTGCCTTGCACGCATTTGAGCCCCGCCTCGATCACGGTCCATTTGGACGAGTCGATCATGATCGGTACGCGCGCGATGTCGGGCTCGGCAGCGATGAGATTGAGGAAGGTACTCATCGCCTTTTCCGAATCGAGCAGGCCCTCGTCCATGTTGACGTCGAGCATGTTGGCGCCGTTCTCGACCTGCTGGCGCGCGACCTCGAGAGCGGCCGGATAGTCGTTGGCCTCGATCAGCTTGCGGAAGCGGGCGGAGCCGGTGACGTTGGTCCGCTCGCCCACCATGACGAAATTCTGCGCGCCGTTGGTCATGGCTTACCCATGCACGAAGGGCTCGAGGCCCGAGAGGCGCAAAGCATGGGCGACATGCGGCACATGGCGCGGCTTGTATTTGGCGACAGCCTCGGCGATGGCGCGGATATGCACGGGAGTGGTGCCGCAGCAGCCGCCGACGATGTTGATCAGACCATCCTTGGCCCATTCCTGCAGAAGCCCGGCCATGAATTCCGCGCTCTGGTCATAGCCACCCATCTCGTTGGGGAGGCCGGCATTCGGGTAGACGCTGATCAGCGTATCGGCGACGCCGGCCATGTCGGCGACAGCGGGCCGAAGCTGCTCGGCGCCGAAGGAGCAATTGAGCCCGACGGAGAAGGGCTTCAGATGCTGCATCGAGTACCAGAAGGCCTCCGGCGTCTGGCCCGAGAGATTGCGGCCAGACAAATCGGTGATAGTGCCTGAGATCATGATCGGGAGTTCGACCCCCATCTCGTCGAACACCTGCTCGACGGCAAAGCCCGCAGCTTTGGCGTTCAGCGTGTCGAACACGGTCTCGATCAGGATCGTATCGACGCCGCCGTCGATCAGGCCGCGCGTCTGGGTCGAATAAGCCGCGACCAGCGCATCAAAGCTCACATTGCGGAAGCCCGGATTGTTCACGTCGGGCGAGATCGAAGTGGTGCGATTGGTCGGCCCGATGGCGCCGGCGACGAAGCGCGGCTTGTCGGGCGTCTTCTTGGTCCAGGCGTCGGCCGCCTCGCGCGCGAGCTTGGCGGCCGCGACGTTCATCTCATAGGCGATATCCGCGAGACCATAGTCGGACTGGCTGATCGCCTGCGCGTTGAAGGTGTTGGTCTCGATGATGTCGGCGCCGGCCTCGAGATAGGCGTTGTGGATCTCGCTGATGATCTTGGGCTGGGTCAGCACGAGGAGATCGTTGTTGCCCTTGAGATCGTGCGAGAAGTCCTTAAAACGCGCGCCTCTGTAACCCGCCTCGTCGAGCTTATAGCGCTGGATCATGGTGCCCATGGCGCCGTCGAGGATGAGGATGCGCTCCTTAGCCTCACGCTTCAGCGCTGCAATGCGTTCTTCACGGGTCATGATGCCACCTTGGCTTCGGTGAAGGCTTTGGCGGGGCGAAGTCCGAGCAGGTGGCAGATGGCATAGACCAGGTCGGCGCGGTTCAGCGTATAGAAGTGGAACTCGGTGATGCCCTGATCGACGAGCCCGAGCACCTGCTCGGCGGCGGCGGCACCAGCCACGAGGTTGCGCGTCTCCTGGTCGTCGTCGAGGCCCTCGAATCTGTGGCCGAGCCATTCCGGGACGCTCGCGCCCGACTTCTCGGCGAAGCTCGAAACCTGCTTGAAATTGTGGATGGGGATGATGCCGGGCACGATGGGAATGGTGATGCCGCGGCTGCGGACGCGGTCGAGATAGCGGAAGAACACCTCGTTGTCGAAGAAGAACTGGCTGATGGCGCTCGTGGCGCCCGCATCGATCTTCGCCTTCAGCATGTCGATATCGGCCTCGACCGAAGGCGATTCGGGATGCTTCTCGGGATAGCAGGCAACCGAGATCTCGAACGGCGCGATCTGCTTGATGCCATTCACAAGGTCCGCGGCGTTGATATAGCCGCCGGGCGTCGGCTGATAGCGGTCGCCGACGCCTCCGGGCGGATCGCCTCTGAGCGCCACGATGTGCCGCACGCCGAGATCCCAATAGTCGCGGATGACTTCATCGAGCTCGTCCTTGGTCGCAGCGACGCAAGTCAGATGCGCGGCGGGCTTTAGCGTCGTCTCGCGCAAGATGCGCGCGACTGTCGCGTGGGTGCGCTCGCGGGTCGAGCCGCCGGCGCCATAGGTCACCGAGACATAGCGCGGGCGGAGCGGCTCGAGACGCCTGATCGAGCGCCACAGAGTCTCCTCCATCGCCGCCGTCTTGGGCGGGAAGAACTCGAAGGAGACATCGATCGCTCCACGTCCGAGGATGCGGCGCTTGGGTTCGGTGCTCGCAAGCATCAGGCGGCGACCTCCACATTGGATTGTGTCTTTTTCTTCTTGGCGACGGCGACCGGCTTCAGCCCGAGCCAGAGCGACACGGTGAGCTTGCCTTGCGCGGGGCTCGGCGCGAGCTCGCGGAAGCGCTCGAGTTTGAGCCCGGCGGCTTCCAGCCAGCGGCCCAGCTGATCGCGCGCGAAGCCGAGGCGTCGATGCGCCGACTGCTCGCGCAGGAACTCGAGCTCATGCGGCGCGAAATCGACCACGAGCAGCTTGCCGCCCGGCCTGAGCAGCCGCGCCGCCTCGGCGATCGCCGGGGCCGGGTCGTCGAGAAAATGCAGCACCTGATGCAGCACGACGGCGTCGGCGGCGCCGTCAGGCAGCGGCACGTTATAGAGATCGCCGTGGCGGACCTGCGCATGACTGAGGCCCGCCCGTTCGAGCTTCATGCGCGCATAAGCGAGCATGTCGTGATTGAGATCGAAGCCAAGTACGCGGGCGGCGCGGGGGCCGAACAGCTCGAGGATGCGCCCCGTGCCGGTGCCGAGATCGACGAGAAGCGAGAAGGGCCCCTGCCCCAGCGCATCGTCCATGGCGCTCTCGACCTCCTTGTCGGCGACATGCAGGTTGCGGATTCTGTCCCACTCGGAGGCATGCGTCTTGAAATAGGCTTGGGCGGCCTCGGCGCGCGCCTTCTGCACCGATGCCGCCCTGGATCGGTCGCGGGCAAGAGTGAGGTCCGAGGGATCGAGACTCGCAACGATGCCGGCCGCAAGCGCCCCTTCGGCGCCACTCTCGGCGAGGCGAAAGAAGACCCAAGAGCCCTCGCGGAAGCGCGTGATGAGCCCGCCTTCCGCCATCAGCTTCAAATGACGGCTGATGCGCGGCTGGCTCTGGCCGAGGATCTGGGTGAGGTCCTTGACGTTCAGCTCGGCGGAGGCAAGCAGCGCGAGAATGCGCAAGCGCGTGGCCTCGCCGGCCGCGCGGAGCACCGCGAGGCCTTGAGCACGCGAAAGACCGGGCGGGCTTGGCTTGGTTCTCTCGTCACCTGACATAAAGATATGTTTATACGTTTTATCCCCGGGCCGCAAGGGCGCGATAGGCTCGGCCTCCCCTGAGCACTTTGAAACCGACTAACACAACTTCTGATATATGTTATGAATTCTGCAATCTGTGAGGGCTTCCCCATGATCAACCGGTCATTCTTTTTCGACCAAGTGAGCTTGCGGCTGTTCGAGGGCAGGCTCCCCTCGAAGACCAAAGAGTCGCTCGGCTTGATCCTCGACGAGTGGGAGAAGAATTACGCCAAGGCAGACGACCGTTGGCTTGCTTACGCGCTCGGTACCGCTCATCACGAGACTGACCGAACCTTCGGCCCCATCCGCGAATATGGTCGCGGCAAGGGCAAGCCCTATTATCCCTATTACGGTCGGGGCTTGGTGCAGCTTACCTGGGACTATAACTACAAGAGGATGGGCGCTGTGGTGGGGGTCGATCTCGTGAAAAACCCGGACCGAGCGCTCGACCTGAAGAATGCAATTCCCATCATGTTCGTTGGCATGACGCAGGGTGTCTTCACCGGCAAAAAACTCGCCGACTATTTCAGCAAGACGACCGAGGACTGGGTCAACGCGCGGCGCATCATCAACGGGCTCGACAAAGCCAACCTCATCGCGGGACACGCGAAGAAATTCTACAGCGCGGTAAGCTATACGACGTGATCCTCCTGGGAAGGACGGACCGCCGCCCGCAATGTGTCAGGCGCGGGCGAATTTCTTGTATTTGATGCGCTTCGGCAGCACGGCGTCCTCGCCCAATCGCCGCTTCTTGTCCTCCTCGTAATCCTCGAAATTGCCCTCGAACCATTCGACGTGGCTGTCGCCCTCGAAGGAGAGGATGTGGGTGGCGATGCGGTCGAGGAAGAAGCGGTCGTGGCTGATGATGACGGCGCAGCCAGGGAAGTCTTCGAGTGCGGCCTCAAGTGACGACAGCGTCTCGACGTCGAGATCGTTGGTCGGCTCGTCGAGCAGGATCAGGTTCGCACCCGACTTCAGCATCTTGGCGAGATGCACGCGGTTGCGCTCGCCGCCAGAGAGCTGGCCGACCTTCTTCTGCTGATCCGGGCCTTTGAAATTGAACCAGCCGACATAGGCGCGTGACGGCACCTCGCGGTTGCCAAGCTTGATCGTGTCGTTGCCGCCGGAGATCTCCTCGAACACGGTCTTCTTGCCGTCGAGCGTATCGCGCGACTGATCGACATAGCCGAGCTTCACCGTGTCGCCGACGCGGATCAATCCCTCGTCGGGGTTGTCCTGGCCGACGATCATGCGGAACAGCGTGGTCTTACCGGCACCGTTAGGTCCGATCACGCCGACAATGCCGCCCGGCGGCAGTTTGAAGGAAAGATCATCGATCAAGAGATGATCGCCGAAGCCCTTCTCCAGATGCTCGGCCTCGATGACCACGTCGCCGAGCCGGGGTCCTGGCGGAATGGTGATCTGCGCCTTGCCGGTCTTGTCGCGCGCCGCCTCGGCCAGCATGTCCTCGTAGGCGCCGATGCGCGCCTTGGACTTCGCCTGCCGCGCCTTGGGGCTCGCCCTGATCCAATCGAGCTCGCGCGAAAGAGTCCGCTCGCGCGCCTCATCCTGCTTGCCCTCGACCTCGAGCCGCTTCGCCTTCTGCTCGAGCCATGAGGAATAGCTGCCCTTGTAGGGAATGCCCTGCCCGCGATCGAGCTCGAGAGTCCATTCGGTGATGTCCTCGAGGAAATAGCGATCGTGGGTGACCATGATCACGGTGCCGGGATAGTCGCGCAGATGATGCTCGAGCCAAGCGACGCTCTCGGCGTCGAGATGGTTGGTGGGCTCGTCGAGCAGAAGAATGTCGGGCTTGGCGAGCAGCAGCTTGCACAGCGCGACGCGGCGCCGCTCGCCGCCCGAGAGCTTCTTGACATCGGCATCGCCGGGAGGGCAACGAAGCGCGTCCATTGCCTGCTCGACCTGGGCGTCGAGATCCCACAGGCCTTGGGCGTCGATCTCGTCCTGGAGCTTCGCCATCTCGTCGGCGGTCTCGTCGGAATAGTTCATGGCGAGCTCGTTGTAGCGGTCGAGCTTCGCCTTCTTCTCGGCAACACCCTCCATGACATTGCCGGTCACGTCCTTGCTGTCGTCGAGGCGCGGTTCCTGCGGCAGATAGCCCACGCTGACACCATCGGCGGCCCAGGCCTCGCCCAGAAACTCGGTCTCCTCGCCCGCCATGATGCGGAGCAGCGTCGATTTGCCGGCGCCGTTCACGCCCACTACGCCGATCTTGGCGCCAGGCAGGAAGGCGAGCGTCACGTCCTTCAAGACCTGCTTCCCGCCGGGATAGGTCTTGGACAGCTTGTTCATGACATAGACGTATTGGGGCGTGGCCATTTGGGCGTCCCGATGCTCCTCGGATTTCGCGGGGAAGATTTAAGCCCGCTTCTAGCCAATCGCGGCGCGGGACTCAACCATTAGCGAACAACTCCGGCAAGCGCTCGCGGAGCTTGGCGGCGAGCGCATCGAGCGGGCTCTCTTGAATCGGGGTGATCTCGGACAGTGCCTCGGCGAATTTGCGGGGCGAGAGCTCGGCGATGGGGAGCACGCGGCACCAATTATTGTGGAGCAAGAAGCTCCGGTAGATCTGCTCCTCGTCGGTGAAGCGATGGGCCCTGGGCGCAACGCCGACCACGGGGAGCCGCGCCGAGACCGCTTCAGAGATCATGGTGCTCGAATCCTCGGTGCAGACGATCACCTCTGCCCTGCCGAAGATCTCGGGCAATGTGCCGGGCCCTGCCGAGCGGAAGTCGATGAAGCGGGCGACCACGCTCTCGTCCTTGGCGAGACTTGCGATCATGTCGGCCACCACGCCGGGCGTGCGACGCGAGGTCGAGACCAGCCAGCGTGTCCCCCATTCGCGCGAGACCTGCGTGATGAAGGCGAGCAGACGCTCGTATTCCGCGCGCTTGTAGCGGAACGGCCCGGCATTGCCGCCCACCAAAAGGCCCGCGAGCTTCGGATGGAGGTCAGCCCCATAGCGGGGCACGACGGCCGGACGCCCGAGCTTGTCGGGGTCGATCGCCGAGGGCTTGAGCACCACCATGTGGCGCGAGCTCACCGTATCGCGATCATAAGAGGAAATGATCAGGCTGAAATTCTCGGACGAAAGGCCGCGCAGCAGAGAGCCGCAAAAGATGCTGGGGATGCCACCCAAGAAGCGCGACACGCAAATATTCGGCATCTGCGTCTCGCCGCCCGCCGAAACCACGAGATCGGCTTGCGGCAGAGCGTAGGCGTCGATGCGGTAGGACATGCGGAGCATGCGCGGCGGAAAGAAGCTCTTGGCGTTGATGCGCGCGCGGAGCCAGCGCGTCGGCACGATCCATTTGCGCTTCACTTCGATACGCGTGACCTCGACGGGGCGGATGCGCTCTAACGCCGCGATCACGCCTTGGGCGAGGTGATAATGGCCGGGCCGCGTATCGGCGAGGAAGATGACCCTGAGCGGCGTTCTTGTCATATTTGACGTAGGCTCTCATGCTGTTCCAAGAAATGCCCCGCGTCATAGCGCACCCTTGGGCGCGGCTACAAAGCTTGAGTTTTTGGCCTCGGCTTGGCAAAGGGGCAGGCCCTTTGCGACAATCGGCGGTGAGGGGCCAAACGAGGGCGAACCAAGGAGCGGAACGTGGCGGACACTCCGGCTGAAGCTGATTACATCCTCAAGGCCATGGTGGCGGTCGCCGCCTCTGACGGCAGGCTCGATTCGCGCGAGATCGGCCTGATCCAGCAGATCTACAAAGACCAGTCGGGCCGCTCGCTCACGGCCGACGAGGTCGCTCGCGAGGCGGAAGCAAATGCGCGCGGCGATGTGATCGCCGAGTTCGGCGCGGCGGCGAAATCTCTCGACAAAGAGAGCAAGGAGGAGATCCTGCGCGCCGCCTATCTCGTGCTGCTCGCCGACGACCGCATCGCCGGAGAAGAGCGCAAGAAGCTCAAGGACATCGCCGCGGCCCTGCAGATTTCCGAGATTCATTTCGGCGCGATCCTCGAAGACTTGGCCATCTGGCTCGCGCAGCAGAAGCGCTAGCGTCTCGAGATGATCGTCTCCCACGAGCACAAATTCATCTTCCTCAAGACCAAGAAGACGGCGGGGACGAGCATCGAACTTGCCTTGAGCGCGCTGTGCGGCGATCGCGACGTCATCACGCCCTTGACCGAGATCGACGAAGCGCTGCGGGCTAACGGCCGCGGCGCGCAGAACTGGCGGCTGCATGGCTGGTGGGGCAGCCCCCGCCCCTTCTTCGAGCGCCGCTTCCTGAAATTCACCGCCGAGGATTATGGCTTCTACAATCACATGCCGGCCGAGCAGGCGCGCGCGCTTCTGAACGATGACACGGTGTGGCGGAGCTATTTCAAATTCGCCTTCGACCGCAACCCGTGGGACCGGCAGGTCTCGTTCTATCACCACCGCTACCGGCGCGAGGCGGAGCCGCCGCCTTTCCCGAGCTTCATCAAGGGCGACGCCCGCGCGCGCATCAACAATTACGAGATCTATTCGATCGGCGGCGACGTCGCAGTCGATTTCGTCGGCCGCTACGAGAAGCTCGAGGAGGATCTGAAGCACGTGCTCGGCCAAGTCGGGCTGAAGCTCGATCAGCCGCTGCCCCGCGCCAAGACCACGTTCCGCAAATCGGCCAAGCCCTATCGCGACTATTATGACAGCGATACGCGCGAAATCGTCGGCGACTGGTATGCCCGCGAGATCAAGCTTCTCGACTACGCGTTCTAAGGCCGCGGGCATGATCATCAGCCACGAGCATAAATTCATCTTCTTGAAGACGAAGAAGACGGCGGGCACGGCGATCGAGGCGGCGTTGTCGGAGCTGTGCGGTCCGCGCGACGTCATCACGCCCTATCGCGAGGAAAGCGAGGGTGACCGCAAGGGCCTCAGCCCGCAGAACTACCGCATCGATCATCCGCTCAAGCCGAAGCGGCCACTGCTCAAGCGGCTCCTGCTGCGGCCTGAGCGCTACTATCATCCGAGCGTCGGCTATTACGAGCACATGCCCGCCTCAACCGTGCGCGACTATGTCGGCGAAGAGGTATGGCGGAGCTATTTCAAATTCGCCTTCGACCGCAATCCGTGGGACCGGCAGGTCTCCTGGTATCTCTACAAGACGAAGTCTAGAGCCACGCGGCCGAGCTTCGAGCGCTTCATGGGCAGCCGCCGACGCGCTTATGTGAACAATCACGAGATCTACATGCTCGACAAGGCGCTTGGCGGAGGGCTCGCGGTCGATTTCGTCGGCCGCTACGAGAGCCTCGAGGAGGATCTGAACACGGCGCTCGCCAGCGCCGGCGTCAAGCGACGCATCACCGTGCCGAAGGTCAACGTCACGCCCGACAAGGACGAGGCCCGCGGCTATCGCAGCTATTATTCACCCGCGACCGAGGCGCTCGTCGCCGAGTGGTACCAGCCGGAGATCGCGCTCCTGGGCTATGGGTTTTGACAATTGGGTCACTCAGCGGCAGCGAGCGATAAGCGCTTTGATTTCGCTCTGTATCTGGGTGGGATCGCACCTCTTCCGTAGCGACTTCATGATCTCCAAACCACGATGCCACTCAGCCGCACCAAACGACTCCTTCGCGTAGTCGATCATCTCCAGAACTGAACTCAAAGAGGCATCCTTGAGGATGTAGGGATAATCCGATCCCAAATAGTAGCGAGCGTCGCTTTCGTCCCTAGGCACGATGATGTTGGAATCGCATTGAGCGGCCGTGAAGCCTTTCAAGAAGGGCTTGAAAACTCCCATCGAGTTCGCTTTGCGGACGGCAAAGTGCACGTTGCAATGGCGCAGCCTCGGAACCCAGCTCGCATCGAGGAGCTGCGTATTGGTCAGGCAAAAATCAATTACACCTTGCAGTTCAGGCGCGTAGGCCGCGTTCTCGATCTCGCCAAAATAGCCAATGTTACAGTAGTCCTCGGGTCCCCTGATGCCCTTTAACCGAGGATCGGCATGGTGCGTGACCAGGTGCACCAACTTGTCGCTGTAAAGATTTGAATAATGGAGAAACTGGGTAATCGACGAGGCGATGTAGACGTCGACGCCGTCGTCAAGCTCCTCACGTGCCGGGTCGTCCACGTAGTCTGCGCAGACGACATTGCCACGCTCCTTTAATCCGGCGAGCTCATCAACGCAGGCGCCCTTCAAGAAACCCTTGGTGAGAATGAGTATTGAATTGCTTTGCTCGGCGAGCCGGTACTCGTCGACGCAGTTCACCACCGAGTCGGCAAGGCAAGCCTTGGCAATTTCAGAAAGCTGACGGCCGCGCATGACAGTCGATGCCGCGGTCTTGAACGCATCTCGAAAAACCCAGGTCAAGCGCGGCGCGAGGCCCCGGCGCCTGCCCGTCGGTGTCCCCTTAGCGAGATCGCTTGTGCCCTCTCGCTCTCTAAGTCGCTCTGCGTAATTCGCCTGTTCAAGTTCAAGTGGAGTTTGTAAGTGGGGCAAACGGAAAGAAAAGTCGTTGTGGCGGCTGGTGCCAAGATAGGCCGGCAGGATCGCAGGCCGTACACCGGTTTTCCACATCAGGTAGCCCAGAGCAGGTTGATCGCGGTGGCCGCCGAGGCGGACGAGCAAATCCCACCATTGCTCCATCAGGTCTCGAACCCTGGTGTCTCGGTGATCGCGCCAAAGGAAGCATGCCTCGATAAGCCCGCTCTCGCGGGGCAAATGGTCATCGCGAAAATAGGTGTACTGATCAAGAAGGGGAGCCGGCCGGTGATGAAGGCCGGTGAGTATGGCCTCTATCTCTTCATACACTCCGCAGCGATAGGGGTGAGCCCAGGCCACGAAGGACTCATTTCTCAACCAACGCTGATACACCATCACGGGATCGGCCAAAAAAACGAGATTGGCATCGACGTAAAGCGAGCAGTCGTAGTCCTTAAGGTAGTCATATGGACGTATCTTGATTTTCCGGTTCTGCAGCGCTGGATTATCGAACTCAGGGTCGACTACGCGAATCTCCCACCCTGGAACGTCGCGTTCTCGGTCGGAAAAGCAGATGAACTTTAGCCCGGGGGGCGCGAAGGCCGGTGATCGAAGGTCGTCGTACTCACCAAATAGAGCCGTATAAACACAAAAACGCACGGTCGTTCGTTCAGCGTCGTGGTCGTCTTTGCGAGTAAGCGAGGTAAAAAATTCCTCGTTGGGGAGAGCGTTGGACATTGCAGGAGCAGCCTGCTCGGCAAAATCCTGATCGTTCTTTGCTCGCTGCCAGTATTGGGTCCAGTGGACGCGGGCTTCCTGAGTTCGCGAGGAGCGCAGATAAGCCACGCCCTCAACGGCAAGAAGTAATCTACTCTCGCCTTCGCGCCTCTTCAAATCCTGCACAATGAGGATCACTCCCTGATGGTCATCGACCGCCAACAAACTCGCGCATACCTGCGCAAGAAGCCGCTCGTCTAACGGACAATCCGCTTGGGCATGGATATCCAGCACCGCGGGCCAACGTCGGGCCGCTTGATGCCAATCCTTGCGAGCTACCGCGATCTCGGCTCCCCTCACCGCAAGCGGGAAATTTGTGGGGTGCTTGGCCTGGCCATCTAACACCACAGTTTCCGCTGCCTCGAGATCACCTTTCTGTTGGTAAACCTTGCTCAATTTGAGGAACGCATTTGCAGGAGCCGCGTCGCCGAACTCATCCAGAACTCTATGCCATCGCAAAATAGCCTCCGGCCAATCCTGCCGGACCATCGCAATCTTGGCGTGCTCGGTGGCGAGCCGTATTTCGTGAGCATGAATGGCCCAACCCTCGCTGAGAATTTCCTCGGCTTTCGCAAGATCGCCCTGATGGCGGTAAGCACGGCTCAGCTTTAGGAACGGTCTCACCGAGGACTTGCCGTCCATCCGACGCAAGGCCGTCCGCCAGCCCGCCACGGCTTCCGGCCAGTTTCTCTGAGCCATTGCAATATTCGCGCACTTGATAGTCAGGCGGATATCTGTGGGGTGCTTGGTTCGGCCCTCCAAGGCTGTGGCCTCAGCCGAGGCAAGATCGCCTTGGTACTCATAGGCCTTGCACAATTCGAGGAATGCTTTTGCAGGCGCTCGGTCACCAAACTCATTCACGATGCTTCGCCATCTCAAGACGGCCTCTCGCCAGTCGTCGACCCGAGAGGCTGCCTTTGCTTCGCCTACGGCGCGGTTGAGCCGACGCCGCCATAACAGAAGCCCATGAGGGGCGGCGCGCCGCGCGGTGCTTCCGCTCTGGCCGTTGAAGTCGAGGGCTCGCACAGCGCCCGTCCGCAAGTGAGTTGCATTGGTTTCACCCGCGACTGAATTTGCTCTCAGGTCCGCAAGGGATGGTCTTGTCTGGGCGTGCCAGGCGTCGCCTTCGGTTCCTCGCGTGCTGCGCAGATCGCTCAGATATCTTTTGACCGGCTCCACGTGTCGCGACATCGACGTGTCCGGATACTCGTTTCGGTCCAAGGCAATCTCTCTCACGAACTGACGCAAACAACCCTCCTGGGTAAAGCGCCAGGCATTGGCAGGATCCTCCGCAAACGCCCCTGCTTCGCCCCGCTCCGGCTTCCGCATCCAGTTTTCGAACGAGCGGCATTGGAAGTGATTGACGCGGGCGACGTGGGTTTTTCCCGGGTACAGTTCCTCCCGGTACCGCCGCTTATTGGCATCGACGCACTTGCGGCCCGACTTCAGATTGCAGCGATGCGCACTGTTGATGGAGGCGATCGCGTCAGGTCTCGTCACGCTCTTGGTTCTGGGCCGAGGCTCCTTCATTCGACGAGTTAGGGATTCGATAACAAGCCCGGGAGGGTCGTCGTAGTGTCCATTGTGGCCGAACACGTGCCAGTTCAATGCGATCGAGTTGTAACCTGCGAACTCGGCCAGGAATGCCTTGAGATCAGGGTGCTTCTCGAGGGAAATGAATTCGTCGCAATCGAGAAATGCGACCCAACCGTATTGGGTGGCATCGTGCTTGAGACAGTGATTGTACGCCTTTAGTTGCTTGGTCGCGCCCGGGTAGCGCTGATCATCGTGGTCGATCAGCCACGCGCGCACGGTCACATAGTCCCGGTGTGGGGCGAGGATATCCGCCAAGGACTGACGGGGATCATTGTCATAAAGATAGAAGTGATCGACCCCGAGCAGCCGGTGGTAAGCCACCCACTCCTCAACGAAACGATCTTCGTCCTTGAGGATGGCGGCGATGCAAACCGTGTCCGGGGCCCTGCGTTCAATCCTGTTCAACGCGTCACGTCCTCACCGCAGCAAGCCCTGCGCGGCTTTGCATTTGCTGCACTTGAGTAGCATTACGGCGCTAATCCGCGAAAGACGCTGCCAATGGCCCAAGCCTGATTGATTGCCCGTTGGGACCAGCGGCAGACCCCACGGTCGAAAGAACGCACGCTAGAGTGGTGGGGCCCGGGAGTTGTGTCACTTTCGCAAGAAAACAAGGACTTGCGCCGAGGTGCGGGCATAAATGCGCCTTTAGGCGCAAAAGGAATTTCCAGCGGCTCCCGCACCAGACGCGTGCCCTCATCCTCGCGCTCGTGCCTAGCACTTCCGCTTTAGAGCTGAAGCCGACATCACTGATACGCGTTTTGATGTCCGCTTTTGACCCGAAGCGGACCTGCCGCTACTCATCATGCGTCTCTCATGCGCCCGCGGATCAACTCGAAGCTTGCCGCGATAGGGTCATTGAACAGGACGAGCGAACAGATCATGGTCTCGATTAACGACGAGATATCCCGAGCCAATAATGCTTAGTACTGAATTTCCGAAGGCTTGCAAGTTCGCAATGGACGATGTCATATCACTAAACTGCTTTCGTCACAGAGATCGTGGAGGTGTACCGTGGCGGCGAAAACATCGAAGTCCGACGCCGAGTTGATGGATACCGGAGCTGCCGCGCAACTGGGTAACGGTGCGCTTCCTGGCGGCGAAGTCGTGGGCGTGGACAAGATCCGCGACCTCCTATTTGGCAATCAGATGCAAGACTACGATCGCCGCTTCTCCAAACTTGAGGAGCGCTTTCTCCAGCGCTTCAAGGACATTGAGTCCGAGACGGCGCGCAATCTTAGCGCCTTCGAATCGAATGCGAAGAAGCAGGTGGAGTCGCTCGCGGCCCAGCTCCGCGAAGAGAAGGACTTGCGCGCCGATGCCGACAAGGAGATCGAGCGAACGCTGCGCGAGCACAATCAGGCGCTGGAAAAACGCCTTCGCGCGATGTCGGACCAATTGAGCCAGCTCGAGCGCGACATGGCCGACCGCCTGACCCAGGAAGCGCAGTCGTTGCGCGAGGAGATCAAGCGCAAAAACGAAGATCTTCAGCACGCGATCGAGAAAATGTTCTCGGAGCTCAGCAACGTTAAGACCGATCGCAACCTGCTGGCCGGGCTGTTCGTCGAGGTCGCCAAGTGCCTGAACCAGGACGCGGCGAGCGCAGGCAAGGGCGGGATCGAACCATCGCGTGGCCGGGCGGCCAGCTAGCGCCGTGAGTTGAGCATCTCTCCCGATATCCTTGAGGTGCTGCTTCGCCCGCCGGCGGGCGATGATTCCATCGATCGGAAAGCGCTGGCGAGTCTGCTCGTCGAAATCGCACGAAGCCTGAAGCCCGAGGTACGCCCGGAGCAGAACGGAGTGCGCCCGGGCGATCTGCAGCTCGAGCAGCTGCGGACCTTGCTGGTCGGCCGCGAGATCGAGACCTTGTCGCGCCTCACCGGCTTGGTGGACGATCCCGAGCGCTTGGCTGCTGCGATCGGACGCGTTTTGCCGACCGCGATCGCCCAGGCGACGAGCGACGCGCGGATGGGGCATGTGTTGGCGCCCGTCATGGAGAAGGCGGCGGAAAGCTCGATCCAGACCAATCCGGGGACGTTGGTCAACATCCTTTATCCGATGATCGTGCCGGCGATCCGCAAATCAATCGGGGAGACCATCGACGAAACCTTCCAGCGTCTCAATCAAACCTTGAAATACAGCCTCACCTGGCGAGGGCTCAAATGGCGATGGGAAGCTTGGCGCACGGGATCGTCCTTTGCCGAAGTCGTGCTCAAGCATACGCTGGTCTACCAGGTGGAACACGTGTTCCTGATCCACCGTCACACCGGGTTGTTGATCGCCCATGTGTCGGCCGAGAATGCGTCGAGCCAAGACCCACAGCTCGTCTCTTCGATGCTGGTCGCGATCCAGGATTTTGTCCGCGATTCCTTTAGCGGCGCCGAGCACCAGGGTCTCGACCAGTTGCGGCTAGGGGAGCTGCGGCTATGGTCCGAGCCGGGACCGTTTGCCGCGCTGGTCGCGGTGATCCGCGGCGACCCGCCGGAGGGTCTGCACGATACGCTGCGAAACACCTTATCGCGCATTCACGCCGAGCGACATCATGCGCTGGAGAGCTTCGACGGCGACAGCTCCGGCCTTGCCGATGTCGAAGCGCGACTGCGCGACCTGGTGGCGCTTGGCGAGCATGCGCCGCCGCGGGTCAGGCTGGCGCGTATAGTGGTTCTGGCCGTTGTGGTGCTCCTGCTAATGGTGTCGGCAGCATGGATCACGCGGTGGTGGGAGGACCAACAGCGTTGGGAGGGCTATCTGGAGCGGCTACGGGCGCAGCCCGGAATTGTGGTCACCGAAGCGGGCGAGCGTGACGGCAAGTTCGTGGTCTCAGGCTTGCGTGATCCGTTGGCGGTCGACCCGCAGGCGGTGCTGCACGAAGCGGGGGTGAACCCCGCTTCGGTTGTCAGCAGCTGGGTCCCCTATCAGGCGCTCGATCCGCAATCGGTGCTGAGACGGCTCAAGGCATCGCTCGATCCGCCGCCGAGCGTAACGCTCGCGATCGCAGACGACGGCATCGTGGCGCAAGGGTCGGCGCCGCGGCCGTGGCTCGACCGCGCCTATGCTGTTGCGCAGGCATTGCCAGCCGGGGCACCGGGCTTCGACCTCGCCGGGGTACGCAATCAAGATGAGACGGCTGAGCAGCAATGGCGTGCCTATGTGGAGTGGCTGCGTTCCGAGCCTGGCATCGTGATTACCCATTCGGAAGCGCGCGACGGGAAGTTCGTGGTGTCAGGCTTGCGCGATCCGCTCGCCGTCGACCCGCTCAAGCTGCTCGGCGCGGCGGGGATCGATCCGGCGCGGGTTGAGGTGCATTTCGAGCCCTATCAGGGGCTCGACGCGCAATCAGTGTTGAGACGGCTCAAGGCATCGCTCGATCCACCGCCGAGCGTGACGCTCGCGATCGCAGGCAACCGCATCGTGGCGCAAGGGTCGGCGCCGCGGCCGTGGCTTGAGCGCGCGCACGCTGTCGCCTCGACGCTACCAGCCGGTGCACCCGGCTTCGACCTCGCCGGGGTACGCAATGAAGATGAGGCGGACGAGCAGCTATGGCAGGCCTATGTGGAGCGGCTGCGGGCCGAGCCCGGCATTGTGATCACCAAGTCTGAAGCGCGCGACGGGGAGTTCGTGGTGTCAGGCTTGCGCGATCCGCTCGCCGTCGACCCGCTCAAGCTGCTCGGCGCGGCGGGGATCGATCCGGCGCGGGTTGAGGTGCATTTCGAGCCTTATGAAGGGCTAGACCCGCAATTCGTGCTTAAGCGGCTGCAGGCTTCCCTCAACCCGCCGCCCGGTGTGACGCTCGCAGTCGATGGCGACCGCATCGTGGCGCAAGGGTCCGCCTCGTCGCCGTGGATCGCGCGGGCGCAGAGGGCTGGCAACCTGCTACCGGCAGGGGCGCCTGTCTTCGACGTGTCGGCCGTACGCAATGTTAGCGAGGGGGCGCTCGGCAAATTGCGCGATGCTATCCAGGCGCGCAGCATCCGTTTCGACAACAACGTGATGCTACCGGCAGCCGGCCAGGAGGAAATCCTCGATCAGCTGGCGGACGAGCTGAATGAACTCGCGAAATTGTCTTCGAGCCTAAACGTCATCAGTAGGGTGACGCTGACGGGGCATTCCGACGCCAAGGGCCAGGGCACCTCCAACCTGTCGCTGAGCGTGGCGCGCGCCGAGGCGGTACGCGCGCTTCTAAAGAAACGCGGCGTCGATCCGGATCAGCTCGCGGTCCGCGGCGCCGGTCCGCTCGAGCCGCTCGAGGCAGACACCTCCGAGGCCGCCCGCTCGGCCAATCGTCGGGTATCGTTCTCGGTCAGTTTCGAGGAACAGCCATGACGGCGGCGCTGCAGAAGAAGATCTGCATGCTCGGCGGCTTCTCTGTAGGCAAGACCAGCCTGGTCAAGCGCTATGTCCAGAGCGTGTTCTCCGAAACCTATCTCACCACCGTCGGGGTCAAGATCGACAAGAAGACTGTGGACCTCTCCGATCGTATCGTGAACCTCATCCTTTGGGACCTCGCGGGAGAGGACGATATCAATGCGTTCCGCATGACCAATATGCGCGGCGCGGCGGGATACGTGCTCGTCGCCGACGGGACGCGCCCTGCGACACTCGATGCCGCGCTTTCGCTGCGACAACGCGTCGAAGCCGAATACGGGCCGCTGCCGTTCGTGCTGCTGCTGAACAAGAGCGACCTCAAAGAGCAATGGGCGATCGGCCATGCCGAAATTGCGGGCCTGCAACAGAACGGCTTGTGGGTGCAGCCGAGCAGTGCGCGAACCGGCGAAGGCGTAGAGGATGCCTTCAAGGACCTCGCGGTCCGTACCACGAGCTGAGCGATGGAAGGCCTGCCCGTGAGCCTGGCAGAGCGGCTGCGAGAGCTGACCTATAACGAGCGGGCGGTTGCCTATCTACAGGTCGATGCCGCGCTCAACCTGGTCGGCGCCGGCGGGCATCTCGAGAATTACGGGCTGGCGGCCATGAGCCTCGGCGAGCCGGCGGTCGAGCAGGCCTTCTTCCTCGAAGGGCTTCTGCCGCTGAAGGAGACGCCTTTTTTCGTTCCCTCGGTCGAGCTGGACTGCGGCCGCGCCGCCGATCTTCATTTTCATCTCGACGCCGGCACCGTGTGGGTGCTGCTGCTCGACGTCACGGACTACCGCGACGCGACCCGCCGTCTGCAGCAGAAAGCCTATGACATGACGCTGCTGCAGGAGAAGGAGGCGCATCTTAATCGACGCCTCGCGGACTTGAACCGGGAGCTCGAGGCCGCTAATGACTTTCTCGTCAGGATTTCAACGAAGATCGCGCACTATATCGCGCCGCAAATCTACAAGAGCATTTTCAGCGGGCAGAAGGACGTCACCATCCACACCGAGCGCAAAGAGCTCACCATCTTCTTCTCCGATATCAAGGATTTTACCGCCACCACAGAGCGCCTGCAGCCAGAGGAGATCACGCTCCTCCTCAACGAGTATTTCACGGAGATGTCGGCGATCGCCCTAAAGCATGGCGGTACGGTCGATAAATTCATCGGTGACGCCCTGGTGATCTTTTTCGGCGACCCCGAGACCAAAGGCACCGTGGAGGACGCGAGAGCCTGCCTCAGTATGGCGACAGAGATGCAAAGTCGGCTGGCCGAGCTCAACGTCAAATGGCGCATGGCGGGTACGGAACAGCCGTTCCGTGTGCGCATGGGCGTCAATACCGGCTTCTGCAACGTCGGCAATTTCGGCAGCGTCCACCGCATGGACTATACCGCCATCGGTGCCGAGGTTAATCTCGCGGCGCGTCTCCAATCGATCGCCGACCCTGGACATATCGTCATCAGCTACGAGACCTACGTTCTCGTGCGCGACATCGTGGCGGCGCGCGCATTGCCGGAGATCTCGGTGAAGGGCATTAGCCGTAAAGTGGTTCCCTATGTGGTGGAGGGTGTGCTGGACGAAGCGGGGCGGAAGATTGAGATCTTCAGCGAACACATAACCGGCCTCGACTTCTACCTCGATCCCAGGGCAGTCGACGCCACTGCGCTGGAGCGTATTCGAGCGACACTCAGGAATGCCATTGCTGCCCTCGAGGGGCGCGGCGGCGAGGACGCTCAAGGCGGGCTCACGCGATCGGACCAAATGTCTTCAGCCTCCAGTGCCAACGACAAAGTTACATGAAAATGTGGCGTCAGACCCGGCTCTGGAGGCAGGACCAGCGGACCGGACACCCGAGGAAGGCACGCTGCCCGCACGCCTCCGTTGATGGCGCGCCGACGCGGCGTGCGCTATTGGTACTTAGCGGACATCGATGCCCCCGCCGAGCGATGTCTGCTTTGAGCGGTAAAGCGGACGACCGCAGCAGCCCAATGGCTTATCCACGTGTCCGCTCATGGCACTTAGGATAGGAGAGCACGCCATCACGGCGGCGGCCTAAATGCAGGTGCAAGCAGACATTTCGACTGCTATCACTGGAAGCGCTTGTCTCAGGTGCGGGAAGATGAAGACAAATACGTTATAAAACAATTAGTTACGCTGTTAATTGGTGGGCCCGGGAGGGCTCGAACCTCCAACCAGACGGTTATGAGCCGCCGGCTCTAACCAATTGAGCTACGGGCCCCTGACGCAAAATCGCAAGCAGGATCAAGGCGGGAGTCACATCTCCCAATTTCCGCCTCATAGCAGACTTCCTCTGCCCGCGAACAGATCGAAGCAGGGTTGCCTTCCGCATCCCATCGGGGGGTTTCGGGCTGGCTCACTCTCCTTAGCCCCACCTTATGAGGGACCCCCATGACACCGAGAGCGCGGAAAACTCTCTTCAGCCTGCTCGCCCTTCTCTTTGCCGCGGCACCCGTCGCCGGCCAGGCTGCGCTTGCCGACGACCACGAACCGCCCAAGCGCACCATCACCATCCAGGGCAAAGGCACGGTGAAGGCCGCGCCAGACAAGGTGAGCGTCAGCGCGGGCGTCGAGACGCAGGCGCCGACCGCCAAGGAGGCTCTCGCCACGAACACCGCCGCCATGACCAAGGTCATCGAGGCGCTGAAGAGTGAGGGCATCGATCCCAAAGACATCCAAACCGCAATGTTTACGGTCAGTCCGCGCTACGAGACCCGCGACGACGGGAGGCCGGCGCGCATCGTCGGCTATAGCGCCGTCAACTCTGTGTCCGTCACCTCCCACGACATCGACAAGCTCGGCGCCATCCTCGACCAGTTGGTGAGCGTCGGCGCGAACTCGATCGGGGGCATCTCCTTCGATATCGACAACCCAGACGACAAGCAGAACGAGGCGCGCAAGCTCGCCATGGAAGACGCGATCGCCAAGGCGAAGCTCTATGTCGCGGCCGCCGGCGCTGAGCTTGGCCCCGTCATGACCATCATCGAGCAAGGCGGTTATATCCCGCGCTCAGGCGGCCCGATGATGGAGGCTTCGATCGCCAAGCCCGTGCCGATCGAACCCGGCATCCAGACCGTCGACGTCGCGGTGCAGGTCACCTGGGAGGTGAAATAGCGGGAATTTCGCTCCCTCGCTGATCCAGATCAAAGCGAACGGCCGGGCGCCTTCGTAGTTTAGCGTCCATGGCCTCCTCGAACGCCAAGCTTGCTCGGCATACCGACCGCCACGTGCGCGACCGCGCCTTCATGGTGGCGCGGCATCTCGAGGCGCGCGGTATCGTTGACCCGCTCGTGCTTTCCGCCATGGGAGAGGTGCCGCGCGAGGACTTCGTCGCGGGCCCCCTGAAAGAGTTCGCTTATGAGGATTCGGCGCTGCCGATCGAGGCGGGCCAGACCATCTCGCAGCCTTATATCGTGGCGCGCATGATCGAGCTCGCCGAGCTCCGTCCTGGCGACAAGGTGCTCGAGGTCGGCGCGGGCTCGGGCTACGCGGCGGCGGTGATGAGCCGCATCGCCGGCAAGGTCTGGGCGATCGAGCGTCATGAGGAGCTTGCCGCTCAGGCCCGCGCGCGGCTGAAGGGCCTCGGTTACGACAATGCCGAGATCATCTGTGCCGACGGGACCAAGGGATTGCCGGAGCACGCGCCGTTCAACGCCATCATCGTGTCGGCCGGCGGCCCGCGCGTGCCGGACGCGCTCAAGAGCCAGCTCGCCATCGGCGGAAGGCTGGTGATCCCGGTCGGCCGCGACGTGCACCAGACATTGCTCCGCGTCAAACGTCTCAGCGAGACCGACTTTAAGGAAGAGGATTTCGGCGCCGTCACCTTCGTGCCGCTGATCGGCGAGGAAGGCTGGGCCGAGCCGGGAGCGGCCAAGAAAGAAACCAAGATCGATTCGGAGAGCTCGGGCTTTGCCAATGGTCTCCTAATCCCCTCGCAGCGCGCCAAGGCGATCCGCTCGACGCTGAGCCATCTCATCGCCGAGGCCGCAGAGCCGTTCGGCGATCTCGACGAGCTGACAGGCCTCGCCGAGCGCTTCGCCCATAAGCGCGTCGTGCTGCTCGGAGAGGCGACGCACGGCACGGCAGAGTTCTACAACGCGCGCGCGGCGATCACGGCGAAGCTCGTCAACGATCATGGCTTCAACATCGTCGCGGTCGAGGCCGATTGGCCCGATGCCGCGATCTATGACGCCTATGTGCGCGACCTGCCCCGGCCCAAAGTGCCGAAATCGGCCTTCACGCGCTTCCCGACCTGGATGTGGCGGAACAGCGAGGTCGGATCGTTCCTGCGCCGGCTCAAGGACATCAACGACGCGCGCGTTCCCGACCGGGCTTGCGGCTTCTACGGACTCGACGTCTACAGCTTGAGTGCCTCGATCGAAGCCGTACTCCTCTATCTCGATAAGATCGATCCGGAAGCCGCACGGGTCGCACGCGAGCGCTATGGCTGTCTCGCGCCTTGGCGAGCCGAGCCCGTCCGCTACGGGCGCATGTCGCTGTCGCGCGGCTATGCGCTGTGCGAGAAGCCGGTCACCGACGCCCTCCTCGATCTCCTGCATAAGCGGCTCGATTATCTCGTGCGGGACGGCGAGGCATTCTTCGATGCCGAGCAGAATGCGCGCATCGTCGCTGCAGCCGAGCAATACTACCGCGTCATGTATTACGGCGACGCCGAGTCGTGGAACTTGCGCGACCAGCATATGTTCGACACGCTCGAGCGGCTGATCGCCCATCGCGGGCCTGACGCCAAGGCCGTGGTGTGGGCGCACAACTCCCATATCGGCGATGCCGAGTTCACCGAGATGGGTCAGGTCAGGGGTGAGCACAATATCGGACAGCTCGCACGCGTCCGCTTTGGCGAGGATACAGCGCTGATCGGCTTCGGCACCGATCGCGGCACCGTCGCGGCCGCCTCCGACTGGAACGGGCCCATGGAGATCAAGCGCGTCCGCCCGGCCCGCGATGATTCCTACGAGGGGCGCTCGCGCGATGCGAACATCCCCGCCTTCCTTCTCGAGACGGGACCTGGCCAGAAAGATCATATCCGCGCCGAGCTCGCCGAGCCTCTGCTCGAGCGGGCGATCGGTGTGATCTACCGGCCAGAGACCGAGCTTCTATCGCATTATTTCCAGGCCGAGCTGTCGCGGCAGTTCGATGCCTGGATCTGGTTCGAGGAGACGCGCGCCGTCACCGCCTATCCGGAAGCCCATCCGCACGGGCCCGACGAGACCTACCCCTTCGGTCTCTAGCCGCAAAGCCCCTGCCCGCCGAGAAGCGACTGTCGACGCGATGTTCCCCTCGCGCGACTTCCATTATGCTGCGTGCCCTCGATGCAGCGAAGAGGGCGCGCCGATGAAGTCCGCATTTTGCTCAGTGTCACTCGTCTTTGCCGGGCTGCTCGCGGCAAGCGTGCCACAGCCGGCCTTGGCACAATCGCAGATCGAGATCTCTTATGATGAGCCGGCCAGCGCTGAGCTCCGTCCCATCTATGAGCAGCTGCGGATGCAAGGGGTCCTGCAGCAATTGCAGCTTTTCATGGAACCGCTGCGACTGCCAAAGCCGCTCAAGGTCCGCACGGCGGAATGTGGACCTGACCCCGAGCCCTACGCGCCGGGCGGACCCGTCACGATCTGCTACGAGGTGCTCGAACAGGTCGCGAAACTCGTGAGGCAGCACTCGCGCGATCCCGCCTACCAGCAGGCATTGATCTATGGAGCCTTCATCCAGACCGCGCTCCATAACATGTCTCTCGGCATCTTCGATGTGCTCGGCGTGCCGATCTGGGGCCGCGAATACGATGCCGCCGACAGGCTCGCCGCACTGATCATGACGCAATTCGGCGAGGACGTCATGGCCACCACCGTCGAGAGCACGACGCAGATCTTCCAATGGTCCGACAAGACATGGACGGGCCGCGATTTTGCCAGCACCGCATCTCCCGAGGCGCAGCGCTTCTACAATTATCTCTGCATCGCTTACGCGGCGTCGCCTAACGACTACGACTATCTCGTGCGCGGCGGGACCCTTCCCAAAGAGCGCGCCGAGCGCTGCGGCGACGAATATCTGCAGATCAAGAAGGCCTTCGACTTGAGGATCATGCCCTATGTCGATCCCGACCTTCTGGTGAAGGCGAGGGCGCGGCACTGGTCAATCACACCATCTCAACCAGGCAGCAACGGTTAGCTCTCTAGCCGCATAGACCCTACGAGCGAACTCCTCTTCTCTTCGTCATAGGTGCCCCATGAAATCGATCCTTAGGGCTTCACTTCTCCCCGCCGTCCTGCTCGGCTCAGCGGTCGCCGCCGCACCGGCAACGGCACAGGTGTCGCCCGATTTCGCCAACAGCAAGATCGTGGTCGTCGAGCAGGAAGCGGGCGATCACGGTTATTGGACCACGACGTTCGACACCTTCGATCCGGATAACAAACGGAAGGCGATCGTCGAGGAACGCAAGCAGATCCGGCAGCAAATGATGGAGCGGCGCGTTCTCGAGGAATACGCCGAGTTCCTATCTCCCTTGCGTCTGCCGCATACGCTCAAGCTGTTTGCGAGCGATTGTGGCGGCAATCAGTGGGACAGCCCCTATTACACGTCGACCATCCACGCCATCAACATGTGCTACTCGTTCTTCGCCGCCGCCAACAAGGATGCCGACTACCTGTTGGACCTGCAGGCCAGGGGCAAATTGTGGACCCCGGTCTCGCGCGAGCAATACGTCGCCGGGCTGTTCACCTCGGTGCTGATGCACGAGACGGGACATGCCCTGTTTGACCAGCTCGACATTCCAGTGTTCGGCCGCGAAGAGGATGGCGCCGACGAAGTGGCAGCCTTCCTCGCGCTCCAGTTCGGTAAGGAGACGGCGCGGACCATCATCAAGGGGTTCGCCTATATGTGGGCGATCTCGGGAGACCCGAGAACGCAGGCGATGGACATCACCGATCCGAAATACCCGAGCGATCCGGACCAGCAATGCTGGGTCGACCCGTTCTGCGCCTTCTCAGACGAGCATGGGACATCGAGCCAGCGCCTGTACAACACGCTGTGCATCGCCTATGGCGGCGATCCGGCCACGTTCCAGGATTTCGTAGACTCTGGCTGGCTGCCGCCCGAGCGCGCCAAGAACTGCGCCAAGGAATATCAGCAGATCAAATTCGCCTTCGAGAAAACGATCCTGCCGTTCATCGACCAAGAGCAGATGGCGAAGGTGCGCGAGCGGCAATGGTTCCAGCCGGCCGAACTCCAGGAGAAGTGAGCGCCGCCGTATCGCGACGGTCCGTGCCGCCTCCTGTATCACGCTAAAATCATTGCCGTTTTGTAACGCTTCCCCCTCCCTCGGGCGTGCTAAAACGATCATCATGGAGGGGAAGCGGACATAAATGACAGTGCGCTTTGTGACCCTTCTCGTTGTCGCGGCTCTGGCGGCAGGAGGCGGGTACTATTACTGGCAGCACCGCTCCGAGGGAAAGCTCGACATTCAAACCGTCGCCGCGAAGCGCGTAGACGTGCGCCGCGCGGTTTCTACTTCCGGCGCCGTGAGCGCGCTCGTGACCGTCGATATCGGGTCACAGCTTTCCGGCAATGTGAGCGAGGTCAACGTCGATTACAGCTCGGAGGTGAAGAAGGATCAGGTGCTGGCCAGGATCGAGCCCTCGACCTTCGAGAGCAAGGTACGCCAGAGCGAGGCTTCTGTCGCCGTCGCCAAAGCCAATGTGACGCTGCAAGAGGCCGCGGTCGAACGGGCCGAGGCCAATCTGCACAAGGCGGAGCTCGATCTTCATCGCGCTCAGGAGCTTGTCGCCAAAGGCGCCGGTGCTCAGGTCACTCTCGATACGGCAATCGCTGCACAGCAAAGCGCCAGCGCGGACCTCGATAGCGCCAAGGCACAGCTCGAAAATGCCAAGGCCAATGTCGCGCTGAACGAGGCGACGCTCGACAGCGCTCGCATCGATCTCGAGCGCACCTATATCCGCGCCCCGCTCGACGGCGTCGTCGTCGACCGGACCGTCCAAGTCGGGCAAACCGTGGCGGCGAGCCTCCAGGCACCGAAGCTGTTCACCATCGCGCAGGACCTCAACCATGTGCAGATCCAGGCGCAGGTGGACGAGGCAGACATTGGACAGATCACGCGCGACGATCCCGTGACCTTCACCGTCGATGCCTATCCCGACGTGACCTTTCAAGGGAAGGTTTCGCAAATCAGGCTCGCGCCGACATCGCTCAACAACGTCGTGACCTATACGGTTGTGATCGACGCCGAAAACCCGCTCGGACGGCTGCTTCCCGGCATGACCGCGACTGTGTCGATCGTCACCGGCGAGCATAAGGGCGTCGTCACGGTGCCGAACGAGGCGTTGCGCTACCAGCCGCGAGGACCGGCGCAAGCCGCCCTGGTGCGCGATGGGCTTTCGACCGGCGTCGTGGCGCTTGGCGAGCGCGGCAGCGGCTTGCTCGCGCGGCTCAAGACCGAGCTCGAGCTTACCCCGGAGGAACTGGAAAAGATCTCGACCGCACTTCAAGCTGAGTTTGTCGCGATCAAGAACGCCGGGCCCCCAGGCACGGGCGCCAGTCAAGACGAGGCGCGCGAGCAGGCGCGCATGCGCATCGCCAAAGTGCTTCGGACGGTGCTCGCCCCCGAGAAGTACAAGAAATACGAAGATATGGCGCGGCAAAGACCGAGCGGACCGCACCGCGTCACGCTATGGGCGTATGAGAACGGCTCGCTCGTGCCGCGCGAGGTGAGGTTGGGCCTCGCCGATGGCAACGTCACCGAGGTGGTGGAGGGCCTACCCGAAGGCGCCAATGTGGTGCTCCGCGTGCGCGAGGGAACTCCGTGAGTGGGGGCGTGCCGCAGATCGTGGCGCACGATCTGGTCAAGACTTATTGTCTCGGCGGCAGCATCATCGGCGCTCTGCAAGGAATAAGCGTCGAGGTCGAGCGCGGGGAATATCTCGCCGTGACGGGCGCCTCCGGATCGGGCAAATCGACCTTCATGAACCTCATCGGCGCTCTCGATACGCCGACGAGCGGTTCGCTGAAGATCGAGGGCCGCGAGCTTGCGCATCTCGACTACGACCAGCTGGCCGCCTACCGCAACGCCAAAATCGGCTTCGTCTTCCAGACCTTCAATCTGCTGGCGCGAACGACCGCGCTCGACAATGTCGCGCTCCCTCTCCTCTATTGCCACCAGCCGCATCCCAACGCACGCGAGAAAGCCAAAGAGTGCCTCGCCAAGGTCGGCCTTGCGCATCGCGAGGCGCACCAGCCCTCGGAGCTCTCCGGTGGTCAGCAGCAACGCGTCGCGATCGCCCGGGCTCTCGTCAACGACCCACACATCATCCTCGCCGACGAGCCGACCGGCGCTCTCGACAGCCACACCACGGAGGAGATCATCGGGCTGTTCGAGCAACTGAACGAGACCGGCATCACCGTGATCCTCGTCACGCACGAACCAGATATCGCCAGGCGCGCGCGGCGGCGCCTCACTTTCCGCGACGGCAAGATGGTCGAGGACTCGTCGTCGTGAACCCGCTTGCCTCATTCAAGGTCGCTCTCGCCGCGCTGAAGGTGAATGCGCTCAGAAGCTTCCTTGCCATGCTTGGGGTGATCATCGGCGTCGCCTCGGTGATCGTGATGGTGTCGGTAGCGAGCGGAGCCGGCGAGGCCATCGAGGCGCGCATCAAGGCTCTCGGCACCAACGTGCTCGTGGTCATGCCGGGTTCCTTCACCTCGGGGGGAAGACGCGCCGGCGAAGGCACGGCGCTCGCCCTGTCCGAGGCCGATCTCGCGGCCATCCGGGCCAACGTGCCGACCGTCGTCGGCGCGGCCGGAATGGTCACCGGCTCAGCGCCTATCGTGGTCGGAAATTCCAACTGGACGACCTCGGTGACGGGTGCGAATGCGGACTACCTCGACGTCCGCGACTGGCCGATCGCCGAAGGCCGGACCTTCACCGACGCCGAGCTTCGCTCCGGCGCCAAAGTCGTCATCCTCGGCGCTACGACCGAGCGCGAGCTGTTCGGCGGCGCACCGGCGACCGGCGAGCAGGTCCGTATCAAGAATGAGCCCTTCACCGTCATCGGCACGCTCACGGTAAAGGGCCAGTCGGGCTTCGGCACAGATCAGGACGATATGGCGCTGGTTCCGCTCGCGACCGCCAGGCGGCGGCTGTTCGGGGCCGAACAGACCGTGCCGGACAATCTCCGCACCATCATGGTCGAGGTGGCATCGGCCGAGGCCATGAACGATACGCAGGATGAGATCGAGACTCTCTTGCGCCAGCGCCGTCATGTGAGGCCCGGCACGCCGGACGATTTCCAGGTCCGCAACATGGCGGAGTTCATCCGCGCGCGAAGCGAGACGCAGAGCATCCTCTCGGTGCTGCTCGGCGCGACCGCGGCCATCTCACTCGTCGTGGGCGGCATCGGCATCATGAACATCATGCTGGTCTCGGTGACCGAGCGCACCAAGGAGATCGGCTTGCGCATGGCGCTTGGAGCGAGGCGGCGCGATATCTTGAGCCAGTTCCTGATCGAGGCGGTGACGCTTTGCGTGACGGGAGGGCTGATCGGTCTCCTGATCGGCGGGAGCGCCGCGATCGCCATGTCGATCTGGGGAAATTGGCCGATCGCGCTCAAGCCCGGACTGGTCGTGATCGCGCTTCTGTCGGCAGGACTGGTCGGGGTGTTCTTTGGCTATTATCCCGCGCGGCGCGCCTCGCTGATGAACCCGATCGATGCGCTCCGCTACGAGTGAGGGTTGCTCAGGCTAAGCCGCTCGCTCTATCCTGTCAGTGAGTTCTCCCGCGCGCACATATGGCTGGCCTTACGTGGGGCAATGCAGCATCGGCGCGCACTCCCGCAAGCGGCAAAACTCAGCATTTTTGGGGATAGCATCCGCTCCACCGAGTTGCTTATGGTCTTCGCCTTAGCGCGGGGGTTCGCATCGCGCGCCGCAGCCGAGGAGCAAGACCGCCATGACCCTGCCAGAGATCGACCCGTTCATCGCGCTCGCCGTCATGGGAGCGACGGCTGCCACAGATGCGGTCTATGTGATGTTCACCAACGCTGTGGTGCGGCGTCAGCGCCTGCCCGCGGCGAGTTGGAGCAGCATCTGGTATTTGCTCTCCTCCTTCGCCGTCATCAACTACACCCACCATTGGTTCTACGTGCTGTTCGCGGCGGCAGGCTCGTTCGTCGGCGCATACGCGTCGATCAGCTTCCTGCATCCAGGCCCGAGCTATCCCACCCAGCCGCCCGGCTCCTCCCCGCTCTAGCGCTCACGGTATTCTCATGAGCGACTGGACCCTCGGGGCCATCAAAGCGCGCAACATGGAGATCGTGGCGCTCTGCGAGCAAGAGAGCTGCCGCCATCTCTTCGTTTTCGATCTCGACCAACTCATCGAAGGCATGGGCTCCGACTACAAGGTCGGAGATATCCCGCCGCTCGCCTGCCCCGCTTGCGGTGTCGAACCGCTCACCATTCGCCTTTCGTTTGCCGAGCCGTTGGCGGGAGACCAAGGATAAGGCTTCCCGCCAGCGGGATCGCCGAATCGTATCAACCGCCTGGCCGCGGCAGCTGCATTCCGTTCAGAAGCCCGTGAGCCGCTCCTTATTCGCGTGCACGAGCTTGCGATAGCGGTGCATGACCTTGTCGATCGAGGCGCCGCTGGCAAGGCTCATAGCCGCGTCGGCGAAGGCGATGCTCTTTTCCGCCACCATGAGACGCGCCTCGCGCTCCGCGTGGATACCGCCGAATGCGATTTTCATCAGGCGCAAGCCCATGACCTCCTGGGCCTCGGCGCAGAGCAGCGCTGAATCGAAGGCAAGGTTCATCCAGATTGTCAGCATGGTGTCGTCCCCCCGCTAATGGCCCGCTTCTGGAGGCGGGTCCGACACAAATCTTACATGGAGGAGGGAGCCGTGTCTTCCCCGGTGGAAAACCTCGCGAAGAGCCCCTCGGCGGATGAGGTGAGCGCAGTCTAAGCGCGGCCGCGCGGGGCGGGGATAAGTTTCGCGCCGGTGCTCAAACAGCGGAGCGACGCGCGCAGAACTGCCGCGTCGAGCTGGTCCAACCTTGAGCAAGCGGCTCCGGTCGATCAGCCGCTACGCCGCCGAGGCGGAGGCGGACTCGCGCGCGCCGCCCGCGGACTCTCTCCGCAGCTTGGCGGCGAACTTCTCGGTCAGCCGCACATTGGTTGCCGGCGTGCGCACCGAGCGCCCGTCGAAATAGGCGCCCGACTCGACCGCCAAAGTCTGATGCTGGATATCGCCGACGACATGGGCGTGGGCCTTGAGCACGACCTCGCCGCCGCGAACCGGGCCCTCGACGCGCCCGTTGACGACGATGCGGTCGGCCTCAACCCCGCCCACGATCGAGGCCTTGGGCGAGATGACGAGAGAGGTGCAATGCAGATCCCCCTCGATATGGCCGTTGACCTCGACCAGGCCCTCGGCCGTGACGGACCCTACGATCTTCAATCCTTCGGCAATGATGGTGGTGCGACGCCTGAACAACCCGAACATGATGACCCCCTGACGCGATACGCCTTTACGCGTGACTGAACCCCCACTCCCCCTCATCCAAGTGGCCGAAAAAGGGCGCAGCGCCCGGATTCGGAGAAGTGCGAGAAGGAGAACTTGCGCGCTTGCGGAATGTTCCCTCGCGCGGCCGACGATATGGTGCGGGCTTTCGCGGTAGCCCGCATGAGGGGGAGCGCGGAAAGCCACGCCGAGACGTCTCGCCGGGCGCGCGCCCGCGAGGCATGGTTGCCTTCGATCCTTCGCGACGAGCCGTGGGCTCTCCGGGAGGATGAGGGGATGGCGCGCCGAAAGACGCAAACCTTTGGTGTCCGCGATGCTAGCCATCGCGGCGGCGCCTCTCGGCGCGCCATTCGCGCTCATGCAGAGCGACAAGCGCTACACGAGACGCTGCGGCGATATTGGAGCCCATGCCGCGACGCCTTACCTCTGTTTCCGCCGCGCGATCAAAAGGATGCGCGGAAGAGTTGACCTGGCTTTTCCAGGACCAGGCGGCCGCGAGTTAGGACCCCTGAGGCTCGATGCGTATCCGCCGGCGGGGCGAGGGCTTGCCAGTTTTGTCTCGGGCCCCGTTTGTCCGCCGGCACCTCAGGCGCCGCACCCCGTCCCGCTGTCACGACGCCTCGCGAAGCGCCCCTCGGCAGACGGAGTGAGGCAAAGTGTAAGGGAGGTTTGGAGGGCGGGGATAAGTTACGGAGCCGGTTGCATATCTCCCCTCGTGGGGAGGCCGGACGCCGCGCGATGCGACGTCGGAGCAGGCTTCGTCACTCGATCGACTCCGCCGTCGACCTCGGCTAGGCCCTCGGCCGTGACCGAGCCCACGATCTTAAGCCCTTCGGCAATGATGGTGCCGCGAAGCTCGAACAAACCGAGCATGACCCCCCAGACGCGATACGGGTGACGCGGAAACACGACGCCGCTCCCCTCGTCTCGCGGCCTATCGCGCAGCGCCGGGATGAAGGGAGCGTGAGATCAGAGCTTGGGTGGTGGGGGATTATTCCGGGGATGCGCGCCGCCAAAGAGGAGAGCGTTCCATAGTTAGAGCGCCGATGCTGAGGTCGGATGCGCACGACAGTCGATCACTTCGACCTTCATTTCTCTGCCTGTCGCATTGCTCACTTCTTTTGCGACCTGCCTAATGTTCTTGAGCCGCTTAAAATCCTGGTCGCGTAAGCATGCAACCAGGAATACGCCCTTTTGGACCTCTTCCGCCTCCAGATATTTCGGAAGCTGCTTCTTGAGGCCCGACCAGAACTTGGAGTTATTGGCTAGTTTGGCCTCTAGGAGCACGCGACTCCGATACCCTTTTGAGAATTTGAAATCTACCGGACCTCGACCAATGTTGGCCTCGCGCGAAACGTCAATGTCGTGCGCAATACAATGAGCGATGACAATCCCCTGGAAAAGCGCTTGAAAGGCCCTTTCTCGCTTTGGTTTTCCATCATCATTCCAGAGAAGTTCCCAACCACTATTGTCTTCAACATACACCTTGAACTGATTCACGAATGACTGGACTGCGCCGAGCAAATCTGCCGAAGACTGGATCAGAAATGCTAGTGGGTTGCTGTGGGCCCATCCTAGCCCGCCAACCAACGGCTGATAGAATCCCTCCCGGTCAACCGCGAGATCGTAGGATTCACTGCCCTGTAGCTCTTTGGATTGGACATATCGTTCCCGAAACTCGGGATGAGCTAAGGCCAGGGCGATGATCGTCTCCTTATCGACCCTTCTCGTAAGGTCGTCCCCGAACTGCTCTCTGAGTGTGTCCGGCTCAGTGTCATAGCAATAGCCCCAGAAATCATCTGGATTGATCGTAGGGAGCGGCCGCAGATAATCTTTTGGTATTAGGAGGATCGGTTTGTTCGAATAGGGATTAATCGGCAATAGATACTCAGCGGCTGTCCACCTCTGATTCTCAAATTCAAACTTCGCCTTTAAATATCTTACAGGCTTCGTTGTGAGTTTATGGCGCTTCGCTACTGCTTCCGTGTAAGAAGCGATCCTATGGCGCAATATACCCGCGATAGCATCGCTAATCCGGTCGGGGCCTACGCCTTCCTGAAAGATTTGCACTTCCTCAAAGTGTTCCAGATGTTGAATACCCTGCCGAACCGCTGCCCAAAGGCCACTTGTTATCCCGTTTGCCAATCCCCGTCCCGAACCCGATCCCTGTGTTCCCTCTGAGGAGTAACCCAAACACAATTCGTAAACCTCACCTAGGGCGAGCAGCGCGGTGGCTTTCCGCCAATGACGTGAGTTGCGATCGCCGCCACTTCTCGCCACTAGCTTAACGAGAAAGTCGAAGAAACTAACGACCTCGTTGTGACTTCCTTTGAAGACACCGAACTCACCGTCAAAGATCAAAAATGGATCGATAAAAAGAGCTGTATCGAGGACAAGGACGGGATCGAACCAGTCGTCTTCGGCAGTCCTCTTAATCCGAAATTCTTGTGAGAATAGCATTTGCAAGGATTACCACGCCCCTTCGGTTGTGCACTCACGAAATTGCACCTTAGTAGCCGGCCTTCCGCTCAACCCCACGCCGGGCGACCTCTTTCCCGAGGGGCGCCGCCGATAACAGCGGCGCGAAATGTGCTAGCAATCACTGAGCATCGAGCTGACAGCGGGCGAACCGGTTGAAGCGCCGGGGGCTGGCCTATGGCGAGAATTGCGATTTCCTACCGGCGCGAGGATTTAGGCTGGATCACCGGCCGCATCTTCGACCGGCTGAAAAATCATTACGAGGACGCGACGGGAGCCGCCGCGAACGAGGAGCCGGTCGTGTTCCTCGACTACGATTCGACGCCGGTCGGCGTCGACTTCCGCAACTACATCAAGCGCGTGTTCGACAGTTGCGACGTGCTGCTTGCCGTCATCGGCCCCGACTGGATGGGGGAGGACGGCACGGGCAAGACGCGGCTCAGCCATGCCGACGATTGGGTGCGCATCGAGATCGAGACGGCTCTGAAGAAGAACATCCCCGTGATCCCGGTCCTGATCGACCGCACGCCGATGCCGGGCCGGGACGATCTCCCTGAGGACGTGCGCGACCTCGTCTACCGGCAGGCGGCCGTGATCGATACCGAGATCGATTTCAACGCGCATATGGAGCGGCTGATCCGCCAGATCGACCGGCTGTCGGGCCCGCCGCCAGCCAAGGCGAAGCCAGCGGGACCGCTTGGCCTGGTGTCGCCTCCACCTGTGCGGGCACCTCGGCACATGCCTCTCATCTATGGGCTTGCGGCCGTCGCGCTCTGCGCCGTCGGCATCGCCGTGTGGCTTTACGTCCACCAGCGGACTCAATCCGAGCCTGGAAACTGGACCTATACCGTCTACCGCAGCCCCGATCTCGGCGTCACCTTCGCCTTCCCGCGCGACCTCCTCTCGCTCGACACCACCGACCGCAAGGAGCTGAAGCTCTATCTGCGCGACGCTGACGGGCGGCCGTTGATCCAGATCGTGAGGACGAAGCTGCCCGACAACAAGGACGTGAAGGCGGGCCGCGACCAGGAGGTGGCCGAGCTCAAGCGGCTCGACTACACGCTGACCTATATCGCGCCGGAGCTCGAGAAGAACTGGTCGAACTGGTACGTGCTGTCGGGGGTGAAGCTCGGGACCGAGTTCTATTTCCGGCGCTGGTATACCGACGACAGCGTGGTGTCGATCGAGTTCATCTATCCCAAGGAGCTTGCGCCAATCTTCGAGAAGCTGGTGCCGATCATGACGCAGGACTTCACCTACACCAGCACCATCCCCAAGACTTGATCGGCGGGCTTTGCGATGCGCTACCGCGCTTCTCACCTTGAGCGCGTCTTTTGATGCGCTACCGCTTCGCTACTTGAGCGCGAGGCCCGCCACCCCTCCCCATGTGACTTTTCGGCAACGCTGCCGACTTATTTCATGCTGCTTCCAGTCTGCCTTCAAGCCGCCCGAGAATCGCCACGCTCGCGCGGCTACCGTTGTCGCACTCAGATTCGCGCGTACGAGAGGGAAAATCGTAAGCCTGAAACGGGGGAAGCCCGGCCCAGCGGCCGGGCTTCACTTTTTCCCGCTCCATCCGGGCCTGCGCGAGACTTTCGGCCATCCGTCGCGGGGCTCGGGCCCTCATCATGACCGGCAAAGACCCGCATGCCATTCGTGCCCGCCAGCCAAAAAGAAGAAGCCCCGACGGGGGGGACGGGGCTTCTTCGGTTCCTCGGGGGAACATTGTGACGGGAGGGAAGCCGTCACGAGCCTCTTGCATAGCACTCGGGACGTTGAGAACAACCCCTTCAATCATGAACATTTTGTCATGAGTTTAATGAGAAGCTCCGGCCGATGTGGACGAGCAAAGACGTAAGGAGCCGCCTCTCCTTCGAGACGCGCATCTTCGATAGACGCGCTACCGCTTCACGCTACTTTAGCGCAGATGCGCTCCTCAGGATGAGGGGTCTCCTCGTCGCGCTGATCGGCTCTCTCGCGATGGCCGCGTGCTCCATGCAAAGCGGCCCGGAGCCCGAAATGCACTCGAACATGCTCGGCTTGACCGAGAAGCAGATTTCGTCCTGCCTGGGGGCGCCAACCCAGAAGACCACGGAGGGCGGCGCCGAAATCTGGTCGTATCCCGACGGCCAATCCTGCTCCGTGCGGATCTCGTTTTTGTACGGCCGCGCGAGCCATGTGGGCTATGCCGGGTCGAACGGCCAGCCGCTCGCGACGGGGGCATGCCCTCTGGTGGGCGAACACTGCGCGTTGAACTGAGGCGCGAACTCTTTTGTGCGCACCCGCGCTCCGCGCTGCTTGGGCGCGGCTTTTTTAATGCGCTATCGCTTCGCTGCTTGAGCGCGGCTTTTTTAATGCGCTATCGCTGCGCTACTTGAGCGGCTTTTTAATGCGCTATCGCTGCGCTACTTGAGCGCTTGGGCGCTTGGTATGGGTTGACTGGAAAGAAAAAGCAACGTTTCCCTAGCCGGCCTGGCCCCGCCGATGACATCAACGATCCAGATCCTCGTCTTGCTGCTGGCCGTGGTTGCGGCGGTCGCCATCGTCGCCAACCGGCTCAAGATTCCGCCGTCCATTCCTCTCGTCGTCACCGGCGTCCTGCTCGCGCTCGTGCCCGGCCTGCCGCCGGTCGAGCTCGCGCCGGAGGTGGTGCTGCTGCTGGTGCTGCCGCCCATCATCTACACCTCGGCGTTCCAGATGAACTGGCGCGAGTTCCGCTTCAATTTGCGTCCGATCGGGCTTCTCTCCGTCGGCGGCGTCGTCTTCACCACGGTGGTGGTCGCGGCGGCGGCGCACTGGCTGATGAACCTGCCGTGGCCGGTGGGCTTCGTGCTCGGCGCCATCATCTCCCCGCCCGATGCCATCGCCCCTCTCTCCATCGCGCGCCGCATGGAGATCCCGCGCCGCATCCTCGTCGTGCTCGAAGGCGAGGCGCTCGCCAACGATGCGACGGCGCTCATCCTCTACCGCTTCGCCGTCGCCGCCGTGAGCCTCGGGGTGTTCTCGCTCGGCGAAGCGGCCGGAACGTTCGCCGCCATCTTCGTCGGCGAGATCCTGTGGGGCATCGGTGTCGGCTGGGTGATGCTGCGCTTGAGGCGGTGGGTCGACGAGCCCATGATCGAGATCCTGCTCTCGATCCTGACGCCGTTCCTCGCCTTTTGGGTGCCGGAGCATCTCGGCGGCTCGGGCGTTCTCGCCACCGTGACGGCCGGGCTTTACACGAGCTGGAGCGGGCCCCGGCTGATCAGTCCGGCGACGCGCCTGCAAGGGGTCTTCTTCTGGGAGTTCTTCAGCTACGCCATCGAGGGCATGGTGTTCGTCATCACCGGATTGCAGGCGCGCACGGTCGTGAGCCGCATCGGCCATTACCCGCTGTCCGAGCTCGCCCTCTCCGTCGCGGTCATCACCGCCGTGATCATCGCCGCGCGGTTCATCTGGGTGTTTCCCGCCGTCTATCTGCCGCGCTGGCTGTTTCCGCCGATCAGGAGAAAGGATCCGGCACCGCCCTGGCAATGGCCCTTCGTGCTGTCGTTCACCGGCGTTCGCGGCATCGTCTCGCTCGCCGCGGCGCTCGCCATTCCGCTCGCGACGGCGACCGGGGCGCCGTTTCCCGACCGCGACCTGATCCTCTTTCTCACCTTCGCGGTGATCCTCATAACCCTCGTCGGACAGGGACTGATGTTGCCGTGGGTCATCCGTATCCTTGGGCTGGCGCACGCCGGGCGCAAGGAGCGCGAGGCATATCGAGCCGAGGAATATGCGGCGCGGTCGGAAGGGGTGAAGGCGGCCATGAAGCTTCTCGACGATCTCGCCGCCGAACGCAATCTCTCGCCCGATGTCGTCGACGTGGCACGCGCTCAACACCAGGATCGCCTGCAACATATCGAAGATGGAAGTTCCGGCGACAGCGCCGGCAAGAAGCACGGTCAGCTGCACGACGAGGTCGAGAGCCTGCTCATTGCCGCGGAGCGCGAACGGATCAACGACCTCTTCCGCGACGGCAAATTGAACGACGAAGCGCGGCGCCGCATCGAGCGGGAGCTCGACATGCGCGAGGCGCATCTTCCCAAGGGGTGATCATTCGCCGCCCTGCTCGGGATGAGGCGGATTAGATCGCGGATGCTTGGGTCGAGGGCCAGCCGTCGAGGCACGACCGCAGCGGCAAAGGCGCCTCGCCGCAGCCAAAAAGAAAGCCCGGCAAAGGGCCGGGCCGAAGGGGTCGTTTCGAACGCAAGCCTATGACCAGGATTGCGTCCCGTACCAGTCGTCGATCTGCTTCTGGGCCTGATCCTTGGCCACGCCATAGCGCTCCTGAATCTTGCCTTCGAGCTGGTCGCGGCGGCCGTTGATGGCGGTCAGGTCGTCGTCGGTGAGCTTGCCCCACTGCTCCTTGACCTTGCCTTTGACCTGCTTCCAATTTCCTTCAACACGGTTCCAATCCATGGGGATCTCCTCGTCGCTTTCCGGGGGGTGAAGTTTGGGAGGCAGACGCGGTGAAGCTCACCGCCGCTCCATGAGAATAACGTGGCCGGCAACGCAAAGTTCCGTCGAGCGGGATCAGGCGGGACGCGCAATAGGCAAGCGCCGCCGCCTCCTTCAGCCGAAAGCCGGGTGGGACAGAGGGGACGCGACGACCCAGGACAGGGCGCTAGTTGTCGAGGAAGCTGCGGAGCTTGCGGCTGCGGCTCGGGTGCTTCAGCTTGCGCAAGGCTTTCGCCTCGATCTGGCGGATGCGCTCGCGGGTCACCGAGAATTGCTGGCCGACCTCTTCGAGCGTGTGGTCTGTGTTCATGCCGATGCCGAAGCGCATGCGCAGCACGCGCTCCTCACGCGGCGTGAGCGAGGCGAGCACGCGCGTCGTGGTCTCGCGCAGGTTCGACTGGATGGCCGCGTCGATCGGCAGCACCGCGTTCTTGTCCTCGATGAAATCGCCGAGATAGGAATCCTCCTCGTCGCCGATCGGCGTTTCCAGGCTGATCGGCTCCTTGGCGATCTTGAGCACTTTGCGTACCTTCTCGAGCGGCATCGCCAATTTCTCGGCGAGCTCCTCCGGCGTCGGCTCGCGGCCGATCTCGTGCAGCATCTGGCGGGAGGTGCGCACGATCTTGTTGATGGTCTCGATCATGTGCACGGGGATACGAATGGTGCGCGCCTGGTCGGCGATCGAACGGGTGATCGCCTGCCTGATCCACCACGTGGCGTAGGTCGAGAATTTGTAGCCGCGGCGATACTCGAACTTATCGACGGCCTTCATCAGGCCGATATTGCCTTCCTGAATCAAATCAAGGAACTGCAAGCCCCGGTTCGTGTATTTCTTGGCGATCGAGATGACCAAGCGCAAATTCGCCTCGACCATCTCCTTCTTCGCCTGACGCGCCTCGCGCTCGCCTTTCTGCACAATATGAACGATACGGCGGAACTCGCTGATCTCTAAGCCGGTCTCGGCAGCGAGGCGGTGAATTTCGGAGCGGATGTCCTTTACCATGCCGCGCTCGTCATGGATGAACTCGGCCCAGCCGCGCTTCTTGAGACGGCCGACGCGGCGGAGCCAGTTGGGGTCGAGCTCGTTGCCTTGATATTCGCCGAGGAAGTCCTCGCGGTGCACGCCATAGCTCTCGGCAAGGCGGAGCAGGCGGCCCTCATAGCCGAGCAGCTTCTTGTTGATGTCGTAGAGCGTCTCGACGAGGCTCTCGATGCGGTTCGCGTTGAGCGACAGCGACTTGATCTCGGCGACGATCTCGTCCTTCAGGACCTTGTAGCGCTTCTCCTGGCCTGACGAGAGGGAGTCGTTCTTGAGCGCGCGCTCCACCACCTGGTCCTGCAATTTGCGCAGCTTCTTGTAGTTGGTGGCGACGAGGTCGAAGGTCTCAAGCACCTTGGGCTTGAGCTCGGCCTCCATGGCGGCAAGCGAGAGCGAATTCTCGAGATCGTCCTCGTCGTCGTCGAACTCTTCCGGAGCGGGCTCCTCGGCCTCGTCATCGCTGGGGCGCGCGTGCGTGCCGGGCGCCGACTGGCCATTGCCGTTCTGCGCGACCGCCTCGCCGCCTTCTCCCGGCAGCGGCTGGGAGGGAGCAGGCTTAGCGTCGGGGCCTTGGTAGGTCGCTTCGAGATCGATGATGTCGCGGAGCAGAATCTTCCCCTCGTTCAGCTCGTCGCGCCAGATGATGATGGCCTGGAAGGTCAGTGGGCTCTCGCACAGTCCAGCGATCATGGCCTCGCGGCCTGCCTCGATGCGCTTGGCGATGGCAATCTCGCCCTCGCGCGAGAGCAGTTCGACCGAGCCCATCTCGCGCAGATACATGCGCACGGGATCATCGGTCCGCTCGGCGGGCTCTGACTTGGTCTCGGGTTTGGCGATGGGAGTGACCGGGGCGACGGGGCGCGCGGCGGGCGCGGCCTCCCCTTCGGCTCCGGCCTCGGGCGCCTCCTCGGCCTCGTCGGTGTCGATGACGTTAATGCCCATGTCCGAGAGCATCGACATAGTGTCCTCGATCTGCTCGGAGGACACCTCCTCCGAAGGGAGCACCTCGTTCAGTTCGTCATAGGTGACGAAACCGCGCGCCTTGGCGGTCTTGATGAGCTTCTTGACGGCGGCGTCCGACATGTCGAGCACAGGCCCATCGGTCGGCTCGGCTGGCGTCTGCTCTTGATCCTCGGCTTCAGCGGTCTTTGTTGCCATTCTCGTATTACTCCGAAGCGCAATCCGTTGCGAGATGCGCCCGCCTCATAGAGGCACGCATCTCTACCTCAAGCGCTGCTCCCATGCGCACGTTCCAGAAGCGATTAACTGGCCCACCGTTAATCGTCAATTAAGCATGACCTCCGCCCCAGCCTTGCCGCCCTATTTTCCTATACTGGCGACAACTTTGGCGCGACTGTCCTACTCCCTATACTCTTTCGCCCCTAGAGGCTCGACAGAGACAATAACGTGCCGTTACTCCGGCTTGACTATGCCCATAATAGATGGCTTAAGGGTCCGAACAATCGTCGCGGGCGGTCCGGAAACACCTTTGTCCCGAGTTGAAGCGCGCGTCCCGCCCCAAAAAACAATGGTCGCGCGGTTGTTGCACGTCTTGGGCATGAGGTGGCGAGGGCGTTAACGCCTGTCAAGGTGCTTGGCCCTTCGCCGCGAGGAATTTCTTGCTCATGGCCCGCAATTGCTGACCGTGGTTGTGCAAGATCGGTGCCTAGAAGGCGCCTGAGCCGAGTGCGGCCCTCGTCGACCAGCCTCTATTCTTCGTCTGGATAAGACTCCAGGAGGCGCAATTCGTCCAGATAGCGCCTCACCAAGGTGCGGAATGCCATCGGCCGTGCGCCGCGCGCTCGATTTTCGGCGCCGAGGACATAGAGGTACCGCAGATGCCCAAGCAGTCCGGCGTAAGTCTCGACGATGCTGGTGCGGGGATCCCAGATATGCGTCGGCTCCCCCCCTGCACCATTATATTCGACGATGGCGAAACCTTCGCCGCGCTTCAACTCTTCAAGGCTCGAATAACGCACGTCGAACCGGCCGACAAAGAACCCCGGCACCTCGCGCGCGATGGCATCGAATACCTGTTCCAACGCCGGGGTGACGTGCGCCGAACCGTCCACGAAGGCAGCGCCGCGGACGTGGTTGCCGACCGATACGATCGGATGGCTCTCACCAAATGGGATCACGCGATCGAGGACTTTCCGGTTGCGCTTGAAATAGACATCCGCGAAGGCGGGCGCGCGATCATCTCTGAGGATAAGCTTTCGCAGAGTCGACTCCCCATCACCGATCACTTCGGGAAAATGCTTGATCGTGAGAGAGAGAATGCGCCCTCGGTCCTCGCGGGGCATGCGCAGGTAGAAGAGGCCTGCCTCGCAAGGACCGCTGGCATAACGCTGGATCAAGAGGCGCACGCCGGAGGGGAATTTGCGAAGGTGCTCGGCGAGATCGAGGCTGGTCCGCACGGTTCGCACGCCAAATCCGCGCCGGCCGATGTCAGGCTTGACCACGACCGGAAAGGAGAGGCCTGCCGCCTCCATTGCCCGGGCGGCCTCTTCCAGCATCTTTGGGCCGGTGCTGATGGTGACGAAGGGGGGCAGATGCGCCCGGCCGACGGGCCCGAGCAGGTTCAACATCTCCGTCTTGGATTCGCCCGTGAGCCCGCTTCCGTCGAGGCCGGGATTAGCGATCGTCGGAAGCATAAGACCCCCATAGCGGAGCGTAAGATAAAAGGCGTATGGCCCGTGAAGCGCATAGATGACGAACTGTGGCACCCGCTCCATGAGCGAGACGGCTCGCGTTTTGGGAACCGACTTAATGCGCCTGATCCGAGGGGCCAGTTGATCCATCATGACTTATGGCCCGGTGCTAAGGTCAGGCGGCGCAGTGACGAAACCGACGGTTCGGTGCAAGGTGTCCTCTGAGCCCCGCGTGCTCCAGACCTTGTCTGCTGCGAAGGCCCGCCGCCCCTTATGCATTCTTCCCTCGACAGCTTTCCTTGGCTTGCGATCCCGTTGGACAATCCATGGTTCGCGGCGACCGCAATCATTGCCGCAACCTTCATTCACGAGGACATCGCCACCGTGGCCACGGGCATGTTGGTCGCCGACGGCGTGACGAGCGTGGGCGTCGCCCTTCCCGCGCTTTATGCTGGCATCGTCGCCGGCGACCTCGGTCTCTACGGGATTGGACGGCTGGTCGCGCTCAATCGCATCTCCGAGCGCTTCGCGGGCGGCAGCCGCTTCTCGGCGCTGAAGCTCTGGCTCGACGAGCGACTCGTGGCCGGCGTCTTCTTGGTGCGCTTTCTGCCGGGCCTCAGGATGCCCGCGTACACGACCTATGGCTTCTTCGCCATGCCATTCAAGCGTTTCGTTGTCTCCGTCATCTTTGCCGCGAGTCTTTGGACCACCGGGCTGTTCTTTCTCTCCTATCAATTCGGAACCTTGACCGCGGAGTGGTTGGGGCTGCTGCGCTGGCCCGCCATCATCTTTGCTGCGATCCTTCCACTCATCGCCATCGAACGCATGATACGGGGCCGCGTCCCGGCCGACGCCAAGGACGGCCCGGACGAGCCTGTGCGACGGGTGAGCGATAAGTAAGCGGCGGCCCATCAGGTAACAGCCAGCCGCTGCCGCATCGCATCGACGTCGTGAAGCGCCGACCGCACGGCCGCGACGATATATGCAAGATGCGCCTCTTCGAGCTTCGAGGACAGGCGCATGTCGCAGGTGTTCTCGATGATCTTCCTGGTGCGAGGCAGGTCCGGCATATTATCGCCGAGATAGCGCCAGTTATAGAAGGCCCTGGCATTGTGCTTCTCGGCGAAAGCCGAGAGCGGCACGCCCCGTTCCCGCACCCGCCCGACGAAATTCCGCATCTGATCGGCGTCATAGCCCAGCACGGTGAACTGGACGGAGTCGGGGATGCGCAGCTCTTCGGGATACTCCTCAGGGAAGGCGATGCGATTGGTCGCCGTGAGCTCGCGCTTGAGATAAGCGTACATTTCCCGATAGCGCTTGCCCTTCGCATCGACCAGCTTGATCTGCGGACGGGCGACGGCGGCGGTAAGGTTCGTCATGCGCGCGTTGTGCGCGGGGAGCCGGTCGGCGAATTTGTCGAACAGGACGCCATTGGCGAAGTGCTTCTTGTAATTCATCTCGTAGGCGCCCGAGAGATAAATGGCCTTGACGATGATCTCCTCGTCGTCGGTCGTGAGCATGCCGCCTTCGCCCGCGTTGATGACCTTGTTGGACTGGAAGGAGAAGCAGCCGGCCTTGCCGAACGTGCCGATCTGTCTGCCGCGCCAGCGCGCGCCAAGCGCGTGCGCCGCATCCTCGATGAGAGTGACGCCGTGCACGGTGCAGAGCTCCGTGATCGCATCCATGTCGGAGATATGACCGCGCATGTGCGACAGGAGCAGCACCCTTGTCTCCGACGTTGTCTTGCGCCGGAGATCGTCGATGTCCAAACGGTAGTCTTCAGTGCATTCCACAAAGACGGGGATCGCGTGCAGCATAACGATCGCGCTCGGCACTGCGGTGAAGGTAAAGCCCGGCACCAGGACCTTGCTTCCAGGCGCTACACCGCAGGCGATGAGCGCCAGTTCGATCGCCATGCTGCAAGAATTGACCGCAAGAGCATGCCGCGAACCAAGATATTCGGCGAAGTCGCGTTCAAGCCAGGCAACTTCCGAGTCTTCGGGCTGGCTGTCGCTGTACCTGAATAGTTTGCCAGTCCGCATGATAGCGACCGCGCGTTCAACTCCCTCGGCCGGAATCGGGTCGCAGCGGGTGAAGTCCGCCGGGTCAATCTGTCTGTTCTTAAAGTCATTCATGGATGACCAAGGCATGATAACCGGCCAAGCCAAACGAGCCCCTAGGAAGCCTACCAGCGCTAGAACGACGATTCTGGTTGATTTCGAGCACGGACGAATTGGACCCCCAAGCCAAGCGAAAGGTACTAGCACATGTACCGACGTGTGATCAGGGGCAGCGGCGCCGCAGAGAGTTGAGATCAAGCGGCGCGCCGCTTAGTCGCGCCTCTCGGGGCGCTGGCCGCGGCGCCAGGTGCCCTTCTCGCGCAGCACTTGCGCGATCTTCTCCTTGAACCTCTCGCCGGCGTCGCGGTCGCCGGCATCGTCGCCTGCATGCTGATTGCCGACGCTCGCCACCTGCTGCTGCAGCGTCGCGAATCGCTCGAACTCTGCCTCCGAAAGATCGGCGAGGTGATCGGCGCCCTCATCAAGCTCCTTGGAGAGCGCGGGAAGCGCACGAAAGCGGAAGATGAGGTCGGCGAACTGCACCTCGACGTCCTCGAGTGGCGTCTCGGGCTGTAGGAAGGCGATGCGCTTGAAGGCACTCTCGCGCGAGAGCCTGGCCAAGAGCTTCGCGTGCGGGCTTGCTTCCAGCACTTCAAGCAGTTGCTCACGCGAGATGCCGTCGCGCTCGAAGACGATGCGGGTGACGAATGAGAGTAGCGCCGCGAGCGGCTTGTCCCTGACCTCGAGGCTCGCAACCTCATCGGCGAAGTGGTCGAGCAGGGAGGGATGATTGACAAGGGTGAGCGCGATGGTGGTGGCGAAGCCTCGCGGCGATGGTGGCGGCATCGTCCCGCTGTTGGGCGGTACCCGCACGGGGGCGCGCGATGAGCTCTGACGCGGCGATGGCCTCTCGCGCCAGAGCGCGAAGAGCCTGTTCCTCACCTCGCGTCGATAATGATCGCGCACGCGTGCGTTGGCGATCTCAGCGAGAAGTGCGTCGAGCCGCGCCTCGAACGCCGCGCGGCGCTCGGGCGTATCAATCGGCTGCTCGGCGCGCTCGCGGAGCCACAGCACATCGATCAGCGGGCGCGCGTTTCTGAGGCATTGGGTGAAAGCCGGTGCGCCCTGGCTGCGCACGAGGTCGTCAGGGTCCATCCCCTCGGGCAGGAAGGCAAAGCGGAAGGAATGACCCTCTTTCAACATCGGCAGCATGCGGTCAATGGCGCGCGCGGCAGCGGCCTCGCCTGCCCTGTCACCGTCGAAGCAGATGATGGGCTCGGGCGCGAGCAGCCAAAGTTGTTCCATCTGGCGCTCGGTAAAGGCGGTTCCCAGCGTCGCCACGGCGTTGGTGAAGCCCGCCTGATGCAGCGCGAGCACATCCATATAGCCTTCGACCACGACGAGCTCGCCTTTGTCGAAAGCCGCTTGGCGGGCGCGGGCGAAATTGAAGATGGTCGAGCCCTTGTCGAACAGCCTCGTCTCTGGCGAGTTCAGATATTTGGGCTCGGCGTTAGGATCGAGCGCTCGCGCGCCGAAGCCAATCACGCGCGACTTGACGTCGAGGATGGGGATGGTGAGGCGATTGCGAAAGCGATCGTAGCTCGGCCTGCCGTCGTCAGGCTTGACGAGTAACCCTGCATCCAAAAGCTGCGCCTCGGTGAATCCGCGTTTCGTCAGAGTCGCTTTGAGCGCCTCCTTCGCGTGCGGTGCGAAGCCGATGCGGAACTCCTTCAGCGTCTCGGGCTTGAGCCCGCGCCGCTCGGCATAAAGGAGCGCGTCACGCCCCTCGCGTGCCCCGAGCGCCTCCTCGAAGAGCCCCGCCGCGGCCTCGAGCGCATCGAGAAGACCGAGCCGCTCCTTGTTGGCGCGCTCGAATTGCGGGTCCGGCTTCGGCATCGGCAAGCCCGCGTCGCCGGCAAGCCTCTCGACCGCCTCGGGAAAGCTCAGCCCTTCCGTCTCCATGAGGAAAGTGAAGATGTCGCCATGCTTGCCGGAGGAGAAGCAGTGATAGAAGCCCTTCTGATCGTTGACGGTGAAGGACGGCGTCTTCTCGCGATTGAAGGGCGAAAGCCCCTTCCACTCGCGACCGGCGCGCTTCAAGGGCACGCGGCGGGAGACCACCTGCGACACCGGCAGGCGGGCCCTGATCTCATCCAAGAACGAATCGGAGAACTTCATTCGGGCAACAGTGAACGCTCACGGGGTGCTGCGCGCTGGCGATTCGCGCTCATCACCATTATCCACCGTTTGCGAACGAATGGGGAACTTCTGCCCCCTATACAAGGCAAAACGCCCTCCCGGTGGTCTGGGAGGGCGTTTTTCTAGCGGCTTGCCTTGGCGGCAAGGAGTGGCAACTCGTTCCTATTCGCCAAGATTGTTGGCGGCGTGCGTCATCACCTCACTGCGATTGAGGACGGTCAGCATGTCACCCTTGAACCCACACAGGAGAACGACCTGCCGATCCTCCGTTCCGTCGATATGGAACAGCTCGCCGGGGTGCAGGGCCACGCGGATCTTGGTCGAGGCAAGGCCGCCGCCGGAAGGGGCCGCGTCGAACACCACGGCGCTGACGAAGCAGTTGCCGCCGTTCGGCACGTAAGAAGCAATCATGCGCTTGTCGCCCATCTTGACGAGGATCGGCTCGCGCGGCCCGACAGGCCCGAGATTGGTCGTCGTGTCCTCGGCGCCGGCCGGCGCAGCGCCAGCGAGCAGCGCGACGAGCGTGCCGGTCGCGGCGAGAGCCGAGAGAGTGGATCGAGAGAACTGGACCATTGGGTGGCCTCCTTTCAGTTCCAGCAGGGAATCATATCCCGTTGCTGCATTGCACAATGAATGCCGCCGTGCAGTGACAAAACTATGTTGCAGTGCAAGACAGATGGCCGCAGGGCAAAACCGAACGCGTGATCGGACAATCAGATCACTGACTTTCGTGGAGCCTCGCGAGAGAACCGAGTCGGCACAATCAGGCGCCGCCGAACTCGGCGAAGGTGATGCGATTGTTGACCGGGTCGATCACCGTCATCTCGGTGCCACCCCATTCAGGCTGTTCGAGGCCGGGCCGATTGTTCTTGTACTTCTTGGCGATGAGCTCCGCATGCAGCTCGCGGACGCCTTCGATGATCACACGGACGTGGGCGCCGGGCGAGCCGTCGCCATGATGCTCTGAGATGTGAAACACGATGCCTGCGCGGCTGACCTGCATGTAGAGCGGCGTGCCGGGCTCGAATCTGTGCTCCCAATCCACGGTGAAGCCGAGAAAATCGACATAGAACTCGCGCGCCTTGGCTTCATCGAAGCTGCGCAGCACCGGCACGGTTCTGAGGTGGGTGAGTTGAGTGACCGGCATAGAAGCCAAATCAACCCGACAATTTGGCCTTCACTGCGGCGCTCGCCTTGGCGAAGTCCATCTGGCCGGCATAGCGCGCTTTGAGCTCGGCCATCACCTTGCCCATGTCCTTGACGCTCGACGCGCCCGTCTGGGCGATCGCAGCGGCAATCGCGGCGTCCGTCTCCTTGTCGGAGAGCTGTACGGGGAGGAACTCGCGGATGATGACGATCTCCTCGCTCTCTTGCTTGGCGAGCTCGGCGCGGCCGGCGTCCGCGTAAATCTTCTCAGACTCCTCGCGCTGCTTAATCATCTTGGCGAACAGCTCGAGCAGCTCGGCTTCGGTCGCCTCGCCCTTGCCCGCGGTGCGGGCGGCAATGTCGCGATCCTTGATGGCGGCCGAGACGAGGCGGAGCGTCGAGATGCGGCGCTTGTCTTGCGCCTTGGTGGCAGCCTTCAAGGCGGCGGTGATCGTCTCGCGCATGAGAAATCCGTTCGGGGCTTTTCCGGAAGAAGCTTCCAAAGTAATCGAGGGGGTCGATGCAAGCAAGCGAATTTGCCGAGCTAAGTTATTGTTCTAACATGAAAATATTTTCACCTGTGGATTGACCGTGGGAGCCTCGTAACCTAAGAGTCCGCAAGCAAGAACGAGGCGCGAGAGCCTCACGCCTTGACCCTTGACGCGACAGTTCCCGCACCCGACCTTGCACTTGGCCGAGCTCGCGGAGCGGCCTGCCCATAAGAGGCGATGGACGATCACACGAAAAGTTCGGCCGAAGAGGCTGCGGGCCTTCGCGCGCGCGCGACTGAGGCTTGGGCCGATGAGGCGCCGACCGCGTTGCTCGTTCTCGCCGACGGCACCGTCATCGAGGGCAAGGGCGCGGGCGCCGTCGGCATTGCGGTCGGCGAGGTTTGCTTCAATACGGCGATGACCGGCTACCAGGAGATCCTGACCGACCCCTCTTATGCCGGGCAGATCATCACCTTCACCTTCCCCCATATCGGCAATGTCGGCACCAATAGCGAGGACATGGAGGCGGCGACGCTTGCCACCAACGGCGTGCGCGGCTGCGTGCTGCGCGCCACCATAACCCAGCCGTCGAACTGGCGCGCCGCGCAGAACTTCAACGAGTGGCTCAAGGCGCGGGGCGTCATCGCCATCACCGGAGTCGATACTCGCGCGCTGACCGCACTCATCCGCGAGAAGGGCATGCCGAACGCGGTGATCGCGCATGCGCCTGACGGCACGTTCGACCGCGAGGCACTGAAGCGCCAGGCCGCGGCTGCCCCCAGCATGGAGGGCCTCGACCTCGCCAAGGATGTGACGGCGGGCCAGAGCTATTCCTGGGATGAGACCGAGTGGCGATGGGGCGACGGCTATGGGCGGCAGGAGGCGCCGCGCTTCCATGTGGTCGCCATCGACTACGGCTTGAAGCGCAACATCCTACGCGAGCTCGCGACAGCGGGTTGCCGGCTCACCGTCGTGCCGGCAACGACCACCGCCGAAGATATTCTCGAGCGGAAGCCCGACGGCGTATTCCTGTCGAACGGTCCCGGCGACCCGGCGGCGACCGGCGTCTACGCCGTGCCGGAGATCAAGAAGCTCGTCGCTTCGGGCACGCCGCTCTTCGGCATCTGCCTCGGCCATCAGATGTTGGGGCTCGCGCTCGGCGGCACCACGCAGAAGATGCATCAGGGCCATCATGGCGCGAACCATCCGGTGAAGGATTTCACCACCGGCAAGGTCGAGATCACGTCGATGAATCACGGCTTCGCCGTCGACCGCGAGAGCCTGCCCGAGACCGTCGAGGAGACTCACGTTTCGCTGTTCGACGGGTCGAATTGCGGGCTCAAGGTGAAGGGCGAGCCTGTGTTCTCGGTGCAGTACCACCCGGAAGCCTCGCCCGGGCCCCAGGACAGCCACTACCTCTTCACCCGTTTCGTCGAGATGATGGAGAAGCGGAAGCGCTGATCACACGGCAAGCCCCCTTCTGCTGAAAGGGCCCGGCGGACCACATCCGGCCGGGCTTCATTTTTTTGGGGAAGCGCGGCTTTGGCGGGTTCCCGTGGCCCGTCTTTTCACCTATATGGTGCCCTCTAGCCCTTAGACTCAATTCTCCACGCATCCGGCCCGAGATCGGCGCCGGAACATGCCTGTCGGCCCATGCCCAAACGCACAGATATAAAGTCCATCCTGATCATCGGGGCTGGGCCGATCGTCATCGGCCAGGCCTGCGAGTTCGACTATTCGGGAACGCAAGCGTGCAAGGCCCTGAAAGAAGAGGGCTATCGCATCGTCCTGGTGAACTCGAACCCGGCCACGATCATGACCGATCCGGGGGTGGCAGACGCCACCTATGTCGAGCCGATCACGCCCGACTTCGTCGCCAAGATCATCGAGAAGGAGCGCCCCGACGCGCTGCTCCCCACCATGGGGGGACAGACCGCGCTGAACACCGCGCTCAGCCTGCAACGCGCGGGCGTGCTCGAAAAATTCGGCGTGGAGATGATCGGTGCGCGCGCCGCGGCGATCGATAAGGCCGAGGACCGCGAGCTGTTCCGCAAGGCGATGGAGAAGATCGGACTCGAGACGCCGCGCTCGCGGCTCGCCGACGCTGCATCGCTCAAGCGTGCCGACCGCGAGAAATATAAGTCCGGGGTCGCCCGCATCGAGTCCGAGTTCGCCGATCCGGAGTCGCGCGCGGCGGCACGAACCACGTTCGATACCGATTGGGCGCGGCACGAAAGCGAGCGCCGCCGGCGCTATGTGGAGAAGGGGCTGATCGAGGGGCTCGAGGCGGTGCAGGACATCGGGCTTCCGGCGATCATCCGCCCCTCCTTTACGCTTGGCGGTACCGGTGGCGGCGTTGCCTATAACCGGGAGGAGTTCCTCGAGATCGTCGAGCGGGGGCTCGATGCGTCCCCCACGTGCGAAGTGCTGATCGAGGAATTTGTGCTCGGCTGGAAAGAATACGAGATGGAGGTCGTGCGCGATCACGACGACAATTGCATCATCATCTGCTCCATCGAGAACATCGATCCGATGGGGGTGCATACCGGCAACTCGATCACGGTCGCGCCCGCGCTGACCCTGACCGACAAGGAATATCAGATCATGCGCAACGCCTCGATCGCGGTGCTGCGCGAGATCGGGGTCGAGACCGGCGGCTCTAACGTGCAATTCGCGGTGAACCCCGCCGACGGCCGCCTCGTCGTCATCGAGATGAACCCGCGCGTGTCGCGCTCATCCGCACTCGCCTCCAAAGCGACCGGCTTTCCTATCGCCAAGGTCGCCGCCAAGCTCGCCGTCGGCTACACGCTCGATGAGCTCGCCAACGACATTACCGGTGGCGCCACGCCCGCGAGCTTCGAGCCGACTATCGACTATGTGGTCACCAAGATCCCACGCTTCGCCTTCGAGAAATTCCCGGGCGCGAAGCCGGTGCTCACCACCTCGATGAAATCGGTGGGAGAGGCGATGGCCATCGGCCGCACCTTCCCGGAGTCGCTACAGAAGGCGCTTCGCTCGATGGAGACGGGCCTGACCGGCCTCGATGACATTACTTTAGAGGGGCTCGGCCAGGGCGACGACAAGAACGTCATCCGCGCCGCGCTCGGCACGCCCTCCCCCGACCGGCTGCTCAAGGTGGCGCAGGCGCTCAGACTCGGCTTCGACGAGGAGCAGATCTACGAATTCTTGCCGGATCGATCCCTGGTTCATCCGCCAGATCCAGGAGATCATCGATTGCGAAGAGCGGGTTCGCCAACACGGGCTGCCGACGACGCCTTCGCAGTTTCGCGCGCTGAAGGCTTTTGGTTTCGCCGACGAGCGCCTTGCCAAGCTCGCCGGGCTCGAGGCAAGCGAGGTGTCGGCAAAGCGCCGCGCGCTCGATGTGCATCCGGTCTATAAGCGCATCGACACGTGCGCCGCGGAGTTCGCCTCTCCCACCGCCTATATGTACTCGACCTATGAGACGGGGTTCGCCGGGCCTGCGCAATGCGAGGCGCGGCCTTCCGACAAGGAGAAGATCATCATCCTTGGCGGCGGGCCCAATCGTATCGGCCAGGGCATCGAGTTCGACTATTGCTGCTGCCATGCGGCCTTCGCTTTGTCGGCGGCGGGCTATGAGACCATCATGGTCAATTGCAATCCGGAAACCGTCTCGACCGATTACGACACGTCTGACCGGCTCTATTTCGAGCCGCTGACGGAAGAAGACGTGCTCGAGATCGTGCGTACCGAGTCGACTAACGGCAAGGTCAAGGGCGTTATCGTGCAGTTCGGCGGGCAGACGCCACTCAAACTCGCCCAGGCGTTCGAGAACGCCAAAGTGCCGATCCTCGGCACCTCGCCTGACGCGATCGACCTCGCCGAGGACCGCGACCGCTTCAAGGCGCTGATCGAGCGTCTCGGCTTGCGTCAGCCGCAAAGCGGCGTTGCCCGCTCGGCCGACCAGGCCAAGGCGATCGCGGCGTCGCTCGGCTTCCCGCTCATGATCCGCCCCTCTTATGTGCTCGGGGGGCGCGCGATGGAGATCGTGCACGACGAGGTGCAGCTTGCTCGCTATATCGCCGAGGCGGTGGTGGTGTCGGGCAAGAGCCCAGTCCTGCTCGACCGCTATCTCCGCGACGCGATCGAGGTCGATGTCGATGCGATCAGCGACGGGACCGGAGAGGTGTTCATTTGCGGCGTCATGGAGCACATCGAGGAGGCCGGGGTGCATTCAGGCGACTCGGCCTGCTCGCTCCCGCCGCATTCCCTGAAAGAGGAGATTATCGCCGACATGGAGCGGCAGACGGTCGAGCTTGCGCGCGCGCTTCATGTGGTCGGGCTGATGAATGTGCAGTTCGCCATCCAGAACGACGACATCTACATCCTCGAGGTCAACCCGCGCGCCTCGCGCACCGTGCCGTTCGTCGCCAAAGTGGTGGGACTGCCGATCGCCGGCATCGCGGCGGAGGTCATGGCCGGCAAGACGCTTGCCGAATTCCATCTCAAGCGACCCAAGCTCGACCATATCGCGGTCAAGGAGGCGGTGTTCCCCTTCGCGCGCTTCCCAGGCGTCGATCCGGTGCTCGGACCGGAGATGCGCTCGACCGGAGAGGTGATGGGTATCGACCGCGATTATGCAATGGCCTTTGCCAAGAGCCAGCTCGGCGGCGGCGCGAAGCTCCCCCTGTCAGGCACGGTGTTCGTCTCGGTCAAAGATAGCGACAAGGAGAAGGTGGTCGCGCCGGTGAGGGAGCTTGCCGAAATGGGGTTCCGCGTCATCGCCACGCGCGGCACCAAGCGTCATCTCGATGGCTACGGCATCCCGAGCGAGAGGGTTAACAAGGTGCTCGAAGGCCGCCCGCATATCGTCGACGCCATCACCAACGGCGAGGTCGATATCGTGTTCAACACCACCGAGGGAGCAAAGGCGCTCGCCGACTCCTTCTCCATCCGCCGGTCGGCCTTGCTCTACCATATCCCTTATTATACAACGCTCGCCGGCGCGCTGGCGGTCACCAAGGCCATAAGGGCGCTCAGGGCGGGAGGTCTCAAGGTCGCCCCCCTGCAAAGCTATGTCGGCGGGTCGCCTCCCGATCTCGCCGAGACCGCTTAGCCAAGCGGGCAAAATCAACAAATTCTTGACTTGGACCGGGCAATTCCTGGACAGTAGTCCGGGGGGCCCCAAGGAGCTTATACGGACATGGACAAGGTGCCGATGACCGCAGAGGGCTACGCAGCGCTTGAGGCTGAGATCAAGCACCTCAAGTCTGTCGAGCGGCCGCGGATCATCAAATTGATTGCCGACGCGCGCACTCATGGCGACCTCTCGGAGAATGCCGAGTATCACGCCGCCAAGGAGCAGCAAGGCATCACCGAGGCACGCATGGCCGACCTCGAGGACAAGCTGTCGCGCGCCGACATCATCGATGTCTCCAAGCTCAAAGGCGACCAGGTCATGTTCGGCGCGACCGTGACGCTCGTGGACGAGGACACCGACGAGAAGGTGAAATACCGCATCGTCGGCGAGGTCGAGGCCGACGTGAAGCGGGGCAAGATCTCCATTACCTCGCCGATCGCGCGCGCCCTTCTCGGTAAGCGCAAGAAGGACATCGTCGAGGTGTCGACGCCCGGCGGCGGCAAGTCCTACGAGATCATCAAAGTCGAGTTCAAATAGGCGAAGCGCCGTTTCGAAGGCCTACGCCGCTCGATTCACCGCGCCGGGAAGATGGCTTTGGGCCGTCAAAGGCGCCGTGCTAAGGAAGGCTCTAGGGGGGCCAACCAGTGCGATGACAGGCGATGCCTCAAATCTTGCCATTTATCTTGTGCGGAGGAGCCGGCACGCGGCTCTGGCCCCTGTCGCGTGAGGCCTATCCGAAGCAATTCCATAGGCTGACGGGCCCCGACACGTTGTTTCAGCAGACCTGCCAGAGGTTGAGCGGGCCGCTGTTCGCCGATCTCTATGTCCTGTCCAATCACCGCCACCGCTTTCTCGTGGCCGACCAGCTCGAGGAGATCGGCGCGTCCGCGGCCAAGATCGTGATCGAGCCGGAAGGTCGCAACACGGCGCCTGCGGCCTGCATCGCGGCCCTGATCGCTGCCGACAAGGACGAGGATGCGCTCGTGCTGCTCGCGCCCTCCGATCACATGATCGGCGACAAGGCAGGCTTCGCGCGTGCGGTCGAGAGCGGCATCGAGGCCTGCGAAGCCGGCAGCTTGGTCGTGTTCGGGGTCGAACCTGACTGTCCGCATACCGGCTATGGTTATATCGAGACGGAGGCCGGCAACCGCGTCGATCTCGAGGTGAAGCGCTTCGTCGAGAAGCCGGATGCCGAGACCGCCGAGCAATATCTCGACGCAGGCGGCTTCTACTGGAACGCCGGCATCTTCCTGTTCAAGGCAAGGACCATGCTCGACCTTCTTGCCCGGTATGCACCGGAGATCGTCGAGGCTTGCCGCAAGGCGCTCGAGGGCGCGACCGATGATCTCAATTTCCGCGTTCTCGGCGGCGCCTATCGCGAGACGCCGTCGATCTCGCTCGATTATGCCGTCGCCGAGAAGGCCGGCAACGTGATGCGCTGCGTGCCGCTCAAGACGGCGTGGAACGATGTCGGCTCGTGGTCGGCGCTGTGGAACTTCATGGAGAAGGACGCGCAAGGCAACGTTGTCCAGGGCGAGGGCCAAATCATCCTCGAGGATACGCGCGACAGCCTCGCTTACAGCGACCATGTTTGTGTCGCTCTGGTCGGGGTCGAAAATCTCGTGGTGGTGGCGATGGACGATGCCGTGCTGGTCGCCTCGAAGGACCATGCCGAGGCAATCAAGCGGGTGGTCGACTATCTCAAGAGCAATGGCGGCGAGCTCGCGCTCCAGCATAATCGCGTCTATCGCCCCTGGGGCTGGTATCAGAGCCTCAATCGCGGCGACCGCTACCAGGTCAAGTGCATCATGGTGAGACCCGGGGGCAAGCTCTCGCTGCAAAGCCACCATCACCGCTCGGAGCATTGGGTGGTGGTGACCGGCACCGTCGAAGTGACGCGAGGCGAGCAAGTCTCGATGCTGAGCGAAAACGAATCGACCTATATCCCGATCGGCGCGAAGCATCGCCTCGCCAATCCAGGAAAGATCCCGGCCTTCCTCATCGAGGTTCAGTCTGGTGCCTACCTCAACGAGGACGATATCGTGAGGTACGACGACATCTATCGGCGGAGCTCGAGCGAATAGACTTCGCTCACGATGCGGTGCGAAGCGCGGCAGCGGCGCCTTTCAGTGTCGCGAACTCGGCAAGGATCGCATAGACCGGAATCGGCTCGAGATAAGCCGTCATGCGGCCCTTCCGCTCGAAGCTTGCGCGGAAGCCACCGCTCGACAGCAGGCTCGCGATCTTGGGCGCGATGCCCCCACCGAGATAGACGCCGCCGCGTGCGCCCATGAGCAGCGCGGCATCGCCGGCAAAGCGCCCGAGCAAACTCGCGAACAGTTCGAGTACTTCGCTTGCGAGCACATCCCCGGCGAGCCCTCGCTCGATCACGTCATTCGGCCGAAGCTCCCCTTCGTCCTCGCCATGCGATGCCGCCATGGCACGATAGAGCTCGGCAAGACCAGGCCCTGACAGCACGCGCTCGGCCGAGAGATGCTCGCGGCCCTTGCGCACACGCTCGAGCAGCGCGAGCTCACGTTCGTCGCTTGCGCCGAGCGTGACATGACCGCCCTCTCCCGGCACGGCAATGAAGCTCTCGCCCGACCAAACGAGGGACGCGACGCCGAGTCCCGTTCCAGGTCCGAGCACGAGCTTCGTTCCATGCTCGACCGGCTCGCTTCCGCCGATCTGATGGAGGGCGGCGCCAGCCAGATAAGGAAGCGCGTGCGCAAGTGCGGCGAAGTCGTTGAGCAGCATCACCGCGCCGAGCCCTGTCGCGCGGCAAAGCTCCTCGCGGGTGAAGGACCAGGGCGCGTTGGTGAGGCTGATCGCATCGGAGGTGACGGGGCCCGCGACGGCGATGGCCGCTTGCTCGGGCCGCTCGGGGAGCACGGCAAGATAGGCGCCGAGCGCACCGGCGAGGCTCTGGTGATCGGCGCAGCGGATTTGGTGGCAGGCGCTAAGCGTAAGCGTTGCGAGATCGGCGAGCGCAAAGCGCGCATTGGTGCCGCCGATGTCGGCAACGAGCGCCCGTTTGGAGCGCTGTTCCTCTCCCCCAATCACTTTCTCCTCCCTGGAGAATTGGCTTTTTGCCTTGGTAACGCATTTTGTGATGGATCGCGAGCTTGCCCGCAACCTCGCCCACCAGCAGTCGTCCTATGCTGCGGCGCACTGGGTCTTGATGGCGGATCGAGGCCATGCTTACAGTCGCAAGATGGGGTTGGCTGAATTTCATGGGCGGCGGCGACCCGCCGCGATCTCTGCCCTTATCGGCATGGCGTTCTACGCCATGCTGTTCCCCTGGCATACCGTCTCGCAAACCTCGATGCTGCTCGCGCAAGCGGGCTTCTCGACGAGCACGGTACCGATTTGCCATACGGAAGCGCCGGGCGATCCAGCGAAGCCCGCTCAGCCCGCCAAGCAAACCCATTGCCCGATCTGCAACGGCTTTGCCGCACTGCAATTCACTTTGGCGGGCGCATCAATCGCGCTCGTCCTGCCGACGCAAACAAGCGGCAAACACGTCTTCGGCACCGAGGACCACCTCGCCGACGCCGTGGTGCGAGCCGCGCAAAGCCGCGGACCCCCTTCGCACTCTGCCTAATTTCCCGATCGCACTGATCCGCAAGCGCAGACGCGCGTGCGGCATCGGTGCTGCCGGCATTGGCGCGCCTCTCATCGGGAGCGTGGCCTGCCGGTCCATTGAGGCACATTTTATTGGGGGATGCGATGAAACCGATTGGTACCCGGCTCGCTTTCGCGACGCTGCTCATTACTGGCTTCCCGGTCGCTGCCGAAGCGCATTGCTTCGTCGGCAACCGCTTCTTTCCGGCTACGCTCGAGATCGATGATCCTTGCGTCGCCGACGAATTGTCCATGCCCACCGTCGCCGGGTTCAAGAACGGCGACGATCCTTCCGCCGACGAGGTCGACATCGGCGGGGAGTACTCGAAGACGATCACGCCGAATTTCGGCATCTCGTTCGATGAGACGTGGATCCATCTCGACACGCCCGGCGAAGGCACGGCCTCGGGGTTCGACAATCTCGGCACGAGCTTCAAATATCAGTTCGTGAGAGACGCCGACCGCGAGCTTGCCATGTCGGTCTCGCTCGACGCGGATTGGGGCGGCACGGGCGCGAAAGCAGTCGATGCCGAGTCGTTCACCACGCTGACGCCGACGCTGTTTCTGGGCAAGGGCTTCGGCTTCATGCAGACGCCCCTCCTCAAGCCATTCGCGATCACGGCGCAGGTAGGCTATGCGATCCCAACCAAGGACTCGACGAGCCAACCCGACGAGGTGACCGGGTTCATCGACAGCGTGCCCAATCCGCGCTCGATCGTGTGGGGCGGCACGCTGCAATACAGCATGCCCTATCTCAAATCGAGCGTGCGCGATTTCGGCCTGCCCGAGTTCATCAACCGTCTCATCCCCATCGTCGAGATGAACCTCGTCTCGGAGGTGGCGAATTTCGACGGCGAAGAGACGACCACCGGGACGGTCAATCCCGGCGTGATCTACGCCGCCGATAAGTTCCAGCTCGCCGCGGAAGCCATCATCCCGATCAACCGCGCGAGCGGCGACGATATCGGCGTGATCGGCCAGATGCACTTCTACCTCGACGACATCTTCCCGCATTCGCTCGGCAAGCCAATCTTCGGCGGAAACACAACGGAGCAATATCATGACTAAATTCAAGACATTCGCGCTCGGCGCGCTGATGGTCTGCGCGGCAACGGCCGCGCAGGCACATGCGCAGCTTGATCACGCCGTTCCGGCGGTCGGAAGCACGGTCTCTTCCTCTCCTGGGCAAGTGACGCTCTACTTCACCGAGAGTCTTGAGCCGAAATTCAGCGGAGGCGAGGTGACCAATGCCTCTGGCGCCCGCGTCGATCATGGCGCAAGCGTCAGCGGCAAGGTCATGAGCATCCGCGTCGGCGTGCTTCCGCCGGGGAGCTACAGCGTGAAATGGCACGCGCTCTCGGTCGATACGCACAAGACACAAGGAAGCTTTGGCTTCCAGGTCGGACATTGACAAGGCGAGGCCCGGGGCTTCGAGGCTCTGGGCGCCGCCACGGACCGGAGGATGATATGAGATGCTTATCGCTTCTTGCGCTCGCGTTCGCCGCGCTTCTCCTCGCCCCTCGCCTCGCTCTCGCCGGGCAAGCGGCCACGGGCAATATCACGGTCGACAGGGCCTGGTCGCGCGCCATGCCCGGAGGTGCCGAGGTCGCCGCCGGCTATCTCACGATCGTCAATCACGGCGACACACCGGACCGGCTCGTGTCGGTGAGTACGTCAGTCGCGGGCAAGACCGAGATCCACCAGATGAGGATGGCCGACGGAAAGATGGAGATGCGGCCTGTTCCCGACGGCATCGAGATCCCGGCCAATGGTACCGTGGCGCTCGAGCCCATGGGCTATCACTTGATGCTCATGCAGCTTAAGCATCCATTGCAAAAGGGCGAGACGTTCGCCGGCAGCCTGACCTTCGAGCATGCCGGCACCGTCGACGTGACCTTCAACGTCGAGGGGATCGGAGCGTCCGGACCAACGGCGCCATGATTCCAGCATGAGCTCGATGCTGCTCGTTTTGCTGCGCGGCCTGTTCGTGGCATGCGCGCTGTCCGGCTTCGGGGCCGCGCTGTTCGCGGCGACGTTGATGAAAGTCGCGTGCGCCGATCTCGATGCGGCATCGCGCGCGCTCATCGAGTGGCGCGTGCGCAAAGTGATACGGCTCAGCCTCGCCGCATCACTTCCCATCGTGCTCGCCTGGCTCGTCCTCGAAGCAAGGACGATGTCGGGAGCAACCACACTGTCTGAGTGGGTTGCAGCGATCCCCGTGGTCTTGCTGCACACGAGCTTCGGTCAGGTCCTCGCGTTGCAGGTGTTGGCAATTGCTGGGGCGCTCGCAGTAACCGTGATCATGCGAAGGCCGGGCTTGCTGGCCGCCGCGCTTGGCGGCTTTGCCGTGTTGCTCGAAGCTGGCCGTAGCCACGCTTACGCCATGACCGACCCGGCGCTCGTCGCATCGCAGGCGCTGCACCTTCTCGCCTCGGGCGCCTGGCTCGGCGCGCTGATCCCACTGCTCATCGTGGTGCGCGCCGCCCCTCTCGCCGTGGCGGCGCTTACTGCTCGCCGCTTTGCAACGCTCGGGTCGATGTCCGTGACAGTGCTTGTCGGAACCGCGCTCTTTCAAGGCGTGGAGCTCTCAGGGGGCTTCCGCGGCCTCACTGGGACCGCCTATGGCGGGGTGCTTCTTATCAAAGTCGCATTGTTCGTCCTGCTCGTTGCCTTAGCGGCACTCAACCGCTTCCGCCTCACCCCTCTGCTCGTGGGAGCTGGCGGCGAGACGGCACGGCGCGCGCTCACCGCAAGCATCGCGGCGGAGACAATGATCGGCCTCTTGGTTGTTCTTGCCGCAAGCGTGCTTTCAAGCCTCGAGCCGGGCATGCATATGACGGTAAGCTAGAGCACGCACCGATAGATGACGCCGAGTTGACGGAATGGCCTCTGGCTCTTGGCGCGTCTTCTTGCGACAATAGGCCATGCTGGAAAGGCTCGAATTTATCATTGCGCTCGCGCGCGAGCGGCATTTCGGCCATGCGGCTGAGGCCTGCGGCGTGAGCCAGCCGACCTTCTCGGCCGGCATCAAGCAGCTCGAGGATCAGCTCGGCGTGCTCCTGGTGCAGCGCGGATCGCGCTTCCAGGGCTTCACGCCCGAGGGCGAGCGCGTGCTCGACTGGGCGCGGCGTATCGTCGGTGACACGCGGGCCATGCGCCAGGAGGTCGACGCCCTGAAGCGAGGCCTCGCCGGCCATATCCGCATCGCCGCCATCCCAACCGCTCTCGCGATGGCGTCGATGCTCACCACGCCCTACCGCGCCAAGCATCCCGACGTGAGCTTCACCATCCTGTCGCGGAACTCGATCGAAGTACTGGGGATGCTCGAAAATCTCGAAGTGGACGCCGGTCTCACTTACCTGGACAACGAGCCTTTGGGACGGGTGCAAACGATCCCGCTCTATAGCGAGCAGTACCGGCTGTTGACCTCCTCGGACAGTCCCCTTGGTAATCGCGACAAGGTGACATGGGCCGAGGTCGGCAAGGTACCGCTCTGCCTGCTGACCCCAGACATGCAGAACCGGCGCATCATCGAGCAGCTGTTGCGGCAGGCAGGCTCAGATGTCGCACCGACGCTCGAATCAAATTCCGTCGTCGTGCTCTTCGCTCATGTGCGCACGGGCAAATGGGCCAGCGTCATGCCGGCGAAGCTCGCCGAGGTGCTTGGCCTGACGGAGAAGGTGCGGGCGATTCCCATCGTCGATCCTGTGGTCACGCATTCGATCGGACTCGTGGTGCCCCATCGCAACCCATTGACGCCTTTGATCAATGCTCTGGTCGCCGAGGCTAAGCTGCTGGCACCGATTCTCGGCGGGGACAGCCCGCTCGTCACGGCAGCAGCCCCGAAGAGACGCAAGGCGGCCTCTGCCTAGGTCGCTTCGCTCTGGTCGCGATCGTCTCTGTGCAATTGCCTTCGATGTCGATTCCCGATCGGTCGATAGACAATTGTAAATAAAGAGAAATTTAGCCTCTCTCCGGTTGCTTAATAACACCGCTCAGCCTATCTCTTCAATACGGCCTCGGTCCCGGATCGGCGCGCTCCTGATCGATAAGAAATCCCGATCGGGCGATTGAGCAGCTTTATTGATTTCACACAGGTTTTTTCACATTTTCGGAACAGCATAGAGCGGCTCCCAAATGGCGCGATACGAAGCTTGGACCGTTGAGCGCGCGAGCGAAATCATCGCCGCGCGCGCTCATATGGAAGGCGCCGTCCTTCCCATCTTGCACGAAATGCAGGAGACGTTCGGCTGCGTGCCCCAAGCGGCAGTGCCGCTGATCGCGGAAGCCCTCAATCTCTCCCGCGCCGAAATCCACGGCACCGTCACGTTCTATCACGACTTCCGCAAGGAGCCGCCGGGACGGCGCGTGCTGAAGCTCTGCCGCGCGGAGTCCTGCCAGGCCGCCGGCGGCGATGCGCTGGCGGCTCGCGCCGAGGAGAAGCTCGGAGTTGAGATGGGCGGCACCACGGCGGATGATCGCGTCACGCTCGAGCCCGTCTATTGCCTCGGCCTTTGCCATTCCTCCCCCGCCGCCATGCTGGACAAAGACGTGTTCGGGATGCTCGACGACGAGAAGCTCGATCAGCTCCTCAAGGAGGCGCAAGCGTGACCACGCGCATCTTCATCTCCCGCGATTCCGGTGCGCTCTGCGTCGGCGCGGAGCAGGTGGCGACCGGCTTCCGCAAGGCCTTCGAGAAGCGCGGACTCAATGTCGAGATCGTACGCACCGGCTCGCGCGGGCTGTATTGGCTCGAGCCTCTGGTCGAGGTCGAGCGCCCTGATGGGCGCATTGGTTATGGACCGGTGCATGTTGGTGACGTCGACGGCCTGCTCGATGCGGGCATGCTCGAAGGCGGCAGACACAAGCTTGCGCTCGGCCCGGTCGATGAGATTCCCTGGCTCAAGCGCCAGACGCGGCTCACCTTCTATCGCTGCGGCATCGTCGATCCCCGCAGCCTCGAGGATTACAAACTGCACAAGGGCTATCTCGGCCTGAAGAAGGCCCTCGAGGCCGGGCCCAAGGCGATCGTCGAGGAGGTCGTCACCTCGGGCCTGCGCGGCCGCGGCGGCGCCGGCTTCCCCACCGGCATCAAATGGCGCACTGTCGCCGATACCCCGCCGCAACAGAAATATATCGTCTGCAACGCCGACGAAGGCGATTCAGGCACCTTCGCCGACCGCATGATCATGGAAGGCGATCCCTTCGTGCTCATCGAAGGCATGACCATCGCCGGGATCGCGGTCGGCGCCACCAAGGGCTACGTCTATATCCGCTCGGAATATCCCCACGCCATCGAGGCGATGGAGATCGCCGTGCGCGAGGCACGCAAAGGCGGCATGCTCGGCCGCCGCATCGCGGGCTCTGAGTTCGATTTCGACATGGAGGTGCGCCCTGGCGCCGGCGCCTATGTGTGCGGCGAGGAGACCTCGCTGCTCGAGAGCCTCGAAGGCAAGCGCGGCGAGGTCCGCGCCAAGCCACCGCTTCCCGCCCATATCGGCCTGTTCGGCAAGCCGACCGTCATCAACAACGTGCTGTCGCTGGCGAGCGTGCCGATCATCATGAGCGACGGCGGCCCGCATTACCGCGACTATGGCATGGGGAAATCGCGCGGCACCATGCCGATCCAGCTTGCCGGCAATATCAAGCATGGCGGGCTATTCGAGACCGCGTTCGGCATCACACTCGGCGAGCTGGTCGACGATATCGGCGGCGGCACGCGCTCGGGGCGGCCGGTGCGCGCCGTACAGGTCGGCGGACCGCTCGGCGCCTATTTCCCGCGCGAGCTGTTCGACACGCCGTTCGACTACGAGGCCTTCGCCGCCCGCGACGGACTGATCGGCCATGGCGGCATCGTGGTGTTCGACGACACGGTGGACATGGCGAAGCAGGCGCGCTTCGCCATGGAGTTCTGCGCCATCGAATCGTGCGGCAAGTGCACGCCCTGCCGCATCGGCTCGACGCGCGGGGTCGAGCTGGTGGACAAGATCGCCAGCCGGCGAGGATCGCGTCGCCAATCTCATCGTGCTTGAAGATCTCTGCAACACCATGAAGTTCGGATCGCTTTGCGCGCTTGGCGGGTTCACCCCCTATCCGGTGATGAGCGCGCTTACCCATTTCCCCGAGGATTTCGGCGCTGAAAAGAAGCGCCTGCTGCTGCTGAATGAGGAACGCGACATGTCGATGACCCAGGAAATCGATTACGGGACCCCGGCCTCCAAGGCCAAGAAGGAGGTCACGCTCACCATCGACGGCGTAGCGGTGACGGTGCCGGAAGGCACCTCGATCATGCGCGCGGCGATGGAGAGAGGCACACAGATCCCCAAGCTCTGCGCCACCGACATGCTCGAGTCGTTCGGCTCGTGCCGGCTTTGTCTGGTCGAGATCGAAGGCCGCAACGGCACGCCGGCCTCCTGCACCACGCCTGTCGCCCAAGGCATGGTGGTGAAGACGCAGACCGACCGGCTGAAGCGCCTGCGTAAGGGCGTGATGGAGCTCTATATCTCAGAGCATCCTCTCGACTGCCTCACCTGCTCGGCCGCCGGCGACTGCGAATTGCAGGACATGGCAGGGGCCGTGGGCTTGCGCGAGGTGCGCTACGGCTATGACGGCGAGCGCCATCCCGACCCGGGGATCGATACGTCGAACCCATATTTCACTTTTGAGCCGTCCAAATGTATCGTCTGCTCGCGCTGCGTGCGCGCCTGCGAGGAGGTGCAAGGCACCTTCGCGCTGACCATAGCCGGGCGCGGCTTCGGCTCGGTGGTGTCGCCCTCGCAGCAGCAACCCTTCCTCGATTCGGAATGCGTGTCGTGCGGCGCCTGCGTGCAGGCCTGCCCCACGGCGACGCTCAACGAGAAGAGCGTGATCGAGATCGGCACGCCGGAGCATACGCTGGTGACAACCTGCGCCTATTGCGGCGTCGGCTGCTCCTTCAGGGCGGAGATGCGCGGCGATGAGCTCGTGCGCATGGTGCCGTGGAAGGACGGCAAGGCCAATCACGGCCATTCCTGCGTCAAGGGCCGCTTCGCTTACGGCTATGCCACCCACAAGGACCGCATCCTCAAGCCGATGATCCGCGCCAAGATCACCGATCCGTGGCGCGAGGTGTCATGGGAGGAGGCGATCGGCTATGCGGCGTCGGAGTTCAAGCGCATCCAGGCCAAATACGGCAGGAGCTCGGTCGGCGGCATCACCTCCTCGCGCTGCACCAACGAGGAGACCTTCCTGGTGCAGAAGCTGATCCGCGCCGCCTTCGGCAACAACAATGTCGACACCTGCGCGCGCGTCTGTCATTCGCCGACCGGCTATGGGCTGAAGACCGCCTTCGGCACCTCGGCCGGAACGCAGGATTTCGACTCGGTGGACGAGGCCGACGTGATAATGGTGATCGGCGCCAATCCGACCGACGGCCATCCGGTGTTCGCCTCACGCATGAAGAAGCGCCTGCGCCAGGGCGCCAAGCTGATCGTGCTCGATCCGCGCCGCATCGACCTGGTGCGCACGCCGCATATCGAGGCCGACTACCATCTCCCGCTCAAGCCGGGCACCAATGTCGCCGTGGTCACCGCGCTGGCGCATGTGGTCGTGACCGAAGGGCTGTACAACGAGGCCTTCGTGCGCGAGCGCTGCGATTGGGACGAGTTCCAGGATTGGGCGAGCTTCGTCTCAGACGTGCGTCATAGCCCGGAAGCCGTGGAGAAGATCTCGGGCGTCCCCGCCGACCTCATCCGCGGCGCGGCCCGACTCTATGCCAAGGGCGGCAACGCCGCCATCTATTACGGGCTCGGCGTCACCGAGCACAGCCAGGGCTCGACGACGGTGATGGCGATCGCCAATCTTGCCATGGCAACCGGCAATATCGGCCGGCGCGGCGTCGGCGTGAACCCGCTGCGTGGTCAGAACAATGTGCAGGGCTCTTGCGACATGGGATCGTTTCCGCACGAGGTGTCCGGCTATCGCCACATATCGGAGGATGCCACCCGCGCGATGTTCGAGACGTTGTGGGGCCGCCCGCTCGATGCAGAGCCCGGCTTGCGCATTCCCAACATGATCGACGCCGCGCTCGACGGCTCGTTCAAGGGCCTCTACATCCAGGGCGAGGACATTCTCCAGTCGGACCCCAACACCCAGCATATGGCAGCCGGACTTGCCGCGATGGAATGCGTCGTGGTGCAAGACCTGTTTCTGGTCGAGACCGCGAACTACGCCCATGTCTTCCTGCCGGGCTCGACCTTCCTCGAGAAGAACGGCACCTTCACCAATGCCGAGCGCCGCATCCAGATGGTGCGCAAGGTGATGGCGCCACTGAACGGCTACGAGGACTGGCAGATCACCGAACTGCTGTCCAACGCGCTCGGCTATCCGATGCACTACAACCACCCATCCGAGATCATGGATGAGATCGCGGCGCTTACGCCGACCTTCGCCGGTGTCTCCTTCAAGAAGCTCGACGAGCTCGGCTCAGTGCAGTGGCCGTGCAACGAGAAGGCGCCGGAAGGCACGCCGATCATGCACATCAACGGCTTCTCGCGCGGCAAGGGCAAGTTCGTCATCACCGAATATGTGGCGACCGACGAGAAGACCGGTCCGCGTTACCCGCTGCTGCTCACCACCGGGCGCATCCTTTCCCAGTACAATGTCGGCGCGCAAACCAGGCGCACCGCCAACGTGGTCTGGCATGAAGAGGATCGGCTTGAGATCCATCCCTTCGATGCCGAGAACCGAGGCGTTCGCGACGGCGATTGGGTCAAGCTCACGAGCCGCTCCGGTGAAACGACCCTGCGGGCTCTGATCACCGAGCGCGTGGCGCCCGGCGTGGTCTACACTACCTTCCACCATCCGAGCACGCAGGTGAACGTCGTCACCACCGAGTTCTCCGACTGGGCCACCAACTGTCCGGAATACAAGGTGACTGCGGTGCAGGTGATGCCGTCCAACGGGCCGTCCGAGTGGCAGGAGGAATACGAGGAGCTGTCGCGCCAGGCGCGGCGGGTCGCCGAGCCTCTCATCGCGGCGGAGTAGCCGAGCCCTACCCTCACGCTATTGGAGCGTTTTGCGCATGCAGCCCGACCGCCTCGTCCATATGGCGAACCAGATCGGCAAGTTCTTCGAGTACCAGCGCAAGGACGAGGTCGTGCGCGGGATCGCCGACCACATCAAGAAATTCTGGGACCCCAGAATGCGCAAGGCGATCTTCGCCTATATCGATGCTGGTGGCGAAGGGCTCGATCCGCCGGTGAGGGACGCGATCATTTACCTCAAAGAGCACGCCGGAAAACCCGGGCACACGACAGAAACGAGCTTCCAAGGCACGTAGCACCCGCATAAGATGCGAGCTGTATAACAGCCGATATAAGACGGGAACTGCGATGCTGTCCAATACGACAAGACGTGCTCTGCTGGGCGTTGCCGCGTTCGCGGCGGTCGGCCTGTCCCTCCTCCCCTCCCTCACCCGAGCCGACGCCAAGGGTCCGGTCGTGTTCGCCGCGGCTAGCCTGAAAGATGCTATCGATGCGGCCGATGCGGGCTTCGCCAAAGAGAGCGGCAAGCAGCCCGTGCCCTCTTATGCCGCGTCCTCCACCCTCGCCAAGCAGATCGAGCAAGGGGCGCCGGCAGACATCTTCATCTCGGCCGATGAGGACTGGATGAACTATCTCGCCGATCGGAACCTGATCAAGCCTGACACGCGCTTCGACCTGCTCGGCAACACGCTCGTGCTGATCGCGCCGAAGGACTCGGAGATCGAGACCAACATCGCCGAAGGCTTCCCGCTCGCCACGCTACTCGGCGACGGACACCTCGCCATGGCCAATACCGACTCGGTTCCGGCCGGCAAATACGGCAAGGCGGCGCTGACCAAGCTCGGCGTGTGGGATCAGGTGAAAGACAAAATCGCTCAGGCCGACAATGTGCGCGCGGCGCTCAAGCTCGTCTCAACCGGAGAGGCGCCGCTCGGCATCGTCTACGGCACCGACGCGCGATCCGACCCTAACGTCAAGGTGGTCGACACCTTCCCGGAAGGAACCCACCCGCCGATCATCTATCCGATCGCCATCACCGCGTCCTCGACCAACGCGGACGCACCCGCTCTCCTCGCCTATCTGAAATCCTCGGCGGCGCAGAGTCTGTTCAAGGATCAGGGCTTCAAGGTTCTGCTGAACTACTGATTGTCATTCCCGCGAAAGCGGGAATCCAGTTGCCCAGTTTACTGGATTGCCCGGTCAAGCCGGGCAATGACAGGACATAGTGGATATGACGCTCACGCCAGAAGAGTGGACCGCCGTCGCGCTCTCGCTTCGCGTGGCGAGCCTCGCCACAGCGGCAAGCCTTCCCTTCGGCGTCCTCGTCGCCATGATCCTGGCGCGCGGGCGGTTCTATGGCCGTGGACTCTTCAACGGGCTCGTTCTCCTGCCCCTGGTCCTGCCGCCGGTGGTGACGGGCTATGTGCTCCTGCTCCTGTTCGGCAAGAAGGGGCCGCTCGGCGCCTTCCTCGCCGACAATTTCGGCATCGTGCTCGCGTTTCGCTGGACAGGCGCAGCGCTCGCCTGCGCCGTCATGGGCTTCCCCCTGATGGTGCGGGCAATCTTGCTCTCGGTCGAAGGGGTGGACGTGAAGCTCGAGCAGGCGGCGGCGACGCTCGGCGCGAACCGCGCCCTCGTGTTTCTCACCGTGACCCTGCCGCTGATCCTGCCTGGCATCGTCGCCGGCGCCATTCTCTGCTTCGCCCGCGCCATGGGAGAGTTCGGCGCAACGATAACCTTTGTCTCGAACATCCCTGGCGAGACCCAGACGCTGCCAACGCTGATCTATACGTTTACGCAGATTCCCGGTGGCGACGTAGGCGCGCTCAAGCTCACGCTGCTTTCAGTCGCGATCTCGCTGGGCGCGATCCTCGCCTCAGAGGCTTTCGTGCAGGCCGTGGGGCGGCGCGCTCGGTCCGGATAAGTTCCGCCCGTGGGCCGGCCGGCGAGAGCCTTAAGACTTCTTGTCTTCCGGCGCGGCTTGCGGTGCCGGCGAGCCGGGCATGATGGCGACGCCCCAGGGCAGCCGCCCAACCGGCACGGATTTCTCAGCCTTCTGCGAGTCGACATCGATCACGGTGAGATCGTTGGTGAGCCCGTTGGCGACATAATATTTCTTGCCGTCCGGTCCCATTTCGCCGTGCCAGGGACGCTGGCCGACCAGGATGTAGTTCTTGACCTCTTTGCTCGCGACGTCGATGACGGCGACGCGGTTGGAGGGACCGAGCGCGACGAAGGCCGATTTGCCGTCCTTGGTGAAGTCGATACCCACGGGTTGAAGCTGCTCGGGGCGCACGCCGGGAACCTCGAAGGTGATCTTCTTGACGACCTTCCAGGTCTTAGGGTCGATGATCGAAATCGTGCCGCCGACCTCCGACGACACCCACAGCTCCTTGCCGTCTTGCGTGAACTTCGCCTCGCGCGGACGCGAGTCGACCAGGACGTTGGCGATCAGCTTCTTCTTCTCGTTGTCGATGACGTGCGCCATGCTCGTCGATTCGGACGTGGCGACGGTGTATTTGTTGTCGGGGCTGACGGTCATGCCTTCGGGCTCGACGCCGACGGGAACTTCGCCCAGCACATCGCCGCTCTTGATGTCCATGATGGTGACGAGACTGTCGTCCTCGTTGGCGATGTAGATGACCTTTCCATCGGGATCGATGGCCATCAGCTCGGGATCGGGACCCGAGTTCGAGCTCGCGCGTCTTTTTCAACGTGCTTGTGTCGATCACGTCCATGGTATCGCCGTCACCAGCGGCCACGAAGAGCTCCTTGAAATCGGGGCTCAGCATGACGCCGCGCGGCCGGCGCGACACTTTGATGGTGTCGATGACCTTGAGTGTGTCGGCGTCGACCACGGTGACCGTATTGTCCTTCTCGTTGGAGACGAAGATCGTCGTGGCGAAGCAAGGGCCGCTCAAGAAAAGCGCCGCCGCGGCACAAGAGGCGGCAAGCATCGTGCGAGTCATGTGTTTACCTTCGATCATTGTCAGTGAAGCTTGCACTTGGTCTCGGGCTGGTCGAAGCCCAGGCTGTCGGTGAGGTTGTCGGGATGCAGGAAGCCTTCCTGCGGCGAAACCGAGACGGGAACGCGCGTGCCGCCGCCAAGAATGATCGGCTGCCTGAGTTGCTGGTCCCACGGGCGGAAGGTCATCGCCTGCCCCTTGAAGCCCTCCAGCTTGAACAGGTCGGAGAGGAGGTAGGCCTTGACCTTGGGCGGCGTGGTCTCGCCCGAGCGCATGACGCCATCGGTCATCGCTCTGCCGCCAAGCCAGGCCGTGTAATCGCGCTCGGTCGGCGCGCGGTGCGCGAGTTTCGGTAGAGCGTCTTGCAGATGCATCGCGCCGTATTCGGTGTAGGACGGATCCCAGGCTATGGCTTGCAAACCCTGCGTGCCGACGATCGGCCGGGGCAAGTAAGTGCGGTACATCAGGTAGTCGCCAAAGCCCTGGTCGGAGTTCACCACCCACACCACGTCGTGATCAGGAGCGGCCTGCGTCTCCATGGGGATTTGACCCTGCACCTGCTGGTAGCCGGAATCGGTATTGCGGGCTCCGGGGGGCAGGTCATAGACCTTGTCGCCGACCACCTGGCCACCGAAGCGCGCGGCGGTGCGCTTGATCATTGCGACATAATCCTGATCGGATGGCGTGTTGCCCTGCATCACGAACCAGCGCGGCCATTTCTTCCAGATCAGATATTGACCGAGCGCGTCGGCGCGCATCGCGTAGCTGGGAATGACGTGGAAGACATTGGCGCGGCAATCCTCCTGACGCAGGCTGTCGGCGCTCGAGCGAATATTCATGATGATCGAATTTTTGGCCTCGGGCAGATCGGCGACGGCGAGCAGATCCTTGGGCTCGAGGTCGGCGATGATGAAGGCGTCGCCCTTGGCGAGAATCTCCTTGGCCTTGGCCACCACGTCGGCATTCGCGGGCACGCGCGCCTCGACGAGCTGAAAGGCGTAACCGACGAAGCGACCCGCCTGGTTCGCCTCCTTGATGATGAGACGCGCGCCTTGGATGCCCTTGTCGAAGATCGGCTTCTCCGAGTAGGAGAGCGGCAGCGGTTCCTCGTACTCCTTGCCGAGATAGACGATCGGCACGGTGGCCTTGATCTCAGGCTCGCCGGGATTCGCGTCTTGCGGTTTGGGAGTTTCCGACGGCGCGGCACCGGCGGCAGGCGCCGCGGGAGGAGAGGCCTGCGCAGCAGGCGCTGGTTGCCCCGTCTCGGCACGCGCGCGAGAGAGCGGCAAAGAGACTGTAAGTAGGGCGGTTGCGATGAGGGCTAAGACGGCTAGGCCGCACCTTGAACCGAAGACTGCTGAACTCACCATATGCCTACGCTTTGCTACTTGAGCGCTTCGACGAGCGGAATGAGAGAACGGGGCGGCGCACGCCTTGGCCTCAGGGTCACGCGCCTTGCGGGCGGCGCCTATCTTCCAGAGATGGTGCCGAATGGCAATGCGCACTGCACAATATGGCAACCGAACTGCCAGCTTTCAGCCGCCAGATTTTCCCGATAATTCAAGCGGTTGACACCAGCCGATTGCCACGAGTGGCAATCTTTTGTGCCATCTCTTTGCAAATGGGAAGCCGCCAAGCTGAACGCCAGCTTGGCGGCCCGTAGCGACAATTAAATTGCGGTAATGATCCTGCCCTACTGCACCGGCTTGTCGACCTTGCTCTGGGAACTCGGATTCACCGTGCGGATCCAAGCAATGGCCTTCCACAGGTCGTCAGAGGTCTTGATGATGCCTCCGAAGGGCGGCATCGGACCGACGACGGTTTCCTGGCCGTGGCGGGTGTAGCCCTGCTTCTTCAAGTCGTCGCTGCCGAGAGAGACCAAGCGGAACAGCGTGTCGTCGTCAGGGCCATACACCCAAGTGTCGTTGGTGAGAGGCGGGCACATGCCGCCGCCGCCGCCGCCGCCGTGGCAGCCATTGCAGCCGAGAGAGAGGAACTTCTTGTGTCCCGCCTCGGCGAAATCGGCCCACTTGCCGTTATAGGGATTGTGCAAGCCGCCTTTGGGCGTGTTCTTGACGAGATCGAGCGGCGGCGTGGTGTCGTCCGCCTTGCAGCATTCGCCGCCGGCAGCGGCCGCTTCTCCACCCGCAGGCGCAGTGCCGGTACCGGCTGCCGGCGTTTCAGCGGACGAGGCCTTGTCGTCGGTCTGCGTCGCCGGCTCATCAGTCGCGCAGGCCTTCCACGCGAACGCGCCCATTCCTACGATAAGCGCTACAGCCAAAAGTCCAGAAGTGAGTTTGCGCACAGTTCGTTTCCTTACCCTAGTTGCGATCTGATTGAGCCTAAGAATCGCTAGTACCGAGGCGCCTCCTCGCGGGCGAGGCACGCTTCGATGGGCCGGTTCCCGGTTCTTATTGGCGATCAATGCGATGTCTCCCTGGCGGGCGCCAAGGCGACATGCGTCGGAAATGCGGGCGCATATTGCGTCCACAAAGAACGTTTGTCATCGAAAACCGCGTCTGAGAACACGCAGAGCCGTTGCAGCGCGGCGATCACACATCCCCAACGCGAAAAGCTGCGGTGGAGGACGAGACGCGGCATTCTGCCTTCCGAACGCGCGGGCTTAACGATCAATTGGTGACGTCGAAATCCATGCCTTCGAAGGTATAGCGCGGGACTTGCGTCCAGATGCCGTCTTCCAGCACGGGCACCTTGTGAATTTTAACGTTGTCGACCTCGAGCTTGCCGGTCTTCTGGTTCACCCAGAAATCGATGTCGTAATACTCGTCCTTGCTACCTGGCTTGCGGAAGTCGGTGCACACGAAATACTCGCCGTCCTTCTTGAGGTGACGCACCGGCTGGTGAATCTCGACGAAGTCGAGCGGCAGCGTCTCGCCAGTCTTGTCGTCCTTGATGTCGAGATGACCGTCGGCGTCCTTGTGGGTGGCAATATAAGAGTGGATCGCGCTCATGACCTGCCAAGCGCGAGTAACCTCCGTGTCGCCGGGATGCTCCTGCACCGGGAGCCACCACCACGCCACGGGCAGGCGCGTAATCATGATCCAGCCATCGCCCTCCTGCTTGGGGCCCTTCTGCACCCTGATGTCCATGAGCTTGAGGCCGGTGTCCTCCGGCTTGAACCAGAAGTCGATCGCATATTGCTTCTTCGGCTCGTCCTTGTCGTGGAAGATGACATTGGCGAACCAGCCATAGCCTTCCATGCCGCGCACCACCTTGACCTGTTCGAAGACGAGATTGAGGTCGGCATCGAGCTTGGGATCGTGGAACACGAAGGCTCCGTCTTTCGAGCGCTCGGCAATCACCTGATCGACCGCCTGCTTCACGTCGGTCTCGGTGAAATCCTTGGCGAGGGCGAGCAAAGGGAGCGCACAGCAAAAAGCCACGGCTATCGCCGTGACTCCTGCATGTCTCAGCACTGGCGCGAGCCGCGCGAGCATTACTGGCTCGTGCTCTTGGAATCGCCAGAGGGTGTCGGTGCGGCGCTTGCGGCTTTCGCCGTGGCCAGCACCTTGATCGCCTGAGCGGCTTCCAGATTGCCGTTGATCTTTGCGACGTCGCTCGCAGTCTGACCCTCGTTGTTCTTGGCGTCAGGATCGGCGCCAGACTCCATCAGAAGCCCGATCATCGGCGGATTGTTATGAGCCGCGGCGATCATCAAAGCGGTCATGCCGGTCGACGACTTGGCGTTGACGTCAGCCTTGCCCTCGACAAGCGCCTTGGCGATGTCGATCGGCCGCGTGCTGCCGGGAAGGAAGCGCTCGCCCTCCGCCGGCGCTGACTGACTTGCCGCAACCATGAGCGGCGTCAGCGATTCGACGCCGGAGGCGACGTTGGGATTGGCGCCAGCATCGAGCAGAGCCTTGGCCGCCTCGTAGTGGCTCTCGGCGATGGCGAGAGCGAGCGGACGGAAGCCTTCAGGTCCCGGTTCCTCGACATTGGCTCCCGCATCGATCAGCACTTTGAGCGTCGGTACGGCGTCCCGCATGGCGGCGGTGACCACCGGGGTCATGTTATTGCCGTCGGCAAGGTTGGGATTGGCCTTGAGGTCGATCAAGAGCTTGACGGTTTTATCCTGGCGCTGCCGCGCGGCGTTAGTGAGCGGGGTGTAGCCTTGGCTATCCTGCTTGTTGACGTCGGCGCCCTTGGACACCAGGAACTTGATGCGCTCTTGATCATTGGCAATGATCGCATTGCTCAATTCTTGAGTGATATCAGCGCCCTCATCCAGCCACTGCTCGACCTTTTTCTCGGTCACGATCTGATCCGGAGAGGCGAGGTCAGGACGCGGTTTGAAGTCCTGCTGATTGACGGCGATGTAGCTGCCGTGCGCCGGAAGGTCACCCTGAACCAGGCATTTCGAGCACTGGACAAGCGGCACGCCATAGTCGCGCAAGATCTTCTCGATTTCGTCCTTCTTATCGTCGAGCGCGAATTCGAGCATGTATTTGAGGAAGGCATCGGTCTTGCGCACGCCGATGGCGAGATCGAACTCGAGCGGAACCGTGTCGTCATCGAGATTCACCGGCAAGATGGTGAGCGGCTCGTGCTTCTGAGTTACGCGCCAGCCGGCGAAGGGACCGAACACGCCGGCGACATCGAGGTTGCCGTCCGTCACGTCCTGGATCACGTGCCAAGGCTGGTGCTCAGGCACGAGGTCGCCGTCATGGCTTTGCACCTGGAGGGTGACATTGTCGACGATGCCGCGCTTGGCGAGCGCGGCGCGCAGGGCGGAGGTCTGGAACACGCCGATCTTTAAATTCTTGAGCTTCGGATCATCAAGACCGGTCAGATTGAGGCCCTTGTCGTTGCGATAGACGAGCACGTAGGGGGTCTTGTAGATCGGGAAGGTCGTCAGCATCGGGCCGTAATTGGCCGGCATGTCGAACAACACGTCGCACATGCCCTGGTCGAAAGTCTGGCGCGTCAGCCCGCGCTCGATGAAGGGGCGCCAGTTGAAGGTGACGTGCGCGCCCAACGCCTCGCCGAGCACCTCGGCCATCTTGTTCTGGAACCCCTCCTCCTTGATGTCGGAGAGGGGCATGTTGCCGGGGTCGGCGCAAACCGTCAGCTCCTTGAGCTTCTTCTGCTTGTAGGCCGCCTTAGCGGCAGCGCGGATTGCGATCTGCTCGCTTGGGGTCAAATCGTCGAAATCTTTGCTGAGGTCGCGCTTGATCTCATTTGCGGCCATTGCCGGAAGCGAAGCGAAGCTGAAGCCGGCCAGGCACAATACGAGTGTGGCGATGCGGGGTGTGATGGGGGACACGGGCGTTTCTCGATTTGTTTCTTGGGGGGCGCGGCAGGGTCGGGGGGCCCTAATGTGCGCGATCTGCCCCTTAGATAAGGCAAAAGCGCCCGGTACCACAAGGGTACCGGGCGCCTTTTAATCTTCCTGTAAGGTCAGACCTACTCCATAACGCGGAAGACGTTCAGCTCGCCACCCTGCGGGATGAAGCTCAGGCCAGCGGCCTTGGTCATGGCCGTGGCGCCGATAGCGCCAAACTTGTCATCAAGGTCGAGACCAGCGGTCACAGGCAGGCCGATCCAGCCACCGATGCCCGAATAGACACCGATGTACTCATGCCCACCCAACTTGTAGGCAATCGGGTTGCCGATGATGCCGGAACCGAGCTTGCGGCTCCACACGATCTTGCCGGAGCTCCGGTCGACCGCGCGGAAGTCACCGCCGAGCGAGCCATAGAACATCAGGCCGCCGTCGGTAACCATGGTGCCACCCCAGTTCGGATAAGGATCCGGGATCTCCCACATCGTCTTACCGGAAAGAACGTCGTACTTCTTGACCTTTCCAGTCGTGCCGGGCTTCTCAGGATACATGTACACGTTCGCGAACACATAGACCGTGCCCTGGTTCGTGTGCGTGCGCTCCTGGGGTTCCAGCTCCATGCACCAGTTGTTGGTGGGCATGTAGAAGATGTTCGGCTCCTTGGGATCGACGGCACCAGGCTGCTGGTCCTTGCCGCCCATGGCAGACGGGCATGCTTCCACATTACGGCCAACCTCAAGCGGAGAATGCTCGCGAACCTTGACCGGACGGCCAGTCTTCATGTCGATCTTCTCGGCCCAGTCCACCGTCACGTACTTCGTGGCGCGGAGCAGAGTGCCGTCGGTGCGATCGAGCACATAGGCAAAACCGTTACGATCGAAGTGGGTCAGGGCTTTCACCTTCTTCCCATCGATGTCCATGTCAGTGAGCATATTCTCGTTGATGCCGTCATAGTCCCACTGATCAAACGGGGTCATCTGATAGGCGAAGACTGCCTCACCGGTGTCGACCTTGCGGGCGAAGATCGTCATCGACCACTTGTTGTCGAAACCACCAGCGTTGCACTCCTCATGGCTCTTGTCCGGGCAGCGATAGGCCGGGCTCCACAGGCCGGGGTTACCCGTCGAGTAGTAGACCAGCTTCAGGTCCGGATCGTAGCTGTACCAGCCCCAAGCCGCGCCGCCGCCGATCTTGTAGTCCTCGCCCGGGAAAGTCTTGATACCGAGGTCGGAACCGGCAGTGCCGTATTGCGGATTGGCTTTGTTGGTGTCAGCGGTCAGGCAAACGTCCTTGTCGGAGCCCGTGCTCTGGCAGGTCCAAGCCACGGAGCCGTCCTTGAGGTTGTAAGCCACCATGCGGCCGCGAGCTGCGAACTCGTCGCCACCGAAGCCCTCAATCACCTTATCGTCGGCGATCAATGGAGCGGGGGTGATGGTCTCGCCATGCTCAGGGTAAGCATGCTTCACGACCCAGACTTCCTTGCCGGTCTGGCCGTCGAGGGCAATCAGGAAACCGTCGAGAGTGCCATAGACGAATTTGCCATCGGCATAGGAACCGCCGCGATTGACCGTGTCGCAGCAAGCCCGCGGAACAGCGAACTCGTCACGATCGGTCTTCTTCACGTAGTTCCAAATCTCCTTCGGGTGGTCCGGATCGGTCAGGTCAAGAGCCTGAACCACGTTGCAGTTTGACATGGCGGGACAGCCGGAGACCATGAACAGCACGGTCTTGCCGCCAACGTCCTTGATCACGAGGGGCTGACCCTCATGGCCACGGAGGGCGTTGGTGCCCTGGAGCCAAATCATCTGCAACTTGCTGACGTTCTTCGCGTTGATGTCGGCCAGCGGGCTGTGACGGGTCAACGCAAAGTCACGACCAGGTGCAGGCCACTGGTCGGGGTCCTTCATTCTGGCAAGCTGCTCCTCATCGGAGCCTGCCATGGCCTGGCCAGCGAGACCTACCGTCATCGCGACGATAGCGCCAGCCAGAACTCCAAACTTCATATTCATGTCTTTCTCCTCTCCCTAGCTACTCAGTTCACCGAACGAAAGCTGAGCTGTTCTCTAAATGTGCAGGGGGTACGTTTCTCCCTAGGCGCGAATGCCAAAGAGCACCGAGCCCTTGCGTTTTGCAGTTGTCACTTTGGATATGGGAGGCAATCCCGAATGCGCAGAAGCAAAAAAAACCGCCTCGCGCCCGCTCCTGGCGGCGGGTCCTCCGATGAACACATCACGCGGTGACACCTCACGAGGAATTGCAGCCTAACTCAGAGCTTGACGCCGGAGATATCGAATTATCGATGGAAACCAGCATTCCACCCCTTGCTACGCTGCAGGCTCATAATTGCCAAATGTAATGGCTTTGCAAGTGAAAAGTGCTCGCGGCAATAATTTGTGCCGATCGCGCATCGCGCTTCGCTGCACTGCATCAAGAACGCGTCCCCGGCATACTATAGTGTCAAGCGAAATCTTCCGCGATTTGTGTGCGGCGCACCTTTAGCCTCATTCTCCCTCTTAACTTTGTGATGAAACGCTCCGTCAGTGTACGAATCGCATCCCTCTTCACGCGAGATGTGATTCATCCGGGAACGATGGGCTTCCTTACGACCACTCGCGCGGCGTTTTCGCGCTCGCCGCGGGAAGGTGCTGGATGGCGATGCGCATCAATTCAGGAAGCGTGCGCACGCCGAGCTTCGCCTTCAACTGCGTGCAAGTATTGGCGACAGTCTTGTAGCTTACATGGAGATGCTCGGCGATCACCCCGTAAGGCTTGCCCTCGGCAACGAGAGCGAGCGTTTGCAGCTCGCGCACGGTCATGCGCCGCAAGGGATTGGTCGTACCCCTCGCCTCCATGAAGGCAACCTCAGAGGCGAGGTCGTGGCTGAGATAGGGCCGGTTCTCGCGGACCCGCCGGAAGGCTTTGACCACCTCGTCCGGAGACGTGTCCTTGAGCACATAGCCGGTTGCGCCAACCTCGAGCGCGCGGCTCACGATCACGGGGTCGGAATGCATGGTGAAAACGAGGATCGGCGTCTTCGCATCGTGCAGGCGGAGCCTCCTGATGAAGGAGAGCCCGCCGAGAGCTCCCGTGCGCATGGCGAGATCGACGATGATCACATCCGGCTTCTGCGTGCGATAGAGGCGGAAGCCGTCGGCGAGACTCTGCGCCTGGACGATCTGCTCGACGCCGGCGTCCTCGAGCAACCGGCGGCAGCCCTGCAACACGATCGGATGATCGTCGATGACGAGGACACGGGTCATCACATCGCTCCAACCAGCTCTGGAGTTCTCGGCTTCTTGGTGCTCACCCGTTGCACCGGAATCTCGACGTGGATCATGGTTCCCTTCAGGGGTGCGCTCTCGATGGTGCAGGATCCGCCGAGAGAGCGCACGCGTTCGGTCATGGTGGTCAGGCCGAAGCCCTGCGGTGTGGCGGGGGCGATGCCCTTGCCGTCATCGCCGATGCACAAGCAGAGCTTGGCCATGGGACGCTTGCCGGTCTTGCGCGGCGCAGGTTCCTCGGCGAGATCAACGGTGAGATGTTCGGCGCTGCCATGGCGAATGGCGTTGGTGATGCCTTCTTGAATGCAGCGATAGAGCGTGAGGTCGATTGTCTCGCCGTAGGACTCGGCGAGATTGCCGAACGACGCCGTCACCTGCGTGTCCGGATGGCGGTGCTGGAAGCCGACGATCAGCTCATCGAGAAGCTCGGAGAGCTTGATGCGGCCCAAGGGACCCGGCCGAAGCTTCTTGAGCAGAGCGCGGTTCATGAGCTTAAGGCGGTCGGCGATGGAGAGAATCTCGCCGACCCGCCGCGAGATCTCCTTGTTGCGGTTGTCGGGGAGCTGATCGGCGAGAGTTCTGAATTGACGAGGCATTGGCGGTGATGCCGAACAGGCAGGGACCTGCCTCGTCGTGCAGCTCGTTGGCGATCGCGCGGCGCTCCTCTTCCTGCACGGTGATGAGCTGGCGGTAGAGGCGGCTGTTCTCAGCACGGGCCGTGTCGAGCGCGCCGGCGAGCGTGTTGAACCGTTCGGTGATGACGGCAAGCTCCTTGACCTTTGGCTTGGCGAGGCGGGTCGCGTAGTGACCGTCCTCGAGATTGAGCATGCCCTTGGAGAGAGAAGCCAACGGATCGAGCACGCGGCCGAGCACGACATAGAGGACAGCGAGCACGAGGGCATTGAGGGTGAGCCAGACGACGGCGAGAGAGGAGAAATCGTGCCACGCCTCGGCGATCTCGTCGGCGGGCTCGCCGACGATCACCACGGGACTTGCTCCCTGGACGGTGACGACGCGCACCGCGCGGCCGACGAGCTGAGGCCTGACCATCCGCGCGAACCATGTCGGCACATAGGGCTCGACGCCGGCCCCCTCCCCGTTCGCCGACCATGGCGAGATAAAGGTGAGCTGCCCGATCTCGTCCATCAACATGATGCGCACGTGGCGCAGATGCTTGAGCTGAAGCGGCAGCTCCTCGTCGAGCTGGTCGGCCCTGCCCTGGGCTTTCAGGTCCCTCACGGTCGCTTCGACGAAGCGCTGAGCGACCTCCAGAGCGGCCTCGATCTCCACCCTTGTCGCGGTCCGCGTGTTGAGAATCGAGATGCCACCGGCGATGAGCGCGGCAAGAAGATTGATCGCTCCAATGGCGAGGAGAAGCTGGGTTCTGACCGGCCGGTCATACCAAAGTTTTTGCAACACGGGTCTCAAGTCTCCAGAGCGCTAACGCCCTGCATGAGGGCGCGCGAACTTCGCGCGGGCCACAGGCAAGATGAGTTCCCTATTTCCTTAGAACATCCGTAGTCTTTCGTCTCCCACCTCCCGATCTCCTTGTTTTTGAACGCCTGGGCTGATTGGGACTCCCGGGAAAAGCCACAGTGCCTGTCGGAAGTGGCGAAACGCAATGGCAAGCCTGGCAATACGATTGCCAAACTTTCCCGATCACTATTGCGAGGCTACCTAGAGACGGGACTGGGCTCCCCGCTTTAGTCTCCGCCCGTCCGCTCCAGGCGATGCCTCACGAGGTCGCCCGGACGGCTTCGGACACGCTGATCTCGCCGGCGAAGACGTAGCTCTTTGGTCGTCTCCTTCCAACCGAGCTGCGACTTTTCGCGATCCAGGCATCGCCGTCGGGGGTTAGAGGGTGCAGCCCGGCGCTGCGCCCTCCAGCCTGCAGAGAGGCCTTTCGGCACGTCGCATCTCATTGGTCATATCGTCATTTTTGCAAATTGTTTGAACGTTGTTGGGGAAATAGCCGTCAAAGAAGAAGATGCCGCCTTGCGCATGATGTCGTGGGGGCATACCAACTTGCCTCGTTGTCGGTCAGGTGGCGAAAACTGCCCCATAGTGACAAGAGGGCTTAAATTCGCTTCCGGCCGTTTTCCTTGACGTGCCTAAAGACTTTCCAATCTGCCCAGCAAAACTTGGAACACCAAGGAGGCCCGAGGATGAAACTTTCAACCGTGACATATTTGATGGTTCTGGCAGGTGCCGGCATCGCCGGCGGCGCCGCGCTCGCGGCGAATGTCGTTGTCCCTAAGGAAAAATGCGACGCGGCTTGGCATATGGCCTCGCCGAACGGCGACACCATCGCCAACGGCGCCGCCGTCCCCGTCGTCCTGGACTTCACCATGGTCGACTCCAACAAGGATGGGGCGATCGACGCCGACGAGTTCAGCAAGGCCTGCTCTTCGGGTCAGGTCCAGGCGGACGAAGCGACCGTAAACGATATGAAGTAGCCACGACGTCATTGATGAGAGAGGGCCGAGAGTGCGCGAAAAGCGCGTTCCCGGCCCTCTCATCGTGAAGCGACGCAGTTCGCGGACTGGGCGTGTCTCGCTCGCTGGCGCGGCCTATTTGACGACCGCCACTCCCCAGGGAAGCCGCCCGACCGGCACAGACTTCTCGGCCTTGAGGCTTGCTACGTCGATGACGGTCATGTCGTTGGTGAGTCCGTTGGCGACATAGAGCTTTGATTGGTCGGAGGAGAGCTCGAGATGCCAGGGACGCTGCCCGACCAGGATGTATTGCTCGACCTCGTAGGTCTTGGGATCGATCACGGCGACGCGGTTGCCAGGCCCTAGCGCGACAAAGACGTACTTGCCGTCTTTAGTGAACTCGATGCCGACCGGCTGAAGCAGCTCAGGCCTGACGCCCGGCACCTCGAAGCGGATCTTCTTCTTCACCTTCCAGTCAGACGCGTCGATCACCGAGACCGTGCCGCCCACCTCAGAGGAGACCCACACCTCCTTGCCGTCGGGCGTAAACTTCGCCTCGCGCGGGCGCGTGTCGACGAGGACATTGGCGACGAGCTTCTCGGTCGCGTTGTCGATGACGTGCGCCATGCTCGTCGATTCCGACGTGGCGACGGTGAATTTGGAATCGGGACTCACCCCCATGCCTTCAGGCTCGACGCCGACGGGGATCTCGGCCTTCACCTCACCGGACTTCGTGTCCATGACGGTGACCATGGAGTCATCCTCGTTGGCGATGTAGAGGACGCCGCCCTTGGGATCGACCGCCATCAACTCGGGATCCGGACCCGAATCGAGATGGCGCGTAACCTCGAGCTTCTCGGTATCGATGACATCCATGATGTCGCCGTCACCGGCGGCCACGTAGACTTCCTTGGCGTCAGGGCTAGCGATAATGCCGCGCGGACGGCGCGACGTGGGAATCGTCTTGATCACCTCGAGTGTCTTGCCGTCGACCACCGTGACGGTGTTGTCCTTCTCGTTGGAGACGAAGATCGTGTCGGCCAGGGCGGGACTTGCCGCGCCGAGGAGAAGCGTGGCGAGTGTCGCTGACAGAATGGGGCGTTTCATCTCCACTACCTTTTTCTATTTTGGAAATTTGCACTTGGTCTCGGGCTCGTCGTAGCCAAGCGTGTCGGTGAGGAATTTCGGGTGCAGGAAACCTTCCTGTGGCGACATGGACACAAGCGAACGGGCGCCGGTGATCAGCATCGGCTGGCGCAGCTGATGGTCCCAGGTGCGGAACGAAAGCCCCTCGCCCTTGAAGCCGGCGACGGTGAAGGCATCGGAGAGAAGATAGGCGCGGATGCTCGCGATGTCTGACTTGCTCGACCGCGTCACCGCTTCGCCGATCGAACGCACGGCAAGCCAAGCCGAATAATCGCGTTCGGTCATGATGCGTTTGGCAAAGCGCTCGAATCTGTGCTGCATCTGCGTGCCGGCATATTGCTCGTAGGAGCGGTGCCAGGCGACGGCGGTCAGCCCTTGCGTCCCGACCACGGGCCGCGGGTCATAATCGCGATAGGGCACGTACTCGCCGAAGCGCTCGGTGGTGTCCGCCACCCACAAGACATCGTGCGCCGGCGCACCTTGCGTCACCTCGGGCATCTGCGTCTGTATCTGCTGATGTCCTGAATCGGTGCGCGGGTTGGCCGCGTCGAACGTGTACTCGCGTTCCCCGACGATCTTGCCGCCGAACCGGCCAGCGGCGCGCTCAACGGCGGCGACGTAGTCCTTGTCGGACGGAGCGACGCCCTTCAGCACGAACCATTTGGGCCATTTCTTCCAGACGAGATATTGCGCGAGCGCGTCGGCGCGCATGGCATTGCTCGGCGCAACATGGAAGATGTTGAAGCGGCATTGCTCCTGGCGAAGATCATCGTCGCTCAGCCGAATATTGAAGATGACCGAGTCCTTCGCCTCGGGAAGATCGGCGACGGCGAGAAGGTCCTTAGCCTCGAGATCGGCGACGATGAGGGCGGGACCGTCCTTGAGGATCTCCTTGGCCTTGGCGACGGCGTCGGCTTTGGCGGGAAGGATGTCCTCGACGAGCTCGTAATGCTGGCCGAGAAACCGGCCGCTCTTGTTATTGTCCTCGACGGCGAGCCGCGCGCCCTGAACGCCGTTGTCGGTGAGAATGGGATCGACGAGCGAGAGCGGCACCGGCTCGTCGTCGTAAGCCTTGCCGAGATAATGGATGGTGATCTTGACGGGGGGCGGAGTCGCAGGGGTTTGCGTCTCATCCGCGGCGCGCGCGCCATGGGCGAACAGCGCGACGAAGGCGAGGAGGACGAAAGAGCGGAGAGGAGAGACGGTAATCTTCAACTGGGGCACATGAGCAAGACAGATGCACGCACCATCCAAGCTCAGAGCGGGGCTGCCTTAGGGGCTCGATGGCCAGCGAAAGCTAGCTCATAGGTCCTTGCAAGCGTTGCCAATCTTGGCCAGAACTCGCCGGGCGAAAACCCGGGAATAGTCCTCGTCCGCATTGCCGACTGTTCCCGCCCGCCTCTGCCTGCGGCGAATTGGCATGCTGCATTGAAACGGCGTCTTACGCTGCGCGCTTGCCGAAGGCGAGGATGCCGGCGACGGGAACGACGAAGCCGATGGTCACCGCGGCGATGGTGAGAGCGGCGAGATTGGCGTAAGAGCCGCGGCCGACCTCGAACAGCATGTTCAGATATTTGGTCTCGAGCTGTCCCGCCACCTGCGCGACGTTCATCCACGACGCCATCAGGGCGAACCATGTCGCCCGTTTTCCCGCCGGAGCATTGATGGCGACGAGGGTGAGCGCGGGGATCATCGAGAGTTCGGCGAAGGGCGAGGCGACGGTCGTATCGACCAGTGCGATCGTGCGGGCGCCGAAGCCCAACGTCTCCTTGGTCCACAGATCGAGCCGAAGCGCGAGCGCAATGTTGGGCAGCGAGCAGCGGCAAATACCGGAGCCGCATCGCCCTGATCGGCGTGAGGAAGGCGCGCTTGAGCTTGGCGAGAAGCGAGCGCTGCGTCACGGCGCCGCCCGTTGATGGAACGGCGGTCATGGCGTTCTCCATAGCAGCTTTCACGCGGGAGGGCGGCCTACCACCGCGCCGGCTCGAAGAGGAACTTTGCCGCACGAAGAGGCACGATTTTGCTCAAAGTCTTGGCACAAGCGACCTAGCGGCCGCTTGTCACGAAATCTTCACCTTAGGGCCCGTAAGGGAACGAAATCTCTCCCAACCAAGGAGCATGACGACATGCTCCGGACATTCCACGTCGTCATGATGCAAACGTTGGAGTGATGCGACCAGAGAGAGCAGCAGGTGGAATGTCGCTTGCTCTCTCCCCACTTGGAGAGGAGCACGCCCTACGCGGCTCTTTAACGTAACCGGTTATGACCATTCGCAATCTCGAACATGCTCTCGCGCCTCGCTCGGTCGCGGTGATCGGTGCCTCGGCGGAGAAAGGCTCGGTCGGCAGTGTGCTGACCGAGAACGTCCTTAGCGGCGGTTTCGCGGGCAAGGTGTTCCTCGTCAATCCGCATCATAAGGAAATCGCGGGTCAACCCTGCTTCGCCTCGGTCGCGGCGCTGCCGGAGACGCCGGAGCTTGCGGTGATCGCAACGCCGCCGAAGACCGTGCCGGATCTCGTGGCCAGCTCGGCGCCAAGGGCACACGCGCGATCGTCACCATCACCGCTGGGCTCTCCGCCGAACAGAAGCAGGCGATGCTCGATCAGCGAGACCTTATTGCCTGCGCATCATCGGCCCGAACTGTCTCGGCATCGCCGTGCCGGGGATTGGGCTCAACGCGACCTTCGGGCTTGGCCGCCCCCTCCCCGGCAAGCTCGCCTTTCTCTCGCAGTCGGGCGCGCTCATCACTGGGATCATCGACTGGGCAATCGCACAGGGGATCGGCTTCTCTCATGTCGTGTCGATGGGTGAGATGGCCGATGTCGATGTCGGCGACCTGCTCGATTTCCTCGGCTCCGACGTCGCCACGAGCGCCATCCTGCTTTATCTCGAGACGATCCCGGCGGCGCGGAAATTCATGTCGGCGGCGCGCTCGGCTGCGCGCGCCAAACCGGTCATCGTGATCAAGTCGGGCCGCTTCGCGGAATCGGCACGCGCGGCCTCGACCCATTCCGGCGCGCTCGCCGGCGGCGATGCCGCGGTCGGCGCCGCGTTCCGCCGCGCAGGGCTGGTGCGCGTCGAAGAGCTCGAGGAGCTGTTCGCCGCGGCGGAGACGCTGACCGATCTTAAACCCGTCGCCGGCAACGAGCTTTTGATCTTGACCAATGGCGGCGGCGCCGGCGTGCTCGCGGTCGACGATCTGATCCAATCCGGCGGGAAGCTCGCGCCGGTGAGCCAAGATCTCATCGCCACTCTCGACAAGATACTCCCGGCCAACTGGTCGCGCGCGAACCCGATCGACATCATCGGCGATGCTTCGCCCGAGCGCTATGCCGCCTCGCTCGAAGCGGTTCTTGCCAACAACGAGGCCGACGCAATCCTCGTCATCAATTGCCCGACCGCGCTCGCCTCATCGAGCGATGCGGCTCGCGCAGTGATCGACACGATCGCGAAGGCCGAGAAGGTCAAGCGGCAGCCACCGATCCTGACCAACTGGCTTGGAGAAGCGGCGGCAGAGGAGGCGCGGCGCAAGTTCCAGGAGGCTTCGATCCCGAGCTACGCGTCGCCCAACGATGCTGTCAAAGGCTTCTTCTATCTCTGGCAATATACCAAGGCGCAGGAGGCGCTGATGCGCACGCCGCCGCGCGAGACCGAGCGCACGCGTGTCGCAGAGGAGGCGGCCCGCACGATCCTGCGCGCTGCGGCTTCTTCAGGCCGTTCGCTCCTGACCGAGCCCGAGGCCAAGGCGGTGCTTTCCGCCTATGGCATTCCGACCGTTCCGACGCGCGTCGCGGCGACGCCAAAGGATGTCGAGGACATCGCCAAGGGCCTGCTGGCGCAGTTTCCTTCGGTTGCGGTCAAGATCCTGTCAGAGGACATCTCGCACAAATCGGACATCGGCGGCGTGAGACTGAGCCTGCGCTCGGCAGATGAGGCACGCCGCGTCGCCGAGCAGATGCAGGCGCGGGCGCACGAGCTTCGCCCCGAGGCGCGGCTGCAAGGATTCACCGTGCAGCCCACGGTGGCGCGATCCGGCTCGCGCGAGCTTCTGATGGGCGTCTACGAGGATCGCCTGTTCGGTCCCATGATCCTGTTCGGCGCCGGCGGCACGGCGACCGAGATCATCCACGACACGGCCGTTGCGCTGCCCCCTCTCGATGCCGAGCTTGCGCGCGACCTCATGAGCCAGACGCGCATCTTCAAGCTGCTCGAAGGCTATCGCGACCAGCCGTCGGCCGACCTGGCCGCGATCGCCGATGCGCTCACGCGGCTGTCGCAGCTCGTGGTCGACTGTCCGGCGGTCAAGGAGCTCGACATCAATCCCTTGCTCGCCGACGAGACGGGAATCATCGCTCTCGACGCGCGCATCCGTATCGAGCCAAGCGAGGTCGAGATGGAAGGTCCCAATCCGCGTCTCGCCATCAGGCCCTATCCCAATCAATGGGAACGATGGGCGGCAACCGATAACGGCTATCGCGTCTTCATTCGCCCCATCCGCCCGGCGGACGAGCATCTTTACAGCGATTTCATCGCCAAGCTCACGCGCGAGGATATTCGCTTCCGCTTCCTCGCGCCGCGCAAAGAGTTCTCGCACAAATTTATCGCGCGCTTCACCCAGATCGACTACTCGCGCGCCATGGCCTTCGTCGCACTGAACAAGGATCAGAACGAATTGCTCGGCGTGGCTCGGCTCGCGGCGGACCCCGATTATGTCAGAGGCGAATACGCCATCATCGTCAGGAGCGACCTCAAGGGCAGTGGCATCGGCTGGGCACTGATGCGCCATTTGATCAGTTATGCGGAGAAGGAAGGCCTGCGCGAGCTCGTCGGCGACGTGCTCGCCAACAATCAGCGCATGCTCGGCATGTGCAGGACGCTTGGCTTCGAGATCGCGGTCGACCCTGAGGATTCCTCAATCCGCAAGGTGACCCTCAAGCTTCCCGCCGGGCTCACCGACGCAGCGCGCCTCGACGCGGAGCCCGCGCTGTAAGTCCCGCTCACCCGGCCGCCTTATTGCCGACCTCTTCCCGCTGGGGGAGAGTTACTTCGGCGTGTGCACGAGGTGCTCGGAGAGCTCGTGGTCGGGGACCTTGGTCAGGTCCTTCTGCAGGCTGTCGGCGGCAAGCTCCGCCATCGCCTTGGACAGCTTCTCCTTGAGCTCGGTGAGCACGCGGGGCGGCGCGACAAGTACGAGCTTCTCGAAGCTCTTGCGCCCGTGCTCGACGTCGATCTCTCCCGCGACATGCTTGACGAAGTCCTCCTTGGCCGCGACGTGAAGGTCGCGGCGGGGCTCTACGGCATGACGCGCAGCGTTGGCGCTCTCCTTCACCCGCGCCGGTCGGTCGCGGCCGAGTTCGTGAGAGCGCTCATGCACCTCCGGCGAGACGAAGCTCGCGATCGTGCGGAAAGCGCCGTTCTCGTCGCGCTCGACGAAGCGTGCTCTGCCGCCATCGGCGATGACATAGAGAGTTTTGATTGGCTTCATGGCTTCATCCTGGCTGGAAAATGCGGGGGCACCTTCAGACTAACACGCTCGGCACCGCTTGCGCGCGCGAGCTTGCCTCGCTTTAAATGTTGGTTGCTCAGGGCTTGTCGCGCAGGCTGATGATATAGGCGGCGAGATCGGCGAGCTCGGCCTTGGTGAGCGGAATTTGCGGCATCGGATGCTTGGGCAGCATGATATGGCCCATGATGTCGCCGGTCGTCTGTCCTTCCATGTTGGCGATCTCGCGGAAGCTCGGAACGTCGGCATTCACATGCTCCTGAGTGCCGGCCCCGACGAGATGGCAATTGGAGCAGAGGCTTTCGGCCAGAGCCTTGCCGTGCTTTGGGTCGGGCTGGCCAGGGATCGTCGCGGCGAGCGCGCCTCCTACCACGAGCAGCGAAAGCCAAGCGAAAACGAGCATGAAAGGTTTCATGGATTTCTCGCCCCTCCTCCGGCGCGCACACTCTTATATAGAGGTGTAAGCCCTGCACAAAGACTAAGGAGCGCCGGGGCGATCGAGCTGCGACAGAAACCCTCAGGCCGCCATGGCCTTAAGCTTGTCCATATCGAGGAGATGCACGCGGCGGGCCGATTCGAGCTTGATCTGCCCCATCCCTTTGAGCTCGGCGAACATGCGCGAGACGGTCTCTAAGGTAAGCCCGAGATAGTCGGCAATGTCGTGTCGCGGCATGGCGAGATCGAGCACCTCGGTCGAGCCGGAGCGGTCGGCCATCTCCAACAGAAAGGCGGCAAGGCGCTCGAGGGCATTCTTGCGGCCGAGCAGGAGCAAATGATCCTGCGTGTGCCTGAGACCGATCATGGTCCTGGTGAGAAGCTCGCGCACGAGACTCATCGAGGCACCAGCGCCGACCAACCCCTGCCATTTGAAGGCAACGACCCTGGCGGGCACCACCGCCTCGGCCGAGCAGTGATGAATATCGCCGATCTCGAAGCCGAACATGTCGCCCGGCAGGTGGAAGGCGCTGATCTGGCGGCGGCCATCGGGAAGGAGCTTCGAGATGCGGACCACGCCCGATACGACCTTGTAGACGTAACCGGCGGCCTCGCCCTCGGCGAAGATCTCCTCGTTTCGGCCGAAGCCCATGGATACGCCGACGGAGAGTAGGGTCTCGGGCGCCTTGCGGCTTGTCGAAAGCGCGGCGGGGATACGGGGAAGCGATTCGGCTGTGGCGATCTCTATCAGCATCGTGATCCTCCCAAGGATTGGAGTGCCCGATGCGATTGGTACGCCTGCTCGCTCGACGCCGAAATTCGTGACGGTCGCTTAAGGAGAATTACGTAGGCGGGGGCGGCGAAAAACTGCGGTTCTTTTTCCGGTTGCTCAAGGCGAGACCGAGGCTTCCTCCGTCGATTACATCTCTCACAGCCTCCACCAGGATTTCGCCGAGAAGCGGCTTTTCCACGATTTTGGCAATCGAGGCGGCATTTGCGCGCTCGAGCAGCCGCCGCGTCGTGGCCTCGACCAGCAGCACTACGGGAATGGAACTCTCGGCCAAGAGCCGATCGCTCTTGCCTTCAACCATGTGGTCGAACACATCCTGATCGAGCACAAGGCAGCCGGGCCTCTCGGTCGCGGCAAGCGAGGAAAACAAGGAGATTTCGTCGCAAAGCCGCGCGGCAAAGCCCTCGAGCTCTAGGGAGAAGCGCAGGGAATCAGCCAGCACCCCGTCTCTTGTGGCGATGAGGATGGTCCCTGTGTTTGGCACTTCGAGTCTCCGGAACGCGCGGGGCGCACTAGGTATGCGATCAATCTTTCATTCGAACGCAAGCTACGCCGGTGCGCGCCGAATACTTTGAGACACATCAAAGAGTTGAAAATTGCAACGGAAGGCGGCGAGGATCGTCAGCCGGCGCGGCCAGACGGCTTCACATTGGCGAGAATCGCCATGCGGATTAGCTCCGACAGACTCTTCGCTTGCATCTTGGCCATCAGATTGGCGCGATAGACCTCGACGGTGCGGGGGCTGATGCCCAGACCATGAGCGATGGTCTTGTTGGGTTGGCCCACAACGAGGCCGTCGAGAACCTGCCGCTCTCGCTCGGAGAGGGTGGCGAGCCGCGCAGCGACGACGTTCCCGTCTCCATTCTCATCGGGGATTTGCACAAGGGCGCGCCTGACTGCGCTCAGGATCGCTTCTTCCTCGAACGGCTTCTCGATGAAGTCGACGGCTCCCGCCTTCATCGCTTCGACCGCGAGCGGCACGTCACCATGCCCGGTGATCACGATTGCCGGCATGGAGAACGCCTTCTCTCGCATCGCCTTGAGGAGATCGATGCCGCTCATGCCGGGCAGGCGTATGTCGGTAATAAGGCACCCGGCCTGGGGCGTGGGGAGGCCGGCAAGAAACGCCGAGGCAGAATCGTAAAGGCGAACCGGCAGGCCCGCCGAGCTCAGCAGAAAAGCGAGCGACTGGCGCACAGCGTCATCGTCATCGACAATATGGACGACACCGTTGGTCATTCGGGGGCGCTTTCCCCGGCCACCGCCTCCAAGGCAAAGCGGAATATAGTTCCACCTCCAGGATTAGGCTCGGCCCACATCTCGCCGCCATGCGCCTCGATGATGCGCTTCGAGATCGAGAGCCCGACGCCCATGCCTGCGGGCTTGGTCGTCACGAAAGGCTGGAATAGCCGATCGGCGATCTCTTCCGAGAGACCGTGGCCCGTGTCTGCAACGCTGATCTCGATCATGCCGTCCCTTGCCGCTGACGTGGTCACCGTGAGCTCCTTGCAATCGCAGCCATGCATGGCCTCGATGGCGTTGCGGATGAGGTTGAGCAGAACCTGCTGGATTTGCACCTTCTCGACCAGCACCATGTCGGTGTGGCTCGCGTAGCGGAACAAGGTCTTGACCCCCTCTTCCTTGGCGCCGACGAGGGCGAGCGCGCTCGCCTCCTCGATCAGCTTACTCAAATTCTCGGGACGCTTCTCCGTCTCTCCGCGTGCAACGAACTCGCGCAACTGGCGGATGATATGGCCGGCGCGCAGGGTTTGCTTTGTCGTTTCCGCGAGCGCGTCGCGGACCTTGGCGGCGTTCGGATGATCGACGGTTTCGAGCAGCCGCGTGCAACCTTGCAGATAGTTCGAGACGGCGGACAGCGGCTGATTGATCTCATGGGCAAGTGTCGAGGCCATCTCGCCCATGGCGGTCAGCCGCGACAGGCGCGCCAGCTCGGTCTGCAGCCCGTGCAGTTGGTGCTCGGTTTCCTCCCGCTCGGTAAGATCTTTGATGAATCCAGTGAAGAAGCGCCGATCGCCCGACTTCATCTCTCCGACCTCGAGCTTCATGGGGAACGTTGACCCGTCCTGGCGCAGCCCCGTCACGACCCGATCGATGCCGATGATGCGTTTCTCGCCGGTCTTGAGATAGCGGGAAATGTAGCGGTCGTGCTCCTCGCGATAGGGTGTGGGCATCAACAGGCTGATGTTGCGGCCGGCCACGGAGGCCTCGCGGTAACCGAACAGCCGCTCCGCCGCGGCGTTGAAGGATTGGATGGTGCCCTTCTCGTCGATGACGACAGTCGCGTCGGGAACGGTATCGAGAATCGAGCGGAGATGCTCCTCGCGTGCCTTCAGGTCCCTGGCGTGACGGCGGCTCCTAATCCTGGTGCGGCGAAGCTGCTCGCCGAACCAGGAGATGCCGCCACCGACGATGACGAAGATGACGGCCTCGAGGATCGCGGGGTGGGTCAGTCCATTGATGCCGATCAAGAAGATGCCAAGCGTGGCGCTGAGAAAGGTGGCGAGAAGCCCGGGGCCCAGTCCGCCGAACCCGGCAGCGATCAGCACCGCTGGAATGAAGATGAGGAAGGAGGCGCGGTCGTGAAGCCAAGGGTGCAAGCCCCAGCCGGCGAGTAGCATGAAGGATACGGCGGCGGCGGCGGCCCAATAATGAGCGGGCGAGGTGATGGGATCGTTGGCGGCTCTCCACAGCCGGTCGAGCCAACTTCCCTCCTCGCCTCCGGTGACCGGTCCGTGCATGACGAAATTCTAACGGTTAGCGACGGCGGGCGAAACACGCGCATCTGATTGAGCCTAATCAAGGCTAAGGGCAAGGTTTGGGGGCGAGCCTTGACTGCCGGCGCCATTGCGCTGCCAAATGGAGCAAGTTCCGAGCGGCGAAGGAGGACTTAGATGGCCAATAAAGACGCTGAAATGCCGAGCCATGTGGCTCTCAAGGAGGAAGTGCAGAAGATCGCCAAGCATCTGGCGACGCTTCGCCAGGATGTCGAGGCTTTGACCTCCTCGATTAAGAGCGCCGGCGACCATCAACTCCATCGGGCCCAGGATAAGGCGGGCGAAACTCTGCATAGCGTCGAGGATGCGGTGCGGCGCGATCCACTGACCTCGCTCGGCATCGCCGCAGGCATCGGGCTCGTGCTCGGCATGGTGATCAGCCGCTAGCGCCTGTCTCATCAACCCGCCGCGCGCAGTGGCCCTAGGCGCGCGCGCGGCGATAGAGGAGCCGCTTCACGCCTTCGACGAGAAGCAGGTACGCAGCCACGGCTGAAACCAGAAAGAGATAGAAGGCCGCTGGCGGTTCGCGAAAGCCGAACAGAGGGCCGAGGGGCGTCAGCGGAAAAACAAGGCCGATCAGGACCGCTCCTAGGGTGAGAATCGTCAGAACCGGGTTGGGCAGGCTCCGCCACGGGGGCTTCCGCGTTCTGATCACAAAAATGACGAGGCACTGGGTGGCCAAGGACTCAACGAACCAGCCGGTCTGGAACATCGGCTCGCTCACGCCGAAAATCCGAAGCAAAGCAAAGAAGGTGATGAAGTCGAAGAGCGAACTCACCGGGCCGAGCAGCAACATGCAGCGCTCGATGAACCTAATGTCCCACTGCACCGGGCGCCGAACGGCTTCGGCATCGACGTTGTCGAACGGCACGCCGACCTCGGAAATGTCATACAGGAGGTTATTGAGGAGCACTTGAGTGGGAAGCATGGGCAAGAAGGGCAAGAACAGTGCCGCCCCGGCCATGCTGAACATGTTACCGAAATTCGAGCTCGCTCCCATCAGGATGTATTTGGTGACGTTCTCGACCGTGCGCCGGCCTTCGATGATCCCGTCATGCACCACGTCGAGATTGTGTTCGAGCAAGACAAGGTCGGCAGCTTCCTTGGCGACGTCAGCGGCGCTGTCGACCGAAATGCCGACATCGGCCGAATGCAACGCCGAGGCATCGTTGATGCCATCGCCGAGGAAGCCGGTAACTTTGCCGCTGCGCTTCAAAGCCACCAGAATGCGCTCTTTCTGCTGCGGCGTAATGCGGCAGAACAGATTAACCGACGATAGGCGCGCACGCAGCGACTCCTCCGACATGGTCACGAGTTCGTGCCCGGTGAGCACGCCGCCAACGGTCACGCCAATCGCCTCGCACACATGGAGCGCGACCCGCTCATTGTCGCCGGTCACGATTTTCACGTCGACGCCGATGGCCGCAAGCGCGCGAATGGCATCGGCGGCATCCGCCTTGGGCGGGTCGACGAAGGTGGCGAAGCCGGCGAACGTGAGCTCCGCCTCGTCGCTGACGCCGGCGCTCTCGTGCTCCCGGCCGAGCGACCTCGAGGCGACGCCGATCACGCGATAGCCCTCCTCGCCGAGCCGCTCGAAGCGTTGCAGGAGGCTCTCGCGTACCGGATCGGCGAGTGGCAGCCGCTCGCCCGCTGCTGTCTCGTAATCGACCGAAACGTCGAGGATATCCTCGGGCGCTCCCTTGACCACGAGGAGACGGCTAGACCCGTCGTCGATCAGGACCGACACGCGCCGGCGCTCGAAATCGAAGGGAACCTCGTCGATCTTATGCCAACCTGTGACGTCGAGCCTGTCATGGGCGAGGATTGCATCGTCGAGCGGGCTCTTGATGCCACTCTCAAAGACGCTGTTGAGATAAGCGAGTCGCAGCACTTCGTCGCTGTCCTCGCCGCTCGCATCGATGTGGCCGGTCAGGCGAATGCTTCCCTCAGTGAGCGTTCCTGTCTTATCGGTGCAAAGCACGTCCATCGCGCCGAGATCGTGAATAGCGGCAAGACGCTTGACGATGACGCGGCGCCGAGCGAGCCGACTTGCTCCATTCGCCAGAGTCACCGTAACCACCATGGGCAGCAGCTCCGGCGTAAGGCCAACGGCGAGCGCCAGAGCAAACAGGAGCGATTCAAGCCACGGCCTATGGAACACCACATTGGTGAGCAGCACGAACAGCACGAGGAAGATGGTCAGGCGGAGCATCAGGAAGCCGAAGCGTCGAATTCCAATGGCGAACGCGTCGGGGGGCCGCTGCGCAGCGAGCTCTCCGGCAAGCCCGCCGAGCTCCGTCGCACGCCCCGTCCGGCACACCACGGCCCGCGCCGTGCCGCTGACGACCGACGTACCCATGAACAGAAAATTCCACGCGCCAGACACTTCATCGTCGGGAGCGGCAAGATCGCCTGCCTGTTTCTTGATCGGGTAAGCCTCGCCGGTGAGCATGGCCTGGTTTACGAAACAGTCCCGCGCGCTCAGTATTCTGCTATCACCCGGGACGACATCACCGGCTCTGAGCTCCACAATGTCCCCGGGCACCAGCTGGTCGAGGTCAATCTCACGGCAAACGCCATCGCGGAGCACTTGCGCCTTAAGTCCGACGGAGCGGCGCAACGCATCGACAGTCGTCTCGGCACGACGCTGCTGGACGATATCAAGCACCAAGCTCAGAAGGATGATGGTGACGATAATAACGAAGCTGGTGACGTCGCCGGTCCACGCCGAAAGCCCGCTCGCAAAAAGCAGGATGAGAATTAGCGGGTTACCGAGGCGATCTATAATCTGGCGCCACAGCGGACGGCGCCTGCGAACCATCGCATCGTTTGGGCCATATTCGGCAAGGCGCCGCGTAGCTTCCCGGGAGCTCAAGCCATCGCGGGTTGCGCGCAAGTCGCCGAGAAGTCCGTCGAGCGGAACATTCCAGGGCAACGTCTCAATTGTCATGGGGCCGGCAGCGTTCATCACGTCGCTTACATCGCACGTGTCACCCGACGCTAATGCGACATGAGCACGGGCACCTTGGTGTGACGCAACACATATTGCGTGGCCCCGCCGAGCACCTGCTCGCGCCAGCGCCAATGACCATAGGCGCCCATGACGAGCAGTGTGTCCTCGCCGACAGCCGCCTCGACAAGCACCTCGCCCACGTCGCGGCCGTGCAGGGTGAGGTTTACCAACTCGACGCTCATGCCGCCTCGCTTCAGATAATCCGCCATCATTGCCGATGTCTCGTCCTGGTTCTCGTGCTCCAAGACGGTGAGGAGCTGGACGCGTTTCGCCGCTGCGAGGAAGGGCGCGGCGGCGCTCAATGCACGCACCGCCTCAACCGTGTCTTTCCAAGCGATCACCACCGTGCTGGCGCTGAAGCCCCGTGTTTCGTTCGGCATCACCAGCATCGGGCGGCCTGAATTGAAGAGCGCCGCGTCACGCGCCAGCGAGAAGAACGTGTCCTCGCTCGCGGCAACGCTCGGCAGCACGGTGAAATCGGCGCCTTTCGCTCGCGTTGCCACTGTGTGCCCAACTGGCCCCTCGAAATGGAGAAAGGCGGGTCGCACATTCGGGAAGGCACGCACCGTCGCGGCAAGCCAAGACTGGGCTTCGCGCTGCTCGAGCTCGACCTGCTTCCTGCCGACATCGACGAGCTCCGCGAAATAGACCGGGCTGAGCTCGGTCGCGTAAGGCAGCCGGTCGGCCGGCGCGGGGCAGGCATGCAGCACTTCGAGGGTAGCGCCGGAGCGGGCGGCGAGGCCGAAGGCGAAGGCAGCACAGGCTTCGGTGGTGCCGCGTTGATGGATGGGAAGCAAAATCTTGACGAGCTTCACCGCGCCGTCTCCTCCCCTTTAGGGATCATGGATCTAGTTTTGGTTCTGGTCCTGGTCGCGGCCCTTGAGGCTCAGGATATAGGCGATGACATTCAGCATATCCTGCTTCTCGACGATGATGTTCGGCATCGTCGGATGCGACGTCTCCATCCACACTCTGAGAGCCGTTCCGGTCACGCCCGGCCGGTCGGCCACCTCGCGGAAGCGAGTCGCTTTGGGCAGGGGCGACTTCTCGGCCGAGATCCCGTGACAAGGAGAGCAATATTCCTTGGCGTATTCGAATCCCGCCTGGGGATCGCCGACGTCCTCGGCAGCAAGCGCGACGGCGCCCGACGCCAGCGCGAGGAGGAAACCCACGAGCAAAGGCCTCATCGACATTCCTTAGGTCGGTTATGCCAAGTCGCCGCCGCGCACACCATATGAGCTTCCTGGCGGACCCCGGCCTTGATGCGGGTCAATATCAAGCGCGCGGAATTCTGCGCTCTTGTGCCTCTTGACGCAACTCAATGAACATTTACCGACTTCGCGCATGCTAAAGTTCAGCAAGTTCTAACGGAGAAAGAAGGCAAGATGCAGATCCCGCTGCAAATCAGTTTCCGCAATATGGACCCATCGCCGGCCGTCGAGGCGCGCATCCGCGAGAAGGCGGCGAAGCTCGAGCGTTTTCACGACCGCATCGTCGGCTGCACCGTGGTGGTCGAGGCGCCACACCGGCATCACCACAAAGGCAAGCTCTATAACGTGCGGATCGAGATCAGCGTGCCGGGAAAGAATGTGGTGGTGGATCGCGCCAGGCCCATCGACCACGCCCACGAAGACGTCTATGTGGCGGTGCGCGACGCCTTCGACGCCGCCGTCCGGCGCCTCGAGGATCAAGTGCGCAAGACGCGCGGCAGCGTGAAAGCCCACGCGGGGCCCGCACACGGCAAGATCGAGAACTCTATTCGGTGACTATGGCTTTATCACCACGGCGGAAGGCGATGAGGTCTACTTCCACCGGAACAGCCTCGTCGGCGCCGATTTCGATACGCTCGAGGTCGGAAACGAGGTCAGCCTCGTCATTGCCGAAGAAGAAGGCGAGAAAGGGCTTCAGGCGAGCACGGTCAAGCCGATCGGCAAGCACCACGTCGTCGAATAAGGATGCGGACCTAGTCCTTCCAGAAGGCCTTGGCTTGCGCGAGACGCACGAAGGCCTTCTCGGCGTCGGCGAGAAGGCGCTCGCGCGACGCCGCCTCGCGTGCCGGATCGGGAATGGCGGCAGCCATCTCCACGGTAGGCTCCTCGCCTCCCGTCCCATCCATCAGGCCATGCCGCGTCTCGAGGTCATTTAGCCCGCCCAGCGCATCCTGCAATTCCTTGAGCGCCGTGAGTAGCTCGTCGCGCCGCTTGAGGTTGCTTTCGCCGGGAAAGGTCTTGGCGAAGAACTCGGTGGCGTAGCGAAGCCGCTTCGCGCGGATGCGAAGCTTGTGGCGCTGCTGCGGGCTGACGTGGCGGAGGTCGTCGCCCCATTTCCTGATCCGTTTGCGCAGCCGGGCCAGCTCGGTCCTCGCACGGTCTGCAATCGGACCGCGCGCGACCTCGCCTGAGGCCCAGTTGCCGATCTCGATCCACTCGGCGAGATCAAGAAGGGCTTTGCGGAAACGCTCGGATTGCAGCGAGCCTACGGCGCGCGCATAGGCGACCTTGCGCCGCTCCACGAAATCGCGACGCGCAGCGCTGACGCCGGCGGTCTTTGGACGCGCTTTTCGCAGCGGCTCCAGCACGTCGACCGCGAAGACATCGAGGTCGCGCGCCGGGCCAAGCTCCTGCGTGATCCATTTGAGCTCACCTTTGATCCGTTCCTCGCCGCTATCCGCCACGACGTCGGCGAAGATCGAGATGGCAGCGCGTAGACGCCTCAGGCCGACGCGCATCTGATGCAGAGCCTCGGCGCGACCGGCGAAGACCGCCGGCTCGTTGACGATGATCTGCCTGAGGCAACTTCGCGCGATCGCGCGGAAGGCTTCCGCGGCCGTCATCTCCGGCTTGATCTCGACCTCGCCAGCCTTTTCGACGACGAAAGCCGCCTTGGAGAGTAGCTCGAAGCCGCGCTCTGACTTGGTCTTCACCGCGAGCCGGAGCGGCAGCGTCTCGGCGAGAGCGCGGGCGAGCGAAAACAACTGGGCCGCATCACCTTGCTTAAGCTCAAGCTCGACTTCGCTGACGGGGAGCCTTCGCTTGCCGGCCACGATTTCGCCCTCGTCGACCGCGACCTCGATCTCGGAGCCGCCATGCGCGACGCAGCGAAGAGTCCGGCGCATGCGTGTCTCGAACAGCGGCCGCAGCGAAGCGCGCCGCACGCGGGTCAGCATCGCGTGAAGCGGCATGCCGTCGACGACCTTAAGATCGGGAACATGTCCGGAGATTTCACGCTCCCACTCGAAGCGCTCGAGCAGATCGGCCTTACTCTGCATCGCCTTGACGGTCTGGATATAGTGGCCGTCCAACTCTCGCACGCGCAAGAACACCCCGGCCTTGCTGAGCGCGAGGCTTGGCGTGTCGAAATAGGTCGAGACGAGGTTCTGCTCCTCGGCCCGGCCGAGGCTCTCGGCCGCTAGGAGCGGGGCTGACTTGATGAGCGCAGCATCGGCGGGATCGAACTCGAGCTTGAGCTCGATCTCCTTGAACATTTGCGCCGACCCGCCTGCGACCACAACGATATACTCCAGTTACGAGATGTGAGCTCAAGCCCTGGGTGAAGGTCGATCAGGCGGCGCGGCGGCAGATTCGATTGCCGAAGCAAAAGGAAGTCCGGGGGGCTCGACGATCAGCCTACGGCGACAAAACCTACATACTATTGTCACAATCAAGCCTGTTTCTCACCCCCTTGGACCACTTTGGCCGTGACGAAGGCTAGGCTTTTACAGTTGACGGGGCTCACTCCGCAGCGCCCCGCTGGGCGGGCTCTTTGCGCCAAGTCTCGACCTCCGCAAGCATCGCCTCAGGCCGCTCGGTGGCAATTTCGAGCTGGCCAAGAAAGACCTCGCCGGTGTCGCCGTCGACCGAGATCCAATCTCCCTCGACAAGCGGTGCGCCGCCGATCTCGGCACGATGGGCTGCGGCATCAACCACTAATCCGGCACAGCTCACGACGCAGGCCTTAGCCATCTGACGCGCAATCAGCGAGGCATGAGCGGTGCGTCCACCCATCGCCGTGAGCGCGCCTGAGGCAGCGGCAAGGCCTGCGACATCGCTCGTGTCGATGTCAGAGCGGACGAGCACCACGGAATCGCCCGAAGCGGCGAGGCGCTCGGCGCTAGCCGTATCGAAGGCGGCGCGACCCACGGCGACGCCACCAGCGGCTCCGACGCCGCGTGCGATCGGCGTCGGGTGCGCGGCAAAGCGCGCGACCGCGAGATGGCGAAGATCGAGAGAGCTCAGGCGCTGCAACGCGTCCTCCGGCGTGCACAGGCCCTCGTGCACGAAATCGACGGCGATCTTGAGAGCTGCGCGCGCCGTGCGCTTGGCAGCGCGGGCCTGCAAGATCCAAAGCCGCCCGTCCTCGATGGTGAACTCGACATCCTGCACATCACGGAAATCTCGCTCGAGTTCCTTGAGATAAGCGTGAAGCTCGGCCGCGATCTTTGGCGCGGCGTGGGCAAGCTCCTTCTCGGTCAACGGGCGGCCGCGGCCTGAGACTACGTCCTCGCCTTGCGCCTCGAACAGGACGTCGATCACCGGAGACGGCGCCCCGGTCGAAGGATCGCGCGAGAAGGCGACGCCCGAAGCCGAACTGGTGCCCCGATTGCCGAACACCATGGCCTGCACCATGACGGCGCTGCCTTTTAGATCGACATAGCCCTGGAGACGGCGATAGGTCACGGCGCGATCGCTCTCGAAGGAGCGATACACGGCGCGCGCGGCGCTTTTGAGCTGCTCCATCGGATCTTCCGAGAGATCTTCGCCGGCTCCGCTGATGAGGTCCTCATAAAGGAAGGAAAGGCGCTCCAACGCCTCGCTGTCGAGGTCGAGGTCACTCGCTGCCGAGGCCTCGGCGATCAGGCCGTCGCGCTTTTGCCTGAAGGGCGCGGGGTCGAGGGCGAGAACAGTCTCGGCATAGGCCTCGAGGAAGCGGCGACGGCAGTCCCACGCGAAGTGCGGGTTGCCGGTCATGCGGATGAGGCCGCGCGTGGATTCGCTCGTGCAGCCGACATCGAGGACGGTATCGAGCATGCCCGGCATCGAGCGCGCAGCGCCCGAGCGCACCGAAACGAGCAAGGGATGGCGGCGATGACCGAAGCTCTGGCCGGTCTCCTCTTCGAGGAAGGCGACTCCTTCCTCGAGACCTGCGGCGAAATCGCGCTCGGCCTCCTTGTCGCCCCGCATGATGGCCGCGCCGAGATCGATGGGGAGCACGAAGGCCGGAGGGACCGGCAAGCCAAAGCCGGCAACGCGGGCAAGGATCGCCGCCTTGGCCCCGATTGCCTCGGGAGTGCCTCCTTCGCTTGCTCCAGTCTTGATCCGCACGATGCTCATAGCTACGACTCGACTATTTGGACAGCTCGCCCATGACATGGGTATGCAGCACATGACCAATCAGAGCGAACCGGTCACTCGACCTCTCGAGTGCGCGGGCTAGCTCGAGCGCGACGAGGCCTCCCTCACGCGCAGCCCCTTCCCCGAGCACAAGACGGGTAACCGCACGCTCTGATGCATCCGCCTCATGTTCGAGATCGACGAGACGCGCGGTCGCCTGAAGCGCATCTTCACTCTCGGCGCTGCCGCCATCGCCCTCGGCAAGGCTCGCCGCGGCCTCGAGGCCGCGCACGGCGGCCTCGGTACCGGAAATTGCTGCCGCAGAAAGCTCGGCAAGCAGCGCGAGCAGATTAGGCTCGATCTCGACGGGCAGAAGCGAGACGAGGAACGCCGCCTGCTCCAACTCGTCGATCGCGTTCTCCGCCGCGTCAATGAGAGCGGTGATAGTGGGCGCGGCTTCGGTTCGCGCAACCGCCTGACGGGCGTCGACCGCGATCGCATCGGCCTTCTCCTCGATTCGTCTCGCGCGATCGGCGTAGCGTGCGGCCGCCACCTGGCGGATATGTCCATCGCCGATCGCGGAGGCAATCCGGGTGGCGACGTCACGGGCAAGGCCGAGCTGCCTGACCACGATGGTGAGGAGCGAGCTATCATTGCGCTCGATCCGGCGGACGAGATCGACCTCAAGCATCTCGCGCACTGAACGTGCCGAACGGCCTTCGCGTAAAGCCTCGGTCGAGAGCCTGAGCGCCGTCTTGACCAATTTGAGCGTCGCCTCGCGCCCGAGCAGGTCGGCGAGCTCCTCGCCGAAGCCGAGTCGCGCCGGAGCCGCGCGCCGCACGGCGGAAGCAATCAGCTCCTCGCCGCCAAGCTCGAGAAAGGCGCGTTGGCCGATCTCATGCCGTGCCGCCCAGTCGAGAACTTGGATCGCGTCACCGTTGCCGATCAGCTTGCGCAGAGCCTTGCGCGCCTTGTTCCAATCGATGAGGAACACGAGGGCAGCACCAACCGCCTCCAGAAACGCACACACCGCTTCAACGCTCTCGGCCTGGTAGCGCCCGGTGACGAGATAGAAGGCCTCGCCTTCGGCAAGCCCCTCAGCGCTTGTCTGATGCAACCGGCTCCAGCTCACCTTGAAGCGATCGAACAGCTCCACGAAAAATTTCGCGCGCGAAGCATGCACATCGCTATGCGTGACGGTGACGCTCAAGTTTTCGACGCTGACGACGAGCACATGGGCATCGGTCGTGCCGATGTCGTTCTGGATAATGAGACGCGTCTCGCCACGAACAGCGGTGGTATCGAGCCCAGGGTGATCGAATTTGAGACCGCGCGTGCGCTCGAGCCCGCGCATGAAGGCGGCGACGAGTGGCTTGTCCTCGGGGTGAAGACCATAGGCGAGCGCGCCGGCAACGTTCTCTTCGGCACATCGTGCGGTCATGCGGTTGAGCGCTTTGTGCAGATCCATCACCAGGCGGTGCAGGCTGTCGGCCTCGCCGACGGCGATGAGCCTGGCAATGGCGGCTTCAGACATGCGTTCGGCACCAAGATCGAGCGCGGCGGCGATGGCATCGAGGCGCTGCTCCGCCGAGACGCCGGCGGCCGTGTCTCCAGCACCTACCGCCTTGATCATCGTCTCGACGTCGGCGAGCAGAGCCGCGTTCAGCTTGGCTAAGCCAGGCGCCTCGATCAGGCCGCCGCCACTCTCGCGCGCGCCGGCGATCAGACTGCGTGTGGCGATGGCGTCGATACCGGCGCCGCCGCATTCGGTGCCTAGATCGGGCGGCGGGCTATGCGGGTCATGGGCATGCTGCACGGCGGCCTGAAGCGCGCTCATGCAAATCTTGGCGCGCTCGTTGGCCCTGAGCGCTCCCGCCACCAAATTCGGCAGCATCAGCTCCGCTTGGCCAAGCTGCTCGATGATCCGCGACTTCATGATGTCTCCGGCGTGAGATGCAAAAGGCTGGACGGCAAAATGCCAGTCCTGTGTGGCAATCGCATTGCGTCAGATCAGTCGTCTTTCTGTCACAATCAAGCGCCGAGTCGGCGGACATGACGGGACACGAGCCGTTGCTTGGCGCGGACACCAAGGGAACTGATCAAGCTCAGGCCAAGGTGGCTGCCTGGCCGAGGAGACTGCGGCTAATTGCAGAGACTTTGGCTCAGGCGTGCAATTTGGCCCCGGCGTAAGCCGCGACAGGAGTGACAGACGGGGACGCCCCGGCCGCCGGAGCCTGGCGGCGATCGGGTGAGGCGCGGACCGTGCCCCCCACGGCGTCGAGTGAGCCGATGTCCTCGGGCTCAAGATACTCAACTCGGTTGCGACCGCCGCGTTTCGCCGCATAGAGCGCGGCGTCGGCCCTGCGGAACAGCGCGTTGAGGTCGCTGCTAAGGTCGGTGTCTGAAGCCGCCCCCACGCTCACCGTGGCGCCGACGGGGAGTCCATCGACGAAGGCTGCCGATTTGGCGAACGCGCGGCGTACTGCCTCGGCCAACCTCACCGCCTCGCCAGAATCGGCGCCCGGCAGGATGGCGGCGAATTCCTCCCCGCCGAGTCGCGCGACGACGCTGCCGCCATTCAGACATTCCTTCGACCTGATGGCGAACAGCTTGAGCACGCGGTCACCTTGCGCATGGCCGAACCGATCATTGACCTGCTTGAACTGATCGAGGTCGAAGATCAGGACGGAGATCGGACCGCCCAACAAGCTTCTCTCTTGCCCGAAGTCGTCGGCCGCTTCGAACAAAGCGCGTCGGTTAGGAAGACCGGTCAGGGAATCGGTCAAAGCCTCGCTGCGCTGCTCCATCTCCTGGCGCTCCTTTGCCATCGAGAGCACAACGAACGCCAAAGCGATGCGGAGCAAAAGCGTAAGCAGAACGAGGGTCGGGAACCAAGCGGAGGAGAACACGGCGATCGCTTCATGGATCGGCATGATGAGGTTTAGTGGAAGCCAGGAAAAGCAGCTCAGCCCGGTGACGATGAGGAGCAAAACGGCGGGCCAGCGCGACGCCAAATGCTCCCCGTTCACGCGCGAGAGCTCAAAGGCTGCGGCGAAGTTATACGTAGCCGATAGCGTGCAGGCGACAAGCAGCCGGTCCTCAAAGTCATTGAAATAACCTGAATGGGAGATGAGTAGAAATGCGACGGGACCTAAAAGCGTCCAGGCTAGGTTGATGCGGTGATCGGCGAACTGCCTCGCGGCTTGCCATTTGATGGCGTCTGACAGCACCATCGAGGCGACGCCGATAGTAACGAAATCGGCGTCGTTCTGTTGCGAAGAGGCCGCGGAGATGACGATGCCCGCGCTTTGCAAGAGGAGCGCCAAGCCCCACCACCCGACGAAAACGCTCTCACGTTCCCGCGCCCAGGTGAAGACGAGCACGATGCCGAGCACCCCGGTCACGGTGATGCTTGCGGCCGACATCGTCACCATGTCGAGATGCATATCGTTGCCCGAACGACGTCGTTGCCCAAAAAGAAGTTGGGGATTTGCCCCCGGGATTGGTCCCTCGGCGCAAGCTAATCCGGGCTTCATCACAACTGGCTTTATCGGCCCGCGACAAATTCAGTGAAATTTTATCGAGGCTGGAGTGCTCAGGTGTTGAGCAGCTTCATGTAGAAGCGTTTGGCGGCGCGGACGCCGAACATCATTTCGGCGACCATGCGACCCGTCGCGCTGCCGGAGTGCTCATAGTCGACATTGGCCTCGACGATGCGCCCTTCCCTGCCGACCAGCCCGCGCTTGAACTGGCGCAATCCCTCGCTCAAGCTCTCGCCGCCGAGGTCATACCATTGGCAGCCGAGTCCGGAGAGGCGCTCGATCAACCACCATTGCAGCGCGTAGCCGGCGTTCAGCTTCAGCATCGCTTCGTCGCTGCCGCCAAATAGATATTGCGCGATGTCGCCGGCAAGCACGACGGCGGCGCCGGCGACCGGTTGGCCGCGGTGATAAGCGAGAGCAATTTGCGGGCGGAGGGTCGGTGGCAGCGCGCGCGCGAGCTCGGGAAGAAGCAGCGCATGACCCTGGTCATGAAAGCGCTTACGCCGCTTGAGCGAAGCATTGAGGCCGATGAAGCGCTCCATGTCCGCCTCGCTGTCGCCTAGGGTGATCTCAAGGTCATGGGCGAACGCCTTGCGGAGATTGCGCCGCCAGCCTTGATCGAGGCTCTCCATCTGCCGCTCGCGGTCGATCCCGAGATTGACGAAATAGCGGTGAGGGTCGGGCGAGGCGCGGCGCGTGCGGAACCCTTCAGCTTGAAGCATGCCCGCCTCGAGCGGCGAGAATTCCGGGTGGAAGCGCGGCGTCACGACGAGATGGTGCCCGCGGCGAACACAATACTCGGCCCTAATCGCCTCGATTGCCGCGCGATAGAGGCGCGGATCGGGGTCGACGCCGTGCCGGCGCCAAAAGGGTCCCCCGCGGAGATAAGCAAGCCCCTGGGAAAATCCGGGCTGGGTGAGGATGGCAACGCGGGCTCCCGCCACCATGTCATCACCCTGCACCAGGATCATTTGGCTGATGCGATCCTCGCCCCAGCGGCGATCGGAGAACGCCGCCGTTTGGTCGTAGCTCACATCGTCAAAACCCGCGATAAATCTGTCCCAATCGCGTGCGCTGTGCTCATCGACGAGGGCCGCGATCGCGCGGCGCGCCGACGCGTTCGCGAGCAAAGGCCCGCGAAATGCGGGCTCTTCCGGGTCGATACCGGTCAAATGATCGAGATTGACGACACTCACCGGCCGTCTCCTCATCGCCGACTTGGAGCGGCTAAGAGACCTCGCGACCGCTTCCTTGCCGGAGCGAACGCGCGTCTCGGGTGTGCCGCGAAGCGAACGATAGACACCGAGGCGCTAAAAGATCAGCCTTATACTTTCCATCTGGTAAACAGCCTTGGGACAGCGCGACTTCCTGCAGGGGCGCACGATCACGGCTCGGTCTCGGCGACGGCCCGCTCGTCCAGCGCGACCGTCTTAACCAGGGCGAACACCCTGTCGCCGCGCGCGAGCTTGAGCTCGTCGATGGCCTTGCGCGTGGCAAGGGCGAAGAGAAGGCCGTGCCCGTCGAGCTCTATAGTGACGCCGGCGAGCGGGCCTTCGTCGGTCTCAATGGCTTCGACCCTCCCGGCGAGAGTGGTGCGCACGCTGAGCGCACGCGCTTTCGTTTTCGACAGCGTCACGTCGGTCGCCTTGACGATGACGCGCGCCTCGCGTCCCTCGGGTCCGGCGAGTCCCGTCAGCCAGATCGTGCCCGCGGGATGTTTCAACTCGGTGAGGCCATAGACCGCGTCGGTCGCGCCAAGCCGTCCGGTGACGATGGAAGATCGCGCGAATGGGCTGATCCCGGCCCGGCCAAGTCCCGATCCAAGCACTTCGTCGACCTTACCGACGGCGACGACATGGCCGTTCTCGATTATCACTACGGTGCCTGCGAGCCGCGCCACCTCATCGACCGCGTGCGAAACATAGACGATCGGGATGGCGAACTCATCGCGCAGCGACTCGATCAGCGGCAGGATCTCGAGCTTGCGCTCGACGTCGAGCGATGCCAGCGGCTCGTCCATGAGGAGGAGGTTGGGCGATGCAAGCAGCGCCCGGCCGATCGCCACTCTTTGCTTCTCGCCGCCGGACAGAGCGCCTGGTCTCCGCTTAAGAAGGTGTCCGATGCCGAGCGTCTCAACCACCTTGGAAAAGGAGACGCTCCGCGACGACTTCGGCGCGAACCAGCGTCCGAAGAGAAGATTCTGCCTGACCGAGAGATGGGGAAAGAGACGCGCGTCCTGGAACACAAGCCCAATGCGGCGCCGATAGGCAGGCAGGAAGATGGCTTGCGCGGTGTCGACGAGCACACGGTCATCGAGGACAATGCAGCCACGATCCGGACGCATCAGCCCGGCAATCAGGCTGATGGTCATCGATTTGCCGGCACCCGAGCGGCCAAACAGAGCCGTTATGCCCGCATCGCTCGCGAAGGCAACATCGAGATCGAAAGCGCCGAGCCTAAACGCGACGTCGACGCTGATCATGCGGCGCTCTCCATGCGCCGGCAGATATATATGTGTGCGCGCACCACGTCCTCCGCATTGTCCCCTGTGTCGCTAGGTGCATTTCTGCCCGAAATTCAATGTTTGCTCATCGCGCTGCTCTCCGGCTCAGCACGTCTTTGCACCTCCCGGTAAGGCGGAAATTGATCAGGACGCCCCCCTCTGCTAAGAAGGTATTCAATCTGACAAATAGCATTGCATGGATCGGCTCGGAACTGTCGTTATCTTGGCGCACGACGCCGCGGAATGGGCCGATATGGTTGACCTTCTGTCCAACCAGTCCGGTTACCGCGTCCTCGCCGTTCGTTCCGCCGCAGATGCCAATGCGGCTCTTGCCGACGTCCATGTCGACCTCGTGATCGCCGAGGACGGAGGCTCTGGCGGCGGGCTTGCGTTCCTCTCCGATTTGCGCATCTCCCATCCCGAAGTCATTCGTTTGCTTGCGCTCGATGCCGAGACGAGCCTTACTGGACCAGCCGTGGCGCCCGCAGCGATTTATCAATTCGTGCGCAAGCCCCTCGATGCCGAGCAGGTCGGGCTTGTCGTCAAACGTGCGCTCGAGACGCGCGAGCTCGCTCGGAGACACCGCCTCCTCTCGCGCGAGTTCAAGTTCGGCGACTCGCTGCTGTTCCATGACCGTCACGACCATCCTCTGAGGCCCGAGAGCCAGCGTTTCGAGAAGCTCGTCTATGTCAATGAGAAAATGGCCGAGCTGTGCGACCTAGCGCGTAAGGCCGCGCGAACGGAATTGCCCATTCTCATCCAGGGTGAGACGGGTACGGGAAAGGAGCTGCTTGCGCGCGGCATCCATTACAATTCGAGCCGGCGGGCGAGCCCGCTGATGGTGCAGAATTGCGGCGGCATGCCCGACGAGCTGTTGCAATCTGAGCTGTTCGGGCACAAGCGCGGCGCGTACACCGGCGCGATCTCCGATCGGCTGGGTCTCTTCCGTGCGGCCGATGGCGGCACCGTCTTCCTCGACGAGATCTCGGAAGTCTCGCCTTCGTTCCAGATCAGCCTGCTGCGCTTTCTGCAAGAGGGCGCGGTGAAGCCGCTCGGCTCCGACCAGACCGAGACCTGCAATGTGCGCATCGTCTGCGCCTCGAATCGCTCGCTGAAAGCACTCGCCGCCGCCGGCAAGTTCCGCCAAGACCTCTATTTCCGCCTGCGCGGCTTCGAGCTCGAAGTGCCCCCCTTGCGCGAGAGGCCCGACGACATTCCGGCGCTCGCGGAGTTCTTCACCGCCAAGCACCGCGACGCGATCGGACGAAAGGTGCTCGGCATTTCTGCCGGGGCGCTCGACAAGCTCGCGGCCTACGAGTTCCCCGGTAACGTGCGCGAGCTCGAGAACGAGATCCGGCGCATGGTCGCCCTCGCCAAAGACGGTGACTACTTGACCACCGAGTTCATGTCGCCAATCATCCTCGCCGCCATGCCGCGCGCGCCGCGACGGGCAAATGGCTTCACGCCGGAAGGCGCCACGCTGAAGGAGAAGGTCGAGAGCCTCGAAAAGCAGCTCGTCGGAGAGGTTCTGTTGCGGCATCGTTGGAACCAGAGCCGCGCGGCGAACGAGTTAGGCTTGTCACGCGTCGGCCTTGCTAACAAGATCAAGCGTTACGGGCTCAACGAAACAGGCTGAGGCAAGGCCGACTCCGGTCACCATCACGACCATGACCATGTTCACGCCGACGGCGCGCATCACAGCCACTCCCATGACCATGGCCATGACCATACCCATGACGGGCCTCACCATGATGACCATGCTCATGACGCGGTTCATCGACACGAGCATGCGCATGTCCACGACGATGGTCCTTGCCATGCGCACACCCATGCTCGTGGGCATGACCACTCCCATGACGAGGCTCATGAGCATGTCCATGCCGACGGTGCGCGGCGCAGCCATGCCCACGATCATGGACACGAACATGCGCATGGCGATGCTCATGGCCACGACCATGATCATGTGCATGCAGACGGATCCCATCGCGGCCACGCGCATGCTCATGGACATGACCTCGATGATGAAACCGAGTTGGTCGCCCTCGAGGCGCGCGTCCTGGCCAAGAACGACGCACTTGCCGTCAAGAACCGGGCTTGGCTTGCTGGACGCGATATTCTCGCTCTGAACCTCGTCTCATCGCCGGGCGCCGGCAAGACGACGCTGCTCGAGCGCACGATCCGCGATCTCAGAGACGAGCTTCCGCTCTTCGTGGTCGAAGGCGATCAGGCGACGGCGAATGACGGTGAGCGCATCCGCGCCGCGGGCGCACCCGTCGTGCAGGTCAATACCGGCACCGGCTGCCATCTCGAAGCCGACATGGTGGCGCGCGGGCTGAAGGTGCTGACCGTTCTCGGCGCGCACCGGAGAAGGGCTTGGCGACTGGTGCGGCTGGCTGCGGGAGCAGCGCGCGTCGGCACGCGAGGCCGCGCTGGTTTGAACCCTCTTAGTTCGCCTTTCGGCGAGATGCTATTTATCGAGCAGGATGCGGAAGAGCCCGGAATTGGCGCAGAAATCCTGCGGCTCGGATGAGGTGTCGCCGTCCGCCGTCAGCAGCCAATCGCGGCAGGCTTTGACCGTGGAACAGCCACGGCATCGCGAGCGCGCTACGACGTGAGATTGTCCGCCGTCCTTGCCGATAAGGGCGAGCAAATCGACGCCGCAATGCGCCATCATGTCGTCCATCAGCGCCTGACGATTGATCATGTCTCTGGCAGTTGGCGCTTTGTCTGTTCGTGCGGGCATGAACGTCCCTCCCCTGGTCGGGGCCGCATACCTCTTGTGAGCGGGCGTTTGGCCAGCTTTCCACTCTAGAGCGCCCGGCGCGCCCCTCCTTGACGCAGATCAAGAAAGGGGTGCCTCAATCCAGAAGGGGAATTCGCCTGCCGTCGCTAGAGCGCGAACTGCGACAGGTCGGCCTCATAGAGACTCGACTTCTCGGGCGCTGTCTCTTCGGCAGCGCGCTGGAGCGTGGCAAGAAGGGCTAAAGGACGCTTGAGCTGATCGGCGGGAATCGACCTGCCCCGCGCCAGAAGCATCCTGAGGCTCTCATCGAGGGCGGCAGCGGCAGCGCCCATAGCGCCGAATCCGATCGTGCCGGCGGCGCCTTTCATTTGATGGGTGAGGCCCTGGGCTTCAATGATCACGCCAGGCCCGAGCGTGCCTCCCTGATCGCGCTCATCCAACAACCCCGTCACGGTTGCAAGCTGGTCGAGCAGCTTGACGTAGTTCCGCTCGATCAGGGTGCTCAGCTGCTCCTCTATCGACATCACGCGGCCTGCCTTGCTCCATGCGCGTGTTGCCGGATCTCTTGAACACGCGCAGAAAGCGCGAGCGGATCGAATGGCTTGGCGATCACGTCGGCCGCACCCAGTGCGCGATAGCGGTCCATCTCGTGGTTCATGGCCTGCGCGGTCATGAACACCACCGGCGTGTCGGCAAGGTCCGGGATGGCGCGCAGGAGATTATAGGTCTCGATGCCATCCATTCCCGGCATCATCACATCGAGGATGATGAGATCGGGGTGGAAGCCCGGCATGCGCTCGAGCGCTTCGGGGCCACTGGCGCAGACATCGAGGCTGAAGCCTCCGAGATGGCTCAAAGCGAATTCGGCGATCGAGCGAATGTCCGGCTCATCCTCCACATAGGTGATGCGCTTCAGGTCGGCAGACATTGTCATTTCCCCCTGTGTGATTCCCCTGTCGCGTGACCGGCAGCGGCCCGCTAAACGAACTGCAAGGGCTCTGCTTTTGGCGTCGTGGCCGAACAAATCCCCCAGATGACGTGCGTGTTCTTGCCTAACGAGCGCCCATCATTACATGGAAATTATCAATAAAGCCTGCGCGTTACATGAATAACATGGTGATATCTTCGTCCCTAAAATTTTAGACAAAATCTATATTTGCCATGGGAGAGTAGGATGCTAGGAACGGTTCCCCGAGTCAGAAGGCGTGGAGCGCGCGGGATGCCCGGTGGCGAGCCGATAACCATATGTTCACGCTGAACGTGCAGTCTGGGATCACCGCAACACTGGTTTGAGCCGACCAGCAGAGTTGTCGGCCACATCTTTCACAAAGTGCCAGGGGACCGGCTGAAATGAGAAGTCTCCAAAAGAGAAGGTGCCATGACCGAGATTCAGGGCGCGGCAGAGGTGTCGGCCAGGCTCCCATCGGCGCGAGTTCCTTTGTCGGTCTTGGTGGCCGAAGACAACCTCGTCACGCAAGACCTGCTCAAGTTCTTGCTCACCCAGCGCGGCCATCGGGTCGATATCGTGGAGGACGGCGAGAAGGCGCTCAAGGCTCTGCGCGACAACCATTACGCCATCGTGCTCATAGATTTTCACCTGCCGAAGATGGACGGATTGCGCGTCGTTGCGACGGTCAAGTCCTCCGGTGTGGAGACAAAAGGGACGCGCTTCATCGGCATCACCGGCGATGTCGAAGGCTTCATGAGTCACCCGGACAACTGGCACACCTTCGATCTCGTCATCGCCAAGCCGATCGATGTCGTCCACTTATGCGGCGTGATCGAGAACTTTGAGCGTTACATGTCGTGGAGGGGAGAGGCGCCGGAGCGCGCAGCGTTGGAACCCACCCCAGTCGTTCTTCCCGAGGAGGGAGGCCGAGCCCAAAGCGTGCCCACTCCTACCGAGGACCGTCGATCGCCCGAAAAGCGAATGAGGATTGCGCGCGGGACCACTCAGATCACGCTCGGCAACGGCCAAATCTTCGACTGCAAGGTCGTCAATCTTTCCTTGAGCGGCGCCGCCCTCCAGCTCGATGTGCAGCCGGCAATCGGCGAACGGGTCCGCGTCGGGCGGACGGAGGGCCGCGTGGTTCGGCATACCAAAGACGGCATCGCGGTCGAGTTTACGAGGGCCGCGTCCTAAAGGCTTTGGATCTGGTGGCGAGACCGAGCATGCCCTCGCGTTGCCGGCGGGGCGTACTCCCACCGCCGATTACGGGCATTTCCTGATCATCCTGTAGCCGCGGGCAGCTCGAAATAGAAGGTCGTTCCCTCGCCTTCCTTCGACGTGAAGCCGATGCTTCCGCCATGGGCTTCCACGATTGATTTGCAGATGCTGAGGCCAAGGCCCACGCCGCCTTGTCGCTGTGCGGCCGACGAATCGGCCTGGGCGAAAGCCTCGAATACCCGCGCCTGAAAATAATTCGGGATTCCCGGACCATGGTCGACAACGGACACGCGTAGCGAGCCGCTATGACGCTCGACATTCACCTCGATATGGCCGTCGCCTTCAGTGAACTTCATGGCATTCGACAACAGATTGTCCACGACCTGTTGAATGCGGATCGGGTCGGCATCGACCATGACCCCCTTGGCCCCTGGCTCGACGTTGAGCTCGATGTTGGGTGGGTTGGGCGCGATGCGCTTGTTCTGTACGACCTGCTCGAGGATCGGCTCGACGTCGATTGTTGTCCGGTCGAGACTGAAGCGGCCGGAGCTGATGCGCGAGAAGTCGAGCAGGTCGTTGACGATAGACATGAGCCGCGTGCAGTTGCGGCTTGCCAAATCAACCATAGCTTCCAACTGCTCGGGCAGATGGGTAACCTTGCCCGACTTGATGATGGTCAGCGCACCGTGAATCGGCGTCAGGGGCGTGCGCAACTCGTGGCTGACCTTGGCCAAGAATTCATCCTTGGCGCTGTCGGCCTTCCTCCAGCCGACGATTTCTGCCTGGAGTTCGCACGTTCGCTGCTCGACTCTCTGCTCCAGCTTTTCCCGCAATCGGACGCGGCCTAGCGCATCGCCGATCTGGCAGCCGATGCTCGAGAACATCCGGCGGTGATCCTCCGAGAAGACGTCCTCGGGGCGACTTCTGACCAGATTGAGAAGCCCGATCGCCGTGCCGCCGATCGGGAGCGGTATGCTGATCTGACCACGAGCGCCGTTGAGCACCCCGATGAGACAAGCGCATGGCTCGACGTTCTCTGCGCTCATCAGAACGCGGTCGTCGAGGCGGCGTTGACACTCGCATTTTTCGCCATGTTCTCTGATGTGCACTCCTATCGGCTCCGCGGCGAGCTTGAATCGATCGGCTTCGCGCAAGAAGAGCCACGCTCCACGGATGCCGGGAATATTGAGTGCGCTCCGTGCGGCAAAAGCCGTGACCTCTTCCTCGGTCCGACAATGGTTGAGGCCGATCGTCAGCTCGCAGAGTGCGGCCAGCGTCTCATTCGACCGCGCAAGCTCCAGCTGGCAGCTCGCCAGCTGCTGATTGAGCGCGGTCGCTTGCTCGCAGGTTGAGATCAGGAGGTCGAGGATCTGCGGGCGCTGTGCGCTGATGAGATGGTGTTTCCCGCCGACCTCGATCTCGATATCCGGATCGACATAGCGCGGAGAGCGGCGCCCGACCTCGGCCGATCGCTCCTCGGCGATGAGAACCCTGGCTCTATCGGTTGACGCGTCTAACATCGTGCCTTTGCTGCCTTTTCGGCCGGGGCCCCGGATCGGGTCACAAGAACTGCCGCAAATTTCTTGTATATTTTAGGCGCCGCATTAAGCCTGGGTTACCATCGGCCCTGATTGGCCTTACGCCTTGAGATCACAGTAAACGGCAGGTTTCATTTTCGGATTTTCTATTGGCTTTTCTCGCTTCTGCATTCGGTAAATCCGGTTCGACAAGAGACGCGCCGGCGGGCAAGTTGCCGCAAGGACGCTAGATCCAAGTTTGAGGGGCGCGTGGATAGAAAGCTCATCGTCACGGCCGACGATTTCGGTCTGTCGCTTCCGGTGAATGAGGCGGTCGAGAGCGCGCATCGCGACGGGGTTCTGTCAGCGGCGAGCCTGATGGCCGGGGCTCCTGCCGCTGACGATGCTGTCGAGCGCGCGCGGAGGCTTCCCTCCTTAGGCGTGGGCCTGCATCTGACGTTGCTCAATGGACGTCCCGTGCTGCCACCAGAGCGGATACAAGCATTGCTCGGGCCCGACGGGCAATTCTTCGACGACGCGGTGAGCTTCGGCGTGGCACTTTTCACCTCGCCGGAGCTCCGGCGCCAAGCGAACGCAGAGATCGAGGCCCAGTTCGAGCGCTTTCATGCGACTGGGCTCGTCATGGACCACATCAACGGGCACCGGCACTTCCACCTGCATCCCGTCGTGTTGGAAGCCATTGCGCGGATCGCGCCTCGCTTCGGTTCTCCACCTCTGCGCCTGCCGCTCGAACCTTTCGCTGCCTCCTTCCAAGCAAATCGCGATCGCGCGATCGGGCGCTTTTCAGGCTGGCTGTTCTATTCTCTGCAAACGCGCCGCATTCGGCGTGCGTTGATTGATGGCGGCAGATTGGCGTCGAACGATCATGTGTTCGGACTCTTCGACAGCGGCGCGATGACCGAAGATCGGCTGCTTCGCCTCCTCGATCATTTGCCGGAAGGCGTTTCGGAGATCTATTGCCATCCGGCAACGCGGCGCTGGAACGGCCCCGACAATCTTCCGGCCTCTTATCAGCCGGAGGCCGAGCTCAGGGCTCTCCTCAGCGCGGCCGTCAAGACGAAGATGGACGCAATGGGCATGCGACCCCTTTCTTACCGGGCTGCGCTCTCGTGAAACTCGGCCTGATCATTGGCGCGCTGATAGGGCTCGCGGTCGCCACCATCCTCATCGTTCATTTCGGCTGGCGACAGGTGGTCGATGCCGCTCTCGCCGTCGGCTGGCAAGGGCTCGCCGCTCTCATCGGCATCTATCTCGTCTGTCTGCTTCTCTGTGCGGCCGGTTGGCGTCTTCTGATCCTCGACGCTCCTCGCCATGCCATTCTCATCTGCGTGTGGGCTCGCTGGCTGCGCGAGAGCATCGGCAATCTTGCTCTAATCCCGACGGCGGGAGAGATCGCCGGAGCACGCGAGCTAAGTCTGCATGGTGTTCGCTCAGGCATGGCGGGAGCAAGCACTGTTGTCGATCTGACGCTCGAGCTCTTGAGCCAGATCGTCTTCACCCTGTTCGGACTTGCGCTGCTGATCACCTGGTACAGAGGGCTTCAGATCGGGCCTTGGCTCGTCACCGGCATGGCCATCTCCGCGCTCGCCGCCGCGGGCTTCATTCTTGCGCAACGCAAGGGCCTGTTCCGGCTTCTCGAGCGATTGCCTGAGACGCTCGACCTGAAATGGGCCTGGACGGTGCTGCCCGACGCCGAAGGGATCCACGCCGGCATCCAGACCATCTACCAACATCGCAACCGCGTGCTCAGCTCGGGCGGGCTTCATCTCGCCGGCTGGGTGGTCGGCGCGGGCGAGGCCTATGTCGGGCTCTATTTCATGGGGCACGGGATCGCCTGGTCCGACGCCTTGATCCTCGAAAGCATCGCCTTCGCCCTGCGCACCGCAGCGTTCGTGGTTCCCTCGCGGCTCGGCATCCAGGAGGGCGGCTACATCCTGCTCGGCGCGATGTTCGGTCTGTCGCCAGAGGTGGCGCTTGGGCTCTCCTTGTTGAAGCGCGGGCGCGAGATCGCCACGGGCCTGCCGTGCCTCATCATCTGGCAAAGCGTCGAGTCGCGGCGGCTCTGGTCGAAAGAGCGGCGCGCGAAATCGCCTGGATGATCGTCCCCTAGATGCGGTGGACTATCGGGGCCGCCGATACAGCGCGATAAGGCTCCTCGCTCGCATCTCCGAGCGCCGCCATGGCCGTCTTGGCAATGGCGGCGGCGTTCAAGCCGGCAAGCTCATACATCTGATGAGGCTGACCGTGATCGATGAACACATCCGGCAGAATCATATTGCGAATCTTAAGCCCCCGATCGAGCAGCCCGGCCTCGGCAAGACAATGAAGCACGTGGCTGCCGAAGCCGCCGATCGCTCCCTCCTCCACCGTGACCAGCACTTCGTGGTTGCGGGCGAGGTCGAGAACGAGATCGCGGTCGAGCGGCTTCATGAAGCGGGCGTCGGCGACCGTGGTGGAAAGCCCGAAGCCGGCCAGCTGATCCGCCGCCTTTAACGCCTCGCCGAGGCGCGCGCCGAGCGACAGGATGGCGACCGACGTGCCCTCGCGCAGGATGCGGCCCCTGCCGATCGGCAAGACCAAGCCCTCTTTGGGCAGCTCGATGCCGGTGCCCTCACCGCGCGGATAGCGAAGAGCAGACGGCCGATCCTCGATGGCCACTTGGGTCGCGACCATGTGCCTGAGCTCGGCCTCGTCGCTCGCCGCCATGATGACGAAATTGGGCAGGCAGCCGAGATAAGCGAGATCGAACGAGCCGGCATGGGTCGGTCCGTCGGCCCCGACCAGCCCAGCGCGGTCCATGGCGAATCTGACGGGCAAACTCTGGATGGCCACGTCATGGACAACCTGGTCATAAGCGCGCTGAAGGAAGGTCGAATAAATCGTGGCGAATGGCTTCATTCCCTCGCAAGCCAACCCTCCAGCGAACGTCACCGCGTGCTGCTCAGCGATCCCGACATCGAAGGTCCTTTCGGGAAACTCCCTGGCGAAGCGGTCGAGACCGGTGCCGTCAGGCATCGCCGCGGTAATGGCGACGATCTTCGCGTCCTTCTTCGCCTCGGCAATGAGACTGTCGGCGAAGACCCGCGTGTAAGTCGGGGCTTTGGCCTCCGACTTGGCCTGCGCTCCGGTCAGCACGTTGAACTTGCCGACGCCGTGATATTTGTCCTCCGACGCCTCGGCCGGCGCGTAGCCCTTTCCCTTCTTGGTGACGACGTGGAGGAGGATCGGCCCGTTCGCCGCGTCGCGGACATTGCGCAGGACCGGCACGAGTTGGTGGAGATCGTGGCCGTCGATCGGGCCGACATAATAGAAACCGAGCTCCTCGAACCACACGCCGCCCTGCCAGAAATGGCGCGCGAACAGCTCGAGCCGTTCGGCCCTGCGCTCCCAGCGCTTGGGCAAGCACTTGGCGAGGCGCTTGAAGAAATTTCGCCAAAACAGATAAGAGCTGCTCGAGGTGATGCGCGCGAGATAGGTCGAGAGCGCGCCGGTGGGCGGGGCAATCGACATATTGTTGTCGTTGAGGACGACGATCAGGCGCGAGCCGAGAGCGCCGGCATTGTTCATCGCCTCATAGGCCATGCCCGCGCTCATCGCGCCATCGCCGATGACGCAGACAACTCGCTTATCGTCACCGTTGAGGTCGCGCGCCACGGCCATGCCGAGACCGGCCGAGATCGAGGTCGATGAGTGGGCCGCGCCAAATGGGTCGAACTCGCTTTCCACGCGGCGCGTAAAGCCCGACAGGCCGCCCGGCTGACGCAACGTGCGAATGCGGCTTCTGCGACCGGTGAGAATTTTGTGCGGATAGGCTTGATGGCTGACGTCCCAGATCAGCCGGTCGCGCGGTGTGTCGAACAGATAATGCAGAGCGACGGTCAGCTCAACGACGCCGAGTCCGGCACCCAAATGGCCGCCGGTCATCGACACGGCATCGATCAGCTCCTGCCTGAGTTCGGCGGCGAGTTGCGGCAGCTCGGATTCCGGCAAAGCACGGAGATCTTCGGGCGTATCGACCTTATCCAAAACAGGCGTTTTCGACGCCCGCGCGATCCCTGCCTCCATGCCCCCGTGCCCCCGCTGTGCCGCCTCATGCCCCTGAGGCTGGCGATAGACGCTCATCCAAGCTCTCGATCAGCTCCCGGTCAACAACTTATCGCCTTGTTTGGTGAGTGACACCACGAGAGCATCGGGACCGCCCGATTTCAGGATCGATCCGAATTCTGCGCGGCGATTTGCCAGCTCACTGATCGTGCCGTCTAAATAGATATCGACGATCTTCCACTCGGCGCCGGATTTGCGCATCAAATAATTGAGCGGCACGGTGTCGCCGTCAGATTTGACGATCTGCGTCTTCACGATCTTGTCGCCGTTCGGCCGGTCGCTCGTCTCGAGAATCTGGAACTGCTCGCCGGAAAAACCGTCGAAGCGGCTGGCATAGGTGGCGATCGTCATTCGCGTGAAGGCATTGACGATGGCGGCCTGCTGCTGAGGCGTGAGCGCGCTCCAGCTTGGACCGACGGCGAGCCTGGACATCGAGGCGAGATCGTAGGTCTTAGCCAGCACGGGAGAGAGTTTCTCGTAGCGCCCCTTCACGCCGAGCTGCTTTGCCTGCTTCATCGTGTCGAGCAAGCTGCCGTAGAAACTCGTGATGCGGGACGCGGCGGGATCGGAACTCTCAGCGAAGGCCGGTGTGTGGAACAACGCCGCGAGGGCAAGCGCAACAATGAACTTCCTAAGTGTCGACGGCGACATATGACCTCTACTCACGCATTCCCTTAGCCGGTCGGCGCAATCGGCATCCTGGCGATGGCGTCACTGCACAGTGGTCAGGACGTTGTTCAAGAGCTCCTGTTCCTTAGCCCCGCCCGGCGGGGGTCGGCGCAGGAGCGTGCTCGGCGAGACGGCGGCCGCTGTCTGGCTCGGCGGAGGCGCGGTCCACAAGCTCGTTGCCAGCGCTTGGTCCAACTCAGCCTGCCGCTTCTGCTCAACGACGCTGCGCAGCATCGTGTAGAAGTCGAGCGAGCTGTCTTCGAGGGTCTGCATTTGTTGCACGTCATCGAGCTTGGTTATCGGCGTCGCGATCGATCCGGCAACGGTGAGCGTGTTGGCCGTGTTGGCGGCCTGAGCGGCGTACTGCGAAGCCGCCAGCCCGGACTGTAGCCATCCGCCCGCCGGAATGGTGGCGACGAAGTCAACCGTGGTTCCGATCAGGTCGCGGACATTGGTCGGACCGATAACGGGCACTACGAGGTAATCGCTCCGCCGCATGCCCCAGACATAGAGCGTCTGACCGAAATCGCCGGTCTGCGGCTGAAGCTTCTCTTTGCTCGCCACGTCGAATAGACCGCCGACGCCGATGGTCGAGTTCATTGCGAAGCGACCGGCGGTCGTCACTGCCGCACCCAGTCGCAGTTGCAGGACGTCGTTGGCAAAGACCATCGGCTCGCCGAGATTGCCGGCGAAATTCGACACCGACTTGCGCACTTGGTCTGGCACGGTGTCGTGATAGGCCTTGGCGACGGGATAAATGACGTTGTGATTGATCCGCTGATTGCGCTCGAATACCGAGCGGTTCATCTTCTCATAAGGATCGGCTGTCTCGCTTTGATCGTCGGGCAAGGCAGCGACGTCGGTCGGCGCCGAGACGGGAGCCGAGGCGTTCTTCGCGGCGCTGGCAGCGGGCTGAGAGGCTAGGAATTCGGGCGATGGAGCAATGCCAGACGCGCAGGCAGACAGCCCGCACGTCACCACTAGCGCGGCCAAGCGGCTCAAGATGCTAAAGTCTCTTGCCCTCATTTGCCCCACCCCGTCGGCAGGGGCCCCTGCGCCCAAACCCAGGGCTTGTTAATGGAGTTTACCCCGAAGTTAATGGAGCTTACCCCGAAATTCCTGATTTGGTTGTGGCCAATCTGCACTTTCATTGCAATTTTAGGCTGCCTCTACGCCCTGATTGCGGCAGGGCTCCTGTGGCAATTTGCCCAAAAATGCGTCAGCGGAAACAGTTCTAACCGACCCGTCTCGGTTCTCAAGCCCCTTTATGACACCGAGCCGGAGCTCGAAGCAAATCTCACATCGTTCTGCAGGCAAAACTATGGTGGAGAAATCGAGCTGATTTTTGGCCTTCAGAAGGAGGATGATCCCGCTTCTCTCGTCGTCGAACGCCTTCGCTCTCGCTGTCCTGAGCGCAAAATCAGGCTCTGCATCGATCCCCGACCGCACGGCGCCAACCGTAAAGTCTCAAATCTTATCAATATGTTGCCCCATGCGAGTCACGACCTCATCGTGCTGTCCGACAGCGACATCAGGGTAGCAGCGAGCTATCTCGAAAATGTGATCTCGGCGCTTGAGGAGCCCGGGGTGGGGATGGTCACCTGCCTCTATTGCGGCGTGCCGGCCGCCGGGGTCTGGTCGCGCCTTGCCGCCGAAGGCATCAACAGCCATTTCCTGCCGAACGCGCTTGTCGGTTTGAGGCTCGACTTTGCCGAGCCGTGCTTCGGCGCCACCATCGCCCTTCGGAGGGAGACTTTGGCCCGAATCGGCGGCTTTCAGGCCTTCGCCGATCAGCTCGCCGACGATTATGCAATGGGAATGGCGATTCGCCGGCTCGGGCTCCGTGTGGTGATTCCACATTTCGTCGTCAGCCACGTTTGCTACGACAGGAGCTTCGCCGATCTTGTCCGGCACGAGCTTCGCGCGGCGCGCACGATCCGCAACATCGAACCGTGGGGCTATGCCGGGCTGGTCGTGACCAATCCCACTCCTTTTGCCCTTGCCGCGGCGGCGCTGGCAGGCTTCGACCTAGCCAGCCTTGCGCTGCTCTTGGTCGCGCTTGCCTCAAGGATGATTGTTTCGATACAAGCAGGAAGGCTCCGTGGCAAAGAGCGGGGGGGCGGGGCGCCGTGGCTCAGCCCATTTCGCGACCTCTTGAGCTTCGCCATCTTCGTGGCGAGCTTCTTGCCGGGGGCAGTCGTGTGGCGCGGTCATCGATTCGAGCTTCGCTCAGATGGAACCTTGACGCCGAGCTGAGGGGACGGGACGGCAATGCGAACGCTCTTCCTGCAAGCTCCGTCCTATGACGGTTTCGACGGTGGCGCCGGGGCGCGCTACCAGGCCAAACGAGAGATCCGTTCTTTTTGGTACCCGACTTGGCTGTCCCAGCCTGCGGCGCTCGTTCCCGACTCCAGGCTCGTCGACGCGCCGCCGCACCGGCTGAGCTTCGCCGACATCTCCCCATATGCGCAGCAATATGAACTCCTCGTGCTGCACACCTCCTCGCCATCCTTCCTGAGCGACGTGAAGACGGCCGAGGCGATGAAGGCGCGCAACCCGGATCTCAAGATCGGTTTCATCGGCGCCAAGGTCGCGGTCGAGCCCATGGAGAGTCTCGAGGCCTCACGCGCGATCGACTTCGTGGCGCGGAACGAGTTCGATTACACGATCAAGGAGGTCGCCGAAGGACGGGACTTCGCCAAGATCGCCGGCCTCTCCTATCGCAATGCCGACGGCGTGATCGTGCATAATGCCGACCGCGCGATCCTCGAGGACATGGACACGCTTCCCTTCGTGACGCCGGTCTACCAGCGCAGCCTCACCATCGAGAATTATTTCATCGGCTATCTGCTGCACCCGTACATTTCCTTCTATACGGGACGCGGTTGCAAATCGCGCTGCACCTTCTGTTTATGGCCGCAGACGGTCGGTGGGCATCGCTACCGTACGCGGAGCGTCGGCCACGTGATCGAGGAATTGCGCTGGGCCAAGGCAGCCTTCCCGCAGGTGAAGGAATTCTTCTTCGACGACGATACGCTGACCGACGATCTGCCGCGCGTCGAGGCCCTCGCCAAGGAGATCGGCAAGCTCGGGTTGACTTGGTCCTGCAACGCCAAGGCCAACGTCCCCTATGAGACATTGAAGGTGATGAAGGACAACGGCTTGCGTCTGCTCCTGGTCGGCTATGAATCAGGCAACCAGCAGATCCTCCACAACATCAAGAAGGGCATGCTGGTCGAAGTCGCTCGCCGCTTTACCAAGGATTGCCACGACCTCGGCATCGTCATCCATGGCACCTTCATTCTCGGTCTGCCGGGCGAAAGCAAAGAGACGATCGAGGAGACGATCCGTTTCGCCAAGGAGATCAACCCGCACACGATTCAGGTGTCGCTCGCCGCGCCTTATCCGGGCACGTTTCTCTATAAGCAGGCGCAGGACAATAATTGGCTGCATCATGAGGACGAGGAGCTGCTGACCGATCTCGGCACGCAGATCGCGCCCCTCTCCTACCCCCATCTCAGCCATACCGAGATCTTCGACTCGGTCGAGACGTTCTATAAGCAATTCTATTTCCGCGCGCCGAAGATCGCCGCGATCGTCGGCGAGATGGTGCGAAGCCCCGAGATGATGAAGCGGAGACTGCGCGAGGGCGTCGAGTTTTTCCGCTTCCTGCGCGAGCGCCGCGACCTGCCGGTCTAATTCTCTTTTTCAATCACCGCTTGGCGAGTCGACAGGCTCGGGCATCGGCGTAGCTCCCTCTTTCGCCTGGCGCGGCGGCCCCATCAAGATCGGCTGGAACAACACGGCGGCGACCAGCGTGGTGACGAGAGACAGGCTGAGCAGCTTGCCCATGCTCGACGTTCCCGGATGGTTGGAGAGCCAAAGGCTGGCGAAGGCGGATGCCGTGGTGGCTGCGCTGAACAGCACGGCGCGCGTGAGCGACGAGGCAAGCAGGCTGGTCTCGCCTCCGCGCCATGCCAGTACGTAATAGATCTTGAAGGCGACGCCGACGCCGAGCAGCAGCGGTAGCGCAATGATATTGGCGAAGTTGAGCGGGAGTCCTAACAGCACGGTCAGCTCCAAGGTGACCACACCGGCGAGCAGCAGCGGCACGAGCGTCACCAGCACGTCGGTCACCCGGCGCAAAGCGAAGAACAAAGTCAGCGTGATGAGGATGAGCGCAAGCGCGCCGGCCTGAAGGAAGGCGCGCACGATGGTCTTGGCCGATTCCTGGATGAGGATCGGCGTCCCCGTAGCATCAGGCGCGACCTCAAGCACCGCGGCCGCAAAGTGCCGCATCGTCTCGTTGTCGTTCTGGTCGCCTTTCGGCCTTACCTCGACCCGCGCCTTTCCGTCCTTGCTGATCCAGTCTTGGCGGAGGTCTTCAGGCAGATTAGCGAGAGTCACGGGCTGTGGGTGAAGGCTTGCTCGGATCTGATCGAGTCGGAGCTTCAAGCCGCCGAGCAGAGTGCTCTCGACTGCGGCGCGCTTCGCGGCGTCGGCGTCAGCGAGCGCTTTCAGCGATTTCCCGATCGCCGAGTTCTCATCCTCGGCGAGAAACGCATTGGCCGCATCGTTGAGAGCCGCTTGGGTCTCGGCATCGCTCGGGGGGGCCTTCACCTCGGGCGGGTCGAGGGTCGGGTCGAGCAGCGCCTCGGCGTCGGCGATGATGGCGAGCTTCTCGTCTTGATCCTTCGGCACGAAGCTTCGCAGCGTGAGCGTGCTCGAGACCTCAGGCAGCCGGTCGAGGCGCTCCGCGAGGGACGCCGCCGCCTCGACGGACGGCGTGAGCACGTTGATGACATTCGGTGAACTCTCGGGGTCCTGCATCAGGTCGAGAAGAGTTGCGACCGATTCCACTTTGTTGCTGCGCAGATTCAGCGGATTGAAATCGAACTTGAGGTCTCTGAAGAGCGGCAACCCCGCAGCGACGGCGAGCGCGGCGAGAATGAGAATCGGCACGCGGTGACGGGCCATGAAGCGGTCGACCGGAGCGAGTTGGCGGTAGCCGACCCCTTCCGGCTCAGGTGGAGGCTTGAGGAGCAGCAGGAGCGCGGGCAGAAGCGTGATGCTGATGACGAACGCGACCAGCATGCCGGTGCCTGAGATCAGCCCGAGCTCAGACACGCCGCGATAATCTGTGGGCAGGAAGGCATAGAAGCCGGCCGCAGTCGCGGTCGCGGCAAGGGTGAGCGGCTTTGCGATCCGCGCGGCCGTCGCGGCCAAAGCCGCATCGAGGCCGCCCTTGACGTGGCGCTCCTGACGGTAGCGCACGGCGACCTGGATACCGAAATCGACGCCGATGCCGACGAAAAGCACGGCGAAGGCAACCGAGATGAGGTTGAGTGCACCGACCATGGCGAGACCAAGCGCGGCCGTGATCGCCAATCCGACGAACAGGCTGAGCATCACCGCGAACATGAGCCGGCCCGAGCGGAGCGCGAACCACAGGATGAGCAGCACCGCGATCACTGTTAGGGTCACGTTGAGCAAGGCGCCATCAGCGACCGTCCCGAACTCATCGTCGGCCATGGCGACGGGCCCGGTGAGGCGCACGCTCACGCCGTTATCCTTGGTGAGACCAAGCTCACCAGCCGTCTTGCGGATCGTGTCGGAGGCGGCCGCGCCCGGCTGAAGATCGTTGAAGTCGAGCACCGGCTTTACGCTGATGAAGCGGCGGAGCTCCCGTGGCGCCGGCGCTTCGCCCGTCATCAGCTCTCCCCAGGAGAAGGACGATGGGTGTCCGGCAAGCAGCGCATCGATGGTGGTTGAGAGCCGCACGAGCGGCGCCGCGAAGTCCTTGGCTTCGATCGTGCCCTGCTGCACCCCCTTTGGGATGTAAGAAAGCGCCTGCGCGAGACCGCGCAGCGTGGGATCGGCGGCAAGCGTGCCGAGGAAGGGCTGCGCGCGAATGAGCTGCTCGGTCGTGTGCTGCACCTCCTCGGTCGAGAGGAAGAGGAGGCCGTTACGCTCGAAGAACGGTCCGCCTGCCGTCTCATGCACTGCTGCGAAATGCTCATGGTCACGGACTAGAGCGGCAGCCAGCCGCTTGGCCCCATCATCGGCAAGCTCAGGCGTTGCGCCGTCGACCACGACGAGGAGCGTGTCAACCTGTTGCGGAAATGCCGCATCGAGCTGCAATTCGCGCTGGCGCCACGGCAGGCGGGAAGAGATGAGCTGGCTGGTGTCGGTGTGGATGGCAAAATTTTCCGAGGTGAACAGCACGGCTCCGAGAGTGAGCAGCAAGTAGAGGATGAGCGTCAGCGCGGGCCGCGCAGTGCAGATCCTGAAGATCTTGAGGATTGCGGTCTCGATCATGATCGATCGGCTGGCATAGGTATCAAATTCGCGAGCATTTCCCACATTCTCGCTTTCCCAGCGCGCGGGGCGTGGGTTTCAGTCCTCAGGCGCTTTCGCCAGGAAAGATCAGTTGGTGCTTCTGGTGGCGAGCCAGGTGAGCGTGTCCTTTCGCCAGCAGCCGACTAGCGCGTCCCTATTTGGTTAGATTGAGGCGATCTGGTCGAGGGACAGAGTGTTCGCAAGCGATTTCCGCAAATTGTGACGGGACAGCGACGGCGAGGCATCTTGACCGCGTCGCTCGTTGACGAGCTAATGACAGTCAAAGGGTGGCAACCGGGTTCGGGGGCCGGGGTCATGAAAGTCATCTTGGCGCAGCCGCGCGGCTTCTGTGCCGGCGTGGTGCGAGCGATCGAAATCGTAGAACGAGCGCTCGAGAGACATGGCGCGCCTGTCTATGTGCGTCACGAGATCGTCCATAATCGCCATGTGGTCGAGAGCCTCGAGGTAAAGGGCGCTCGCTTCGTCGAGAGCCTTTCCGAGGTGCCACCGGGCGCGGTCACGATTTTCAGCGCTCACGGCGTGTCACGGGCCGTCGAGCTCGATGCCGAGAAACGCGGCCTGTCGGTGTTGGATGCGGTCTGTCCGCTCGTCGCCAAGGTCCATCATGAGGGTCAGCGTTACCTCGACCAAGGCCGCGTCGTCATCCTGATCGGCCATGCCGGCCATCCCGAGATCGAGGGCACCATGGGCCAGCTCAAAGGCGACGTGCATCTCATACAGGGCAAAGACGATGTCGAGCGCCTCGCCATCCCCGTCGATACCCCCGTGGCTTATATCACCCAGACGACGCTCAGCGTCGACGACACGCGGGGCACGATCGAGGCGGTCAAGCAGCGCTTCAAGGACGTGATAGGCCCGGAGACGCGGGACATCTGCTATGCGACCCAGAACCGCCAGACGGCCGTGCGCGAGCTCGCCACGAAGGTCGATCTCATCCTCGTGGTCGGCGCGAAGAACAGCTCGAACTCGAACCGCTTGCGCGAGATTGGGGAAGAATTGGGCGTGCCGAGCTATCTCGTCGCCGATGGTGGAGAGATCAAGAACGAGTGGTTCGACGGCAAGACCACGGTCGGACTGACGGCGGGTGCATCGGCACCCGAGGTGCTGGTGGATGACGTCGTGATGGCGCTGGCCCGGTTTGGACCGGTCGAGATCTCGGCGCTTTCCGGGATGGAGGAAAAGGTCTATTTCCGGCTTCCGCGTGAGCTCGTCGGGGCCTAAACAGGGCTAAGCCGCGCGGAGGGCGCCGGTCGTCCGAGGGATTGCAATGGGAATTCCGCTTCGCCAGGCCATTTCGATCGGGGCCTATGTGCTCGGCCAGCATCTGCGCGGCCGGGAGCGTTATCCTCTCGTCTTGATGCTCGAGCCGCTATTCCGCTGCAATCTCGCCTGCGCGGGCTGCGGCAAGATCGATTACCCCGACAAGATTCTCGATCAGCGCCTCTCGGTGGCAGACTGCATGGGAGCGATCGACGAATGCGGGGCGCCGGTGGTCGTGCTCGCTGGCGGCGAGCCGCTCTTGCACAAGGAGCTGCCGGAGATCGTGAAGGGCGCTCTCGCCAAAGGCAAATATGTCACCGTCTGCACCAATGCGCTCCTGATGGAGAAGAAGCTCGATCAGTATGAGCCGCATCCTCGCTTCAACTGGTCGGTTCATCTCGACGGCGACAAGGAGATGCACGACCGCTCGGTGTGCCGGGCGGGAGTCTACGACAAGGCCGTCGCCGCGCTGAAAGTCGCCAAGGCAAAGGGCTACCGGGTCAACATCAACTGCACCTTGTTCAACGATGCCAAGCCCGAGCGCGTCGCCGATTTCTTCGACAGCGTGCGGGCGCTCGAGGTCGACGGCATTACGCTGTCGCCGGGCTATGCCTATGAGCGCGCGCCCGACCAGCAGCATTTCCTCAACCGCGCCAAGACCAAGCAACTCTTCCGCGACGTCTTCCGCCGCGCGCGTGGGCGAACCAAATGGCCCCTGTTCCAGTCCGGGCTGTTCCTCGATTTCCTCGCCGGCAATCAGACCTATCACTGCACGCCGTGGGGCAATCCGACCCGTACCGTGTTCGGCTGGCAGAGGCCTTGCTATCTGCTCGGCGAAGGCTACGCCAAGACCTTCAAGGAGCTGATGGAGGACACCGCGTGGGAGCGGTACGGCACCGGCAATTACGAGAAATGTGCCGATTGCATGGTGCATAGCGGCTTCGAGGCCTCCGCCGTGGTCGATGCGGTCAAGAAACCTTGGAAGGCCGCGTTGCTCGCGCTTAAAGGCATCAAGACCGAGGGGCCGATGGCGCCAGAAATCCCACTCGATGGTCAGCGGCCAGCGGAATATTTGTTCTCACGGCACGTCGAGCAGCGACTAGTCGAAATCGCCGAAGCCGAGGCGCGGACCGAGCAGGTCGCTGCAGCGGAGTAGCGCGGCGAACGCTCGCCTCGTATCGAAGGCAAGCCCCATAAGAGCCGGTAACTGAGTCGGATTTCTAGCAAGCGAAGCGATCACTGCTGCGAGGTCGATCTCGCCATCTTGCCGCATGCCGACAAGAGCAGCTGGAGGGAGTTGGCGTTCGACAGGATCGACGATCACGCGGAGAACAGAAAATGGCAGCCTGTGCCGCGCCGCAAGTTCGGCGGCAATGTGGCTTTCCATATCTGCCGCGACGGCTTGCGTCTTGCCATGAAGCGCCAGCTTCTCCGCGGTGGCCACCAGGGGCCGATCGACGCCGGCGATCGGAGCACACTCCACCCTCACGAGCCGCGACCTCAGCTCCCCGGTCCAGGTCCTATTGACGGCGTAGCGCTTGCGGTCACTTGCCGAGACCACCTCGCTGCCGACGACGCCTGTCCCAGCGTCGAGACCTGGTGCCAGGCCTGCGGCGATACCGAAGCTGATGATGGCCTTGCCGCCGCGTGCGATTTGCTCCTGGATCAGGCCGCCTAGCCGAAGCGCTCCGCCGCCGCCAGAAACTGCCCTCACACCTTCGGATCGCGCGGCGATGCGCGCTTCGGCACGAAGGCCGGTCACGGCGATGACGAAGCCCCGATGTCGGCTCCCCTCGCTCACATCCCGACCAGGACTGACGCGGTGTTGGCGGATTTCAGATTGCGGTAGCGGGCCAGCGCCCAAAGCGGGAAGAATTTCGCGTAGCCGTGATAGCGGAGATAGAAGACGCGCGGGAAGCCGGTGGCCGTGAAGTACGCTTCGTTCCAGAATCCGTCGTCTGCCTGGTTCTCCAAAAGATAGGCGACGCCCTTGGCGACCGACGGATGATCGACCTCGCCGGCGGCCATGAGAGCAAGCAGAGCCCACGCCGTCTGCGACGCCGTGCTCGGAGCCTGCTCGTAGCCCCGATAGTCGAGCCTATAGCTGTCGCCCCCCTCGCCCCAGCCGCCGTCTTTATTCTGGATGGAGAGGAGCCATTCGACCGCTTTGCGAACTGTGGGCGCCGTGGAAGAGAGACGCGCGACATTGAGTGCGCAGAGCACCGACCACGTGCCATAAATGTAGTTCATGCCCCAGCGGCCATACCAGCTGCCGTCCTTCTCCTGCGTGCGCAGCAGATAGGCGATCCCCTTGTCGAGCGCTTCGTCCTTGCCTGCGCTAGCGCCGAGCTGGGCGAGCATTGACACGCAGCGTGCCGTGACGTCTGCCGTGGGCGGATCGAGTAAAGCGCCGTGATCAGCGAACGGGATCTCGTTCAGATAGTAATATTCGTTGTCGGCATCGAAGGCGGCCCAGCCGCCATCCTCGCTCTGCATGCCCACGACCCACTCCCGAGCGCGATCGATGGCACTCGCATACGCGTTGCGCGCCGCTTGCGGAATGCGGCCGGCGCTGCGGTCCATGGCCATGACCACGACGGCGGTGTCGTCGAGATCGGGGTAATGGGGATTGGCGTATTGGAAAGCCCAGCCGCCCGGTCGGACATCAGGCCGGGTCGAAGCCCAATCGCCGACCGTGTCGAGCACCTGAAGCGGGCGGAGCCATTCGAGGCTCGCCAAGGTCCGCCGCTCGCACTCCTCGCCGCCGACATCGAGCAGCGTATGCGCCACGAGCGCGGTATCCCAGACCGGCGACAGACAAGGCTGGCAATAGGCTTCGTCCTCCTTGATCGCCAGTAATTTCTCGACGGCGACCCGTGCGGTTCTCACTCTCGGGTCGTCGGGCGGAAGTCCTAGCGCATCGAACATGAGCAGCGCGTTCACCATGGCGGGGAAGATCGCGCCGAGCCCGTCCTCGCCGTTCAGCCGCTCGGTGACGAAAGCCTCGGCACGCTCGATAGCGCGCTTGCGGGTCGCATTGGGAAAATACGGTTGGGTCGCGTGCAGCACCCGGTCGATGCCGCCGAAGATTTCCGACCACGGCGATTTCTGATGCGCGCCCTTGGGCCAATGCTTGACCTTGGACGGCGGCGTCACGAACAGTTCGTCGATGCATACGCCCTTGGCGTTTACCGCGCGTGGTTTGAGCGCGTTCAGCACCATTAGCGGCACGAGCACGGTGCGCGCCCAGTAAGACATCTTGTCGAGGTGGAAGGGGAACCAGCGCGGGAGCAGCATGATCTCGACCGGCATTACAGGCACGGCGCGCCAGGGAATGGCGCCATAGAGCGCCAGCAGATTTCGCGTGAACACGTTGCTATTGGCGGCGCCGCCGCGGCGGAGAATCCAGGCGCGGGCTCGCGCCAAATGCGGGGCGTCGACGGAATCGCCGATCATCTTCAGCGCGAAATACGCCTTGACGCTCGCGCTGATGTCGGCGCCGCCGGCGTGAAAGAGCGGCCAGCCGCCGTCGGCCGATTGAATGCGCCTGAGATAGCGCGCGATCTTCGCTTCGAGCTTGGCGTCGACGGGCTCGTCGCGATAGTGGCGCATCAAGACATATTCGGCAGGGATGGTCGCATCAGCCTCGAGCTCGAAGACGAAATGGCCGTCGTCTCGCTGCAAGGCTAAGAGCGCGCCCGTCGCCGAGGCGATCGCGGCGTCGAGCTTGTCGCCCGTTGTGCTGAGCGCGGCTGCTCTCGTCTCGTCCTGGATCAAATTCACAGCGACCGCCCTTCTCCACCGCCGTTCAGGCTGCGCCGTGCGAGCGTCAAAATCGCGGCGGTCTTGCCCGAGCGAATGGCCCCTTCGATCGTCGCCGGAAGTCCGGTCGCCGTCCAATCGCCAGCGAGAAAGAGATTGGAGAGGGGCGTCTCGGCTTGCGGCCGCTTGGCATTCTCCTCAGGCAACGCGGCGAAGGTGGCGCGGCGCTCTTTGACGATGTGCCACGGCGGCATGTCGCCGCTCATGCCGGTCACCTTGGCGATATCGTGCCAAATCGCGCTCGCAAGCTCCTCGCGAGAGGTCTCGACGAAGCGGTCGGCGGCGCTGATGGTCGCGGAGATCCGGTCGGGATAGGCGAACAGCCATTCGGCGGTGCCGTTGACGATGCCGAGCAGGCGCGGAAAGTCTTTGGGCGGCGCGATCTTGAAATGCGCATTGACGATTGCGCGGAACGTTTCAGGAGCGTCGAGATCAGGAAGCATCAGCCGCGCGACAGAGGCGGGCACGGCGAGAATGACGGCATCGCCGCAGGCGAGCTCGACCGTGTCGTCACCAAAATCGAGCAGGTTGACCTTGCCGTTCCCAACCTCCATGCGGCGAAGTTGATGCATGAAAGAGAGCTTGGCCCCGTTGCGTTCGAGGTAAGTGAGGGCCGGGTCGATAAAAGCAGGCCCGAGACCCTCGGAGGCGATCAGCGGGTGGCAGGCGCGGCCGCCACGCGCCAAAGTCGCGCGCAAGATCGCGCTCGCGAGCACGGCAGACGCCTCGCGCGGGTCTGTGTTCAGCGCGGCGAGAAAGATCGGCCGAGACAAGCGCTCGTACACTGCGCCGCTGCAATCGATGATCTTGTCGATTCTCTCGTCTTGCCCCGGAAACAGCAGGCGCGTCATCGATAGATAGTCGAGCGGCCCTGTGCCGGGCACGCGGCGATCCTTGGCAAAGATCCACCAAGGAATTAGGCCCTCATTCGGGTGGAAGACCCAACGTTCACCGGATGCCAGATCGGCGAAGGCGAATTCGGCCTCATCAGGCCCGGCAAGTCGGCCTTCGCTGCCAATGGTCTTGAGGAAGGAAAGCGCGTTGTCGTTGGCCGACAGCAAGAGATGATTGCCGTTGTCAATCGTCAGACCCAGAGCCGGTTCGAAATAGGAGCGGCAGCGGCCGCCGGCGTGGCGCGCGAGCTCATGCAGGACAACCTCGCGGCCTGAATCGACGCATGTGACCGCGGCCGACAGTCCGGCAAGGCCGGCGCCGACGATGTGAATGGTTCCGCTCGCCATCACGCGACGCCGTAACGCATGACCGCCCATAAGAATTGCAATTTCGACGGACGGACTCTTGCTCGCGGCTCGGCCCAGCCGCGGCTGACGAGCTTCTCGAGCAGCGCGCCATAGACCGAGGCCATGATGCGGGGCGAGCGCACGCTTTGCCGGTCGCAGCGCGCCATGACGGCAGAGGCCTCGGCGAAATGCCGTCGCGCGCGCGCGACCAGAGCGCCGCAGGCTTCGCCGAGGCGCGGATGCGACAGCACCTTGCCGATGTCCTGGTCGGCGATGCCGGCGTTGACCAGCATCTCCTTGGGAAGATACAGCCGGCCCATCTTGGCGTCCTGATCGAGGTCGCGCAGGATGTTGGTCATCTGCAGGGCACGACCGAGATGATGCGACAAGAGGCGCCCCTTCTCCTCCTCAATCCCAAAGATCTTGACCGAAAGCCGCCCAACTGCGGAGGCGACACGGTCGCAATAGAGATCGAGCGCCTCCCAGTCAGGCGCGTGGATATCGCGACGCACGTCCATTTCCATGCCGGCGATGACGGCGAGGAAATCCTCCTGCTTCAGGCTGAAAGTTCTGATCGGGCCTGCGAGCCCCTCGGTCAGGGGCGTTGTGCCCTTCCCGGAATAAAGCCGCGCGAGATCTTTCCGCCAGCGGTCGAGCATGGCGATGCGGCCGGCGCGCGGGCCTCCATCATCGGCGATATCGTCGACCGCGCGGCAGAAGGCATAGACCTCGTACATCGCCTGACGCCGCTCCGGAGGCAGGATGCGCATGGCGAGATAGAACGAGCTTCCCTTCGCGATCGGGGTGCGGGCAACGGGGACCGGCGTTTTCAGATCGATCCGGTTCATTGTTCCTCACTCGCGCGTAGGATGGTCGCTCGTCCTGCAAGTCGCGCAACGAGCGTTGCCGCCGCACCTCGTGCCGCCTGAAGCGCCGCGTCAGGCTTGGTGAGATGCACAGGCTCGCTCAACGGATCGCGGAGCATCAGAACGGCGATGAGCGTATGCGCGAGCCGCACGATGGCCCCCGTCTCGAGACCGAGACGCGTATCCCGTACGGCGAGCGGCAGCTTCGATGCCTCCGGCATGAACTTGGCGGTCTTCCCGGAAATCGCACGGAGGGAGGCAAGTAGGGCCGGCGACGACCGCGCGTCCAACAGCGCGGCGACGTTCGTCCCATGCGCAGCCAATATATCGAGCGGCACATAGACCCGGTCGAGCTCGCAGTAGTCCTTGGCGCAGTCCTGCAAATGGTTGATCACCTGCAACGCCGAGCACAGCGGATCGGAATAGGCCCAGGTCGACCGGTCCTCGCCGTGAAGATCGAGCACGAAGCGGCCGACGGGCATCGCCGAATAGCGGCAATAATGCATGAGCTCGTCCCAATTCGCGTAACGGCGCTTGGTGATGTCAGCCCGAAAGGCGGTAAGGAGATCGAGCGGATGTGTCGGAGCAAGCCCCCTTTCCGCCAGCACGCACCGGAGAGGAAGCGCCGCCTTGGCGCTGTCCGACGTGCCGAGCAGAGTCTGCTCCAAGGCGTCAAGCCGCTCGAACTTGCTGCTCTCCGACAAGGTCGGATGATCGGCGATGTCGTCGGCCGCGCGCGCGAAGCGGTAAAAGCTCAAGACGTGCGGGCGGAGCCGCGGCGCAATCAGCAGAGAGGCGACAGGAAAATTCTCGCCATGCTCGGTCTTGGTCGCATCGACCTCGGGCGCGATGGTCATCATCGCTTGGCAGCAAGTGCCTGACTGCGTCCCTTCCATGCCCCACCCCTGCCCCGCCAATGCTGGTACGCCGAATTGAATGTGAACGCCAAATAGGCCGCGGCAATCAACGGAAGGGCTGCGGCCCATAGCCGAGACACGCGATAGAAACGCAGGATCGGCAAAAAGGTTAGCGTCATCAAGGCCCAAGCGAGCGATGCGACAGCATTGGCCGGAAACGGCGCAAATATCGCGAGAATCGGCCCCGCGAGATAGGTCAAAACCATGCCGGCCACGGTCACAATCAGCAGGAGGGGCGAGCAATCGAGCTCGGCATAGGCCGAGCGGGCGACCATGCGGCGGATGTCGCCAAAGCGCGGATAGGACCGGAGGCTCAGCACATTGTTGCTCAAACCGAGCCAGATCGGTCCTTCAGCCTTGAGCAGACGCGCAAGCGCGCAATCATCGATCAAAGCTGCGCGGATCCTCGCGATGCCTCCCGCGCGAGCGAGCGCGCGACGGTCGACCAGCATGCAGCCCCCCGCCGCGGCTGCGGTCTTAGCGTCTCTCCGGTTCACCCAGGCAAAGGGATAGAGCATCTGAAAGAAGAAGACGAAGGCCGGGATGAGCGCGCGCTCTGCCAAGCTCTCGCAGTTCAGTCTCACCATCAGGGACGTCAGCACGGTGCTCGAGGCCTTAGCGCGCGCGATGAGCCGAGTGACTGCATCGGGCGGGTATTCGATATCGGCGTCGGTGAGGAGAAAGTAGTCCAGCGCGTCCTTGGCCGTCTCGGCATAGGCAATGCCCTGATGCATGGCAAAGATTTTGCCCGTCCATCCTGGCGGCAGAGCCTCGCCCTGAAGCACCGCGACCTCGCGGTCGAGAGTGGCGGCGAGCGCGCGGGCCGTCGCTCCGGTGCCGTCGCTGGAGTCGTCATCGACAACGACGAGGGAAAATCTACCCGGGTAATCCTGCGCCGAGAGCGATGCGAGCGTCCGCGGCAGCGCGAGAGCCTCATTACGGGCCGGGATCACGGCGACGACGCTTGGCCAGTCGCCAGCCATCTGCATCATCGGCTGATCTTGAGCCTCGCGCTCGCGTGCGAGCCAAAAGCCGCCGCGAAACAGCACGAGATAGATCCAGATGCCAAGCGCTAGCGAGGCGATGATCAGAGAGAGGGTCACGACAGGTACCCGGCCGCACGATACCAGTCGATGGCATCGCGAATGGCCTCCTCGGCAAGGCGCGGCTTATAACCAAGCTCGCGTTCCGCCTTGGCCGAGGTGAAGTACATGAGGTATTCGGACAAGCGCAGCCCGTCCACAGTCACGAACGGCTCGCGCTTAGTGAGGCGCGCCATCGCTTCGGCGGCGAAAGCGATGGGATAGATCGGCCAGCGCGGCAGGCTGATGCGTGGCGGCGTTCGTCCCGTGAGCCGAGCGATGCGGGCGAGAAGCTCGGCGAGAGTCATGTTCTCCCCGCCGAGAATATAGCGCTCGCCGACCCGGCCTTTCCGCAGCGCCAAGAGATGGCCCGTGGCAACGTCGTCGACATGGACGACGTTGAGTCCGGTATCGACGAAGGCCGGGATGCGGCCGGAGGCCGCCTCGACGATCAGGCGCCCGGTTGGAGTGGGCCTTCGGTCACGCGGACCGATCGGCGCCGATGGATTGACGATGACCGCCGGCAGGCCGTCATTGACCATGGCCTCGACCAGCCGCTCGGCGGCGACCTTGCTCTTCTTATAGGCCCCGATCGCCTCGCTTTCGGCGAGCGGCCTGGTCTCGTCGGCAGGCTCGCCGTCGTCGCGCGGCTTGAGCGTGGCGACGCTCGAAGTGTAGACGATGCGCTCGACGCCGGCAGTTGCCGCGGCCTCCATCACAACACGAGTGCCTTCGACATTGGCGCGTAGGATCTCGTCAGGCTCTGGCGCCCACAGCCGATAATCGGCGGCAACATGGAAGACGTAACGCGCGCCCTCTACCCCAGCGCGGACCACGACGGGATCGCGCATGTCGCCCTCGACCAACTCCACCCCGAGGCCGTCGAGATTTGCCTTTGCCGACTGTCGGCGGGCGAGCGCGCGCACGCCGAACCCGACGGCGAGAAGCGCTCTTACGACCGCGGATCCGACGAAGCCCGTGGCTCCCGTCACGAAGGCAAGATCTTTGTTAGGCACTGGCACCACCAGCTAAAGCCACCGCTTACGCGCTAGAGGTTTAGCAGGTCTTGCGCCAGGATCGAGCCGACGAATCCCAGCCTCGCCAGGCCCTCACTCGAACTCGGTTCCAGGTCTGGCTCCTGCCGAAAATCGACAAGCCGATATAACCGCGCACGGTGAGCTTGGCGCCATCGGGGCTGAGATGCATGCTCGCGTGGTAAATCTTGCCGGTTTCCGGGTCGAGGATGGTGCCGTCCTCGTAGTCGAGCCCTGATTGCTTCATGCCCTCGATAAAGACGAGGCCCAGTATCGGGAGATTGTGCTTGTCGCCGGGACACTCGGTGCAGATCGGGTTGGGATCGTCGCCGGGCTCGGGAAAGAGTTGCGAGAGCCGCCCGACATAGACGCCCTGCTCCTCGCTGATGGTGACGAGAGCGCCCACTTTTCCATCGTCGTCGATTTGCTGCCAGACCCCCGCGGCGGTGGGGCTTGTCTCGTCGACGCCGGCAAGGGCAGCGGCTTTGACCAAAAAGAGGCTGAGGCCAAGCGCAACTATGACGAGTCCCTGTCTCATAAGAGCCGTACTAAGGAGGCTTTCGCCGCAGCAGCGATGTGGGTTCGCCACTCTATATGAATTGAATTCTCCAGTCGTGACACGCAATTCTGTTGATTTGAGGCCGGGCATTCAAGTGGGAGAGCCTATGCGCGAAAGCCGCTTCCGTTTCGCCTAGCCATTCGCTATGACCCGGCGATGACGCTCATGCTGAGGTTTGACCGCGCGCGGTCGCGCTTCGTTGCGGGCCTCGCGCTCGCCGCAGCGTTCCTGATCGGCGGCCAAGCGTTCGGGCAAGCGGCCAAGGCTCCGACCGAGGTGACGGCCTCTTCAGTCTTTGTCGTCAATGCCGATACCGGCCAGATTCTCTATGCGAAGAACCCGGATAAGGTGTTCAGGATCCTCAGCATCACCAAGCTGATCACGGCCTATCTTCTGATGCAGCGCCTGGGCGGCGAGCTGTCGGACCAAGTAACCATCGTTCAGGCCGATCTCGTGCCGGGCTCGACGGCGGGGCTTCGCAAAGGCGACGTTTGGAGCTTACGGGACCTGCTTTACGGCATGCTGCTCGTTTCCGGCAGCGACGCATCTATGGCCATCGCCGATTACACCGGGCGCAAGATCCTCGCGGCAGAGAAGAAGCGCGGGACCTCGATCAAGCGTTTCGTCGAGGATATGCGGCCCACCGCCGTCGCGCTCGGGGCGAAGCACAGCCAATTTGCCGATCCTTATGGTCTCTCGCCGTCAAACGTCTCGACTGCGCGGGACGTCGGAGCTATCGGAAGCACTGTCTTTCGCGACGAGAGGCTGCTGCCATTTTGGCAATGCGCCCACCGAACCGTGAGCATCAGCGGCCCGCAGGCGCGCACGGTCACGATCAACAGCACGATCGAGATGCTTGGCGATGACAATATCGTCGGCGCCAAGACGGGATCGCATGTCGGCAAGAACATCTACCATCTGGTCGTGGGATGGCGGGCGCCGAACGGGCAGACGATTGTCGCCGTCGTGCTCGGCGCGGCCGACCATCCCTCGCGCTACAATGACATGCGCGCGATCTTGGCGGCGCTACCGCAGGACTTCCCCGAGCTTGCGGAGCCCGCGACCTCCTCCACCGGAGAGGCACGAAAGTGCGATCAATGAAACGCCGCGAGTAGCGATGAGAGAGACGGGCCGGCAGTGCGTCCCGGCCCGTTCCGTCGGCCTGCATGAGCCGTGCCTTTAGCCTTGCTTCGTGGCGGGCAGCCAAATCTTCTTGCCGCTATCGTAGACGTAGCCGGGCGCGCTCTGCAGCGCCTCCTTGGTCGTCTCCAACACCAGGTAACGGCTGCCGTTCTTCTCGGCGACCTTCAGAGACGAGAAGGGAACGGCAACGTTCTTCTCGCCCACGCCGAGAAAGCCACCGACGCCGATGATCACGGCATTGATCTTGCCGCCGTTGTCGAGCAACAGGTCGTTCACATCACCGACCTTGTTGTCGCGGTTATCGTAAACCGACTGATTGTAGTAGTCGCTGATGGGGAGCGCGCCGCCCGGCAACGTCGCCATCATGTCGGTCGCGCGCGCTGGCGCCATCTGCTCTGCCGGCGTTGCCATCTTATCGGGCTGAGCTGCCGTGTCGGCGGCAAATGCCGAACCGGTCGCCAAGAGAAGTGCAAGTGTCGTGCAGGAAATGAGGTTCTTCATGGGGGGTCCTCCGGGGGGATAGGAGTTGGCCTGCAACAGGCAGGAGATTGATCGAACGATGAGCGGGCGTGATTGTTCCGGCCGATCGAGGTGAACCCCGACGACTCTTCGCGCGTTATTGAAACACGCACATCACAGCACCCCAACCTCGGAGCTTCCCATGCTCGGAACAATTCTTCTCATCATTCTTATTCTACTCTTGCTTGGGGCCCTGCCCAGCTGGCCGTATAGCGCCACGTGGGGACCCGCCCCCGCCGGCATTCTCGGCGTGGTCCTTGTCGTGGTCCTCATTCTCGTATTGCTCGGCAGAGTCTAGGCCGTTCGGCTTTTCGGCTGCACGCCGGAGGGCCGGCCGAGCCATGCCCGCCAACCCCCAAACGCAGTAATGTCTTCGGCCCCCTCTATCGCGTAGGCCTCGCAGAGAAAGCCCTTGACGGTGCGGCCATCGGCAAGGGTCAGCGAGGCAATGGCGAGCGGCGCGGGGATGGCGGACACGAACGATCCTAACGACGCCTCATCCATCTCCCAGATCTCGACCTCGATGGCGCCGGCACCTGTGCCATCGAAAACGAGACCGGGCTTGGCAGGTGCTGTGTTCGCGAGCGCATAGAGGCGATAGCCCGGGCCGGTGCACGTCGTCTCGATGAGTTTCGCCTTTCGCTCCATGAGTTGGACGTCGAGCGGCTGACCTGAGAGATGCGCGCCGACGACGGCGAGTCTGACCTTCGTCGGCTTGACGTCTATGCGCACGGGCGAGGTCGATGACAGCGAGAACGATGTTGCGCCGAGCTTTGCGTCGGCGAGCGACCGGTGCAACACATCGCCGAGAGCGGCAAGCATCCCATCGGAAAGCGCCGGACCGATGAGCGTCACCCCGAACGGGATGCCATCAGGCCGAAAACCCGCGGGCACTGCGATCGCCGCGAGGTCCATCAAATTCACGAAGTTCGTGTAGGTGCCAAGCTCGGTGTTCAGCCGCACCGGGTCAGCGAGCATCTCGGCGATCTTGAACGTCGTTCCCGCCGTGGGCAAAAGCAGAACGTCGATCTTCGCCCACTCCCGCTTTACTTCAATCATGCGCGCAGCAAGATCGTAGAAGGCGTTGAACGTCTCAAGCGCCGTCTTGCTCCGCGCGCCAAGAAGAATGCCGCGAACGACCTCGTGGATCGCGTCGGGGTTGCGCGTCGCAAGGTCGCCGACGGCGGCAAGTCGCTCGGCGACCCACGGTCCCGCATAGAGCATCGCCGCCGTCTTGGCGAAGGGCGCGTAGTCGATGGCGACGATCTCAGCGCCAAGGGCCGCCAAACGATCGATCGTCGCGCGGTAGAGCTGCTCGCAATCCTTGTCGCCGAAGAAGGGGATTGCGCCATTCGGGATGCCAACCCTTGGAATTTGTGACGGCGATTCCACGGCAAAGCGCGGCGTTCCGGCGTGCGCGTAGAGATCTTCCTCGTCGTAGGCGATCGCTATCGCGGCGACTTTGGCGGCATCGGACACGGTCAGGGCCAAGATCGAGACGGTGTCTTGGGTCCGGCAGGCAGGCACCACGCCGCGCATGCTGATCAGGCCCTTGGTCGGCTTAAGGCCGACTATATTGTTGAACGCAGCCGGTATGCGGCCCGAGCCTGCGGTATCGGTGCCGAGTGCGAACGACACGAGACCGGCAGCAACGACGACCGCGGAGCCCGAGCTCGAGCCGCCGGAAATATAGTCGGGGTTGAATGTGCTGGTCGGGATGCCGTATGGCGAGCGGGTTCCGTTCAGGCCCGTCGCGAATTGATCAAGATTGGCTTTCCCGATGAGAATCGCGCCGGCCTGCTGCAAACGCTCAACGACCATCGCCGACCGGTCCGCCATGTAAGCGAACGCGGGGCAGGCGCAGGTCGTGGGCATCCCCGCGACGTCGATGTTGTCCTTCACCGCGAAGGGGATGCCGTGGAGCAGGCCTTGCGGGGCGGCGCGTGCCTTGGCGATGGCCGTCTCCTCATCGACGAGGGTGATCCAATCGGGCCGCAGGCCTTTTGCCGTGATGCGCGCATAGACTTCGCGAATGATCGATTCCGGCATTGCCTCGCCGGAGGCATATAGACGTTCGAGGGTGGCGATGTCGAGCGAGACCGTCATATCGCTTCAGTCCGCCATGATGACCAGCGGCTGACCGAGCTCGACGGCCCTCCCCTCGGCGCAGCGTATCTCGCGCACCAAGCCGCTCGAAGGCGCGCAGACGGCGATCTCCATCTTCATCAACTCGACGATGATCAACGTTTCGCCCTCGCTGACTTTGCAGCCCGGCTCGACGAGAATCTTCCACACACTGCCGGGCACGGGGCTTTCGACGGCGGTGGCGCCTTCAGGCACCGCAGCACCGTCAACGGCCTCGTCCGCAGCTTCGACAACAAGCTCCGGAGCGCCGGCCGTCTCCTGCCAGCGGGCGCGCTCAGCCTCAAAGGCCGCCTGCTGGCGCGCCTTGAAGACGGCGATGCTCGTCGCGTTTTCAGTCTGGAAGGCAAGATAGTCCTTGAGGCGGAACCGGCCGGGAGCGGTTTCAATCTTCGCCTTGCCTTGCAGGAAGGTGTCGCGAAAGTCGAGAAGCTCTTGCCCGGAGACGGGAAAGAACTTGATGCGATCGAAGAAGCGCAGCAGCCATGGCTTGCCTTCCGCGAAGGCATCCGTTTCGCGATAGGTGTTCCACATCTGGCAGGTGCGCCCGAAGAGCTGGTAACCGCCGGGACCCTCCATCCCGTAGATGCAAAGATAGGCGCCGCCGATGCCGACGACATTGTCGGGCGTCCAGGTGCGTGCCGGATTGTATTTGGTGGTGACGAGCCGGTGACGCGGATCGACCGGCGTCGCCACCGGAGCGCCGAGATAGACATCGCCCAGTCCGAGGACGAGGTAGGTGGCGTCGAAGACGATGCGCTTTACATCATCAATAGACTCTAAGCCATTGATACTACGTATAAATTCTATATTAGACGGGCACCAGGGAGCGTCGGGACGCACGCCCCGTATATATTTGTCGATCGTCTTCTGGACGGCCTCATCGTTCCACGACAGCGGCAGGTGCACGATGCGCAATTCCACCTCCATGTCGGACACATCTCCGAGCCCGTCCTCGATCTTACGAAGAGCGGTGAGGAGGTCCTCGAGCGGCAGTAAGAGCGGGTCGTAATGGATTTGCAGAGAGCGGATGCCGGGCGTCTGATCGATGATGCCTGGGAGACGCCCCGAGGCGATGGCCTGCTCGACCGCCTGCACGAGCGCGTGAACGCGAAAGCGGAGCGAGAGGTCGAGGACGATGGGGCCATACTCGACGAGGAGATAAGAATCGCCGGCGCGGCGATAGGCGACACTCGGACCCTGCGTCGTCGCATCGCGCGCGCCGACGATGCAATCGTCGATGCCCTCTCCTCCACGAGACGTCTCGGGCAGGAAAGCGGGTTTGAGCGCTGCGATCTCGGCGTCTTGCTTAGCCAGAAGCCGCGCGGACTCCGCAGGGGCCATGCGAATGAAGCGGACTTTGTCGCCGGGTCTGAGCTGGCCCATCTTCCAAAGCTCGGCCTGCACGATGGTGGCGGGGCAGACGAAGCCGCCGAGCGAGGGACCGTCGGGGCCCAAGATCACCGGCATGTCGCCGGTGAAATTGATCGTGCCGACGGCGTAGGCGTTATCGTGGATGTTGCTTGGATGCAGCCCCGCCTCCCCGCCGTCGAAACGAGCCCAGATGGGCTTAGGGCCGATGAGACGAATGCCGGTCGGATTGGAATTGTAGTGGACCTCCCAATCGGCGGCGAAGAACGCCTCGATATAGTCGGGAGCGAAAAAATCCGGCGCGCCGTGCGGGCCATAAAGCACACCGATCTCCCACTCATGGGTGAGGCGCGGCTTCAAGCTCAAGGCGAGCGGGATGGTTTGCGGTGGCCCGACCGATACGGAACCGATGTGCAACACATCGCCTGCTCTCAGCGTCCGTCCAGCGTGGCCCCCGAATTTGCCAAGCGTAAAGGTCGAACGACTGCCGAGATAGGCGGGCACATCGATGCCGCCCTGCACGGCGATATAGGCCCGCACGCCCGCTCCCGCTATCTTGCCGACTTTCAGCACTTGGCCGGCCTTTACGGCGAGCACCTGCCAATAAGGGACAAGCTCGTCGTCGAGCATCGCGGCGAGCTCGGCGCCACCGAGGCATATGACCGTATCGCTGTTGAATTTCAGCGTTGGCCCGGACAGCGTGGTCTCGATGCCGGCAGCGCCCTCCTCGTTGCCGACCAGCCTGTTGGCAAGCCGGAACGACAACGCATCCATCGGTCCTGACGGCGGCACACCGACGGCCCAATAGCCGAGACGCCCCGGCCAATCCTGGATCGTCGTCTGCGTACCGGGAGCAAGAACCTCAATGGTATTCGCGCGGTAGGCGACGTTCTGCAAACTGCGTGTGAGCATCTCGCCCTGAACGAGGACGTCGAGGCGTGAGAGTTGCCGAAGATAGTCGAGATTGGTCTCAAGACCGCCGATCTCGGTCGCATCGAGGGCGGATTGCAGCTTGGTCAAGGCCTCGTCGCGGGTCGCACCGATGACGATGATCTTGGCGAGCATCGGATCGTAGAACGGCGAAACTTCCGAGCCGCTTTCCACCCAAGTCTCGATGCGCACGTCCGCAGGCCAGGCCACGTGCGTCAGCAGACCCGAGCTGGGACGGAAGTCGCGCCCCGGATCTTCGGCATAGAGGCGCGCCTGAATCGATGCGCCCCTCGGCTTGACGCTCGCCTGATCGAGCGGCGGCATCTCGCCTGCCGCCTGCCGCACCATCCATTCGACGAGGTCGATATTGTTGACCTCCTCGGTCACGCCATGCTCGACCTGGAGGCGCGCATTGACTTCGAGAAAATAGAATTCGTCGGTCGTCGAATTGTAGAGATACTCGACGGTGCCCGCGCTTTCGTAGCCGACCCGACGACCAAGACGGCATGCGGTCTCCCACAGCGCGGCGCGAGTTTTGCCTGGGAGATTGGGCGCTGGCGTCTCTTCGATGATCTTCTGGTTGCGCCTCTGCGCCGAGCAGTCGCGCTCGCCGAGGGCGATGACATTCCCTTTGCCGTCGCCGAAGATCTGCACTTCGACATGCCGTCCGCGCGCGACATATTTTTCGATGAAGATTCCGGCGTTATTGAAGTTGTTGCGCGCCAGCCGTTCCACACGCTCATACATGGGCGCGAGGTCAGCCGGCGTTGCGGCGAGCTGCAATCCGATGCCGCCGCCGCCTGCGGTGCTTTTGAGCATGATCGGATAGCCGATGCGTGCGGCCTCACTTTCGGCGTGCGCGACATCATGGAGAAGGCCCGATCCCGGCGCGAGCGGAACGCCGGCAAGGAGCGCTAGCTCGCGCGCTTTGTGCTTGAGGCCGAAGGCACGCATCTGCTCGGGCTTTGGACCGATGAAGACGATCCCGGCGCGTTCGCAAGCCTCGGCGAATTCCGGGTTCTCCGACAAGAAGCCGTAACCCGGATGGATCGCCTCGGCGCCCGTGCTGCGCGCGGCATCGAGAATTGCATCGACCTTCAGATAGCTCTCGGCGGCCGGCGACGGCCCTATGGCAACTGCCTCCCCTGCCCTCGCCACGTGCATCGAATGCCGGTCGGCGTCCGAATAGACCGCGACGCTGGCGATTCCCATGCGATCGAGTGTGCGGATGATGCGACAGGCGATGGCGCCGCGATTGGCGATGAGCACCTTGCGGAACATGTCAGCTCGCCGCGCCCCAAATCATGACCTCGATCGGCGTCGGGTTGTATGCGTTGCAGGGATTGTTCAGTTGCGGACAGTTGGAAATGAGCACGATCACGTTCATTTCCGCGACCATCTCGACATATTTATCGGGCGCAGAGAGACCGTCGGCGAATTCCAGCTTGCCGTCGGGCGTCACGGGCACGTTCATGAAGAAATTGATGTTGTGGGCAATATCGCGCTTGGAGAGCCCGAAACGATCGTTCTCGGCGACCGCGAGCAGAAAGCTGTCGCGGCAAGCATGCATCGACTTTTTTTCCAAGGCGTAGCGCACCGTGTTGCTCTCGGTCGAGCAGGCGCCGCCGAGCGTGTCGTGGCGGCCGACGGTGTCGGCGGTGATGGTCAGCATCGGCCGGCAGAGATCCGACATGAGCCTAGTGCTCACGCTCAGATAGATGTTGCCCTGCTCGCGAACGGTGTCGGATGCCGAGTAGTGCTCGGCGGGGTCGTCGGCATTGAAGAACAGCGTGTCGACGGCCTGATTGCCTTCGAGATCGAGGATGCGAAACGTCTCGCCCTTACGCACGACATCGATCCAATACTGGCCCGCAGGCACGACCTTGCGGTATCGCGCTGCGGCGGTCTTGAGCGGGCTCTCCTGAATCATCACTGGCCTCGCGCGCAGCAGCCGGCCTGGAAGATGCGGTTGTTCTCGAAGCCGCGCATGTTCTCAGGCGCCGACAGACGGTTTGCATCGTCCGTTGCGGCGGGCGGACCCCCGAGGATCTCGTAGCGCACAGGCTTGCGCGGAAAGGCGGGAGCAAGGTTCAGCGGGTGCGGGCAAGTGTGGAGGAGGACCAGAGTGTCCATCTCGAAGCGCAGTTCGACGGAGGCGCCCGGGTTGGCGGCGCTTTGGTCGAGCGACAAGGCTCCGTCGTCCGCGACGGTGACCTTGCTGAACCAGTTCACGTTGGCCGGAAGATCGCGCCGGCCGAGGCCATATTTCGCGGCTTCGACCAGGAAGCTGTCATGCCCGTTTTGGTGCCAGTCATTGCGCTCTTTTTGGTAGCTCGTCTCGCCCCATTTCTTTGCCGTCGAGGTCTTGGTGGTGTTGCCGCAGACCGTATCGTGCCAGCCGAAATCGTCGGCCACGATCGAGCAGAAGATGCGACCCATGTCCGAGTAGAGGCAGTGTCCGGCGGTGAGCTTGAACGTGTGCTGGCATTTCAGCGTGTCGGGTGCGTTGTAGCGCTCGAGCAAGTTCAATGGGTTGAAGAACAGCATGCCGACGTTAGCACCGCCCTCGAGGTCGGTGAGCCTGAGGCGGTTGTTGCGCCACAACACCAAGGACCAGTGCTTGCCGCCAGGAAGCGTATCGGAGCTGACGAGCGTCGTCATGCTAGGGACTCCGAGGTTCGCGCTGCTTCACGTGCCGGTACCGGCTCATGACACCCTGTCCCGTGCGAGCTTGGGCTTGTCGATAAACGGATGAACCTGGGGGATCAGGGCGGCTACGAGATGCATGCGGCCGGAGATGACGCCACGCCGCGAGGTCATCTCGTCGGCGATTATTTGCAGCGTTCGCGCCGGTCCCTGCACCAGGACCACCTCCATGGTCTGGTTGTTCATGAGGTGGATGTGCAGCGAGCTGATCACCTCGTCGATATAGCGGACTTGCAGTTCGGCCAGTTGTTTCTGCAGCCCGGGGACGGAGTTGTTGTAGAACAGGGCTATGATCCCCACCATGACGTCGTCGCCAAGGTCGTTCTTGTGTTCTAAGAGCGTGTTGTGCAGCATCTCGTTGATGGCCTGAGAGCGGCTGTCGAAGCCGCGCTCTTTGACCATGCCGTCGAGATCGCGCAGCAATTTCTCGGGCAGCGATATGGAGATGCGGCTGACCGGCCGGCTACGGCCTTGCGATGACAGGGTCATGATCAGCCCCTAGAAGAGGTGGCTGTAACGCTCCACTTCCCATTGGCTGATCGAAAGATGGTACTCCTCCCATTCGGCCGTCTTATATTTGATGAATTCATCCTTGAGCTCCTTCCCTAGAGTTTTCTCGACCAACGGATCGGCGGCGAAGGCGGCGACGGCCTCATGCAGCGTGTGCGGGAGGAAGTCGATTCCACGGCCTTTCCGCTCTGCGTCCGAGATGGTGTAGAGATTGTCGTCATTGGGCGCGCCCGGATCGATCTTCTCGCGCACGCCTTCGAGCCCGGCGGCGAGAGCAAGCGTCGCGGCGAGATAAGGATTGAGCGAGCCGTCGGCGTTGCGCGATTCGCAACGCCCGCCTCCCATCGGCACGCGCACCGAGTTGGTGCGGTTGTTGGAGCCGTAGGAATTGAACACCGGCGCCCAGGAGAAGTAGCTCATCGCTCCCTGACGGACGAGGCGCTTATAGCTATTCACGGTCGGCGCGAAGGCGGCGCACAGAGCGCGACCGTGGCGGAGGATGCCGCCGATGAAGTGATAGCCAGTCTCCGTGAGCCCCAAGCCACGCGGATCATCGCTCGGCGCGCGCACGAAGACGTTGCTGCCGCTTTCTAGGTCATAGAGCGACATGTTGAAATGCGCGCCGCAGCCGGTCTTGTCGGCGAACGGCTTCGGCATCATCGTCGCGATCAGGCCTTGCTCCTTGGCGTAATGCTTGGCCATGTAGCGGAAGAAGACGTAGCGGTCGCAAGTCGTCAGCGCAGGCGCATAGCGGAAGTCGAACTCATATTGGCCGTTGGCGTCCTCGTGGTCGAAGGAATAGAGGTCCCAGCCAAGCTCGTTGATGCAGGTCGCGACCTTGTCGAGCCAGGTGAAATTGTCGAGAAAGCCGGCAATGTCGTAGCAGGGCTTGGTCAGATTATCGTTAGGGTTCGGGACCTCGAGTCTGCCGTCACCGTTCTTCTTGAGCACGAACACTTCGCATTCGATGCCGAGATTGAAGCCGAAGCCAAGATCGGCGGCCTGCTTGAGCACGTTCTTCAGAGCGACGCGCGTGTTCAAGGGATAAGGCTCGCCCTTGAAGGTGATGTCGGCCGGCATCCAGGCGACCTTGGGCTCCCACGGCAATTGGATGATGTGGTCGAGATCGGGCACCGAGGCGAACTCGTCCTCATTCGGCTCCTGGCCGAGCCCGTCGAGCGCGTAGCCGGTGTAGAGCTCGGAGCCGTGCGCCATGTGCTCGAGATGGTGCGAGCGGCACGACCTTTCCCTTCTGCACACCGTGAATGTCGACATAGGCGCCGATGCAATATTTCACGCCCTTAGCGGCCAGCTCCTCTTGCGTCTGTTTGATCTTGTCGCCCACATACATTTCCATCGACGTTCTCCGTCTTGCGTACAGACCCGCACCTTCAGCTCGCGATCTCGAAATAGGAGTGATCAAGTGGCGGGGTTTCGGTCATGCCGCGCAGGATCAGCGCGCTCAAATCCTCGACCATCCATTCGAACCAGAGACGCCCCTTCTCGGCGGTGGCGGCGCTCGGCCTTCCCGTCACGCCGTTCAGGCTCGTGCGATTGACCGGGTGCGCAAACACGCTCGCCGCGGTGCGGTCGGGATCGTCGGCTTCACCGAGCAAATCGGGACGCACCATGTTGGGCGCGACGGCAAGCATCAGCGAGGTCTCCGCGTCATTGGCGTGCCAGTCCTCGGCGTCGGCGAAACTGAATTCGCGTACGCGCGGGCTCAGTGTCGCCGTGTTGAACAGCGCGACCATGAGATCGTCATGCTCGGCGCGCAGCAGCTCGAGCGCGCAGCGCAAGGGCGCGGCGTTGGTCACGTGGGTATTGACGATGAAGAGACGCCGGACGCCGGAGTAATGGGCCCAGTCGCCGATCTCCTTGACGAATTCGATGAGGGTCCCCGGCTTGACCGCAATCGTGCCGGGCCAGCGCCGGCTGTGGCCGAGCGAGCAGCCATAGGGGAGCATCGGCAGAGCGAGAACTTTGGTGCGGAGCGCGACGGCGGCGCAGAGGCGGTCGGCGAGGACAGCATCCATGCCGCAGCCCATATGCGGTCCGTGCTGTTCGGTGGCGCCGACCGGGAGGATCGCCGATTGGCCGGCGCCACAAAGATCGCGCGGAAGCTCCGCCCATGTCCGCTCAGCCCACTGCATGGCTACTCCACATTGTCGGTCGCCTCGGTGAGCCGCGGCACAATCGGATAGGTATCGGCGTCCTCCTCGTCGTGAGACTTCTGCTGATGAATGAGCTCCTCGAGCCGGGCTTTGGTGGCGATGAACTCGGGCGAGATGATCTGGGCCGTGCTGCGGGGACGCGGCACCGGCACCTCGATCAGCTCCTGCACCTGGCCTGGATGAGCCGATAGAACGAGGATGCGATCGGCGAGGAAGATCGCTTCCTCGAGGTCGTGGGTAATGAACACGATGGTGACGTCGATCTTGCGCCAGATCTCGAGCAGGTGAACCTGCATGCGGCAACGCGTCTGGGCATCGAGCGCGCCGAACGGCTCGTCCATCAAGAGGATACGCGGCTGATTGGCCAGAGCGCGCACGATGGCGACCCGCTGTTTCATGCCGCCGGACAATTGATGCGGATAGGAGTCGGCGAACTTCTCGAGGCCGACGAGCTGAAGCCATTGCAGGGCCTCGCGCTCGGCCATCTCCCTGCCGTAACCGTTGACCTCCGGCCCGAACATCACGTTCTTCTTGACCGTGAGCCAGGGGAACAGGGTGTAGCCCTGGAACACCATCCCGCGATCGCTGCCGGGCTCGGTGACGGGCTTGCCTTCGAGCAGCACTTCGCCCGCGCTCGGTTCCTCGAGGCCCGCGAGAATGCGCACGAGGGTGGACTTGCCGCAGCCGGATTGTCCCACGACGCAGAGGAACTCGCGGCGATGGGTTACGAAGTTGATATCCTTCAGTGCAAGCGTCGATCCTTCCCGCGTGCTGAAGGTCTTGGACAGATTCTCCACGCGAAGGATGACGTCACGCGCCTTCAGCCGCGCGAAGCGCTCGCGCACAGCCTGCGTCTGATGGAGATAAGACGGCAAAGGTCGCGACACGACGAGCTGGTTCACGTCCCTCTCCTCACGCCGTCTTGCCAAGGGACCGGTCCCATGGGAACAAGCGCCGGCCCATCAGCGCGAGCAGCATGTCGGTGCCAAGACCCAAAATGCCGATCATGATGATGGCCGCGTAGACGTTGTCGAAATGCTGGTAGCGCGCCTGCTGAGTGATGAACCAGGTGATGCCCGATGTGGTGCCGATCAGCTCGGCGACGATCAGATAGGTCCAGGCCCAGCCGAGAAGGATGCGCTGGTCGCGGTAAAGATCGGGCAGGATGCCGGGGATCACCACGCGGGCGAGAAGCTTGCGCGCATCCTTGGCGCCGAGCGTGAGCGCCGCCTCCACCAGGCCGACATCGAGCTTGCGCGTGGTGTTGGCGACGATCAGCACCTGTTGGAACAACGTGCCGATCACGATGATGGTGATCTTGGGCCCGTCATAGATGCCGAGAATGGCGACCGCGAGCGCGCCGAAGGCAGGCGCCGGCAGGTAGCGGAAGAACTCGATGAAAGGCTCGTTGAGACGCGCGAAGGCGGCATAAGTTCCGCACATTATGCCGAGCGGCACGCCGATCGCCGAGGAGATCACGAAGCCCCAGAAGATGATCTGAATCGAGTGCCAAAGGCTCTCATGCAGCCAATTGCCGTCTTGCGTGGCGGGTGGCGTGGTGAAGGAGGTGTAGAGGGCGCGGGCGACCTCGTGCGGAGCCGGCAGATAGATCGGGTTGGCCGGAACGCCCTCGGGTGGCTTGCGCTTCTCGGCGACCGCATCAGCCGCCTCGCTGGCGAAGGCCTCCTTGTCCATGCGCATGCCGACTTGCAGATAGTCGACCGAGCCCGGATTGGTGATCAGCACCTGCGGATGCCAGACCCACGGCACGTAGCTGACCAAAGCCCAGATCAGGATGGGCACGACGAAGGAGAGGCAGCCGATGATGAGGTTCGCGCGCGGCGAGATCGGCCTCAACACCTGGAACCATCTTTTGCGCTGAAGCGTCATCTGCGCCGCGCCCACGAAGTTAGCCAGACTACGGCGTTGAGGACGCCATCGGCTTCACGGCTTCGACTAACGACGGGTCGATGTAACTGTCGACGTCCTGAGGCTCCTTATAGACGTCGTTCTTTACGTTGAAGTCGTCGGAGACCTTGCTCGAGCCGTACATCGAATCAAGCCCAGGTCCCTTCTCGAAGACTTTCTTATTCTCGGCGACCGTAAGCAGTCGCGTGCCCTTGAGCAGCGGCTTGAACTCCTCGGGCGTGAGTCCGTCACGCTGGCTCATGATCTTGAACGCATCCTCTTCGTTGGCCGGATCATTGACGTATTTGACCACACGGTCCCACACCGAGATGACCTTCATCCAATCGTCCTTATGAGCGGCGAGGCTCGCCGGCGACACCGAGAGGACGTCGTAGATGAGGCCCGGCGCCTGGGCGGAGGTGAAAATCGGTTTTGCACCGGGAAGTGCTTTTTGCGCGAGATACGCGCTCGGCGGCCACGCGGCGATGGCATCGACCTGACCCGAGGCCAAAACCTGGGGCGTGTCGTTGGTCTTGGTGTTGATGAGGGTGACGTCCTTCTCGGTCATCTTGTTCAATTCGAGCGCCTTGAGAATGAGCAAATGGTCGACGAGGCCAATCTCGACCCCGATCTTCTTGCCCTTAAGCTCCGGCACCGTCTTGATGCCAGGCTTGGCCACGATCTGGTCGTTGCCGTTCGAGTAGTCGGTGGCCATGATCATGATGGCTTTGGCGCCGCCGGCACCGGTCACCAGCGTGTCGCCATTGGTCATCAAGTCCGCGTCGAGCTTCCCGGCCGCGTAGGCTTCCATCGAAGCCGAGTAGTCGAACCATTGGAATTTAACGTCGACCCCGGCTTCCTTGAACCAGCCCTTGTCGATTGCGATTTGCCAGACGACCCAGCCCAGCCAGTCGCTATAGCCGATGGTGAGCGGCTCGGCTGAAGCCGGCCGCATGGCAAGCGTCGAAAGCGCAAGTGCAAGCATCGATGCAAAGAGCGAAGTTCTGATCAGCGTGCGGCGCATCCTGGTCTCCATTATTACGAATGAAAGCTGACTCCCCGGGCGAGCCGCGGTTACGGCGTCGCCGCGGTCATCGGGGCCACATCCTTCATCAGCGACGGGTCGATATAGGAATCGACGTCCTGCGACTCCTTGTAGACGTCGTTCTTGACATTAAAGTCGTTGGCGATCGCGGTCGAGCCGTAGAGCGAACTCAGTCCTTCACCCTTTTCGAAGGTCTTCTTGCCCTCGGCGACGTCGATCAAATGCGTGCCCTTGAGCAGAGGCTTGTAGGTCTCGGGATCAAGCCCGACGCGGGCTGACAGGATCTTGAGAGCATCGTCTTGGGTCTTGGGATCGTTGATGTAGTGCACCACGCGATCCCAGATTTCGATCAGCTTGATCCAGTCGGCACGATGCTCGGCGAGGCTCTTCGGATTGACGGCTAGCACGTCGTAGATCAACCCCGGCGCGTCGGCAGAGGTGTAGACCGGGCGCGACCCCGGCAACGCCTTCATGGCCTGACCGGAGATCGGCTGCCAGGCGCCGATCGCGTCGACCTGACCTGAGGCGAGAACCTGCGGCGTCTCGTTGGTCTTGGAGTTCACCAAGGTCACGTCGCTCTCGGACATGCCATATTTCTTCAGCCCGTTGAGTAAAAGCAGATGCTCGACGAGACCCTCCTCCAGCCCGACCTTCTTGCCCTTGAGTTCCGGTAGCGTCTTGATGCCGGGCTTGCCCACGATCATGTCATTGCCGTCGGAGTAGTCGGTCAGCATGACCATGATGCCCTTGCCGCCCCCGGCCCCGGTCACCAGCGTGTCACCATTGGTCATAAGGTTGGCGTCGATCTTGCCGGCGGAGAAGGCGTCCATCGAGGCCGAGTAATCGAACCATTGGAACTTCACGTCGAGGCCGGCTTCTTTGAACCACCCTTTGTCGATGGCCACCTGCCATGCGACCCAGCCCGGCCAGTCGCTGTAGCCGACGGTAATTGGCTCGGCTGACGCCGGCCGGATGGCGAAGATCGCGAGGGATAAAGCGAAGGCAAAGAACGACGTCTTGATCAGGCCGCGGCGCATCCCGGTCTCCCGTTATTACGAATGACAAAAAGCGTAATACTCCTTTGCAAGCGATATGCCGGAGAAGGAAGCAATTGAAACCAAACACGAATCGCTGTCATAGAAGCGTGCAGATCGCGTGCCGTGCCTGTGACTCAAGCGGCTTTCGCGCGTGGCAGCCTAATTTTCAGCCAACAAAGCGTGATGGAGCGAGCGCGATGCTAGGCGCCCCTGAGCACCGCCTCTTGGGGCTTAACCGATAAGCCCTTCCTCTCGAGGTGGCGGAAGAAGGCGCTCGTATCGAGCCCCTTGCCGGTGGCCTTCTCGATGATCTCTTCCGCCGAGTAGCGCTGGCCGACCCGATGGATGTTGGTGCGGAGCCAAGACAGCAGGCCGCCGAACTCGCCGCGCCGAATTTCGTCCTCGAGCGGATGCGCGCGCGCATAAGTCTCGGCGAGTTGCGCCGCGTAGAGGCTGCCCAACGTATAGGTCGGGAAATAGCCGAACATGCCGAGCGACCAGTGCACATCCTGGAGCACGCCCTCGCGGTCGGTTGAAGGCCGTGCCCCGATCAGCGAGGCGCTGCGCTCGTTCCAGACGGCGGGAAGATCGCGAATGCCAAGCGACCCCGAGATCAAAGCAACTTCGAGCTCGTATCTGAGCACGATGTGCAGATGATAGGAGATCTCGTCGGCCGCGACGCGGATCAATCCGGGCCTCACGACATTGACATCCCGATAGAAGCTCTCGGCATCGAGACCCCTCACCGCGTCGGGGAACAGTTTCTGCAAGCTCGGGAACACATGTTCCCAGAACGCGCGGCTGCGGCCGACATGGTTCTCCCACAGGCGCGCCTGGGATTCCTGCAATCCCATGCTCGGGGCTTCAGAGAGAAGCGTGTCGCGATCGCCGGGATCGAAGCCTTGATCGTAGAGGCCGTGGCCGCCCTCATGGAGCGCCGCCAGCACCGCCGCCGGCAGATCGGTTTCGTCGACGCGAATGGTGAGGCGAACGTCGTGGTCGCCGGCAAAAAGGGTGAAGGGATGGGTCGACCGGTCGAGCCGTCCGCGATCGAAAGCGAAGCCCATGGCGGCGAGCAAGCGCCGGCACAAATCCCATTGCCCCGCCTCGGCAAATCGATGCTCGCCGCGCAACCGCCGGGCGGACGGATCGGCGGCGCGAACCAACGGCACGAGGGCGTTGCGCACCTCGTCCAACACCGGATCGAGACGCGCGCGGTTCATGCCGGGCTCATGCTCGTCGAGCAAAGCATCGTAAGGCTCGCCCGCACCGGCGAGGGCCTTGGCGCGTTCGCGAACGAGCGCAAGCAGCCGATCGAAGGAAGGCGCGAAGATTTCATAGTCGTCCTTCTTGCGCGCCTCCTCCCAAGCGCCCAGCGATTGCGATTTGGCATTGGCGAACTGCCGCACCAAATCCTCGGGCATTGCCAGCGCATGCCGCCGCAGCCGTCGAAGCAGCGTAAGCTCGCGCGCGAGGCGCTCGTTTCCCTCCGACTGAGCGGCAACCTCCTCAACGAGATCGCCGAGCCGGTCAGAGACCAGCAGCGCATGGCGAAGACCTTCGAGCGTGGCGAGCTGCTCTCCGCGCCCGGCGCGCGCCCCAGGCGGCAACATCGTCTCTTCATCCCAGTCGAGTAGCGCAATGGTCTGGTCGAGGTGCCGCAATTCGGAGATCTGCGCGCGCAGCAACTGCGCCAACGCCTCGGAGCGGCCGACGGACCGCTTAGGGATGCGCAACTCGGCCGGCGCTTCCGCCTCCAAAACCGCGGCAAGTCCACCGCGCTGCGCGACATTGACGACCTGCTTTTGCGAGACGCGGCACATGGTGCCGAGGCCGTTCTCGGTCGCGGCAAATCCCATCACTGCATAAAAAGGCTCGCCGAACACGCGCCCATCGGGCCCGACGACGGGAAACTCATGCACCGGAAGACGCGTCGCGCTCTGCACCACCCATGATTGCTCGGGATCGCGGGCTTGCAGCACCGCTGCTTGCAGGGCCTGCTCCCACTCTCCCTCCTCAGTCGCAGCGCCCAACATGACGCCGGTGCCGCCATAGGCGCGGTTCGGCTTCAGGACCAAGAGCTCGCGGTTGCGCCGCGCAAATTCCAGCAGTTCCCCTTCCCTGTCGTCAGGAAGCGTCGTGCGGCGATCGGCGACCACGCGCGTCCATAAGACGTGGCGGCGGAACAGCCTGCGGTCGTCGGCGCCGAAATATTGTTCGGCGATCACCGGGTCGGTTAGGATCTCAAAGCAGCTCTTGTGATCGAAATCACCGACGACAGAAGAGACGACGCGGTTTTGCCGGAACAGAAGCCGCATGGCCTCGAGCGGGCGGCCGATTTCCTTTTCGAGCGCCACCAGCTCGCGCATCTCGTAGTCGCGATAGGCGACGTCGATGCGCACGTCCTCGTAGAAGACCTCGTCGCCCTCGACGCGCAATTCGCGCGGGTCGGCGTGAGCGATGGTCAAATTATGCCGGTCAGACAGATAATCGCTCAGCACCGACTGTTCGTTGGGACCGTCATGGACGTATTTCGCCTCGACGAAGCAGAGCTGGCACGATTCGCGGCCGATGGTGCGCGCGTGGTCAATCAACACTTGGATGAACAGATCGCGCTGATCCCTGGGCATCTCGATGACGAGACCGGGATCGTGCCCCACCAGAGTCGGCACGATGTCGCGCATGACGAGATGTTCGGCGACCGGAGAGAAATGAATACCGCCGACGCCGGACAGGTTCGGCTCCATGAAATGCAGCGAATCCTGCCAGCCGGCGCCGGTAAAATCGCACACCGCATCGAGACGGCCATAGATCGAGTTGAAGCGCTGGTGGGCTTCCGTCCAGGTATCGCGGAACCAGCGCTCCTCGTCGGGCGTGATCGCCAGGATCTTCCTGATCCGCTCGTCTCCGAGATAGAGGTCCGGCACGCGCTTGAGCGCTTCGATGAGCTGAAGACAGACGTGGTGAACGTAGCTCAGCTGCTCCTGCATGACGAGCAGCGGCCGCAGCATGAGGCGGATGGGCTCTTCCACGCCCTCGTGCTCATAGATCAGTTGGTTGACACGGGCATCGGCGCGCAGCCGCTCATCAATCCGCGCGAAGGTCGCGTCGGTCACATGATTTGCCGCGCGGCGTATGCGCGCTTCGAGCGTGGCACCGGAAAGCCCTAGGGCTTCAGCAGGGCTGAGGACTGGCCGCATGTCTTGGAACACCAGTGAGGGAATTCAGCACTAAAGGCGGATCACTTTAAGCGAAGACTTATAACGATGGGTATCCGAGAGATAGCGCCTTGGCCGCATTCAGTACTGTGCATCGAAGGCGATCGGCAGCTTGACGGGTCCGGTATTCCCACTGTCCGGCAACCACGTCGGCTCGCCGTCGTAGCGCGGGTTCTTGATGCGCCGGGCCAGCACCTTCAGCGCCTCGGTCATGTCGGCGCGCGCAATGAAATGGCCGAGGCAATGATGCACGCCGCCGCCAAAGCCGAAATGCGGCTTGCGCTCCGCCGCGATGTCGAAACCCGGCGTGAAGACCCGCGGGTCAGTTCCGGCGGATTCGGAGAAGAGGTGAATAGTCGTGCCCTGCTTGAGCTCCAGATCGCGATAGACGAAGTCCTCCGTCGCCTCGCGGGTGACCCAGGTCACCGTCGGGCGGACCCGCATCACCTCCTCGACGGCGTTCCTGGCAAGCTCCGGCCGGTCAGCAAGCAAGGGCCATTGGTCCGGATTCTCCACGAACATGCTCATCGCCAGCGACAGCTGGTTGCGCGTCGTGTCGATGCCCCCAAACACGGCGAGGACGACCATATCGCAGAGCTCCTGATCGCTCAGCGTGTCCTTGTCCTCGTTGGCGTGGAGCAATTGGGAAATGAAATCGTCGCCCGGAGGCCGAGCCCGGCGTTCCTCGATCACCCGGTGGGCATATTCGAACAAGGCCGCCGTCCCTCTGTCGATCTTGGCGACGTCCTGCTTGAAGGTCACGCCAAGCGCGAGCCCCATGTCGGCAGAACTGTCCGCGAGCCGCCGCCACTCGGTCTGATCGAGACCGAGCAGAAGGCAGATGACCCGTGTCGCATAGGGCTCGGCGAATTCCGCCAAGAAGTCGCAACGGCCGCGGGAGACGAACGCGTCGATAATGTCGCTGGCGAATTCGGCGAATCTCGGCTGCAGTGGGATGATGAGCTTCGGCGAGAAAGCGGGGTTGGCGAGGCGGCGTAGCCGCGCATGATCCTCGCCCACGCGGTTCAGCAAGATACGCAGCCACCAGTCGGCGAAGAGCCCCGTCACGTTGTTGTGCGCCGGCCACGCATGGCTCCCTTGGCGGAGACGCGGATCGCGCAACAGCTTGCCGACATCTTCGTAGCGCAGGACCGCGATGCCATAAGGGGTGCGCGCATACCAGCTCCGCTCTCGCGCTGCGCGCACCTCCTTAGAGCGAATCGAGAAGCTCGGGTCGGAGAGTCGAAGAAACGGTATGTCGAGGGTGTCTGCCGGACTCATCGCGCCCTAACCAGCCAGTGCTTGGCGATCGCTATAGCCGCTGGCCGTATTCAGGGCCCGAAGCTCTCGAAGAAGAAGCTCCGGCCACGGTGAGGGTGCATGCCGTGACCGGAGTTCCTGGCGCTTGTTGTTTCGCCTAGCTCGAGGCCCAGTAGTGCGTCACCAACACGATCACCACGCCGGCAGCGAGGGCCGCGTAAGGAAGAATGCCCGCCTGGCTCTTCACGCCTTCCTCCTTGCCGAGATGCATGTCTTCCATCATGTCCTTGGGAAACACGCCCTTGTCCTGAATGTAGTGGCGGAACAGGAACACGGGGATGATCAGCGCTGCGAAGATGAGCCCGGTCCACAGCGTGTGCGCGCCCCAGACGTCGGCGCCTGCGCCCATCAGAGCCGCGTTCACGTAGGCCAAGACGCCACCAATTGCGATCAGGATCGTCGGCGCGCGATAAGGCCGTTCCCAGCCGGGCCGATCCATACGATGAATCCAGCCCGCGTTGAGGTTGAGGAAGTTGAAGATGATGTAGCCGACGTTGGATGCCGCGAGGATGAACAGGTAGTCCGACATCATGAGCAGGACCAGATTGAATGTCAGATCGGTCCACATCGCCCGCGTCGGGGCGCCCTGCTCGTTGACGTAGGACAGATAGCGCGGCAGCCAGCCGTCGACCGATGCCTGATATAGCGTGCGAGAGGAACCCGCCATCGCCGTCATGATGGTCAGCATCAACGCGAAGATCAGCAGAATCGCGACGATCGTCTCGATGAAGGGTCCTCCGCCGATCATCTGCGCCATGGCCTTGCCCACACCCATGCCGCTGTAGATGTCAGGCGCCAACATTCCCTTCAAGCCGAGAGCGCCCTGAAACGCCAACGGGACAAGGATGAAAACCGCAAGACACAGAAGGCCAGAGTAGAAGATGGCCTTGAACGTATCGCGTTTCGGGTTCCTGAACTCGCGCGTGTAGCAGACGGCCGTCTCGAAGCCGTAGGTCGACCAGGCGGCGATGAACAGGCCTCCGAAAACGAGAATCCAGCCCGCCTTGTCCCAGGCTCCGTCGATGGGATTGCCGGCGGCATCGTGCCCAAGCGGGACGAGCGGCAAGAAATTCTCACGCGGCAGATCGCCCGTCAGCAACGGAACGATGCCGATCAGCATCAAGGGCAGCAACGCCGCCACACCCATGATCATGGTCGCACGCGCCGAGCGCAGAATGCCGCCATGCTGGATCAGGAAACACGCCAGCATCAAGATCAGGCCGATAAAGAAGGTCGCGTTGATGCGGAGCGTCAGCCCTTCCTTGACCGAACCGAGATCGAGCAAGGTGATTTGCCAGGTGTTGATGGCGGCATCGGGCGCGAAAAAGAGGCTGAGGATGTAGCCCGCGCCGAGCCCCGAGCCGATCGCCAGCACCGGCGACCAGGCGAACCAGTTACACCATACCGACGTGGGCGCGATGAACTTGGCGTAGCGAACCCAGGCGACCGCGCCGTAGATAGATGCCCCGCCCGACTTGCCAGGGAATAGGCCCGCGATCTCCGCGTAGGTAAAAGACTGAGCGAAGCCGAAGATGATAGAGATCGTCCACACGAGCCAGGACGCCTTGCCTACCGTGGCGGCAATGCCGCCGATTGAGAAGAGCACCAGCGCGGGAACACCGCTCGCAACCCAGAACGCGCCCGTCCAATCGATCTTGCGATGCAGGCCTGCGCCTGCTGCTTCTGCACTTTCAGCTGTTATTGCGGTGCTCATGGCGACCCCCAGAGTCTTTCACGAATGACGACACACAGATGTGCCTATGCGGGAACACAGCGGTGTAGACGCGAGGTGCGCGGATTTATGCGATCACACCAAAGTGGTTTCGCAAATGCGGCCCAAAGTGGTTTCGTCGCTCCGCTCCAAAGTTGTTTAGCCAGCTGTGTTTTTCCGTGGGGAAAGCTTAGACTGCTTGCTGACACAGGACAATACCAATCCGCTTTACTTTGACAGATTGGTCCGGCATCGGTCTAGAATGGCACTGTTTGACTGGCGAATTGGTTTGGGCATGATCCATCGAGCAAATGCCGACTAAACACGGAACGAGCGAGGGAGTGAGTCATGACTGTTCGTGTTGCCATCATCGGAGCGGGGCCGTGCGGCCTCGGCCTAATGCGAGCCTTCCAGCAAGCGAAGGTGAAGGGAGCGAGCATTCCTGAAATCGTTTGCTACGAGAAGCAGAGCGATTGGGGCGGCTTGTGGAACTACACTTGGCGCTCGGGTCTCGACGAGAATGGAGAGCCGGTGCATTGCAGCATGTACCGCTATCTCTGGTCGAACGGACCGAAGGAAGTTTTGGAGTTCGCCGACTACACGTTCGATGACCATTTCAAGCAACCGATCCCCTCCTACCCGCCGCGCGCAGTCCTCTACGACTACATCACCGGCCGCGCCAAGGATGCCGGGATCAGGCCGTGGATTCAGTTCTCGACGGCTGTGCGTTATGTCTTTTTCGACAAGGCCACCGGCAAATTCAACGTGGCGGTCGAGCATCTCAAGGACCATACGCTGCACACCGAGCAATTCGATTACGTGGTCGTGGCGAGCGGTCATTTCTCGGTGCCGAACGTTCCGCCGTTCCCGGGCATCGAGTCGTTTCCGGGCCGCGTGCTTCACGCCCATGATTTTCGTAGCGCCGACGAGTTCAAGGGCAAGGACCTCCTCGTCGTGGGCGCGAGCTACTCGGCGGAAGATATCGGGCTGCAATGCCACAAATACGGAGCGAAATCCGTCACCATGTGCTGGCGCTCCGTGCCGATGGGATTCAAATGGCCGGCGACGATGGACGAGCGACAGCTCCTCACCAAGATCGAAGGCAAGACGGTCCACTTCAAAGACGGATCAAAGAAGGATTTCGACGCGATCATCCTATGCACCGGCTATCAGCACCACTTTCCGTTCCTCGCCGACGAGCTAAAGCTTCGCACGCATAACCGCATGTGGGCGCCCAACCTCTACAAAGGCATCGTTTGGATCGATAATCCGAAGCTGATGTATCTCGGCATGCAGGATCAGTTCTACACGTTCTCCATGTTCGATGCGCAGGCCTGGTATGCCCGAGACATCATTCTTGGCCGCATCAAGCTCCCGTCGAAGGCCGAGATGGCCAAGGACGAAGCTGCGTGGCTCAAGCGCGAGGAGGCGTTGAAGGACGCGTTCGAGAAGATCGACTTCCAGGCCGATTATGTCCGCGACCTGTGCGAAGTGATCGACTATCCCAAGTTCGACATCGACATGACGGTCGATGAGTTCAAGGAGTGGGAGCACGACAAGGTCAATTCCATCCTCGGCTACCGCAACAAGGCGTTCAAGTCGCCCTGCACGGGAACCGTGGCGCCGGTGCATCACACGCCGTGGATCGAGGCCATGGACAATTCGATGAAGGCGTTTCTTGCGGTGAAAGGAAAGGCCGCCGCCGAATAGTTTCTCTCCTCTGGCTAATTGCGCGAAAGGCCGCCCTGATCGGGCGGCCTTTACGTTATCGGGGAGTTCGACGCAGAGGTCGTCAGGCGCGCACCCGCGTCTTCTCCGGATCGTAATGCGGGAAGCGCACGATGCGCGCAGGCAAGCGCTTCTGCTGACCGTCGAGCTTGCCGACCTCGACCTCCGTGCCGAGCGCCTCGTGGGCGACATCAACCCGGGCGAGCGCGATCGTCTTTTTCAGGATCGGCGATCGCGTGGCGCTAGTCACGACGCCGATTTGCGCGCGGCCGATGTGCACGCAGTCGCCGTGCCCGACGAACTCATCGCCTTCCATTTCGAGGCCGACCAGCTTCCGCTGCGGATGGTCCTTGCGGCGTATAAGGGCTTCGCGCCCGATGAAATCCTCGTTCTTCGACAGCGCAACGGTGAATCCGATGCCGGCTTCGAACGGATCGGTCTGATCGCAGAATTCGTAGCCGGCGAAAGCAAGCCCCGCCTCGATGCGCAACATGTCGAGCGCTTGCAGCCCAAGCGGCATCAACCCGTGAGGCTCGCCGGCCTTCCAGACGGCATCGAACACGGTGAGCGCATCCCTAGGATGGCAGAAGATCTCGTAGCCGAGCTCGCCGGTATAGCCGGTGCGCGAGACCACGACCGTCGGACCCTCGAATCCGACGATGCGGCCGACGGTGAAGCGGAACCAGCCAAGCTCGTCGAGCGTGGGGCGCGCGGGCGGAGTCCAGATGACTTGGCGGAGAATGTCGCGGCTTTTCGGGCCCTGCACGGCGATATTGTGCATCTGGTCGGTCGATGAGCGCACCCACGCCTTGAGACCGAGCTTCTCGGCCTGCTCGCGCAACCAGATGCCGCTATAGTCGTCGCCGCCGATCCAGCGGAAATTCTGATCGCCGAGACGGAACAGCGTGCCATCGTCGATCATGCCGCCATGGTCGTAGCACATGGCGGTGTAAACCACCTGACCCGTGGCGAGCTTCCGCACGTTGCGCGTGAGCGTGTATTGCAGAAGCGCCTCTGCGTCAGGACCCGTCACCTCGAACTTGCGCAAGGGCGATAGGTCCATGATGGCCGCCTTCTCGCGGCAGGCCCAATATTCGGCGACCGGGCCGTCGTTGTTGAACGCCATCGGCAGCCAATAGCCGCGATACTCGCTGAAGTTCCGGGTGAGCGCCGAGAAGCGCGGGTGAAACGCAGTCTCTCGCGTCATCTGAGGCTCGGCATCGGGCGTCATTCTATAGGCTACCGCTCTGGAGAAGCTTTGCTTATCGGAATAGGTGCGCACATGGATGTCGGTCGGGTCCCAGCCGTTGGCCGGGTCGATGTCGTCCGGACAAGAGGAAGAGACGCAGACAATATCAGTGAGTGCCCGCAGCAGCACGTAATCGCCGGGGCGCGACCAGGGCTCATCGAAGTAAAGCACGTTATGGGCATCGATTCCCGTATTGTAGAAGAAGTTGAGCGCCATCCAGCCGTTGCGCGCCGCGATGCCGTAAGGCGCCAGCGCGCCATTGAAATTGTCCGTGCAGTTGACGTGACCCGGGTAGCCCTGATCGGCGTAATAGCGTGCGTGACAGGCAAGCCCGAACGCATCGTGGCGCCCCACGGTGTCGCGCACCACCTCGACCAGCGGCTGCATGCTTTGATCGAAGCCTTTGGAGAAGAGGCCGGGACGCGGATAGCTTTGGCCGGTCAGCGTGCGCGTCGTGGTGACATCGAGCGGATGTTCCAATCCCTTATCGAGAGAGCGCGCGGCAAAGCATTGGAAGTCGGTGCATTGGCGACCGGCGACGTCGATGATCTGGATATATTCGCCGGCGCGGACGACATAGGCTTCGGCCGTCGACTGGTTGACGCGGATGTCCTGAACGGGGTCGGCCAGCGGTTCGGGCAGATGCGTCTCACTCGCGGGGAGAATGCGACTCCGCCGGATGTTAAGGCGGATGGGCGTCGCGGTGTCTTGCGCGCCAACGTTCATCTCGCATCCGGGCGCGGCAACGATCAGAAGACCGTCGCGGGAGACGATGAATTCTGCCGATTCGCCTGGACGCGAGTCGCCGCCGAACAGTGTCACGGCGCGTGAAGCGCCGAGATCAATACCACGCCGCTCAAGTCCGCGGCGCACGGAACGGGCGCTCTCGGTGTCTCCGCTCAGGATTTGCTTGAGCCCGCTCGCATCGCCGTTGCCGCGCGTGCCGAGAATGGCAGGATCGATCACGCCGGCGGCATCGATCGCAACCAGCTCGCAAGCCTGCATGCCCTCGAGGTCGACAACGCGCACATGGTCGCCAACGTGGAGGGGAACGGCGATGGCCCCTCCCCCAGGCACGGTGTAGCGCTCCTCGCCGGGAGCAAGCGCGAGCAGACCTGGCCGCTTCACGGTTGAGGGCCGCGGCGGTCCTTGTCGGAACGTTTGGTCGCTGGGAAAAACCAAAAAAGCCGTCCGGTTTCAGTAAGTCGCTGCCAGAGGCTAACGGACAGAATGGACTCATTCAACAAGCGATCGCCTTCGGACTGAACCTTACCGCCCGCGGGGTTTCTCTCTTGTAGAGAACTGCCGCATCGCCACACCACGACCGCCCGTGAAGCGCTATTTCAGTCCGTTCGGAGCACCCGCAGTTGTGCTATTTCGTGCGGGAAACACACCGATACGCATGAATGGATTCGAATGACCTCAGCCTTCAACACGTTCTTTCTCGTGCTCGCGGCCATCTTCCCGGTGGTCAACCCGCCCGGATCGGCGCTTGTCTTCCTCGGACTGACGCGCGGCACGACGCCCGAAATCCGTCGTGTCCTCGCTGGACGTGTGGCGAGAAACTCGTTTTTCGTCCTGGTGTGCTCTCTTCTCCTCGGCGCGCTTATTCTCGAGTTCTACGGAATATCGATACCGGTGCTTCGCGTTGCCGGCGGCTTCATCGTCGCCGTAGCCGGATGGAGGCTTCTCAGCGAAGGCAGCCACAAGGAAATAGAAGCATCGGCCGATGGCGTTTCGCGAACCGATCCGCTTGAGCAGGCCTTCTACCCACTGACCTTGCCCTTAACCACTGGACCCGGAACCATTGCGGTGGTGATCAGCCTCGGACTTTCCAGGGCTTCGTATACGAATTCGACGGATGAGATCCTCTTCGTCCTCGCCAGCCTCTTGGCCGTCGCGGTGATCGCCGTCACCATCTTCGTTTGTTTCGCCTATGCGGATCGGGTCCAGCGATTGCTCGGCCCCGGTGGCACCGACATCGCCGTGCGGCTATCCGCGTTCATCCTGTTTTGCCTTGGCGTTCAGATTCTATGGTCGGGCGGGAGTGAGCTGTTACGATCCGTGATCATCCCCAGTCATTGATCATGCGACTACCTGCGCGGCAAGCAGTCGAGCGGTCAAACAAGACCCCGGTGGTAGGAACTCGGTGTAACGCCAGTCGCCTTGCGGAACGCTGCCGTGAAAGAGCTCGTCTCGGCGAACCCGACCCTCATGCCGATATCGGTCACCGAGAATGCGTGTTTGGCGAGAAGGGTCTTCGCGTGCTCGATTCGCCTAGCCGTGTGGTAGCGGTGAGGCGGCAGCCCAAAGGACTGCTTGAAGGCCCGACAGAAATGGTAGGCGCTCAGACCAGCGAGCTCGGCAAGGGTTGCAAGCGAGATCGACTCGGCAAGATGCTCCTCGATATAGGTCGTGACCACGCGCTGCTGCCACGATGCGAGACCGCCACGAAGAATCTGCTTCGTCCGGGGCTGACCCTGCTGCATGCGCATGAGCTCATGGGTGAGGACGCGTCCAAGCGCTTCGACATAGTCGCGACTGCCACAATGCGGACCTTCGAGGAGCGCCGCGAGCTTTTCCGCGGTGGAAAGCAAGGCGGCGTCTTCGAAGAAGAGGCGCGGTTCGCTCGGTTGGTCGCCCGCATCGCCTGCGCCAACGAGCGGTATCGCGTCCGGATCGAAATAGAATAGGACCACGCGGCCGCCGCTTCTCGCCTCATGCCAATGGCTGAACTCGCAACCGGCGGGAACGAAGATCAGTTTGCGCGTCAAATCGCGTAGTGAGGATGTGGGCAGGCCCTCGATCGATGTCGCGCCGTCGCGGCGATCCAGCTGGTCAAAGAGGACCAGCAGGTGTCGCGTACCGCGATAGCGATATTCGGTCCGCTCGCTGCCTATTGCCTGGACAATCTCTGCCGCTACGTCGCTCCACTCGGCGACACGCCGCCTCACGTGCTGCGCCGGGCTGATCGCCACGAGCGAATTTGCCGTTTCAAGGCCAATTGGAGCCGGCAAGTGCCTGATGTTAGGCGTCGCCTTGCTCTCGGAAACGGCTCGGCGATGGTTCCGGCGAAGCAAACCGCTTTCTGTTGCGTGCAGCGGATGACCGTCAAAAAGAGAGGTCTTCCTCGACAGGGCGTTGGTCAGCATAGGCTCTCACCTCTAGGTTTTGTTCGTCCATGTGTTGCCTGCTGACGTGCAAGATAGAGAAGCGGGGAGAGCACCCTCCATTCTACATTGGTTGAGATGACTGTCCGATTAGTTGGGGCGATTTATACTTTGGTTTGCGACACTTCGCCGTGGCCGTGGCCACGATTTCGCCAAGTCATTCAGTGCCGGCAGGCGTCAAGGCCTTGCTCAGGCAATCGATCAGAACTTGCCCGTCGAACGGCTTACTCAGAAAACATACGGCTCCGTCTTCGAGTGCGCGCAGTTTCAACCGCTCGTCGGGAAAGGCCGTTATGAAGATCATTGGCAGATCGTTCCCGCAGGCCCGCAAGCGACTTTGCAGCTCGAGCCCGCTCATCTTGGCCATCTGGACATCGGCGATCACACACGACGTCTCAGTCACATAAGGCGACAGCAGAAACTCCTCGGCCGAAGCGAAGGTGCGGGTCTTCAGGCCCAAGGAGCGCACGAGACACTGCGTTGCCGCGCGAACGGATTCATCGTCATCAATGATCGAAACCACGGGAACCTTCTGCACTTTGCCTGTCCTTGCGGTCGCTCGGCGGACGCGCAAGCCGCTAACTTGCCCACTTTGGTCTCATCGGAGAAGACATACTTAGGTTTACCGTGACTCCACTTTGCTGCGGCTCACGCCAAGCGTCTCGGCCATGCGCACGAGCTCGGCCAGCGATTTCGCCCGCATCTTGCGCATCGCGTGCCCGCGATAAATCTTCACCGTGATCTCGCTTACCCCGATCTCTGCGGCGATTTGCTTGTTCATCAGCCCGGTCGTGACCAATGCCATCACGTCCTTCTCGCGCGGCGTGAGGGACTCGAACAGGGCCTTGATGTCGGCGATGCCCTTTGCATCCTCACGTCTCTTCTTATCGCGCTCGAGTGCGACCGCAACGGCATCGAGCAGATCCTGGTCGCGAAACGGCTTGATCAGGAAATCCACGGCTCCCGCCTTCATGGCGCGAACCGACATCGGAACGTCGCCATGTCCGGTGATGAAGATAACGGGAATTTCGATTCCGGCCTTGGCGAGCTCGACCTGAAAATCGAGGCCGCTTCGCTTCGGTAGCCTGATATCGAGAACGAGGCAGGAGGCGTCGTCCGGAAGTTTGCTTTCGAGCAGCTCGGGCGCGGAGGCGAACACTTCGGTCCTCAGGCCAACCGAGCGGAATAGGCCGCCGAGCGCCTCGCGCATCGATGGATCGTCGTCAACGACGAGCACGACCGGCTCTCCGGCAGGAATGGTATCTTCCCGTTGCGGTACTCGCTTTGTCACGTAGCGGCCTGTTGGTTGAGGGGCAGAGTGAATTGAAACGTCGCGCCTGAGGACTCATTAGGCAAGACCCACAGCTCGCCGCCATGAGCTTCGACAATCGAACGGCAGATCGACAGGCCCATTCCCATGCCGTCCCGCTTCGTCGTGAAGAACGCGTCGAACAAGCGATCCATCTGCTCGGGGGCGATCCCCACCCCTGAATCCTGCACCGCTACGAGGATTTGGCTCTTTTCATTCGGCCGTGACCGAATCCAGAGCTCGCGCTGACGCACCGCGACAGGAACCATGGCTTCGATGCCATTCATCACGAGATTGATGATGACTTGTTGCAGCTGAACCTTGTCGCCGACGATCTGAGGGGACGCTGTTGCCAGATCGAGCCGCAGACGCACGCGGTTGAGCATGAGCTCGCGTTGGACGAGCGCCACCACATCGCTGATTACGTCGTTGATGTCGAGCGGCGCCATTTGCGGTCCCGTCTTGCGCGTAAGATCACGCAAGCGGCGGATCACCTCGCTTGCTCGATTGCCGTCTCTGATGATGCGCTCTATGGCGCTGCGCGCCTCGGCGAGATTGGGCGGCGTGGCTCCGAGCCATCTGAGGCTAGCGTCGCCGTTGGTGATGATGGCGGCGAGTGGCTGGTTGACCTCATGGGCGATCGAAGCGGTCAGCTCGCCGAGAGTGGTCACCCGCGTGACATGGGCAAGCTCGGCTTGCGCCTGCTGCAACGCCTCCTGGGCGTGTTTCGCGTCGGTGACGTCCATCAGCGCTCCGACATACTCAAACCGGTCCGCCGCATCGCTGGTAGCATGGGCGACGCAATGAACGTGCTTGACCGCGCCGCTCGGCAGCAGAAGGCGGTGCTCCACGCTCCACGCTTTTTGCTCAGGCGTAAGCCCCCCAAGGAACTGTTGCAGCGAGGCGCGATCTTCCGGGTGCGTGCGTTCAAGCACGAGCTCGATGGTGGGCTCGCCGCTGCGGTCATATTCGAAGATGCGGTAGGCTTCGTCCGACCAGGCGATCTTCCCCGTCGCCACATCCCAGGCGAAGCTTCCAGTCTGGCTCAAGATTTGTGCCTCGGAGAGATAGGCTTCGCTCCGGCGCAACGCATCCTCGGCCTGCTTGCGCTTGGTGATGTCGTTGTTGGTCTCAAGCGTTCCGATCGGGCGCCCTGCCCCGTCACGTCGCACCGACCATCGGCTGGCGACGACGACCTTGGTGCCGTCTTTCTTGGCGTGAACGAGCTCGACCTCCAACCGGTCGGCGTGGGCCAGCGTCGACTTGAGTTCGTCGGGATCGGCCGGGTATTCCGTCTGCAGCAGCTCGTCTGAAATCCTGCCGATGGCCTCCTCGCTCGACCATTCGTAGAGCTGCTCGGCGCCGCGGTTCCAATAGGTGATCACGTCGTTCATGTCGCGCACGATGATGGCGTCGTGCGTGGTTTCGAGCAGATTGGCTTGCTCGCGCAACATCGCCGAGGCCGCTTGGCTCTTCAGGGCGAGAAAGGTGGTGATGGCGATCGCAATCAAGCTCACAACGCAGCGCACGAGCGAGGCCCCGTAAGTCGTGCCGTGCTGGATGAGATAGGACAGCACCGTCAGTGCGATGCAAGAAAAGGCGACGATCAGAACGCCGCGCCGCTCGAGGAATCTGCCCGCCATCAACACGACGACGACGTAAAGCGCCGCGACGGCAATCCCGAGCGGGGTGAAGGTGTCGATAATGAAAATTGCCGCGGCGAACGCGATCGCGGTCACGGGAAGGACCGCCAGCAAGGAGGATCGGTCGTTGCCCCGTGGCCGTTGCGGTAGAATTTGTCGGGTGTCGAGCAGCAAGGTGGTGTCCCGGTGAAGAGTACTTTTGCGCGATCCAAGCGGCAGAACAACCGCCGCGTCCGCTGAGACCGGCGGAAGAACCTGTCATATTTTGCCTCGAAAAGTCGGCTCGCTGCAACGGAGTGCAGGCCAGCTAGGGGTCGATCCTGCGGATTCTGCGCAATCCCTCGCTACAAGCAGCAAGGAACGGCGAGCGGCCCAGGGCGAACTGTCTTTAACAAGGAGGTAATTGAGTCAATAGCCCAGGCGGCGAAATCATGGATCATCAATTCGAATATGACGAAGAGGCAGGTCCGATCACGATCCCGATCGCGCCGAGCGGGGCGGCGTTGCCTCCGCGGCCTCTCCTCGAAACCGTGGCGAAGCTACGCGCTCTTTCCGTCCTGCTCTGTCTGGATATGGAGCTCGCCGAGGAGCTCGTGGCTATCACCCTGATTCGCGCGGGCGCGGGGTTCGATCCGTCGCGCTTCGATCCCAACCTCACTGCATGGCTCTATCGGCGGCTCCGCAGCTATTACTATCGCGACTATGCGGCGCAGCACGAGCGGTCCGCGGCACCGGTATTTCGCACCATCGATCAGAGCGCTGCGTTTGCCGCGCTCGCCGAGCTTCCCGTCGAGCAGCGCGAGGCGCTCGTTCTCGTCGAGGCCGCCGACTTCTCTCTGGGCGAGGCGACGGCTATTTGCCGCTGCACGCGAAGCCGGTTCAGGGAATTGCTTAAACGTGCACGCGCCCGCGTCGCCCGCGCTCTGCCGCCTGAGATGTGCGGGACGTCAAAGACGGCGACCGTTGTGGCGCTGTTCGCCTCGGCCCAGATCACGGCTTGATCCTGGCCCGGCCTTCTCCACCTTCTCCTGGCCCTACGATTTCCTCGGAGTCCTAGCGGATAAAAAATGGCCGATGGCAGGTCATGCCATCGGCCGAGTGGTCTACGCGAAGGCGAGAGCGGTGGGGGGGGCCGCTTCTCGCCGAGTCGACAGAGCTCTTGAAGGGGGCTTCAGCTCGAAAATGCCGAAGGCGTAGATGTCTGCAACAGGGAACGAGTCAGAGGCAACTCCGTTTCACAACACGACTGATGTAGTCGGAAGTCGCACGGGACGCTTGGCCGATCTTGCGCAAGCTGGCCCGCATTTGCTGCGATCGATTTCTGGCTCCCCTCGGAACGATGTGTGTGCGCCATCGTCACCGCGGAGCTAAACGCGGCAATGACGGACCAATAGCAGCAAGCCCGGCCAAGCTGATCACGACAGGTTGATTATCTTTGCGAGTTAGGCGCGGCCACGCCGCTTATCTTTTTCGTGAGGCCACGATGCAACGACCATCAATCATACGCTCACGCACCGTTCCCCAGCGCGTTTCGCTCCCCGCCATCGTCCTCATGGCGGGCAGTCTTCTTGGTGCTGCGCCGGCGGCGAACAATCCTTCCGGCGGCAAAGCATGCACCGGCGACAATGGCGGCATAACGCTGCCGTCGGGTTTCTGCGCGACCGTGTTTGCCGACCATATCGGGCATGCGCGTCATATGGTTGTAGCGCCGAACGGGGTACTCTACGTGAACACCTGGAGCGGTCGCTATTACGGCAACGACACGCCGCCGCCCGGCGGATTTCTCGTAGCGTTACAGGACACAAGCGGCGACGGAGCGGCCGACACGGTCGTGCGCTTTGGCCCGACCGCGCAAAAGGGGAGCGCAGGCGGCACCGGCATCGCCATCTATAACGGTGCACTCTATGCCGAGATGAACGACAAGATCGTGCGGTACAAGCTGCCGGCAAGCGGATTGGCGCCGACAGGCGCGCCGGAAACCATCGTCTCGGGTCTGCCGCTCACCGGCGACCATCCGATGCATCCTTTTGCCATCGACAAGAATGGCAGCCTCTTCGTCGACGTCGCATCGGCGACCAATTCCTGCCAAGCTCAGAATCGCATGCCGAACGTTCCCGGCGACAAGCCTTGCGCGGAGCTAAAAACACGCGGCGGCATTTGGCGCTACGATGCCAATAAGACCGGGCAGCAATTCTCCCCGGCCGCGCGTTACGCGACCGGCATTCGCAATGCCGACGGCATCGCCATCGACCCGAGTGGGGCTGGCCTTTACGCGACCCAGCACGGCCGCGATGAGTTGTCAGAGAACTGGCCTAAGCTCTATACGCCGGAGCAAGGCGCCAATCTTCCGGCCGAGGAATTGTTGCGTGTCGAGCAAGGCGCCGACTACGGCTGGCCGGAATGCTATTTCGATGACACTCAGAACAAGCTTGTGCTTGCGCCCGAATATGGCGGTTATGGCGGCAAGACGATTGGCGCGTGCGCCGGCAAGAAGGAGCCGATCGCATCGTTCCCCGCGCATTGGGCGCCCAACGATCTCGTGCTCTACGGTGGCGATCAGTTTCCGGCGGCCTATCGCGACGGTGCGTTCATCGCCTTTCACGGCTCGTGGAACCGCGCGCCGTTCCCTCAAGGCGGCTACAACGTCGTGTTCCAGCCGCTCAAGGACGGCAAGCCTTCGGGGAAGTATGTCGTCTTCGCCGACGGATTTGCCGGCGCGCACAAGGAGCCGGGAAAGGCCGCCCATCGGCCGTCCGGCGTCGCCGTCGGCGGAGACGGCTCACTTTATATATCTGACGATCAGAGCGGCCGTATCTGGCGGGTGACCTTCGCCGGCGATCGCGCCACGGCCGGTGTTGAGCCCGCTCCCCAGCCGAAACAGGGTGAGCTTCAGCGGGGCGGCGCCGCCGCAACTGCCGAGCCGCCTGAAGGCGTGCATCCTGATGCTGGTTCGGAAACAACTGGAAGCTTGCCAGCACCGGCGGGACAGACCGAGGCTCAAGTCGCTCTCGGCGATCGCATGTTCCACGGCCAGGTTGGAGGCGCGGCCTGCGTCGGATGTCACGGCTCTGACGCGAAAGGTACCCCGCTCGGGCCCGATCTAACGAGCGGCAAATGGCTATGGGGCAACGGCAGCATTCAATCGATCGCGGGTAACATCACGAAAGGTGTGCCGGACCCCAAGAACTATCGGAGCGGGATGCCGCCACTGGGAGGCGGGCAGCTCTCGCCGACGGACGTGCTTGCCGTTGCCGATTATGTTTGGAGTTTGGCCCATCGAGGTGGAAGCGGAAGTTAAAGGCGAGAAAGGCGAAACGAGATGGAGAAGCGTGTATTGGGGCGGGATGGGCTGAAAGTCTCAGCCTTGGGTCTTGGCTGCATGGGAATGTCGGATTTCTACGGCAAACGCGATGATAAAGAATCGCTCGCGACCATCGATCGAGCCATCGAGCTCGGCATCACGCTGCTCGATACGGCCGATGCCTATGGGCCCTTCACCAATGAGAAGCTGGTGGGCGAAGCGATCCGCGGGCGTCGCCACAAGGTGGTAATCGCCACCAAGTTCGGCATCGTTCGGGACGCAAATAATCCGCTAGCGCGAGGCTTCAACGGCAAGCCCGACTATGTGCGCAAGGCCTGCGAGGGAAGCTTGCGGCGTCTTGGCGTGGAGACGATCGATCTCTACTACCTGCATCGCGTCGATCCGGACACGCGCATCGAGGAGACGATCGGGGCCATGGCCGAGCTCGTCAAGGAAGGCAAAATTCGCCATCTCGGCCTATCGGAGACTTCCCCCGAAACGCTGCGGCGCGCCTCGGCCATACATCCGATCGCTGCCCTGCAAAGCGAATATTCGTTATGGACGCGCGACCCCGAGGACAAGATCCTCCCGACCTGCCGCGAGCTTGGCATCGGGTTCGTCGCCTATAGTCCGCTCGGCCGCGGTTTTCTCACCGGCAAGCTGAGCGAGGATAGCCTGGATGAGCGGGACTATCGCCGCTACACGCCGCGCTTCCAGGGCGAGAACTTCGCCAAGAATAGAGAGTTGGTGCGCCGCGTCGAGGAGGTCGCGAAGGAGAAGAGCTGCAAGCCCGCGCAGCTTGCACTCGCTTGGGTGCTGGCGCAAGGCAACGACATCGTCCCGATCCCCGGTACTAAGCGGCGGAACTATCTCGAAGAGAACATCGCAGCGCTCAAGGTTAAGCTCACACCCAGTGATCTCGAGCGCCTCGATGCCCTCATGCCCCAGGGCGCGGCTGCGGGCAACCGCTACCCGGCAGAGATGATGACATCCGTCAATCGATAGGCCGGGCTTGGCGCCTGCCCCGTTCCGACGTTTGCGCAAAACGGCACCGGTTTGCGCAAGAACGGTCAAGCGATCCTGCGTCGCAGCATTAAATCTCCATCAGGCCGAGAAAGTCCGGAAATCCAATCGTCTGCGACATTGTGCAGCGCAGTGAGAGCGGGCCGGGCGCGTTGATCGGGGGTTGGTGCCGCGAGCCCAAATAGGGCGGCAGGGAATATTGTCATGGGACTGGTCAGGTTCGCGCTTCGATTCCCGCACACATTCTATGTGCTCGCGGTGCTGATCGTGTTTCTCGGCGTCACCGCCATACGCGAGATGCCGACCGATATCTTTCCGCAGATCGACATTCCCGTGGTGACGGTGATTTGGAGCTACACCGGGCTATCGACACCGGAGATGGAGCAGCGCGTCTCGACCTACAGCCAATACTCGATCAGCTCGAACGTCACCGGCATCAAGAACATGGAGTCGCAGACGCTGAACGGCATCTCCGTGCAGAAGATCTACTTCCAGCCCGACGTCAATCTCGACCTTGCCATCTCGCAGATCGTCTCCGCCACGAATGCCATTCGCTCGCTGATGCCGCCCGGCATCCAGCCGCCGATCATCGTGCAATTCAACGCCTCGAGCGTTCCCGTGCTGCAGCTCACGCTCACCTCGAACACTCTCAACGAGCAGCAGCTCTATGATTACGGCATCTACAGCCTGCGCCAGCAATTGGCGCCGGTGCATGGGGTGACCTTTCCGACGCCTGCCGGCGGCAAATATCGGCAGATCATGGTCGATCTCGACCCCGCCAAGCTGCTCGCCAAGGGGCTTACTCCTCTTGACGTCGTGAACGCGGTCAACACGCAGAATCTCACTCTGCCCGCCGGAACCGCCAAGATCGGCGACAAGCAGTACACGATCCACACCAACTCGATCCCCGCTACGATCGGTGATCTCAACAACATACCGCTCAAATATGCGAACGGCGCGACCGTCTATATCAAGGATATCGGACAGGTGCGCGATGCCTACGCCGTGCAGCGGAACATCGTGCGCAAAGACGGTCTGCGCGCCGTCTTGCTGACCGTGATCAAGAACGGCAACGCTTCCACCCTCGACGTTGTGAAGGGAGTGAAGGCGGCGCTCGACGTGGCGCGGGCAGCGGCGCCCGCCGGTCTCAACATCAGCGAGTTGTTCGACCAATCGACCTTTGTCACCAATTCGGTCGCAAGCGTCGTGCGCGAAGGCTTGATCGCGGGCGCGCTGACGGCGCTGATGATCCTTCTCTTCCTCGGGTCGTGGCGGTCGACGCTGATCATCATGATCTCGATTCCGCTCGCCATCCTCGCTTCTCTCGTCTCGCTCTATTTTCTCGGGCACACGCTCAACACCATGACGCTCGGCGGCCTCGCGCTTGCTGTCGGCATACTGGTCGACGATTCCACGGTGACGATCGAGAACACGCACCGGCTCCTGACCGAAGAGGGAATGCCGCTTCCTCAGGCGACCCTGCATGGCTCTGCCGGTATTGCCATCCCGACGCTCGTCTCGACGGTCGCCATTTGCTGCGTGTTCACTTCCGTCGTCTTCCTCGAAGGACCGGCCAAATATCTGTTCACGCCGCTCGGTCTTGCCGTGGTGTTTGCGATGCTCGCCTCCTATGCATTGTCGCGGACGCTCACGCCGGTCACCATCGGACTTCTGCTCAAGGGCGAGCACCACGGACCCGGCGCCACGTCTCCCGGGCTATTTGCGCGGTTCCATCGCGGCTTCGAGCGTGCCTTCGAACATATGCGGCAAGCCTATGTCCGCCTTCTCAGGCGACTCCTCTCGCACAAGGTCGTCATTCCGCTGGTCGCCATTCTTGTGCTTGCGCTCGGCGCCGTCATGTTCATGTTCGTCGGCCGCGACTTCTATCCCCTGATCGACGGAGGGCAAATTCAGTTACATGTGCGCGCGCCTGCCGGCACGCGCATCGAATTGACCGAAGGGATCTTCCAGGCGGTGGAGGACAAGATCCGCGAGGTCGTTCCCGATAAGGACCGCTCGCTCATCGTCGACAATATCGGGCTTCCGGCCCGCGCCTATAATCTCGCCTTCACCGACGGCTCGACCATCGGCCCCAATGACGGGGTGATCATGGTGGCGCTGAAGGAAGGTCACGCGCCGACGGCCGACTATGTGCGCAAGCTGCGCGAGGTGCTGCCGGCTGCGTTTCCCGATGTCGTGTTCTATTTCCAGGCTGCCGACATCGTCACGCAGATCCTCAATTTCGGCCTGCCGTCGCAAATCGACGTCAGAGTGATCGGCGCCGACCGGACCAACAACCTCAAGATCGCGCAGGAGCTCCGCCAGAAGATCAGTGCCATTCCCGGGATTGCCGATGCGCATCTCCAGCAGGAGGTCGATGGACCCGCCTTCCAGGCCACGATCGACCGCTCGCGTGCGGCAGAGCTCGGGCTCAACGCCAACACCATCGCCAGCAACATCAATGTGAGCCTCTCCTCGTCGCAGCAAGTCCAACCGAATTTCTGGACCGATCCGAAGAACGGCATTCCCTACTACATCGCAGTGCAAACCCCGCAATATTGGGCGGATTCGATGAACGACCTGCGCAATACGCCGGTGTCGACCGCGCTCACGGCAAGCGGCACTCCGATCCCAGGCATGCTGTCGAACGTGGTCACGCTGTCACGCGCAAGTCTCCCGACCAACACCAACCAGACCAATATCCAGCCGGTGCTCGATATCTATGCGAGCGTGCAAGGAGCCGATCTCGGCAGCGTGGCAGACGCGATCGACGAGGTGATCGACGGGGTGAAACCGGAGCTCAAACCGGGCAACACAATCCAGGTCGCCGGCCAGATCCAGAGCATGCGCGACAGCTTCCGCGATCTCGGCATCGGCATTCTATTCGCCGCAGTCTTCGTGTTCCTGCTCATGGTGGTGAACTATCAGAATTTCGGCGATCCCTTCGTCGTGCTGCTGGCATTGCCCGCGACCTTCTGCGGCATCCTCGTCATGCTGTTCATCACCGGGACCACTCTCAACGTCCCCTCGCTCATGGGCGCGATCATGGCCGTCGGCGTGGCCTCGGCCAATTCCATTCTGCTCGTGACCTTCGCGCGCGAGCAGCAGCTTGCCGGCAAGCCGGCCTTCGAGGCGGCAATCGATGCCGGGCATACTCGTATCCGGCCGGTGCTGATGACGGCAGCGGCGATGATCGTCGGCATGATCCCCATGGCGATCGGCGGCGCAGGCGAGGAGCAGAACGCCGCCCTCGCACGCGCGGTGATCGGCGGTCTTCTCTTCGCCACGCCGACCACTTTGCTGATCGTCCCCTACCTGTTCGCTACGCTGCGCAAAGGCAATGACGGCAAGAGAGCGCATGGCGTGTTCGAGGAGCTGCCAAATGAATGAAATGGTCCCTTTCAAGCCTGATGACGAGATCAAGGCTGACGATAGAAAGGCGCCCTCCCCGCGCGGCTGGCTAGGGGGGCTGTTCGGGCTCGCCGTGTTGCTGTTGCTCGTCGGCGGGCTCTCATTCGGAGCTTGGCGCTATTACGCGCAGCAGCAAGCTACCGCCTCCGACACCGAACAGCGCCAGACCCTGGTTCCCACCGTGCGCACCGCGACCGTCAAAGCCGGCAGCCCCACGGTGTCCACGTCGCTTCCAGGGACGACGGCGGCGTTTGCCACGGCCAATATTTTTGCACGCGCAAGCGGCTATATCGCGAAGCGCTATGTCGATATCGGCGATCGGGTGAAAGCGGGGCAGGTCCTCGCCGAGATCACCGCACCGGAGATCGACCATCAGATCGCCCAGGCTGAAGCCACGCTCAATCAGAGCGAGGCGACCTTGCGCCAGCAACAGGCCAATGCCGAACTCGCCGCCGTCACCTGGGCGCGCGACAAGCCGCTCGTGGACAAAGGCTGGGTGACGCTCCAGCAGGGCGACGTCGACCGCCAGAATCTCGAGGCGCAGCAGGCGGCCGTTGGCGTGGCGCAATCCAACGTCGCGGCGCAGCAGGCGCAGATCAAGGTGCTACAGCAGTCTAAGGACTATCTCAGCGTGCTTGCTCCGTTCGACGGCGTGATCACGCGACGCAACATCGACGTGGGCAGCCTGGTGCAGGCAGACGCGACGACCGGAACCTTCATGTTCACCGTGATGCAGACGAACGTGATCCGAACCCAAGTCTATGTGCCGCAGGATCAGGCCTTCGGCGTGGTGCCTGGCGTCGAGGCGCTGGTGCGCGTTCCCGAGCTGCCGGACAAGGGCTTCGCCGGCCAGGTGACGCGCATCGCCGATGCGCTCGATCCTCTGACGAGGACGCTGCTCACCGAGATCGATGTGCCTAATCCCGACGGGACGCTGCCTTCCGGCGTCTATTGCTCCGTCGAGCTGCAAATTCCACGCAAGACGCCGTCAATGGACGTGCCGGCGGATGCCATTGTCTTCGATGCTCAAGGCCTGCATGTCGCCGCGATCGAGAATGGAATCGTGCATATGCGGAAAGTGACGGTCGCGCGCGATTTCGGCACGCATGTGGAAGTGACCGACGGCCTCAAGGATGGCGACCAGGTGATCCTCAACCCATCCGTCAATCTGGCAGAAGGGAGCAAGGTCACGGCGCAGCCGGAGCTCACGGCGTCGTCCAATTAGCGCAGGAAAAGAGCCGGCCGACTGCCGCCATTTATGCGTTCCTGCGACGAACGACACAACTTGCACAAAGTTCGAGCCTTTGCAGCAAGCCCTCTCAAGTGATCTCCGAGGCAAGATGATACGCCTTCGGTATCTGCCGGAGCCAAGCCATTTAGCGGTGCCGGCGGATCCCCTACCCCATCACATTAGGAGATCACCATGACCAAGGCCTACCTTCTCGGCGCAGCCCTTGTGCTGATGCTCGGAGCGAATGCTGCGCTCGCCGCCTCCGGCGAATACCAGAACCTCGGCCCCACCGCCCTGGCCGACGGCAAGGGAATGCGCACCAAGTGCGACATCAACATGGTGTTCGAGGGGCGGACCTACTGCTTCGTGACCGAGGAGACTAAGGCGCGGTTCGTGAAGGAGCCCGCTAGCCTCCGGGACAAGGCCGACGCCTTTTACGCGAGCAAGGTCAACGATCCCGATTGGAAGCCCTGCGACTACAATGACGACTACAAAGCAGGTAACTGCGAATAGCGGCGGACACCCTCGTACCTGACATCGAGGGGCATCGGCTTCGAGCAGGCAGGTGCCCCTCGCTCTATCCGCGGCAAGAAAATCAAAGATCCCCGCGGACGTGATTGACGCGTCTCAGGACCATCGGCACCGGGGGAAACCTTGACCCAGATCATTATAGCGAACCCAACTTCGTGAGATTCCTGCAGCAACAGACGGGGCGCCTGTAAGGTTGGCGTAACTTCACTCATGATCCTTTGGCCATGGCCGGAAACGGAGGTGGCGAGAGGATTTGCTCGGGTGCGCTTCGCTCCCCTGCGCTCTTTCGCGTCCTCCGCTCGCCCAGATTTCGCCAAAACGTGGACTGCATGATGATTCCCATCGTTCAAGCGATCAACGCCTGGGCCGGTCGGTTGCGGTCGGGCACACGCGCAAGGCGCCCTGCCGATTTCGCGAGCCGACATTAGGGGGGAATGGATGCGCCTCTTGCTCATTGAGGACAATCAGCGGCTCGCCGATTATCTCGCCACAGCGCTGCAAAACGGCGGCTTTGCCGTTGACCATGTCAGCACGACGGCGGACGCCGAAGGCGCCCTTGCCGGCACCCATTACGACACGCTGCTTCTCGATCTTGGTCTGCCTGATAAAGACGGACTGGTCTGGCTTGGCGAGCAGCGGCGCCGCCAGATGAGCCGCCCTGTTCTCGTGCTCACCGCGCGCGACAGTCTGGAGGATCTCGTTGCCGGCCTCAACCAGGGTGCTGACGACTACCTGCGCAAGCCCTTCGAGATCGACGAGCTCATCGCGCGGGTGCGTGCGCTGTTGCGCAGGCCAGGCGAAGCCCTCGGCGTCAAGCTCACGGCCGGCAATGTCTCGTTCGATACCAGCGATCGCGAGGTGACGGTCAATGGTGTCCCCGTGGAATTCGGCCGTCGCGAGATGGATGGGCTCGAGCTTCTGATGCGGCGGGCCGGTCGCGTGGTGCCGAAATCAGCGATCGAAGATGCGATTTATTCGTTCGGAGAGGATCTCGCCTCAAATGCCATCGAAGTCCTGGTCCACAGGATTCGCCGACGCTTGCAGGATGCCGGGGCAGATATGCACATCCACACGCTGCGTGGCGTGGGCTATGTGTTCTCAGACAAGGTCGCCAGTGCGTAGCCCACAGAAAGTCAGCGCATCGCTTTGGCTCCGGCTCATCGTCGGGCTGGTGAGCGTGAGTCTTCTCGCCGTGGGCGCGGCGAGCGCTGCACTCTATGTGAGGTTCAAGGCCAAGAACTCCGAATTCCGCGAGCAGACGTTGAGCAATCAGGCGGCCTTGATCACGGACTACCTGAAGAAGGCTCCGGGAAGACCTATCGAGGTGCCCGCTTACGTGGTCGAGGAATTCAAGGCCAATAGCGGCCGCTTTGCCGTGGTCGACCGCAAAGGCAGGCTATTGGCCGCATCGCAGGGCGTCAGCGCACCGCTTACGGCGATCAATGACGAGGAGCCTCGCGACTTTTTCGTTCTTCAGCCCGATCAGGAGCAGCCTTATTACGGGCTCTCCGTCAGAACGCAGCTCGAGGATGAACTGGTGTGGGTCCAGGTTGCCTTCCACACCGGCAGTATCGTCTATGACAGCGTATTGGAGGAATTCGTCCAGGATATCGCTTGGATCTGGATCCCGTTCGTTCTTGTCTTGCTCTTCGTCAATCTCCTCGTCGCGCGCATAGGACTGTTGCCTCTGCACATGGCCGCGCGGCAAGCAGCGGCCATCGGCCATGGCTCCGTCTCGATGCGGTTGACCGAGAGCGGGCTTCCGGCCGATGTCCATGCGCTGGTGAGTGCCGTCAATCGCGGGCTCGATCGGTTGGAGACGGCTTTCAATGCGCAGCGGCGCTTCATCGCCGATGCCACGCACGAGCTCCGGACTCCGGTTGCCGTGCTCAAGGCGCATGTGGGCATCCTCGCGAAATTCGAGGGCCATGCGGAACTCGTCGAGGAGATCGGCAGTCTGGAGCGGCTCGTCAATCAGTTGCTCGATATCGCGCGACTCGACGTCCTTCAGCTCGAGGCGGGCGACATCGCCGACTTGAACCAGGTCGCGACCGACGTCGCCTCGCATCTCGGGCCGGCCGCGATCAATGCGCGGCGGTCGATCGAGGTGATCGCGCCCGATAAGCCCGTCCGTATTCGCGGTGCGCGCGATTATCTCTTCCGGGCGCTGCGCAATATCGTGGAAAACGCGCTTCGTCACACGCCGCAGGGGACCACGGTGTCGATCATGGTGGCTAACGATCCGCCTTCGCTCAAGGTGATCGATCACGGACCAGGCGTTTGCCCCGACCAAAGGAATGCGATCTTCCGCCGCTTCTGGCAGGGGGGCCGCGATCAGAGGGGGGGCGCCGGACTCGGGCTCGACATCGCGGCGCGCACCGTCGTTGCGCATGGCGGGGCCATTTCGGTGGGCGAAGCGCCCGAGGGCGGCGCCGTTTTCACCATGGAATTCCAGACCGTTTCGGAGGGAATGTCCGAGGTCAACCTGCCCCTCCGCGAGCCTCACCCGGCGTCGCAACCCCTTCAACGATTGTGATCTTTTGGCGGCTGTAAGGCGTCTGTAAGCGGCTCAGCCGACCTTACGCTCGCAAACTTACGGGGGAATTTCGTTGATGCGGGCAATAATAATTCCGCGTGACGATGGCTTGCGGCCAAAGGCAGAGCAACTCATCACGGAGGTCTATGCGCAGCATTACGGGGCGCGCATCACGACCTTTCCCGACACGCTGGTGGCAAGGATCGCCGCCGACAACACCATCGAGTGCGCGGCCGGCTTACGCTTCGCCGCTGACGGCTTCTTCTCGGAAGCCTATCTTGATGATCCGATCGATATGCTGCTGTCTGCCATCTGCTATTTTCCCGTTCGCCGCGAGAAGATTTTCGAGGTGACCTCGCTGGCGAGCCGGGCGCCGCATCTGGTCGGTTCGTTCCTACGCAAGATCATCGCCTGCGGTGAGGCGGCGGGTTTCGAATGGGCCTTCTTCACCGCCACGCTTCCACTCAAGGCCCTGCTCGAGCGATTGGACCTACCCTTGGTGCCGCTGGCCGACGCCGAGCGCTCGCGGGTGGTCAATCCCAACTCGTGGGGAACCTACTACGAGCTTGCCCCGCGGGTTTATGCCGTTCGCCGCGACGACATCGCGGCGCGCCTCGGCCAGAACGCCAGGGCGACGGTTCATGGTTGAGCTTCTCAATGTCTTGCGTGAGCCGTCGCGCTGCGCCTGCGACCGCGTGGCGATGTCTGACGACGCTGGAGCGATCACCGGTCAAGAGCTCATCGCTCGTATCGCCGGCCTCGCCGAGGAGTTCAGTGCCCTCCCGCCGGTGCTCGGTCTTCTCGGCGCCAATGGAATCGACTGGGCTGCCGCAGCGCTCGCGGCGTGGCTGGCCGGCAAGACCGTCGTACCAATGCCGACCTTCTTCAGCCGTCTTCAGCTCGAGCATGTTCTCCGCGACGCGGGCATCACCCACGTCATTGCGACCAAGGATGCCGCTGCGACTGCGGCGAGCCTTGGCGTCGGGATCACGGCAATCTCTCAGCGACGCGGCGTGACGACTTCTCCCGCGCCGGGTGCCGGCATGATCGTCTATACGTCGGGTAGCACCGGCCGGCCAAAGGGCGTGCGGCTCAGGATCGAGCAGATCGACTGGCAGGCCCGTGCTCTTGGCGAAGCGATCGGGGCCTCTCCCACCGATCTCAACCTATCGCTCCTGCCGTTTGCTTTGCTCCTCGAGACCATCACCGCCATCTGCGTTCCGGTCTTGATCGGCGCGCGTACGCATTTCGCTTCAGCGGTCGCCGAAAATGTCGGGTCCGGCAGGCCGGCCGACTTGCTCGCGACATTCGAGGCTGTGCAACCGACCACCGCCGTGCTCGTCCCGCAATTGCTGTCCGGACTCGTCGCGCAGCTCCAAGCGCGAAGAGTTCGCGCGCCGGAGAGCCTGCGCTTCGTCGCCGTCGGCGGCGCGCGCGTTGCGGAGGCTCTGACCGCGCGTGCTTGGGAGCTCGGCATTCCTGTGCATGAAGGCTATGGCCTCACCGAATGCTGCTCAGTGGTCGCGGTGAACAGGCCAGGTCGCCGCAAGGCGGGAACCGTGGGCGAGCCGCTCCGAGGCCTCGATGTACGCATCGAAAACGGCGAGATCGTTGTGAGCGGACCAACGGTCATGGATGGATATCTTCACGGGCCACGCGTCGAAGCGCCGTGGCGGTCGGGCGATCTCGGCCATCGCGACGAGAACGGCGTCATCTCGGTCACGGGACGGAAGGACAATATGCTCGTCACCGCCAATGGGCGGAACATCTCGCCCGAATGGATCGAGGCCATGGTGATGAGCGATGCGCGCGTTGCCACTTGCGTGCTGCTCGGGCATAGCATGAGTCATTTGAGCGTTCTTCTGGTTCCCTCTCTTCACGGCGAAGAGTGGCTGATGGAATCGCCGCGCGCCCACATTCTGCTCTGGCTCGAGAAAATCTGCATCGACGCCCCGGCCTACGCCGTGCCCAAGGACTTCGTCGTCTGTCCGTTGGCACAGGCAAAGCACATCGGCCTTCTCACCTCGAATGGCCGCGTCGTGCGCGAGGCTGCTCTTGGCATCTATCCCGCGCTCAAGCTCGCGAGGCGCCCCGTCGCCGCGTGAGACCCCGCGCCGTCATTCCACAAGCAATGGAGGGACAATTGTCGTTCTACGATCGACTCATCGCTGAAACTGAGAGGGAGCGGATCACTTTCACTTCGATTCCGCTCATCCGCGAGGCAGTGCGCTCAGGCGCATCACGCGAGCTTTATATCGATTTTCTCACTCAGGCCTATCACCACGTGAAGCACACCTTCCCGCTGCTCGCCTTAGCAGCGGCGCGCACCAGTGACGAAGCCTATGAGGACGCGCTCGTCGAATATATGGAAGAGGAGCGCGGCCACGAGAAATGGATCCTGAACGACATCGCGGCCATGGGCGGCGACGTCGCTGCCGTCAGAGACGGTGCGCCCGGCATCGCTTGCCAGGTCATGGTGGGCTACACCTACTATGCCATCGAATGGATAAGTCCCTATGCCATGCTCGGCAGCGTGCACGTGCTCGAGGGCATGTCGACGCTTCTCGCCGACAAGGCGGCTGACGCGATCCAACGCTCGCTCGGCGGCAGCGGTAAAGACGGCTTCTCTTATCTCCGCTCGCATGGCGCGCTCGATATCGAGCATGTCGCCTTCTTCAAGCAGCTGGCGAACGGCATCACCGATCCGAAGACGCAACAGATCGTGATCGACGCCTCTAAGGTCTTCTACCGGCTTTACGGCGACATCTATCACGAGCTTGCGACGCGCCACCCTGTCCAAAGTCATGCAGCTTGAGGGCAAGCGCGCGTTGATCACTGGAGCCGGCTCGGGCATCGGCAGAGCGCTCGCCATCGAGGCTTCCCGCCTTGGCATGACGGTTGCTCTGTGCGGGCGCCGCGCCGAGCCGCTCTATGCCACGCTCTCGGAGATGACGCCTTCCGGGCGACATCTCCGCTTGCGAGGCGACATCACCGCGCCTGCCGTCAGGCGCAGCATCCGCCATTATCTGTGGGACCACTGGGGCGAACTCGACGTGCTGGTCAACAATGCGGGCCTGGTTCCGGTGGGTCCGCTCGCTTGCACCACCGACGATGAGCTCGAGCGCGTGATGATGACCAATGTCGTGGCACCGCTCGCCTTGACCCGCGAGATGCTGCCTTTGCTGCAGCGCCCGGGCAAATCGCGCATCGTCAATGTCGGCTCGGTGTTGGGCGATATCGCCTATCCGCTGTTTGCGGCCTATTCGGCCTCGAAATTCGCCGTGCGCGGGCTCTCGATCGCCATGCGCCGGGAGCTCAAACCCTACGGCATCGGCGTAACCTATGCCGCGCCGCGGGCGACCAAGACCGACGCATCGCAGGCGATGGATCCTCTGGTCGAACCGTTGCAGATGCGCCTCGACGACCCTACGGCCGTCGCTAGCCAAATCTGGCGCGCCGTCATGCAAGATCTCGACAGCATCTACCCCAGGGGGCCGGAGCGCCTCTTCGTTCTCGCCCAGCGCCTCGTTCCCAAGATCGTGGATCGCGCGATCTCGACGCAAATGCTGGATGTGCGCGTGCGCGACTATCTCAAGAAATCGCTGGAGACGGCGCGAAGCCGCAACGGTGTTGGAATCGCGTCAGCTACCAAAAACGGAGGTTAGGCTATGAAATACTTCGCCCTGCTGGCGTTTCTCGCGCTGCTCGGCTGTGCGCAACAACAGCGCGATCTGCCGTCGTCGTCCATCTCGTCGCCCTCTTCGACGCAACACTCCGGGTGACGCTGCCAGTGCCTTGCTTAGTTGCCACTCCGAGCAGACCGGTGACGCCAAAGCCCGCATCGACGTCGTCGATGCGAATGCATTCGTGCGCGAAACCGGCCTCAGCCAGGAGGGCGGCTAGTCTCTTGCGATCGAACAGCTGATGCGAGTGGCGACCGGCAAAGGGCCAGCGTCGCATAGCCGAGCCGTGCGTGGCATAGATGACGAGGCGACCGCCCGGTCGAAGCACGCGACGTGCCTCACCGACTGAAGCCGCAGTCATGAAATAGATCACGTTCACCGCAAGCACGGCATCGGCGATCTCGTCGTCGAAGGGCAGTTTCGCGAAATCGCCTCGGACCAGGGTGAGGCGTCCAACCTCGAGAGCCAGCTGGTTGCGCCGCGCAGCCTGCGCCAACATCGTCTCCGACCAATCGAGCCCTATCGCCTGCTTGAGACACGGCGCGCGAAGCAGCGACTGCAGGGCATGGCCCGGGCCGCAGCCCAACTCGATCAGGCTCTCGCCGGCGACAAGATCAAGAGCCGCAAGTGCCACCGCATTCGGCTTGGCATTGGCTAAACCCATCAGGCTCCCGGCCATGCGGCCAAAGAACCCCGACGGATTGCGCAATTGCGCGCCGATGCCCTGCCAAAAGGCGCTCAGCGATGGTGTTAGCCCTCGCACTAATTGGCGGCCGCTTGGGCTTGGGCTTTGGCCATGAGCTCCTTGATGACGACACGTCAATTCTTGTCCCACAGTGGCCGCTTCGTCTGCGGCGGCAACGAAAGTGCATGTTTCAGGACTTTGTAGGCCGCAGCGTATTCACGCTGGCCCATCAGGAAATCGGCATAGAAATAATTGGCGTCCATGCCGTTCGGCGCGAGCGACACCGCCTGCGACAGCAACTGGCGCGCCTTGTCGTTGTCGCCGAAACCGAAGGGGAAGCCCGGCACGCGGTAATAGAGCACGCCGAGGCTGGTCGGAGCTCCGGCATCGAGAGCAGCAGGGTCTTTCTGATAGGCGTCCTCGAGAACGGCCTTGGCCTTCTTGGCATAGCCCATAGCGCTCAGCGTATTTGCCATGCCGGCCTCTTCGCTGGTGATGATGCCTTCCCAGATCAACGGCTCGACGCGGCCGGGATATTTCTGGGCGAGGCTCGCGGTGAAGTTGGCGAGCGCGTCAATATGAGCGAACTGGTTGGGCGAGCCGTCCTCATCGAACTTGATATGCTCCCATTGCAGCTCGACGGAATGAATGTCCGCGTCCATCGCCTTATTGTTAGAGGCAAGCGCAGGCCCAGCCGTAAGGCAGGCAAGCGCCAAGCCAGTGAGCCCGCATAAGAGCTTGTTCGGCATCGTCTTTCTCCTGAGTCCCTCCCCCAAGAGCAAGACACCACGCCTACCTTACGGCTCACTTACGGACGCTCCCAGCAACTGAGCACGATCGCTGGCGTACCCGTCAGCTAAAGCCTTGATTCATGTCAAACTGACGCGATGCCGGCCAACGGCACGCGGGCGCTCGCCTCAGAACCGTACTTCCTCGACATCGTTGTACCATTTCACCCGTTCGCCGATTCGCGCGCGCAAGCGCCAAGCGAGCGGCTTTGGCTCGGCATCAAGACGCCGGCGAAGAGCGTCCACGCTCGCAACGAGGCGCGCTTTCTGTTCGTCGTCGAGCTTGGGATAGCTGCCGGCGAACCGCTCGAGCTTCTCCAAGTTCAGTGTCGTCGTACGCCAAAGTCCCCAATCCTCGGCGCAAAGCTGCGCGATTCGCGCAGCGTTTATCGAATCTTCATCGGCGTCGCCGAGCCGATGCTCGAGCAAGAGCGCGATCATGTCGACGAGGTCTTTCTCGTTGATCTTGACGATCTGGAGCTTGCCAAGAAGGAGCTCGGCCAGCGGAAGAGTGAGCGCGTCGATCTGAAGCCGGTCTTCCAAGGGTATCGCGTGGCAAAAGTCGAGCTTCTCGTAGAAGACGTCGACGTGGACGCCGTTAGAGGCGCTCGAAAAGATGGCGCGAGCGCCTTCAGAGACGACGAACACTTCGCGGTCCTCGGCATAGCCGAGGCGGCTCAGGAGCTCCTGGACGTTGCGCGCCTCCTTCTTGCGTCCGGCGAAATCAAGGTCCCGATAGATCCGGTCATTGCTCGCGAGGAACGCATAGTTCGGACAGCGCCGGAGAACTGCCATCGATCCGACCAGGCGCAGCGTGAGCCCCGCGTCGCTTAAGGCATCCAGGATACGATCGGCCTCGATTTCAAGCGCTTTGTGATCGACCATATTCGGCCCGTTATTGGCGGCGAACTCGTTGTCCGCCACAGATGATCATAGGGAAGCCGATGATCATGGGGAATCAGCGTTCCGCCGCAGGCAAAAATGCTCGACTTCCGGGTGCGCACAATTAGCGCGCCGGCCCTTCGGGACGCCTAAAATCGAGAATTTCGTCGGCTGGGGCCTACTCTGGCGGTATCTCCTTGAAGGCATAGTCGACGTTAATGCCGCGAGAGCGCTGGATCATCTTGGCCAGGAAGTACCAGACGATGGACACGCCGAGGATGCCGAACACCACCTGATAGGCCAAGACGCTGGTGAGGCCGAGGGCGCTGTAGAACATGAACATCAGCACCATGACACCGCCCACGATGGCACCGATCAAGCCGAAGATCGTCACCAGCGGGATATTGCCCAACTTGTAGGCCGCACCCGGCGAGGCATCGTAAAGGGCCTTGGCGCGGTACGGCATCAGAGCTCCAGCGAGCGCGGTGATGACGAACACGTAGCCGCAAGCGAAGGTGACGCCGAGCGTCAGCGCCGTCCATTGGCCCCACAAATTGTAGACCAGGATCACCGGGATGCTCGCCAGGAAATAAATGACGTGAGCGTTGACCGGAGTGTGGAGTTTATCGGAGACGCGGCTCACCCATTCCGGCAACAGCCGATCGAGCGACATGGCCACCATGATGCGCGTCACGCCGATGTAGCAGTTGTTGACGATCTGGAACGAGTTGAGGATGTAACCCAGCGCGATGAGCACCACGATGATCGGGTTGCCAGCGAGCGCCATGGCCACGATGTTCGGCCATAGATAGACGCCGTTGAACTTGCCCGCGTCCAAGGCCGACCAATATCCCGCCCCGGCGACGTAGAGGAACTCGGTGCCGATGGCGTGCTGGAAAGCCGCGGCCAAGATCGCCAGCAGCAAGCCGGTCGCGATCAGCGAGCCCAGGATGATCATGAGCTGGTTCTGGAACGAGCGGGCACCTTTGATTTCGCCGTTTTGCTCGGCGCTATAGGTCGCCCATTGCAGAGAGGTCCAGGCGATCGGTGCGATCAATAGCGTCGCCAACAAACTGAATGGCGGATTGAGATCGATATTGGCCGCCTTCGCCGCAGAGATCGCCGTCTCGTAGAAGTTTGGCGCTCCGCCAGAGGCGGTGACGAAAGCGTCGAGCTTGTGCGCAAAGACCTCCGGCGTGGCCGTGAAAAACAGGTAGAGCATGAGGCCGAACGACAGCAGCGTCGCGTACCACATCACATATTGGAATTTGACGTAGTTCTTGAAGCCGCTCACCAGCAGCAGCATCGCCAACAGCGCATTCAGCACGCTGACGATGATGATGCCCCAGGGCGTTGTGAACCAGACGCCGATGCTGGTCAGCGACGGATTGCCCATGGTTCCGCCAAGTCCAAGGAACAGCGGCGCAAACCCGAGGTAAGCGAGCAACCAACCGGACAGGGCGACCCATTGCAGGATCCAGATGACGAACCCGGACATCACGATCGGGAAGCCGATCGCGCCGCCAAACACCCGGCTCTGAAACACATAGTCGCCGCCTGAACGCGGCAGTGCCGTGGAAAGCCAGACATAGGTAATGGCGATGGGGATCTCGAAGATCATGGCGAGGAGAATTCCCCAGACGAGCCGGCCCCCGGGCAGCGCGCCTGGCGCCCAGAGATAGGTCCAGGGAAAGATCAGCCCCATGGTCAGAATGTTGTAGATGAACGCCGAATAGGGCGACATCACCCGCACCAGACCCGACGACTTGCGGGTGAACACTTCCGGCTTTGCTGCAGCCACTGCCATAGCACCCCTCCATTAGTCCGACTTCGCTCGGCCCCCGATGATCAGCCGGCCGTTAGCTGATAGTGCTTCACCTCGTCTCTTGCCAAACTGAGCAGACAGCCGCGCAGCACGCCCTCGCCATATTCACTGCCTGGGTTGACTGAGGTCGTCCGGCCGATTTTCACCACGCCGCCCGATTCATGGATATGGCCGTGCAGGCTGAGCAGCGGCTGATGTGTCTCGATTGCCCGTCTCACTGCCTTGCTGCCGGCGCCATGCATCACGGCTTGACCGCCTTTGACGATCTGGGTCGGCGGATCCGTGTTCCAGTCCAACATCGGACAGGTATCAAGCGTGGAGTCGACCGGGGGGACGTGCAGGTTGAAGATCGCGTGTGGCGCATCCGCAACCTGGTCGGCCAGGCCCTCGATCATCGTCCCGAGGTCATCGTCGTCGATCTCGCGCGGCGTCTTCCATGGCGTGCGATTGCTGAACCCGACGCTAATCATCGTGTGATGATCGTCGATCTCAACCTCTTTGCCTTCGCAGAAGACGATCGATTGCGTGTTCGCATCCCTCAGGAGCTCGAGTACTTCGGGATCGTCGTCATTGCCTCCCATCACGAAGCATTTGACGCCGCTTCCCGCTAGCCGCGTCTCGGCGAGGTCGATCCAAGAGGCGAGCCTTTCGCTGGCGAGCTCGTGGAATAGGCGATCGACGGCGGCGGGGTCGGAGCGAATCTCCTGATATTCGTCCTCATCCATGATCTTGCTGTAATAGCCGAGCGTTCCGAGGCGGTCCTCGAAGCCCTTAAGGTCGTTCGCCCCCTCCAGATGCTCGGTCTTACCCATGAGATGGGCGCGATAGCGGTCGTTGCCCTCGCGGATGACGGGAATGGCGAGCTTGCCGACCACGTCGCCGCCCATGACGAGGACCTCGGCCTCGTAGTGCTTTGCAGCATTGATGAACTTGCGAAAGATGCGCTGCGAACCGTGAAAATCGGAGGCAAAGAAGAGACGCGTCAGCTTCCCGTTAGCCTTGGAGGACGTGTTCCTTCGAAACAGAGACATAATAGCCGTCTGTCGCCCGAGTTCGTCCGGGCGCTCAATTCACCCGCAAGCCCCTTCACTCTACACCTACTGCGACCGCGATGGCAAAGCGTCACAGGTCTTTCGAGGGCCCAGATTGGCCTCGCCCGACCGGCCCAGCCTTCCTGACCCAGCGTCAGCTCTTCACGCGCGACATCGTCGGGTCGTAGAGGGGATCGAGGAAGACCTCTGCCGGCACGCGCATCGTGGCGACCTCAAGCTCGTAGCCGCCGGAAAGAACGCTCTCGCGATCGACACCGTTGTCAGGATCGCGGACGTAACCGTAGCCGATCGAGCGTCCGACGGTGTAGCCGTAACCGCCGCTTACGAGCCAACCCACGCGCTTGCCGTCGCGATAGATGGTCTCGCGGCCCAAGAGCACAATCGAAGGATCGGTCGTAAACCCGGCAAGCAGGCGCGGCAGCCGTCGGGCAAGCTGGGCCTCGAGCGCCGCGCGTCCCTGAAACGGCGTGTTCGATTTCAGCTTCACGGCCCAGCCGAGGCCGGCGACCAACGGCGAGTGGTCGGGTCCGATGTCTGCGCCCCAGGCTCGATAGCCTTTCTCCAAGCGCAGCGACTCGATGGCGCGATAGCCGGCATTGGCGATGCCGTGGGGCTCCCCGGCAGCCATCAGCGCTTCATAAACGCTCAACGCAAACTCGACCGGGACGTGGAGTTCCCAACCGAGTTCTCCGACATAGGTGACCCGGAGGGCAAGAACAGGCGCGCCTGCGGCGGTTACGCGCCTCACCCTGCCGAACGGGAAGCCGGCATTCGAGAAATCGTCACCGCTGAGACTTTGAATGACGTCGCGCGACCGCGGACCCATGAGCGACAGCACGGCATATGAAGAAGTGACATCGATCAGGCGTGCATCGAGTCCATCGGGGATCGAGCGCGAGATCCAGTCGTAATCATGAGTGGCGAAACCCGTGCCGGTCACGATGTAATATTCGGTCGGCGACAGTTTAGCGACCGTCAGGTCGCATTCGATGCCGCCGCGCGCGTTCAGCATCTGCGTGTAAACGAGGTGTCCCGGGGGTTTGGCCACGTCGTTCGCACAGATCCAGGACAGCGCCTTCTCGGCATCGCGGCCAACGAGAAGGAATTTGGCGAACGACGTCTGGTCGAACACGGCGACACGCTCGCGGGCTGCCGCATGCTCACGGCCGACAGCATCGAACCAGTTCTGGCGCTCATAGCTATAGATATCCGCTGCTTTCTCCCCGCGCGCGAGATCGGCAAACCAGTTCGGCCGCTCCCAGCCGAGCTTCTCGCCAAAGCAGGCGCCTTGCGCTTTCAGCCTGTCGTAAAGCGGCGAACGGCGGAGAGGTCGCCCTGAGCGATACTCTTCGAACGGCCAGGCCATCGTGTAGTGCTTGGCATACGCCTCGAGCGTTCGCGTGCGCACCCAGTTCGTGTCGAGATGGTTCTTGCCGAAGCGGCGGATGTCGACCGGCCAGAGATCGAAGGGTGGCGCGCTCTTGGCGACCCACTCGGCGAGCGCCATGCCAGCGCCGCCGCCCGAGGCAATGCCGAACGCGTTGAAGCCGGCCCCGACAAAGACGCCGCGCACTTCCGGAGCTTCCCCAAGGATGAAGTTCCCATCCGGCGTGAAGCTCTCGGGGCCGTTGATGAACTCCTTAATGCCCGCCGATTGCATGGCGGGAATGCGGCCGATGGCAAGCTCGAGTAACGGCTCGAAGTGCTCGAGATCGTCTTCGAGAAGTTGGAACTCGAAGCGATCGGGAATACCGTCCTCAGCCCACGGCTTGGGATTGGGCTCGTAGCCGCCCATCACCAGTCCCCCGACCTCCTCCTTCCAATAGGTGAGACGGTCGGGATCGCGCAGCGTCGGCAAGTTTGACGTCACGCCCTCGATTCTGTCGGTGATGAGATATTGATGCTGCACCGAGACGAGGGGAATATTGACGCCGGCCATGCGGCCGATCTCGCGCGACCATTGTCCGGCACAGATCACCACCTTTTCGCAGGTGATGCGGCCCTTGTCGGTTACCACCGCGTGGACAGAGCCACCCTCGACCTCGATCGCGGTGACCTTCACCCCTTCGGCTATGGTGACGCCTCCTTGGCGCGCGCCCTTTGCCAGCGACATGGCGATGTCTGACGGGGATGCCTGGCCGTCGGTCGGCAGGAAGGCTGCGCCGACCACATCGTCGACCTGCATGAGTGGCCACAGCGCTTGCGCCTCCTTGGGATCGAGGAGATGCATCTCGAGCCCGAAGGACGTGGCGGTGGTCGCCTGCCGCTTGACCTCGGTCCAGCGCTCGGGGTTGCAGGCAAGCCGCAAACCTCCGTTGCGCTTCCACCCGGTGGCGAGGCCGGTCTCCTTCTCGAGCCGGTCACAGAGTTCGACGGAGTAGCCGAGGAGCTGGGTGATGTTGGCGCTCGTGCGCAGCTGTCCGACCAGGCCTGCCGCGTGCCAGGTCGAGCCGCAGGTCAGCTTCCCCTGCTCGAGCAGGAGGACGTCGGTGAGACCCATCTTGCCCAGGTGATAGGCGACCGAACAGCCGACGATGCCGCCGCCGATGATGACGATCTTCGCCGAGGACGGCAGCTCGCTCATGCGCGGTCCATCGTCAGATAAGCGGCATAGGCGGACTCGAAGCGTCGCAAGTTTTCCACCGTGTACGCAGAGTAGTCGAAATCGACGGTCGAATGGATCTCGGACACCATGCTCCACATCGTCTCGCGGAGCAGCGACGCGGCGGACATGGCGGCGGCGCGGCGGCGCAACTCATCGTCAACGGGCTTGCCGAAATAGAGGCTCAAGGCCTGCTCCGCCTGATCGGGAGATAACTCGCTGTTGGAGGCAAGGCCGCCGAGGTCGAACAGCGGCGAGTTGAACCCGGCATATTCCCAGTCGACCAGCCACAGCCGGCGGCCGTCATCGATAAAGTTGGCCGCAAGCAGGTCGTTGTGGCCGAATACGACGTCGATCGGACCGACTGCCGCTTCAAGCCGCGCGGCGCGAAGAAGAAGATCGGGCAGTATCGCGACGTGCCGGCTGTTGCCTTCGTTGAGCGTGTGCGCGTAGTCGCGCACCACATGGAACACCCAGAACATCGCGGCGGGTCCGCGCAAATGTTGAGGAATGTCCCGGTGACATCGCCGCACCATATCGACGAGCCGCTCGAGGTTGGCCGGATTGCGGACGTCCTCAGGCTTGAAGGTGCGTCCCTCGATGAAATCGAGCACGAGAATGCCTGGCTCTGCGTGCACCACGCCGGGGCTCAGACCCGCCAGATGGGCCGCACGGCTCGCTGCCAGCTCGTTCGCGCGCACCACCCCGTGAACGAGAATGTCGTCCCCCACCCGAACGACGTAGCGGCGTCCGCGATCCTCAACCGTGAAGTTCTGGTTGGTGATTCCGCCGGCCAGGGGCACAGGCTCCGCGCGACGGGACCAGATCGCCAGCGCCGCGACGCGCGAAGCTGAACGCTCTCGTGCCGTATCAAGGCTCACGCGTGCCCTCCTCAAGGCGCCAAGACGGCGTGCACTGGTGGGTATTTAGCCCACTCGGCGGCTACATGGAACATTTGTCCCTTGGTGGAGGGTTACGGCTTTTGACCGCTCAGGCGGTGACCTCGCGCATCAGAGCGAAGATGTGGCTCTCGTAGGCCATATATTCGGGCTGAGCGAACAGTTGCTCGTGCGTCGAGATTTTGCGGCCTTCCTTGAAATCGAGCGGGATGATCTCGCGCACGCGACCTGGGTTGCGCGACATGAAGACGATTCTATCCGACAGAAAGAGCGCCTCGATGATGTCGTGCGTGACGAGCACGACAGTCATCTCGGTCTTGGCAATGACCTCATTCAGCAGCTCCTGCATGCTCCGGCGCGTTTCGGCGTCGAGAGCGCCGAACGGCTCGTCCATGAGCGCGATCTCGGGCTCATTGGCGAGCATGCGGGCGATGGCAACGCGCTGCTTCATACCGCCCGAGAGTTGCGTCGGATAGGCATCTTTCACCCGTGTGAGCTGCACGCGCTCGATGAACTCCTCTGCTCTCTCGCGACGCTCCTTCCTGGGCACGCCATTTATCTTGAGGCCATACTCCACGTTCTTGCGCACGGTGAGCCAAGGAAACGAGGTATAGGTCTGGAACACCATGCCGCAACTTCGCGTCGGCCGAAGGATCGGATTGCCGTCAAGCAGCACCTCTCCTTCACTCGCCTGATCGAGCCCCGCCACGATCCGGAGTAGCGTCGACTTCCCGCAGCCCGAGGGACCAAGCAGGCTGACGACCTCATTCTTACGAACGCTGAAGCTCACCTCGTCGAGGGCAAGCAATTCATCGTTGCGCTTCAGCGTGTAGATCTTGGACACGTTCCGCACGACGAGCTTCGCCCGCGGGGCTGCCCTGCCGCTCCGCTTTGGAGCCGGAGGCTCAATGGCCGCAATCGGCGGCTCGCGGTCGAGCCTCGGCCGGTCGAGATCAGCCGCGATATCCACTCTGGTAGAGCTCCCCGAGCAACCCGCAGTCGACGCCCTTGTCGTAGGGAACCTCGCTCTTGATCAGTCCAAAGCGCTTCCACCACATATTCAGCAGGGCGAAGTGATCTTTCATCTGGCCATTGGTCTGCTGGAAGGGCGGCTCGCCGGGCGCTACGCCGCAGAAGCGCGCCGTCTCCATGAAGTCATAGACGTAGAGGCCGCCGTCCAACCCCGTCCCGTCTTTGCCGAGCACGAGCTCGACATCGGGCAGCTTCATGTCCATGCCCTTGGCGATGATGGCATTTCCTTCGGCAGGGTTCTTCTTCCACCAGGCGATCGAATCGTAGAGCGCCTTCAAGGTCTTGAGCGCCACGTCGTGCCGCTTGGCGATGAAGTCGGAATTCATGAACACGGCGTCGGCGATCAGCGCCTGCTTGGTCCAATAGGGATCCTTTGAATCGGCCAGAACCTTCGAGCCCGGCAGCGATGAGAGCAGCGTCGTGCCGTAAGGCTCCCAAAATTCCCCGGCCGACACGGTGCCCCCCACCATGGCACCCAGGGCATCGTCGGCGATCAGGTTCTTGTAAATCACCGACTGAAAGTCGGCGCCGTTCTTCTCGAGCCACATGGCCATATAGATTTGCGCCAGCCCGCCTTCGAGAACGGCGACATCCTTGCCTTTGAGGTCTGCGGCGGCGTCGATCTTGGGCGCCGCGATGATCTTGTCGGTGCCGTAGGAGAGATTGCCGAAGGCAACGAGCTTCAGCGGCATCCCATTCTCGACGCCGATAGGCGTGAATTCGATCGTGGAGGACACCACGTCGACCTGGCCCGCGGTCAGAAGGTTGAAGCTCTGGTTGGGATCCTCGATGCGCTGATAGCTGATGTCGAGATCGGGCGCCAAGCCCTTTTCCTTGGCGATGAACCAGAAGCCGTAGCCGGGCCAGGTCAGGCCGGAGATATGAAGCGGCTCGGCCGCTCGGGACGTTTCGGCCGCTCCCGCCCACAATCCGAGGGCCATCACCAGACATTGAAACAGGCGTGCGCTACCAACCATGATTGCCCTTTCTGTTTTTGAGTAAGACCTCTATCGTTCCCTCTCGCCGAGATAGAGATAGGAAAATGCCAAGCGGTGCGCCGCGCGCACGAGCATGTCGCTGACCACCCCCAAGACGCCGATGGTGACGATGCCGGCCATCACCAGATCGATGTGCACATAGCGCTGGGCGCGCATCATCATGGCGCCGATGCCGCCGTCGGCGGCCACGATCTCGGCGATCACGAGATAAGTCCAGCTGACGGCAAGCATCTGCCGCATTGCCGTAACGATCCCGGGGAGGCTCGCCGGGATGATGACGGTCGACAAGATCTGGCGGCGGCCGGCGCCGAGAGTGCGCGCGGTATCGATCAATTCGCGGGGCACGGACTGCGTGACGTCCATGATCATAGTGATGAGGAACCACACGACGCCAATGAACAGGAGCGCCAATTTCTCGGCGTCGGTCGCGCCAAGCAGCATGAGGAGGACAGGGATGAAGGATGGCGCAGGCAGATAGCGAGCTGCAGACACGAGTGGGTTCAGGGCCGCCGCCACGATGGCGAAGCTTCCCATCAAGATGCCAAGAGGCAGGGCCACGAGAGAGGCCGCGGCGAAGCTTGCGCTGATGCGATAGAGGCTGGTGCCGATATCGTGGAGGTAGTCGGTCGAGGCGAAGAGATCGATCAGGCTGCTCAGAACTTTGGTCGGAGGCGGCAGCAGCACTTCGTTGATGAGATGCAGGGCATCGGCGAGCTGCCAGGCGCCAAAGAAAATCGCGACAGACGCGCTTCCGAGCAGGACCGTCGCGGTCCTCGGGATCGGGGTTTGGATTTCACAATAGCGCCGTCTCGCCTGCAAGCTTGTGGCTTCAGGCAGAGCCTCGGCAGCCAACTGCTCCTGAACCGCGATGCTCACGGCGGTCCCCGATCCTTTCGCAGGCGCCCCTTTCGAAATTCGTAATATGCAAACGGCGTGCTAGAGCAGGTTTGATCCTGGTGGGCGCAGGGAATAGGCGGGTTAGCGGTCGACGACGCAGAAAGCGTTGTCGCAGCGAGTGAGCATGAGATGCCTAGAAACTGGGCCCCCTGCCGCAGAAATGCGCAGAAATCTCGCGGCGATTACGAGGAGAAACATCCAGGCTTTGCCGTGAAATGCAAGGTCAGCGCGTCCATTTGCGTTCATGGCACGAACTCTGCTTTAAAATGCGTAGATCGCATCTATTTGCGAAATTTCTAATTATCACGGCAGACTCCTCGTTCGGGTGGACGTCTCGAAGGGTTGAGGGGGTTGAAGAGATGGCGATGGCCAACGAAAGGACGGACGGGCGTGAGCGAGCATGTGCCCCTAAGGTCCTGCCAGACACCATCGAGGACGCCTTCGCCAGTCCAGAGGAGATCTCGGAGACCAAGCGAAAACTCGCCGAGGCAGGCGTCAAGTATGTGCTGTCGTGTTGGATCGATCTGCTCGGCCAGCCGAAGACGAAGCCAGTGCCGCTCGGCGAGCTCGATGCGCTGTGCAACGGCAAGGGACCGCAATTTGCCGTGCATTCCGTCTCGATGGTTCCCGAGCTCGGCCCTGCCGATCCCGATCAGATTCCGGTCGCAGATCTCAGCAGTCTGATCGTCTGCCCTTGGGACAAGACCATCGCTTGGGTGTTCGCCGACCTGTTCTTTCAGGGCAAGCCTTACAGTGTCTGTCCACGCCTTGCGCTCAAGCGACAGGTTCAGCTCGCTTTGGACAAGGGCTTGCGTCCCATGGCCGGCATCGAGCCTGAATTCATCGTCATGCGGTTCGACGCGAACGGGCGCCCGGTGAAGGCCTTCGACACCGACCCTCGTCAGCCAAGCGCTCTCAGGGCGCGGCGCCAAGCCTGGGGCTATGACAGCGAGGCCGTGCTCGATTCGATGAGTTTCCTCGGCGAGATCATGGACATCCTCGATGGACTTGGATGGGGCATCAAGGACGTCGTCACGGAAGGCGCCTACTCCCAGTTCGAGCTCGACTTCGGCTATTCCGACGTGCTCGGCATGGCCGACCGCTTCACCTTCTTGCGTGTCCTGTTGAAGGAGATCGCGAAGCGGCACGGTCTGTTCGTGACCTTCATGCCGAAGCCCACTGCGGGCGACTGGCGCTCCGGCGCGCATATCAATTTCAGCCTGCAGGACGAAACGACCGGCGAAAATCTGTTCGAGGAGAACGGGCAATGGAGCGAGACGGCCTTCCATGCCCTTGGCGGCCTTCTCGCGCACGGCGATGCCATCGTCTCCGTCACTTGCTCGACGGTGAACTCCTATAAGGGACTGATCGGGCGCGTTCCGGGTCTAGAAGGCGGAGTCTATACCTGGGCGCCCACGCACCTGACCTTCGGGGCCAACAATCGCTCTGCGACGTTCCGCCTGCCGCAGAACCGGTTCTGCATCGAGAACCGCGCGAGCGACATGTGCATGAACGCCTATCTCGGTCTCGCCATGACAACGGCGGCGGCCATGGCCGGCGTCACCGCGAAGATGGATCCCGGCTCTCCGCTCGATCACGATCTCTACACCATCTCGCCGGAGGAACTCGCCAGGCGCGGCATCCGCCGCCTTCCGCGTCATCTGCTCGAGGCGGTGGAAATCTTCAACAAGAGTCCCCTCGCCTTGGATGTGTTCGGCAAGGTGATGCACAATTCCTATAGCCGTTACAAATGCGATGAGTGGGACCGCTTCCATGTGTCGATCACCGATTGGGAGCAGGCGGAATATATGCGGTTCTTCTAACCGCGTACCCTGGAGCACCTGCCGTGGCGCAAGACACCAAGATGGCCGAGACGAGCGTCGGCAAACTCATGGCCGAAGACGCACTCGCCGAGGCACTGGGCCGTAAGGCCGGATCCCTCAACTCGCCCGAAGACAGCCTGAACCGCGCCATCATTCGCATGCTGCAAGAGGACGGGCGCCTTCCGTTTCAGACGATCGCCGCCGCGCTGAACGTCTCGGAGGGCACGATCCGCAATCGCTTCAACCGCATGAAGGAAGCGGGCCATCTGCGCGTCGTCGCCTTGGCGGACCCGATCGCCATCAATTACCGCGCCGACGCCATGCTCGGCATCAAGGTCGCGGCCAATGCCACGCCCGAGCAAGTCGCGAGACGCCTCAGCGGTCACCAGGCTGCCGTCTACGTGCTTTGGGTCAGCGGCCGTTACGATCTCCTGGTCGAGGTCGTGTTCGAGACGCGGCAGGCCTTCCTCAAATTCCTGCAAGATCATTGCTACGGGCAGGAGGACATCGCGCTGATCGAGGTGATGACCGGCCTCGAAATGTACAAGAACCAATTCCTGCTCAAACGGGACTTCGATGTCGACAATGGTCAGCCTGAGTGACATTCGCGGGCTATGGCGCCGCCGCCTGATCGCTTGGCCCGCGGGTGAGGCGGACACGACGACGGAGGTCTATTGGCTGCAAGGCCCCGAGCTCTACATCGACCTTCGCATTCCCGAGCGACGCCCTCGGTGCAAAGCCACCTGTCTCCGCGAGCTCGATCGGAAGACGCTCGGCTTTCTCGCCCGCCAAGAGGGCTTCTTCGGCAAGCTCGACGTGCAAGAACTCGATCGGACATTGGCGCCGCGCGTTCGACTATCAGCCCGACACCGGACGAAAGGACAGAGGTCACCTCGCCTTCGAGGACGATGTGCTGGTCGAGCGAGGCGTCGAAGCCCCCTATATCGAGCATTGGGTGCGTAAGCCGCATATAGATGAGTGCATGGCGGTCTCACTGAAGGCCGATGCGCCGCCGCGGTCGGGATGCGTGGTCCTGGCTGGCGATGCGTTCATGTACGCGAGAAGCCGCAACGCAGAGCTGCCGCCGGGCACCGACCTGACTGCCTGTCTCAAAGCGGCGGGGTCGCTCAAACAGCAACAGGATGTCTTCGATTGCGAGATCTCATTTGGCCGCGTGCAGGACCGGCGATGGCGCATCGAGCGATCGAGCCTTCCCTTCCGCGAAGGTCATGACCTTAGACCGGGCATCGCGACGGGCACGGGCAGCCTGCTCGTCGACGACATGACGGCGGAAGGCTCTTCCATCCGCCGAAGCTGGCAGATCTCCTCATATGAGGGCACGAGCGCGAAGCCCTTGCGTCAGTGGCTTGTTCCAGACTCCGCCGCGGACAGCGCCAGTCCTGGCCAAAGCGAATCCGACCACCTTGCGAAATTTGGAGCTGCGCCATGAACAGAACCACCTTCAGCAAATTACCGGTTGTCGACATTTCCGGGCTTCTAACCACAAATCAGGAGGCCGCGCAGGAAGCAGCCGGTCACCTCGGACGTGCGGCGCGAGAGGTCGGCTTCTGCTACGTCGCCGGACACGGAATTCCGCAATCCGTGTTCGCGGGTGTCGTGGACGCGGCGACGCAATTCTTCGCTCTGCCGCCGGAAGAGAAGATGAAGGTCTATATCGGCCTGTCGCGCAATCACCGCGGCTATGTCCCGGAGGGCGAAGAGGTGTTCGCGGCGGGCTCGAAGGACCGCAAGGAGGCCTACGACCTCTCGATCGACCTCCCGTCAGACGACCCTGACTATGTCGCCGGCAATCCGCTGCTTGGTCCAAACAATTGGCCGGACATGGCGAACTTTCGCACGCCGGTGATGACGTATTACGATGCGATCTTCTCGCTCGGCCGCGTGCTGATGGGAGGCTTTGCGCGGGCGCTCGGGGAATCTCCCGACTTTTTCAATCGTTACCTCACGAAACCGCCGAGCCAGCTCAGGCTCATTCATTATCCTTACAACCCCAATGCGGGCGAAGCGTTCGGCATCGGCTCGCACACCGATTACGAGTGCCTCACGCTGCTCTCCTCCACCGCGCCTGGGCTGGAGGTGCTGAACAGTGCCGGACAATGGATCGATGCGCCACCCCTCCCCGGCGCTCTCGTGGTCAATATCGGCGACATGATGGAGATTTGGACCAACGGCGAGTTCGTCGCGACCTCCCACCGCGTTCGCCCGGTCAAAGAGGAGCGCTATTCCTTTCCCCTGTTTTTCGCCGTGGATTACGACACCAAGGTCAAGCCGCTTGACCGCTTCGTTACCGATGAGCGGCCGGCAAAGGATGGGCTGACTGCGGGCGAGCACCTGTTTGCGCAGACCGCTCAGAGCTTCAATTATCTGAAGGCGCGGCTCGCCAGGGGGGAAATCAAGCTGCCCGAGTCTTATGTTCCTCTGTCCTCTTTCGGCCAGGGGGCAAAATACGCGGGCTCGGACCGAGGGTAAGGACAGTCGGCGGCGGTGAGAGATTTCCGAACCGGGTATCGCCCTCCACCCGCAGATCGGTCGCTGCTATCGGTCGACTCTCTTTAGACGACGCGGCCGCGCGGACCTCGTTCGTGGCGCTTGGCCTTGGACAAATTAGCGCCTAGTCTCTATGTTGGGATTCCAACATCGCATTGTGGCATCTCCCAATACCGGCTGCCCAGGGCCGGGCCAATGTCATGCTTTACCAGGATGCTTTTCTCCAACGGCTTGAGACGGGCTTGCGGGCCACCCTGCCGAAATGGGGGTTGCCGGAAGCGGCGCCAGTCTCGCTGCTGACGGTTTCCGAGAACGCGACGTATGTTGTCGAGGACGAGGAGAATGATCGCCGGTTGGTGCTGCGTGTCCACCGTCCGAACTACCACACTGAGTCCGAAATCCTCTCCGAGCTCGCCTGGATTACTGCGCTTAGGGAAAGCGGCGTGGTCGAGACACCACGGCCGGTCCCTGAGATAGACGGAACTCTCCTCAGCTCTTTTCCCGACGGCGACACGCGCCGCTATGTGGTCGCGTTCGAGCATATGTCGGGAAAGGAACCGGATCCGAGCGACGATCTGGTGAAATGGTATGGCCGGCTCGGCGAGATCAATGCGCGGCTGCATCTGCACAGCCGCAATTGGCATCGGCCTCCGAGCTTCGTCCGCAAGATGTGGAATTTCGACACCATCATCGGGAAGAACAATTATTGGGGCGATTGGCGCCAAGGCCTCGCCCTGACGGAAGACGGACGCACCATCCTGGAGAGGACGGCGAAGCGGCTCGAAGAGCGAACGCGCGCCTATGGCGCCGGTCCCGACCGCTTCGGCCTCATCCACTGCGATATGCGTCCCGCCAACCTCCTCGTTGACGGCAATCGCCTCGGGGTCATCGACTTCGACGATTGCGGGCTCAGCTGGTTCGCTTATGACTTCGCCGGGGCGGTCAGCTTCCTCGAGACGGAGCCTTATCTCGGCGACCTGATGACGGCGTGGGTTGACGGTTATCGCAAGGTCTCGCCGCTTGTGAAGGAGGACGAGGCGGCGCTGCCGATGTTCGTGATGCTGCGCCGCATGCAGCTGACGGCATGGGTCGCATCGCATGCTGAGACGCCGACGGCGCAAGCGATGGGCGAGCCCTATACGCACGGCACCGTCGATCTCGCCGAGACCTTCTTGAGCAACAACGGCTGACTTAAGACGATGGCCAATACCAAGCAGATCCTGGCGCTCAACCGCTTCGACGCGCGCCATGCCGAGGGCTTAGGCGCCGAGCTCGAATCTTTGATCGCGCGGCGGCAAGCGACTTTCGGCGCATCCTCGGTTCTCGTCTACCAGCGGCCGATCCGGATGGTCCGCGCCGAGGGCGTTTGGATGTTTGATGCAGATGGCCGCCGCTATCTCGACGTCTACAACAATGTCGCTTCGGTCGGGCATTGCCATCCGCGTGTGGTGGAAGCGATCGCCAAGCAGGCCGGGACGCTCAACACCAACACGCGCTATCTCTACGACAACATCCACGACTACGCTGAGCGGCTGCTTGCGACTTTCCCTGCCCGGCTCTCCAATATCGTGTTCACCTGCACGGGAAGCGAGAGTAACGACTTTGCGCTTAGGCTGACCAAGAGCTTCACCGGCGGGGCGGGCTTCATCGTCACCGAGACCGCTTATCACGGCAACACTGAAGCCGTGACGGAAGTGTCGCCCTCCTCTTTCAAGACACGCAGCGTGCCGCCGCATGTTCGCACCGTCCCGGCGCCGGATGTCTACCGCCATCCAACCAACGATCTCGGCGCGCGTTTCGCCGAGGACGTGGCGAAGGCCATCGCCGATCTCGAGCAGAAGGGCATCAAATTCGGCGGACTTTTGGTTGATTCCATCTTCTCGAGCGACGGTATCTATGCCGATCCTGCCGGCTTCCTGAAGCGGGCAGTCGAAGTTGTGCACGCAGCCGGCGGGCTCTTCATTTCCGACGAGGTGCAGCCAGGCTTCGGCAGGACCGGCGCCGGCATGTGGGGCTTCGCGCGCCATGGCGTCGAGCCCGACATCATCACCATGGGCAAGCCGATGGGAAACGGCTTTCCGGTGGGCGGAGTGGTCACGCGGCCGGAGATCCTGGAGTCGTTGTGCGAAACGATCGGCTATTTCAACACGTTCGGCGGCAACCCCGTTGCTGCGGCAGCGGGGCTCGCGGTCCTCGATGTCATCGAGGACGAGAGCCTGATCGAAAACGCGAAGGACGTCGGCGGCTATTTCCTCGCCGGACTTCAGGAGTTGGCCACTAGGCATGCAGGCATTGGTGATGTTCGGAGTGCAGGTCTCTTCATCGGCATTGAGTTCAGCCTGCCGAGCACGACCGAGCCCGATCCCGCGACCGCAAGTTACGTGATCAACGCTCTCAAAGAGCGCGGGGTGTTGATCGGCGCGGCAGGGGCCTACGGCAACGTGCTGAAGGTGCGACCGCCGCTCTGCTTCAGTCGCGACAACGCCGATTTCTTCCTGGAGACGATCGACGCGGTGTTGAGCGAGCGCTGAGCAATCGGCGGTGTTGTGGCTTAGCCGATCTGCTCCAACGCCGCCGGCGATTCCGGCAGCACTTGGCCACCGTCGACGACGAGGGTTTGCCCCGTCACGTATCCTGCCTCGTTAGATGCGAAATAGAGGACGGCATTGGCAATATCCTCCACCGTGCCGAGACGCTTCATCGGGATGCAAGCCGCCATGGTGGTGAGGTAATCCTGTCCCAAGTCCTCGAGGCCTTCGGTGAAGATGTTGCCCGGCATCACCGCGTTGACGGTGATGTTAAAGGGCGCGAGCTCGATCGCCGCGGTGCGCATGAAGCCGAGCTGGCCCGCTTTGCTCGCACCGTAATGCGACCAGCCGGGATAGCCCGTGATCGGGCCGGTGATCGAGGAGGTGATGACGATGCGACCCTTCTTCTTCGCCTTCATCGCCGGCAGAACGGCGGAGACCGAGAGGAACGTGCCCTTGAGATTGGTGCCAATCACCTGATCGAAGTCGGCGGCGGTCATCTCGCCGAGCTTGGCAGCGGGAAAGATGCCGGCATTGGCGCAGAGAATGTCGATGCTGCCATAGCGCTCCAGCGCCGCCGCGGCCATCGCTTGGCAAGGCTCCCCCTCGCTGACGTCGGCGGCGAAGGCCGAGGCATTGGCCCCGATCTCACCGGCAACCTTCTTGGCTTCATCGAGATGCCGGGAGACGACCAAGACGTTGAGACCGGCGAGGCCGAAGCGCTTGGCGATGCCGCGTCCGATCCCCTTGCTCGCGCCGGTAACGATGACGGTCTTGCCTGATAGCGATGTCAACATGACGTTTCTCCACAAGTCGCGTCGATAAGCACTATTCGAAGCAAAGGGCGGGTGCCGCTCGCGCGGTCCCCGCCCGAATTTACCTCTTCCGCGGAAATCCTGCCCGCGAACATTATAATTTCCGGCCGTTACTCGTTGAACACGAGGCGGCCGATCTTGGCGTGAACCGCGGGGGCTGCAACCCTCAGCACCAAGCCCCAGACAAAGCCCCAGATGACGACGGCGAGCGCAATATAGGGGATGTTGCTGCCGAAGCTGCCGCTGCCGCCGAATGTCTCAAGATTAACGATCAGGAGGTACACGAGGTAGACCTGGGCGACAAACGCGATCAACGGAGCAATTAGACCGGCAACGATTCCGACTTCGCCCGGATGGTTTTGGCGGAAGTAGACGATGATCGCGATCGACACGATAGCCTGCAGAATGAGCAGCAGCATGGTGCCGAGAATGGCGAGCATCGTGTAGATGGCGACGTAGGCCTGTGCGTTGGGATCGTTAGTTCCGAGGAAGTAGGCGAAGAGTGCAACCCAGATAAGCGCCAACACCGACTGAGCCACGGAAGCGGTGTAAGGGCTTTTGAACGTGGGGTGCGTCTTGCCCAGGAAGCGCAGGAACACACCCTCCCGACCGAGCGAGTAGGCGTAACGCGCTGCTGTGTTGTGAAAAGCCATGCCGCAGGCAAAAGAGCTTGTCAGGATCAGAAGGCTCATCAACTCCTCGGCCCATCTGCCGACGTTTTGCTCGATCGGCGAGAGAAAAAAATTGCCCGAGTCATTCACGGCCTTAGCGAGCATGTCGCCTTCGGTCGGATAGGACGAGATCGCGCACCAGCTGGTGAAGATGTAGAACAGCCCGAGCCCGATAACCGAGTAATAAAGCGAGCGCGGAATGATGTGCTTGGGGTCGCGCGATTCCTCGGCGTAGTTGGGGGCCATCTCGAAGCCAACCCAAGACCAGAAGGCCATGAAGATGCCGACCGCCGCCGCGCCCGCAGCGATATTCACATCTCCCACCTTCTGCGCCGCAACCGGCGTGTTGACGTGGAGGACGTTGAGAGCCTCGACGTTGAACTTCGACGTGCTCGACGCGATCGCGCCCGCATCGAAGATCAACAGCATGATCACTTCGAGAATCAGCGCAACACCGAGGATTTTGGCCGAAAGCTGGATGTCCCGATAGGCGAGGATCGAGATCAGCGCGATCATGAAAATCGCAAACCAGATCCAGGGAATATTGTAGCCGAAATGGCTCTGGATCCATGCGTTGCCAAAGTAGGCGAAGAGACCGCAGAGCGACGCCTCGAAGACGCTATAGGAGATGAATGACGCCATGCCCGCCGCCATTCCCATGTCGCGTCCGAGCCCGAGGCTGATGTAAGAGTAGAAGCCGCCGACGCTCGACACCTTTTGTGCCATCGCGGCATAGCCCACGGAGAAGATGGTGAGCACGATGGTGGCGAGCAGGAAGGCGGCGGGGATATAGATCCCATTGCCGAAGCCCGAGCCGAACGGAACGTTGCCGAGCATCGCCGACATCGGCGCCGCGCCGGTCACTGTCAGGAACAGAACGCCCAAGAGCCCGACAGCTTTGCCGTGGAGCAGGTCGATGTTCTTCTCTTTGTGGACTTCGAAACTCTCCTGCGCCTCAAGCGCAGCGGCTGAACGTTCTGTCATGTTGACTTACCCCCCGTTTGGGTCGATCCGAAGTGGCAGCGCTCTCCGATCGCCCGATCGCTGAACGCGAAAATGCGTCCGAGTAGTGTTGGAAGTCTGAACCGCAAATGTTGGGTTTACAACATTTTTCTACTGTGCGTTGTTGCTGTGTGAACTCCGCCAATCTTTCTCGGTCCCCGAGCCTCATGCTTAGATTATGCCAGGACGGAGTCCTCAGAGTATCGAAGTCAAGCTTTTGACGGTGCTTTGAGCATAGGCAGTTCCGAACGGGGGGTGCCGATTTTGTGGCCACAGAGCCAAGAATGTTTGGCGCCAAGCACTCGAGCCTGTTCAACGCGAGATGAAAAATGTTGAAGTCACTACAAGGGAAGACCGCCTTCGTCATCGGCGCTATCGGGCGCTCGCCGGCGCGAGCGAGGTGGTAGTCGAGCTGCGCCCTGAGTTCTCGCGTTTCATCGACATGGTCTATTAGCTACCCTTCGTGCTGCTAGCGAGACGCGCGTGACCTGGAAAACGTCCTATCGCTCCTTCTATTACGATGGCGCGCCGGAGCCCGCCGATCCCATCTTGAAGAAGGGCAAGGTGGCGCTCTTGGTGATCGACGTGCAGAACACCTATCTCGACCGCCCCGATCCCGCCACGCTTCAGGGCGACGCTCTCAAGCGCTATCACGCCTGGACGCCGTTCCACGAACGGATGCAGGCGATCGTCATGCCCAATTTGCAGCGGCTGATCGCCCGCTTTCGCGACGGCGGGCTCGACGTGCTGTTCGCGCGCATCGCCTGTCTCCGCAAGGACGGGCGCGATCGTTCCCTCAGCCAGCGAAAGCCAGGCTGGAACGATTTGCTGCTGCCCAAGGACGAGCACGCATCCCAGATCCCAAACGCGATCCCGCCCATGGGCGAGGAAATCGTGGTAACGAAAACCACCGATAGCGCGCTGACCGGCACCAATCTCCGCCTGATCCTCACCAATCTCGGCATTACCCACGTCGTTTGCGCCGGAATCTTCACCGATCAATGCGTGTCTTCGACCGTGCGCAGCCTGGCGGACGAGAGCTTCGACGTGATCGTGGTCGAGGACGCCTGCGCGGCGGGAACGCAAGAGCTGCACGATCGCGAGATCGAGATCATGAACATGATCTATGCCAGCGTCATGAGCACCGAGGAGCTGATCGGCTACTTGCCTTAGCCGACCGCAACCGCAACCTCGTTGAGCCTGAGACTGCTCATTAGGCTTCCCTCCGGCTCGGCATCGGTGACGAGATGATCCACGTCACGCCAGGGAAGGTAGCGGGACGGAAAGGTGCGATCGAATTTGGAGTGGTCCGCGACCACTAAGGTCTTGGCCGCACGCCTACCCATCGCACCATAGACTGTGCCGCATTCGATCAGGGCGTCGGTCGGTCCCTCGACGGTCAATCCGCTGGCGCCGAGCAGGGTGAAGTCGGCATAGAAGCTGTGGAGGAAAGACACGGTCTGCACCCCGACCGTCGCGCCCTCTGACGCAAGATAATCGCCCGGGAGCATGATCACTTTGATAGTCGGGTTGAGCGACAGCACCGTGGCGACGCCGAAGGAATGAGTGATGACGGTGATGCTGGTGAGATCGAGCGACATCCGACGCGCCACGTGAACGGTCGTGGCGCCGGAGCCCATAATGAAGACGCGCCCCGTCCTGATCAGCGACACTGCGGCGCGGGCGATGCGTTCGCGCTCGGCAATGAAGAGGCTGTGACGCTCCGACACCGAGGGCTCGCTGCTGAGCGGCCGCACCGCGCCGCCATAGGTGCGATTGAGAAGCCCCTGCTCGGTGAGTTCGTCGAGATCGCGGCGTATGGTCTCTGTGGAAACCTCGAGATGCGCCGCAAGCTCGGCGACGCGCAAGCTGGGCGCTCGGCTGAGCTCTGCCAGAATCTCCGACTGCCGATCGGATTTCGCTCGTCTTGCGCGCATGGGGAACCCACTGAGCCAATGCCTGAGACTACGTCAAGGTCCAACAAGGTATAAGATGCCACGTTGAAGGCGCCGGCCCCCCAGACACGGGGACACCGGCCTGAAATAATGCGCCAGGATTTTCATGAAATTCCCCGTTGTAATTTTCACGACACAAGCTACCATTGGGTCGAAACCGAGGCGCAAGGGCGATGTCTCTTCCCCGAATGTTGCGGCCCGCGAATCTCGAGGCAGCACCTGTCGAGTCGGGTAAACCTGACGATGACGCCGTCTTCGTGGGCAGCGAGATACGCTCTCTGCGGAACGCGCGCGACATCACGCTGCAAGACCTCAGCGCCGCAACCAGGCTCTCGATCGGCTATCTGAGCCAGATCGAGCGCGGCATATCCAGCCCGACGATCGATGCCCTCTACGCTATTAGCCGGGCGCTCGGCGTGACGATTAGCTGGTTCTTCAAGCCGAGCGACGAAGCGTCGGCGATCGAACGCGACATCGTCGTCCGCGCGGGGCATAGGCGGCAGCTCAAGTTCGGCTCGGGCATTATCGACGAGCTTCTTTCTCCCAATCTCGACCGGCAACTCGAGCTGCTCCGCTGTACGTTTCCTCCCGGCGCGACGAGCGGCGACGTAGCGTATGCCCATCGCGGCGAGGAGGCCGGCATAGTCATCTCGGGACGGCTCGAGGTGTGGGTCGCAGACAAACACTTCGTGCTCGAGGAAGGTGACAGTTTCGCCTTCGAAAGCCATCTGCCGCATCGCTATCGCAATCCCGGCAGAACGAAGGCGGTCGTGATCTGGGCGATTACGCCGCCGAGCTATTAGGTCGGAGACGCTGTGGCGCGAGATCTTCCGAGCAAGGTAGAGGTCCTCATCGTCGGGGGCGGTGTTGCCGGTTGCTCGGTCGCCTATCACCTGACGAAGCTCGGCATCGCCGATGTCCTGCTGTGCGAACGCCGGCAGCTCTGCTGCGGCACGACGTGGCACGCGGCCGGCCTCGTCACCCAGCTCCGCGCGACCCGCAATATGACCGAGCTCGCCAAATATACGAGCGAGCTCTTCAGCCGGCTCGAGGCAGAGACCGGGCAGGCAACGGGCTTTAAGCAGAACGGCTCTCTGAGGGCCGCGAACACCGAGGCGCGGTTCGAGGAGCTCAAGCGCGGCGCCTCGATGGGCCGCAATTTCGGCCTGGCGGTCGAAGTCGTCTCGCCTGGCGAGATCAAGGAGCGCTGGCCGCTGATTGATACGAAAGACATCGTCGGGGGCCTCTGGCTGCCAGACGATGGGCAAGTCAATCCCACCGATGTGACCATGGCGCTTGCCAAAGGCGCGCGGGCCGGCGGTGCGCACATCGCGGAAGATATGAAGGTCGAACGCATCCTGGTCGAGCATGGCCGGGCCGTCGGTGTGCTGACCGACAAGGGCGAGGTGCGAGCCGAGAAGGTCGTCATCTGCGCCGGGATGTGGTCGCGCGAGCTCGCGGCGGGGGTGGGCGTGTCGCTTCCGCTGCACGCGGCCGAACATTTCTACGTCGTCACCGAGTCTATCCCTGCACTACCGAAGAATCTGCCGGTGCTCTTCGTCAGCGACGAACGGACCTACTACAAGGAGGACGCCGGCAAGCTGCTCGTCGGTTGCTTCGAGAAGGACGCCAAACCGTGGGGAGCGGGGGGGATCCCGGAGGATTTCTGCTTCGATAGCCTTCCCGAGGATTTCGATCACTTCGAACCGATTCTCGAGCGCGCGGTGCATCGTGTGCCGGCCTTGGCGAGCGCCGGCATTCAGCTCTTCTTCAACGGGCCTGAGAGCTTCACGCCCGACGACCGATATCTGCTCGGCGAGACGGCGGAGGCGGAAAACCTCTTCTGCGCTTGTGGGTTCAACTCAGTCGGTATTCTCTCCTCGGGAGGCGTGGGCAAGGCGCTCTCGCTGTGGATCCGCGACGGTCGTCCGCCAGTCGAGCTGGCGGATGTAGACGTGCGCCGCATGGTCCCATTCCAGTCGAACCGCCGCTACCTCTTCGACCGGACAAAAGAGACTCTCGGGCTTCTCTTCGACATGCACTGGCCCAATCGCCAGTACGCCACGGCGCGCGATGTGCGGCGCAGCCCCTTCCATGCGAAGTTGCTCGCCGCCGGCGCGTGCATGACGGAGGCCGCCGGCTACGAGCGGCCAGGCTTCTTTGCGCGAACCGGCGAGCGCCCCGAACTCATTTACTCTTACGGCCGCCAAAACTGGTTTGAAGCCTGCGGGGACGAATGCCGCAATACAAGCGAGAACGTCACGCTCTTCGACCAGAGCTGCTTTCCGAAATACATCGTCGAGGGGCGAGATGCGTGCACCGCGCTCAACCGCATCTGCGCAAACGACATCGACGTTCCTGTTGGTCGCCTCGTCTACACGCAATGGCTTAACGAGCGTGGCGGCATCGAGGCGGACGTCACCGTAACGCGGACCGGCGAAAAATCATTCCTGATCGTGACGATCGCCGCTTCGCAAACACGCGACTTTGCTTGGCTCAAACGTCACTTGCCTGAAGATACCCATGTCTTTGCACGCGACGTCACATCAGGCTTGGCGACCCTTGCCGTGATGGGACCCAAGTCGCGGGAACTTCTGTCGCGGCTTTCAGCCGACGATTTCTCCACTTCAGCGTTTCCGTTTGGATGGAGTCGTGAGGTCGAGATCGGTTACGCGCGCGTCCGCGCGAGCCGCGTAACTTTTGTCGGCGAGCTGGGCTGGGAACTCGCGATCCCAACCGAGTTCGCCGCGCATGTGCTCGATACCGTTTTGACGATCGGCGCTGATCTTGGGCTTCGCCACGGCGGCTTCTTTGCCATCAATTCGATGCGCATGGAGAAAGGCTACCGGCATTGGGGTCACGACATCGGCGAGGAGGACACCCCGCTCGAGGCGGGGCTCGGTTTCGCAGTCGCCTTCGACAAGAAGGATGGCTTCATCGGTCGTGATGCACTGCTGCGCCAGCGCGAGTTGGGTCCTCCTACGCGCCGGCTTGTCCAGATTGCCGTACCGGATGCGGACGACAAGCTCTTGCATCACGATGAACCGATCTGGTGTGGCAACCGGATCGTGGGCTCCGTCACGTCAGGTGCCTACGGGCACCGCGTCGGCGCCACGCTAGGGCTCGGTTACGTCGCGGACGAGAATGGCGTTACCCCGGAGCTCCTCTCTAAGCAAAGGTTCGAGGTGGAGATCGCGTGGGAGCGGTATCCCGCGCAGGTTCAGCTAGGACCCTGGTACGACCCCAAATCGGAGCGCGTCCGAGCCTGAGCACAAGACCCTTTGGAGGTGTCATGACCTTAATTCGTCGGCGTTTTCGCTCAGTCCCGCACAAGGGAGGACGGTCGTGACGGCGTTGGAAGATTTCGCTCGTTACTCTGGGAAGATCTATGTCGGCGGTCGTCTAGAGTCCAGCCGCGCGACCGAGCACCTCGACGTGATCGATCCCGCAACCGAAGAACGCGTTGGCGGCATCGCCGATGCGATCGATGCCGAGGTGGATCACGCGATCGATCTTGGCAACGCCGCTCGGCGCGTCTGGATGGGCATGGATCCCCGCAGCCGTGCAGTTATCCTCCACGACATCGCGGCAGTGCTCCGGCGCGACAAAGCGCCCTTTGCTGAATGCCTCACACGCGAGGAGGGCAAGCCTTACAAGGAATCCGTCGACGAGGTCTCATGGTGCGCAACGGCGATCGACTACTACGCCGAGCTCGCCCGCCACGAGACCGGACGTCTCGCAGGCGCGACGGTTCCCGGCCAGCTCCACTTCAGTATCAAGGAGCCGCTCGGAACCATTGTCATCGTTCTCCCATTCAACTATCCACTCGTACTGTTGTGCTGGGAGGCCGCCGCCGCCCTTGCCGCGGGCAACGCGGTGATCGTCAAGCCCCACGAGCAGACGAGCCTCACGACACTGAAATTCATGGAGGTATTCTCCACGCTTCCGCCGGGCCTCATCCAGGTCGTGACCGGAGGCGCGCGCGTCGGCCAGCGGCTGATCGCAAGCTCGGGCACGCATGGCGTCGCCTACACCGGATCGGTCGCGGTCGGGCAGGCGGTGGCCCGTACATGTGCCGAAACTTTCAAGCCATGCCTAATCGAGGCATCGGGCAATGACCCCTTTATCGTCATGCCATCGGCTCCACTCGATATGGCGGTGCGCGGTGCTGCATTCGCGGCCTATCTCAATTGCGGACAGGTGTGCACGTCGGCTGAGCGCTTTTATGTCCACGAAAAGATCCACGACGATTTCGTCGACGGTCTTGTTGCCGAGGCGCGCAAGCTTCGCATCGGCAACGGGCTCGGCGCGGTCGACATGGGTCCGCTCGCCACCGAACGGCAGCGAGATAGATACGAGGGTCTGATTGCCCGCGCCCGCGATCAGGGCGCCAAGGTCGCGACCGGCGGCGGCCGTCCTGCCGAATACAATCGCGGCTGGTTCGTCGAACCAACCGTGCTCACCGGCGTGACGCCGAACATGGAAATTCTCAATGAGGAACCGTTCGGGCCCGTGGCGCCGATTTGCAAGGTGTCGAGTTTTGACGAGGCCATAATGCTCGCCAATCGGTCGCGCTTCGGTCTCGGTGCCAATCTCTATTCCCTCGACATGGACGAGGCATTCCGCGCCGTGCGGGAGATCGAGTCTGGCCTCCTTTGGATCAATGCGCCGCTGCTCGACAACGACGCTCTACCGTTCGGCGGACGCAAGCTATCCGGCACGGGGCGGCAGCTCGGGCCCGAGGGCCTAGCGCAGTTCCAGAACTCTAAGTTGGTCATGATCGATCCGACGGCATCGAACCAAGACTTTTGGTGGTTTCCCTATTCCGACGCCGAAAGTTTCAAGCACGACTGAGCATCACGAGCCCGGGGAGAACGAAGCAATGGCACCACGAAGTTTTGATCCTGAACTCGAGCGGCGCATCGCCGAGCTTGAGAACGACGCAAACCAAGGAGCGGGCTTTACGCCTATCGATTGGTTCTGGCTTGTAGCACTGGGCGTGGTGGGACCCGCGCTCCTGCTTTATTGGGGGTGGCAGTCATGAGCGAAAAAACTCAAAGCGTTGAGCAATCGGGCTGGCCGCTCACCACACACGATCGGCATTGGACTCAATGGCAACTCTTCGTCGTGCTCCTGGTCGCGGCATGTGCCACCTGGTGCTACATCATCGGCGAGTATGTCGGCTACTACCTCAATATGAGGATGGGTTTCGCGGCCATGACCGCGGGCTCTATGATCGGCATGCTGTTGGTGACGCTTGCTGTCGTCCCGGCGGCAACACGCTACGGCGTCGATTCGATCGCTTCTGCGACACCGCAGTTCGGGGACCGCGGCTGGATCATCACCGTATTCCTGCAGTACGCCTCGATCATCGGCTGGAACTCGCTACTCTTGATCTTTTTCGGTAAGTCGGTCGCCCAGCTTCTCGCGACCCTGGGCGTCACCACTGCCGATAGCGCCGGTATCGTCATTCGCCTTTCCACCGCGCTTGCTTGTATCGCCGTCTTTCTGGTGCTGCTCAGAGGGGCCACAGGCCTCGAGCAGGTTTCTAAGATTCTCTTCTTTTTCATCGTCGGGATCGGTGCCTGGATGACGTGGCTGCTTTTGACGCACCAAGCTGACGCCATCGCTGCCGCGAAGCCTTCCTCTTCCTCGGGCAACCTGCAGTGGGACTACGTGACGGGTATTGAGATCGGGATCGTAAGTCTGCTGAGTTGGTGGCCATATATCGGCGCGATGGTCCGCGAGTCGCCGAACGCCCATACGGCGACGCTGCCGGCGATGCTTGGTATGGGCCTCCCCGTGCCGCTGCTGTCGCTGGTCGGCCTCGCGGCAATTCTCGCGCTCCAAGTCTCCGATCCCTCGGAGTGGATGGTGAAGCTTGGCGGCTCGGTCTATGGGGTCATCGCCCTCATATTCGTCATTGCGGCCAACCTTGGTACGGCCATTGCGGGAGTCTACGCCACCGGAATTGGTCTGCGCCAGGTGCCAGGCATGTCCAAGCTCCCCTGGACCGTGATTATCCTGCTGGGGCTCGTGCCGGTATTTGCCATCGGAATGTTCATTCCAGACTTGTTCTTCGACAATTTCGGCACGTTCCTTGCCTTCATTGGTGTGTTTTTTGCGCCGCTCTGCGCAATCCAGATCGTCGACTACTTCTTGCTGCGCAGACAGCGGATTAACATCCGCGGCGTCTATCAGCGGGGGGAAGGAACACCCTATGCCTACTGGTACGGGTTCAATCCGGCGGCGATCCTCGGCATGGCAGCCGGGTTCGCAACCTACCTATATTTGCTCAACCCCGTGACCTACGCGAGCCGATGGCCCTACGAGTATCTCACGGCCTCGCTGCCGACGGCGTTCGTAGGTGGCGTGGTTTATCTCATCGTGACGCTTCTAGTCGTGAGGCCCGCCGGAAAGGGCGACTATCACTAGTTCGATGGCATGAAAGCCCTGCTGGTTTCGGCTCACGTGCGTCCCAACTCGTTGACTAAGACGGCCGCCGCCGCGTTTGCGGAGGCGGCCGCCGACAACGGGCATGAGATCGAATGGGCAAATCTCGTCTCCGAAGGCTTCGACCCGGTGTTGCGTGAGCCGGATGAGCCCGATTGGAGCAATCCTGACAAAGTCTATTCGAGCGGGGTCATTCGCGAGATGGAGAGGATCGAGCGCAATCAGGCCACCGTCATCGTCTTCCCGGTCTGGTGGTGGTCGATACCGGCCATCCTCAAGGGGTGGATCGACCGGGTTTGGAACCACGGTTGGGCCTACGGGGGACGAAACTACCCGCACAAACGCGTTTGGATGATCGCGATTGCCGGTAACAAAGCCTCCAGCTACCAGGAGCGCGGCTACGACACTGCGATGCAAATTCAGATTAATACAGGCATTCTCGGATATTGCGGCATCGAGGACCGGCGCCTGGACGTCCTTTATGGTTCTATCGAGGGCGAGCCCTACCCAGCGCAGATCATCGAGGACGCGCGCAAGATTGGTGCATCATTCTAGCCAGCCGACGTGTGGGTCTCGCGCCTCCTAGCGGGCGCGAGGTCGCTGTATCCACCGATCGCAGCGTCGCGGATTGAGGAAACGCAGCATGTCGCAATTCGAGCACGGCGAACAAGACCTTGCGGCCTTCAACTGGGAAGATCCCATTCTCCTCGAGGCGCAGCTGACCGATGATGAGCGCATGCTGCGAGATGGCGCGCGCGCCTTCGCGCAGGATAAGCTGCAACCGCGGGTCTTGAGGGCCTACGCGGAAGAAACTACGGATCCGAATGTCTTTCGCGAGATGGGCGCGGCGGGACTCCTCGGTGTCACCGTTCCTGAAGAGTACGGCGGGCTAGGGGCAAGCTACGTGACCTATGGCCTCCTCGCCCGCGAGATCGAGCGGGTCGACAGCGGCTACCGCTCGATGATGTCGGTTCAGAACTCACTCGTGATGTACGCGATCTATGCCTACGGCTCCGAGACGCAGCGCAAGACCTATCTGCCCAAGCTTGCGAGTGGACAGCTGATCGGCTGTTTCGGCCTGACGGAGGCGGATGCCGGCTCTGACCCGTCAGCCATGACGACGCGGGCGGAAAAGACCGCCTTCGGGTATAGGCTCATCGGCACCAAGACGTGGATCTCGAACTCGCCGATTGCCGATGTGTTCATCGTCTGGGCGAAGTCCCAAGCAGATGGAGGCAAGATCCGCGGCTTCGTGATCGAGAAGGGGACGCCGGGCCTTTCTTCGCCCAGGATCGACGGCAAGCTGAGCCTCAGGGTCTCGGTCACGGGGGAGATCGTCATGGACGGGGTCGAGGTTGCCGAGGATGGACTCTTGCCCGGCGTCGAGGGATTGAAGGGACCCTTCGGCTGTCTCAATCGCGCGAGGTATGGCATCAGTTGGGGCGTCATGGGTGCGGCCGAATTCTGCTGGCACGCCGCACGCAAGTACGGCCTCGACCGCAAACAGTTCGGCCGCCCGCTGGCACAGACGCAACTTTTTCAGAAGAAGCTCGCCGACATGCAGACGGAGATCGCGCTTGGCCTTCAAGGCGCGCTGCGTGTGGGCCGCCTGCTGGACGAAGGCTTGGCTGCGCCGGAGGCGATCTCGATGATGAAGCGCAACAACTGCGGTAAGGCCCTCGACATCGCGCGCATGGCGCGGGACATGCACGGAGGCAACGGCATCACGGAGGAGTTTCAGGTGATGCGCCACATGGTGAATCTCGAATCGGTGAATACCTACGAAGGCACCCACGACGTGCATGCGCTCATCCTCGGGCGGGCGCAGACGGGTTTGCAGGCCTTCAATTGAGAGAGGCGTAACGATGAGCTGTCCACTCGACGGGATTCGCGTGCTCGATCTTTCGCGGGTCCTGGCGGGCCCGTGGGCAAGCCAAACTCTGGCCGACCTCGGCGCGGAAGTCATTAAGGTTGAGCGGCCCGGCACAGGAGACGATACCAGAAGCTGGGGCCCACCCTACGCCACCGATGCCCGAGGCAAGTCCACCAACGACTCTGCCTATTTCCTCTCGACAAATCGGGGAAAGAAGTCGGTGGCGATCGACATCACCAATCCGCAAGGCCAGAACGCTATTCGCGAGATCGCACGGACATCGGACATCTTGATCGAGAACTTCAAGGTCGGAGGACTGGCGAAGTATGGCCTCGACTATGGCACGCTCGCGCCGATCAACCCCAGGCTTGTCTATTGCTCGATCACGGGCTTCGGCCAGACTGGCCCCTATCGCGACCGCGCCGGTTATGACTTCATGGTGCAGGGGCTCGGTGGTCTCATGAGCATTACCGGCGCTCCCGACAACATACCGGGCGGCGGACCGATCAAGGTCGGCATCGCCGTCGCCGACATCTTCACGGGTCTCTATGCCACGATCGGCATACTCGCGGCCCTTCGCCATCGCGAGCAGACGGGACGCGGCGATTACATCGACATGGCCCTTCTTGACGTGCAGGTGGCCGTCCTTGCCAACCAAGCCTTGAACTATCTCATGAGCGGCGTTTCACCCGCGAGACTCGGCAACGCTCACCCCAACATCGTCCCCTATCAGACCTTTGCTACGTCCGATGGCCATTTCATTCTTGCTATCGGCAACGATAGCCAATTTCGCCGCTTCTGCGAAACGGCGGGATGTCCGGAACTCGCCGACGACGAGCGGTTCGCGAATAATCCTGCCCGCGTCGCGAACCGGGAGCTGCTTGTGCCGCTGATCGAGGCACAGACCCGTCGTCGTCCTACCGGTCGCTGGATTGCGGATCTCGAGGCTGCTCGTGTGCCCTGTGGGCCGATCAACGATCTCGAGGCCGTGTTCGCGGACGAGCAGGTACGCCACAGAGGTTTGCGCCTCGATCTGCCGCATGCCGCTGCCGGAACCGTGCCATCGGTTGCCTGTCCGATTCGTTTTCTCCACGCCAACCTGAACTTACGGAGTGGCCCGCCCGCCCTGGGTGAACACACACGCGAGGTGCTCGGCAATTCGTTTGGCCCGGAGGGACTATGACCAAAACAACTACCGACCTTCACCGATGCTCGGACGTCAGCTTTGGGTCAAAAGCCGACTCTGAGACCGGGACGGCCAACGTCACGGTAACCCGGACAGCTCTGCGGTTCGTCGCCGATTAGCATCATAGGACGAGACCGAATATCGCTTAAGCGCCACCGCTTCCCGCGACGAAGTCGATAGCCGCAGAGATGAAACGGGAGAAATCCGGCGTCCTCGCGCTGAGACGCTCTCTCGCGCGTCGTATATAAAGGAACAGCCTCCAATTAGTGGCGCAATTCCGGGCCTCTTCTGGAGCATTCGCTCCGTCTCGGAAGAGAGTCGAAAACGCGTGACTCGGTGGCTGTGCTGGGAGGCTGCAGCGAACGCGTCTCAGTGGTGAAATTCCCTGATCCACGGGAAAATACAGGGAATTTCCATTAAAATGCCCCTGCCCGCTTGCCCAAACCCATTGGAACACGAGACTTCTTTGGACGAATTCCCTGCAATCGTATCAGGGAATTTTTCATTGCGAACAGGGAAAGCCATCAGGCCTAACAGTGAATTTGAGATGTCTGCCTATGGCACTAAGCGGACTTACAAGTACCCGCTTCGACGTCAGCTTTTAACCCATAGCGGAGCACGGCAGCGCCGAACTTCGACGAATGACTGGCGGGGCGCCACTACATCCCAGGGATCGGCATGATTTCGATGAGCTCTATCCATGTGCCCGGCATTTGCAGATGCGGATGATCTTTACCGAATAGCTTCGTGGCCGCATCAGGCGATTCGGCCTGGACAATCGAATAGCCCCCGATTTCGTTTTTTGTGTTTGAGGCTCCGCCAGAGTCAACGCGCTTGGTCTTCCCCAAAGGCGCTCCGCCGTCGACAATGGATGACTTGTTGGAATCCATCCACTTCATCCAGGCGTCCATACCTTTCTTCTGTTGCTCAGGGGTCGAGTTTTCCTTCATCTTTTCGAAGTTGGCCCGTGACGCCATGTACAGTACGACAAATTTTTTCATCGGATCGCCTCCTTGCGCTGCTTTAGATCAAACCACCACGTTTAGCTGGCGATTTCGTGTCCTGAATCAATTAGCCCTGTGACGCGCACTGCGACATTAGGCTCCGCAGGTAGAATGGACCCCTGATTTTCGGCAGCGCAAAAGCAGGCACGCCGCTCGCGCAGTCCAGCCAAAGCCAAGCAGCAAGCGGCGATAATCGCGTTAGGCAGCATAGTCCTATCCATCCGCAATCGTGCTATTAATTTAGCGGCGTCGGACCCGCGGAGGGGTCCGGAACCGAATCGCACCTGTTACTAAATCTGATCGAGCCGGGGGCCCTCGAAAGCTCCTGGCTTTTTGTTTGCGCGTACAGGAGTAGCAGCGATGGATACGCGAATGACACTCGACTACCTGTTAGTCGTAATGGCCTTGGGCTTGGTAGCCTACCTTGTCGTTGCCCCGCTCTTGGGTACCGACTGACTCTTCCAGAAGCGTTGAACGTCATGTCCTCGCCCTCGACCTCCTACGCGGAATCGGTACTCTCGCACTTGGAGAAAGTGCAGCAACTCCCCGCAGAGGTCCAAACGGATATTGCTAGGCGCGTCGATAGCTACATCAAAATGGCTAAGGCCGCGAAGGAAGAGGGTGTCGTGGCAATGCTTGCCTCCAACGCTGTGGAAGAGCAGGCCAGGGCTATCGGACAGGGCGGTGATACGATGGACCCGCGATGGGCTGCACCGGCAATTGCCGAGGCATGGTGCTATGCCACGCTAAGCCTATCGAAGGGCTACCTGGATCGATTGCACGCACAAGCGATCATCGGAGCAATTGAGACGTTCACATCGAGCCGTCTTAGCAAATAATGGTGAGAGGAGCTGGCACTCTCGCGAGCAACAAGATCATCGTCCAGTATGGCTGCCTTCTCATAAAGCCGCGAAGCGTGTCTAGAGTCCGACGCCGTGGTGCCGACAATCGTCGAACCGGGTGCGGCCACCGCTTCTTAACCAGCCGCGCATGACGCTTCGCGTCAGCTCGAAGCACCGTTATAAGCTGTAGTTGAAAACGAGCGCATCGAACCCGAGATAACGGTGGGGGCCGGGTAGGGAGCCTGGCCATGAAGGGTGTGTTATTCTTAGGTCTTGCGGGCGCTGCCCTCTACATGGCCTTAGACGTTAGTCATGATCTCCTCTCCCCTGATGGGGCAGAAAACAGCCGTTTTGGGCAAGCAACCAATCCAACAGCTCGGCCGTTGCGGTCGTGGGGCACCGATCTTCCGGCTCTATCAATTGAGGCATCGCCCACGCGCAGCGAGACGGCCGCAGGGAGAGCGAACGGCAGCGCCGCCAATCAGTCCGCGCCAGTTGCAAATGCGGCACTAAGTCCGGTATCCCCGGCATTCGATCCAGCCGAATGGCTCAGCGTTAGGCTTGCGGCGAGAGTGCACGGCAATCCCTCGGTGTCATCCCCGACCGTACGATTCTATCAGCCTGGTACGACGCTGCAGGTTGTCAGCCGTGAGAATGGCTGGGTTCAGATAAGCGATCCCGCCTCCAAGGAAAGTGGATGGATGTTAGAACAATATCTCATCCCGACTGATGGCCCGCACGCTACACAAACCGCTTCGGCGACAAATGCCAGCGCTTTATCCGAGCTACCGGAGGCCAAACCGGCGCGAAGCACTAAAAAAGGGGCTCGTGCCTTGAGACCGACGGTACGGGTTCCTGAAAATGTCGCGATTGAGCAATTCGAAACGCGATGGGAGCGTCGAGCAGAACGCCGCCGCGGCTTCGGGTTGTTTTTCGGCAGATTTGCGGGAGCCGAGTGATTTTTTTAAAGCGCTCAATCAAACGCCTCCTTGAACTTCGTCCCGGTCACTCAAGCCGGGGCGTTTTCTTTACTCGCATTGCGCATCAAAGCGGCGCAAACTCAGCGGCTTCGACGGTCAACGCGGGGAAAGCATGCTACGCAAACTTTGTATCTTTGCGGCTGTTGCGGCCGCCTTGTTCATTGCTCCTGCCGCATTTGCCGGTCACGGCCATGGCCATAAGGGTCATGGCCACAAGCATGGTCACGGCTATAAGCATGGGCGCCATGTCAAAAACAATTGGGACGATCGTATCAATTGGAACGCTCCATTCCGCGGGCGTTGGTGGGGCGGTCGCTGGTATGGCTACGGCGAAGGTGCCTGCTGGCGTTGGACGCAAGGCGGCTACGTCTGGATTTGCCGTTAGAAAAGCCCAGCCAATTTCAAGATGGGGGGCGTCGGCTTCGGCCGGCGCCCTTTTTGTCATAAGCTGATCGGTGTCGGAACGACTGACCTGAGGGAGACAGACATGATGTGGATTCTCTGGACTATCGTCATCGGCTTTATCGCTGGTGTTTTGGCTAAGTTTATAACCCCTGGCGATACACACGAACCTCAGGGCTTCATCCTCACCACGCTCCTGGGAATCGCGGGAGCGTTCGTCATGACCTACCTTGGTCAAGCTCTAGGCTGGTACCGAGAAGGACAGACCACTGGGTTTCTTGGTGCGACCTTGGGTGCCGTCCTTATCCTATTGGTGTGGGGCTTCATCGCATCTAGGAGACAAGCATCCTGACCGCTGCGCAATGCGTGACGACAGACTGACGCGCTTGGCGAGCCATTTTTCGGTTTTCGAGAAACCTTTGGCTCTTGCATTTCGTGCTTGGATGCGCCCGCTATTATGGGGGCTTCAGCGCCTCTGACTCACGCAAATCAGCGGCACGAATAGCTTTTTGGCGAAGGCACCGCATGAAGCACACAAGTGCAATGCCACTTCTGATGATCGCTTCGTTAATTGTAAGCGGCCCTGCAATTGGTGGCGCACCTGGTTTGTTGGGGTTGAAAACTCCAACAGGCAATATCCAGTGCATGATCGACAATTACGGCTTGGCGGACGGGTCGTACCCACCATTTCTCCGCTGCGATATTCGGGAAATGGCCAATCCTCTCCCACCGAAACCGAAAGCATGTGAGTTTGATTGGGGAAGCGCATTTAGCATCGCGCAGGAAGATCAAGTGGGACAGCGAATATGCGTTTCTGACTCAGTAGCTAGCGATCAATGGGAGGTTCTGGGTTACGGAGCGGTGTGGGAACAGTTGGGTTTTACATGCCGCTCCGAGCGAACGGGGCTCACGTGTTTCAATGCAAAGCACCACGGTTTCACGCTATCGAGATCCTCGCAAAAGCTGTTTTGACGAACGCTGGAGAACAACACTTTGCGACAGCCTGCTCCTTGCCTGAGGCCGCAGAACAGGAAGACCGTTCCCGAAAGTCGCTCACGCGGGGCCCTTTGGTTCTTTACAGGCGTCGGCTTCAGCCTATTCCTGTGTTTGGTAGACCTCCTTGCCAACTTTGGTAACGCCGCTGGCTGTTGGCCCATCTTCCCGGGGGGCGCCACGGTGTCCCATTTCATTGGCCCTGTTCCTGCCGTAGCATGCGAGGTTCGGTGCGCAAACGGGGCAAACCAATGTCTGGGCAGACGCTGCTCATCATCTTGCTTGTAGGACTGATTGCTGGTTGGCTCGCCGGTCAAATCGTCCAGGGCACAGGTTTCGGTGTAATCGCCGATATCGGGATCGGCATTGTTGGCGCGCTGATCGGCAGTTGGCTATTGCCTCACCTGCATATCCACCTAGGTAGCAGTCTGGTCTCGGCAATCGTTTCAGCGACCGTCGGGGCGCTCGTTCTCCTTCTCATCCTTCGCCTGATTTACCGCCGCGGATGGTAATTGGAGAAATTGAGGGTCTGATGGCGATTGGAAAAGTCATGGTGAAATGCCCGACAACAGGCCGGGAGTTATCAACCGGCGTAGCGATGGATTCAGCGGCGTTCGCGCGGCTTCCTAACGCCACTTGTCGGATGAGATGCCCCTTCTGCGGGCAGGATCACGTTTGGGCGACGCGTGATGCTTGGCTAGGGAACGCACCTCCTTCTCTCCCCGAGCTACCTTGGTTGTTCATCAACAATCGGATTGCGGAGAACGACTGATCGGCCCTCGGGCAAATTCGCTTCTTCAAGGTCTGCGAGCTTCACTTGGCTATGAGCGCGAGACCGCGTACCATGACCGAATAAGCTGGTCCTTTCTGGTTGGGACACAAAGCGTCAGTGAGGATCATTCGGGCTGAGCAGATGATCCTCCCCGGCCGAACCCATGGAGGATTAAGATGCACAAACTCACGATCAGCATTGCGCTGTCAGCCGCTTTGATAAGCTCGCTCACCGCGGCTTGGGCAGACGAATCCTGCAAGGCGCAAGCTGGCGACAAGAAACTAGCCGGCGCCGCGCTCACCAGTTTCATGACCAAATGCGAGAAGGACGCCAAGGCAGCGTGCGACACGCAGGCGAGCGACAAAAAGCTCGCGGGCGCTGCGAAGGACAGCTTCACCAAAAAATGCGTTAAGGACGCCGTGGGTAGCTAGCAGCGTGGGCAGGGAGAATTCCAATGCGTCTCGCGACTGCTGTTTGCTTCCCTAACCTGTTTCGCTCTGCCAGGGAACGCCTCAGACAAGAAGCCCGGAAGGACCGCGCCCATCAAACAAGGCGCGCCGCCTAATTCCGGAACTCCGAATTGGGGGTGCGGCAGAGGTTGTGGCACCCATACGCTTGCCACTACGCGAAGCAGCAGCAAAAAGAGTGATTCCGTCAAAAGCCGAATCTCGCGCTCGGCTGTCGGCTTGAGGGATAACCGTCACTCGACGTTCAAAGCCTTGGACGGCTGCATGGTGGGAACTAGGCCCCGTTCACCTGGCCGGGGCTTTTCATGGATGAATCAATCAAGATAAGTGACCACGCCCGTCTTGAGATCATAGATCGCAGCGAGGATCTTAAGCTGTCCCTTTTCAACGCGATCCGCGAGCAGAGTGCTTGCTGTGGTAAGCCGCTGAGCTGTCCGTCGAGCGCTCTCCTTAGCCGCGTTGTCGACGAAATCTCCAGCCTCTTTCTGAGTGGCAATTGCCGAAGGTAGGATCGGGTCAATCATCGGGCCAATCGCGCCGGGGTAGGTCGCATTTTGGGTGACCACATCGCATGCCGCTTTGACGGCACCACAAGCCGTGTGCGCGAGTACCACGATCAGCGGCGAGCCGAGCACAGCCGCGCCATACTCTACAGTGCCAAGCGTCGCCGTATCGACTAGGTTGCCGGCGTTGCGGGCCACGAATAGCTCACCGACGCCATGACCGCCGAAAATCAACTCTGGCGGAACACGACTATCGGCGCAGCTGATAACTGAAGCCCAGGGCGCCTGGTGTCCCGCCACTTCGTTACGAGCCTCCGCGAGGTCGAGCGTGCAGAGCTCGGGGTGGCTCACGTAGTCCGCGTTGCCTTTTTTTAATGCCCTGAGTGCTTCATCAGGGGTTAGTGGAGTCGGAGACCCCTCTGCCGCGCGCGCCAAACGCGGCGCTCCGCCAACTGCCGTCGCGATAAGGCCGGCTGCAGTCAGCTTCAAAACATCTCTCCGACCGATTCCGTCCCTTTCGCAACTGCCGCCCATCACTCGCCTCCATACCGTTGGGGGTTATTTTCGTCAGCTCTTTGCTGTTCCTCGGCGTGTAGGCCTAGAGGATCAAGGTGAAGGCATGATTTCCGGCAGGACACCAAACGCTAGTAAACGAATGATGTGTTTGGCTGATTGCTGCAATGCGCCGCGAAGATGACCGAAGCGGCCCAGCCTCGGCTTCGGAACGCCCTTTTTGATTATCGCGTGGGACGCCCGCCCTCACGCGATCCAGCCCATGTCCTTTGCTTTCTCGTTGGCAGCCGTCCATGCCAGGGCGAGGAACTTCGCGAAGGTGATCCTTCGATTGATATCCGGCACCTTGAATGCCGAGAACGTGCTGGCGACGAGCTTATTATCTCTGCCCTTGGTGTAGACCACGTGGCAGCTCGTGCCGGGCAACGAAACGACGATGTCCTCGCCCAAAACTTCTACTGCCAGCTCTGGTTTTTTTCTGAGCCAATCGAAAATCATCGCAGCCCCTCTGGTGAACTGTACATCAAGGGATGGCCATCTTGATAACAGGGAAGCCGGCCACGCGTCGGCTTCGGCCCGGCGCCATTTTTGCTGTAGGCTCGGCCCATGTTCACCGAAGACGAGACGCGCCAGCTGGCACAAATTCTAAGGGAGACCGCGGGCCAACCACGGGAGGTATGGCTCGAGCGCGTGGAGCAAGAAATCCCGCGCGCCCCGAACGCCGCGAATATCTTATTGGCGCTCCATACGCTCATCGAGCTCGATAAGTTGGATATCAACAACGCCGAAGCGATAAAGCAGGCAACTGAGAATTTGCTGCACGCTCTTGAGCGCGCCGAGGCGCTATCGGGCACTCCCGACATGACCGTGGCTGAAGCCAAGGAGTATCTCAGCGAGGTGGCGCTGGGCGGCAATGTCGAGGCTCAAAAGCTCCTCAAGGCTTTCTATGATCCGTTCGCCTACATCGGATAATTCAGCAGCACCGCGAGCACGACGGCGATGGGGCTTCACGCGCCCACGTCGCTATACCACCGCCGCTCATCGAGACGCATCGCTTGCTCTTTTGCAGCATGGAAGCGCGGGATGAAAGAAGAAGAAGCCCCGGCTTTGACACGGGGGGGTCAGCCGGGGCTTCCCGGTTCCAATAGGGGGGAACCTATGATGGGGAGGGAATTCCCATCACAGGACCTAATCTAATGTTCCTGTGTCTTTTCGGCAACGCATCGGAGATTTTCCAATGGGGTAGCCTCTTGTCGCCCCAGTGTTGCCACGGTCGCCGCCTCTTCTTGCCACTACGAGATTCACGCTTTCGGGGGGAACTGCATAGGAAAAGCTCGGCACGTCGCCGGGCTTTTCGCTTTCTGGCAGCCGAGGGGGCGGACGCAACAGAGGCAGAACGTCTGCTAGCCTGTTGGACCGCCGCATATAGTTTTTTCGCCAAGCGACTCGCGGTAGCGCAGGGTGCGTGAAGTAGATGGCGTCGGCTTCCGGGGGCGCCCCTTCTTTCACTGACGTTCAATCGCCTTCGCAAGTTCTACAAGGGCCTTGATGATGTTATCGAGCTTAGTCTCGATGTCCGACGCTTGCTGAGCCCTCTTCGCGTAGCTCTTCGCTTTTGACGCTGACATTGTAGGATTCCCCCCTGTCCCTCATCAAGGAGGCGATCTTAGCAGCGAAATAGGAACGCGCTATGCTTGCAGGCGATGAAAGAAGCACTGAACTTCATTGGACTCGGCCTGCTTACTGTCGGCGCTGGCTTGGCGGGTTGGGAAATCTATCGGACGCCAGCAAAGGTTCAGCTTCGATTGCCAGGACTGATTGCGCCTGGATTGATCTTCATCGCCTTTTTATGCCAATTCATTGCTCTCTTTTTGTAAAGCGATGGGCTCCCTTCAGGGAGAGGGTGGAGGGGTCCCCAGCGACAACGACTTCCCGGGACCTAACCCTGACGGCTAGCCGGTGCCACTTGGTTGGCGAAACAAGAGGGCGTCAGTTCGGCCGGCGCCCTTTGCTATCGAGGAATTTGCCGCAGCCGCATCCTGCGCGTCTGGCACTACAATGTGGCTTCGGTCGCAAAGCCTAGTAAGGAGGACATCATGGTCAGAGCGTACATCACGTCTACAGTTGCGGGCGCCCTCTTGCTTGGTCTGGCCACGGCTGCTTTGGCTGTAACAGGCGAGTTCAGTAACATGTGCTCAATGGGTCTCGCGTCTGGCAAAGAAATACAAACCGACTGCTCAATCAACTCGCAGATCCTGGGCAGGACCTATTGCTTCGGCAGCAAGGAGGCAATGGAGGAGTTTATGAAGAACCCAACGGAAAACCTTACCAAGGCACAGGCCTACTACTCATCCAAGCATCCTACGTGAGATCGGGCTTTCGATAAGATATCGGAATGAAGGTCCTCTGCCCGTTGCTGCTTGGCGGGCAGCGCAGAACAAGCGCCGGAACTGAGGGCCCAAGCCCAAGGTTGAATCTGAGGCGCGGCGCATCGCTCCCCGCGGTTACCGCGCCAGCGCTTCCAGGCGCTGAAGCCCGGTGCTACGCGACACGGCGCCGGGCTTCTTCGCATTGTATGATGAGCATCCCTAGCGAGGAATCCCATGCGCCCTTTCTAATGGGCTTCATTGTGGTCGGCGTCATTGCGATCACCATCTTGTATTTCTACGAGCCCGATTTGCTGCTGGCTTGGAGCCGCGGAATTGTGTTTGCGCATTAAGCCATGGACCCGCTGCACGGCACCATCGAAGAATTCGCCGCCGAAGGCCATACGCACGTCGAATGCTTCTGCCCGCGATGCCGCGTCATAAGACTGCGGCCGATGAGCTGGCTTCCAAAAATCTCGATGGGGCTGACGCTAGACGCACTGGCTCGCCGGCTCCGCTGCGCCGATTGCGGCGGGCCGCTGCAATCGGTCAAGCCGTGGCGGCAGACCGATGCGAGCGGCAAGGCGTGTGGGTGAGGAAGCTAAGCCTTCGCGGTCGCTGGATTAGGAGCAGTCTGGGCGCGATAGAACGCGGGCGGATTCATTGGGAGACCGAGAACCCGCACTGCTTCTGTTCCATATCGATCTGCTTCGTGATCCGGGTGGCGTTCTGTGCGTAGGCCTCCGTTACGGATCCGCTATTCACGGTCTTGTCCTTCAGCGGACTCACGGCTGCGCAGAGGTGGAAGACATGCGGCGTCTCGGACTTCTTGGCTCCGTTTTCCGGCGCGATCCAGTACACGACATCCTGGCCAGCGGGGTGTTCCACATCCTTCGTCGCGGCGGCCACCGTGGCGGAGTCCGTGGCGATCTCCTGCGCCTGGGCGGCCACGTCGGGGGAACAGGCTGTGGTCGGCTGCCCCGCCTTAATCTGGGCCGCGCACGTGTTCATGTCCTCGGTGTAATGCTCGACCGATGGGGGGTTGTAGCTGACCCCGATCAGCGCTGCGATCACGGCCAGCACAGCACCGACGCCGCCGGCAACCTTCTTGCTCTGCGGGTCCATGTTTTTGTCGGTGAAGATCAGGAGAACCAGCGGGAGGAAGGCAATTATCGTGATGATCGCGCCGAGCTGGTTTTGGAAGAAGAACCTGAACGTGTCGGATGCGCGGGCCGGATCGTGCCTGTTGGCCGCCTTCCATAGCAAGTTGCCGGCGATTGCGAAAATCGCGATCCCGACCAGAATGCCGATCAGCAGCGGCAGGTTCCCGTGGTCGAACTTGTGCTGGTAGAGCAAGACAACCCCGCCGATCTGGCCGCCAATGGCAACGATCCACGAGAGCGCGGCGAAAAGGCGGAGGCGCGTGGCAGCGGACTTCTGGGCCTGCGTTGCTTGCCAATCCTTGGTAACGTCTGCGGCCGGCTTGTCGGTCATGACCAGGCTCCCCGATATCGACACTTTTGCAGGGCGGCATCAAATCGGAAGGCCAACCCGCCGGCGCAGCGTCATTGAACGAACGTCTTCGTCGCCTGCCTTGACGCCACTTTAAGCTGTAGGCTGACGGGAGGCGAGCGCCTAATCGCTTCCCCAGTTCCGGATCGCCTTCCAGCGATATTGCTCGGAGGCGACAGGCTGATGTGTTGGGTAAGCCGCAAGGGCGCAGGGGTTAAGCGCGCCCCTTCCTCGCGCGCTCATTTCCGTCTCTCTTGCACAGCTCTCGCGATGGCGAAGTATAACAAAAGCGCATCACCCGCCGCGGCCAACAGCCAACCATAGAAAAGCAATCTGGGGGATGCCAAGCCGAGCGCGTTCAATAGCGTCGGAGCCACGCACAAGACAAAAACCGCACAGCTCCCTACTAGCAACTTGTTCGTGCCAGACATTGGATCACCGACCGTATTTGTGGATCGTTTTCCGTGGCGACTGGCGGATGTGCTTGGCAAGCCGCAAGGAAAAATGTCGTGAGCCTCTGTTGTGTAACCTAAGCTCGGCTTTGGCCGGGTTGCATGTGGTAGGTGATCATCAGCAGCGCCATCAGGATGCCTGAGAATAGGCCGGCCACCGTGCCAATCCAGACCGGCGATGCGAGGCCCGCCGCTTGATCAACTTCAACCGCTCCGGCGCTACCGGCTATCGACGCGATGATTGCGTACAAGATCACTATGCCCGGAAGCACAATTTCCCTGGGGCCCAATGCGCCTTTGCTAACGAGGAAATTGCGAAATAGCCCGGCAGCAATGGTGGCCAGGAACCCTGCAATTATCCCTAGGTGTAATGGATTGTGGATTACGCCGCCAAGCCCCAGCCCCACCAGAGCGCCTACCACAGCTCCAACCAAAAGAACGACAATCAGGTTTGCGGATGTCACGTCCCCCTCCCTCTTTTCAAGGTCAACATAAGTAAAAGAACTTACGTCCCGGTTCAATTGCCACAACTACGCCCCCCACTTGCGGATCGTCGCTTCGAGCGATATTGCTCGACGGTCAGCCCGCCGCGCATCGCCGGCAAGCTGCTTCTCGGTGAAGGGCACCCTACCACCCACGCGCTCTCGGAATCTCGATGAAGGTTCGACTGCTCGTGCGCCGCAGCTTAGTGCGGGGCTTGGGCTTGATCTCGATGAAACGGGGTTTCGTGCGAGCGGTGATTGCACGAGCGAGGGCGATGCGGTCGGTCATGCGCGGCTACATTGGTAGGTGCGTTTGGGGGCCGGTGTGAGACCAGCCCCCAAACTGCAGAAGATGCGCGGCAGGCGCTATTGCTGAGTGTTTTTCACGAGGCCCTTGCCGCAACCGGCCTTGAATTCATCCGCCGTGATTTTGCCGTCACCGTCGACGTCGACCATCGTAAAGTTGACGATGTAGGGCACCGCCTGATCTTGAGAGAGAGTAGCCCCATTCGGCGACGCCATCTTCCATACAGCTTGACATTGATCGTCATTAAGGACGGCGCTCGGGCGGCCTGAGGTCATGTTATTTGTGGTTCCTTGGGCGAAGGCACAGCCAGCACCAAGCAGCAATGCCGCGAATGTCAGAATCGCAAGCTTCATTGTCTCCTCCTTGGTTCGATTGTTAGAAGCCCAGACGGGGCGCCGGCTTAGGCGCCGGCTTAAATGTCGGCGCCTGCTTTGAACTCGGTCGGCGGCTTTCGCTGACACGACTCCTATTTCGCCGGGACGTGCTTTCGCCGATTGTCTCCAAACACAACAGATGCCAATCGGTTCCGGGGCGACGGGGCGGCGACAACCGAAAGATTTGTTTCAATCAGAAAAGCCTTGAAACAAAACCTTACAAACCACCACGCATTCGCTGCATTGCGGTCTAAATACCCCCGGCCGCGTTCGGCATCCTCGCTGAGCATGTAAGTGCAATGAACGTGGAGAACCGCCATGATCACGCGATTTCGCTTGGCTGCCTGTTTGGCTTCGTTTGTCGCCCTTTTGGCCAGTCGGGAAAATGCCTCGGCTACATACCGCGCAGACCCTGCGACCGGGTCAACGGCCGTGTTGTCGACCGATAGTTCGATCATTCGTATGGCTCAGGATGACTCACCTGCGACAACGCAGACCCCCGATAACACCGACGGCCAGGACACCTCTGGCTCTTCCAATCCCCCACCCCAAGATCCGCAGTAAAGTTCACGATTGGGGGCCGACGTACTGTCGGCCCTCAAAACCGCTAGCAAAGTCCTCGGCCACTTTGTCGATATCGTGGGATGACGCTACGAAGCACGAAGAGCATTATGTAAGGACTTTTGTCTACTAGCGTGATTGGAGGCGTCGGCTTCGGTCGGCGCCCTCTTTTGTCTCCAACGCCGGGCGGCCTCCTACCAAACGCCAATGAGCAGGAGACCCAATATAAAAGCGGTCAAAAGGACCAACTCAATTGTCGAGCCGGAGTCGTGCTCTGGAAGCGACTCGCCGTGGGCGCGATCAAGGGGAGCTACAAACATTGGCATTCTCGCAATGCCCATCTTTGAGCTTAACTCGTCAATTAAAGCGTCGTTCCGTAAGTCTGCAGGGAAGCAAAACCAAAGCCCGAAATGGACTCGCTTCACGCTCCGGGCGAACCCGGCGAAAACGGATTAGCGGTTGCCGAAAAGCCCTCCCAGCAATCCACCCAGGGGTCCTCGGCGACCATTAGAAGGCGTGCTGACGTTGGTGTCAGGACTCTGGCCGTTGCCAGAGGTTTGCTGGGGAGGCACCATTGCCGTCGGATTCTGTCGGGGCGCATATGATGCGGAAGTCCCTTCAGTGGGCGCCTCGGCCACTGCGGTGCTATCTATCCAGCCGGTGGCACTGCTTTTCAAATCCTGGATGTGCGTGAAGCCGGCCTCGCTACCGATCAGACGAAACGGCCGTCCCTCGGGAAAACCGTACAGTACCGAGGAGGAGGAAGAAGGGCCGGCCAGTACCTCCACAGGTCGGTTGGAAACAACCACCTTGCCCAACTCTACCGCCACCTCAGCCTGACCGGTGGAGGTCGCGGTCGTACTTTGAGCAGCGTCTTCCGCTGCGGCTGGAACTGTTATCGCGAGGAGCGCAGCGATTGCTCTCAAATGCAGATAAATTCTCATGTTCTTCCACTTCCCTGAAAGCAGCCCGACCTAAGACTAGCACTCCTGTGCAACGGGAGGATTGTGGCAATGAATCCCCTTCACGCCACCATCGAAGAGTTCGCCGCAGATGGCTATACGCACATCGAGTGCTTCTGCCCGCGCTGCCGCGTGATCAGGCTAAGGCCGATGAGCTGGCTTCCGAGAATCTCGATGGGACTCACGCTCGATGCACTCGCTCGCCGACTACGGTGCGCCGAGTGCGGCGGCCCGTTGCAATCGGTCAAGCCGTGGCGGCAGGCAGACGTGCTTGGGAAGCCAGAAGGGCGGAGAGGATAGCGGGCTTCTTGTTGCGTTGTTGCCCAATGGTCACAGTGTTTCAACCGCTCGCGCCCTATAATGGGCTACTCGAAGGGCCTGGGGGATGCGCGATGAAAGACGAAACTACATTGGACCAACCAATAGAGCTTGATCCAACCGAGTTGCTTGGATTGAGCCAAGTCGCGGTGGTTTCAGCCGGCCCCACAGCCAACGCTCAACTGCTGAACAAGATTGGTCCCGAGGGCCCCCCTCCGACCGTACCGCCATCCCGGCTCGCCAAGTTGCTGAGCAAGATCGGCGGCGAAGGGCCACCGTCGGATATTCGTCTTAAAACAGACATCCAGCAGGTCGGAACCACGGCACACAATCTGCCGCTCTACACCTTCAGATACATCGGCAACGATGACCGGTACGAGGGTGTCATGGCACAGGATGTGCTCAACGTGATGCCCAGGGCGGTAAGCGTCGGCGAGGATGGCTATTACCGAGTGAACTACGACATGCTCGGGATAGAAATGCGCCGCCTCGATTGAATAGCCCGGATGCCGTTCGGATCACACGTGGGCTAACGCCGCCGCTTTCTGATCATCTTTCGCCGCCAAGTGCGAGGCAGAAGCCATGCTTAGCCGCCGATCACCGTACATGCCGCGCCTAATCCTACGGTCAGCATGAAGTGTGATCAGCCATTTGCGGACCAACTGACGGCGCTATTGGCCGCCAAGCACGACCGCAAGCTGCTCCTCGGTATAAGGCACCCACGGATTCCTTGCGCGCGTTACGGATCAACTATGTCATAAGCGGCCAGATCGTCTAGTAGGTCGATCTCGTCGAGAACGCGCTCCAGCGCATCTGCTGCGACAAATATTTGAACACTGTCGTCGCTGCCTTTGATCTTAAGGGCGCGCCCCCATGAGTAGACAGCCTTTTCGACGGACGTTCCGTCGTTTGTGTCGTCGCCTGTATCAGTAATGTAGACGAGCTTCATACGGCGCCCTCCGCGTTCGGAGAGAGCGGCATTATCAGAACCGGAGCGCCGTGGACGCACCAGCAGCCCAGAGATGGACCGACGCCAACGGTGAAGGATCCCTACAACACGACGCCTTGGTCCCCTTGGGTAGCCAGGGATGGTTTCAAGACCTCTCCCGCTCTTCGTAAGAAGAATGACGAGCGGCTCACTCATCACGGATGCTAGAAACAATCGCCGAAACCGAATGGCAACTTAACTTTCCGAAAGAAGAAGCCCCGACGCGAGGCCGGGGCTCTGGTTTTAGCTTATGACTTCGGCTTGCAAGCCTTGGCCGTGGTATCCCACATTCCGCCAGCCTTAGTGCAGGCAGACTTAGTCTTTGCGGTTGTTACATCAGCTGCAAGGGTGGGCGCGGTGAAAGCAACTGCGATGCCCAGAGCGACAATCGCCGATACGAGCTTTTTCATAAATGTGTCTCCTCCGTTTGTGGACTACCGTGTGAGGCAGCGCTTTCACACTAGGGGTGCAGAGGTCAAACGGGGCTGAGGCCAAATGGCACTGCGGCAAAAATGATCATCACTTCGACAGACTTGGAATCGCGGCAGTGCTATGCCCACTTTGTGACGGGTCTCTCGGCGTTGAGTAATCTCCTCCGTCAAGAAGACTCAGTGATGGGGAAGCCTCGCCTCAAGGCGGGGCTTCTTCTTGTGGGATTCGCTCCGCAATCAAGCGGCGTCGGATCAAGAATAATTTGAGCCCGAAGATGTAAATGGGCCGGTCGCGTGTCGGCTTTTTTCCCTCGGCTCGCAGCCGACCTTCGCGCCGAGCAGGACGGAAAGACCGGATGGCACACCCGCGCGAACTGATCCTGAAACCATCGCGCGAGCGGTGTCTCGTTCGACATCGTAGGAAAGCACGGCGAACTCAACGCCGCCGAGCCGTGCCAGCAGATCACGGCCGAGCGGCTGTCCGAAAAGCATGTCTGCATTTTGAAATCTGCGTGACAGTCTTTGACCGCGCCTTCGAGTCATCTGAACACACACCCTCCCAGAACTAGCGAGGACGCGCAGTGGGCTCCGGCGCGAGTTTGACGCTGTAGCGCATAAAGGAATTACTCGATCGAGCATTGAGGCGGTCGCATTCAGATTGCGCTCGCTCCTGTTCATCAAAAAGCAGAAGCGCTCCGTTTCTATTTACTGGGTTAGAAGCAGGTCCGAAGAGGCTCTGGGGACTACGGTCAACCCAAACTACGAAACGTCTAATCTCTGCCATCGTCGTATCTCCGTCGGGGAACGTTTGGAAGAACGGCCCCGCTCGCTTAGCTGGGGCCGCTCATACGCAACACCATCTCCAAGAGAAGCGGTGGGCGTCACTCTTGAGTGACGGTGCGCTGTGTTGGTTAACCCCTAGTTAAAAGGGTACCAGCTGCCTAACACCGACAATGGTCACGCTTTGCGTCGAACGCATGCCGATAGCCGCTGCAGTTCCCGAGGAAAGGTCGAGTGCGACTCCTGGCGTGAATGGCCCGCGGTCATTCACTCGAACCGCAACTTTGCGCCCAGTTTGAGGATTGCCAATCACGAGACAGGTGCCGAAGGGAAACGACTTGTGCGCGACAGTCATGCCGCTGGGATTGAATGCCTCACCAGAGGCCGTGCGATGTCCTCGAAGTTCGTTGCCGTACCACGTGGCACGGACCACTTGAGCAAAAGCCGGCGTCGCTAGGGAACTCAGAATCAAGGTAACTAACGCGATGCGCTTCATCGTGAGCCTCTGAAGCTGACCCCGGAGTGATTAACCGATATGCGTGTGCGTAGAGCGAGACTATTTGTCGAAGTGCTCAGGGGAAGTTCGATCTCGCGAGGTAGCGCCGAGCACGGCGATCCGAGCGGCGGTCATCAGAACAGCCTACTTGCTATGGCGTGGGATCAAGAAATAGCAATTTCGCCGAACCGGGTGTGACGATATAGCGGCGCCTAAAATCCGAGGGATCTGCGGCGGGATTGATCGTCATATCGGCTGTCACTAAGTAAAGCCGCCCAGTTTCAGGATCGAGCGCCATCGTGCGCGCACCCAGTGCTGTTGGCACGCTCGCGACTGCCTCGAAGGAGTTCGCATCCTTCTCTGCAATGACCGAAAGCGTTCCATCGCCATTGGAACTGAAGATGAGCTTACGCTTGGGATCGAAGGCAGCTGCATCCGACCTGGACCCTATCGGCAATGTTGCGACTGTCGCCCCGGTGTCTGAGTCGACGACAACAAGTACGTTGTTCGCACAACTTGAAAAGAGCCGATGCGTAATCGAATCGAAAGCTAACCCATGCGGGCTCTTACAGTTGGGAATCGGCCAGTGGGCATCTATTTCATTGTTCGCCGTATCGACACGAAGGATCTCCCTCTTTTCCTCCCCATTCACGTACAGCTTCCCGTTGCCGCCGGCCACCGCAGTTTCAAGCTTCCCGCCACCGTCGATGGTCGCAACAGCGGAATCTGTTTTGGGGTCGATGACTGTCAGTTTGCCCGGATCCCCGTCGACAACGAAAACTTGGCCGCTGACGGGGTCGAATACGATGGCGTCGGCGTCAGCGTCGGCTTTGATCGACTTGATGAGTGTAAGCTTGTCGATATCAAATGACGCAGCCGTTCCGGCGCGCCCATCATCCGTGTAGGCGCGGTCGGTGCCAGACACAACCGCAACACCGTGCGTCCCGCCAGGCAGACCATCAACGTTTCCGATAATCTCTCCGGTGCCACCGTCGACAACGGTAACGCGGTCCCCATGGGCGACGAACACTTTGTGCGAAGCCGGGTCGAACACTACGAAGTCCCAGTGATCAGGAGCCCCCAAGGCGACTGTCTTAGTTAAGCTATAGCCAGGAATCGGTTGTGCAAATGCCCACGGCGCAAACGCCATGGCGCAAGCCAGGCAAACGGCCGTGATGGAGTAGTGCAAACGGTGAGGCATCGCTGGGTCCTATGCGAGAAGGCAACGAGAGTCCAGGTTCAGGACCTTTTTAAGGCCCCCGTCGCAAGTGCTTTCGGCTCTCCTGACTTTGTTGGAATGCGTCCACCTCGCCCGGCGGTCACTGCGCGCGAATGAAGCTCGAGGCGCCAAGCGCGGGCGCATGGAGCGCGCCTAAAAATCACCGAGGGTAGTATTGGCGAAAAAAAGGTGCCTCGATTCTGCTAAAAGATTGCTTCAAGGAGCGCCTGACGTGAATTGGATGACCGCAGCACCCGCGGTGACAACAGCATTCCTAAGCTCGCTTGTCGAAGCCGTTGAGGCATTGACGATCGTGCTCGCAGTCATTTTGGTCCGCGGTTGGCGGCCGGCGGGGATTGGTGCAATCTTGGGCGTTGCTCTCCTCGCCCTCATTGTGCTTGCAATCGGGCCTCTCCTAGCTCGTATCCCGTTGCACCAATTGCAGCTCGTCATTGGTGTCCTGTTGCTGCTATTCGGCATGCGTTGGTTGCGCAAAGCCATTTTGCGTGCGGCTGGCGTCATTCCGGTGCACGACGAGGCAATGGCCTTCGCCAGTGAGACGCAAGAGTTGCGCGACCAGGAGCGCCGCCGCGAAGCGCGGCTCGATTGGCTGGCCGGCCTTGCAAGCTTCAAGGCAATAGTGCTCGAAGGGCTGGAAGTTGTGTTCATCGTCATCGCCGTGGGCGCCGGCCGAGGTTTCCTTGGGGCAGCGAGCCTTGGCGCCCTCGCCGCCTGTTTGATCGTAGTCGTGGCTGGCTTTGTGCTACATCGCCCTCTCGCGCGGGTGCCGGAAAACACGCTTAAGTTTGCGGTCGGCGTCCTGCTTTCGTCGTTCGGAGTTTTTTGGACTGGAGAAGGACTTGGCGTCCCGTGGCCAGGTGATGACCTAGCTATACTCGCGTTTGCCGTCTTATTTCTGACGACAGCACTTTCAGCCGTCGTCCTCGCGCGGCGCGTCAGGCCGGAGCGGCGTTTATCATGACAACGCTAGCCACTGTCTTCAAGGCGCTCATCGGCTTGTTTGTTGATGATGGTGCTCTGGCCCTGGCGATTATCGGCGTCGTCCTGCTCTCTTGGATTTTCACAGTGGTGTTCATGGAATCACCGCTCGCCGGAGGAGCCGTGCTTTTAGTCGGTGCTCTTGCGGTACTCGTTACCAATGTGATGACAGCCGCAGAGCATTAGCCTGCGAAGGCGCGATCTCCCCTTTGCGTCAGTAGCTGACGTCACAGCGCGTCTCACGAGCATGCTTAGAAAGGAATTTCCGCGCGAAATCGTTATCGCACAGATTGCTACTCTCAAGCATTTGGACGAGTGGGCTCAGCTTGGCTTTATCAAGGAGTTGTTTGAGCCAAACGGGTTTAACAGCACCGGCAATTCGCTGAAGATCTCGATGCACCGCTATGTTCGCGATAGCGCTGTCATCATTCGACAGTTTTAGCCTTACGCTCCGAAAACACATCCATAGCTGGGCGAGCCGAACATCATCCCATTTTCGTCGAGGCCGCTTGACCCTGCCGATTTGAAAGCCAGGAACGTAACGGCTAGCCAATGTCAGCACGTGCTCGCGATTGATCTCTGTTGGCTTCACACCGTAGTAGCGGCATAAGGCTGTCAGCTTTTCCGATATCACAATCGTCGGGTCTATCAGGGATCCGCCGAAGTTGTTTGCGCCTAGATAGGATTCGTAATCGATTGGCCTGACTAGCGTCCCGCGGTAGGGTGATTTTGATGCTGGTCGCATTCGAGGGCGGTTTGAACCGTGGAATCTCTACCTGCTGGAGCGTAAAGTTTAGCGCGCTTCACGAGAAAAAGTGCTTTCCCGAACTATACAAATTTGTGACCACGGGGCCCCGAAAGCGAAGGCTTTTAACGAAAGCCAGCGCACTACTCTAACCACCATCGGAGAGAACGCCGTAGGGAGGATCATGCCTTCGTCATCGCAATCCCCTAACGCGTTTCCGGGTTCTTAAATGCATACGAGCAAAACATGCATTAGAAATTTGAGCAGGACTTTGATGCCCTCGAGTGAGAACTTTTGGAACGAGCGCTCGAGAATGCGTGGGTCGCTGTTAAGGAAAATAGTGCGGTAGCCGATTTTGCTAGCGACGAAGAATCGGAAGCCGCCCTGCGCCGCGATCGCTCGGTTCAATGGCGCGAATGACGCCCCAGACGCTACGTGAGATCCTCTTAGCAACACTGTCGGAGGGGTAAGTCCAACAGGGCGATCGCTACACGACAAACGAATCGTCTCGCTCAATAGCGCCGCGACGTTGAAGCCACGTCGCCACAAGCCAGCACCCGGCAGCCCAGGCCGTTCCAATGCACCACCCGGCGAGAACGTCCGTTGGCCAGTGGACGCCAAGATAGACACGCGTGAACCCAACCAGAAGCACAACAACAGACGCGACGGCCAGCACGTAAATTTTCATGCGCCGCCGTTTCTGTACGCGCGCCAGGAGGACGCCAAGGGTAAGATACGTAACCGCGGCCATTGTCGCATGGCCACTAGGGAAGCTGAACGAGTTCACATTGACCAAATGTGAAACGAGCTCTGGGCGCGGCCGTGCGAAGCCGAATTTCAGCAGGCTTACCAAAACCGCTCCGCCAATAATCGAGAGAGCAGCGAACAAAGCAGTTGCTCGTTTGCCGTCGATCCAGAGATAGCTGACAGCGGCAATCGTGATGAGCGTCAACACCGTGGGGCTGCCGAGACTGGTGAGGTCACGGCACATCGTCTCCACCCAGTCAGGACCGATTGGATTTGAAAGGTCGTTTGGATCACGAAGAGCCAAAAGGATAGCCTGGTCGGCACCGCGCGTATCACCTTCGCGCATTTCGCTTAGGAGCTTGAGGAATATGAAGCTGGCGGCCGCGAAGACAAAAATTGTCGCCAGAACATCCAATTCCAGATAACCGGAAAACCGTTGCCGCCAATTCCCTGACAGTCTCATGCTGAGATCCCCGTTCATGATACGTTGGGCCGCCTTTCCATGAGGAGAAGATTTTTTATTCTCCATAATCCTAATGCCGGGCCAGCCGCGCGCCGTCACTATCATTCGATATTGACCCTGTTGAGGGACGCGGGAGCGCACGCCGAACTCGTGGAAACGAGCCGTCATGGGGACGCCATGAAGGTGGCGGCTGAAGCCGCTCTTTCGGAGAACTTCGATGCAATTGTGGCCGCGGGCGGCGACGGAACCGTGCACGACGCCGCCGAGGGTGTTCTCGGGAGTGCCACGCCGCTCGGCATCATACCAATGGGAACTGCTAACGTCTTTGCTCGGGAGGTCGGTCTACCCTTCTCACCGGAACGCGTTGCGAGCGCGCTGCTCTACGGGACGGCGCGGGACATTCGAGTCGGTCAGATCAATACCAGGCCGTTTCTGTTCGTGGTGGGCATCGGTTTCGATGCTGAGGCAGTTGCCCATTTTGAAGCCTCGGGCACGCGTCAATTGGGCCAGATCGGTCTCCTTGGTCCAGTCATCCGAGCTCTCGCCTCTCATTCTGAGCACGCATTGCGCGTGACAACGAATGCTGGCAGCAGCGAAGCCCAATGGATCATAGTCACAAGAGTGAAGCACTACGCCGGCGGTTTGCTTCTGAGCCGAGACGCCGACATCACTGGAACGCAGCTTTACGTGGTGAGTTTTGGCGGGCGCGGCAAATTGGTTCGATTGCGCCAACTGTCGGCGCTTGCTTGCGGCGTTGTCCGCTATGATCCAGACGTGGCCATTGAGCCTGCGGAATGGGTTCGAGTGGAGAGTGATACACCCGTAACTGTTCAGGTTGATGGGGAGCTCCTCGGTGCATTGCCCGCTATGATTAAGCTCCATCCACAGCCGCTGCAGCTGATCTTTCCCGCAAACTCCTGATTCGCACCTCGTAGTAGCCTGATTTTTGATTTTGCTAAGAGTGACCGGCAGCGAATGATGTCGATAGTGGCCCGCTATCAATGTCTGAATTGTAGCGCGACCTTGAGTCCCGGGTTCGTTGTCAATTAGCTCAATACGTGCGGTATGGAGGTCTGCTACGGCAGCGACCAGGGCAAGTCCAAGTCCGCTTCCCGGCGTGCTGCGGCTGCGTTCCAGCCGGTAGAAGCGCTTGAAGACGTTTCTTCGCTCGCTTTCGGGGATTCCCGACGCGTTGTCACTTACCTCTGCGATCGGTCCCCTGTCCCGACGCGCAAGGCACATGCTAACCGTCGTTCCATCTGGCGTATGGCGGAGCGCGTTTTCGATCAAATTGACGAATAGCTGGGTGAGGAGCTCTCGATCTCCGCTGACGTGAACATTCGGGTTAATTGAGGAAACGAGGGTTTTACCCATATCATCGGCAACAGCGGAGTACGTGATTGCTAGGTTTGCCATCAGCGCGGAGAGATCGAGATCGGAGAAATTTGCTCGTCGCGTGCCCAACTCGATCTGCGCGATTCTCAGAAGGGCGCCGAATGTGGACAGAGCCATGTCGGCGTCCTGTATGGCCTGGTCGACTGCCTCCTTATATTCTTGGACTGAGTTTGCTTCTGAGCGGACCGCTTCAAGTCGCTGCTTTAATCGGCTCAGCGGTGTCCTCAGGTCATGAGCGATGTCACTTGAGACCTGCTTGAGGCCGTCCATCAGACCCTGAAGACGATCGAGCATGTCATTCAGATTGCGTCCGAGTTGATCGAGCTCATCGCCAGATCCGGTGGTTCGAATTCGATCGGCGAGATCACCCCTCATAATTGCCCGCGTGGTCCGATTGATTTCGTCGACGCGACGCAGGAAGCCTTGACTGAGTACGACGCCGCCCGCCAACGCGAGCAGCAATGTGGCTGCCGTGGCCCACGCGAATGAGTTCGTTATCGCCTCCTGCGCTTCGTCTATTCGGGAAGCGTCTGTCGCGATCGTCAAGTACTCGCCGCTGGGCAGTCTACGCCCCAGTGCAAAAAGGACCGGGTAGGAGTGTTCGCCCGTTGCATCGTCGTCCTCGTGCTCGTCATCATCGGCTGGCGGTTCCTCCCGCCATCCTTCGAACCCGCCGAGATTCGCCAGATTGCCTGCGAGAGAGTGTCCTAGTGAGTCCTGAAGGCCGTAGTAGAAAGGCTGAGGCTTTCCGGAAGCGAGGCGTTGCTCGATTTCGGTGCGAAGTTCGACTGGCATCGCAAACTTTGCTTCAAGCGATGCCATCTCGTTCTGGAGCGAGAGTCGAACTTGTTCGCGCAATGCATTCGTTGTTGTCCAGTAAACGATACCAAAGAGCATGACGGTGGATGCGGCGAAGAGACCTGCATAAATGGCCGCTAGACGGAAGCTGCTCGTACGAATGAATCTAGGCGTCTTCACGGATGCAATAACCCGAGCCGCGGACGGTATGGATCAGGGGCTTCGAGAAGCCGTGATCGATCTTGCTCCGCAAGCGACTGATATGGGTTTCGACGACCGTCGTCTGTGGATCGAAGTGGAATTCCCATACGTTCTCCAGAAGCATGGTGCGTGTCACGATACGCCCAGCATGGCGCATCAAATACTCGAGCAGCTTGAACTCTTGCGGCTGCAGCTCAATTCTCCTACCACCCCTTGCCACGCTTCGCTTCCGAAGATCCAGTTCCAGATCGGCCACCTGCAGCGAAGTTTGGATTTCAGTCAGCGGCGCCCGTCGTGCCAGTGCATTTACCCGGGCAATGAGCTCGGCGAAGGAAAACGGCTTGACGAGGTAATCATCCCCGCCGGCTTCGAGTCCCTCTACACGATCATCGATGCCGCCGAGCGTTGTGAGAAATAGGACCGGCGTCTTCACGCCTGCGCCGCGAATGGTCTTGACGATGCCAAGCCCGTCGAGGCCTGGCAGCATCCGGTCGACTATCATGACGTCGTAGTTTTCGCCAGCGGCAAGGAAAAGCCCGTCACGACCGTTTGGCGCATAATCGACAACGTGGCCGTGCTGGCGGAGGCTCTTAGTAATATGCCCCGCCGTCACATCGTCGTCTTCGATCAACAGAACTTTCATGTACTGTGCTTGCTCGGCTTAAACGAACTCAGTCGCAGGTGGTCGCCTACGAGTGCGAAATCTTCGCACTCGTAACGGCGATCAATTCGCCTCGTTGATCGGTTTCATTCCTGCTCTCCCCACGCATCATTGCGTAGCATTGCAGCACATGGTTGGTGATTGATGTTTGGGAGGACCTGGCCAGAACTTTAAAATTCTGTAAGGTCGCCCCGCAATTTTGTGTCACCCTGTTCCGGCGGTCGCCACGCGCGAGCTCTCCGAGCGATGCGATCAGTCGGAGGAGCCGTGGGGCTTGATGAGATAATTATCACCGCCGGCGCGCTCCGCTAGCCTGTGCCAGCTTACTAATTTGTAAGGCTGCGGAAAACCGGCCCCACAGCGGGTTCTCTATGTTCATTGACAGCCGCGAGGCCTGTCGTAGCGGGAACACTAGACACGGTTCCCCGTCTTCACGAACCTGGAGGACCTTCATGACTAAGACCAAAGACCTGATGTGCTGTGTGGCCGTGCTCGCATTAATGTCATTGCCTACCAGCGCTTTCGCCTATAGCGGCGAGAAGCTGGCGGCAAACGCCAAAGTCACGATCGATCAAGCCCGCTCAATTGCCTTGAAAGCTCACCCTGGGACGATAACCGACGAGGAGTTGGAGAAGGAAAAAGGCGGCAGTGGCCTGCGCTACTCTTTCGATATCAAGAGCGGCGGACACGTCTACGAAGTCGGCGTCGATGCGCAGACGGGCGATGTTCTCGAAAACAGCAAGGAGGGTCCTCATCCCGACTAGTGGCCCATCAAATTGGAAAACGAGATGACACGCAAGGCTGAGCACTACGCCAGTAGTGCTCAGCACTGCGCCACCAAAGTCCCCGAGGTCACGCTCGGGTTTTGGATCATTAAGATCCTGGCGACGACGCTTGGTGAGACTGGTGGAGATACTGTCACCATGACCCTCGGCTGGGGTTATCTGACTGGCACGGCCATCTTTCTTGCCCTGCTCATTGGGCTGGTGATTGCGCAGATCGTAGCCCCCAAGTTCCACCCATTCCTTTATTGGGCCACTATCGTTGCCTCCACGACCTTCGGCACTACGACGGCCGACTTTGCCGATCGCTCGCTCGGCATTGGCTATACCGGCGGCTCGCTGCTGCTGCTTATCTGCCTCGTGGCGATTCTGGCGTTCTGGTACTGGTCCGAAGGCACAATCTCGGTGAACACCGTGAGCACACCACGAGTGGAGGCCTTTTACTGGGCGGCGATTACGTTTTCCCAGACGTTAGGGACTGCGCTTGGGGACTGGATCGCCGACACGTCGGGCCTCGGGTATGGAGGCGGGGCACTCGTCTTCGGTGCAGGGCTGGCGGTCGTAGCTGCGGCATATTTCTGGACGAATGTGTCGCGGGTCCTGCTGTTCTGGACCGCGTTTATTTTGACTCGGCCACTCGGCGCCACCGTTGGCGATTTCCTCGACAAACCCTTGGAACATGGTGGGCTCGCTTTGAGCCGCCCGGTCGCCTCGGCGGTCATTGCGGTTCTCATCATTGTACTCATTCTTGTTCTGCCTCAAAGGGCAGGCAGGCATTCGGGGAGCGCGATGGCCGATGTGTAAGGTCACCACGTCGAAGGCCAGCCAACGGTGAGTTGAGCCGCGCGACCCTATAATCAAAGCCGAGCAGCTAAACAACGCATGCGGTTCAACGGCAACGGCTTCGCATAGTTCAGCCATGAGATTATGGAAGACGGCCCGGCAAATCGAGGCCTTTATCGTAGATCGGATGCGAGAGAGGGGGGCTTGCGCGGAGGTGGCCAGCGTGACGCTTGCATTGGTCAGACGTTGAGGGCGGATCAGCTTGCGCAGGACAAATTCGATCTCGTGGAGCCACACTGAAGCGGTTTCCCTGCGCTCGGCCGGACCCAGGCGGCTAGAAGGTTTTCTCCGCGGGCAGACGACGACTTTGTCCTACGATAGACTGGAGTGGGGGGGCTCATGCGATACACGCGCAGGCTAAAGCACCGGGCAACTTACGCCATTGCGACGGTTGGTCTGACACTGGCGGTCGTGAACCCCGCGCTCGCGGAGTTCCAGATTCAAGAGGCCGACATCGAGAAGGGTCGGGTCGAGTTCGAATATCGAGGTGCCTATCACTGGGGTGTACCTAGGCTCACCGACAACAATCCCAATGCCAATGATCTCGTTCAGAGCCACGAGCTCGAGCTGCAGTACGGGTTCACCAATTGGTGGCTTATGCAATTCACCGGCGGTTTCGACCAGTCACTTGGTGAGAATTTGCAATCAAGTGACGTCGAGATCGAGACGGAGTTTGCCCTGATCAAGCGGGAGGGTGATGGCGTCGCTCTTTCTTTTCAGGGCGGGTATCAGAAGGCACTCAATGGAGATGCCGACGAGATTGCTTTCGGGCCAATCGTCGAGCTGGCGAGCGGAAACCTACTGCTCACTTTCAACCCTCTCTTCACTGATCAGGTTGGCCCCAACCGAGACACTGACAGTCTCGGTTTCGAGTATGGATGGCGCGCCGAATACGACTTCGCCAAGCACTGGGGGTTGGGCGTAGAGATGTTCGGTCAGATCGAGGATCTTTCCAATGCCGGCTCCTTCAATAACCAGAATCACAGCATGGGCCCCACCCTGTACTACAATTCCAGCAAGGATGACGAGGCCGAGGGTGAGAGCGGTCGCCACGCTGAGAAACCCGTCGGCCCTCCCCAGACGGAGTTCTCCTTGAACATCGGCGTCCAATTTGGATTGACCGATGCCGCGTCGGACGAGGCGCTAAAGTTCCAAGGCTCTATGAGCTTCTAAGCGGAGCGTACTCACATGGTCATTCCCGCTAGGTCTGCTTTGGGTCAGAAGCGGGCATGGCGGGCGCAGCTGAGCAGTCATTTTTGCGCCGAACTCGGGCCATCATCTCTTCGACAAGCAGATCGAGCATGGCCGGCGCGACTATTGGCGCGTAGTGGTCACGGAGCATGTCGGCCCAAACGTTCACCTGCGCGTTGATCTCGTCCTCTGACCAACCCCAAGTTTGTGCCTGATCGACGAGCATGCTCAGCGTAGGGCCCCACACTTCATCGACAATGCTACGAGCAACCGAACGCCAATGCGAATCTAGCATGACGATATCTCCTGCGGCTCATTTCGGTGGCGACCGCCTGATGCAAGCGGCGTGATTGATGGCGCTAACGGGCTGCCAACCTAGAAGCAAAGCGCCGAGGACGCGAAAGGCGGCGGTCCAATCGCCGAGGCTCATATAGATCTTGAAGCCCAGGGTCGTCAGGTTCCAAATTTGTATACGCAGTGTCAGACACTAAGAAAACTCGCGCTTCCCGCTAACGCGGCATCGCGCAGCCCCTAGAATCCTCAAGAGCCATTCAAGTTTCGCGCGCTCGTTTGAAAATTTGTATACGACCAGACGTGGCGCAGTTGTCGCGCAGCCCACTTTTTTCCGTCATTGGGGAACTCAATCGCGGATCATGGAGATGGGTGTGCGAATGCGGGTGGAACCGAAATTCCGCGATTGGATGTCCGCTTATCGTGTCTATAGACGCTTTGCCACGAGGCCGGGCTCTGAACATATTGCTACCTGGCGGGCCTTGGCTTGTCTCTCCGCGCTCTTGCGACTTCGCCAGCCTGAGAGCGTACTGGAGTTCGGAACGGGTATTGGGACGATCACGTATCTTCTGCTAAGCACTCTCCCTAAGCTAACCGTGGTCGGACTTGAGACGAATCCGTTCTGTCTTGCTCAGCTTCATCGGAACATCCCCGATGAGCTGAAGCCGAGACTAATGGTTGTTACTGACCGTAAGGCGCCGCTCGTCGGTGCATTTGACCTGGTTGTGATCGACGGTCGTCTACCAAAGAGCGATGACTGGCCCTTTCTACGTCGAGGAACAATCTGTTTCGTCGAAGGCAACCGCGGATGCCAGTCTGCCAAGTTGCGGGAGATCGCAGCGTCCAAAAATCTTGTACTTGAGCTAGAGAAGCAGTCTTTTGGAGAAACGGATATAGCCTGGCAGCGAACGGGACTTGGCATTCGCCGTCCGATCCTAGGACGAAGGAAGACATGTAGAATTGGGATTTGCAGCTCAGCCGAGAACATTAGGATTCCCGCTCCAAGGTGGCGGCAACTCGAGTTGCATCGAGCGCAGATGTCCGCTTCTGGCACTT
>CAVULQ010000011.1:0-15492 GCA_963742355.1 uncultured Alphaproteobacteria bacterium | reverse complement strand
GGTCTCCGTCTCCGCCAGTTCTTTTTGCGCGAATCGCGGAGTCCAAATCTCGCTGCCGTCGCTCGCGATCCGTCCTCGTCACAATGCGACCAAACGGGGGGTGATGATGACCACCATGCCGACCAATTCGAGCTACGAGGGCGATCCCAAGCTCGAGCGGGTTTTCGTCGAGCGGGAGCAGAACCGACTGGCCGGCCGCGCACTGCTCGTTCTGGTCATCCTCAATGGGATCGCCGCGCTCGTTCTCCTGTCCATCTTGGGGAGAGCGCCCAATTCGTCGGTGGAGCCCAAGCTCGGTGCGGCCATGCTGTTCTTTGCCGGCGGCGCGATTGCCGCGCTCCTTAGCGCGTTTCTCGCCTATATCAACCGCGCGGTCAGGATCGAAGCGCCGCAGCGAAGGACGTTGCAGAGCGTGTTGCGCCTGCTTGCCATCCTTGCCGTGATCGGGAGCGGAGCGGCGTTTCTCACGGGAATGAACATGGTGAGCGACGCGGCATCGGAAAAATCGAGCTCGCACCCTAAGGGTCCGAGAGAGAAGGGACCCCCGACCAAACAAGAGAATGCACCGGCCGGCGCGCCAAGCGATCGCACCGATCTTCAGAATGAAGCCCGCGCGGGGTCAGACTAGGCCGTTTGATTGGCTGGCTGGTTAGGGCGGACCGGTCATCTGGCGGGTGAACTCACCCCACTTTTGCCTCGCGTCCTCGGTGAGGACGGCAAGCTTCTGTCCGACGACGTCCCAGTTCACCATGGGGTGAGGCTCTGCTGGATCCTCACGCTGATCGGCGACGTATACGCCCCCGATCGTGAGAAGCGAGCCCAAGATCATGCCAAGCAAAAGTCTCATGCCGCCCCCCGCATCTCAGCGGATCATAGGGCCGCGGCGCGACGAGAGGAAGGGGAAGCCAAGCGGGACGCCTCTTTCGCTCGTTACGACGCGGTCGTGGTGAAAAGCTTCTGCAGAGATCGGCTACAAGCGGAGCGTGCTGGAGTGGCCGGTTTTCGCAGTTGCGCGAGACGAAGGCCCTTCTTACGCTGAAGCGCTCGGATTGTGAGGCTGGCGCCTGGCAGGCCGCACCATTGGGAACGTTCCGGTTGAGGGGTGAAGGGTTGGGCTCTGCCAATCTTTGATCTTGGTCAAAGTTAAGCGTGTCGCTCATGCGCATGGTGCTTGCCAGAAGGGGATCAGACCATGGCGGCTATGCTCGAAAGCGATGAGTGGAAAGCCTTTTCGGATTTTTCGGCGCTCGCGGCTGCGGCGCTGTGCACCTTTATCGGGTTGATCCTCGCAATTGCCGGCAAGGATCCGGCGATCGCTTTCCATGGCTGCGTGCTGCTCGGCGCGGCGGGACTCGCCTTCCTCTATATTCTCACTCAAGTCATCGAGAAAAAGGAGCCGCGCGATAAGGCTGGATATGCCGACGGCGTGATCCGCGCCGGCGTCATCGCCACGGTGTTCTGGGGGTTGGCCGGTTTCCTTGTCGGCGATGTGATTGCCTGGCAGCTCGCATATCCCGTCTTCAATTTCGATCTGCCGTGGACCAGCTTCGGCAGGCTCCGGCCGCTGCACACCTCGGCCGTCATCTTCGCCTTTGGCGGCAATATCCTGATCGCGAGCTCGTTCTATGTGGTGCAGCGCACGAGCCGCGCGCGGCTCGCCGGGCGGTGGGCGCCGTGGTTCGTATTCTGGGGCTATCAGCTCTTCATCGTGCTTGCCGCCACCGGTTATCTGCTCGGGGTCACCCAGTCCAAGGAATATGCCGAGCCCGAATGGTACGTCGATCTGTGGCTGACCATCGTCTGGGTCGTCTACTTCCTCGTCTTCGTCGGCACGCTCGCCAAGCGGCGAGAGCCGCATATCTACGTGGCGAACTGGTTCTATCTCGCCTTCATCGTCACCATCGCCATGTTGCACATCGTCAACAACCTGGCGATTCCGGTCTCGTTTCTCGGCTCGAAGAGCTACGTGATCTATTCGGGCGTCCAGGACGCCATGACGCAGTGGTGGTACGGCCACAACGCGGTGGGCTTCTTCCTCACCGCGGGATTCCTCGGCATGATGTATTACTTCGTGCCGAAGCGCGCCGAGAGGCCGGTTTATTCCTACCGCCTCTCGATCGTGCATTTCTGGTCGCTGATCTTCCTCTATATCTGGGCGGGTCCGCATCATCTGCACTACACGGCGCTGCCCGATTGGGCGCAGACGCTCGGCATGACCTTCTCGATCATGCTGTGGATGCCGTCCTGGGGCGGCATGATCAACGGCCTGATGACGCTGTCCGGCGCCTGGGACAAGCTCAGGACCGACCCCGTCATCCGCTTCCTCATCGTGTCGGTTGCCTTCTACGGCATGTCGACCTTCGAGGGCCCGCTGATGAGCATCAAGTCGGTCAACGCGCTGTCGCATTACACCGACTGGACCATCGGCCACGTGCATTCCGGCGCGCTCGGCTGGGTCGCCTTCATCAGCTTTGGCGCGATCTACTGTCTCGTGCCCTGGCTATGGCATCGCCGCGGGCTCTATTCGCAGCGCCTGGTCGAGTGGCACTTCTGGATCTCGACGCTCGGCATCCTGCTCTACATCACGTCGATGTGGGTGGCGGGAATCCTCCAGGGCCTGATGTGGCGCGCCTATGACAGTCTTGGCTTCCTCGAATATTCCTTCGTCGAGACGGTCGAGGCCATGCATCCCTTCTACATCATCCGGGCGATTGGCGGCCTGCTGTTCGTCACCGGCGCCGTGATCATGGCCTACAATGTCTGGCGGACCATTCGCGGCGATGAGCCGGTCGATGTCGCCGAGCAGCCGCGCATCGCCGCCGCTCCCGAGCTTCGCCCTGTGCCGGCTGAGTAGGGAGGGCGGGATGGACTTCTTCTCAAAACATCAGGTCCTGGAGAAGAGCTCGGTTCTTCTCCTCATCGGAATCCTGCTCGTGGTGGCGATCGGCGGTCTGGTCGAGATCGCCCCGCTGTTCTGGCTCTCGTCCACCATCGAGAAGGTCGAGGGCATGCGCCCCTATACTCCGCTCGAGCTTGCCGGACGCGACATCTACATCCGCGAAGGCTGCTATCTGTGTCACAGCCAGATGATCCGCTCGTTGCGCGACGAGGTGGAGCGCTACGGCCATTACAGTCTGGCGGCCGAGAGCATGTACGATCATCCCTTCCAGTGGGGGTCCAAGCGCACCGGTCCGGACTTGGCGCGTGTCGGCGGCAAATATTCCGACGAGTGGCATGTGGCGCATTTGACCGACCCGCGGGCGGTCGTGCCGGAATCAATAATGCCGGGCTATCCATGGCTGGCGAGGCGCGAGCTCGATTACAAGGACATCGCCGACCGCCTCACGGTCCTGCGTGAGGAGGGTGTCCCTTATACCGATGAGGACATCAAAGACGCCAAGGCCGATCTCGAGCGGCAGGTTGATCCCAACGCCGAGGGGCTCAAGGACTTCCTTGCGCGCTATCCGAAGGCGCAAGTGAGGGCGTTCGACGGCGACCCGCGCTATGTCTCTGAGCTCGACGCGGTGATCGCCTATCTGCAGATGCTGGGCACCCTCGTCAATTTCGCGACGTTCGATGCCGCCGGCCCCAATCTGAGGTGAGGCTTGTCATGAGCTACGAGCAGGTGGCTTCGGTTTCCCAAGTTGTCGCGCTGGTCTTCTTCGTCGCCCTGTTTGCCGTGGTGCTGCTCTATGCCTTCTGGCCCGGCAACAAGAAGCGCTTCGAGCAGGCCGCCAGGCTTCCGCTCGAGAAAGATCCCGATAGCGACGAGAAAGACAGTTGAGCCCCATGGCCAAGAAGCACGAAACGGCGACCGAGCCAGAGACGACCGGTCATGAGTGGGACGGCATCCACGAGCTGAACAAGCCGCTGCCGAAATGGTGGCTGTGGACGTTCTATGCCACCATCGTCTGGGCGATCGGCTATTGGCTGCTGATGCCGGCTTGGCCGCTCGTCTCGGGCTACACCAAGGGCCTGCTTGGCTATAGCCAGCGCGAGACGGTGGCAGAGGAGCTGCAAGCAGCGAAGGCGGCCCAAGCGGGATTCCGCAAGCAGATCGCCGCGAGCGATCTTGCAGCGATCAGTGACAATTCCGAACTGTTGCGCTTCGCGCTCGCCGGCGGCGAGGCGGCGTTTGGCGACAATTGTGCGCCCTGTCACGGCCGAGGCGCGCAAGGGGCGTTCGGTTACCCGAACCTGCGTGACGATTCATGGCTATGGGGGGGCACGCTCGCTGCCATCCATCAGACCATCACCCACGGTGTCAGGGCCAATGATCCCGACACGCGCAGCCCCGGCGCCCAAATGCCGGCCTTCGGCAAGAGCGGCGTTTTGGCGGACCCGCAGATCGCCGATGCCGCCGAATACGTGCTATCTTTGTCGGGTCGTGCTGACGATAAGGAGGCCGCCGATCGCGGCTCCAAGATTTTCGCCTCCACGTGTGCCCCGTGTCATGGTCCTCAAGGCAAGGGCAATCAGGCGATCGGCGCGCCGGATTTGACGGACGAGCTTTGGCTCTATGCCGGTGACAAGGCGACCATCATGAACACCATCAGAGGTGGGCGCGGTGGCGTGATGCCGGCCTGGGGAGGGCGTCTCGACCCTGAGACGATCAAAGAGCTCGCCATCTATGTGCATTCGCTTGGCGGTGGCCAATAGAGCGAGGCGCCGTCCAAAATGTTGATAACGAAAGTCAAGGATCACGAGGTGGCTGGGGCCATTCCCCACGCACTAGACGCACGCATTGAAGCGGCACCAGGCGTCGAGCGCAGCGAAGCGCCGACGATCGATCACGCCGATCGCTCTCTCTATGCCGCGCGCGTCAAGGTCTATCCGAAGCGCGCCCACGGCACGTTCCGCAATATCAAGTGGATCGTCATGGCGGTGACGCTCTCGATCTACTATCTCGTGCCATGGATCAGGTGGGACCGCGGCCCCTATCTGCCCAATCAGGCGGTGTTGATCGACTTCCCCTCGCGGCGCTTCTTTTTCTTCTTCCTCGAAATCTGGCCGCAGGAATTCTACTACATCACCGGCCTGCTGGTCCTTGCTGCGCTCGCCCTCTTCCTCGTCACCTCGATCGCCGGGCGCATGTGGTGCGGCTATACCTGTCCGCAAACGGTGTGGACCGACCTGATGATCGCGGTCGAGCGCTTCTTCCAGGGAGACCGCAACGCGCGCATGCGGCTCGACAAGGCGCGGTGGTCGTCCGAGTGGCTGTGGCGCAAGGGTGCGACGCACCTCACCTGGCTCCTGATCGCGGTGACGACCGGCGGCGCCTGGGTGTTCTATTTCGCCGACGCGCCGACGCTTGCCCGCCAGTTTCTCCATTTCGACGCGCCAATGGCGGCCTATACCTTCGTCGGCATTTTCACCGCCACCACCTATGTGCTCGGCGGCATCGCCCGCGAGCAGGTGTGCATCTATATGTGCCCCTGGCCGCGCATCCAAGGCGGCATGATCGACCACGATTCGCTCCTCATCTCCTATCGCGCCTGGCGCGGCGAGCCGCGCGGCCCGCACAAGGCGGGGCAATCCTGGGAGGGACACGGCGACTGCATCGACTGCCGGCAATGCGTCGCGGTCTGCCCGACCGGCATCGACATCCGCAACGGCTCGCAGCTCGAATGCATTCAATGCGCCCTGTGCATCGATGCCTGCAACGAGATCATGGACAAGGTCGGGAGGCCGCGCGGGCTCGTTGCTTACGACACGATCCGCAATCTCGAAACGCCAGGCGCCGAGATCGTTCCGGTGCAGTGGCTGCGTCCACGCGTGCTCCTCTATGCCACGCTGATGGCCATCGTCGGGGTGATCATGCTGACGGCCTTGCTGCTCAGGCCAGAGCTCGAGGTCAGCGTGCTGCACGACCGCAACCCCATTTGGGTCAAGCTTTCGGAAGGCGGCATGCGCAACGGCTACACGCTCAAGCTCCTCAACAAGCTCTATGAGCCGCGTAGCTTCAAGCTCGGCGTGCAGGGGCTTTCAGGCGCCACGGTCGCCGTGGTTGGGCAAGACCATGAGAGCAACCCCGTGGTCACTGTGCCGCCGGACGAGCTCGAATCTGCGCGCGTCTATGTGACGATCGACAAGGCGGCCTATGCGGCGCTTCCCGATCCGACCACGGAGTTCACGTTCACCGTCACCGATACCGCGAACGGCACCGAGGCCGAGCATAAGGCGAATTTCCAGGGACCCGAGGAATGACTGAGAGCGGCTGGTTCACGAGAGAGCTCAAGGGGCGCCATGTGCTCATGGTGCTGTGCGGCTTTTTCGGCGTCATGTTCATCGTGAACGGGTTGTTCGTCTATTTCGCGCTCTCGACGTTCAGTGGTGGCGACACCTCAGACCCGTATCGCAAGGGACTCCACTATAACGAGATGCTCGCGGCCGACGAGCGCCAGGCCGAGCGCGGGTGGCGGACGGCGGTGGCCTATGACGCCGAGGCGCAACAGCTTCGCGTGAGCCTCACCGATAAAGCGGCCGAGCCGGTTTCCGGGCTACATGTGGCGGTCATGCTCAGCCGGCCGGCGACGAGCAAGGACGACCGCCACCTCCGCCTCAAGGAAGTCTCGCATGGCGTTTATGCCGCCGATGTCGGGCTCGCTCCGGGGGTGTGGGTGCTCGCCATGGCTTCACGCGAGGAGGATGAGGGGCGTGGAAGTGCGTTCCGGCTAAAACAGCGTCTCTACATCCCAGACCACCCATGACCGTCCACGCCTCGCCCGGGCGCCTCGCCAAGGGGGCGGAGGCGGCACACCCCGTTACCGACCGAAGCACGCTGACGCTCGCCATCGAGAACATGCATTGCGGCGGCTGCATGCGCTCGGTCGAGCGTGCGGCGCTCGGTGTTCGAGGCGTGGAGACGGCGCGGGCCTCGCTCGCCGCCAAGCGGCTCAGCGTCACCTACGACGCGGCGCTCGCCGGCGAGGTTGATCTCATTGCCGCGCTCGAGCATGCGGGCTTTGTCGCGGCGCCGATCGAGGCCGCCAAGCAGGATCGCGATACTGCGCGCCAGAAATATCTGCTCAGGCGCGTGGCGGTGGCTGGCTTTGCCGCCATGAACATCATGCTGCTGTCGATCTCCGTGTGGTCGGGAGGGGGCGGCGACATGGATCCGGCGCTGGCCTCGATGTTCCGCTGGTTGTCTGCCCTCATCGCGTTGCCTACGGTCGCCTATGCCGGGCAACCTTTCTTCAACTCGGCGCTCGGCGCGCTGAAGGGGCGGCGCCTCAACATGGACGTGCCGATCTCCCTCGCCATCCTGCTGGCGACGGGCATGAGCCTTTACCAGACCATGGTCGGCAACGAGCAGGTCTATTTCGACGCGGCGGTGTCGCTCCTGTTCTTTCTTTTGGTTGGCCGGTTTCTCGATGAGTCGCTGCGCGTGCGCGCGCGGAGCGAAGCGCAGAATCTGTTGAGCCTGCAAGGCGGGATTGCGACCCTCATCGAGGCCGACGGCGCGCGGCGCATGGTCGCCGCGCATGCACTTCGCCCCGGCGATCGCCTGCTTGTGGCGGCGGGAGAGCGCGTTGCCGCCGACGGCGTGATCCTCGCCGGCAGGGGCGAGATTGATCAGAGCCTGATCACGGGCGAGACGGCCCCGGTCGCCGCCGCGCCCGGCGCCGAGATCTATGCCGGCACGCTCAATCTCGGTCAGCCGCTCGAGGTCGAGGTCACTGCCGCCGACAACGCGACGCTGCTCGCCGAGATCAGCCGGCTGATGCTCGCGGCAGAACAGGGCAAGGCGCGCTATCGGCGGCTCGCCGACCGCGCAGCGGCGATCTATGCGCCTGCGGTGCATGGGCTTGGGCTTGCGACCTTCCTCGGCTGGATGATCGCCGGTGCGTCCTGGCAGACGGCGCTGACCTACGCGATTGCCGTGCTCATCATCACCTGCCCCTGCGCGCTCGCGCTCGCCGTGCCGGCCGTGCAGATCGCCGCCGCGAGCCGCCTGTTCCGCAAAGGCATCATGGTCAAGGCGGCAGACGGGCTCGAGCGCATCGCCGAGGTCGACATGGTCGTGTTCGACAAGACCGGCACGCTCACGATCGGCAAGCCGCAGCTGCTCGATCCCGAAGCGATCCCCGACGCGGTGCTTGCTTCTGCAGCCGGCCTCGCCGCGGCAAGCCGCCATCCTTACGCGCGTGCGCTCGTCGCCGCGGCAGAGCGGCGTCTCGGCGAGGTCGTAGCCTCTCGCGAGGTCGAAGAGACTCCGGGTGAGGGGCTCAAGCGGAGCACTGGCCAGGGCACTGAACGCCTTGGCTCGGCCTCGTGGTGCGGGCGCGAAGCTGGCGGAGAGGGGAGCGAAGTCTGGTATCGGCGGAACGATGATGCGCCGGTCCGCTTCCGCTTCGCCGATCGTGTGCGGAGCGACGCCGGCGAGGTGATCTCCGCGCTCAAGCGCCAAGGCTATGAAATTGCTTTGCTTTCGGGCGACCGCAAGGGCGTCGTCGAAACGATCGCAGGCGCCGCCGGCATCGAGCTTTGGCTCGCCGAGCTTAAGCCCGCCGATAAGATCGCTTGGCTCGAGGCGCGCGCGCGCGACGGCCGCAAGGTGCTGATGGCGGGCGATGGGCTGAATGATGCACCGGCGCTTGCCGCGGCGCACGCCTCGATCTCACCGGCGAGCGCTGCCGACATCAGTCAGCGTGCCGCCGACTTTGTTTTCCAGGGCGAGAAGCTCGCGCCAGTGCTGGAAGCGATCGCCATCGGCCGGCGGGCGAGGGCGATGGCGCTGCAGAACTTCGTCGTGGCCTTCGCCTACAACGTCATCTGTGTGCCGCTCGCGATGGCCGGCTTCGTCACGCCGCTGATCGCAGCGATCGTCATGTCGACCTCATCGATCCTCGTCACCGCCAATGCACTCCGCCTTGCGGGGAGGCCGCCTCTATGACGGCGCTCGCGTGGCTCGTGCCGGCCGCGCTGTTCCTCGGCGGGCTCGGCCTTGCTGCATTTCTCTGGGCGCTCCGCTCCGGCCAGTTCGAGGACCTTGAAGGCGACGCCTACCGCGCGCTCGAGGACGAACCGCCGGAAGATCAAGGCCAGAAGAGAGAATGAGAGGCCTCAAGGACATCGACTATGTCCTCGCCAAGCTCGCCTTCATGCGTAACGAGCGGATTTGGCCCAACGGGCTGCGCTATCTATGGACCGATGCGTTCGGCGTCGTGCTCCTCGCCTCGCTCTACGAGGAATTGAAGGAGGAGCGCTTTCTCGACGAGGCCGAGTGGCTGGTCGCCGACGTCATGCGCGTGCTCGGGCGGAAGCGGGGCATCCGCATCGGCGAGGAGGCGGACCGCGACGGCCAATATTTCCATTATCTCTCGATGTGGCTCTATGCCCTTTATGTGCTCGGCCGCCTCAAGCCCGAATACCGGGAGCGCGGTATCGCGCTTGCGCGCGATATCCACCGGCCTTTCGTCGTGCCGGGGCGCGGCGTCATCTGGAAGATGAAGGAAGATCTGAGCGGGCCCTATCCCGGCTACGGCTTCGGCGCGCTCGATGCCTTCGACGGCTATGTCTCCTACCGCCTTCTCGATGAGCAGGGATTGGCGGAGGAGATCGCCGAGATGAAGGAGATCGTCGACGCGACGGCGGGCAATCTCGTCATCACTCAGGATCTCGGACTCGGCATGATGCTGTGGATGACGCAGTTCTTTCCCGAGGAGAAGTGGGCCGAGCAGCAGAGGCGACGCTCGCTTGCCATGCTCGACCGGATGTGGGTGGACGAGGGCTATTTCTGTCGCGAGCCTTATCTCCCGGAGATGCGCTTCGCCTTCACCAATTACGGCGTGTCGGTGGGCTTGCAGGCGGTCGACGCCATGCCCGATCGCGTCGACGCGCTCAACGCCTATTTCGACAGCTATCGCTCGGGCGATGAGTACGACCGCAACGCCATCACTCATGTGATGGCGTGCAACTCGCATTTTCCCGGGCTGCTGCTGCGGTCTGCCGAGGCGGTTAGTCGAGCGGCTCGATAATAATATCGCTCACGGCGATTCCAAGGTTACGGCGGTCGCCGTTGCCGGACAGCTTATCGGGACAGAACATCTGCGGCGTATGCAGTGTCAGTATGGAGTAATCCGATCGATTAAGGGGCGCCTGGAGCACCGCGGCGGAGCTGCGGTCACCACTCCGAATCTCATGTGCGACGAGGCGATCATTGACCGCAATCCTTACAGGCCTGGCTACTTTGACGGTCGGCAGACGAAGGGTTATCCGCACGTCCCGCGAGGATGTGTAAGGGATCAAGATCCTTGGCTTAGGGTTTGGACCGGACCAACGATAGGGTCGGGCTCCATGCTCTAACGGGTACCAATCCAAAGCTCGCGGTTCGCCCGTCTGCTCGATCACCACCCTGCCGCGCAGGTCCTTCAGCTCGGGGCGATTGAAGCCCTTGTTGCTTCGGTTTTGATTGAACAGCTCGGCAGTCTCGAATCGCGAGAAATCGGGATAGCACATGGTCATGAAGTGACCCTGCTGCCGGCTCTTCTCGATTTTGGCAGCAAGTGAGTCACGTGGGATCGTCGCGTCGCTGAGTGCGGTCCATTGCTCATCGGAACTGGGCCTGAGGGCACAAAGGTATCGGTGTCCGGCGGCGAATTTGTGCGCGGTGACTTGCATCGTGGACGAGAAACGTAACCCTGCATTCGCCGCGCGCAGCAGGAAATCGCAATCGACCGGCGCGACGACGGCGCGTGGATCACGCCACCCTCCAATTCGGTCGACGACCTCCTTCCGGTGAGCGAGAGAGGCCGGGGGAAAGAAATGATTGAGGGGCGCACTCTCCCAATCGAACATCCCGGTAACGTAGTAGAGGTCGGTATCTTTCGGACCATAATAGATACAGCCGCTAACCGCGAAATCGAGGTCGTCGGCGGATGTGATCAAATTCCGCAATCTCTCGAGGTGGTCGGGAGCCCAAATGTCGTCATGGCCGATATAAGCGATCCAATCGCCGGTTGCTTGGGCAATGCCGAAATTGTTTGGAGCACTTTGGCTGCCGCAATTGCTGTCTAGATTGTGCCAGCGCACGCCGCGCGACGTGTACCTGCCGACGACCTCCGCGGTTTCATCCTTGCAGCCGTCGCCAACCACGATCAGCTCGAAATCGGCATAGGACTGACGGAGCACCGATTCGATGGTGGGGATAATATGCTTGCCACGGGCGTAGGTGGACAGCACGACCGAGAAATATGGACTTGCGTTCATACCGGCCCCAGTCCCGACGGTTACGGCGAGCCGGGCTTACCAGCGATAGGGCACTATGCGGGCAGCGGCTTCCGAGTCCCAAGGCAGATCGAGCGCATCGGGTTCCTCGTAGCTATACATCCGCGTCGGCATGTTGATGATGATGGCTTCCCTCGTGCCGATGTTTTTCCAGCCGTGATAGAGATTGGGCGGAATGATGAGAAGCCCCGGATTTTTCTCGCTCACGGTGAACTCGTTTATATGTCCCGAAGTCGGTGAGTCCCGCCGGCCATCGAAGACCACGATCTTGACGAGCCCGCTCACGACGAACAGGCGATCCGTGCTCTTCTGGTGCAGGCCCCAGGCACGAATGCGTCCGGGGAAGGTCGTGGTGAGATGGACTTGCACGACCGGATCAACGAGCTCAGGCCAGCTCGCACGCGCCACCTCGGTGACATGTCCGTCCTCGTGCGGCACGGCTCTGACTTGGCGAAAGATCAGGCCATCAATGGGGACGAGGCGGAGCTGGCCTTCAGCGTTGACCGCCGATTGCTTGGCAACCAGCTCCGCGCCGCCCACGACATTGGGGACTCTCAAGTCGTCACGCAAATCCATCGCTCGCAGGCCTTTCCTTTAGCTCTGAGGCTACCACGGAGCAATCACGACCCGAAAGATCGTCCGAATGGCGACTGGACCGGCAAGTCTGGCGGGACAGGGCGAAATCAGATGCTAGCCGGCGGCGGCGCGGCGCTGATCGTCAGACAGCACCGGCGCCGCGAGCGGCTCCGCCGTGGGCAAAGGCTCGAGCGCAGCGGCGACGGCATCGTCGACCGTAGAGAGCCAGACGAAGCGCACCGCATTACGGGCGGCCTCCGGCACGTCCTCATAGTCCTTCTTGTTGCGCTCAGGCAGCATCACCGTGGTGATGCCGGCGCGCACCGCGGCAAGCACCTTGTTCTTGACGCCGCCGATCGGCAGCACGAGCCCGCGCAGAGAGATCTCGCCGGTCATGGCGGTATCGCTCCGGACCGTTCGCCCGGTGAGCAGCGAGACGAGCGCGATGAACATGGCGACACCGGCGCTCGGGCCGTCCTTGGGGATGGCGCCGGCCGGCACGTGCACATGGATGTCAGACCTCTCGAACGAGGCTGGATCGACGCCGAGCGTCGACGCGCGCGCCTTGACCAGGCTGAGCGCGGCCTGCGCGCTTTCCTTCATGACGTCGCCGAGCTGGCCGGTGAGGATCAGCCTGCCGCCGCCCGGAACGCGCGCCGCCTCGACGAAGAGGATGTCGCCGCCGGTCGGTGTCCAGGCAAGCCCGGTCGCCACGCCCGGAACGGACGTGCGCATTGCCACCTCGCTCTCGAAGCGGCGGGAACCCAAGATGCCATGCAGGTCCTTGGCCTCGATCTTCATATGCGGCTCGGCGCCCTCAGCCACGCGCATCGCCACGCGATGGAGAATCGCGCCGATCTCGCGCTCGAGATTGCGGACGCCCGCCTCGCGGGTGTAGTCGCGGATGATGGCGCGGATCGCGTCCTCGGCGATCTCGACCTGCTCGGCGGTCAAGCCCGTGGCGGCGAGCTGCCGCTTCACGAGATAGCGCTTGGCGATCTCGACTTTCTCCTCCTCGGTGTAGCCGGGAAGCTCGATCACCTCCATGCGGTCGCGCAACGGCCCCGGGATCTGGTCGAGCACGTTCGCCGTGCCGATGAACATCACCCGCGACAGGTCGAACGGCACCGCGAGATAATTGTCGCGGAAGGTCGAGTTCTGCTCCGGGTCGAGCACTTCGAGCAGCGCCGCCGACGGATCGCCCTGGAAGCTCGCGCCTAGCTTGTCCATCTCGTCGAGCATGAACACGGGGTTGCGCGTCTCGGTCTTGCGCAGAGCCTGGATGATGTTGCCGGGCAGCGCCCCGATATAGGTGCGCCGGTGGCCTCTGATCTCGGCCTCGTCGTGAACGCCGCCGAGGCTGATGCGGCCGAACTTCCGCCCCATGGCGCGCGCGATCGACTGGCCGAGCGAGGTCTTGCCGACGCCCGGAGGGCCGACGAAGCACAGGATGGGGCTCTTGCCCTCGGGCTTCAGCTTGCGCACCGCGAGATATTCGAGGATGCGCTGCTTGACCTTGGGCAGGCCGTAATGGTCCTCATCGAGGATGCGGCGGGCTTCGGCGATGTCGATGCGCTCGTCGGAGAGCTTCGACCACGGGAGCTCGATCAGCCAATCGAGGTAGCTGCGGACCATGCCGTGCTCGGCCGAGGCCTCGGGCATGCGCTCGAGCCGCTTCAGCTCCTTCAGCGCCTGCTTCTCGGCCTCCTCCGACATGCCGGCCTTCTCGATCGCCTCGCGCAGCTCGGCGATCTCGGCCTGGCCTTCCTCGCCCTCGCCAAGCTCCTTCTGAATCTGGCGGAGCTGCTCGCGCAGGATGTGCTCGCGCTGGCGGCCGGCGAGCGACTCTTGCGTCTGCTCGCCGATCTGCTTCGACAGGCGCAACACCTCGATCTGCTGGGCGAGATAGCGCAGCACCTTGTCGAGACGCTCCGAGACGTCGAAGGTCTCGAGCACGTCCTGCTTCTCCTTGGGCGCCAGGTCGGAGACATTGGCGATGAAGTCGGCGAGCTGCGCGGGCGATGAGATCTGCTCGATCGCGCCGGCGATCTCGGTCGGCACGTTGGGGAGCAGCGCGATCGCCTCGCGCGCACGCTCTTTCAGCTGGTGCATGCGGGCGGCGACCTCGGTGGAATAGATTTCGGCCTCGCCGACCTCCTCGACACGGGCGACGAGGAAGGGATAGCCGGGCAGGAACTCGCGCAGGCGGAAGCGCCGCGTGCCGCGCGACACGAGGTGATGGCTGCCGTCGGGCGAGGTCACATAGCGCAGGATGTCGGCGGTCGTGCCGACGGTGCACAGATCGTCGGGGCCGGGCGTCTCGATCGACGGGTCGGTCTGCAGGACGATGCCGACCGGCTTGTCGGCCTTGGCGGCGGCCTGGGCGCCGGCGATCGATTGCGGACGGCCGAGCGATAAGCGGCGCGACGATGCCGGGAAAGAGCACGACGTTGCGCGTCGGCAAGATGATCAGCGCGCCATCGGGCAGAGTGAGCTCGGCGCCTGCCGAGGGTTGCGCGGCCTGCTGCGGGAGGTCGGCCGGGGGGATCGTCTCCCGGGCCTCGGTGGATTGAATTGGCTTCTCGATATCGTTCATGACGAAGGGACTCGAATTTTGACTCAACCAAGCTTGGCGAAGGTCAGCACGAGGCAGCCGTGCATCAGCTCGCGCGCGGAAAGGCGCAAGCGGGGGGAAAGGGCGACGCGGCGCTCGAAGCGGCCATAGGGGATCTCCAGTCTCACAATATTGGCATTCCTCTCTTTGCCGGGCAGGGGGCGGGTCCCGGCGATGACCAGCGCCTCGCCCTCGATCTCGACGCGCACCGCCTCTGGCGCAACGCCGGGGAGGGCGGCAATGATCCACAGCTGCCGCTCGGTCTCGAACACGTCGATGGGCGGCTCCCAACGCACGTTGCAGCTGCCCGCGGGCGAGGGCTCGAAGAATTGCCGGTGGAGCTGCTCGGCCTGCTTGAGCAGCGCGCAAGCCTCGGCCCACATCTGGTTTTTCGGGTCACGCATCGGCGCCAACCTCACTCCACTCCGCTAATCCGATCTTAGCCTCCGCCCGATCCCGCCGATGACCCGCGCGCAACAGACGGCGAAGGGACGGCCGACGCGCGGGAGCAGAAGGTCCGCTAATATTGGCTTCCGCGTCATTCCCGACAAGGGGTGGAGGGAAGGCCGCAGCTCAGCCGGCTAGCCAGCGACCGTGTCGTGGGCACGTGGTCGGGATGATGACCGGCGGCGGCGGCACCACCACCACCGGCGGCGGCGTCACGGTCGGCGTCACCGTGACCACCGGGATCGGCACCTGCTTCAGCGTGGCCTTGGCGAGGTCGCCGCCGACCGTGTCGTAGTACAGCTCCCTGACGAAGGGCTGATCCGGATAGCGGCCCGACGGCTGGATCCCGTAATAATAGGGCCAACGGTGCCCCTTCACTTGGATGGTCTGCGCGGCGTATTTGATCTTCTTGCCGGAGACCGCGGCGAGCAGGAAACTGGTATCGGCGAAGGTCGCGGGCCTGATGACCGGCGCGCCGGGTCGCGAAATATCGAACAGCTTGCCGGTCTCGCTCAGCGTGTAGAGCTGACCGCCGCGCGCGAGCGAGAGATGCTTGCCGTAGATGAAGGCGATGAGCGCCTTGTTGGGGCCGGCGATCCAGCCCTGGAACATGCCGCCGCGCACGG
>CAVULQ010000010.1:0-28385 GCA_963742355.1 uncultured Alphaproteobacteria bacterium | reverse complement strand
AAGACGGAAACTGGTCGACCGAGAAGGAGCTGAAACTGGACGATGCGCGGCATATGGTTCGCGCCGAGCAGTACGATATGGCCACGCGCATGGTGAGCGGCCGGGCCATGGTCACGCTCGCGCGTGCGCCTTCCGACGCTGACACGCCGCAATCCGGCCCGGGAGAAAGTCCGGGACCGCAATAGCGACGCCGGTCTAGCGCAATAAGGCGCTCCGGGCGGATTAAGTCGGACGCGGCATGACGTTTTTTGGCCTTTCCCGTGCCTTAAGCTATGAAGGTATGGGAGGGGCGAATCGTGCGCCGTAACGCCATCGTCTCCATTGCCGCAATTCTCGCCGTGATCGTCCTTGGCGTCGCGGGCGTTTACCTTTACCGGCAGGCCCGACCTCTTCAGCTCGGCGAGGGGAACAAGCCGATTGGTAACGGCACAACAGCGTCTGCGCCCGCCCCGGCTCCTGCCGCGCCCGAAGTCTCCGCACCTCAATCTCAACCGCCGCCAGCCGCCGAAGCCGCAAGCGCTCCGCCGGATGAGCCGATGGTGGTGCCGAGCTTCGATGTGGTGCTGGTCGAGCCGACAGGCGAGGGCGTGTTTGCCGGCCGCGCAGGTCCGGGATGGAAAGTCGAAATCGAAAGCGGCGGCGCCAAGATCGCCGAGAGCATCGCCGACGAGCAGGGCGAGTGGAGTATCATCCTCGACAAGAAGCTCGCGCCTGGGGATCACACCCTCTCGCTGCGAACGATTTCTCCCGACGGCACGCGCGCGCTCACCGCGCAGCAGAGTGTTCCCGTCGCGATCGGCAATGCCAAGGAGCAGGTCGCTTCGGTGCCTCGGCCCACGGAAAACACGAGCGAGCCGACAGCGCAAACGTCCGCTCCGCCGGTCGCGGCCGCGCCACAGCAGAGCGCGTCGGCCGGCGAAAGCGCGGCCGCGACCGGCGTACCGGCGGAGACGCCCAAGGCTCAGCCACAGCTTGCCGAAGCGCCGCCCGAAAAGTCTGCGCCGTCTGCGCAGGCCGCTCCGAGCGCAGGAGCGCCGCAAGAAAGCCCAGCCAAGGCGCAGGTCACTTTCAAAATCGTCGACTATCAGGATATTGGCGCCGACGGCGGCAAGATGAAGCTCTCCGGCACGAGCGATCCCGGCGCGACCGTCCAGCTCTATTTCGACGGCAAGCCCTTTGCGAGAGCGAGAGCTGACGCCACCGGCGTATGGAGCGCCGAGGCCAATATGAAGCTTAGCGAAGGGGAGCACAGCTTCAAGGTCGCGACAGAGGGTAAGAGCACTAATGCGGGAGAGGCGGTGATTGCCATCGAGCGGCGCCCGGTCGTGGCCAAGGCAGCGGAGCCGAATCCCAGCGCTTCGGGCGCCGCGTCTTCCGCCTCGCCGCAAATTGCTGCAGCCGAGGACGCGAATGCCGCGTCTTCTACGGCACGGCCAGACGTGTACGAGATCCGCCGCGGCGATACACTGTGGGATATCGCCAAACGCTATCTCGGCTCGGGTATGCTCTACACCTCGATATTCCACGGCAACCGCGAGACCATCAGGAACCCGAACCTGATCCTCCCTGCGCAGAAAGTGAAAATGCCGCCGCCCTGACGCGCTTGGCGGGGGGACGCGTGAGGACTATATGCATCAAGGGCAGCGTTGGCGCTGCCCTTTTTGCCAGCCGGCATTCGGCGGAGGGAAACCACCTCTTCATGCAGGACCTGCCGCAAACTCGGAGCGACGCCGTGCTTCAGGCACGGACGGGTCAACTCGCCGTGCTTAAGGAGCTGCTTCCTTACATCTGGCCGGCCGACCGGCCCGATCTCCGCTGGCGCGTGGTGTACGCCCTCTGTGCGCTGGTCGTCGCCAAGGCGATCACCCTTCTCGTCCCGATCGCCTACAAGCAGATCGTGGATCAACTGACTGGCCAGGGCAGCGCCGGTGGCGCGGCTAGCGGGGCGACCATGCTTGGCCTCGCCATGCTGCCGGCGATGCTGATCATCGCCTACGGGGTCGGGCGCGTGTTGATGGTTCTGTTCGCCCAGTTCCGCGACATCTGGTTCACGGTTGTCGCCCAGCATGCCGTACGCGAGCTCGCCAACCGGACCTTTCGTCATCTGCATGAGCTCTCGCTTCGCTTTCATCTCGAGCGCCGCACGGGAGGCTTAAACCGCGTCATCGAGCGCGGCGTCTCAGGCGTCGATACCGTCGTGCGCATGGCGGTGTTGAACTCGGTGCCGACCGCGGTCGAGCTCCTCATGATCTCGGGCCTCGTCGCCTATTATTTCGGCTGGATCTATGTGCTGGTCGTGCTGGTGACGGTCGCGCTTTATGTGTGGTTCACCTTCTCGGCCAGTGAGCGACGGATCGAGATCCGTCGCGACATGAACGAGTCCGATACCGAGGCGCACTCGAAGGCGGTCGACAGCCTGCTCAACTACGAGACGGTCAAATATTTCGGTAACGAAGAGCACGAGGCGCGGCGCTTCGATTCGTCGATGGGGCGCTACGTCAACGCCGCGATCCGTACCTATACCTCTCTGGGCTTTCTCAACACCGGTCAGGCAATCATCTTCACGGTCGGCACGGTCATCTGCATGTTGCTCGCGGCGCGCGACGTAAGCCGAGGCGTGCTCACCATCGGCGGTTTCGTGATGATCAACGCGATCCTCATGCAGCTCTATCTGCCGCTCAATTTCATGGGCATGGTCTATCGCGAGATCAAGCAGGGGCTGATCGACATCGAGACGATGTTCGCGCTGTTGCAGGAACCGGCCGAGGTCCTCGATCGCCCGGGCGCCAAGCCGCTTCACGTCACCAAGGGCGAGATCAAGTTCGAGAACGTCTCTTTCGCTTACGATCCGGAGCGCCAAATCCTCAAACATATAAGCTTCGAGGTGCCTGCGGGGAAGATGGTCGCCATCGTGGGACCATCAGGCGCGGGCAAGTCGACCATCTCGCGCATCCTGTTCCGCTTTTACGACATTTCCTCGGGTCGCGTGCTGATCGACGGGCAGAACATCAAGAACGTAACGCAGAGCTCGCTCCGCGCCGCCCTCGGCATGGTCCCGCAAGACACCGTGCTGTTCAACGACACGATCGAGTACAATATTCGCTACGGCAGGCCGGACGCGCCCGCGGCAGAAGTACGCGAGGCGGCGCGCAACGCCCAAATCCACGACTTCATCATGACCTTGCCGCAAGGCTACCACTCGCTCGTCGGCGAGCGGGGCTTGAAGCTGTCGGGCGGTGAGAAGCAGCGCGTGGCGATCGCCCGCACCATTCTGAAATCGCCGCCGATCCTGATGCTCGACGAGGCCACCTCGGCCCTGGATTCTCATACCGAGAAGGACATCCAGGACGCGCTCGATCGCGTGGCACGCGACCGCACCAGCCTCGTCATCGCTCATCGGCTGTCGACCGTCGTCCATGCCGACAACATCATTGTGCTCGATCATGGCGAGATCGTCGAGCAGGGGACGCATCCCGAGTTGCTCGCCAAAGGCGGTCTCTACGCGAGCCTGTGGGCGCGTCAGCGCGAGGCAGACGAGGCGCGCGAGCGTCTGGCGCAGGTGCTCGACGAGGGCGACGTGCCGGAATCGCGCGCGGCCGAGCGCCTCGAGGACGAGGCCCTCGCTTCGACGTAGCTATCGGACCCATGAACGAAACCAAGACCTTGCTCGACAGCGTCACGAACGCGTTCGTTCCCATTCACCGGGACGGGCATAAATTCATCGCGATCGCGGCACTCATTACCCTGATACTGTTCCTGATCGCGCCGCCGCTCGGCTGGATCGGCGTGATCGCGACCGCTTTTTGCGCCTATTTCTTTCGCGACCCCGACCGGATCGTGCCGTCGCGCTCCGACGTGGTGGTGAGCCCTGCAGACGGCAAGATCGCCGCGATCGCCGACGTCGTGTCGCCACGCGAGCTCGCGCTCGGCGACGAGAAGTGCGTGCGTGTCTCGGTATTCCTCTCGGTGCTCGACGTGCATATCGTGCGCACGCCCGTCGCCGGGCGCATCAGCCGGAGCGTTTATGTGCCCGGCAAGTTCCTCAACGCCGAGCTCGACAAGGCGAGCGATGAGAACGAGCGTCAAGCCCTTGTCGTCGAGACGGCAGAGGGCAAGAGGTTTGGCCTGATGTTGATCGCGGGGCTCATTGCAAGGCGGATCGTGACTTTCGTGGGCGAGGGGGCTAGCGTGGCGGCAGGCGAGCGTATCGGGCTGATCCGCTTCGGCAGCCGCGTCGATGTCTATCTGCCGGCGGGAGCCGACGTGCTGGTCAGCGTCGGCCAGACCGCGATCGGCGGCGAGACGGTGCTGGCGAAGCTTGCCGCCGGGAGTCTCGCACGCGAAGCGGGTGCCGTTGTTCAATCAGAACTGATGAAGGGATAGTCGCCCATGTTTCCGCCCTTCGATCCAGAACGCGACGAGCGCAAGCGCCGCCAGCTGGTCTTCTCCCGCGGCCAGGTGCCGGTCAGGGTGCTGATCCCCAACATCTTCACCCTGGTCGGCCTGTGCGCGGGGCTGACCGCCATCCGCATGGGCATCGAGAGCCGCTGGGATCTCGCTGTCGCGGCACTCGTATTCGCGGCGTTTCTCGACGGGATCGACGGCCGGGTCGCCCGGCTGCTGAAAGCCTCGTCGCGCTTCGGCGCCGAGCTCGACAGCCTCGCCGATTTCGTCAATTTCGGCGTGGCGCCGGCCATCATCATGTACAACTGGGCGCTCGATGACCTGCATAGCCTCGGCTGGATCGCGGTGCTCGTCTTCGCGGTGTGCTCGGCGCTCAGGCTCGCGCGCTTCAACGTCGCGCTCGACCAGAGCAACGTCCCCGCGTGGAAGAGCAATTATTTCGTGGGTGTGCCGGCGCCTGCCGGCGCCATCACCCTCCTTCTCCCCATCTATGCCCAGAGTCTTGGGCTCCATCTGCCGAGTCTCACCCCACTCGTCTTTTTCTATACGCTCGCCATCGCTCTCCTCATGGTTAGCAAAGTGCCAACCTTCTCGGGCAAGTTGATTGGGCAAAGGATCGCTCGGGAATATGTTCCGCCGCTGTTTGTGGCGGCTGCCCTGTTCATGGCCCTGCTTTTGACCTATCCCTATCTCACGCTCACCGTGGGGTCGTTGCTCTATCTCGGAATGATCCCGGTCAGCGCCTATCGCTATTTCGCGCAAGAGCGCAAGGTTGCGGCGGCCGTGAAAGCGCAGCCCGCGAAGAGGAATGACCCCGACGATGACGCCGAGAAGGACGACAAGGTGGTCGAGATGGGCGCGAAGTCACGATCAACAGGCAAAGGCCTGAGCGCCAAGTCATGAAGCAGCGTCTGTCGACCTATCTCCGCCAGCTCGAGGCCGAGAGCATCCATATCATGCGCGAGGTTGCGGCCGAGTTCCGCAATCCGGTGATGCTCTATTCGATCGGCAAGGACTCATCGGTGATGCTGCATCTCGCGCTCAAGGCCTTCTACCCGGCCAAGCCGCCGTTTCCGCTTCTGCATGTCGACACGACCTGGAAGTTTCGCGAGATGATCGCCTTCCGTGACCGCGAGGTAAAAAGGCTCGGGCTCGACCTCATCGTGCACACTAACGAGCAGGGAGTGAAGGACGGCATCTCGCCGATCACCCACGGTAGCGCGCTCTATACCGACATCATGAAGACCGAAGCCCTGAAACAGGCGCTGGCGAGCCATGACTTCGATGCAGCCTTCGGCGGCGCGCGGCGCGATGAAGAAAAGTCGCGCGCCAAGGAGCGCGTGTTCTCGTTCCGCAACGTCGCGCATAATTGGGACCCCAAGCGCCAGCGGCCGGAGCTCTGGCATCTTGCCAATACCAAGATCAGGCCCGGCGAGAGCATGCGCGTTTTCCCGCTCTCCAACTGGACCGAGCTCGACGTGTGGACCTACATTCATCTCGAGGACATTCCCGTCGTGCCGCTTTATTTCGCCGCCGAGCGGCCGGTGGTCGAGCGCAGCGGCATGCTGATCATGGTTGACGACGATAGACTGCCGCTCGACGAAGGCGAGAGGCCGAAGATGGAGCGCGTCCGTTTCCGCACGCTTGGCTGCTACCCGCTGACCGGCGCGATCGGCTCGAATGCCGCCAGCGTCCCCGAGATCATCGAGGAGCTGATCGCGACCCGCTTCTCCGAGCGTCAGGGCCGGGTCATCGACCACGATCAGTCGGGGTCGATGGAGAAGAAGAAGCAAGAGGGCTATTTCTGATGCCGCGCCTCAGCATTGTCGGCAGCGAGCGGGACGGCGCGAGCGAGCGGGTCGCGGCGCGGATCGCGGCCGAGGAGAGCCGCGGCCTCCTGCGTTTCCTCACCTGCGGCAGCGTCGACGACGGCAAGAGCACGCTGATCGGTCGTCTGCTCTGTGACTCGGCGCTGGTTTATGAGGACCAGCTCAAGAGCGCCGAGCACCACCGGCGCGCCGGTGCCAAAGGCAGTGGACCGATCGATCTTGCGCTTCTCATCGACGGGCTCGAAGCCGAGCGCGAGCAGAAGATCACCATCGACGTTGCCTATCGCTATTTCTCGACGCCACGGCGGAAATTCATTGTCGCCGACACGCCGGGCCATGTGCAGTACACGCGCAACATGGCGACCGGCGCCTCGAACTGCGATTTCGCCGTGCTGCTGGTCGATGCAAGGAGCGGGGTGCTCACTCAGACGCGACGCCATGCCTGCATCCTGTCACTGCTCGGCATCCGCAAGATTGCACTGGCCATCAACAAGATGGACCTCGTCGAATTCGACCAGGCGCGGTTCGAGGCGATCGCCGCCGATTTTTCCAGCTTCGTCGAGCCGCTGAAATTCGACCGGATGACCTCCATACCGGTGTCGGCGCTCAAGGGCGACAACGTGATCCATCCGAGCGCGCATATGCATTGGTATCGTGGGCCTACGCTGCTCGCGCATCTCGAAACGGTTGACGTCGACCGTGGAGGGGAAGCGAGCCCGTTCCGCTTTCCGGTGCAGTGGGTCAACCGGCCGCATCTTGATTTCCGCGGCTATGCCGGGACGGTGGCGAGCGGTGTGGTGCGGCCCGGAGACGAGGTCGCGATCCACCCCTCCGGCAAACGCGCACATGTGGCGCGGATCGTCACCGCCGACGGCGATCTCGCCGAGGCGCGCGAAGGCGATGCAGTCACGCTCACCTTTGCCGAGGAGGTGGACGCGAGCCGGGGCGACGTGATCGCGCCGCCGGACGCCGCGCCTTCAATTGCCGACCAGATCGCGGCACGGCTCATCTGGTTCGATGAGGAGCCGATGCTCCCAGGTCGGCCTTACACGCTCAAATGCGGCTGTCAGACGACCACCGCCACGGTTTCCAGCCTCAAATACAAGCTCAATGTCGACAGTCTCGATCACGTGGCCGGCAAGACGCTCGAGCTGAACGAGGTCGGCTTGTGCAATCTCACCACCGCCAAGGCGCTCGTGTTCGATCCTTACGCCGAGAACGGCGACACGGGCTCTTTCATCCTGATCGACCGTTTCACCAACGCAACGGTCGCCGCGGGCATGATCGAGTTCGGGCTCAGGCGCGCCACCAATATCCAGTGGCAGGAGTTGTTCATCGACAAGGTCGCGCGCGCCGGGCTCAAGGATCAGAAGCCTTGCGTGCTTTGGTTCACGGGGCTCTCGGGCGCCGGGAAATCGACAATCGCCAACACGCTGGAGAAGCGGCTCCATGCCATGGGCCGGCACACTTACCTGCTCGATGGCGACAATATTCGCCACGGCCTCAACAAGGATCTCGGCTTCACCGACGCCGACCGCGTCGAAAACATCCGCCGCGTCGCCGAGACGGCGAAGCTGTTCATCGATGCCGGGCTGATCGTCATGGTCTCGTTCATCTCGCCCTTCCGCTCGGAGCGGCGCATGGCGCGCGATCTGTTGCAGGATGGCGAGTTCATCGAGATTTTCGTGGATACGCCGCTCGACGTGTGCGAGGCGCGCGATCCGAAAGGGCTGTACCGCAAGGCGAGGGCCGGGCTGATCAGCAATTTCACCGGCATCGACTCGCTTTACGAGGCCCCCGAGACGCCCGAGCTGAAGCTCGACACCAGAAGCAACAATCCCGAGGCGCTCGTGGAGGCCGTGCTCGTCGAGCTCAGGCGCCGCCACGTGGTCTAGAACGCGTCGCCAATCGCGATAAGCCAGCATGCACAATCGGTAGAAGCGGAGCATTGGCGAAGAGCGCCGCCGCTTATCCGGAATTTGATAGGGCCGCAGCCGCCAGGTCCCCCCGATGACTTCCCTCGGTCGAGCGGCTGCGGCCCTCCATGCGCTAGTCGGACGGGTCTGAAACCGAAAGACTAGCGAGGATCTTGAGTCGTTGCGCGGCCTCGGCGTTGCCCCGCTGCGAGGCCTGCTCGTACCAGCTGCGCGCTGCGATGGGATCGCTTTCGACGCCGCTCGCGCCCAGCTTCTTCAGCATCTCGGCGTCGAAGGTGCGGGCGAGCTCGTAGGCCGCATCGCCTTCTCCGCGTTCGGCAAGATGGAAGAGAAGGAGCCTGGCGCTTGCGATGTCGCCTTCGGAGAGCAAGAGCTTCGCCCGGGCGAGGAGCACGGACGATTTCAGCGGGGGCAATCTTTTCTGCGGTGGCAGGGGCCTTGGCAGCAGCATCGAGGAGCGCGCTCGCCCAGCTTAGGCTGAGCCCGGCCGTATAGACGCGCGGGCGCGCCGGCTCCACGCGCAGCACGAGGCTTCGCCGCGCCTGCGGCGCGCTACCGGCGTCGAGCAGGTAGATCTCGACCGGATAGTCGCCATTCGCCGCCTCACCCATCGTGAGGGAGAGGTCCGTCATCTCTTCGTCCTTGACCATCCACGAGCCGCTTGCGGTTCGCTGTCCGGCCGAGAGCTCGGCCTCTGGCGGCAGCCCCCGCAGCAGCACGTAGCGGGCATGGAGCGGTCCAACGAGCGGCGCGAGCGCGAGCTTGCGGCCTTCCGTCAGCAAGATCACCTGCGCGGGAGGGGCATCCTCGAAGGGCGTCGGCGCATTGACCATCGCCTTCGCAGGTATCAACAAAGCTTCGCTCTTTTCCGCGTGATTTGCCGTTAGCATTGGTTCGCGCTCGGGCCGCTGCCAGGAGATCGAGCTGGAGCGCGTCGGAACGGGCCTCTCGCCTTTGGCTTGGTCGGGCGCCGCAAGATGCGCGATCAGAACGAAGCAGCCGAGCGTCAGCAGGACGGCGGCCGCGAGCGAGCCAGCGACGAGAACGTTCGCCTGGTGCTGCCGCCTTTGAAACTCGCGCACGAGCGCGAGCATATGGGCTTGCGTCGGCGGGTCGAGTGCCTCGATCGCGGGATCGTCGTCCTCGGCCGCATCATCAAACTCCGTTTGGGTTTCCTCGCCGCAGAGGCCATCATGCTCACCCCACGTCGACAGCGCCAGATCGCTCATGTCCTCAAGCATCGGCTCCGTCGTCGTGACGCTCAGAGGGACTTTGATGCCCGGCGCCGCCTCGATGCCGAAATCGAGGGCATTGAGCCGCGCGACGAGCGATTGAGGATAGGCGATTCCGACCGGACCATCTGGCGTTCCCGCGATCGCGTCAAAGGGCTGGGTCAATCCTGGCTTCGGAAAAAACGCTGCCTCGTTCAGCAGCGCCGAGCGCAGCATGGCGTTGGCCCGGTGCACCGGATGCCAATCAGGCCGCTCCGCCAGGGGGGTGGAAACAATCATGGTCGTGCTCCCTCTACTCGCCCGCGCGCGAGTGCCCATCGCACGCGGTCACGCCCCCCATTCCCCGTGGATGCGCTCGTGCCCTCGAGGCGCACCCGACTCGCATCAACTGCGCATTGCTCCTTCCGTTCCCTCGTCCCTCAAAAATATGCGGATGAAAATGCCTAAGGGTTCAGTCCTTGGTTCGCGGAGCTCCGCTGCCATTCGATGAACTTCTTGAACAAAGCGTCCTGCGTGTCTTGGGTCGGGCCCGGGTCCTCGGGTGCCGCGGTAGGCGTCACTGACCCGGACCTTTCCGCGATGGGCTTAGCTGCCATGGCCGGCCGTCGCGCGAGCCACGATTCTGCCTCGGGGGTGCGGCTGAGGCCAGGCAAGGTCGCGGCGAGGTTGACCTCGCGCCATTTCGGGTGGCGGTCAGAGGCCTGAAGCTCGGCAAAGCGTGGGAAGACAGTATCGACGAAGCGGGCGATGCGGATCGCTGCGCCAGGATCTTGTTTGCCCTTGGCGGCGAGGAGCACCATGCCGGTCGCCACCGTCGGGACCTCTCCGCTTCCCTCGATCAGATTCGGGTAGTCGGACGCTTCGAGACGCGTTGGCAGGTAAGCGGCTTCCAGCGGAGCGCCGAAGGAGATCGGAAGCAGATGGAGGCCGAGATCCCCAGAAATGCTGGCAATCAGAGGTGATGGCTTGCCGCTTACGATCACCGCGGCGGAGATCGCGCCCTGCTTCAGCCGCTCGATGGCAAGACTCGCATCGAGCTTCTGGCTCTCGACCTCGATGCCAAGCGCCTTAAACAGTGCCGACGCGGTGACCGAGGAGCCGCTACCAACGGGTCCGAAATTCACCTTCTTGCCGGCGAGGTCGGACATGGTCCGGATATCAGCGCGGGCGAGAATGTGGACCTCTTGCGGATAAAGCCGCGCGACCAGCTCAAGATGCTCCGCCACGTCCTTGCGCGCAGCCTCGGCCTCAGCGAGGGCATCGGTCGAGACGAAAGCGATATCGACATGAGGCTCATCGAGCAGCAGCGCGATATTGGCCTCACCCGCGTCTCCCAGCATCGGTAAGATGCGGAGATCCTCGCTCGCGCCGAAGAGGCTTGCCATGTCGGAGGCGAGTACGGTCTCGGCCGCCGCCGCCGGTCCTGCCGCGAGCCCGAGCCAGTCAGGCCCCGCTTGTTGCGAAGGAGTTCCGGCCCCGCCAGCCTGCGCGCTTCCGCCCGCAATCATGCTGAGCAGGGCGACGTCCATCATCATCTGCCTGATACGCAACGCTACCCCCAAACGCTACCCCAAGCCGAATGACCTCTGTCGAGGCTTGGGCGCGACTGCATCGGCTTCGGGAGGCCAAGCACGCGGTCTAACGCGCTAATCTCCGAAGCGGTTCCTGTCGGCGTTCGTGTGGTGTTGCGTGGCCCCGATCGGGGGCGAGGTCGTCTTCTTCTGTTGCGTTCAACGTTAATCCGCGACTTGGGCGCGATGTGGTTCTGATTGCGGCAAAGCCGGGGCCCTGCGCCGTTCGATCAAATCTCTTGCGTGTCGCTGCCCACACTGTGATGGGGCGCACAATGGCGTCCCGGAGCCCCCGCCATCTCGAGGGCCAGGCGAGGCGATCACGCCTTGGCCAAGCGTTGTTAGGAGATGAGACATGAGACGCAAACTTGCGACGATGACTGCGAGCCTGGCCGTCTTGGCCTTGGCCTCGCTCGGGATTGCCCCAGCCAAAGCGGTATCCGACGGCGGCGCCCATGAGGTCGCGATCAAGGCCTGCTCGACGGTCAACCCGTCACAGCCGGTGAGCGCAGTGAACGCCGTCGACGATGGCAGCGGTATCGGCTTCAGCCTGGTCTGGCTCACCGACAAGGACAACAATCTGTGGATGTGCGACGCCGACGCGGAGGGGAAGGTCTATTCCTACACGATCGTGGCGAAGGATCTGCTGTCGGGCGGCGGGCCCGAGCTGATCGGCCTTCAGCTCGCTTCTGACGGGACCTATGACGGGCAGCCGCAAGACGTCGCCGCCAAGGTGTGCGTCGCCTATCTGAAGGGTGACGGCGAGGTGGTGCACATTGCCCCCGACGGGCTCGACATCGCTCCCGGCTTCATCGTGTTCGTGAAAGACAGCTCGGGCCACACCTATCTCTGCAACGCGACGGGCGATGCGGGCGTGTGGGCCTTCCAGGCGATTGGTGAGCCGCTCACCTTCGACAAGCCTGAAGTGAGCTAGCTCTCGCTCACCCGAGACGCGAGTGAAAGCAGCGGGCGCGGAGATATCCTTCGCGCCCGCTTTGCTGTTCAGTAAAGGACCTCGGGCGCGAATTCCCGTATCAGGCCATCGACCATGCGGCGATAGAGCCGGTAGGCGAGCGCATTGAAGCCGAGACGCGCGGCGAGCGCGGCGGGCAAGATGAAGCGCGCATAGAGAAGAAGGAGCCGCGCCCGCCTCGTCGACTTTGGCAGGCGCGCCAGGATGAGAGGGGCAAGCTCATAATAATGGGCGATGTCGGCCTGCCCGCCGGCGCGCTCGGCGAGCACGTGATCGCGATAGCGGCGCAGTGCGGCAAGCTCGAAGCAATCATCGTCAAGGCCCAAGACCTCGCAGGTGGCGGTAGTGATGAAGCAGCCTCCTTCCGGCGGTGTGCATTTCTGATCGGAATATTGCTGGGCGAGCTCGGTTTGACGGCCTGCGGCCCAGTCGAGCGCCTTGCGCAAGCTCTCGCAGTCGAGCTTGAGGTGGCATTCCTCCTTGTCGCCGAGCTTGACCGCGATCTCGATCGTGGCGCTCTCGCGGAAGAGAGGGGCGGTGGCGAGCGGCAACACGACACTGACCTTGTTGTCGAAAATGTCGGTGCAATTGCCGCACAGTGCCTCGTTCACCGCATCCTTGCCGTCGGCCGTCCTCACGATCAGCCGGTTGGCGGGGTCGATCAGGAATTTCTTCGTCAGCTTGATCTTATCGCGATCGCCATAGAGGACGATCTTTGCGTCGTAACTCGTCGCCACCTGAACATCGGCGTGGAGGTCGCAGTCCGGGGTGTCGAATTGCACCTGGTTGATGCGAGCGCCGGCTTGGCTGTCGGTGGCCAAACCCTTCCAAGGCCCGAACGGCTTCGAAGCAAAGCACTCATTCTCGGCAGCGCGGGCACGCGGAAGGAACGGGAGGCGGAGGCCCAGGCCCGCGGCGAGGATGAGGCCAAGCGCGCGGCGGCGCGTATTCAAGAGCATGAGCGAGCCTTATCGAGGTGCGATTTCGGCGGCGACCCTAGCAGAGCAGAGGATGAAGCGGGAGAACGTTCGAGGGCCGGATTCGCCTGCGGAAATGGGCTAGAAAGATGGCGCCTTGGGGGATGATGCTCGACGAGATCGGCGAGGGGGGTAGGGGACCCGTGCAGCGTGAGATGGATTGAGCTTCTCTTGAGGTGCTAAGGTGCCGACGGGACGTCTCGCATCGCGTGCATTTGGAGGTCTCAGCTATGAAGGAATTGGTCCGAGTTTATATCGGGAGCGACGAGCGAGGCGGTAGGGGCGAGGCGATCCTACGCCACGGCCTGCAAAAATATGCGAGCTGCCCGGTGCAGGTCTTCGTCATGGAGCCCAACACCGTAGATCCTCCCTACTGGGGTGGCTACTGGAACCGGGGACGAGATCATATGCGTCCCTACGCCGGGGGTCACGGGACCAACTTCACTGTGTTTCGCTGGACGGTACCGGAGGCCGCCGGCTTTGCCGGGAGAGCGATCTATATCGATGCCGACATAACGGTTCACGGTGATATTTGGGACTTGTACTCCTTCGACTTGGCCGGCGCCTGCTGCTCGATCAGGAGGGGGGTTATTCTCTTTGATTGCGAGCACCCGTTCTGGCGGTCGCCGCACTGGCTGAAGGTCGATGAGATGCGACCGAGCGGCTTGGGCATCAAGGACTATCTGCGGAAAATAGCCGAGAACAACGAGGCGCTACCGCTGTTTCCGGTCGAATGGGATGTGTTGGACGGCACAGAGATGAGCCCGTATGAGGCCAGGCTGAACCACTACACGCGGATGAGCAAGCAGCCGTACCATCCGTTTCCGGATCGGTTCGGATATCCCAAACAGCATCCGGTCAAGGACTGCGACAAGATCTGGTGGGAGACCTATCTCGAACTTCGATCTGCCGAGGCGAGGGTTCCGGTCCGGCGGCACTCGAAGGTGAGCAACACCATCAGGCAGGCCCTGGAACTAGAGGCCGCGGCCGGACTGAATGGGTTCGGCCGGCCGGCCGGGTACACGTACCACTTCACCGACTTCACCCAGTTTCACCAGGAGGCCGCGAAGATCAATCCTCATGGGTATCGATATAACCTCGAGACTTATGTTCCATATGAAGAACGTCGGTATCCGGTGAACGTCAAAAAGGCGGTGAGAAAGCTGCTAAAGAGCTTTCGACGTCCGGACCTCGTCGAGGCGAAGTGATTGCTCTTTCGGGCCATCGCTCGCGGTCAATTCTTCAAGCATCGCCTTTTCGCGTGTCCAGCGATGCTTGAGAGAGGGGCGAGCATTCCGAAAATAATGAGCCGAGGTGGGCGACTCGCCGATCTGGTCGACAAACGAAAAACCAAAACAGCTCTTCCGGGATAAGTGCCCGCGCACCGACTTTACGAGAGCACAGAAAGTGATCCCGCCGCTCGGTTCCCCGCGAAGGCTCCGATAAAGGTGCTGATGGAAGCCGACCGGCAATGCCGAAAGGTTGGCCCCTGCCTTACTGAGAGCGAGGACGTTGCTCCATCTTCTTTGGCGGTAAATCAAGTCGGGCCGATTGATCACCGTCCAATCAGACGCAAGCGATTCATTATTGATGTCTTCGTCTTCGGGATGCCTCACGTGAAGAGTGCATTTTCGTCCGTAGTCGCGAGCGAATTTATCGTCGACGGAGAAGCGGTTGAAACGAGCGACCAAGTCATGACCGTCTATCGACCGCCCGTTGCCGGATCCGAGCTCGCAGGGAGAGTTACCCACAATTGCGATCGACCGAGTCTTGTCTCTCAACAGGTCCATTAGAGACGAGCTGCCCTCGTTAAGTTTGGCGTGGAGGTCAGCGAATTCCAAAACTCGCGCACGATCATCAGCCAGCGCTGAGCTAACGCCGCGTGAGGCGAGATAGCCGGCGAGAGGAAGAACGAGGTCGTAGCTCTGTTCCAACTCCGGATATGAAGTGAGCAGTCGCTTCACCAGCGCGGGGTCACCGATGAGAAAGGCGAGGGCCAAGGCCTCTCTCAACAGCATCACCTGATGGTCTTTTTCTCGCGCCTTTTCGCCATAAGAGAGGATGTCATGGAGGAGAGTCTCACTGGGCCCTTCGTACAGCCAGCAGCTCCTCGTCCAAGCCGTCATCAGGTAGAATGGCGTGCATCCAGACTCCACGAGCTTGCCAACGAGCTGCTGATTTAACTCACCGGCTCCTTCATGGCCCAGCGTCAGCAATACGCGGTCAACATGTGCGGCGGTTGGATCTTCTCCATGTCTGTGCGCAAAAAGCAGCCGATCGCAAATGGCAAGGTTATGGTGAACCAACAAAGCGCGCGCAGCGAAAACAATGCGTGACGCGCTGCGTTGCAGCGGGTCCCGGAATCCATCGATCATTGCTCCCGCTATTTTTTCCGCGCTCGCCTCCTCGCCGGCGCTCGCCGCGGCATCAAAGAGATGACTGGAGGAAAGCCCCGGAAGCTTCGTTCGACCACTCCACACGTCCTCGCTCATGACGATCTTGTCGTAGACGTGACGTTGCCAAGTTTCATGGGGGCAAAGTTGGTATCGCTGGCAGGCCCGGAGGCTATCCCTCCACAATTTGCGCTCGCGACGAAGGCGCTTGCGGACGGCGTCGGGCAGAAAGCGCCGCGCAGTTCTGTTTCGCCGCAGCTTGCGAACCGCCCAATCGAGAGTACTGCTCATTATGTGATCCGACATGATCGAGCCTGGCGACACGAGATTTTCGTGGCGACAGTAGCAAAGCGGCAGGGCAAGCGGGAGGCAGATCGGTTGCCGCATCGCATCGCAACAAGGAGCGAAATCGGCTATTTTCTGCACGACTCGGGAATAAGACCTCGTTGCGGCAGGGGGAGCAGAGGCCTTGGCTCGGTTGGCGGCGGCGTCGATCTCGCGCTGCGCCCTCGCGGCGTGTCTTGCCGTGTGTCTGGTGCCGGGCCACCAAGCCCGCGCCCAGGACGCCGGCAGCGAGGGGACAAGCGGCTTCGACAACGCCCAGGATTACCCCATCCCTTCGACCGCGCAGGAATCCTACAGTCCAATCAGAGAGGGCTTTGCCACGCCGATCGATCCACGCGATGCACTGAGGGGCCCGAAGCCTCATGTCGATGAGCGATCAGCCACGCTGAAAGCGGCGCGCCAGAACGAGGCGCCATTCTTTCGTGATACCGAGATCAAGTTGAACAATCGCAGCTACTGGCTCGCCGAAGACTCATTCGGCCTTTCCAAGCCCGAGGCTCTGACGAGCGGAGGGTGGATTTCCTATCAATCGGGCTATCTCGCCGATTTTCTCAAACTGAGCGGTACGGTCTATACGAGCCAGCCGCTCTATGCGCCCGCCGACGCCGGCGAGACGCTCAACCTGACCAAAGACGGCGATCAGATCACCACGCTTGGTCAAGCCAATGTGGGCATTAAGGTGTTGGGGCAGGAGATCACGGCGGGACGAGAGCTTGTCCGCACGCCCTATATCAATCCCAACGACAGCCGGATGATTCCCCTTACCTTCGAGGGAATCGTGCTCTTGCCGGCGGCGGGAGACGATCCGCATCTCGACTACATCGCCTCTTACCTGTGGCGCTACAAGCCGCGCGACACCTCAGAGTTCGTGCCCATCACCGAGCCGCTCGGCGTCACCGAGGATGAAGGCGTGTTGATCGACGGCGCCCACTATCGCGGCACGAATTTCAACGTGGGGCTGGTGAATTACTGGATCAAAAACGCAATGAACACGGCCTATGGCGAGGTCGACTACACGCTTCCCATTGGCGATCCGTCGCATGATGGTCCGACGCTTCGCGTCAGCCTCAACGACCTCGATCAAAGGAGCGTCGGGGCCGAGCTGATGCCGGGCTCTCCCTTCGCCACGTTCCAGGCTTCCGCCCGGCTCGTCGCGAGCTATCGCGGATTCGTGCTTACGGGAGCGGTGTCGCAGGTCGGATCCGATGCTGCCATTCAGAAGCCATATGGCTGGAGTCCGGCCTACACGGCGATGATGATCTCATCCTTTCAACGCGCCGGCGAGCTCGGCGCTCTCGTGGAGCTCTCTTACGATTTTTCACGCATTGGCCTGAACGGGCTCGGATTTTACGTGGGCTTAGGCCGGGGCATCGATGCCGTCACTCCGGGAGACGGCGCGCTTCCTGATCGCAACGAGATCGATCTCCGTGTCGAATATGAGCCGCATGGGGGATCTCTCGAGGGGTTGCGCGTCCAGCTCGACTATATCGACGAGCAGTTGATCGACAATCCGACGCCAAGCGACGACCTCACGCAATTCCGCGCCATCGTGAACTATCTCGTCCCGTTATTTTAGGGAGCCGAGCGGGGCCGGCCAGTTTAAGGCAGCCCTATCGTCCTCTTCGGCCCCGTCGCGTGCATAACCCCATTGCGCAGTGGATTATTCGCAACGTTGGCAAGTCTGGTGATGCCGGGGTTGATATGCTCATGTGGGGGTGACCATGGCATCGTACAGCAATGACCTGAAAAAGGCGCTTCAGGAGAACTTGAAGCTAAGACGCGACCTTGCGACGGAGGTAGCTGAGGCGAAGGGCGATAAACTCGCCGCCGTCCGCTTCCGCTTGGCGAGAATTTCTGGCGCGCTCCAGTACGCTTTGTTTGGAAGGATTAGGCCAGCGTCGGAAGCACCAGCCGTTGGGCAGCGAGACCCGGCTAAGCAGCCGATTACGTTAGAGGGCGCGCGCAAGCAACGCACTCGTCAGCTTCGGCAGCTTGATAGTCAGCTTCGGCAGCTTGATAGTCAGCGTCGGCAGCTCGATGGGGAGACTAATCCTGGTGAGTGCCGCCAACGTGCGCTTGAGTGCGTGCGACTGGCGCAAACGACTAACGACCAAGAAGCCAAAAAAATTTGGTCCGACCTCGCGAAGACCTGGCTGATATTCGCCGCGGATATTGAGGCAAATGAGTGCCTTCTAGATGAATGGGGCAAGCCCAAAGCTCGAGGGCAAAAGACCTCGTAAACAAACCGTGCTGTGCCCCGCCTTCCGATCTAAAGCGAGCGTTCGCTCTCTCCGGTGCCTATTGGGCTTCACTGCCAAACGTCTCTCTTACGCTCGGCTTCCTCTAGGCATCGCTCTCGCAGCCTGTCCATCACGCCGCCAATCTGCGCCTCGACCCATGAGTTGAAAATCGCTTCCTGAGACATGCCGCGAAGCTGCCCCGCGACCTCGGAGTTCAAGTACGAAACGAGGGCTGGCGAGACGTCGAGCTGCTCCACGACATGAAACATGTATTTGAAGCCCTTGTAGGTCGCGTTGCTGGTGTCGTTCCTTAGGAAGGCCTGTGCGAGTTCTTGGCGTTCCCCCTTGCTCAAGTGACCGATGATCCTCCTGATAAGGAGGACCGCCACCTGCACGGAGCAGGCGCGAGCGTCGGTTCCTTCGGCCTGGCCCCGCCGCACCAGACCCGAATTGCCGAATCGCTGCCTTAGCGTCGATAGCGTGCCGTTGGGAAAACCGCCGAACAGGACCATGAGGCAATCGTCGACGGTTCTTTTGTAGGCGCGATTGCGTGCACGATGATCGGCTTGCTTCTTGAGCAATGCTTGAAACATGTGTCCCATCCCCCGAGGAACGCATGCGACTTGGGCACAACTTGCGACTGGAGTTCCGGTGCCCTTGCCGAACCCGTTGTTGGTAGGTTGGCAACTCCACAATCAGCTAAAAGGTTCCTGGACAGCGGAAGTAAAATAGGTCCGCGGGGTTGTGGACCCCGCGCATAGAGACGCCGGTCGCCGACGCTGGCCTAAAGAGCCTTAGGATCGATGAGGTTGGCAGTCGCGGCCGGTTCCGAACCGGAGCAATGCAATGAGTGGCTGGGGGACTAGGATTCGAACCTAGACTGACGGAGTCAGAAGTCCGCTGTCCTACCGTTAGACGATCCCCCACCAATCCCTCATGTGGATTTGCAGTGGCGGCCTTGCAAGGAGCAAAAGCCTGGACTCCACTGTCCTTCTAGCCGCAGCTTTGCTCGGTTGGCAAGGTGTTGCGACATGTTTGGGCGTCTCGAGGCGCGCTAACGCTTCTTTTACCGCGTCAGGCGGAAGACGCGGGCAAAGGGGCGGCGGACGTAAAAAACCCCTCAACCTTTCATAACTATGATGGCGCCCATGCAAACGCTCTCACCATCAGTCGATCGCCTCGGCGCGGCGCTCAGGGCCCTCAGAGAGGCCTATGCAAGCCTGCCCGACACGGGAGATAAGACCGCGCTTGGCACCAAGTGTCTGCATGTGCTGATTGCTCAACTCGCCCAAGAAGGCGTTCCGCATGAGGATCTGCAACCTCTCATCGATCTCGAGACGAGCATCGAGGCGCTCAAGTCTCAGCCGCAAGCGGAGAGCGTGGCGAACCGGCGGAGGCGGAGGCCACCGAGCGACATTCTTCTCGCCCGCGTCGCTGCTGTGATCGACCTCTTCGTCAAGCGCGGCTACGACGAGGGTGAAGCGGCTCAGCTCATCATGCGACGGATGCTCTCTGTCGGCATTCCGCCGCCGAAGCAGGGCGGCGATTCAAGGGGCTGGAAACGGCTTCTCGCCTGGCGCATCGATCTTAGCCACGGTATCGGCTCGCCCGAGGCCAAGGACGAATATCGCGACTTCACGCGGGATATCGAAGCGATTCCCGCGGATGAGCGCCTGCAGCGCGTGCTCGACGAGCAGCTCTGGGACCGCAGACGGAAGTCGCGCTGACCGCGCGCGGTTTATCCCACCCTTTTAAGGTTGTGTTGCCGCACGCTTTGCCTTCGGCGTGACTTGCGGCTTCGGCGTCGTCGCAGCGGCTGGTTGGACCGGCTTAGACTGCGTCGCCTGAGTCCGCGCGTTGGAGTCGATCTTAGCGTTGATCTTGGCGATGTCGTCGTGAAGGCCCGACTGCATGTCGGTGATCGACTGGGCGAGCGCGGCCTTAACGTCCGCCATCTGCTTGGCGATCTGGGCGCTCACATCCACGCTTTGATCGGTGCTCGCGCGGTCCTGCTTCAACTCGGCAAGGCTCGACTTGATGCCGGCGAAGAAGAGGATCATCACGAGGAGGTTCACGGCAAGAAGCGCGACCACGGCCCATCGGAAGAAATCCCAGGCCGCAATGTCCATGAGGGCGACGCTCACAGCGTCTCTTCCCCTCATCGCCACGTCCTTCGCCCGACCCGTCACGTTCTGCCGCGTCTCGACATAGGCCTCGTCTGTCATGGCTGACCCCCTCCGCGAACGACCCGACCCAGGCCATCATATCATGCAAAACAGGAAGGCTGTTGAGAGATCAACATAGTCGCGGCACGTGGCGGTGAATCTGAGTTTCGAGCAATTCTCAGGTTTTCCAGTCCTCAACGTCTCGCGGGGCACAAGTTAGAGTAAGACCGGGTGGCTCAAGCCAGTCTCGGCAAAGCACCAGAGCAAGGCCTACACTCGCGAGCGTGCCCGCGAGAAACAGAACGACGCCCGTTCACATGAGTGCGGCAGCAAAGAGCAAGCCGACAGCAACAGAGATCCACAGTACCACTGCACCAATGAAGATTGGACTGCGGATCGGGTGGTCGTATGGGGCGGGATTTTGGTCCATATGCGCGGTCTTAATGCGCGGATGGTATGGAGACCCTGAAATGCGCTCGGCAAGTCGCATGGGCAAATTTCCCGATAGACTTGCCATTTCACTTGGCGAACTGGTTGCCACTATTGGCCTACGAGGTGCGAGGTTTCCGGCTCGACGACTGGAGGCTACAATCCCTCTAAACGAAGCCGAAAGCACACAAAGCGTTAGCGGAAGAAAAAGCCGCCCAATTTGATTTTCGACCCAAAGTGATGCCTGCTGTTCGTATCTGAAAAGAGACATCTCAAGTTGTGATCGAAACTGTGCCAATTGAGTCGATCGTATTTTTAGTCGACGATGATCCCTCATTGCGCGCGAGCGTAAAAGAGCTCCTTGAGTCTGTCGGACTCAAGGTCATCCCTTACGGATCGGCGGCAGCGTTTCTCGAGAGCGCGATACCGGATTCGCCTAGCTGCATGGTGCTGGATGTGCGCTTGCCCGAAATGAGCGGACTCAAGCTACAGGAAGAGCTCACGAAGGCGGAGATTCAAGTTCCGATCGTGTTCGTTAGTGGACACGGAGACATCGCAATGGCCGTCCGCGCCATGAAAGCGGGCGCCGTGGATTTTCTCGCTAAGCCGTTTAGCACTCAGGATCTGCTCGATGCCGTGTATGCGGCACTGGGGCGGGATCGCGCGCGGCGCGAACAGGAAGATTCACTCTGCACGTTGCGCGAACGCTTCGGCTCACTGAGCGTCCGCGAGAAGGAAGTACTCTCGCATGTGGCGTCGGGGCGATTGAACAAACAGATCGCAGCAGATCTCGGGATCAGCGAGGTCATGGTGAAAGTGCATCGGGCGAACGGTATGCGAAAAACGCGCGCGAAATCCGTCGCCGAGCTGGTCAGGATGACCGACCTCTTACACTCGAGCCACTCGTTGGCTTAGCAGGCTGCTCGTCAGGCCGCCTTCTTATCGAAGCGGGAAGCAATCTCTTTAGCGGGATCAAGGCCCGTTAGACGCACGAGATCCCGGTAGGCCGATTCCGACTGGGCGCTGGCGGCATCAGCGTGGTCATTGAGGAAGCAATGCAGGCCAAGCTTGACCGCTAAGCCCGGCAAACCTTCAGACGAGGTCTCGGCAAGGCGGGTTTCAATATCGGACAGCGCGGTCTGTGCTTTCGCCATTGATTCCCCATTCGACGACGCCTCGACCGCCTCGAACGCCGCGAGCCATTCCCTAAATAGGCCTGAGATCTTTTCGTCCATGTCCCCTCCAACCCCTATTCGACGGCAGAGTTGCAATTCTGGCGAATCACAGCGCGAGCACCTTCGAATCTCAGTAATCTACACATATGTCGGTTGTAAGTCGCCCTGAAGCGTCAATTGAAAGCTCATCCGATGCATCTCGTACGCGGCAGTCGACTGGCACGCGCTGGCCCCTGTCCGGAAGACAACTTCAATCTCGCCAAATGGGACCAGACAGTAAGGATCAAAGAGTCTCGATCGACGTATACGTTAGCTCTGACACGCGAGGCGGTCGTCGGAGCCGAGGCCGCCACGAACTTCAATGCGTTGAATTGCCGGTTAACTCGCTAAAATTACCCTCGCTGACGTTGTTGCGTGCCCAGAGCGCTGCCTGCGTGCGATTTTGGAGGCGGAGCTTACGCAAGATTGCTTTCATGTGAACCTTCACGGTGGACTCTGTAATGACCAAGGTCCTGGCAATGGCTTTGTTCGATGAGCCCTGCATAAGCATACGCAGGATCAGCATCTCGCGCCGAGACAGGGACGGAATGTCGCTCGTCTGGTGATCGCTCGCCGTTTTGCCGTTGCCGTGGCTCAGAGGAGACAGCGACGGAACCTGGTTGGCGAGCTGACGATAGCCATAGTCGGTAGAGCCACCTATCCCACCCGTTGGCTGTTCTTCTTTGGCCATCGGCTGATGCCAGACCGCTTGCGGATGCACGATCATTTGCCCATGCGTGATCAATTCGAGGGATCTGAGAAGCGTTTCGCCAGGAATATTTTGGCACAGAAAGCCGCAGGCTCCCGCCTGCAGCGCAGCCATGATGTCCGCGGGTTCGATCGTCCCAGAGAGGACAACCACCTTAACGTTGGGATTAGCCGCGAGAAGTTTGCGAATGAGGGGGTTTATGGTGGACATGCAGCTTTCGATCCCGGCCAGCCACACGCAACTTTCGAGCGTTCCGATATAGGACTCCAAATCGGGGGTCAGCGCGGTCGCAATGCGTACCGGACGATACCCGGACTTGGCCGAAAACAACCGACGCAGCCCATCATGGAATATCGTGGATGGGTGGGTCACGATTAGGGGCATACTCATACGCTGTGCTCCTACTAAGACTCTTATTCCCCCGCCGTCAGAACAGAAGCAATGCAAAGGCCAAGCCAGGCGGCGCAGCCGCCTTCAGCAAGCGATGAGGCCGATCGGTCGGTGTTGGTAAATATTCACTTAAAGGCAGGTTACAGGCTGGATCGTCCGAGGGGCAGTTGGCCCTTGGTCTAGAGCCCATATACGGACGCATACTGCGTCGCGGGGTGGTCGAGCGAAGCCCAGATTTGGTTCTGTCTCTAAGCCATTGATTTGATGGTGCGCCCGGCACGGCTCGAACGTGCAACCCCCAGATTCGAAGTTCGCAGCTCCACGCTTTCTCTGCCTTTCTTTCCCTTTCGGAAGCTACGGCCTAAGTTATTCAAAACCCTTTATTTTCCGTCCCCGTTCGGCGAAGATCGTTTCGGAGTCTTTCGCTCCAAAACGGCATCAAACGTTTCCTTCGAGTTTCCTTTTGGGGCATATCCGCTTCCGTGCTGACTTCTGCCGCCGTCAAAAAGCTGAAGCCCCACAAGGTGCGCCGTGAGGTCCCGGATGGGCATGGGCTCTATCTCAAAATCGAGCCGACGGGGCACAAGAGTTGGGTCCTTCATCTCCGCCGCCCGGACGGCAAACACGGCAAGATTACGCTAGGAACCACCGACACCACTGGGACGGAGCTGGAGGGCGAGCCTGCCGTCGGCGGACACTTGACGCTTGCCGCCGCTCGAAAGCTCGTGGCCGAGATTCATCGTCAACGGGCGCTAGGCCGCGACGTGGTCGCTGATCGTGGGGCTGAGAAGCGGCAGCGAGCGCTTCTCGGCGAGCACGCCGAGCGGGCTTCGTTCGTCAGTGCGGCGAGAGACTTCATCGAACGCGAGGCTAGGGGCCGCAAAAAGAACCGAGGCTGGCGCAACACCGCCGCGTTGCTCGGTCTCGCCTATCCCCTTGATGCTGAAAAGGCGGGTCGTCTCGCTAATTCATTCGCAGGTGAACCGACACTGATCCCGGGGGCCATCGCCGAAAGATGGCGCGACCGAGCAGTGTCTTCGATCTCGAGCGACGACATTTTTGTGGTCATCGACGAGGCTCGCGAGCGAGGCGTTCCAGGCAGAGACCCCCGGAACCCCCACCCGAGCGAAGCCCGAGCAAGAGAGTTGTCCTGCGCACTAAGCGCCATGTTTCGCTGGCTGCGCGGGAAGCGGCGCGTTCCATCTGATCCTTGTGCGGGTGTCGAGCGGCCTTCAGGCCCACGGAAGCGTGAGCGCGTCCTGAACACGAATTCTAATGTTCGAGGTGCGGATGAGCTCCGCTGGTTCTGGTCCGCCGCAAACGGAGTTGGTGATCCATTCGGCGCGTTGGTCAAGGTTCTACTCTTGACCGGTCAACGCCGAACCGAGGTCGCCCAGATGGAACGGCGCGAGTTAAGCGACGATTTTTCGACATGGACCATTCCGAGCGCGAGAACAAAGAATAAAAGAGAGCACACCGTTCCACTCTCGCCGCTCGTGCGCGAGATACTCAAAGGCGTTCTCGACGATCCGCTGAACCATTCGTCGCTATATCTTCACGAGCAATGGTACGACGCCAGTGTCCGGGTTCAGCAAGATGAAGCCGAAGCTCGACGTGAAGATGCTGGAGGCGTTATACAAGGAGGATGCCGAAGGCGAAGATCGAGCCTTGGACACTGCACGACCTCAGGCGCACAAGCGTGACTGCCATGATCGAGATCGGCATCGAGCCGCACATCGTCGAGGCAGTCGTCAACCACGTCTCGGGACACCGCGGCGGAGTCGCCGGTGTCTATAATGTCGCCCTTACACCGAGCCGAAGCGTAAGGCGCTGGAACGCTGGGCGGCCCACGTGAAGCTGGTCGTCTCGGGTGAAGCGACGGTGAACGTCGAGATGCTGCGAGGGCGGAAGCGCGCGTGAGTGATGCTTTGGGCGTCACCCTTAGACGAAGGAACGAAGGCCTTCGAAAGGGGCTTCCCTTTCGCCGAGAAACGCCGCGAGAATCTCCTCGACGGTCGGCTCCTTACCTACGAGCCCACCCGAAAGCTCCTGAGGAAAAAGGATCGTTTGAGCGGCGAAACATTCGAGCGCCGAGCGGTTCTTTTTGCGCCCTTGCGCTCCCGAATCGGGCTTCATATGGCTACCCCCCACAAGATTATCCCCGACGAGCCAGAAGACACCTTTGTGGCTGATCCGAAAGTCGCGGCAGAGTTGGACATCTCCCTGGTGGCTTTGTGGCGATGGACGAAGAGCTCGCCGATTTTCCAGCAAAGATTTCAATTAGAGGAAGGAATTTTCGATCCGTCGCCACTCGACGCGTGGAAAGCGAAACAGTTAAGCGCAGCCCTCAAGTCGCAAAAGGCCGCTCTCAACGAGCATGCAGCGCACGGGCGGCGCGTAACTGAGGAGGCGTGATGATCAATGGCACAAAAACAAAACGCCGCCGCCAGTACTGCTCAGCTGGCGGACGGCGCGAAACTTGACCTTGCTGGAGGCGGGTCAGGTTCCGATTCTCGCTCCGTTCCCGCTCGAAGGGAAGCCCTGAAATCGAAAAAGGCGGACGCTCGCTGGAGCTGGCTGCGCGCGTTAGTTCGCGGCTCGCAGCCCACGGCTCTCCCCGTCCTCCTGTCCGATGGGATCGTGTGGCGAGCGTGGTGGCCGTTCTGCGCAAAATTTCATTACCGCGGCGCGGCACCAGGGTTGCGGCGAGCGCATTGCTGTGACTTTCAGCAGCAAGCCAAGGGGCGAAGTAGCCACAAACGCACCAACTCGGTGTTCAAGCTGACGGGCTACGTCCTTCGGCTCGATCCTCGCTATCGGGAGAAGTGGAAGCTTGTACGGGCTGAGCGCGAAAAGTCGCGGAGGGCGTCATGAGCGCCTCCGACCTTGCCACCCTTGAGCGGGCGCTCGACGAGCATCTGTTCGAGATATGGCAGCAAAAGCGGAAGCGGCGATCTCCGACCGCATCGGCCAATGTCATCGCCTTGCGCGACGCGAGGCCGCTGATCGGCGTCAAGCGGCTCGGCCAGCAACTTTATGACATCGGGGGCCTGGCCAGAATGCTGAACGTGGCTGATCGGGTCGCGGGCAATTACGTAGTTCGCGACATCCTCGACGAAGCCTTGTCTAGCCGATGCGACAAGCGGTGGCGGACATGAGCAAGCCGTACTACGATCAAACGGACGACTCTGGGGCCTGGGTGTTATTTAAGGAATACGTCTACCCATCGCGCGAGTTTATGATGGTGCGAGAGCACCACGCGACTGAGCTCGATGATCGGGGCAAGCCGAAGAAGCGATTCAAGTCGTGGCACTTCGAGCAAAATGGAAACGCGATCGGCACTTGCCATGGGACTTGGGTCGCTGGCGATCCTCCCGAACTTGAACTCTTTGTCATCCCCGACCGGCAGAACGTGATCTTCGTCGAGGGCGAAGCCTGCGCCGAGTTCGTCAATGAAAACCTGCGCGAAGTGGATCTAGACGATTGGGTCGCCACCGCCGCGCCGGGCGGCTGCCAACGATGGACCGGCGAATATCGCTACCTCAACCAGCTCAAAGGCAAGCACGTCTATGGTGCGCCAGACTGGGAGCAAGCCGGGTACGATTACATCGCGAAAGTAATGGCTTCGGCTAGGGAGCGCGGCGCAGTTCTGCTGAAGGTTGTCGAACTCGACGGGCAAGAAAAGCGCGGCGATGACGTCAAAGACTGGCTGCTCCGCGGTAAAACAATCGAGGATTTCATCAAGCGTTGTCAATTAGCGACTGCCTGGACGCCGGGTTGGGAGCCGATGCTCTGGAAGCGGAGCAAGGCCATACCGATTTGGCGCCACGGTGATGAGTTGCCGGTTGCTCCTCGAATGCTCATTCGCAATCGCCTGCCTGAGATTGGCGTCGCCCTTCTTGCTGGGCAGTGGGGCACCGGAAAGACCTTCGCCTGGCTTGATGCGAGCGGCAGCATAATGACGGGTGCGGACTGGCTCGGCGAGCCCGTCTGTCGACGCGGTGGCGTCCTCGCATTTACCCCAGAGGGCGGTACGAGCGTGGCCATGAGGCTGGCGGCGCTGATCGAGCACAAGCTCTCGGCAATTGACAGCATCGACAAGGTGCTCCTCCAACGACTGCCCTTCGGGCGCGCACTCGACTGCCCGGTCCTACTGAAGGACAATGACGCGCTGCAGAAGATGATCGCAACGGCTCTTGAGACGGAGGAGCGCTTCAAGCGCGACTTCGGCCTCCCACTAGCAGCAATCGTGATTGATACCGTAATCGAAGCGGCGGGTTGGGAGAATGAACAGGACAACGCCGAAGTGGCCAAAGTCTGGCGCATTGCCCGAAAACTCTCTGAGGCGACCGGCGCTCTCGTGCTCCTCGTTGATCACTTCGGCAAGGTCGAGGATCGCGGTACCCGCGGCGCCTCGGCGAAGGAGACGAACTCCGATGCCATACTCGCGCTCCTGGGCGACCGAACTCCAGAGGGCGCGATCGAGAACGCGCGTTTGTCGCTGCGGAAATTCAGGGACGGGCCCGACCAGGGACGGACGTTCCCTTACGAACTTCAGCTCGTGGAAATGGGCTTCGATGAGAAGGGGCGGCAGGTCACCCAACGGATCGTGAAATGGGTCAACGGAAACCTAGAACGGCCGAAGAAGATGAGGCAGTGCGTCCGGCTCATGAAGCAGGCGATAGAGCGAGCGGGGGGTTTGCCGGTGGACACTGAGGCTCTCAGAGAGGCTCACCAAAAGCTCTATCGGGAACTTCGCAAGAGCCCCGGAGCAGAGCGACAGGCCTGGATGAGGGCTTACGAAGAGATGCGGCTGTGCAGCGTCGCCGATGCGGAAATGCAGTCAGGGGAGCGGATCGACGAAGCTTTTTAAAAACGCGTCTCCTCGCGTCTCCCCCTAAGGGGGGAGAGACGGCGGAGACGAAAACGTTTGCCGCGTCTCTCGGAGACGCTCGGAGACGGTTAGAGACGGTGTTTAGCTTGGAGCGAGACACGGGCCTCCGGCCGGCTCAAGAGCCGGGGCGCTCATCAAACCCCCTCGTTTCAAACTCATGGATTTTGTAAAAATTTGGGGCAGCGTCCGGCCGCCCCCGAGAAGCGTCGTTGTAAAGTACCTTTTCACCGCGCAATAAAGGGCCATCGCTTAGTGGGCCAATGCACGACTGCGTGTACTCATAAACCGACAGCCAAGCTGACTTGCTGATGTGCCGTCCGTAACGTCCGTTATTGGGCGTAAAGCGGACATGGCGCTAACTTGTCAGTATTTCTGCTAATGACCCACAACAGACTTTGGCTTCTCAGGGAATGCGGGCCGCCAGAAAATAAGCGGCCCGCATTCCTCAAAGCTTCAGTCTTCGGCGACACCTATCGTGTGCGCAGGGGGTCCATGTTGAGGTTGTAAAGCCAGAGGGCAGTACTGGTCCAAGCCACGTGTCCTTTGCCGTGAAAACGGCAGTTGCGAACCGATTAAAACCGACCCTTCAACGTCCTGAACCCAAGGCACAAATGGCGAAGGCTCGCGAGAGCATTTCCTTCGATCCGAATGCTCAAATTCCCTTACTTAAACCTAGGGCCCCG
>CAVULQ010000009.1:0-53947 GCA_963742355.1 uncultured Alphaproteobacteria bacterium | reverse complement strand
GGGCTATGTCGGCGGTCCCGGCGTCGGTTTTTCGATCGGCATTTATTAACGGGCCGGGCGCCGCGCGTTAGCCCCAGAGCATGATTCGGAAACTTGTATTCCGCTAAGATCATGCTCGAGAGCGAAGGGAGCTGGCGAAAATGACGAAGCTAGTGGGATATGCCGCGCTGGTGTCGGTGCTCGTCGCCGGCGCGGCGCTTACCGCGGCGCCTGCCGCGGCGGGGCAATTCAAATACAGGACCGCCTCCGGCGTCGTCGTTTATCAGAACTATGTCGACAATTGCCCGGAGAACCCGCGGCCCGCGGCGTGCCGGCGCAAGAAGCCGGCGCCGGTCAAGCCGCTCGCCTCCTTCAAGCCGCCGGCCTACGTGCTGAGCGGCCAATACAAGATCCACCCGCGGCCGACCGGCTATATCGGCCCGCATTACGAATCGGCCTGGGGACCCGGCTATCACACCAACATCCCCGGCATCGGCATCATGCGCTAGGCGGAAGAAATTATTGGCGCGGTCCTGAATCGCGTCCGTTGCCCGCGTTATCGGCGGCTGGCGTATTGTCGCCGCCCGAACTGCCCGCCGCGTCCTTATCCCCGACCGCGCTCGAGGCTGCGCCGCTCGGCGCCGGCGCATGCTGGGCGGCACCGCCCGTTCCTCCCGACTGAGCTTCAGGCTTCTCCGGCGCCGGCATCGTGATGTTCGATCCGCCCGTCTCGGTGAAGGTCACGATCGCCGTGATGGGGCTGCCGCCCTCCGAATCGGGCGCCTTGCTGAAACCGGCGAGGCGCATGCCCGAATAGGCCTTCTCGGCATTGTAGGATTGAAAATTGGCGTCTCTCACCGCGAACTGCTTGTCGTTGCCCCACTCCATCTTCACTTTGTGCTTGCCGTCGCGGTAGGTCTCGCTCTCCGCGCGGTAATAGAAGGTGGGGACGCGGATTGCCGTATCGAAAATGTAGCACTTGCCGGTCTCGACCTCGAGCCAGCCGCGCGACAGATAGTTGTTCACGTCGGTCTCGAGATAGGCGATCGCGATATAGAGCTTGTGCGGGAACTCGTTGCAGAAGCTGACGTCGCCGCTGCCGGCGCGCGCGCACGGCGCGGCGATGAGAACGAACGAGGCGAGCACTGCGGAGATTAGTCGAGATCGCATAGGAGCCATCCTTTTCTCCCCCTTTCGCATCGCTCCATTGATCAAACGAGCATCAATTCCAGCCGGCAAGTTGCGGATAAGTTCCAAGCCGAGCGCCGGCCTTGGGGACGACCTTCCAGCCGAGCGCCGAGAGCTGAGCGGTAGCGGTCGGGCTCGCGCTTCCGGTGATCCACAACTCTCCGCCGTGGCTTGAGGACGCGATCTGGGCGAGAGGCGCGCTCCAGGTGAGGTAGTCCACCGGCAGAATGCTCACGGTTCCATTGGCCGTCATCAACATGGGCGCGCCGCCCACGTTGGCAAAACCGCGCACCGGGGAGACCCTCTTGGCGTATTGCTGGATCAGCATGGCCTGGTGCCGGTAGAAGAAGCCCATCTCGATTGAGTTGGCGCGCGCGGCGCCGGCGATATAGAGCTCTCGCCCACTGACAGGTCCGAGACTCTCCAGGACCTTTACGATGACGATCTTGTCAGTCGGGGTGAGATTGGGGTTGGCGTAGAACGCATCCATTGTCGCTTGCGAAACACCCATTGCGGCGAGCAGTTGGCGCCCGTCCTTTTCGAGGTCAGCCGGCGTCTTGTCGCGGAGCATCTCGCGCACCTGACCAGCCGTGCCCGTGGCACCGATGGCAAAGCCCGCCGGTCCCGCCACAAAGCTCATGCCGACATTGGCTGAGGTCTCGCCCACGGCGCTTGCGGTGGCAACCCGCTTCAACTGATCGGCAAGCGGCGGAAAGGTGGTATTCGGATCGACGCCGACATTGAAGGCCTGCTTGCGCCGAGCGGTTGCACCGCCCGTAACCGAGGAGATCATGCTGTCGCCATGCGGGTCGGTCGCGTTCATCGTGGCCTGCGCGCTTCCGAAGATATGGCCGACGCCGCGGAACGTGTCGCCGATCGTTTGCGCCGGCTGGGTCACGAGATCCTTGGCGGTGTTGAGCGGCCTGAGCGCCGTCGCCCCCGCCGCCTCCACCGCAGTCTGCGCGCCGTTCACTTCCTCGAGCTTGGCGGTTGCCGCGATCTCGCGCAAGCGGACGCGCAAGAGGTCGCTGTTCTTGATCCTGAAGGGACCCCATTTGGTGTTCACCGTGAACACGTATTGGAAGTTCTCGACCGGCACGCGCTCGCCGATCGAATAGTCGGCTCCATGAAGGGGAACGCCCGGAAGTGCCTGGCTCGGCGAGAAGGTCGGCGTCCCTTCATATTGTGCGGCATCAGTTGAAGCTGTGAGGAGAAGTGTGGCAAGGGCGGCGAACGCGGCCAAAGCCAAGGAGAGCCCGTACCTATTCATGACTTTTGCCCTCAACGCGACGCCGACGAGCCTATCTGGCCGGTTCCTGGCGGCAGCCGGAGATTAGCCCCAAAACGAGGGCCCGAGAAGGAGGCCAGCGCGGCTATTTAAACAGGGCAAAATAGATCACGTAGAACCAGCTGAAGAAGCCGTGGATGATCGCCCACAGGATCGAGTGGTTGTTGGTGTAGGAGATCGCAATCGCGAGCGCGGTGCCGAAACTGATCCCGTATTTGGCACCTTCGACGCTGTAATTCACGTTCATGGCTGCCTCCAGATGGGCGAATCGGTTGGCCTTATTGCGCAACTATAGGTCGCCTGGGAGAGCATAGCATCAGCACCCCAAGCCCTCGTGACGTGTTACCGAGGGGCCCACTAACGCGAGGAGGTCGATCATGCGCATGACACGCGCCGTCATAGCCGCGCTGCTTCTCGTGGCGTTCCTCGGCGGCAGCTTCGTGCTTGCGCGCAAGCCCGACTGCTACGCCAGTAAGGTCGAAGCTCACGACATCTTCCTCAAGGAATTCGCCGGCGATCCGACCAAAGAGGTGAAGTCGCAGCTTTACATCTTTCCTCCGGGAGCCGTTCTGCCCTGGCACATTCACCCCGACGCTCACGAGATCGCTTATGTGATCGAAGGCACGTTCACCTTCGAGCGCGCGGGCGAGGCACCGAAGGTGATGAAGGCGGGCGACGCCGACTACGTCGCGCCGAACGTCGTGCATCGCGGGATGAATTTGTCGGATGCGCCGGTGAAATTGTTCGTCGTGCGCATCAAGCCGAAGAATGCCCCTCCGGTGGAAGAGGTGCCGGCGCCGAAGCCATGAGCATCGCTGGCAGATTCGAGATCAGCCCGCGGCGCGCTTCCTGTGCCATAGCGCGTAAAGCCCTACGGCCCAGGCAAAAAGCGCCACGCACCAATGGAACGCATTCACGTTGTGATCGAGCTTCATGCCGAAATGATAGGGCGTGAAGCTCCCGAGTGCGGCCAGCACCGTATAGAAGGCGGCGAAGGCAAGAACGAAGGCGGTCGCATAGCGGGGACGGTAGAAGCCGATGAACGTGCCGGCGAGCCCCCACACGAAATGCACCGTGGCGAGGAGCGGATCGACGCGGAAGCCAATCGCGAATCTGTTCGGATCGGTGTGGAAGCCGTAATAGGCATAGGACAGAAGCAGGATGCCGCCCTGGGCGAGCAAATAGACGCTGCACCGCGCGGCCCATACGACAAACGGCCAGTGCGGCGCCTCGAATGGCTCGGTGCTCGGCTCGTCTTGCGCCATGGAGGATCCTCGCCGCGACTCTCGCGGGAGGAAAAGCTATATCCGATCGAAGCCCTTGCGCCCAACCAAACCGCGCGCGGTCCCCATCATTGCGCGATCAGCTCGACCCGGCGATTGTTGGCTCGTCCCTCCTCGGTATCGTTGGAGGCGATGGGCTGGGTGAGCCCCGCTCCCTCCGAAGTGAGCCGGTCGGGCGCGACGCCATAGCTTCCAGTCAAAGCCGCCACCACGCTGGCGGCGCGGCGGGTCGACAGGTCGAGATTGTATTCGGTCGTGCCCTTGTTGTCGGTGTGGCCGACGATCTTGAGCTTGAGGTCGGGCTTAGACTGAAGCAGCTTGGCGATCTCGTCGAGCGTGGGCTTCGAGTCCGGCTTGACCACGTCCTTGTCGAAATCGAACAGGATGCCGTACAGCGCGATCTTGCCGGTATCGCCGATGGCCTGCTCCATCTGCGAGGCATTGACGAACTGGATCTTGTTCGTCTCCATTTCCTTGGTCTCGACCACCTTCACCACCGCGACGTTGCCGCGGTCGGTGGATTCGCCGAGATAGATCGCGACATAGACCGCGCCCTCGGGCCGGTCGAGCTTGGCGAGCACATAGCGGCCCTTGTTGAACCAGTTCTGCACGTAGTCGTCGACCATCTTGGGGATGCTGTTCGGATCGCCGACGGCCTGGCCGAGATAAGTCGCGCCTTCGTCCTGGCCCGATGTGAAGCAGGTGCCCTTATCGGTCGCGCAGGTGAATTCGATCGAGAAGCCCTTGGCCTTGAGGGCATCCTCGTAATTGCGCTCGACTTCGAGCGTCGAACGGCCTTGCGGCAGCATGTAGTAGATGAGGAAGGACTTGCCTTCGACGGTCTTGAAGCCGTCTCCACCCGGGATCTTGGTGAAATCGAACGGCGCCTCGATGACCGAGACCTCGTCGAATTCGGTGACCTTGTAGGCGACGATCTCGGAGCCTTCGTAGCGGCCGACCAGCGGATGGTCGCTGCTGCCGGCCACGTCAGCGGCCTGCGCGGCCAGGAGGGACAGGCCGAATGTAGCCAGGAGTGCGAGAGAAGCGAGGAATGGACGCCTTGCGGGGGTCAGCATGGGAGCGTTTCCTTGGTGACGCGGGGCCGATCGTTATTGGGCAAGAGTGCAGTTGGGATACGCCTCGACCGCGATCGGCTCGCCGCCGGGGAGCGTGCTCGGCTCGAGATAGGTGCGCTTCAACCCGACATAGGCTGAAGGCGGCTCGGTAATCGCGATCTCCACCGATGCCTTGATGTCGATCGGCGCTTGCCCCATCGGCACCTGGCCGAGGCAACCGAGCACCGTGGTGAACACGATGTCGGCATCCTGCGACTGCTCGGGCGTGAGCTTGCCCTTGGCGCAGGCCTCGGCAGCCGCCTTGTCCGGCATCAGCACCTTCGCCGGCCCGGCGGCGCGGATGCCCGTTGCAGTTTGCTTTTGCCCGTCGTCGCCGACCGCCTCCCGCAACTCCTTCGCTGCCGGCAGCGACATCTCGCCGAATTCGCTCTTCAGGCTCAGCGTGCCCGTATCGCTGCCCTCATAAACCATCGTCATGGCGGGCGCCTGCCAGCCTTGGCTCGCCTCGCACTTGATCGAGATGGTCTCGGCACTGGCCGATTCGCCGCATGCCGCGACGGCCATCAACAAGGGTAGCAGCATTGCGGTCTCGAGCTTCATTCATGGTCTCCGTGGTCCGGTCAAATTGGACCGAGTGCCGAGGCGGAGTCTCATTTGCGCGTTCCATCGAGCAGACGCACGGCCTGCTCGATGACTGGGCGACTGCTCGTAGCCTCGAGGTCGATGGCTTGCGCAGACCAGCTCGTGCCCAAGAGCGCGAGACAAGCGGCCGAAAAAGCTGTCAAACTGCTCCACTGAACTTGCATCGTCGGCTCTGAAGTCCTTGACGTCTTGCATTCGTTCAGTCGCAGTTCTCGAATGAACGCAGGTTGAACAAAGTTATCAGCCTTAGCGCCCGGTCGCTTTAATATTTCTCTATCGAGGTGAAGGTCGCAAATTCAGGAGCTTGTAAGATCGCTTCCTGGGTCGCCAAACGGAGGGAGTCTTAGAGCATGAGCGTCGTCCCTAGCCCAGAGATCCGCGCCGCGCTGATCGCGCGGGTGAAGGCCATCCTGCTCACGCCCAAGGAGGAATGGCCGAAGATCGCGGCCGAGCCTGCGACGGTTGCCGATCTCTACCGGAACTATGTCGTCTACCTCGCCGCCGTCCCGGTGCTCTGCACCCTGATCGGCAGCCTCGTCTTCGGCTACGGCTTTGGCGGCTTCACCTATCGTCCGCCGTTCTTCAGCTCGGTCACGATGGCGATCCTGCAATACGCCATGCAGCTTGGCGGGGTCTACGTCTTTGCCCTGATCGTCGATGCGCTCGCCCCCCGCTTCGGCGGTCAGCAGGATCGTGTCAGCGCCTTCAAACTCGCCGCCTATAGCGCGACGGCGAGCTGGCTCGCGGGCGTGTTCTATCTCCTGCCGGCGCTGCACGTTCTCGCTTTGCTCGGTCTGTACAGTCTCTATTTGCTCTACACCGGCGTTCCCATCCTGATGCGCGTGCCGGCCGATCGCGCGCTCGGCTTCGCCGGAACGCTCATTGCCATCGGATTTGTCATCGGCCTCGTGATCGCGGGCCTCATCGCCGCCATGCTGCCGTCGCCGCCGGTAACCGACGGCAAGGTGGGCGGCACGATCAGCCTGCCGGGCGGCGTGAATCTCGACATGGACAAGCTCGACAAGGCCGCCAAGCGCTTGGAGCAGATGTCCAAGCAGGCCGCGCAGCCCTCCGACGAAGGCGCTGGCGACGGCAAGGAGAGCACGGGCCCGCGCGCCATCGCGCCCGACGATCTCAAATCTCTGCTGCCCGCGACCCTTTCCGGCGGCTTTGCGCGGACCGATACCTCGACGGCCTCCGGCGGAGCAGCCGGGTTCGATTTCGGCAATGCCAAAGCCGTTTACGCCAAGGGCGATGCGCGCATCACGCTGTCCTTGACCGACATGGGCGCAATCGGGGCGCTTGCCGCGCTCGGTAGCGCCTTTGGCGCCAACTCATCAGAGGAGACGGCGACCTCCTACTCCAAGATGGGACAGGTCGACGGCCGCATGACCATGGAGGAATTCAACCGGGAAACGAGCGTCGGCAAATTTGCCGTCATCGCGGGCGACCGCGTCATGGTGGAGGCCGAAGGCTCCGGCGCGAGCATGGATGCGCTCAAATCGGCAGTTGGGTCGATCGATCTCGGCCAAGTCGAGGCCCTGGCCAAATAGGCCCGGATTTCATGCTCCGCAGCGATCTCGCGCGCCGACCGCGATCAGCACCTTGCGCGCGGAAAGGATTGCATTTAACCAACCCTTCACGTGAACTAGCCCCTGCGGGGCAGGTCTTGGCGTCGAACAAAGGGGGTTCTCATGGCGCGTAATCGCATTGCGCTGGTCGGCGCAGGCCAGATCGGCGGCACGCTCGCTCATCTCGCCAGCATCAGAGAGCTCGGCGAGATCATCCTATTCGACGTGGTCGATGGCGTGCCCCAGGGCAAGGCGCTCGACCTATCGCAGTCGGCCCCGGTCGAAGGCTATGTCCCCAAGATGCGCGGCACCAACGAATATGCCGAGCTCAAGGAGGCCGATGTCGTGATCGTCACCGCCGGCGTGCCGCGCAAGCCGGGCATGAGCCGCGACGACCTGATCGAGATCAACCTCAAGGTCATGGAGCAGGTGGGCGCCGGCCTTCGCAAATATGCGCCGGAAGCCTTCGTCATCTGCGTCACCAACCCGCTCGACGCCATGGTGTGGGCGCTGCAGAAGACGAGCGGGCTCCCGCGTAACAAAGTGGTCGGCATGGCGGGCGTGCTCGACGCCGCGCGCTTCCGCTTTTTCCTCGCCGAGGAGTTCGACATCAGCCCCGAGGACATCGCCACGATGGTGCTCGGCGGCCACGGCGACACTATGGTGCCGCTGATCCGTTATTCCTCGGTGGCCGGCATTCCCTTGGCCGACCTCGTCAAGATGCGCTGGATCACACAGAAGCGCCTCGATGAGATCGTGCAGCGCACGCGCGACGGGGGCGCCGAGATCGTCGGCTTGCTCAAGACGGGCTCGGCCTTTTACGCGCCGGCCGCTGCCGCGCTCGAGATGGCCGAGTCCTATCTCAAGAACCAGAAGCGCGTGCTCCCTTGCGCCGCCTATCTCAACGGCGAGTATGGCGTGAAGGGCATCTATGCGGGCGTTCCCGTCATTATCAGCGCCAAGGGTGTCGAGCGCGTCATCGAGCTCGACCTGACGTCGGCCGAGAAGGACGCCTTCCTCCACTCGGTCGAATCCGTCAAAGCGCTCGTCGAGCTCTGCCAGAGGATCGCGCCGAGCCTCGTATCGTCGAGCTGATCATAACCTGCTCCAACCTCGTCTCATGCGCCCGCGATCCGGGCACCTAAGAGTGCTGCCATGAACATCCACGAATATCAGGCCAAGGATCTCCTCAAGCAGTACGGCGCGCCGGTCGCCGACGGCCGCGTTGCCGCGACGCCGCATGAAGCCAAGGCGCATGCCGAGGCGCTCGGCGGCGGCACCTTCGTGGTGAAGGCCCAGATCCACGCGGGCGGGCGCGGCAAAGGCGGCGGCATCAAGCTCGTGAAGACCCTGCAGGAACTGCATGCCGAGGCTGACCGTATGCTGGGGAAGCCGCTCATCACGCCGCAGACCGGGCCCAAGGGCCGCGTGGTCCGCAGCGTCTATGTGGTGAAGGACGCGGCCATCGCCCGCGAGCTTTACCTCTCTCTTCTCGTCGACCGGGCCTTCGGCCGGGTCGCCTTCATCGCCTCGACCGAAGGCGGCGTCGACATCGAGAAAGTCGCCGCCGAGACGCCTGAGAAGATCGCGACGCTTTCCGTCGATCCGGCCTCTGGCTTGAGCCCCTTCCATGGCCGCGTGATCGCTTCCGCGCTCAAGCTCGAAGGCGTGCTTGCCAAGCAATGCGCGAGCCTCGTCGCGAGCCTGTACAAACTGTTCCTCGACAAGGACGCGAGCCTCATCGAGATCAATCCGCTGGTGGTGACGAAGGAGGGCAATCTGCTCTGCCTCGACGCCAAGATGGCCTTCGAGGACAACGCGCTGTTCCGCCATCCCGACATCGCCGCCTTGCGCGACATCCACGAGGAGGATCCCGCCGAGGTCGAAGCCTCGAAGCACGACCTGTCTTATGTGAAGCTCGACGGGACCATCGGCTGCATGGTCAATGGCGCGGGGCTCGCCATGGCGACCATGGACATCATCAAGCTCTATGGCGGCGAGCCCGCCAATTTTCTCGACGTCGGCGGCGGCGCCACCAAGGAGCGCGTCACCGAGGCCTTCAAGATCATCCTGTCGGACCCGCACGTGAAGGGCGTGCTCGTCAACATTTTCGGCGGGATCATGCGCTGCGACACGATCGCCGAAGGCATCATCGCCGCGGCGCGTGAGGTCAAGCTCTCAGTGCCCCTGGTGGTGCGCCTCGAAGGAACCAATGTCGAGCTCGGCAAGGAGCTCTTGGCGAAGTCGGGCCTTGCCATCATCTCCGCCGACGATCTCGACGACGCCGCCAAGAAGGCCGTGGCTGCGGTCAAGGCCGCGGCCTGAAACTTGCAACTCTGGTCCTCCATCCATGTCCGTTCTCGTCAATAAGAATACGCGCGTCATTTGCCAGGGCATCACCGGCGCGCAAGGCTCCTTCCACACCGAGCAGGCGATCGCCTATGGCACGCGCATGGTCGGCGGCGTGACGCCCGGCAAGGGCGGCACCAAGCATCTCGGCCTACCCGTCTTCGACACTGTCAGAGAGGCGGTGGCCAAGACCGATGCGGACGCGAGCGCCGTCTATGTGCCGCCTGCCTTCGCCGCCGATGCCATTCTCGAGGCGATCGACGCGGGCGTGCGGCTCGTCGTGTGCATCACCGAGGGCGTCCCCGTGCTCGACATGGTCAAGGTCAAGCGCGCGCTTTCCGGCTCGGAAACGCGCCTGGTCGGGCCAAACTGCCCCGGCGTCATCACGCCCGGCGAATGCAAGATCGGCATCATGCCGGGCCACATCCATAAGCGCGGTAAGGTCGGCATCGTGTCGCGCTCGGGCACCTTGACCTATGAGGCGGTGGCCCAAACCACGGCGGCGGGGCTCGGTCAGTCGACCTGCATCGGCATCGGCGGCGATCCGGTCAACGGCACGAATTTCGTCGACGCGCTCAAGCTCTTCCTTGCCGATGATGGGACCGAGGCCATCATCATGATCGGGGAGATCGGCGGCAGCGCCGAGGAGGAGGGCGCGGCCTTCCTCACGGCCTCCAACATCAAGAAGCCGGTGGTCGGTTTTGTCGCGGGGAGCACCGCTCCGCCCGGGCGGCGCATGGGCCATGCCGGTGCCGTGATCTCAGGCGGCAAGGGCGACGCGAAGCACAAAATTGAGGCAATGCGCGACGCTGGCATCGTCGTGGCCAATTCGCCGGCAGCCCTTGGAACAACCCTTGCACGAATATTACATGAAAGGTGAGGCGAGCGCCCAAAGCTCGCCTTGTTTGCCCGCCACGCCGGTGGCCTTCAACGACCGGCAAGGTTGATCTAATGACCAGACACGAATTGAACGACGTGTTTGCCGACACGTCGTTTCTCGAAGGCGCCAACGCCACCTATCTCGCAGAGCTCTACGCGCGCTACCAGGAGCAGCCTCATTCGCTCGATCCTGCGTGGCGCGAATTCTTCGCCAGCCTCGACGACGACCCCAGCGACGTTCTCGCCGCGGCGCGTGGACCATCCTGGGCACCCGCCGACGGCAGAGCATTGGTGCCGGCGTCATTGCCGCAGCTTCCCGCCGGACTCATGCCCGAGCAGGCTGGCGTGGCCGCGGCGCGCGATTCCCTTGGCCTCCGTCTCCTCATCCGCGCCTATCGCACGCGCGGTCATCTGGTTGCCAAGCTCGACCCGCTCGAGCTCGTAAGCCGCCGCGAGCATCCCGAGCTCAAGCCCAAGACCTACGGCTTCACCAAGTCTGACTACGATCGTCCGATCTATCTCGGCGGCGCGCTCGGGCTCGAATTCGGCACCGTGCGCCAGGTGCTCGACATTCTGAAGCGCACCTATTGCGGCCCGATCGGCGTCGAATACATGCACATCTCAGACCCCGAGCAGAGGACGTGGATCCAGGACCGCATCGAAGGCCACGAGGTGACCTTCACCCAGCGCGGCCGGCAAGCGATCTTGAAGAAGCTGATCGAAGGGGAGATCTTCGAGCGCTTCCTCGACGTGAAATACACCGGCACCAAGCGCTTCGGCCTCGACGGAGGAGAATCCATGGTGCCGGCGCTCGAGCAGATCATCAAGCGCGGCGGCCAGCTCGGTGTGAAGGAGATCGTCATCGGCATGCCCCATCGCGGGCGCCTCAACGTCCTCGCCAACGTCATGGCCAAGCCTTTCCGCGCGATCTTCAACGAGTTCAGGGGAGGTAGCGCCCATCCCGACGAGGTCGAGGGCTCCGGCGACGTGAAATATCACCTCGGCGCTTCCTCCGACCGCGAGTTCGACGACAACCGCGTGCACCTCTCGCTGACCGCCAACCCCTCGCATCTCGAGATCGTCGATCCTGTGGTCCTGGGCAAGGTGCGCGCCAAGCAGGACCAGCTTCACGACAAGGAGCGCGATCAAGTTCTGCCGCTCCTTCTGCATGGCGATGCGGCCTTCGCCGGGCAAGGCGTGGTTGCCGAATGCCTCGGCCTGTCAGGCCTGCGCGGCCACCGCACCGGCGGCTCGATCCACTTCATCGTCAACAATCAGATCGGCTTCACCACGGCGCCACGCTTCTCGCGCTCCTCGCCCTACCCCTCCGACGTTGCCAAGATGATCGATGCGCCGATCTTCCACGTGAACGGCGACGATCCCGAGGCCGTCGTGTACGTCACCAAGATCGCCACCGAGTTCCGCCAGCGCTTCCTGAAGCCGGTGGTCATCGACATGTTCTGCTACCGCCGGCACGGTCATAACGAGGCCGACGAGCCGGCTTTTACCCAACCTCTGATGTACCAGCGCATTGCCGAGCATCCGAGCGTGGTCGAGGTCTATTCCGCCCGTCTCGTCGATGAGGGGCTGTTCACCCGCGCCGAGATCGATCGAATGCAGAGCGATTTCCGTAACCTTCTCGAGGGGGAGTTCGCGGCGGGCGAAGCCTATCGACCGAATCGCGCCGACTGGCTCGACGGCAAATGGTCGGGCATCGGCCACGCGGAGGAAGGCGCGCGGCGCGGCGTGACGGGCGTTGACCTCGATGTCCTCAAGGAGGTGGGCCGCAAGATCACCACCATCCCCAAGACCTTTCACCCGCACAAGACCATCGCCCGCATCATGGCCGCGCGCCGCAAGATGATCGACGACGGCGCGGGGCTGGACTGGGCGACGGCCGAATTGCTCGCCTTCGCCACGCTCCTCGTCGAGGGTTATCGCGTCAGGCTCTCGGGCCAGGACACGGAGCGCGGCACCTTCTCGCAGCGCCACTCGGTGCTGATGGATCAGGCGAACGAGAGGAAATACACCCCGCTCAAGCATGTCGCCAAGGAGCAGGCCGAGTTCGAGGTGATCAACTCCATGCTCTCGGAGGAAGCCGTGCTCGGCTTCGAATATGGCTATAGCCTCGCCGAGCCGAATGCGCTGGTGCTATGGGAAGCGCAGTTCGGCGACTTCGCCAACGGCGCGCAGGTCATCATCGACCAGTTCATTTCATCCGGCGAGCGGAAGTGGCTCCGCATGTCGGGCCTCGTGCTCCTGCTCCCGCACGGTTACGAGGGTCAGGGGCCCGAGCATTCCTCGGCGCGGCTCGAACGCTATCTCCAGCTCTGCGCCGAGGACAATTGGCAGATCGCGAACTGCACCACGCCCGCCAATTATTTCCACATCCTGCGCCGCCAATTGCACCGCGGCTTCCGCAAGCCGCTCGTGCTGATGACGCCGAAATCGCTGCTGCGTCACAAGCGCGTGGTGTCCAGCCTTGCCCAGCTTGGTCCCGACACGAGCTTCCACCGTCTGTTGTGGGACGACGCGCAATTCCTCCCCGACCAGCCCATCAAGCTCGTCTCCGACGACAAGATCAGGCGTGTCGTGCTCTGCTCGGGCAAGGTCTATTACGACCTCTATGACGAGCGCGAGAAGCGCGGCCTGAACGACGTCTACCTGCTCAGGATGGAGCAGCTTTACCCCTTCCCGGCCCGTGCCCTCATCCAGGAGCTGTCACGCTTCAAAGATGCGGAAATGGTATGGTGCCAGGAGGAGCCGAAGAACATGGGTGCCTGGAGCTTCATCGAGCCGAACATCTCCTGGGTGCTCGATCATATCGAGGCGAAGCATAGGCGTGCGCGCTATGCGGGCAGGCCCTCGTCGGCCGCGACGGCGACGGGGCTGATGAGCAAGCATGTGCGCGAGCTGAAGGCATTTCTCGACGAGGCATTGGGCTGAAGCATGATCCGGAAAAGTGGAAACCGGTTTTCCGATAAGATCATGCGTCAGAAGAGCTAAGGGGCAGACGAGGCCATGGCGACTGAGATCCGCGTGCCGGTCCTGGGAGAGTCGATCGTAGAGGCGACGGTCGGTCAGTGGTTCAAGCAGGCGGGCGAGGCGGTCTCCGCTGCCGAGCCTTTGGTCGAGCTCGAGACCGACAAGGTCACTGTCGAAGTGCCGGCTCCGACGTCCGGCGTGTTGTCGGAAATCGTGGTCAAGCCGGGCGAGACCGTCGCCGTCGGCGCGCTCCTTGGTGCGATCATCGAGGGTGACAGCAAGACAAAGCCGGCCATAGCCAGGCCCGCTACCAAGACCACTGCTGCCTTGGTCGACCTCGCCGCCGCCGAGGCTGCGCCTGTTGCCGACGAACCGGCGTTGCGCGCCGCGAAGCTGGCACCGGTTGAGGCCAAGACGCTCGAGCGCGAGCCGATGCGCCGCGAAGAGATCAGCATCGACGATATGCCCCCCTCGCCTGCCGCGCGGAAGCTGCTCGCCGAGCGCAAGCTTGCGCCGAACGAGGTCAAGGGATCAGGCCGCCGCGGGCAAGTCCTCAAGCACGACGTGGCGCGAGCCGCCGAAGCGCTGCTGGCACGTGAGCGGAAGCCCAAGGCTCCCCCCGCGCCGCGTGCACCGGTTCCCAAGGACGATGCATCGCGCGAGGAGCGCGTGCGCATGACGCGGCTCCGCCAGACCATCGCCAAACGCCTCAAGGAGGCACAGGACATCGCCGCGATGCTCACCACGTTCAACGACGTGGACATGAGCGCGGTGATGGAGCTTCGCCGCGAGTATCGCGACGCCTTCGAGAAGAAGCACGGGGTCAAGCTCGGCCTGATGGGATTCTTCGTGAAGGCCGCGGTGCAAGCGCTGAAGGACATCCCCGCGGTCAACGCCGAGATCGACGGCGAGGACATCGTCTACAAGAATTATTATCACGTCGGCGTCGCCGTCGGGACCGACCGCGGACTGGTCGTGCCGGTGCTGCGCGACGCGGACGCGATGAGCCTCGCCGAGATCGAGAAGGCAATCGCCGATTTTGGCGCCCGCGCCCGCGAGGGCAAGCTCGCGCTCGATGAGATGCAGGGCGGTACCTTTACCATCTCCAATGGCGGCATCTACGGCTCCCTGCTCTCGACCCCGATCCTCAACGCGCCGCAATCCGGCATACTCGGCATGCACCGGATCGAGGAGCGCCCGGTGGTGCGCGATAAGCAGATCGTGGCGCGGCCGATGATGTATCTCGCGCTCTCCTACGACCACCGCCTGGTCGACGGCAAAGACGCTGTCACTTTCCTCGTGCATATCAAGGAAGCGATCGAGGACCCCAAGCGCCTCGTTCTTGACCTTTAATGACTCGCCAACCGCTTCTCGCGCCTCCATTGGACGGCTTCCCTCGCTTTGCTTCATGGTGGCCTTTGCCAGGCAGTCGAGCGGTTTCCCTCCATGCGTCTCTTCGGCATTTTCCTGCGAGCCATCGCCCTTCTCGCCACCCTTTCTCTGGCCCAGGCGCAAGCCCCGGCGCCCCGCGCGGCGCTTGTCATCGGCAATGCCGACTATTCCTTCGGCGCTCTCCGGAACCCGAAGAACGACGCCGAGGCGATGGCCAAGGCGCTCGAGGAGGCTGGCTTCGACGTGACGGTGGCGACCGATGCCGACCAAACCGCGATGGAGAATGCGGTCCATGATTTCGGCGCGAAGCTGAAGTCGAGGGGCGGCGTCGGCCTGTTCTATTTCTCCGGCCACGGCGCGCAGATCGACGGCGAGAACTATTTGATCCCGGTGAGCCTCACCTCTGCCGAACAGATCAAAACCGGCTCGGTCAGCGCGACGGAAATCGTGAACGCCATGGCCGGCGCGCATAACGGCCTCAACATCTTCATCCTCGATGCCTGCCGCACCAACCCGTTCGACCCTAACGGCGCGCATGGACTGTCGCGCATCGATTCCAATGCGAGCCTGTTCGTCTCTTACGCGACATCGCCGGGCGCCGTGGCGCTCGACGGCGCCGGACACAACAGCCCTTACACCAAATATCTCTCCGAATGGATCGCCACTCCCAATCTCTCCATCGAGGACACCTTCAAGCGCACGCTGAAGGGAGTCTATGTCGACACGCATGGGCAGCAGACGCCCTGGATCTCATCGACCTTCTTCGGCGACTTCGTGTTCCACCCCGAGGGTGCCGAGGCCGATCAGGAGGACGATCAGGCGGGAGAGGGAGAGGATGACGAGGCCGAGGCGCCGACGCTGACCGGCGTCTATCGCGCGAACGGCACCAACCCGAGCGGCAGCAATTATACCGGCATCGTCGCCCTCAAAGAGGACGGCGAGGATTTCAAGCTGACCTGGTGGATCGGCAAGGACGTGTTCAATGGCAGCGGCCATTACGCCGGCAAGATGCTGGTGATCAATTGGGGCGACAAGAATCCCGTGATTTACAGCTTCGGCAATCAAGGCGCGCTCGACGGCGAATGGGCCGACGGCTCGGCGAGCGAGACGCTCACCCCGATTGGCACCGCCGCATCCGCTGATGACGACGTGTCCGCGCCGGAGGGCGAATATCGCGTCGAGGGTAAGGACGCCGACGGCAAGCCCTATGACGGAACGGTGGACATCGAGAAGAGCGGAGACGCCTATCACCTGACCTGGAAGGTCGGCGACTCCGAGTATGAGGGCGAAGGCACATTCGCCGAAAATCTCCTGACCGTGAATTGGGGAAGCACGACGCCGATCGTCTATGCTCTTGCCGACGACGGCAGCCTGACGGGACTATGGGACAGCGGGCATGGCGAGGAGACGCTGACGCCCGAGCAGTAGGGGGATAGACTGCCAATATGACTTACGACCTTGTCGTTATCGGCACGGGGCCCGGTGGCTATGTCGGCGCCATCCGCGCGGCACAGCTCGGCATGAAGGTGGCCGTGGTCGAGAAGCGTGCGACCCATGGCGGCACCTGCCTCAATGTCGGCTGTATTCCGTCGAAGGCGCTGCTCCATGCGAGCGAGGCTTACGCCGAGGCCGGCCACGCCTTCGCCGGCATGGGCATCAAGGTGAAGCCGGAGCTCGACCTTGCCGCCATGCTTGCCTTCAAGGACTCAGGCGTTAAGGGCAATGTCGACGGCGTCGCGTTCCTCCTGAAGAAGAACAAGATCGACGCGGTCCATGGAGCTGGCCGCATCGTGGCGCCCGGCAAGGTCGAGGTGACGGGCGACGGCGGCAAGAAGCAGACGCTTGAAACGAAGGCGATCGTCATCGCCACCGGCTCAGAGGTCGCAGCGCTTCCCGGCATCGCCATAGACGAGGAGACCGTGATCTCTTCGACCGGCGCGCTCTCGTTGAAGACGGTGCCTAAGCGCATGGTCGTGATCGGCGGCGGCTATATCGGGCTCGAGCTCGGATCGGTGTGGTCGCGGCTCGGTGCTGCGGTCACCGTCGTCGAGATGCTGCCGCGGCTCGCGCCAGGTCTCGATGCGGAAGTGGCTAAGGCGCTCCAGCGCGTGCTGGAGAAGCAGGGCATCGCCTTCAAGCTCGGCACTAAGGTCGTCAAGGTCGAGACCAAGGGCAGAAACGTGAAGCTCACGCTCGCGCCGGCCGAAGGGGGCAAGTCCGACACCCTCGAATGCGACGTGGTTCTCGTCGCGGTGGGGCGCGTGCCCAACACGCAAGGCCTCGGCCTCGCCGAGCTCGGGGTGAAGACCGACAACCGCGGACGCATTGTCGTCGACAAACAATACGAGACGAGTCTCCCCGGCATCTACGCCATCGGCGACGTCATCAAAGGTCCCATGCTCGCGCACAAGGCCGAGGAGGAAGGAGTGGCCGTCGCCGAGATCCTCGCCGGTCAAGCGGGTCACGTGAATTACGAGGTGATCCCGAGCGTGATCTATACCGCGCCGGAGGTCGCCTCGGTCGGCAAGACCGAGGAGGAGCTGAAGGAGGCTGGCGTCGCCTATCGCGTCGGCAAGTTCCCCTTCACCGCCAACGGCCGCGCCAAGGTGAACCGCACGACGGAAGGCTTCGTCAAGGTGCTTGCCGAGGATGGAACCGACCGCGTGCTCGGCGTGCACATCATCGGCGCCGATGCCGGCACCATGATCGCGGAAGCCGCCGTGCTGATGGAGTTCGGCGGCTCGGCCGAGGATCTCGCGCGCACCTGCCACGCGCATCCGACGCTGAACGAGGCGGTGAAGGAAGCGGCGCTCGCCGTCGACAAGCGCGCCATCCATATGTAGTGCGAGCGCGGAGGAACGGCGCCTGAACCGAGAGCGTTTAACGCGAGAGGAGGACGAGTTCATGGGCGAATTCGTCAAAGCTGCCAGCACAGCCGAGATCGCGCCCGGCCAGTCCCGTCTAGTGGTCCTCAAGGGCAAGCAGATCGCCCTGTTCAATATCGACGGCGAGTTCTTCGCCCTCGACAATCTCTGCACCCACGAGGAAGGACCTCTGGCAGAGGGCGAAATCGAGGGCCACGAGGTGACGTGTCCTTGGCATGGCGCCAAATTCGACATCCGCACCGGCGAGGTCTTGTGCGACCCAGCCTACGAGGCCGTGGCCCGCCACAATGTGCGCGTCATCGGCACCGACATTGAGGTCGAGATTTAATGAACCTCAGGATGAGGAATTCCGGGGCGTGTCGGCAAGGATCGAGGCGATGAGCGCCGCAAAGCCCAGCAGCTCGAACAGCGAAATCGTCGCGTGTCCCCACTCCCAGCGCGAACGATAGGTCGTCCAGTCTGACGGCACCGGCCCGTTCGCCCATTTGGCGAGCTCGACATTGACGGGATAGACGAGCACCCACCACAGCAGGAGCCCGATCGCGAACAGCAGCGCGGCCGAGAGCGCCAGCTTAACGCCCGGCCGGTGATGCTCGCGCACGAGATAGGTCAACAGACCGAGGCTGGTCACCGTCAAGATATCGATCACCGCGCCGACCGAGCCGAACAGGCTGTAAAGTCCGCCCTGCACCGTCGAGCCGACCCAGAGAAACTGGTCCCAGCCCATGCGCGCGGGCAGCTGCAGCAAATGACAAAGCCCCATGCCGAGCGTCAGCGCTCCGAGCATGAGGGCGGCGAAACGGACAATCCTGAGCGTCATGGCGCCATGTCTCTGTTGGCCGCCGCATCTTCCTCGCCAAGGCCGCGCTTGTCCCGGAGCCTGACGCGCTTTTGAACAATCAAATTTTTGCCTTGGCAAAGCGCCAGAGGCCGAAAATAGGTCTTGCTAGTATTTAACTACTCTGTTAATTAACGTGTAGGTTAAGGAACGCCGATGGACCAGCTCAGCACCACTTTTACGGCTCTCGCCGACCCGACCAGACGGGCCATCCTCGCCCGTCTGGCGCAAGGCAGCGCCACGGTGGGCGAGCTGGCGGAACCCTTTGCCATCTCGGGCCCCGCGGTCTCGCGCCATCTCAAGGTGCTCGAGCAAGCCAAGCTGATCCGCCGCGAGGTGGAGGCGCAAAAGCGGCGCTGCCACCTTCGTCCCGAGACGCTCAAGCAGGCGGCTGAGTGGATCGAGATGTACCGGCAGTTCTGGAACATCCGCCTCGAAAGTTTGGAATCGTATTTGGACGCGCTCGCCGCGAAACGGCAGGCGCCGAAAAAGAAGGGAGTAAAGCGATGAATGAAATGCCGCAGAAGTCCAAGCTTGCAAATGAGGTGGTGGTCGAGCGCGACATCGCCTATCCACCGGAGCAAGTCTTCGCCGCCTGGACCAGCCAGGACGCGCTCCGCCTGTGGATGGGCCCCGGCAAGGTCTCCGCGCCCGACGCCACGATGGATGCGAGAGTGGGCGGAGCCTACGTCTTCCCCATGCGCCGTCCCGATGGCGGGGTCACGACCGTGCGCGGCGTGGTCACGGAGATCGTAGCCAACCGCAAGCTCTGCTTCACTTGGTCATGGGATGACGAGCAGGGCAAAGCCGGCGACGTGAGCGAGGTGACGCTCGAATTTCATCCAACGGCAACCGGTACGCATCTCGTCCTTCGCCATGCCGGCCTGACCGATCCGAACGTCCGCGAGCGGCATCAGCACGGCTGGATCGGCTGCGTCGATTCCCTCGAGATGTACCTCGCAGGCAAGCTTCTTCCTTGCGGCTGATCAGGACGGGGGCTTGTGCCTAGCCCAGCGAGCCCCCTCTCCGCTCTAATCCAGAGTGCGACGGAAGCGGAGCAGCGCAAGTCCCATCGCCACCAGCATGAAGACGAATAGAGCGAGCACGTCTATCTGCATGTCGCCGAGCCCATTCCCTTTCAGCATGATGCCGCGCACGATGCGGATGAAATGGGTGAGCGGAAGCGCCTCGCCGATCGCTTGCGCCCATCCCGGCATGCCGCGGAAGGGGAAGGCGTAGCCCGAGAGCAGGAAGTTCGGCAGGAAGAAGAAGAAGGTCATCTGCACCGCCTGGAGCTGATTCTGCGCGACGGTGGAGAAGGTGTAGCCGACGGCGAGGTTCGAGGCGGCGAACAGGGTCGAGACCGCGATAAGCAGCCAGACATTGCCGAGGATGGGGACATCGAACAGATAGCGCGCCGCGACCAGGATGATGATCATCTGCACGAAGCCGACCAGCACGAACGGCGCGATCTTGCCGATCATGATCTCGACCGGCTTGATCGGCATCGACAGCAGGTTCTCCATCGTGCCGCGCTCGATCTCGCGCGTCACCGCGAGCGCCGTGTACATCATCATGGTCATGGTCAGCACGATGCCGAGCAGGCCGGGCACGATGTTGAGCTGGGTGAGGCCTTCCGGATTGTAGCGATTCTGCAAGGTGATATCGAAGGGCTCGGTCGTCTTCGTCACCGACTCATCGGGCCCGCGCAACTCGCGCCTGAGCGCGCTATCGATAACGCCGTGCAAGCTGGCGACGGCAGTGCCCGTAGCCACGGGATCAGTGGCATCGGCAATGACGAGTATGGCGGGACGATCGCCGCGGCGCACGTCGCGCTCGAAACTCGCCGGAATCTCGACGCCAAATTGTGCCTTGCCCGACCGGATCAGCTTGTCGAGCTCCTGCGGATCGCGCACCTGCCAGCGAAAATCGAAGCGGTCGGTATTGCGCAGCGCCGCCAGCACGGCGCGGGTGAGCGGTCCGTCGTCGCGCGTCAACACCACCGTCGGAAGGTGGCGAGGATCGGTGTTGATGGCATAGCCGAACAGCGTGAGCTGAAGCACGGGCACGAGCATCATGCTGGCAAACGTCATGCGGTCGCGCCGCATCTGGACGAATTCCTTGACGATCATCGCCCAGGTGCGCCGGAGGAAGCCGGGATCGCGATTGGCAGAGCCGTTATTCGCGGGCGTGCTCATGCAAAATTGTCCTTGGACTGGTCCATCAGGAGGATGAACACGTCCTCGAGGCTTGGCTCCCCGCGCATCCAGTGATGCGCACCATCGGCCTTCTTGGCCGCTTCGATCGCCGCATCGAGCGCCTGCTTGTCGCGCCCCGAGACGTGCAGCTCGGTGCCGAACGGCGCCACCATGTCGATGCCGTCGCAGGTCTCGAGCTTGGTGGAGAGACGATGCAGATCGGTACCCGTCACGATCCACGTGCTGAGGCCCGACTGGGCCACGACCTCGTGTGCCGTGCCGCGCGCGAGCAGTTCGCCATAGGCGATATAGGCAAGCTCATGGCAGCGCTCGGCCTCGTCCATGTAGTGGGTCGAGACGAGCACGGTGATGCCTTCAGCGGCGAGATTGTGAATCTCGTCCCAGAACTCGCGCCGCGCCTTGGGATCGACGCCTGCGGTCGGTTCATCGAGCAGGAGCAGCTTGGGTTGCGGCAGGATGCAGGCGCCGAGCGCAAGCCGCTGCTTCCAGCCTCCCGATAATTCGCCGGCGAGCTGGTCGGCGCGAGTTGCAAGCCCGAGCCGGCCGATGGCCTCGGCCGCCGCTTGATGCGGATCCGGCACGCCATAGACGCGCGCCACGAATTCGAGATTCTCGCGGATGGAGAGATCGTTATAGAGGCTGAAGCGCTGCGTCATATAGCCGACATTGCGCTTGATCTCGTCGGCCTGGGTGAGGATGTCGTAGCCGAGACAGGTGCCGGAGCCCGAATCCGGCGTGAGCAACCCGCACAACATGCGAAGCGTCGTAGTCTTGCCGCTGCCGTTGGGCCCGAGGAAGCCGTAGATCTCGCCCTTCGGCACCTTGAGGCTGAGGTCGTGCACCACCACTCGTCCATCGAAGCTCTTGGTGAGGCCCGAGACGTCGATGGCGATTTCCTTCTCACTCATCGCCGTACCACTTGCTGACCTGGTGCGAGCGTCACCGTTACCGGCTGGCCGGCGGTCAGCGCGGCCGCCTCCCCTTCCGGCCGCGCCTCGATCAGGAACACGAGCTTCTGGCGTTGCTCGCGCGAGAAGATCACGGGCGGCGTGAACTCGGCATCGCGTGAGATGAAGCTGATCTTGGCCTTCAGATCGGCCGGGCAGCCGTCGCAAGAGACATTCACCGTCTGCTCGAGCTGGAGCTTGGCGCGCACTGGCTCGGCGACGAAGAAGCGGACTTTGAGATTGCGCGGCGGCAAGAGCGCAATCACCGCCTGGCCTTCTTTCACCACTTCGCCGGGGCGGAAATAGACCTCCTCCACGCTGCCGTCGGCGGGCGCGAAAACTTGGCGCTTGGCGAGATTCTTCTCGGCTTCGGCGAGCGCATGCCGCGCGGCCTCGGTATTTGCGGCCGCGGCGTCGATCAGGTCTGAGCGGCCGGGCAACTTCGCCGCGGTGATGCGCTTCTCGGCCTCGACCACGACAGCTGCGTTCCGGTCATGCTGAGCGACCGCGTCGTCGAGGGCCGCCTTTGTCGTCCAGCCCTTGTCATAGAGTGCCTGCGCGCGATCGAGATTGTTGGCTGACACCTGAAGCATGGCGTTGGCTTCGTTGAGTGCGGCTTCGAGCACCTTGATCTCTTCGGGCCGCTGCAGCTCGGCCTTGACGTCGGCGAGCTGGGCGTCCGCTTGCTCGACGCGCGATTTGGCCGCTGCGACTGAGGCCTCCTGCTCGGAGCTTTCCAGCGTGAAGATGGGATCGCCCTGCTTGACATGATTGCCTTCCTCGACGGAAAGCGTCGCCACGCGCCCGCCCTGCTCGGAGCCGACGAGAACAAGGTCGGCCTCCATGTAGCCGGCGAATTCGTCCTCCTTGTTGGCCGGAAGCGTGAACAGAGCGATCGCAATCACGATCGCCGCCAGTCCAGCGAAGAGGAGCCAACCTCTCTGCTTCATCGCGCCTCTCCAGTCGAAGATTTCGGCGCGAGGCCCGGCGCCCTGATCGCGTCGGTGATGAGCTCGATATTGGTCCTGAGCAGCCCGTCGGTATCGAGATGGCGGTACCGCTCGAACAGCCCGCGCCAGATGATGGCGGTGAGCATTGGGGCGATGAGGAGCTGGGGATAGTCGCGCAGCGGCGTCGGCTTGAACTCGCCGCGCGCGATGCCGCGATCGATAAGCCTCGTCAGCGTCTCGATGCCGCGCGACACGACCTGCTCGTAATAGAAGGCGGTGAGCTCGGGATGCTTGTGCCCCTCGGCGATGAGAAGGCGTGCGATGAAGGCGCGCTTCGAAGAGACGAGCTCCTGAACGAAAGCGAGGAACGGGCCTTTGAGGAACGCCTCGACCGGCATGTCGGTCTGTTCCATCTGTTCGCGGATGACGTCGAAATGCGCGGTGATGACGCTGCGCACGACCGCCTTGAACAGCTCTTCCTTGGTTTTGAAATAGAGATAGGGCAGGCCCTTCGACACGCGAGCGCGCGCCGCCACGTCCTCGACCTTCGTCGCCGCGTAACCCTTCGCCGCGAACTCCTCGAAAGCGGCGGCGACGATCTCTTGCGGCCGGCTGTCCTTCCGCTCGCGCTTTCTCGGCGTCGCGACCGCACTCTCCTTGCGCTGCTCCGATTTCGTGTCAGCCATCGCCCTGCCTTTCACGGTTGCCAGACGCCAATATAATGACTGACCGGTCAGTACCGCAATGGTTAACGGCGGCCCGCCTCAAGAAAACCGCGAAAAATGGAAGATGGCGGGCGCTACGCCCGGGGATGGGCGCTTTGGTAGGTCTTGAGCAGATGCTCGCGATCGACCTCGGTATAGCCTTGCGTCGTCGAGAGGCTCGCGTGGCCTAGAAGCTCCTGGATCGAGCGCAAATCCGCGCCGGCGCTCAAGAGATGCGTGGCGAAGGAGTGGCGGAGCGCATGCGGCGTCGCCGTCTCGGGCAGGCCGAGCACGGCGCGGGCCTTTGCGATCCTGAGCTGAATGATGCGAGGGCTAAGCTGCTTGCCATGCGCGCCGACAAAGAGCGGATCCTCTGAGCCGAGGCCCATCGGGCAGAGCTTGAGATAGGCCTCGACCGCCTCGCGCGCGATCGGCAGCACCGGCACCACGCGCGTCTTGCTCCCCTTGCCCGTCACGCGCAGCATGTCGCGCCCCTTGATCGGCGCGTCCTTGCGTTTGAGCGACAGCGCCTCCGAGATGCGCAAGCCCGAGCCGTAGAGCAAAGCGAGCACGGCGGTGTCGCGAACGACGATCCACTCGGGCTGGTCGGCAGAGGCGATGTCGGCGCCGTCGACAAGAGCAGTCGCCTTGGACGCGGTCAGCGGCTTCGGCACCGAATGCGGCAGCTTGGGCAGAGCGACGGCGCGGATCGCATCGTTCTTGCCGTAGCCTCGCCGCTCGAGGAACTTGTAGAACATGCGAAGCGCAGAGAGCGTGCGCGAGAGGCTCCGGCTTCCCACCCCCTCGCTCCGCCGCGCGGCAAGGAAGGCGCGCACGTCGCGCGCCTGCAGCGCGAGAAGATGAGGCATATCGGGCAGGCGATTGAAGTGCACGGCGAGGAACGCGAGGAACTGGCTTACGTCCCGCTCATAGGCCTCCGACGTCTTGGCCGCGAGCTGGCGCTCGGTGCCGATATAGGAAAGCCAATCCTCGATCGCCTCGCGCACGTAAGGCGACCCCATATATCGACGGTGTGAGGCTTCTTCCGCCAAGTCGGACATCCTTGAAGGCGCCTGAAGGCGCGAGCGCGCGAAGCGCTACTATGGGTATCTGAGTCGTTAACTGCCGCCTAACCAGACGAGCGAACCCTGACGAGAACCGCGACCAAGACCAAGCCCCGCGCAACAGCGGCACTCGTGACCGTTCCGGTCATGCTGCCGCTCGCGCTCCCTGCGCCTTACGACTATCTCGTGCCGCAAGGAACGCGTGTCGAGCCTGGGCAGTTCGTCATAGCCCCGCTCGGGCCTGTCGAATATCTCGGCGTGGTGTGGTCGCGGCCTGAGGGCGAGGGCCCGCCCGATATCAAGCCCGAGAAGCTCCGCGCCATCATCGAATTGATCGACGACGTGCCGCCACTTCCCCGCGTCAGTATCGACTTCGCCGATTGGGTCGCCAATTACACGCTGTCCTCTCCCGGCATGGTGTTGCGCATGATGATGAGCGCGGGCCGCGCCTTCTCTCCGCCCGCGCCGCGCTACGGCGTCCGCCTCGTAGGCTCCTCGCCTTCGCGCATGACGCCGGCGAGGGCGCGCGTGATCGAGGCGGCATCGAACGGGATGATCTGGGTGAAGTCGAGCCTCGCCGAGGCGGCCGGCGTCAGCACCGGCGTGATCGACGGGCTCGTGGATTCCGGCACGCTCATCGCCGAGCCTCTTCCCGACTGGCACGCGCTACCGCTCGATATCGGCCGCGAGCGCGCCAAGCTCACGCCGGAGCAGCAGGAGGCTGCGCGCGAGCTACTTAGCCATTCGAGCGATGGCTTCACCGTGACGCTCCTCGACGGCGTGACCGGCTCGGGCAAGACCGAAGTCTATTTCGAGGCGATCGCCCAGGCTCTCGCGCGCGGACAGCAGGCGCTCGTCCTCATGCCCGAAATCGCGCTGACCAGCCAGTTCATCGCGCGGTGCGAGGAGCGCTTCGGCGCCAAGCCGGCCGAGTGGCATTCCGGCGTTCCCGCGCCGCAGCGCGGCCGCGTCTGGCGAGCCGTGGCCGAGAACAAGGCAAAGCTCGTGGTCGGCGCGCGCTCTGCTCTCTTTCTGCCCTTCCCCGATCTTGGCCTGATCGTCGTCGATGAGGAACATGACGCGGGCTACAAGCAGGAGGAGCGCGTCACCTACCAGGCGCGCGACATGGCGGTGGTGCGCGGGTCGCTCGGGCATTGTCCCGTCGTACTCAGCTCGGCGACGCCGTCGATCGAGAGTCTCGTCAATGTCGAGCAGGGGCGCTACCGCCATGTAAAGCTCGGTACCCGCTATAAGGCTGACGGACTGCCGGCCATCGCCGCCATCGACATGCGTGCCGCGCCGCCCGAGCGCGGCAAATGGCTCTCTCCGGTCCTGGTGGCTGCGATGGCGGAAACGCTTGGGCGCGGAGAGCAAGCTCTCCTGTTCTTGAACCGGCGCGGCTATGCACCGGTCACGCTGTGCCGCAAATGCGGCTTCAAGTTCGAATGTCCGAACTGTTCGGCCTGGCTCGTCGAGCACAGGTTCCGCCGCAGGCTCGAATGCCATCATTGCGGCAAGTTCGTCCCCATTCCCGAGAAGTGCCCGAATTGCCAGGCGGAGGAGTCGCTCGTCGCGTGCGGACCCGGCATCGAGCGCATCGCCGAGGAGGTCGCCGCGCTTTTTCCCGACGCGCGCCGCGTACTGTTGTCGAGCGATCTCACCCCGAACATCGCCGAGCTCCGCCACACCTTGCGCGAGATCGAGGAGCGCGAGGTCGATATCGTCATCGGCACGCAGCTCGTGGCCAAGGGCCATCATTTCCCGGGGCTCGCTCTCGTCGGCGTGGTCGATGGCGATCTTGGGCTGGCGCAAGCCGACCCGCGCGCGGCCGAGCGCACCTTCCAACTTCTCACCCAAGTGACAGGGCGTGCCGGCCGCGAGGCGATCAAAGGTCGCGGCCTGATCCAGACCTATATGCCCGAGCACCCGGTGATCGCGGCGCTTGTCTCCGGCGATCGCGACAATTTCCTCGCGCGCGAGATCGAGGAGCGGCGCAAGGCGACCATGCCGCCGTTCGGGAGGCTCGCCGCGCTGCTCGTCTCGGCGAGCTCACGCGAGGCGGCTGAGAGCTATGCGCGCGAGGTCGCGCGCGCCGCGCCGGCAGCTGCCAAGATCGAAGTGCTGGGTCCGGCCGAGGCGCCGCTCGCGGTGATCCGCGGCCGCTACCGTTTCCGGCTATTGGTGAAGGCCGCGCGCGAAGCCGACCTGCAAGCTTATCTGCGCCTCTGGCTCAGCTCCGTGCCCAAAGCCAAGGGCGACATCCGCCTCAACGTGGACATCGACCCCTATAGTTTTTTGTAGCAATGCCGCGGAGCGTCATTCCGGCGCAAGCCGGAATCCAGTTTTGGCTTTATTATCTGGATACCGGCCTTCGCCGGTATGACGAAATCTTTAGCTTCCGCGGATTTCCTGCGCAGCGCGTATCAGGATCTCGACGATGCGGGCTTCAGCATCCTCGCCGGTCTCGATCCGCTTCATCGCCACATCGCGCAGATTTTCCAGCGCAGCAGAGACCAGCTTGGGAACGCGCGTCTCCTTCCCCTCTTCGTCCTCGCTACCCCATCTGCGGCGCATGCGTGCGAGCTTCTCGCCGATAGCCGATAGCCGCGCCAGCACCATGTCGGCGATGTCGCGATTCTCTTCGAGATAGGCGCGGCCCTCTTCCGTGATGGTGTAGCGTTTCTTGGCGCCCTCGGCCTCTGCCGTGACGTAGCCCGCCTCCTCGAGGAAGGTGAGCGTCGGATAGACCACGCCGGGCGAAGGGCTATAGGCGCCGCGCGTCTTGTCCTCGATCAGCTTGATCAGCTCGTAGCCGTGGCGCGGCTGCTCGGCGATCAGAGCGAGCGCGAGCAGCTTGAGATCGCCTTGCGCCAGCATCCTGCCGACGCGGAACCAATCGCCCCGCCCGCCGCCTTCGCCGCGTCCGCCCCAACGGGGGCCCTCGCCGAAACGTCCGAACCGGCGTCCCGCCCAGCGCTTTCCGCAAGGCTCGCCGTGATGTCTCATTCCATGCATTTACTTGGTCTCCTATTAAAAGATATATCGCAAGATAGTACGTTCACGAGGGTATCGCAAGATATATCTTTCCTGATTGCGCGGGATCGGGTTCAGTCCGGCGCAAGCCGGACTAAAGCAAAGCGATCCAACCAGTTTCTTCTGGATGCCGACTTGCGTCGGCAGGGGGGCTAGAGGGAGACCCGCGCCTCAATCTCCGGCGTGGTCGTCGACCTTCTCGCGATTGGCCGTGACCCATTTGGAGTGCTCGGCCGAGGCGAGCGTGCCAACGCGCTCGGCGAGAACACGATGCGCCTCTTCGGGCGGGAGCTTGGCGTAAGGTCCGGCCTTCTCGTTGTAGAGATGCTGCTCGTTGCGCAGGCCCTCGCAGGTCGAGCGATAGAGGATCCAGTTCTCCTGCCATTTGTTGAGCTGCTGCATGCTCTCGAGCAGGAGGATGATGCCCGCGGCGGCGATCACCGCCATGGCCGAGAACTCGGCGACGATGGGGATGACGATGGCGCAGAGGATGATGGCGATCTTCGAGGCCTTGTAATAGTTCTGGTTCGCCTTGGCCTTGGCGTCGTACCAGTCGATCTGCGACTGGAGGCGGTCCCAGAGCGGCGGCAATTTCACGGTCGCGGCCTGCTCGGCCTTCTTCGTCGCCATCTCGTCCCTCCGGCTTCGGCACGCATTCTGGCGCCGCTGAAATACATCGCCGAGAAGGGCCCGGCAAAGCCCAATTCTTCGGCAAAATGGGCGTTCTCGAGGTTGCACCCCCTCCCCCCCTATGTTACAGCCTGCCCGGGCTTCCAGGGGACCGTCGAGCGGGCGCTCAACCTGTTGACGTGGGGGCGCCAATCCCAGAATTTCTCGGGGTCCGGGGACGAGGCTGCTCAAAAAAGCGCCCGTTCGGGAGGAAAGGCGTTTACGTGGCGGGTGAAGTCGATACGAGTTCCGGCGTAGCGGGCCGCTATGCCACCGCACTGTTCGAGCTGGCCAAGGAAGAGGCTCAGCTCGACAAGGTCGCGGCCGATCTCGACCGCTTCAACGAAGCGCTCGACGCCTTCGAGGACATGAAGCGGCTGGTGAAGAGCCCCACCTTTTCGGCCGAGGAGCAGGGCCGCGCTCTCGCCGCCATTCTCGACAAGCTCGAGATCGAGGGCCTCACCAAGAATTTCCTCCTGCTCGTCGCCAAGAACCGCCGCCTGTTCGCCACCCCCGACATGATCCGCGCCTTCCGCGCCATGCTCGCGAGCGAGCGGGGCGAGATGGGCGCCACTGTTACGTCAGCCGCGAAGCTGACCGAGAGCCAGATCACCGCGCTGACGCAGGCGCTTCAGGCCGCACTCGGCAAGAAGGTCATGCTCGACGAGCAGGTCGATCCGGCGCTGCTTGGCGGGCTCGTCATCAAGGTGGGCAGCCGCATGATCGATACTTCGCTGCGCACCAGGCTGAATTCGCTCAAAATTGCCATGAAAGAGGTTGGCTGATGGATATCAGGGCCGCAGAGATCTCCGCGATCCTCAAGGAGCAGATCAAGAATTTCGGACAGGAAGCCGAGGTCGCCGAGATCGGCCAGGTGCTGTCGGTCGGCGACGGCATTGCCCGCGTCTACGGCCTCGACAAGGTGCAGTCCGGCGAGATGGTCGAGTTCGCCGACGGCACGCGCGGCATGGCGCTCAATCTCGAGGTCGACAATGTCGGCATCGTGATTTTCGGCGACGACCGCCACATCAAGGAAGGCGACATCGTCAAGCGCACCGGCGCCATCGTCGAGGTGCCGGTCGGCAAGGGCCTGCTCGGCCGCGTGGTCGATGCCCTCGGCAACCCGATCGACGGCAAAGGCCCGATCGAGGCGAGCGAGAAGCGCCGCGTGGACGTCAAGGCCCCCGGCATCATTCCCCGCCAGTCCGTGCACGAGCCGATGCAGACGGGGCTCAAGGCGATCGACGCGCTGATCCCCATCGGCCGCGGCCAGCGCGAACTCATCATCGGCGACCGCCAAACGGGCAAGACCGCCATCATTCTCGACACCATCCTCAACCAGAAATCGGTTAACGCGCTCAACGACGAGAAGACCAAGCTCTATTGCATCTATGTCGCCATCGGCCAGAAGCGCTCGACCGTCGCCCAGTTCGTCAAGGTTCTGGAGGAAAACGGCGCGCTGCCCTACTCGATCATCGTCGCCGCCACGGCGTCGGACCCCGCGCCGATGCAATATCTCGCGCCCTTCTCCGGCTGCGCCATGGGCGAATATTTCCGCGACAACGGCATGCACGCGCTCGTCACCTATGACGATCTTTCCAAGCAGGCCGTGGCCTATCGCCAGATGTCGCTGCTGCTACGCCGCCCGCCGGGACGCGAGGCTTATCCCGGCGACGTGTTCTATCTCCACTCGCGGCTGCTCGAGCGCGCTGCCAAGCTCAACAAGGACAACGGCTCAGGCTCGTTGACCGCGCTTCCCGTGATCGAGACGCAGGCGAACGACGTGTCGGCCTATATCCCGACCAACGTCATCTCCATCACCGACGGGCAGATCTTCCTCGAGACCGACCTGTTCTATCAGGGCATTCGCCCCGCGGTGAACGTGGGTCTCTCGGTGTCGCGCGTGGGCTCTGCCGCGCAGGTCAAGGCGATGAAGCAGGTCGCCGGCAAGATCAAAGGCGAGCTCGCCCAATATCGCGAGATGGCGGCCTTCGCCCAGTTCGGCTCCGACCTCGATGCCACCACCCAACGGCTGCTGAACCGTGGCGCGCGGCTGACCGAGCTGCTCAAGCAGCCGCAATTCTCCCCGCTCAAGGTCGAGGAGCAGGTGGTGGTGATCTATGCCGGCGTTAACGGCTATCTCGATCCGCTGCCGGTTTCCTCGGTATCGCGCTTCGAATCCGAACTCCTCCGCTTCATGCGCGCCGAGCATGCCGACCTCCTCGCCACGATCCGCGACCAGAAGGAAATTTCCAAGGAGACCGGCGACAAACTGAAAGCCGCAGTCGACAAATTCGCCAACGCCTTCGCGTAGAGTTCTGCCATGCCGTCGCTAAAGGAACTGCGCAACCGCATCGCCTCGGTCAAGGCGACGCAAAAGATCACCAAGGCCATGCAGATGGTGGCCGCGGCGAAGCTGAGGCGCGCGCAGAGCGTGGCCGAGGCCGCGCGCCCTTACGCCTCGCGCATGGAGGCGGTGCTCGCCAATCTCGCCATGGCTCTCAAGGGCCGCGAGGGCGGATCGCCGCTGATGGTCGGCACCGGCAAGGACCAGGTCCATCTTCTCGTCGTCTGCACCGGCGAGCGCGGACTTTCAGGCGCCTTCAATTCGGCGATCGTGCGGCTTGCCCGCGAGCATGTGAGCCGGCTTGTCGCCGACGGCAAGCAGGTGAAAATTCTCTGTGTTGGCAAGAAGGGCTTCGACCAGCTCAAGCGCAACTACGCGACCCTCATCATCGACACGATCGAGTTCCGCGGCGTGCGCCAGCTCACCTTCGAGCATGCCGAGAAGGTGGCCGAGAAGGTGCTCGCCCTCTTCGCCGACAGCGCGTTCGACGTCGCCACGCTGTTCTATTCGCGCTTCCGCTCGGTGATCAGCCAGGTGCCGACGGCGCAGCAGATCATCCCCGCGTCTATTTCCGCCCAGGCCCCGGCGCAGGAGGCTGCCCTCGGCGGCGCCGTCTATGAATACGAGCCCGACGAGGCCGAGATCCTAAGCGAGCTCCTGCCGCTCAACATCACCGTGCAGATCTTCAAGGCGCTGCTCGAGAATGGAGCCTCGTTCTACGGCGCCCAGATGTCGGCGATGGATAATGCCACCCGCAACGCCGGCGACATGATCGATCGCCTGACCATGAAATATAACCGCACCCGCCAGGCGCAGATCACCAAGGAGCTGATCGAGATCATCTCCGGCGCCGAGGCGGTCTAGTCATTCGTGAGACGCGAAGGAACGAACAACATGGCAAAGAAGTCCCCGGTGGTCGCAGAGACCAAGAAGCAGCAGGCGAAGGTCGCGGCCTATGAAGGCTCGATGGGCCATGTGCGCCAGGTCATGGGCGCCGTCGTCGACGTGCAGTTCGACGATAAATTGCCGGAGATCTTGAATGCGCTCGAGACGCAGAATCACGGCAACCGCCTCGTGCTCGAAGTCGCCCAGCATCTCGGCGAGAATACCGTGCGCACCGTCGCCATGGACACGACGGAAGGTCTGGTGCGCGGCCAGGAGGTGGTGGATACCGGCGAGCCGATCGCTGTCCCGGTCGGCGACGAGACGCTCGGGCGCATCATGAACGTGGTTGGCGAGGCGGTCGACGAGGCCGGCCCCATCGAGACCGCCGAGAAGCGGCCGATCCATGCGCCGGCGCCCTCCTATGTCGATCAGTCGACCGAGGCCGAAATCCTCGTCACCGGCATCAAGGTGGTTGACCTGCTCGCGCCTTACGCCAAGGGCGGCAAGATCGGCCTATTCGGCGGCGCCGGCGTCGGCAAGACCGTGCTGATCATGGAGCTCATCAACAACGTCGCCAAGGCGCATGGCGGATACTCGGTGTTCGCCGGCGTGGGCGAGCGTACCCGCGAGGGCAATGACCTCTACCACGAGATGATCGATTCGGGCGTGAACAAGGACCCGCGCAAGGGCTCGGTGGAAGGCTCGAAATGCGCGCTGGTGTATGGCCAGATGAACGAGCCGCCGGGCGCCCGCGCCCGCGTCGGCCTCTCCGGGCTCACCGTCGCCGAATATTTCCGCGACCAAGGCCAGGACGTGTTGTTCTTCGTGGACAACATCTTCCGCTTCACCCAGGCGGGTTCCGAGGTGTCGGCGCTTCTTGGTCGCATCCCCTCCGCCGTGGGCTATCAGCCGACGCTCGCGACCGACATGGGCGCGCTGCAGGAGCGCATCACCACGACGCAGAAGGGCTCGATCACGAGCGTGCAGGCCATTTACGTGCCGGCCGACGATCTGACCGACCCGGCGCCTGCCACCTCCTTCGCCCATCTCGATGCCACGACCGTGCTATCGCGCGGCATCGCCGAGAAGGGAATCTACCCGGCCGTTGACCCGCTCGACTCGACCTCGCGCATGCTTTCGCCACTCGTCGTCGGCGAGGAGCATTACGCCATCGCCCGCCGCGTGCAGCAGATCCTCCAGCGCTACAAGGCGCTCCAGGACATCATCGCCATTCTCGGCATGGACGAGCTGTCGGAAGAGGACAAGGTGACGGTGGCGCGCGCGCGCAAGATCGAGCGCTTCCTCTCCCAGCCCTTCCACGTGGCTGAGGTGTTCACCGGGTCACCCGGCGTGTTCGTCGAACTCGCCGACACCATCAAGGGCTTCAAGGGACTGTGCGACGGCGAGTATGACCACCTGCCCGAGGCCGCCTTCTATATGGTCGGCACCATCGAAGAGGCCGTGGCCAAGGCCGAGAAGCTCGCCGCCGAGGCCGCGTAGGAACAACCTCATGCTGAGGGCGTCCGGAGGGCGCGTCTCGAAGCATGACCGAATTGACAATTTCATCCTTCGAGACGGCGCGTACCCGCGCCTCCTCAGGATGAGGCCCCAAGCTGGAGAGACGATCGATGCCTGACCCATTCAAGTTCGAGTTGGTGTCGCCTGAACGGCTGCTTGTCTCGGGCAACGTCGAGCAGGTCATCGTGCCGGGCTCCGAGGGCGAGATGACCGTGCTCGCCTATCACGCACCGCTGCTCACCACGCTCAGGCCAGGGCTGCTCGATATCGGCTTTCCCGGCGGCGGAGAGCATCAGCGCTATTTCGTGCGCGGCGGTTTCGCCGAAGTCTCGCCCGCGGGACTGACCGTTTTGGCCGAGACGGCCATTGACCTCATCGAGCTCGACGCCGCCCGCCTTGCGCAAGCCGTCAAGGACGCCGAGGAGGACGTGGCCGACGCAACCGACAACGCCGTGCGCGACCGTGCCCAGACCAAGCTCGACCAGCTTCGTCAGGTTCAGACTACCCTCAATCTTTGAGTCCGATTTTTGCCGGATTTGCCCCGCGGCCATATCGCGTTAGGGCTTCGGCCCGAGTCGCGGTATAAGGGGCCCAAAGAAAAGGCTCCCCTTGCGGACGCGCCTCGTCCCTAAGGGACGGGGGCGGACGAGGGCAAATGCAGCAGAAGACCGAACCGAAACGGGTGCGCTCGCTAAGCTTCGGCATCGAGCGGCTCGGTCTGATCGCACTTCGCTATCCCCTGATTGCCGCGGCGCTCATCATCGCCGTCACCATGGCCGCGGGCTTCGGCTATTCGCGGCTCAGGATCGATGACTCGCTGTCTGAGCTGTTCCGCACCGACACGCCGGAGTTCCACGACTACGAGACCATCTCCGAGCGCTTCCCATCGAGCGAATACGACGTGCTGATCGTGGTCAGCGGAGACAATCTGCTCGAGCGGAAATCGGTCGACGCTCTGCGCAACCTCATCATCAATCTTCAGTTCGTCGATGGCATGGATGGCGAGGTCTCGCTGTTCTCCGCCCGCGAGGCGCCGGAGCCCGGCAAGATCCCCGGTCCCGTCTTTCCCGCCGAGCTGCCCAAGGGCGACGCCTATAAGCAGCTCATCGACAAGGTCCGCAACAACGAGATCATCAAGGGCAAGCTCCTCTCCGACGACGGCACGCTGACACTCATTTTGCTGGCTCTCGACCACAAGGTTGTCGCGGAGCAGGGGCTGAACTCGGTGGTGCAGCAGATCCACGATACCGCCGCCGAGGAGCTGAAGAACACCGGGCTCAAGATGCAGCTCTCGGGCGCTCCGGTGATGCAGCTCGAGATCAGGAATGCCGTCGAGCGCGACCGCTTCAAGTACAATGTGCTCGGCTTCCTGTTCGGCGCGATCATCGCCTACGCCTTCTTCCGGCGACTGTCGCTGATGCTCATTGCCGCGCTGCCTCCCGTCATCGCCATCATCTGGTCGCTCGGGCTGTTCGGCTGGCTCGGCTTCAAGCTCAATCTATTCCTGAACGTCATGATCCCGCTGATCATGGTGCTGGGCTTTTCCGACTCCATGCAGCTCACCGTCGCCATGCGCAACCGGTTGGTCGACGGTGACCGCCGCATCAAATCGGCGCGCTATGCCGTGCTCGTCGTGGGACCGGCCTGCGTGCTCGCCACCGCCACGGCGGCGGCTTCCTTCATCGCGCTTCTCTTCTCCGACTCCGCGCTGATCCGCACTTTCGGCATCGCCGGCGCGCTTTCGACGGCGATTGCCTTCGTCGTCGGCATCACGCTTGTGCCGCTGCTCACCCGGACTCTGATCCCCCGCAACGCGAGGGCTTATGCGGCCAAGCTCAAGAGCCACGACAAGGCGATGAACGCGCTCAAGCGCTTCTGCGGCTCGGTCGCCGAGTGGGGCGTGCGCTACCCGCATATCGTGGTGGCTTTGGGACTGCTCGTGGTCGTCGGCTTCGGCGCCATCTATGTGACGCTGGCGCCTCGCTATCGCCTGGCCGATCAGGTGCCCGACCGCGAGCAGGCTGTGGCGGCGAGCGAGCAACTCGATGCGAAGCTCACGGGCGCGAACCCGCTCCATGTCATGATCGACTATCCCAAGGGCAAGACGCTCTACGATCCCGACGTGCTCAAGGTGATCGGCGACGTGCACTCGATCGTCGAGGCGCAGTCGGGCGTCGGCAATGTCTGGTCGATCGAGACGCTGCGCCGCTGGCTCGCCAAGACGCAAGAGGACACGCCAGACAAGCTCAAGGAATATGTCTCGATCCTGCCCGACTATCTGACCAAACGCTTCATCGACGAGGCAGACAATTCGGTCGTCGTCACCGGGCGCATCCCGGATATCGACGTCAGCGATCTCCTGCCGGTGATCGAGAAGCTCGACGGCAAGCTGAACGTCGTGCGCGACGCCCATCCCGACTATCGCATCGTCGTCACCGGGCTGTCGGCCATCGCCGCGCGCAACAGCGCCACCATGATCGGCAAGCTGAACGCGGGGCTCACCACCGAGATCGTGTTCATTTGCATTTTCTTGGGATTAGCCTTCCGCTCGGTGATGGTCGCCGTCGTCACCGTGCTGCCGACGCTCTTTCCCGTGTTTACCGCCGGAGCCGTGCTGGCCGCCTCGGGCGAGGGCCTGCAATTTGCGAGCATCGTCGCGCTGATCGTGTCGTTCGGCCTGTCGCTCAATGCCGCCGTGCATTATCTCAACCGGCTGCGGCTCGAGGACCGCCCCGGCGAGGACCCGGCCATCGGCGTCGAGCGCGCCACCGTTCTGATCGGTCCCGCACTCGTGCTCACCTCCCTGATCCTCGCTTTCGGGCTGGGCGTCACCGTACTGTCAGACCTGCCGTCTCTCCGCCTGTTCGGCAAGCTCTCGGCGATGACGCTGGTGGCGGCCCTCATCGGCGATCTCGTGCTGTTGCCCGCGAGCGTGCTGCTCTATCGCCGCTTCGTGCGGCGCCTCAGGCCGGCGTCCCACGCCAAGCATCCGCACACGCGCGCGCACGGCTGACGTCTCAGCTTCGAGTGTAAGGCAGAAACTCCTCGACCACGCGCTCGTAGACCGCGCGCTTGAACGGCACGATCAGCGAGGGGAGCTTTCCCACTCTCACCCATTGCCAGGCGTCGAATTCGGGCTCATGCCCTTCGCGCGGCGAGAGGTTGATCTCGCTGTCAGGGCCCTCGAAGCGCGCGGCGAACCACATCTGTTTCTGACCGCGATAGCGGCCCTCCCAGGCGATGCCGATCAGCTCCTGCGGCAGATCGTAGAGGAGCCAATCCTTCGCGCGCGCGATGATGGTGGCGCTGCGCACGCCTGTCTCCTCGAACAGCTCGCGGCGCGCCGTGTCTTCTGGCGACTCGCCTTCGTCCACCCCTCCTTGCGGCATCTGCCACCATTGGCCGACGCCCTCAGGGTCGCCCTCGCGATCGGCGCGCCGTCCGACGAAAGCGCGTCCCTCGCGGTTGAGCAGCATGATGCCGACGCATGGCCGGTAGGGCAGCGCCTCTTTGTCTGTCACGGGAAATCAGCTTTGGCTTTGCGAGCGCACCACCGCGCTGACGGGCACCAGCACGAAGCCCTTGCTCTGCACCTTGCTCGCCCATTCGGCGATCTGCTTGAGGGTGGCCGGCTTCGCCTTGACCACGCCGATCGCAGCCCCCTTCTCCTTGGCCTCGGACTCGAGTTTCGCCAGTTGCTTGGCGATATCGGCCGGCGAGGCGTTGGCGTCGATCTGGACGGTGGCGGCCGAATAGTCGAGCCCGATCGCGCCCGCGATCTGGCCAGCGGTCGAGCCCTGCGCGCTGCCGTCGTCGATATAGAGAAGCCCGCGGGCCTTCACCTCCTCAAGCACCGGGGTGAGAGCATCCTGCGTCGCCTCGAACTTGGCGCCCATGAGGTTGGTGACCCCGACATAGCCCGTGTAGCGCGACATCAACCATTGCAGCCGCTTCATGTTCTCCGCGGGCGGAAGCGTGGTGAGCAGCGTATGCGGGCCCGGATTTTCGGTCGGATAGTTGTTTGGCTCGAGCGGAATCTGCAGCAACACCTCGTGGCCATCGGCGCGGGCGACCGTCACCCCGTCCTGCAAGCTCCTGCCGTAGGCGCCGTAAGCCACGCTGATCGACGGTGGCAACCCCTTGAGCACGTTGGCAGGCGGGCTGTCGGCAAGACCCAGGCCGGTGACCAGAATGGCGATGCGCGCGGGCTCTCCCGCGCCGCCCTTGACCGCGTAACGCGAGGGCCGCGCATAGACATCGAGCGGCCGCCTGCCGTCCGAGGCGACTTTCGGCAGCGGGCCGTATTGCGAGTCCTCGACGAGCTCGGCCACAGGAACCGGCTCAAGCGAACCAGCCCCGGGCTCGACCGCGGGCAGGTTGACGGGAGGAGGTGGAGGCGCAACGGCGGCAATCTGGCTCGAAGCGGGCGTCGCGGCGCCTTGCGCCGGCGCCCCTGTCGAGGCCGTCTGTTCGGTGGCATCCGCGGCGCCCTGCCGACCATTTGAAGCCCCAGCATCGGGCGCTTCTGGCGTCGCTCCTGGCGTGCCAAGCTGCCCAGAAGGCATCATCTGCCCCGGGCCAGGTGGCTGAACCATCGGTGCCGCGGGACTTGCCCCTGGCGCAACGGCGAAGCCGGGAGGCATGTCCATATTGCCGCCGGAAGCCGCAGGGGCCTCTGCCGGTGCGGTGTCCGCGGGCCCTTCGCTCGGCACAGAAGCGGCGCCTTGGTCGGGTGTCTCGGCCAAGTCCTCTGCCGGGGCGGCGCCATTGTCACCAGCGGGTCCCGGCTCGATTTGCAGGATGGCGACGGGCTCGCCCGAGTCGCTTCCTGGGAAGAAGGCGAGCCACGCAATGCCGAGCACCAGCGTCCAGAACACGATACCCGCGGCGGCGACCAGCGCTTTCATCTCGACTTTACCTCCCCGCACGCCAGCCCTCTTATGGGGCTTCGCTTCCCTCGCCCGGCAGTCATCGAAGCGGTCGCCAGAAGCGGCCTAAGCCTAGTTGGCCTCGGCCTTCTTCTTGGCATCGGTATCGACCGACTTGATGCCACGCAAGAGATCGAGCGCATAGTTCAGCTGGGTATCCTTCTCCTTCTCGGGGGCGACATAGGACGAGCTTCCGGATTCCTCCTCGGAGGCCTCCTCTGCTTCGTCCGCGCCCTCGATCTTGAGATGGCCGCGCAGATTGGCTTCGCCGCGCGTGCTTACCTCGTCAGCCTTCTTCTTGAGATCGTCCGGCAGCTCCTCCTCGACCACCACCTCGGGCTCGATGCCCTTGGCCTGGATCGAGCGGCCAGATGGCGTGTAGTAGCGCGCCGTGGTCAAACGGAGCGCGCCGTTGGAACCGAGCGGAATGATGGTCTGCACGGAACCCTTGCCGAAAGACCTCGTACCGAGAAGGGTCGCCCGGTGGTGATCCTGAAGAGCGCCAGCGACGATTTCAGAGGCCGACGCCGAGCCGCCGTTGATCAGAACGATAAGCTGCTTGCCGTCGGTCAGATCGCCGGGCCGCGCGTTGGAGCGCTGCGTCTCCTCGAGATTGCGGCCGCGCGTGAGCACGATCGCGCCTTGATCGAGGAAGGCATCAGACACCGAGATCGCCTGGTCGAGCAGGCCGCCCGGGTTGTTGCGGAGATCGATGACGTAGCCCTTGAGCTTCGGACCGAGCTGCTTCTTCAAATCGTCGATCGCCTTCTGCAAATTGGCGGTGGTCTGCTCGTTGAAGGTGGTGATGCGGATGTAACCGACATCGTCGCCTTCGGCATTGTACTTGACCGGGTTGATGTGGATCACGTCGCGCGTGACCTTCACGTCGAACGGATCCTCGACGCCCTTGCGCACGATCGTGAGCGTGATCGGCGAGTTGACCGGTCCACGCATCTTCTCCACGGCTTCCTGCAACGTCAGGCCCTGGATCTGCTCCTTATCGAGCGCGGTGATCAGGTCGCCGCTCATGATCCCGGCTTTGGCGGCGGGCGTGTCTTCGATCGGCGACACCACCTTGACCACGCCGTTCTCCATCGTGACTTCGATGCCGAGCCCGCCGAACTCGCCGCGGGTCTGCACCTGCATGTCACGGAAATGCTTCGGATTGAGATAGGCCGAATGCGGGTCGAGCGCGGCCAACATGCCGTTGATCGCCGCTTCGATCAGCTTGGAGTCATCGGGCTTCTCGACATAGTCCGAGCGCACGCGCTCGAGCACCTCGCCGAACAGATCGAGCTGCCGGTAGATTTCCGAGTTGGCGGCCGATGCGGACTGGCTGCGCGCCAAGCTCACCATCGTCGATCCGGCAGCGAGCACGGCCAACACCAGAAGCGCCCACAGCGCGTATTCGGATTTCCGCATCATCCTTGCACCTTTTCGGAAGCCTCAGCCCACCATGGGTCAGGGTCTATTGGCCTGCCGTCCTTTCTGAATTCGACATAGAGGACGGGGCGTGAACTGTCATCGTTTTGGCTCGGAGCCCCCGATCCCATCACTGCGATGGGCTCGCCGGCTAGGACAAACTGGCCGAGGCTTACGTCTATGCGGCTCATCCCCGCAAGCAGAACATGATATCCCCCGCCCGCGTTGATGATCAAGAGTTGCCCGTAGGAGCGGAACTCGCCTGCATAAACCACCCACCCGTCGGAAGGGGCGGTAATCCGAGCCTCCGGGCGGGTTTGCAGGGAGATGCCCCTGGCCGTGCCGCCGGCGCTCTCGGCATCGCCGAAGCGCTTGATTTGCCGGCCTTTGGCGGGAAGCCTGAGCGTGCCCTTGGCCGCCTCGAACGGCATGGCGGGCTTCAGACGGGCTGGGCTGGCGAAGGCGACCTTGTTCTGATCAGGCTTAATCTCGACCACGCTCTCATCGGCGGGGGTCGCCAGAACCCGGTCCTGCTCGCGCTGGCGAAGCGCCCGCTCGGCGGCGACCTCGGCGTCATATTGGGCGACCTCGACCTTGGCGATCTGAGCATCGAGGCGATCGATCAGCTCGTTCAAATCGGTGACGGCCTTGGCCTGTTCGGCGGCCGATTGCTTGATCTCGGCAAGCTCCGCCTCGCCTTGCGCGAGTTTCGTCTTCTTCTCCTCGAGCAGCCCGTCGAGCCGCCCCTGCTCGGAGGCGAGCCCGTCTCTTTCCCCCTTCTCGGCATCGCGCTCTTGGCGAATGTTGTTCTCGATGGTGACCAAGCCCTCGAGCTCGTGCGACAGATTGTCGGCCTCATATTTGAGCTCGGGAAACACGTCGGCGAGCAGCATCGCGCTTCGCACCATGGCGAGTGCATCGTCCCGGCGCGTCACCAGCGCCGGCGGAGGCGTTCGGCCCATCCTCTGCATCGCCAAGAGCATCTTGTAGATTGTTTCCTTTCGCTCGGTGATCGAGCTCTGGATGACGTTTACCTGGTCGGTCAATTGCGCGAGCTTGGCTTCTGTCTCCGAGAGCTTAGCCTCGCTCGCCTGCACTCTGTTTCCGGCTTCGATCAGCTCACTGTTTAGCTTTGCCCGATCCTCGGCAAGGGTCGCGATGTCCTGGGTAAGCCCCTGCTCCTTGGCGCGGTTCGACTGTAATTGCTGCTCAGTCTCGTTGAGGCGCTTCTTCGCCTCCTCGCGCGAAAGATCCTCCTGTGCCTCGGCCAGCCACGGCAAGATGCAAACGAGGCCGACAAGAAGCAGAGCGGATCGAAATCTTCGTCTTGCGGGAGCCAATCGATCGGAATGCGCCATGCGCCTTGGCCGTTTCAGCCGGTGGCAACGACAGCGGAGCGATACGGCAGAATCAAGGCAAAACGCTTACGAATCCTTAACCTTGGGGGCATGACCGCGGCGCTCAGGCACGGTGATAGGGGTGACCGGCGAGGATGGTGATCGCGCGGTAGATCTGCTCGGCGAGAACGATGCGCGCCAAGCCGTGCGGCAAGGTCATGGCCGAGAGCGAGAGGATGAAATCGGCCTTGAACGAGGCCGTGAGCCCAAGACCGTCGGCGCCGCCGATAAAGAACGCGAGACCCTGCGCGCCACCGTCGCGAAACTTGGCGAGGCTTTGCGCGAAGGCTTCGCTTCCGAGCGGAGTGCCGCTCCGGTCGAGACAGACCAATTTGTACGAGGACGGTCGCTTGGCGAGAAGCCGCTCCGCTTCGGCCTCCATCCGCGCCTGCGGCGTGGCGCCCTTCGCCTCCGCGATCTCGACCACATCGAGCGGCGACAGAGCGAGCTTTCGTCCCGCCGCCGCGGCGCGGGCGACATAGTGCGCGAACAGGTCGCGCTCAGGCCCCTGCTTCAATCTGCCAACGGCAGCGATCAGGAGCCGCATGGCTCACTCGGCCTTAAGACCGCGGCGGCGAACCGTCCGGGGCAGGCCGCTAGCGACACGTCGCCGATCAGATCACCAGTTGCTCCATGGGACGATCCGCCGACCACATCTTCTCCAGATTGTAGAAGTCGCGAACCTCAGGGCGGAAGACATGGACGATAACATCGCCGGCATCGATCAGCACCCAATCGCATTGGGGCTGGCCCTCGACGCGGACGCGGCCATAGCCTTCCTCTTTGAGTTTCTTGACCAGTTGGTCGGCGACGGCCCCGACATGCCGTTGCGAGCGCCCCGAAGCGAGGACCATGTGGTCGCCGATCGAGGTCTTGCCTCTCAGGTCGATGCAGGCGACATCCTCGGCCTTGGCGGCGTCGAGCGTGTCGAGCACGATGTTGAGCAGGCGTTTCGGATCCGCGCGAAATGACGCAAATCCGTTAGGAGGCGTGCCGCGCTGGGCAGCCTCTCTAGCTGAGCGCATGTTTTGGTGAGTGTCCTTCTGCCATTGCTCCTCGAGGAAGCGGGTTGCCCCCAAGTTTTACCGCCTGCGTAACGCAGGACAGCGACACTTGGTTGCCGCTTCGCCCCATAAACATAGTATGGTCGCGGTTAAAGTTTCAATAGCTAGTATTGCTGGCGCTTTTTCTTGCTCTTCTTGTCGGTCCCCTTGCCTTCACCACGAAGCGCGGTCGAGGAAAGAGGAGAGAGCCGGTGGGTGACGATCGTCCAGGCCGGTGGGATCATCCGAGCAAGACCCAGCGCATCCGATTCATCGACATGGAACTCCCGAAAGCGCGTGGCGGCCTGGCTCGCCCGTGCCTTCAGCCGGAATCCCGGCCGGTCGAGCACGGCGATCGGCGCGGTCTCGAAGATCCTCTGCCAGGAGCGCCAGCGGTGGAACTCGGCAAGATTGTCCGCGCCCATCAGCCAGACGAAGCTGACGGCAGGGTAACGGCGCTTGAGCTCCGTCAGAAGGTCGACCGTATAGGGCGAACCCCTCTCGCCTGGGAAGCCCGTCACCGCGATGCGCGGGTGATTGGCGACCCTCCTTGCGGCTTCGACGCGCTCAGAGAGGCTCGGCAGCTTGGACGGTCTCTTCAAGGGATTGCCGGAAGTGACGACCCACCACACCTGATCGAGCCCAAGCCGCTTCAGCGCGGTCAGGCTGATCTCGACATGGGCCGCGTGCGCCGGGTTGAACGAGCCGCCGAGGAGACCAATGCGCATGCGCGGCGAGACCATCGGCGGGCGCGCGGCTTTCTCGTTCGGCGTGAGGCTCTTTGACGGACGAGCCTCGTTGCGCAGGCGCCGCTCGGTCTTGGCGAGCGAACGCCCCTCTTTTCTGCCAGCCTCCTTCTCGACCTTCTTGGCCTTCCTCTCCGTCTTCGCGCCTTGCTTCGCTCGCTTCATCGACTTGACCGGCTTGGACGACTTCGCCGCTTTGGCGGTCTTGGCCGATGTCGCTCTCTTGGAGGATGTCGGCTTGGAGGATGTCTTCGCCTTGACGGGCTTTGCGGCCTTGATCTGTTTCTTGATCTTGGATGGCTTCAGCGCCTTCGCTGTCTTGGTCCTGGTCGCCTTTGTTTGCTTGGCAGTCTTCTTCGCTCTCGGTTTTTGCTTAGGCACTGTCAGCCCTTTCTGCTCACGGCAATCCAATGACGGTCATACCGGCGAAAGCCGGTATCCAGCAATAAGCACGTACCCGATCTGGATTCCGGCTTACGCCGGAATGACGGTGCAGCTGAAAAGGAGAGCGTTACTCAGAGGCGCGTCTGACCCTGCCCGCGCACGACATATTTGAAGGTCGTGAGCTGCTCGACACCGACGGGCCCGCGCGCGTGGAATCGCCCGGTGGCGATGCCGATCTCGGCGCCCATGCCGAACTCACCGCCATCGGCGAACTGCGTCGAGGCATTGTGCAACACGATCGCGCTATCGACGCGGGCGAGAAATTGCTCTGCCGCGCTCTTGTCGTCCGTCACGATGGCCTCGGTATGCTGCGAGCCGTAGCGCGCGATGTGCTCGATCGCCTCCTCGAGTCCATCGACCACTTTGACCGCGATGATCGCGTCGAGAAATTCCTTCGCCCAATCCTCCTCGGTGGCGGCCTTCACGCGAGCATCCACGCTCTGCGTCTCCGCATCGCCGCGCACCTCGCAGCCGGCCTCGATCAGCATCTTGACGAGAGGTGCAAGATGCGTTGGCGCCGCCTTGCGATCGACGAGCAGAGTCTCGGTCGCGCCGCAAACTCCGGTACGACGCATCTTGGCGTTGAGCACGATCCTCTTCGCCATGTCGAGATCGGCTGGCGTTTGCACATAAACATGACACACGCCTTCGAGATGAGCGAAGACCGGCACCCGCGCCTCACCTTCCACGCGCGCGACAAGCTCCTTGCCTCCGCGCGGCACGATCACGTCGATCGCACCCCCAAGGCCTTGCAGCATGAAACCGACTGCCGAGCGATCGACTGTCGGCACGAGCTGGATCGCCTCGCGCGGAAGACCGGCCTCTGCCACACCCTCGGTCAGAGTGTTGGCGATGACGAGAGAGGTGAGGAAACTCTCCGACCCGCTGCGCAGGATCACGGCGTTACCCGACTTGAGGCAAAGCGCCGCCGCGTCGGCCGTCACGTTAGGCCGCGACTCGTAGACGATGCCGATCACGCCGAGAGGCACGCGCACGCGGGAAATCTCGAGCCCGTTTGGCCGCGTCCACGAGGCGATCACCTGGCCGACGGGATCGGGCAGCGCCGCCACCTCGCGAATGCCCTTAGCCATGGCCGCGACACGCGCTGTATCGAGCATCAGACGATCGAGGAAAGCCTGATCGCGCCCCTTGGCACGCGCCGCATCGAGATCCTGAACATTGGCATTGAGGATCTTCTCCGCATTCGCCTCGAGCCGCGTGGCCATCGCCTCGAGCGCGCGGTTCTTGGCCTCGGTCGCGGCGAGCGCAAGCGCGTGCGCTGCCTCGCGCGCAAGGCGGCCCATATAGAGCATCATCGGCTCGATGGAGGCTTCAGGCCTTCCTGCAGGCATCGACATCGAAATCAGCCTTTGCGGTTCAGCATCATATCGTCCCGGTGGATCAGCTCGGGGCGGCCAAGGTAGCCGAGAATCTCGGTAATTTCACTGCTCTTCCGGCCGATAATCGCCTTCGCCTCTTGATAGCCATAGGCGGTGAGCCCGCGCCCGATCTCGACGCCTTCACCGGTCCGGATCACCACCGCGTCGCCGCGCTCGAAGCTCCCCTCGACTTTCGTTACGCCAGCGGGAAGTAGGCTCTTGCCAGAAGCGAGCGCCTGAACCGCGCCGTTATCGAGAATGACCGCGCCTTTCGGCTCAAGCGTGCCTGCGATCCAGCGCTTGCGTGCCGTCACGGGGTCTGAGCGCGCGAGGAACCAGGTGGCGATCCCCTTGGTGGCGAGCGCATCGAGCGGGTGCAACACCTTGCCGCTCGCGATCACCATATGCGTGCCGGCCGACACCGCGATCTTCGCCGCCTCGATCTTGGTGACCATGCCGCCTTTCGACAGCTCGGAGCCGACATCGCCGGCCATGGCCTCGATCTCCGGCGTGATCTCGCGCACCTCGTCGAGACGGCGCGCGTCCGCGCGCGACCCCGGCGGCGCGGTGTAGAAGCCATCGACGTCGGACAGCAACACGAGGCAGTCCGCGCTCATCATCGAGGCGACCCGCGCCGCGAGCCTGTCGTTGTCGCCGTAACGGATCTCGCTCGTGGCCACGGTATCGTTCTCGTTCACCACCGGCACGGCGCCGAGCTTGAGCAGCGTCGTCATGGTGTTCCGTGCATTGAGGTAACGCCGCCGCTCCTCGGTGTCGCCGAGCGTGAGCAGAACTTGCGCCGCGACGAGATCGCGCGCGCGGAAGGCATCCTCATAGGCATGGGCGAGGTCGATCTGGCCGACGGCCGCCGCAGCCTGGCTGTCCTCGAGCTTGAGCGCGCCCTTGGGCAGCTTGAGAGCGTTACGGCCGAGCGCGATGGCGCCGGAGGACACCACCACGACCTCCTTGCCTTTCGCTCTGAGCGCGGCGATGTCGTCAGCGAGCGCTTCGAGCCAGACTTGGCGCAGCGTGCCCGAGGCCGTATCGACCAGCAGCGATGAGCCGATCTTGACCACGAGCCGCTTGGTGTTCGTCCATTCGCTTCTCATGGCCGCCACCGTTGTACGGACGCCTGCGGCTTGCCCGCCTCGGCTTTCGTGTCGGCGGCCCGCATCGATTTGATCTCGGGCACGAGTGCCCTGAGCACCTCGGTCACGCCTTCACCGCTTGCGGCAGAGACGATGAGCGGGGTGACCCCGGCAACCTTCTTCAGCGCGCGCGCCTTCTTCTTGATCTCGTCCTTCGGCACGGCGTCCGCCTTGGACAGCGCGACGATCTCCGGCTTGTCCTCGAGCCCTCCGCCATAGGCCTCGACCTCTCCGCGAATGATGGCGTAGGCCTCGGCCGGATCGTCGAGCGTCCCGTCGACGAGATGGAGCAGCACGGCGCAGCGCTCGACATGACCGAGGAAGCGGTCGCCGATGCCGGCACCCTCATGCGCGCCTTCGATCAGCCCCGGAATGTCGGCGAGCACGAAGTCGAAGCCATCGACGCGCACCACGCCGAGATTGGGGTGGAGGGTGGTGAAGGGATAGTCGGCGATCTTGGGCTTGGCCGCGCTCACCGCGGCGAGAAAGGTCGACTTACCGGCATTGGGCAGACCGATGATGCCGGCGTCGGCAATCAGCTTCAGCCTGAGCCAGATGGTGAGCTCGTCGCCCTTCTGCCCGGGATTGGCATGGCGCGGCGCCTGCTTGGTCGAAGATTTGAAATGCGTATTGCCGAAGCCGCCGTTACCGCCACGGGCGAGCACGATGGTCTCGCCCGGCTTGGTCAGGTCGGCGAGCAGCGTCTCGTTGTCCTGATCGAGGATCTGGGTTCCCGGCGGCACTTTCAGCACCACGTCGGCGCCTTTGGCGCCGGAGCGGTTCTGGCCTTTGCCGTGGCCGCCCTTCTTCGCCTTGAAATGCTGCTGGTAGCGGTAGTCCAGCAGCGTGTTGAGGTTCGCTACGCACTCGACGACCACGTCGCCGCCTTTGCCGCCATCTCCCCCGTCAGGTCCGCCGAACTCGACGAACTTCTCCCGCCGGAAGCTCACGCACCCGTTCCCTCCGTCGCCGGAGCGCACATAGACCTTGGCCTGATCGAGGAACTGCATGGCGAGGGCTTAGCACCAGCTTCTTTCCAAATACACTAGGAGACCGCTTGAGGCGGTCGGCTCTAGGTCCTGAGGAAGCCGGCGAGCGCCGCCGCGCGCTCGAGCCGGTATGTCAGGCAGTGGGCCTTGATGCCCCGTGCCGCGCAATCGCGCACCTGCCTGCCCTGCGGCACGAAGCCGAACTTGGCGATGATGCGCGCCGAAGCGAGGTTGTCGATAAAATGGCCGACGGTTAGATAGTCGAAGCCGTCTTTCTCGAAGGCGTAGACGATGAGCGCGCGAACCGCCTCGCTCGCATAGCCCATGTTCCAATAAGGCTTGCCGATCCAATAGCCGAGCTCGGCGTGGTCCTCGCCGAAAGCGCGATAGCCGGTGCAGCCGACCAGCAAACCCCCATTGGCGATACCGAAGACAACACCCTCCTCGCCGGCGAGCGCGCTTGAGATCCATTCCGCAGCCTGCTCCTCGGCATAGGGATGGGGAATGGTTCCCGTCATGCTGGCGACGTCGTAGTCGCCGGCAAGCAGGCTGATCCGGCTCGCGTCGGCCAACTCGAGCGCGCGCAGCAAGAGCCTCGGTGTCCTGATGTTCATGCGACGAAGCTACCATGACTCCTCTCGCCATCGGCAGAGGAGCGGCTCTATGCCGTAGCGAGGCCGAAGAGGCTAGCTCGGCTTCACCGAGACGTAGACGCGGCCCTTCTGCTTGGTCGCGTAGGTGACCTCGCCCTCGCGGAGCGCGAACAGCGTGTGGTCCTTGCCCATGCCGACGCCGTCGCCCGGGTGCCATTTGGTGCCGCGCTGGCGGACGATGATGTTGCCGGCGAGCACGCTCTGCCCGCCCGACTTCTTCACGCCGAGGCGGCGGCCGGCAGAGTCGCGGCCGTTGCGCGATGAGCCGCCTGCTTTCTTATGTGCCATGACGTAAGTTCCTTATTTCTTCTTCGGCTTGGCGGCCGGCTTCTTGGCCGCGGGCTTCTGAGCCTTTGCCGCCGGCTTCCGCGCGGGCTTGGCGACGGCCTTCTTCGCTGCAGGCTTTGCCTCCGCTTCCGCGGCCGGTTTCTTCTCGGTCTTTTTCGGCTCTGGCTTTGCCTCCGCTTCCGCGGCCGGTTTCTTCTCGGTCTTTTTCGGCTCTGGCTTTGCCGCCTGCTTCGAGGGCTTCTTGCCGTCGGTCAGGATCTCGGTGATGCGAAGCGCGGTCAGCTCCTGGCGGTGACCCTTCTTGCGGCGATAATTGGTGCGGCGCTTCTTCTTGAAGACGGTGATCTTGTCGGCCCGTCTCTGCTCGATGACCTCGGCAGCGACCAGCGCGCCGGCGATCGTGGGGCTTCCCGTCTTGGGACCGCCATCGCCGCCGAGCAGGATCACTTCTGATAGCTCGATGATGTCGCCCGGCTTGCCGGCGATCTTCTCGATCTCGATGATGTCGTTCGGCGCCACGCGATATTGCTTGCCGCCCGTGCGAATGACCGCGAACATGGGAGTAATCCGTCCAACTCTCGTGGCTGAAAGGCCTACGCGTCAATGCGCGGCCAAGCCTCAAAAAAGGGCTAATGAGCGGCGCAATATAGAGACCAAAGCCGATAAGTCAATTGCTGCTGCGCTTTTCCGGGCTAGCGCGCCACTCCCGCTAATTGCCCCATAAAGAACAGAAAAACAGATTACCCGCAGCATCCCCGTACGACCAGGAGGACGACCCATGCCGCCCTTCGGCCAGATCAGTAAGGCCATTGCCTACCTCCGCTCGGAGAACCCGCCGGAGGACGTTTCCAAGAACCCGATCGTCAAACACCCGCACAACACGACCCGGACCATCCCTGAGCGGCTGTCCGCCGCGACCATCAAGGAATTGTCGGCGCTTGAGCCTGCCAAGGCAGTCGCGTCGACCGCGGAAGAGTGGGCGGCGATCATCGCGGCCATCGCTCTTTGCTCATTCTTCTGGCACCCGGTGCTCTATCTGATCGCGGTCGTGGTGATCGGCTCGCGCCAGCATGCGCTGCTGATCCTGGGCCACGACGCCTCGCATTATCGCTACCTGCCGACGCGCTGGCAGAACGACCTCGTCGCCAACATCTTCTTGATGTGGCCGACCTTCGCCTCGGTCGAAGGGTTTCGCAAGTTCCACGGAACACATCATCAGTATACGAACCTTCCCAACGACGGAAACCGGCATATCTGGTATACGCATGACGCCATGGGCGAGCTCGAGCGTGGCTGGCGCTTTCCCAAGACGAGGGTCGGGCTCGCGCTGGTGCTGCTGCACCGGGCCTTCTTTGTCACTGGGATGTTCTGGATCGTCAGGGGGCTCGTGGGCGCTTCGCTCATTCCCTCGCCGCACTGGATGATCGCCTCCAAGATCGCATTCTATTCCTCGATCGCCGGCGCCCTGACCTTCTTCGAGGCCTGGCCAGGCTTCTTGCTCTTTTGGCTCGTGCCGTTCTGCACTTGGCATATCGCGGTTCAATATGTTCGCATCATCTGCGAGCACAGCGCCGTCGAGAGCGACGAGGCAGAGTATGCAATCACCCGGACCACGATCCCGACCTTCATCGAGTCGCTCCTCATCCTGCCGCGGAATGTCGGCTACCACCTCGAGCATCACTGGTATCCGAGCGTGCCCTTCTACCGCCTGCCGGATCTGCATGAGCACTTGATGGCGCGCGAGGGCTTTCGGATGAACGCCGTGGTCAGGCGCTCGGTGATCACCTCTCTGGGTGAGTGCGTCAGGCCCTAAGCGTGCCGGCCACCGCCTTAGTTCTCGTCCTTGAGAGGCTCGAGGAACAGGATGCTGAGGTCCTCAGAGGGATTGTAGTCGTCCTCGCTCAGCACGAAAGTCGTGGGTGACGTCTTCTTGATGCCTTGGGCGCAGAATGAAACGAGCGCATCCGGCGTGGATTTGTCCACCGTCAGCTTGAACTTGCCGATCGGGCCAAGCCAGTTCTCGGCCGTCGTCAGCACATATTTCAGCTCATAGCCCTTGAGGATGTCTTGCGAGGACTGCGCGAGCTTGGCCTGCGCGGAGCGAACGAAGTCGGAATCGATGCAATAGGTCTTGCGCATCTCCGGCGAGGCGAGGTCCTCCTTGCCGAAGAAGAAATGCCGCGGCACGGGATGATAGCGGTGGGTCACCTCGATGCTGCGTCCGGCGGGAAAGGTCTGAAACCAGTAGAAGGCAATATGCGTCTCCCAATGGGTGGTGGCGAGCGGCTTGTCCTCGGCGCCCGTGGCCGTCTCCCAGTCGATCACGCCATATCGCTCGAGCTCGCGCCGCGCGTCCTCAGGCAGCGCATTGAGGCGATCGTAAGCGGCAGCGCTCGCCTCGTCGCCGCCCGCCATGGTGAGCGGGATGTTGTAGCGCTTGAGCACATCGGTGACGTCGACACCGAAGCGCGTCGCTCTCACCTCGACCGACGGCTCGACCGTCTTGCCATCGACGGTCACCTGGAAGTCCATGACATTGACCGGGTCGTTGCCCGCAAAGATGTAGTTCCCCTCCTCCCCGATCTCCATCGTCGGCAAGGGAAAGGCGACGAGCGTCGAGATGTCGTGGTCGCTTCTGTTGCGGAAGTGATAGGTGACGCGGACCTCGTCCCGGCTGAGATAGAGGTCCTCACTCTCGACCGAGACATTCGGATTGTACGTGAGCTTCAGCCCGCCCACGTCGAGGCTTGCGCTTGAATCGTTGGCGGCGGCCGGGGCGGAGGCGAGCAGACTGGCGAGCGCCAAGAGTCCCGCGCACGTTGCGCCACTCACCACGGCGCGTGAATTCCGCATATCAAAGCTCCATTTTCCCGGTGATCCTAGTCCACCTGGGGCAACAAGCTACTCGTTCGCGAGCGCTTCGATCTAGCGGTTCGAGCGGCACGATTGCCTTGATAGGGGTCAAGGGGTTCCCTAGGGCGGCCCACCCGGGGCCGGACGTCCAACCTTGAAATTGGGCGGCGCCACGGCCCATTTCTCATTCCGCTCGGCGCAAAACCCATTTAGAACGCGGGCCAGACCACGGCTTCAAGTCACGGAGAGGTGCCAGAGTGGTCGAATGGGACGGTCTCGAAAACCGTTGTACGGGTAACCGTACCGTGGGTTCGAATCCCACCCTCTCCGCCAGCTAGTCCGTTGTTTTTCCAGAGAAAATTTATTCTGCAGAATTGTCGCGGAATACCCGGGACTTAGGCTTGGCAAAGTCGGGCCAAGCGGCCGTAGAGAGCGCGTTTTGGAGAATGATGGCCCCTTGAGGGTGCCCAATTCTCCGTTCGGCAATTTGGCGGTCCGGTTAGACAGACCCGACGAACAAGCGAATTGCCCGTTTCTAGAGCGCGCTCACGCGCCCGACGAGCGGATCCTTCATTAATCGAGACTGCATTCAAGACCGAGACGAACGCCACGTTCGGAAAGTATCAGCAGGATGACACATCATCGCGTTCTCGGTTGGTGGAAGGCCGAAATGTCCCATTAGGCAAAAAACGAATGCCCGGTTGAAATCAGTGCCACTTCATCCGAAATAGGTGTTCGGGGCTGGGTCGGAGACCTAGCCATGAGGGCGTTTTTGATTTTCTTAGTTGCCGCGGGAGCGTCCGTTTACGGCTTCCTCGCTGCATTACACGGCTTATTGCCACCCCCTAATTCTGATCACGCCGCTGCTTTTCCAGTCGATCAGCCAGCACGGCATCGGGGATCGTGGGGCACATACCTTCCCATCCCATCGACAAGCCAGCAATCCGTCGCCTCAAATGCTGCCAGCGAACGTCCCGGCGGCTATGGTAATCAGCCGCAGCTCAGCACGCGTGCGGCCAACCCTAGCGAGAACCTACACGAGTCGGTTCAAGCATCCGAAGTGGTTAGGTCACCTGAGACCTACGGGCAGGGAAGCGTGTCGTCAGCGCCTCAGTATAACGTTGTAATTGACACGACTGAGACCTCGTCCCCCAAAGCTGCTCCTCCGAAGCGAAAGGCGCGCAGTCGAGCCGCCAAGCCTATGCCTAGCGATAACGCTATGGTGGCTACTTACGGACCGCAAAGCGGTCGACCGACTGCTGGGGTCCAGCGGCGCGGCTTGGGATTCTTTTTGTTCGGTCGCTTCGCGGCACGCGATTAGCAGGGATGCGTGTGCCCAGCATGAGCGGCTAGGACGACGATGCACTAACGTCGTCATGGAGTGACCTAATGCGACTGAAAGACTTCGCCTCCTTCTTCCGCCGAGACGACTTTGACGCCATGACCACTGCCTATAATGAGGCGTGGCAACAACTACGGTGGGGTGGGCCTAAGCTGACTGACAATCAGGCGAGGATTCTAGAGAGAAAGCTGACGCAAATCATTCTGGCGTCAGCGTGCAATGGAATCCGAGATGTAGTGCGGCTAAGGGAGATCGCATTGCGCGGAATTTCTTGGCGAGCGTTCCATCGGCTAACGATGCTGGTGCCGCACTTCCTTCCCGCTATCCTTTTGCCCACGTAGCGCGGCATCGGTCGGACACCTTCGAAGACTGGGGTCCGCGCTGCTGTCTCGCCTCTTTGCATAAGCCCTCAAGCTCCTCCCTCGTGGAGGGGCTATAGAGCCATTTATAGGCGTCAAAGAACCCAGGCTCGAACTGCAACTCGAATGCGAGAGCTCGCCAACATGCGAACTTGCCTGAACCGGCCAACTCTCGGGCGCGAGCTTGAACGCGCCGAACTGCATCACTCATTTCTTACCTCGCTCCGTTAGGTGAGAGCGAAATAGGCAGTCGCCATCTCAGGCAGGAGAGGATTGCGAAAGTTTAATTCCACAGCGAAGCGGCTTAGCTTTCCTGAATTTAATTCTCCGGAAATGACGGCGTAATCGCCCGAAGGCCTATGCCTTCCTACTTCTCGCGCTTATCCACGATGCAAAGCGCGTAGCAATAGTGGGTTGATTTCGGATTCAGGAGAGAGGTTCCCCAATGACGTCTGACCAGAGCTCGCGGAAGCTGACCCGCAAGCCCATGATTCTCACCGCTGCCGCATTAATTGCAGGGAGCGCATTAGGATTGACGCTCGGCAACATGGTGCCGTTCGCGGTCGCCGAGACCGCCACGCAGCCAACCATCGGAACGCCTTATGGGCGAGCGCCGCTGAGCTTCGCGGACATCGCGCAGAAAGTTACGCCTTCTGTTGTAAGCATCAACGTCAAGACCGACGCTAAGGTCGCTGAGAATGACGAAAGCGAAGGCGACCAGGTGCCGGGGATGCCCGACCTTCCTAAGGACAACCCGCTCTACGATTTCTTCAAGCAGTTCCGCAAGAACATGCCGCAGCAAGACGAGAAGCCTCACCCAATGCTTGCGCAAGGGTCGGGCTTCTTCATCTCGCCCTGACGGCTTCGTCGTGACCAACAACCACGTGGTCGAGGACGCCGAGGACATCACCGTCACGCTGGAGAACGGCGACAAGTACCCGGCGAAGCTGGTAGGCACCGATCCGCGCACGGACGTGGCGCTGATCAAGGTCAAGGCCCGACGGCAAGACGTTCCCCTTTGTCGAGTTCGAGACCAAGGACCCGCGCGTCGGCGACTGGGTGCTCGCGGTCGGCAATCCCTTCGGGCTCGGCGGCACGGTGACGGCCGGCATCATCTCGGCGCATAACCGCGACATCGGCTCGGGGCCTTACGACTATCTGCAGATCGACGCGGCGGTGAACCGCGGCAATTCCGGCGGCCCCTCGTTTGACCTCGACGGCAAGGTGGTCGGCGTCAACACCGCGATCTTCTCTCCCTCGGGCGGCAATGTCGGCATCGCTTTCGACGTGCCTGCCGCTCTGGTGCAGGAGGTCGTTACCCAGCTCAAGGCCACCGGCACGGTCGATCGCGGCTGGCTCGGTGTCGTCATCCAGAATGTGAGCGACGACATCGCCGACTCGATCGGCATGAAGGAAGCCAAGGGCGCCATGATCACCAAGGTGACCGAGGACGGACCCGCGGCCAAGGAGGACTTGAAGGCCGGCGACGTCATCGTCGAGGTGAACGGCGAGAAGATCGACGACTCGCGTGACCTGGCGCGCAAGATCGCCGAGCTGCATCCGAACACCCCGGTGAAGCTCTCGATCGTGCGCTACGGCGAGAAGCGCGAAGTCGACATGAAGCTCGCCAGCTTCCCCAACAAGAAGCTTGCCTCGCTCGAGGACGACAAACCGCAGGCAAAGCCCGGCGAACAGATGAAGGACCTCGGCCTCTCGCTCGCTCCGGCGGCCAAATTCCCCGGCGCCGGCGACGAGGGGGTAGCCATCACCGAGGTCGATCCCTCGAGCGATGCCGCCGACAAGGGCCTGAAGCCCGGCGACGTCATCCTTCAGGTTGCCGGCGTGACCGTGTCCGACCCCGACGATGTCGCCGAAGGCGTGAAGAAGGCCATGGCCAACGCCAAGACGGGCACCGACAAGGATACCGTCAAGGTGCTGATGCAAGTTAAGTCCGGCGATCAGACGCGCTTCGTGGCGCTTTCCCTGAAGAAGGCTTAGGCCTTCTAGCCGGAGGGCGGCGCGGTTCCCGGCCCGCGCCGCCCACCCTGTACCCGTCGTTAAGTTGGGTGCCAAATTCTTCTGTTCGCGAATTTGGCGGTCCGGTTATTTGCTTCCCCGATCACGATGCATCATCGAGAGACGGACCCCACGCTTAGGGTTGTCGCCGAGTGACCGAACCTCGCTTCGAGTCAGTCATGAAGCCTCATAGCCCTCCACTTTGATCTGCCGCAAGCCGCACTTGCCAAGCCGCCATGCGCACGCGAT
>CAVULQ010000008.1:0-22919 GCA_963742355.1 uncultured Alphaproteobacteria bacterium | reverse complement strand
CCGACGGGCTTCATTCCAAGACCCGTGCGCTCGTCTTCGGACCCGAGGAAGGGTTTATCCGCTTCCTCGGGGCCCGGGTCGCCGCCTTCATCTTTGACCGGTCGGCGCTCCCGGACATCCAGCCTTATGAAACTTTCTCGCTAACTGAGGTCGGCCGGGCCGCCGGCGTCGCCGCTATCAGGGACGAGCGCCTCGTCGCCTTCTTCATCTATCAATGCGGCCGCGAGCGCAGATTCGACACGGTGGAAGCCGAGCTCAGATACGCATTCGCCGACTCTGACTGGCGCATTCCCGAGCTTATTGGCTGCCTTAGCAGGGCCGAGAGCGTTTATTTCGACGAGGTGGCTTTGGTGAAGACGCCACGCTGGTCGCAGGGCCGCGTCGTGCTCTTGGGCGACGCCGCCTGCGCAGTTTCACTCATTGCCGGCAAAGGCGCAACTCTCGCCATGGCCGGGGCCGTCATCCTCGGCGACGCTCTCAGCGGAACCGCGGATCTCACCGCGGCTCTTGGCGCCTACGAGGCGCGAGTCAGGCCTTGGGCCGAGGCTGCCCAAGCTACGGCACGCCGGAACCGAGCCCTGTTCACGCCCAAGAACCGCATCCAGCTGGTTTTGCGCGAGCAGGCGCTGAGGCTCGCCTCGTCGCCTCTCTTTGCTCACCTCGCCAAGCGCATTCTGAACCGGCCGGGCGAGCGACTCTAGCAGGATGGCGCGGCAGCCAAATTCGGACACCCAAGTAAAACCGTCACCCTGCTGTCACCTGTTTGTAGCAATCAACGCGACTGAGACATTTCGTGCTCCGTTGCCCTGCGTCTGCCGACACTTAGCCGCGTCGGATTGCAACACCCAAGGCCTTGCAGTCGCGGCAAAGGCCGTCCAGACTGCAAACAAACCAAAAACGCGACAGGCATCCAGGGGGGAATGATTATGGCGAGCGTCGCTACCGCCGATTCTTCGGGCCTCGTAGGCTGGCTCGACCGCACACACACAGTCGCCAAGCCTGGCTTCAGCCGCTGGCTCGTTCCGCCTGCGGCGCTCTGCGTGCATCTTTGTATCGGCCAGGTCTACGCCTTCAGCGTATTCAACCTGCCGATGACCAAACTGATCGGCATCACCGAATTGGCGCCCGACGACTGGAAGCTGACCGAGCTCGGCTGGATCTTCTCCATTGCCATCGTGTTCCTGGGGTTGGCGGCAGCCTTCACCGGCACTTGGCTCGACCGCGTCGGCCCGCGCAAGGCGATGTTCACCGCGGCGCTTTGCTTCGGCGGCGGCTTTCTCATCTCCGCGCTCGGTGTCTATCTGCACCAGCTCTGGATCATCTATCTCGGCTATGGCGTGATCGGCGGATGCGGTCTCGGCATCGGCTACATCTCGCCGGTCAAGACCCTCATCACCTGGTTCCCCGACCGGCCCGGCATGGCGACGGGCATGGCCATCATGGGCTTCGGCGGCGGCGCGCTGATCGCCTCGCCTCTCTCGGTCTGGCTGATGCAGCAATTCTCCACCCCGACCCATATCGGCGTGGCCGAAACGTTCATCGTGCTCGGGCTGGTCTACATGTTCTTCATGATGATGGGCGCGGTCATCGTGCGCGTGCCGGCCGCCGGCTGGGCGCCCAAGGGCTACGTGCCGCCGGCTCAACCGAAAAAGCTCGTGACCGATAAGGAAGTCCATGTCGACACGGCGCTGAAGACCGCGCAGTTCTATTTGCTGTGGGGCGTGCTCTGCCTGAACGTCACCGCCGGCATCGGCGTGCTCGGCCAGGCCTCGGCGATGAGCCAGGAGATGTTCCCGGGGCGCATCAGCGCCGTGGCGGCGTCAGGGTTCGTCGGACTGCTCAGCATCTTCAATATGGCCGGCCGCTTCTTCTGGGCGTCCACCTCCGACTATATCGGCCGGCGCAACACCTACATGATCTTCTTCCTGCTCGGCATGGCGCTTTACGCGGCCGTGCCGTGGACCGGCAAGACCGGCAATGTGGCCCTGTTCGTGCTGTTCTATTGCATCATCTTGAGCATGTATGGCGGCGGCTTCGCCACCATCCCGGCCTATCTCAAGGACATCTTCGGCACGCGTTACGTTGGCGCCATCCATGGCCGGCTCTTGACCGCCTGGTCGACCGCCGGCGTGCTCGGGCCTGTGCTCGTCAACTACATCCGCGAATACCAGATCGATCACGGCGTGGCGAAGGCCGACGCCTATTCGGTGACCATGTACATCATGGCGGCGTTGTTGTTTGTGGGATTCCTCTGCAATTTCTTCATGCACCCGGTCCATGAACGCCATCATCTGCAAGAAGCCGGCGCCTGACGGAGGGACAGAAAATGGCCAAAACTCAAGAACCTGAAGACGTCTCCGACGCCAACGGGATCAAACTCCTGCTCGCCTGGAGCTTCGTCGGCATCCCTCTCGCCTGGGGCATCTACAAGACTTCTGACCAACGCCGTGCTGCTCTTTCAGTAGGTGATAGGGCAGAAAAGCTGGGGCTTTCGGCGTTCACCTCGAGGTCCGGGTCGAACCGCTCCGGCTCTTGGCTGGAAAACCCTGGAATTCCACGATCCGTTGCCACCTTTTCCTGTCAGAATTTCTTAATGTGGCATTCAGCGGCTGTTCACGGACGAGTCATGCGGAGTCCATCGCCGATCGCCATTATCCTATTCGTAAGTTCACCGGACTGAGAAGTTCACCGAAGGAGACGATCATGAGAGAGTGGCTGAAACCAGAGATCACCGAGTCCGAGGCTGGCATGGAAGTTACGAGCTATCTCCCGGCCGAGCTCGACCGCGCTTAATTAGCCGCGTCGATCTTTCGACTTTAAGTTAGAATGGCGGTTCTCACGAAAGTGAGGATCGCCATTTTGCTTTGCGCGCACCCAACCCACGCCGCGCGGAGGCGCAGCTTCCCCTTGGGCCCGACCTTGGGCTAAATACGTCTCCCGACTGGTGAGGCCTCGACCATGGGACGGAGTGCAGCGACCGAGCTCCGCCGCACCGATTGCGGCAGCCTGCTACCTTCCATCGGTTTTTTCCCCCAGCCAGAGTGATGGACCCGTTCTTCACCACTCTCATCGCCGTGGTGATCGCCTTTCCGGTGCTCGCTATCGTCAGTTTCGTCATGACGCTCGGCAATCGCGAAAGGCTGAAGCGTCTCGAGTTCCACCTTGCTCGGATCGAAACGAATCTCGCCGGGCTTGCGGGCGAAGCGCCTGCGCCCGCCCCTCTTCCTCCCGCGCCGGCCCCCTCGGAACCTCTCCCCGCCGCGGCGCCGGAGGCGAAGGCTGAAGAAAGGGCGCCTTCCCCGCCGGAACCCGAGACGCCGGTTACTCCGCCGATCGTGCCAAAACCTGCAAGGCCCAAGGCAAGCCTCGAAGAGCGCTTCGGCACGCAATGGGTCGTCTGGGCCGGCGGCATCGCGCTCGCGCTTGGCGGCTTCTTCCTGGTGCGTCAGGCGATCGAGCAGGGCTGGTTCGGACCCGGCGCCCGCGTCCTGCTCGGCGCCATCGTCGCGCTTGTTCTGATCGGCGCAGGCGAATGGACCAGGCGGCGCGAGATCAAGACGGGACTCGCCGGCCTTCCCAAGGCGCATATTCCGAGCGTGCTCACCGCGGCAGGCACAGCCATCGCCTATGCCGACGTCTATGCAGCCTACGCGCTCTACCACTTCATCGGACCGGGCCCCGCTTTCATTCTGCTTGGGCTGGTCGCACTCGGCACGCTCGCCGTTGCGCTCCTGCACGGGCCTGCGCTCGCGGGACTCGGTCTGATCGGCGCTTTCGTCACGCCGCTCATCGTCTCGACCGAGACGCCCAATTATCTCGCGCTTTATCTCTATCTCGCCGTGGTGACGGCCGCCGCCTTCGCGCTTGCGCGCGCGCGGCTGTGGCGCTGGCTCGCGATTGCCGCGGTGGTTGCGAGCGTGCTGTGGACCTTGCCGGGCATCGGCGAGTTGGACTCGCTACCTGAGCATGTCTTCCATGTCGCGATCGGCTTCGTCTTGAGTTCGCTCCTCATCGTCTCGGGTTTCCTATTCGGGCCACCGTCCGAGCGTGGAGAGATCGATCTCGTCTCATCTGGCGCGCTCGGCGCCTATCTCTTTGCCGCGATGCTGCTCGTGCTCGCGACCGGGCATGACAGCCTGGCGCTTCTTCTCTTCTGCGTCCTCGTCGTCGGCACGCTTGCGATTGCCTGGCGCACCGATTCAGCTTCGCTCGCCGTGCCCATCGCCGCAATCTTCGTCGCAGCGATCTTCTGGCATTGGGCGATCGACTTCGACGTCGCCATGCTCGGACTGCCCAACGGCCCGGTGCCCGACAGCCTGTGGAAGCCCGAGCACTATCTGTTCGGCACGCCGCTCACACTCGGCGCTTCCTTCGCCGCCCTCTTCCTTGTGGCGGGCTTCCTTGCCCAAGGCCCGGAAGAGCGGCGGCGCATCTCGGTGCTGTGGGCGGCCTCGGCCGTGTTTGCGCCGATCGCCATTTTAATCGCGCTCTATTATCGCATCGCCGGCTTCGACCGTTCGATTCCCTTTGCCGGCGCGGCGGTCCTGCTCGCGGGCGCTTTCGCGCTCGCCACCGAGGCCCTGACCAAGCGCGAGCGCGAAGGCGGCAGCGGCACGGCGAGCGGAATCTTTGCTACCGGCGCCATCGCCTCGCTCGCGCTAGCGTTGAGCCTCGCCCTCGAGAAGGGCTGGCTCACCGTGGCTCTTGCCCTGATGGTGCCAGGCATCGCCTGGGTAGCCGAGAAGCGGCCGTTACGCGCATTTCGCTGGCTCGCGGCGGGAGTGACGCTCGCCGTGCTGGGGCGCATCTTCTGGGATCCGCAAATCGTCGGCGGCGCAGTCGGCGCGCGGCCGATCTTCAACTGGCTGCTCTACGGCTACGGCATCCCCGCCGCATCTTTCTGGCTCGCCGGCCATCTCCTCAGGCGCCACGCCGACGATCTGCCTGTCCGCATCGTCGATGCGGCAGCCATCCTCTTCACCGTCCTCCTCGTCGTGGTCGAGGTGCACCATTTCGTCGAGTACGGCGATCCGAATATCGCCGGCAGCGATATCGCCGAGATCGGCATGGACGTCTCGCTTCTTCTCGCCGTTCTGATCGGGCTCGAGCGCATCACAGAGAAGAGCGGCAGCGTCGTCCACTTGGTTGGCGCGCGCCTCCTTGCCGTGGCGCTCTTCTTTGTCATCGTCGTGGGCCTGGGCGCAGCCTTCGATCCCTGGCAGTCGGGAGAGTCGGTCGGCGGACCGGTCATCAATCTCGTTCTGCTCGCCTACGGCATTCCCGCTGTGCTCTGTGGCGTGCTCGCTTATGTGACGCGGGACAAGAAGCCGCGCTGGTACAGCACACTGGCGGCGGTCGTGGCGCTCGGTCTCGCGCTCGGCTATCTCACCCTCGAGGTCCGCAGGATCTATCACGGCCCCATCCTGATGGAAGGCGAGACCTCGGACGCCGAGCAATACACCTATTCCGCGGTCTGGCTCGCCTTCGGGGTTGCGCTGCTTGCTGCCGGAATATGGTTCCGCTCGCTTCCCTTGCGCATCGCCTCTGCCGCCGTGGTCGTCCTCACGGTGCTGAAGGTGTTCCTGATCGACATGTCCGATTTGACCGGCATCTACCGTGCGCTCTCCTTCCTTGGCCTTGGCGCGGTGCTCATCGGCATCGGCTGGTTCTATCAGCGTCTCCTCTTCCCCCGCCCATCCCCGACCGCGAGCGAGGAAACAAGCCAGGGGTGACAGAGGCGGGTCTGCAAATTATGGTCCCTCGTCGCAAGCCCGAAAACGAGCAACATGAACGACAGCAAAGCCCAGCAAACCGACAAGACCGTCACCGGCAATTATTTCGAGGATTTCACCCTCGGCCAGGAGATCGTGCATGCCACGCCTCGCACCGTGACGGTCGGCGACGTGAGCCTGTTCACCGCGCTCTATGGCCCGCGCTTCGCCGTCCAGTCCTCTGATGCCTTCGCCCAGAGGATCGGCTATCCGCGCTCGCCGATCGACGATCTGCTCGTGTTCCACATCGTCATCGGTAAAACCGTTCCCGACATCTCGCGCAACGCCATCGCCAATCTCGGCTATGCCGAGTTCCGCTTTATTGCGCCCGTTTATCCCGGCGACACTATCGCCTCCGTGTCGAAGGTGATCGGGGTGAAGGAGAACTCCAACAAGAAGAGCGGCACTGTCTATGTGCGCTCGACGGGGAAGAACCAGCGCGGCCAGCCTGTGCTCTCTTACGCGCGCTGGGTGATGGTCAATAAGCGCGACGTTAATGCGCCGGCACCCAATCCCGTGGTGCCCGACCTTGCTGCGAGCGTAGAGCCTTCGACGCTCGGCGCTGCTTTGCCGCCGCTCGACCTCGCCGATTACGACTATGCGCTATCGGGCTCGCCGAAACGCTGGGGCGACTACGAGGTTGGCGATAAGATCGACCATGTCGACGGCCAGACCATCGAAGAGGCCGAGCATCAGCTCGCGACCCGCCTGTTCCAGAACACGGCGCGCGTGCATTTCAACCAGCATGTCGAGGGCCAGGGCCGCTTCGGACGGCGCCTCGTCTATGGCGGCCACATCATCTCGATCGCGCGCAGCTTAAGCTTCAACGGGCTTGCCAACGCCTTCCACATCTTGGGGCTGAACGGCGCGCGCCACGTGGCGCCGTCCTTCGCCGGTGACACCATCTATGCCTGGAGCGAGGTGCTCGACAAAGCCGAGCTTCCCGGGCGCTCCGACATGGGCGCGCTCCGCCTTCGCACCTTTGCCGTCAAGGATCGGTCTTGCGGCGATTTCCCGGGGCTTAAGGCTGACGGCAGCCTTGAGGATGGCGTCGTCCTCGACATGGACTATTGGGCCGCTCTGCCGCGCTAGAGGACATCGATGGCACGGACGGCACGTCTGCTCGGAGCCTGGCTCGCCACGGTCATCCTGCTAGCGGCGCCGGCACGCGCCGAAGACGCGTCCAATGCACAAAGAGCATCGGCTGTTCTGAAGGACGCGTCCGGCAAGGAGGTGGGGAGAGCCGTCTTCACGGCGACGCCGAGCGGCGCGCTTCTCGACTTGAAGCTCGATGGCGTTCAGCCCGGCGTGCATGCGCTTCACATCCATGCTGTGGGGAAATGCGAGGGACCTGACTTCAAGTCTGCCGGCCCCGACTTCAATCCCGATCAGACCAAGCACGGCATCATGAGCCCTGAGGGACCACACGCGGGCGATCTGCCCAACATCCATGTGCCGCCCGACGGCAAGCTCGAGGTCGAGTTCCTCAATCCCGTCGTGACCATCAGCCAAGAAGCGGCGCTGCTCGACACCGATGGCACCTCGATCGTCATCCACGCCAACGCCGACGACTACAAGACCGACCCCGACGGTAATTCGGGGCCGGGCATCGCCTGCGGCGTCATTACGCGCTAGGCCTCGTCGGACTGTAATGCGGACGTAAGCCAGCCTCCTCTAGTTCGAACCCAACCGCGGTCGCGATTGTTAGTTGAGCATACCTTACGCGGGGGCTCGGAATAGGAGAGAACAATGCTACGTAAATCGACTCTGGCGGTCTTGCTTGGCGCAAGTCTCGCTTTCGCTTCGCAGGCCCACGCCGATACCGCCAAGGCGACGCTGAAGGACGCGAGCGGCAAGGCGGTTGGCGCCGCCACGCTCACCGACACACCGAGCGGCCTTCTCATCAAACTCACTCTCGCTGGCGTCCCCGCAGGCGAGCATGCGTTCCACATCCATGCGGTTGGTAAATGCGATGCGCCCGACTTCAAATCGGCGGGAGGTCACTTCAATCCGACCAACGCCAAGCACGGTCTCGAGAGTCCGGCGGGGCCGCATGTCGGCGACATGCCCAATATCTACGTTCCGGCCGACGGGAAGCTCGAGATCGAAGTGCTGAACCCCAAGGCGACCGTTGCCGCGCTGCATGATGCTGACGGCTCGGCCCTCGTCATTCATGCCGGCGCCGACGACTACAAGACCGACCCCGCCGGCAATGCCGGCAATCGCATCGCCTGCGGCGTCATTGCGCCATAACCTTAGCTCTTCCTCCCCCTGAAAGGGGGAGGTCGGCGCACCTCGCTAACTTGGATGCGGGTCCGATCTGGATCCGACCCGCTCCTCACCTCTCCCCTTTGGAGGGAGAGCGACCGGTTCGATTGCCCCCGGGGCGCTTCTTGCGTTATGAAGGCCTGAAGCCTGGGCAACAAGCAGACAAACCATGGACAACGCCAAGTTGACGGCGAACCGGCCGCTCTCCCCGCATTTGCAGATTTACCGGCCGATGCTGACGATGATGATGTCGATCGCGCACCGCATCTCCGGTGTGGCGAACGCGATCGGCTTCCTGCTGCTTGCTTGGTGGCTGGTGGCCATCGCTTCGGGGCCTGAGGCCTATGCCACCGTCGAGCACTTCTTTTCCAGCCTGATCGGCCGCACGCTCCTCTTCCTGTTCAGCTGGTCGCTCATCCACCACATGCTTGGCGGCATCCGCCACCTGATCTGGGACACCGGCCGCGCCCTCGACAAGACGAGCATCGAGGTCTTGGCCTGGCTCACCATCATCAGCTCGACCGCGTTGACCATCCTCATCTGGGTCGCAGGCTACGCGCTCCGAGGAGGAAGCTAGACATGGCGACGCCTCTCAAACGGGTGCGGGGCTTGGGCGCCGCTCATCGCGGCACCGAGACCTTCTGGCGCCAGCGGGTAACGGCCGTCGCCAACATCCCCCTCGTCATCTTCCTCATCCTCGCCATCGTTAGCCATATCGGCTCGAGCTACAGCGAGGTGAAGGCCTATCTCGCCTCGCCCATCGTCGCGGTGGTCATGCTGGCGCTCGTTCTGTCGGCGGCAATCCATATGCGCATCGGCCTGAAAGAGATCATCGAGGATTACGTGCATAGCGAAGGCGCCAAGGTGATCGCCATCGTGCTTGTTACCTTCTTCGCCTATGGCACAGCGCTCGCCGCGCTGCTCGCCATCGTCAAGATCAGTCTCGGAGCCTGAGTATCGATGCCGCAAGACGCAACGCCGCTCGACAATGCGCCGAAAGTGAACGGCCGCGCCTATCCCATTATCGACCACGCCTATGACGTGGTGGTGGTCGGTGCTGGCGGCTCCGGATTGCGCGCCGTGGTTGGCGCGAGCGAAGCGGGCCTGCGCACTGCCTGCATCACCAAGGTGTTTCCCACCCGCTCGCACACCGTCGCGGCACAAGGCGGCATCGCCGCGGCGCTCGGCAATATGGGCCCCGACGACTGGCGCTGGCACATGTACGACACGGTCAAGGGCTCCGACTGGCTCGGCGATCAGGACGCTATCGAATATCTCTGCCGCAACGCCCCGCAAGCGGTCTACGAGCTCGAGCATTGGGGTGTGCCCTTCTCGCGCACCGAGGACGGCAAGATCCTCCAGCGTGCCTTCGGCGGCATGACCACCAATTTCGGCAAGGGCTCGGCGAAGCGTACCTGCGCCGCCGCCGATCGCACCGGCCACGCCATGCTGCACACCATGTACGGCCAGGCGCTGCGCCATTCGGCAGAGTTCTTCATCGAGTATTTCGCCATCGACCTCATCATGGACGATGAGGGCCGCTGCCGCGGCGTGATCGCGCTCAACATGGCCGACGGCAGCTTGCATAGATTCCGCGCCCATCAAACCATTCTCGCGACCGGCGGCTATGGCCGCGCCTATTTCTCCTGCACGAGCGCCCATATCTGCACCGGCGACGGCAACGCCATGGTGCTCCGTGCCGGTCTCCCGCTCCAGGACATGGAGTTCGTGCAGTTCCATCCGACCGGCGTCTATGGCGCAGGCGTGCTCATCACCGAGGGCGCGCGCGGCGAGGGCGGCTTCCTGCGCAACGCCGAGGGCGAGAAATTCATGGAGCGCTACGCGCCCTCGGCCAAGGACCTCGCCTCGCGCGACGTGGTCTCGCGCGCCATCACCATCGAGATCAGGGAAGGCCGCGGCCACGGCCCCGACAAGGACTATATGCACCTCCATCTCGAACACCTCGACCCGGACCTCCTGGACGAGCGGCTGCCGGGCATCTCCGATCTGGCGCGCATCTTTGCCGGCGTGAACGTGAAGGACGCGCCGATCCCGGTCATTCCCACCTGCCACTACAATATGGGCGGCATCCCCACCAACATGCATGGCGAGGTGATCAGCCCGCGCGAGGGCAACCCCGACGCCGTCGTGCCCGGCCTCATGGCCCTTGGCGAGGCGGCCTGCGTCTCGGTGCATGGCGCGAACCGCTTGGGCTCCAACTCGCTGATCGACCTCGTGGTGTTCGGCCGCGCCGCGGCGCTCCGCTGCGCCGAGCTCATTCCCAAAGACGTCGGCATCCCCGAGCTGCCCAAAGGCGCGGGCGAGGAAGCGATCGCGAGGCTCGACCGCTTCCGCTACGCCTCGGGCGGCACGCCGACGGCGAATTTGCGGCTCCGCATGCAGAAGACCATGCAGCGCGACTGCGCCGTGTTCCGCACCAAGGCGGTGCTGGAAGAGGGCGTCCAGGCGATCCGCGCCGTGTGGGACGACGCCGCGGACCTGAAAGTCACCGATCGCTCGCTGATCTGGAACACCGACCTCATCGAGACGCTCGAATTCGACAATCTGATCGCGCAGGCCGCCGTCACCGTGCAAGGCGCGCTCGCCCGCGAAGAGTCGAGAGGCGCCCATGCGCGCGAGGACTTCCCCAAGCGCGACGACACGAACTGGATGAAGCACACGCTCTCTTACGCCGATTACGGCAAGCACACGGTCGAGCTCGACTTCCGCCCGGTGCACAATTTCACGCTCTCGAACGAGGTGGCATACATCGAGCCGAAAGAGCGAGTGTATTGAGGGCTAAGCGCCGCCTCTCGCGCGGGACGAGGCGAGAAGTTTGTCGAGCACTGCCTTCACCCCATCGAAATTGAAGGGCTTGGCGAGAAGGATCGGATCGTCGAAGCCCGAGTTGGCGTCGAGGCTACCATCCCCGGTGGCGAAGGCGAACGGCACGCCTTTTTCTTGCAGGGCGTTCGCGACCGAATAGGAATTTTCACCTGCAAGATTGACGTCGAGGATGGCCCCGTCCAACTGCCCATCATCGGCGAGATCAAGCCCTTCCTCGACGGATCGTGCGGGCCCGACAACGTCGCAGCCCAGCTCTGCGAGCCATCCCTCCACCAGCATGGAGATCAGGGGCTCGTCGTCGACGACCAAGATACGCGGCAAGCGAAGCTCCTCAGAAGACGTAAGCTGGCGGTAACTCTAGCAGTGCGGTAGAGAACTCGCTAGGCCGCCTGGACGCCTCCGGGAGACACGCCGTGCACCGCATCGAAAAGGCAAATCGCCTCATCAGGAGCTCGCGGATCGTCATTCTCGTGGGCTTTGGGCTATTGGCCGTCGCCACGCTCGCGCTTGTGATCGGGCTGCTCCGCTCTCGCGATGCCGATGTATGGGTCACACATACCTTCGAAGTCGGGCAAGCCGCGCAAGGGTTCATGATCTCGACCCGAGACGCCGAGAGCGCGGTCCGCAGCTACTTGCTGAGCTCGGATCGGACGGACCTCAACCAGTTTGAGCCTTCTTTGGCGGATGCTACCTCGCAACTCAAGACGCTCGGGACGTTGACCGCCGACAACGCCGTCCAGCAGAATCGCGTGCAGGTTCTCGACAGTCTGATCCAAGCGAAGGGCGAGCAACTTAGGAAGTGCGTCGCTCTCGCCAAGAGCGGGGACCGAGACGCCGCGCTTGCCGTCATCAATTCAAGCGACGACCGCGATCAGCTGGATAAGATCCGCGCAGAAGTCGAAGAGGTACTCAACAGCGAACAAATGCTTCTGCGTGATCGCCAGGCTCGTGCCGTGCAGTCGCGTTATGTACTGGCCGCCTTGATCGGCGTGGCGCTGCTGACGGCTATCATCCTCGCCAGCGTCCTGGCGGTTTCGACCCGAACCGCCCTGCAGGGCCTGCTCGAACGCACGAGCGAGCTGGAGACCGAGTTGAAGCTTCGCCAGGAGGCTGAATCGACGCTTCGTCAGGCGCAAAAGATGGAAGCAGTCGGTCAGCTCACCGGCGGCATCGCCCACGACTTCAACAACCTCCTCACCATCATCGTCGGCAATCTCGATTCCATGCGGCGGGTCCTCGCCCATGCCGGCAATCCGGGCAACGTGGAGGAACTACGCGCCAAGCTGACGAAGCCGGTCGAGTCGGCGTTGAAGGGCGCAAACAGCGCCGCGCAGCTCACCCAGCGCCTCCTCGCCTTCTCCCGCCGGCAGGCGCTCGCTCCCACGAAGATAGACCTCAATCGTCTCGTCACCGACATGAGCGAAATTCTTCGCCGCTCGCTCGGTGAGGACATCGACGTCGAGACGGTGCTTGGCGCCGGACTTTGGCCGACCTTCGTCGATGCGCATCAGGTCGAGAACGTGCTGCTCAACCTCGCCCTGAACGCCAAGGCGGCGATGCCGAAGGGAGGCCATCTCACGATCGAGACAGCAAACACCTATCTCGATGACGCCTATGTCGCGCGGTTCGGCGACGTCGAGGCAGGCCAATACGTTCTGCTGTGCGTGAGCGATACGGGAACCGGCATCCGGCCCGAGGTTCTCGATCGGGTGTTCGAGCCGTTTTTCACCACCAAGCCGCAAGGCGAAGGTTCAGGCCTGGGCCTTCCCATGGTGCATGGTTTCGTCAAGCAGTCCGGCGGTCATATCCGCATCTACAGCGAGGAAGGCGTGGGGACGACGGTGAAGATCTATCTCCCGCGCGCGACCGGAGACGAGAAGGGCGCTGCGGCTCCCGCCGGCAAGACCGCGCACCCGGTTCCGATTCCGCACGCCAAGAAGGAGGAAACCGTGTTGGTGGTCGAAGACAACGACGGCGTGCGCGATTATGCCATCGAGGTGCTGGAGCAGCTTGGCTACCGTGTGCTCGCGGCGGGCGATGCCCGAGAGGCTCTGCGATACCTGTCCGACGGCATGCATGTCGACCTGTTGTTCACCGACGTCGTCTTGCCGGGAGCGATTACCGGCCGCGTTCTCGCCGACCAAGCCAAGGACATGCGGCCAGGGCTGCCGGTGCTCTACACCACGGGCTACACGCGCAACGCCATCGTCCACCAGGGGCGGCTCGATCCCGACGTTCAGTTGCTGAACAAGCCCTACACGCAGCAGGACCTCGCCCGTAAAGTGCGCGAGATGCTCGACTCCTAGGTCCTGTGCCCGACCGGCAACACGACCAAGCATTTCAGTGGACGAAGCGAACAAGCCTGCGCGGGTGTGGTACTTTGACTTGGGGCACATGCCCTGACGAATTGGGAGGGACTGATGAATACAACAATCAAGTTGGCGCTGGTTGCGGTCTTTGCGCTCGGGCTCTTGGCCACGACCGGAATTGGAGCAGCGCAGGCCGGGAAGCATAAGCACCACCTTTTGGCTTGTCCTGGCAAGCCCGGCACGGTTGCGGCGCTTCTCTGCCCGGCAAAATAAGCCGTCCGCTTATAACGGAAGTATTGCGATGGGAGGGCGACGAGCCCGTGGGTCCGCGGACAGACAACGCGGGCTTTACGTCATGCTTGTCATCCGCAGGTGCTAGCGTGCCATGGGATCGATCAGCGGCGCATTCGCTCTAGCGGCCTTCATCGCCGGCCTGTTCTGCACGAGGCTCAAGACGGCGGCAATTGCTGGCGCGGTGCCCGCCCTCCTCTATGCAGCTCTCGTAATGATTGGGCTCTGGGATAAGCTTGCCGATGCCGATCTCGCCTATCTCGCAGGATGGCTCATGGGCGCCTGCCTCTTGATTTTCCTGCCGGCTATCGTTGCCTCTTACCTCAGACGCGGGACTGCCGCCCTCCTCCGCCGCGCCAGGGGGATCCCGCAGGATTAAGCGTTTTGCTTGCCCGCGCCCCTCGTCTCCGGCTACCTAAGTCTGCAATCGGCAAGCGCGAAGGTTAGCCATGGTCCAGTTCACCCTTCCCCGGAACTCCAAGGTCCAAAAGGGCAAGGCGTGGAATCCGCCTCCCGCCGACGCCAAGGAAGGGCGTTGGCGCGAATACCGCATCTACCGCTTCGATCCCGAGACGGGCGAGAATCCCCGCCTCGACACCTATTGGGTCGACATGAACGAGTGCGGCCCGATGGTTCTCGACGCCCTCATCTGGATCAAGAACAACATCGATTCGACGCTCACCTTCCGCAGATCATGCCGCGAAGGCGTGTGCGGCTCCTGCTCGATGAACATCGCCGGCACCAACACGCTTGCCTGCACCATGCATGCCGGCGATGCCAAAGGCGCGGTCATCGCCGTCTACCCCTTGCCCCATATGCCGGTGATCAAGGATCTCGTGCCGGACATGACGAATTTCTATGCCCAGCACCGCTCGATCGAGCCTTGGCTCAAGACCGACTCGCCGACTCCGCAGAAGGAATGGCGCCAGAGCCACGAGGACCGGCAGAAGCTCGACGGTCTCTACGAGTGCATCCTGTGCGCCTGCTGCTCGACCGCCTGCCCATCCTATTGGTGGAACGGCGACCGCTATCTCGGCCCCGCCATCCTGCTCCAGGCCGATCGCTGGGTGGAAGACAGCCGCGACGAGAGGACCGGCGAGCGCCTCGACGATCTCGAGGACCCGTTCAGGCTCTATCGCTGCCACACCATCCTCAACTGCACCAAGGCCTGCCCCAAGGGGCTGAACCCGGCCGCCGCGATCGCCTCGCTCAAGCGCAAGATGGTCGAGCGCGCGGAGTAGCGCCAAGAGGCAATCATGATCGACCATCTCGGCATGCCGGTCCGCGACATCGCCCGCGCGACCGAGTTCTACTTGAAGGCGCTTGCCCCGCTCGGCATCGGTATCGTGATGGAGGTCTCGGCGGAAGAGACCGGCGATGGCGCAGCGGTCGGCTTCGGCGCTCAAGGCAAGCCGTTCTTCTGGATCGCCGAGGCGCCGACTTTGGGCGGCGGCCACGTCCATGTCGCCTTCGCCGCGACGAGCCGCGCCCAGGTCGATGCCTTCTATGCGGCGGCGATCGCGGCAGGCGGGAAAGACAACGGCCCGCCCGGCCTTCGTCCGCATTATCACGCCAATTATTACGGGGCCTTCGTGCTCGACGCCGACGGCAACAATATCGAAGCCGTCTGCCACGCGCCTGCCTAGCGCTCAAATAGCGCGGCGATAGCGCATCAAAGCGCGCAAGTGGCGGAGCGGTAGCGCATCAAAGCGCTCAAATAGCGCAGCGGTAGCGCATCAAAGCGCTCAAATAGCGCAGCGGTAGCGCATCACAAGCGCTCAAGTCGCTCAAGCGGGGATAGCGAAGCCCGTCAGCGGGGACAGTTGGGCAGCGAGAAGGTGCAGGTCGGCACGCCCTCCTCGCGCTTCTGCTCGGCCTTGTCGGCGTCTTTGATCTTCTGCCAGGCATAGGGGCTTTCCACGCCCTTATTCGCGAAGCTTATCCGCACCACGCGGTCGCCGTCGAACGCGAAGCTCGCGGTGCAATCCCAATTGCCCTTGTCCTTCTTGCCGCCCGTCCCGCTGAAGATGCCCTTCTGCTTCTTGTCGTCCTTGTTGTCTTTGTCGGCCTTGTCGGGCGCCGGCACGGGCCCGGCGCCGGTATAGTGATAGGTGAGGGTCTCGCCCGCGGCGGCCGGGTAGCGCGAATACGGCTGGCCGGCGCAGGCGATGATCTCGGTCTTGGTCATGCCGAGATAGGCCTTGGTCGGGTCGCTCGAAGTGATGCGATGCACCATATCGGCCGGCCCTTGCACGGCGGTGGCGCAGGAGCCGAGCAGCGAAGCCGCGGCCAAGCCCGGCAGGAGGAGGTGAAGTCGCATCGCCAAGCTGGTTGTCCCGAATTCCGGCTACATCATGGCGGGCTAAGCTAGGCGTGCCAACAGCAGCAGTGTCATGCCCGCGAAAGCGGGCATCCAGTAATCGCCGGCCTTCAGCCTACATGCGGCAACGGTACTGGATCGCCCGGTCAAGCCGGGCGATGACAAGGTCTTTGGTGCGGGCTAAAGCGCGGCGAAGAAATCCCACAACAGCTTGATGTTGAGCACGATCACCGTGACGGCCGTAACCGTAGCGAGCGCCGTCATCCAGCGGGCAGCCACGAGCGCGCCCATCTTGCGCTCTGTCGGCGGTGAACATCACCAGCGGCACGATGGCGAAGGGAAGCTGCAGCGACAGCACCACCTGCGACAGGATGAGCAGCTTCGCCGTGCCCTCCGACCCCCACCAGATGGTCACGGCCGCCGCCGGGATGATGGCAAGCGCGCGGGTGGCGAGCCGCCGCATCCACGGCGGCAGGCGAATGTCGAGGAAGCCCTCCATCACGATCTGCCCGGCAAGCGTCGCCGTCACCGTCGAGTTCAGCCCGCAGCAGATGAGCGCGACGCCGAACAGCGTGGGCGCGAGCGCCGAACCGAGCAGCGGCGCGAGGAACGAGTGAACCTCGCTGAGCTCCGCCACGTCGGTCCGGCCCGCCTTGTGAAACGTCGCCGCCGCGAGGATCAGGATCGAGGCGTTGATGGTGAGCGCGAACATCAGCGCGATGGTCGAATCCCAATTGGCGAGCATGATCGCCTCGCGCTTCTCCGGCACGGTGCGCCCATAGGCGCGGGTCTGCACGATGCCCGAGTGCAGATAGAGGTTATGCGGCATGACCGTCGCGCCGAGAATGCCGAGCGCGAGATAGAGCATGTCGGGGTTCTTCACGATCTCGACGGTCGGCGCGAAGCCGCGGATCACCTGGCCCCAATCGGGATTGGCCATGGCGATCTGGATGCCGAAGCAGAGCGCGATCACGCCGAGCATGGCGACGACGAACGCCTCGATATAGCGGAAGCCGAGCCGCTGCATGGCGAGGATGAGGAACACATCGAGCGCGGTCAGGATCACGCCGAGCTCGAGCGGGATGCCGAAGATGAGATTGAGCCCGATCGCCGTGCCGATCACCTCGGCGAGATCGGTCGCGCAGATGGCGAACTCGGCGAGAGCCCACAGCGGCCAGGCGACGAGGCGCGGGTAGGCGTCGCGGCAGGCTTGCGCGAGGTCGCGCCCCGACGCCACGCCGAGCCGCGTGCAGAGCGCCTGGAGGACGATCGCCATGATGTTGGAGAGGAGCGCGATCGAGAGCAGCGCGTAGCCGAACTTCGATCCGCCGGCGAGAGAGGTCGCCCAGTTGCCGGGGTCCATATAGCCGACGGCGACGAGATAGCCGGGGCCGAGGAAGGCGATGAGCTTCTTCCACAAGGGCCCGGTCGGCCGCGTCTTGATCGAGCCGAACACGTCGGCGAGCGAAGGCTCGCGCGCCGCCCGCCGCCAGCCGCGATCGATGTCGTGGTGCTCGGCGGCGATCGCCTGCTCGGCGAGCAGAGGATCGGCGGTGGCGGCTTTGACGGGGCTCAGCATTCAGTCAAACCTCATCCTGAGGAGCGCGCTTATGCGCGCGTCTCGAAGGATGAACTGAGCCTACGCGCATCGACTTCCCTCTTGGCGGGACTTCACATGCCGAATATATTTCAGATGCGAATAATTTGCAAGTGCAAGTACGCTATCTCACGGTCGAGGAAATAGCGACCCATTCACCGGCTATGCACATCCTGTCCAGAGCGCTCCTCACAGCCTTTAGTGGTAAGCGTGTGATGTCGGAGCATACATATTGATGGACCGGACGAATTGCCTCAGGTTCGTCCGCTCCGAAGCGGCTCGGGCCTCCTGTCAAGAGCAAACCCGCGCCAGCCTCGGTGGCGGTCCCCGCCCTTGGGCGGGACTCTCACCTCCCTTCCACAAGGAGGCTGGAGAGTATCGGCGTCCCCCGCGCAACCGGATCATCCAAACCGGAAACGAGGGCTCCGTCTGCACACCTTCGGTTCCAAGTTCGGACTTTTCAGATGCGCGAATGAACATACATTGTCGCGTTTACGCGAATTCGCACGCGAATTTTTTAGTCCCACTGAAAAGATTTACGAAAAACAAGCGCGCTCGTTCTCGGTTCAAACTTCCGAATCATACTACCTCCCAGAAGTCCCGGTCCCGCACGCGTCGCAAAAGGCGGCGGCCTCCATTTGTGCAGTCACGTTGTCATTCCCGGTTAGCCCCCTCAAACGGGCAACCGCGTCACCCAAGTAAAGCTTCGTACACGCTTTTTCTGCTGCATCCTGGCGCGGAACGAAGCCCGCGCCCATATCGTTGGCAGACAGCGACAGCCAACGACAGGAGGCTTCGATGAAAACGACTTCTCTCAAGACCGCGCTCGGCGGGTGCGCAGCTCTCACGCTGCTCGGCGGCGCGGCCTCCTCCCCGCGACCGCATCGGCGGGCGAGCAACACAGCTATCTCGGTGATGGCGCGCCGGCCACGCTCGAGCAAGTCCGCCGCAGAATTTTCGTGGCGCCGGCTTACGGGTACGACGACCCTTACGACTATGACGGGCCTGCTTACTATCCGCCGGCCGCTACGCGCCGCCCGTGGCTTACGCGCCGCCGGTCGCCTATGGATACGTCCCGCCGCCAGCTTACGCTTACGACTACGTGCCGCCGCCGGCTTACGGCTACGTTCCGCCGGTCGGTTACGGCTATGGGCCTGGTCCAGGCGTCGCCGTCGTCGGTCCGCGCGGCGGCGTCTACGTCGGCTACTAGGCCTCGGCGCACGACCTCATGGTTCGAGACGCCGCCTTCGGCGGCTCCTCACCATGAGGAGAGCGACGTCAGCGCTTTTTCGGCTCCGCTTGCGGCAGAGCATCCCCTCACCCTGAGGAGGCCGCAGGCCCGTCTCGAAGGGTGAGGCTGGTGGAGGCCTCATGGTTCGAGACGCCGCCTTCGGCGGCTCCTCACCATGAGGAAGCGGCGCGTCGCCATCGTCGGCGTGAGCGTGAGGCCGATACCCCATTAGGGTTGAAACCGGCTGGCAGTTGTGGCGTTATGACTAGAGACGGGGGCCAAACCACGAGGCCCTCAGATGGCAACCACGGAACCTTGCCGCTATCGCGGCTATGACATCGTCCCTCGGCGTCAATGGGCGCAGTGGTGCGTCAGCGTCTACCCCACGCGCTCCGACCTTCCCATCCTGTCGCGGTCAACGCTCAGGAGCCTGACACCGCGCAAGGAAGAGGCGGTCAAGGAGGCGAGGAAACGCATCGACCGCGTCTTGTCGAGTCCCAGGTAGAAGGCGCCGACCTCGCCACTTCGATTTACGCGGGTGCGCCTTTCGCCGCCGCCGGGGGGCGCGGCATCACGTGGTGAAGCGGAATCTCCATCTCGATGACCAAGCCGTCGCTGCGCCAAGCGTGCTCGATCTTTCCGCGGAACTGATTGACCACAACCTGGCGCGTCAGAACGCTGCCGAAGCCCTCCGCGCTCGGCGGCGCGCCGAGCGGAGGCCCGCCCGCTTCCTTCCACACGATGCGGAGCGCCGCGTCGTCGCGGGCGCAGTCTACGCGGATCGACGCCTCCGTCCGCCGAGAGCGCGCCATATTTGGCGGCGTTGGTCGCCAGCTCGTGCAGCACCAAGGCGACGTTGGTCACCGCGCTTTCGCTGATCATCAGGTCGCATCCCTTGATCACCACGCGCGCCGGCACCTCGGCCTCCTCGTCCACATAGGGCTCGAAGATGGCGTTGATGAGCGCGTGCAACGAGATCTCCGAGCTGAGCTTCCCGGTCTGCTCGATGAGACCGGGTCTGGTGAGCTCGTGGGCGCGGGTCAGCGCCGACAAGCGACCCTGCACGGCGCGCGCCACGTCGGCGGGCGTCTTGGCGGAGCGCGCGCTCAGGCTGACGATCGCATTGGTGATGACGAACAAATTGTTCACGCGATGGCGCATCTCGCGCACGAGAAGAGACTGCGCTTCTTGCGCCAGCTTCCGCTCGGTGATGTCTCGCGCGATCTTCGACGCGCCGATGATCTTGCCGTGGATGTCCTTCACCGGAGACATGGTGACCGAGACGTGGATCAGCTCGCCGTCCTTGCGCTGCCGCACGGTGTCGAAGGGCGCGACCCGCTCTCCGCGCCGCAGGCTGGCGATGATGCGGTCCTCCTCTTCATAGCGATCGGGGCGCATCAGGAACGTGATGCGCTGGCCGATCGCCTCTTCCGCGGTGTAGCCGAAGATCCGCTCGGCGCCCTTGTTCCAACTCGTGATCACTCCGTCGAGGGTCTTGCTGATGATGGCGTCGTCGGAAGATTCGACGATGAAGGCGAGGCGCTGCGCCGTCGTCACGGATTGCTGCAGTTCCTCGTTGGTCACTCCCGAGGCTTGGCTCGAGAGCAACGTCTGGTAGGCCGCCGCGGCGAATTTGGCGATGTCGGTCATGACCCGCAAATCTTCGGCGTCGAAGCGCTTGGTGTCGTCGTGCGAAACGACCCAGATAGTGCCCATGGCCTCGCCACCGATGTGGAACGGCACGAGCAGCGCGTCCTCGATCGGGGGCGTGATCTCGCCGATATAAGGAAAGTCGCGCTCAGGATGGGAGAACAGGAGCGGCTCGTTGAAGTCGAGGACAGTGCCGCACGGCCCGAAGTCGCGCGGCGTGCCGCCTCCGGTGAATTGCGACCATCTCCCGGCGATGGCCGGCCAATGGAAGCGCCGTCCCTGATCGCCATCCTCGAGCAGGCTGATGCCGGCGGAATGGGCTTGGCACAGTCGCAGTGCCATTTCTGTCAGGGTTTGCAGGATGTTCTCGGGCGCCGACGCCAGCACTTGGGCGAGCTCGACCAAGGCGGCATTTTCCGCTTTATAGTCCGCTTCTCGCGACGGAAGCCGACCGAGTGCGGTCGTTCGCCGTGCAGACACGAGTTCGGTCGGCCCGGCTACTAATACCACCGCCTTTTTTCCTATGTCCCCCGGCGAAATTTCGAGATGTACCAACCCATATCGTCGCGTTGCGCCCGGAGAGTCAACGGCCAAAGGGAGCAAAAGTTTCCTGGAACGAACCGTCTTCTCTCGTGTTGCATTGAAAATAGACATCGAAACAGGCGATCTTTGGCGAGAGTATTTTGATAACGGCACAAAAACCCGCGATTTACGTGCTCGTGGTGGAGGATGAGCTTCTGAGCCGGCTCCATGCCGTAACTCTGGTGGAAGATGCGGGATACTCGGCAGTTGAAGCCTCGAATGCCGACGAAGCCATCGCCATCCTCGAAGCCCGCAAGGATATTCGCATCGTCTTTACCGACATAGACATGCCCGGCTCCATGGACGGCTTGAAATTAGCGCGTGCCATCCGCGAGCGCTGGCCGCCCATCGAGCTTATCCTCACGTCCGGACATTTCGGCGTGCGGGACAGGGACCTCCCCGACCGCGGCCGCTTCTTCGCCAAGCCCTACCGCGACGAGGAGATCATATCGACCTTGCGACAGTTCGCGTCCTAACCGACCGGCTCCTTCACCGAGCTCCTTACGGCGCGGTGGTGTAGCCGGGATAGACGTATTTGCCGCCGGGATTGGTGTGGAACTTGCTGGTCTGGCCGCGGAAGACGTACTTGCCGCCGGGATTGGTATGGAACTCAGTCCCGTAATCGAGCGAGTACCTGGCGCCGGGATTGGTCAGGATCGGGGCGGTCGAGAACGAGCGGCTGCTCAAGCTGCTGCCGGCCTCGACGAGCGGGATCGCGCTCACGACGGCGACGGCCAAGCCCGCGCCCAGCACAAACATCTGTCTCGTTACGCGATGTCTCACGGCCTCATCCTCACTCACACACTTCATTGCCTCTAGACGTTATGTAGTGGCTCGCCCTCGATTTCGCTAAGCCCATGATTCCCCTCATGTCCGCGGCCTCGCGCCCGGCGAAACTATGGCCGTGACCCCCCTTGATTGTGGCAAGGCGCGCTCTCTATCTGTCCGCCAGGCAACAGTCTTGAGGCCCAACAGCAAAGGGAGGCGAACATGGCGACTTTCTTTTTCCGCTGCCCCGTCACGGGGCACGAGGTCTCGACGGGACTCGAAGTCGATCGCGCGAGCTATGCCAGGATCGACGCCGACTACGTCGAAATCAGTTGTCCTTACTGCAAAGAGCCGCACCCGCTTGCCTCGGTGAAGAGCTGGCTCGATGATGTCTCTGCCTTCGAGACCAGTGTGAACTAGCTGGCGCGGTTCAGAGTTTCATATCGGCCGTCACAAGCGACGAGGCCTTCATGAAAATTCTCGTCCTCTTCATCCTGCTGGTTGCCGCTCTCGTCCTGGTGCAGGTCGAGCGCAACGACTGCTACTGGCACGGCGTCGATCACGCCGGAGACTGGGCGTCGTGCGTCACGGGGGGCTAGCGCTCGCAACGAAGCAGATGCGCTTTTCGAAACGCGTGACGATACGGCGTGCGCAATTTGCATCGGAACTTTGCACCACGATGCGCGTTGTTTGATCAGCGGCGTCGGTGCGACTCTCCCCTTGGCCCCCCGCCAAGCATCGATGCCGCGTCTAACGCGAAGTCTGAGAAGCCCGGTTGCTCGCCCCCGTGTGCCGGGCTTCTCCTCGCGCGTCCCTCTCCCACTCTCGCCGAGGAACACATCGCGCGCTTCGCCGTTGACCCAACATGCTTCAAAGCCAACGAAAGGAGGCTCACCATGAACAAGATCATCAAACAGGGCGCTCTCGCCCTCTCTCTCCTCGCCGGTGCCGCGCTCGTCTCGGGCCCTGCGCTCGCCAACTCGATCCACGATAACGGCCATTTCGGCGGGACGTGGAGCCGCATCGGACCCTCGCACCACTATCGCCAGGCGTGGCGCGGCTACGATCGGGGCTATGCCTATCGTGGATATTATGGGCCTCGCCCCTATGCTTATTATGGCCCGAGCTATTATGATTACGGCTATGGCCCGGGCTATGTCGGCGGTCCCGGCGTCGGTTTTTCGATCGGCATTTATTAACGGGCCGGGTGCCGCGCGTTAGCCCCAGAGCATGATTCGGAAACTTGTATTCCGCTAAGATCATGCTCGAGAGCGAAGGGAGCTGG
>CAVULQ010000007.1:0-358704 GCA_963742355.1 uncultured Alphaproteobacteria bacterium | reverse complement strand
GGTTCGAATCCTAGTCCCCCAGCCATTTGACTTAATTGCGCTTTTCTCTGTTTTCTACTCAGTACCGCTAAGCACAGTCGGGAGCTCGGTCGGGAATTTTCGTTCTCGCTTCGAGCTTCCTGATTGCGGCCTCAGCCAACGCCGGGTCGCGATGAAGGTAATTGGCGTCCAAGATCGACCGCACGTCACGAAGCGTATGCCCCGTTATCGTGGCAATCTCCGCCTCGGTCGCGCCTGCGAGGGCCAACCGGGTTACGGCCGTGCCCCTTAAGTCGTTGAAGGTGACATCGACGATACCAACCGCCCAGCACGCCTTTCGCCACGAGGATCGGAAGCCATTGGCGCTCCAGGGCTCTGCCATTGGAATTGACCAGAATGACTGGGCTCCGCTTCGTGGTGGCATCCAACGCGGCTTTGAGCGGCGACCCCACCGGGACGATCACGCGGGCGCCCGTCTTCGATTGCCTCAGCGTGATCCGTTTGCCGTCATAGGCAGCCCATGTTAGGCGAAGCAAATCGCCTTGCCGCTGCCCAGTCCATAATCCGAGTTGTAGCGCAAGGTGAAGGTGCCTCGGAGCCCGCTCGAGAAACTGAGTTCATCGTCGAGCGTCCAAACTTTGTCGCGTCGTGAACCGCGATAGAGTCGTCCTCCCCGCTGGCATGGATTCGCGCTAACTAAGCCACGTTCATGTGCCCATGCCAGAATTAGAGCGAGCACCGACCAAGCGTAGTCAGCCTGCCGCCGAGAGCGCCGTGCCAGTCCATCGCGCCACGATCGAAATATGTCTTTGGCACCCGTCTCGACGAGAGCAGCCAGTGGAAAATCCCCAAACTCTTTCTCGATGATCTTGATCAGGCGCACATAATCGCGACGGGTGCGGTCGGCGAGATCGGTAAACTCCGTCGCCTCTTGATAGCGTTGAAGGAGAGAATAAAGAACGCCTTGAGGCGGGGCGACGCGATGGGCACGTGCCTCGTGGTAAGAGGCGATGAACTCCGGGCTCCCGGGTTCGCCCCTAAGTCGAGGCCCACCCTTCCAGGCCCAATAGTAGGTGACGGTGCTGCCGTCCCCAAGCACCTTGCGGCGCGAATTTATCCCCTTAAGACGCACGCGCACGGTCTTGTTTCCACTTCTCTAGCTGGCTCGCCGGCTCGGTAGTATGGGGACCAGCTAGCAATACTATCTTTCCCTGCTGGTCAATTTCCACACGGTTGATTTGAAGGCCAGCGTCCAATGCGCCCTTCACCGCTCGAGCGACATCCACTTTCCTGAATATGGACTTCCCCCGCGCCATCACATTTCCACCGGAATGGCTTGGCCAGATCGCGCAATGAAACTCCGTAACGCTCGAAATACGCGACCACGATCGGGGAGCTGCGGTCGCCTCGCAGGTAAGCCGTCAGAGCCGCCTCGTCCCCATCAAGGATCATGGCCAGCGCCACTCGGCTGACCTCCATTGTCCTCGTACACGGCGACCAAGATCATGGAGCTGGCACCAATCACGAATGGTCCGTTTGGATTTGCGCGCTATAAGAGCGGCTTCGGCGACCGTAATCACCTCGCTACGATGATACGGACGCAGCACTTGAGGCTCGAGTGTTGAATTCAGTGCGACCTGGTCGCTCAGCACCCCACCCTTGGTCTGTGATTTTTCAGAAGGGTCAGTTTCATCCAGCCCAACCGAACACGGAGAGGGCGAAAGACTCTTGTCGCTAAGACAGCTAATGGCTATGTCTGGCATCGCACTTTTTCCATTTGCGCCCGTTCGGTCTGATCACCGCGCGGGCGCTTTTTTTGCGTCCGCGCCGAGGCGCAATGGAACATCATTTAAGCGAGATCAGACCACTTTGCACAAGGAGACTAATCGCGCGTTAAGTGTCGAATATCCCCCATGAACGATGTCGTATCGCGACGTTCGCAATCAGGCCAGATACATCACCGTACTCGCTTCGCCACTTGGCCCAATTTTTCAAAGCGGCAGACAAACCCTTGTGGGTGCCGAAGACGGAATGCCAGACTCGAGCGGCAAAACGATAAAAATCGCCAGTCTCTTGCCCGCTATCTCGGTCGGTCACTCTCGATGCCTCGCGACCGGTTGCCCATTCAAAGATACCAGCGATGTCCATCATCACGAGGTAGGCAGGGATATTGCGAGGCTGTCCCCGGTCAGACCGCGGCCAGCTTGCACTGGGCACAGCTGAAACAAGCCTATTCAGGAAATTCCTCGCCTCGGCGAGCTGACTTTTGGCTTCTTGCAAATCCGCCTGTCGCACCATCGGACGTTCAGTAGCTGCGACAGCTCGCACAATTGAGAATAGTCCGTCTGCATCTAGAGACTCGATTGCCTTGAGTAGGTCGCGAGCTCTCTTCTCGACCGTTTCAAGCTTCTTTCTGCGGTGATTAGTCGTTACCCGATCCTCAGTTGAAGCATTGTCTGGCAAACTTGTGCTCGCCCACTCGCGCAAAATGGAAGGCAAAAGTGCCAGGCGATGTGAACTCACGCCATCTGGGAGCGTTTTGCCGATCTCATCCAATTCATCGTCGGTAAAGGGCCTGATCGACTGATTGGTAGGTCTCAGCACGTTTGCACCTCCGCTGGTGCCCGCAAAGGAAGGTCGTGCAGCAGCCGACTGCGGAAGTCGATGTTCGGGAGCTACCCTAGCCGCGCGATTCGATTCTAACCCCTGCCAACTCACTGAAAAACAGCCGTGTGGAATAGATCATCGTATGGCTAGTGCGCCTCATAACGTACACATTCTGAAACCATCGCTTGACGCGTTCCTTTTCATGGTTCTCAATGCTGTTCTCAGAACCTCTGAGGGGAAAGGGTACCGCCATGACCGTCGTGGGGTATGCCAGGGTCAGCAGCACTGGCCAGGATCTAAGCGTCCAGCTCGAGAAGCTCGAGGCCGCAGGCTGCGACAAGGTCTTTAAGGAGAAACGTTCGGGAGTTCGACGCGGGCCGGCCTGAACTCAAACGCTGCCTCGAATACCTTCGTGACGGTGACACTCTTCTCGTCACGAAGATCGATCGGTTAGCCCGTTCGACCTCCGACCTCTATCGCATCGTCTCGGAGCTCGCCGACAAGGGAGTATCCTTTAGAAGTCATTGATGACCCATCGATCGATACGACATCGCGCACTGGCAAACTCGTAATGGGCATTCTCGCGCTGATTGCAGAGTTCGAGAATGACATTCGCCGCGAGCGGCAGATGGACGGCATTGCTCAAGCAAAGAACCGAGGCGTGAAGTTCGGGCGCAAGCGGGAACTCACAACCGAGAAGGTGTCAGAGATTCGAAGCCTTAGGAACGCGGGCAAGACCGTGCCCGAGATCATGCTCCAGATGGAATTGAGTAAGGCGAGTATCTACCGTGCGCTTGGATAGTGATCCGAGGTATACTGCCATAGCCCGCTGACGAGGCAGCGCCGCTAAGAGACCGTCGGAGCGACCTCGCCTTGAGCGATGCGACCTTTCTTATCGATCTCAGCAATGAGTTCTCATCCTCCCAGTGTCGGGGTTGCCCATAATAATGACTTCGTCATTGCCTTCACAAAGTTGGATGAAGCGCTGCCAAGAACGAATTGGTGTTTTTGCGGTGAGCCCATCGTCCTTGTCGTTGCCGCCGTCAGAAACGTAGATTTTTCTCATCACAATCGCCTCCTTGTTCTGACGACGTATAGCAGAGGCCTGCGGCGGAAGTACTCGGTTTGATGTGAGTAGCCGAGTCGTGATCTGGAAACAAACCGATGAAAACAGGACTGATCGTTTCTGCAATCGTGTTGGTGCTGATCGCGATCTTCGGTCCCGCGATCCGACGCTGGTATCGGTCAGCCCGCGACAGGATGAGGGCCGCTACCGAGAAGCGCCGCTTAAGTAAGTCGCGTTCCCCAAGAGTGACGGAGTAAAACTTGCCCGCGAGATTGCTGCTCGCGCCGAACCCCGCTTCATCGAGATCAAGCCAGAGCCTCGACGCAGAGTACGCATGAGTGCGACTATCATCGAGATCCCAAGCCAACGTGGCGGTGGGAGAGTGCCATTCACTGAAGCTGAGCTCACGGCAATGCGGGGCGGACTTACGCCCGAGGAATATCGCTGGAAGACGATCCGGAAGTGGGGGCATGGCGATTGAATAGGGCCATAAGTTCTTTTACTTATGTTGACCTTGAAAAGAGGGAGGGGGACGTGACATCTGCAAACTTGATCGTCGTTCTTTTGGTCGGAGCTGTCGTGGGCGCTCTGGTGGGGTTAGGCCTTGGCGGCGTAATCCACAATCCACTATACCTCGGGATAATAGCAGGGTTCCTGGCCACTATTGCTGCCGGACTAGTTCGCAACTTCCTCGTGAGCAAAGGTGCATTGGGCCCCAGCAACTCTGTGCTTCCCGGCATCGTAATCTTGTACGCAGTCATCGCTTCGATAGCCGGTAGCGCCGGCGCGGTTGAAATTGATCAAGCGGCGGGGCTCACATCCCCCGTCTGGATTGGCACCTTGGCCGGCCTGTTCTCAGGCATCCTGATGGCGCTGCTGATGATCACCTATCAAATGCAGCCGGGCCAAAGCCGGGGCTATTAGTACCCATCACGCGTGGCGGGCTCACGGTCGAGGAGTGGCGTCGGAAAACGATCCACAAATACGGTCGGTGATCCATGTCTGACACGAAGAAGTTGCTAGTAGGGAGCTGTGCGCTTTTCGTCTTGTGCGTGGCTCTGGCGCTATTGAACGCGCTCGGCTTGGCATCCCCCAGCTTGCTTTTCTATGGCTGGCTGTTGGCCGCAGCGGGCGGTGCGCTTTTGTTATACTTCGCCATCGCGAGAGCTGTGCGAGAGAGACGGAAATGAAGCGCGAGGCGCGCTTAACCTCTCCGCCCCTGCGGCTTCCCGAGCACGTCCGCCAGTCGCCACGGCTTGACCGATTGCAGCGGACCTCCGCATTCAACGCAGCGAAGACGGCGAGCGAGCGCATCGAGGGTAAGCCCCATCGAGATTTTCGGAAGCTAGCTCTATTGGCCTGAGTTTAATGACTCGGCACCGTGAGCAGAAGTACTCGATAGGGTGCAGCCGACTGCGGCAAACTCCTCAATTGTTGTGTGAAGCGAGTTCATGTTAGCTGCGTTACTAAATTGTCATGCTCGCGAATGGCAGGAGGTAGGCGCTACATCATGGCGAAGGGCCAACGCAACGATGACGACTTGATGGTCGCGGAGAATGTCCGGATGGCACGCATTGCCCGCAACATCTCGCAGACCGATCTGGCTAAACCGCTCGGGATCACCTTCCAGCAGATACAGAAATACGAAAAAGGCACCAATCGCATCGGCGCTGGCAGGCTCGTAGCCATCGCAGATGTGCTTCAGGTTCCTGTCACTGATTTGCTGGCCGGGACCGGCAAAGGCCAGAGCTCGTATGAGAGAACACCATGCGGGATCCTCGCTGGCAGCCGCGAGGGAAACCGGGTTGCTGCCGCGTTCAACGGCCTCGAACCACAGTTTCGCTCGCTGGTAGTCGAGCTCGTCGAAGGTATCACTGAGAAACTCAAAGCCATTGGCCGGAAGAGTTAGGTTTCCGATGGTTGTTCCTAACCCGCGGCGACTGATGCCTGAGAGCGCAACCGAGCCGGCGAGAGGCAAATCGAATCGTGATTCCCATGATCCCAGGCAGCCAGTTGGAGTCTCGATCACGCGGCATCGCGGGCAGCAGCACTCGACGTGCTTATAGCCCTCGGCAGCGAAGTCCTGGAGAGTGGCGTGGAGCGGATCATCCATTACTAGAGGATAGTCCGTATTGCCGCCGAGCAGCGTATAGAAGCTTCGACAGGCAGTGTCCTTCGCAGACTAGCTTACTTCGTGCCTTCGAGCCTCTCCGACGACTTCCGCTCAGCGGGATTGGCTGACGCGGCGGTGGTGCATTTCTGGACGAACGCGTCGGCAGCCGAAGCTGAAAGCTTCAGGGTCGCCGCTTGGGACTTGCAGATGTCGGGCATCTGCTGAGGGGTCGCCTCGGCTCCGCCTCCCTCCTCAGAAAACGCGGGAGCCGCAGCCAGCGAAAGCATTGCGACAGATAAGCCAATTTTCAGCATCGAGGAATTCTTGTACATCGTATCTCACCTCTGGCGTATGCTCCTGCCTATCTTTTAGCACGATGGGGACGTGCGACCAATCCCAGGCAGGAAAGGCACGGATTAAGTTTTCTCCAGGATCGCAAAATCTGCAGGGTGTAGTCATGACAAAGACGAAATTGCTCATTGCCTCTGCCGCTCTTCTGGCATCAACGGTGCTGCCCTCGGCGGCGTTCGCCTGCTACTGCCAGGCGTCGAGCCCCTATGCTTACGGCTGGGGCAGCTCCGGTTACTGTTCGACGGCAACGCGGATCGCGCTCCGTCAATGCGCCATACGCAGCCCGCGCGGTTCCTGGTGCTACATCTCGTTCTGCAACTAAGCCACTCTCGGCCAACGGCTTGGATTGATGGATCGATTGAGCTCGTTTCTTTTCTCTGCTGTTAGCGTCGCCATAGCTATCCCCCTTGCTGCCCAGTCCAAAGGGCCAGCAAAAAGGGCGCCGACCGAAGCCGACGGCCTCGCGCGGGGAGCACCTATTCGAGTCGGGAATAATCGCCCGTCGTATGCACGAAGATCAGATTGAGGTACTTCAACACAGTACTGAACATACGCATGAACTTGGCGCGCCTCGTCCTCTGTCAGTTTGGCCAGCCGGAATTGATCACAGAAAAAGCCGCGGCCTGAGTGACCGGGGCGAAGGTTTTGCAGGCGTTTGATGCGTAGCGCCGATAGAGATTATATCCCTCTAGGAGAGTGAAGGCGATTCCGCTCGTACTTGACCTCTGCCGGCGCCACGGCGGCCGCAAGATCGAGCAAGCGGTTCGTGAGCCACGTGAGCGACGAGGGTCATGCTTCGAGCTCGCCCGTCGCAGCGATGAAATCGACAATCGTAACTACAATCAACCCAACGATTCGGCCCCGCGCTTTTTAGGTGGCACTAGCGCGATCTCCAACAAGCCTGAACACTTCTGGAAGTGTCAGTGCAGCGCCGCCAAGGTGCCAGAGTCAGCATCACCCAAAGTCGTGATGATAGTAGTGGTCCAGCAGAGTGATCTCGTCCATGCCGTGATCGTGATGATGGTCTTGATGATAGTGAGCCAGCAGTGACTGCAGATGGTCTACGGGCGTGCTGGGCTGCTTGCCTTCGAACTGCACCTGATCCACGCCCGGTTGGAAGTCGGCGAAGCGCGGATGCGCTCCTTTGGGAATTACAAAGGTGTCAGCACCGCCGTCACCTATAAGCGTCTGCTTGCCGCCTGCGGCGGCAACCAGCGTGTCGTCTGCTGGACCACCTATCAGTGTGTCCTTCACTCCAGGTGTTCCGATGACTAGCTGCGGTAAATTCGGGTTCTCTGACTCCGGGTTGACGCCGGCGACCCCCGTATGACGGTCCGTTGCCACAAAGGCGTCGGCCTGCAGATGATTAACACTGCTATCCCGCACTATGATGTCGGACAGCGTAGTGCCCTCAATCGCCTTCAGGGTCTTCGGGTCGAACCCCTCGTTCTCGAAGAACAGCCGGTCGCCGTCACGTAGCGCGGTGAATTGGTCGGCGATGATGGTTTGGAACGTCGTTCCAACCTCCGCGCCGGCAGCATGATCCTCAGCCAGCCCGCCAGTCCACAAATCGACGTTGTCGACATTGCCAAACGCCGTGGCCAATGCCTGTTGCGTAGTTGGGTCGCTGGTTATGTCGGCGAAGGAATGATAGGTTGGCAGTCCGAGGGCGTCGCGCGTCTCATTGAGAGTGCCCAGGCCAAGGTCGTGCCCGCGTTGGATGTTGGTCGCCGCTAAGTCGATGGCATCCGGCGGATCAGCTAGGAAATTGCGCAGCTGATCAACGATATGAACATCGAGAGCAGGATGCACATCAGCAGCAAGGCTTCGCAGGAGCGAGTCAGCGCCTCCCTCATTTACGAACGTGGATGCTGGCTCAAAGAATGCACTTGCTAAATCCTGAGAGTTTGTCTCCACACCCTGTTCGTTGATCTGCCCTAGCTCACCCGACACGATGGAGTGACCGAAGCGATATGCAGCACCGGCAAATTCTTCGGTGATTGTTGGGTTCACATTGGGATCGTAGCCTTGGTAGTCCGGGATGGCATCGGGTCCAAGCAGGTGCGGCAGGAACTCGTTGTAAGTTATGTTGGCGATCTCCGCCGTCACTATCGCCTTGGCATTTTGATAGAGTTGATCGCTGGTCCAATCTGGGTGTTGCTGAGCTAACTGATCGACCTGATAGTTGTGCTCGCGGACGAACAGGGTCTGCATCGCTGTGAGGTCTGGGTTCTCCGCAGCACGCACGTCACCAGCCATGAACATACCAGTGGCAGGGTCGATTGGCAGATTTCCCCCCGGCGAGGTCAACAAGTGACCGCCCGAGCCACGGAGGCTATTTGCTGTCGCAGCGTCCGAGCCATACACCATCGAGCCGTCAAGCCAACCAGTGATGTTGTTGATAGCGGCAGCGGGATTGTCAGGTGTGCCAGTAGCCGGATCAGTTATCACACGAGATACTGGGATTGTCAGACCTTCCGCTGGAGAGATGACGTTGATTGCTTGGGCCGGGTCCGTTGATTGATCCATGCGATCCAGGTCATGGTCGACGAACTGACCCCACACGTACATAAATCCTGAGAGGCCCTCGGGATTGGGCGCGTCCTCATTGCTGGCCACCACGATGTTGCTGATGTCTCTCGGGTTAGGCCCATCTAAAATTGGCGTGTGCCCGTCATCGTTGACAAAGTGGGCGTTGTCCGCGCCGCCGATGCGAGCGAAGTCGGTGCCGGCTGAATTTAGCGCCGGGTCCGCTAGGTTGTTGCCGGTGCCGTCGATGGAGCGGAGCTGAAGTCCGCCACTGGGAGAAGGCGTTTGGTGATGACCGAAATCGCCATCGTGAATTGTCTGGTGGTTAGAGAATCCGAACTGGGCACGCTCGGAAATTGACCAAAATACTCCCTTATGGCTGCGGAGTGTCATCGCGCATCCCCCTTGCTCTTGATTTAGTTGTTGGCGTCCCTCTGGATGATAATTAATCATTTTCGTGTGGACGGCGTGGTCGGGTGGCGGCGAAGTGGCGATCTTTTGGAGAAAAAAGACGGATCGAAATACGGCTGCTATTAGACAGCTCAGGAACCAACAGAAATCGTTGCAGCTTTTCGGATAAGCGACTCCATGAATGAACCATGCCGCTCTTAGGGTCAGCGGAGGGACTCGCCATAATTTCGGTGCGGTTAAGCGCCAAATTTGTTCGGGGTCGGGGGGAAGTAAATGCGTAACGGGAGATACGGGAAATGACTGAGGGATACATCAACGTCGGCGACGCGCACTCCGACGAAGAGCTCGAAACCGCGGCAGTCGCCGGAGCGGCTGCTGTTCAAACACTAATTGCGGACCGAACCAATCTTCGAAATCAATTGGCGGCGGCAAAAACTGGGCAGGAGGAGTTAAGACGGAGGGTTGCAACGTTGCATCGAAGCTACATTGACCTCGCTAAAAACATCGTCACCCAGCTCCATCGTTTCGATAGCACAATGCGCGATGCCCTCCGCGAAAGACCTGAGGTCATCAAAGAGGAAGCGACAGAAATGCCTGCGCCTATGAAGCATTTCGCCAAGAGCGGATTGCCGGTGGGTCAGCAATCACCCAGCCCGTCTTCCAACGGAGTTCTCCCATGGCAATGGTGCGCTTCCGCCTCAACCTTGGGATCTGGATGTTGCCCCGCCGATTGTCTAGCGAGGCCTAGCACCGCTCCACGAGCTCTGCCGCATCTGACAATAGTCGCCGGATGAGCCTTCTCAGCGCGATTGATTCCGCGGAGTAGTGGCCATGCTTCCAAGCGTTGCGATTGCCTTTAGGTGCGCCTGGTGACGCTCCGCCGTGGCATCCGGCAACGACCGTTCGGCATTGCTGGTGACTGGCACTCGCTACCCTTCCTCGTCCGCGCTCGGCATCGGGGACTGAGGTGCATGAGTAGCTTGCTTTGCATGTGGTTGATCCTCTGATTTGGCTTGATTCCCTTCCCCGGGGCTCTCGACGAGACCGACCACGGCCAGGCAAGGCAAGGCAAGGCAAGTGCCGTTGCAAAGCTGGCATCGGCTCGCAAGCGGAAGCGTGAGCGTGACGGACGGTGCGAAGGAAGGAAGCGCTTGAGTGAGACTAGGCCAGAGGTTGTTGCTCTCGGCCGCAGAGCAGCATCCTGCTTCTAATTTATCTTGTTTGGCTTCTTGTCGACCAAGGGCTGACCATCTCCTGCTGCACTGTCATCAAGAGCAGCTTTGCGTTCGGCAATTGCTGATCGAAGGACGGTCAGAATTTCTTCCAATTCGTCGTCGCCTATGTCACCGTAAGGATCCTGCGGTGACAGGTCGAATTGTCTCGGCACTAAAGAGGCGACGACCCTGACGAAATCCGCGGGGTTTTTCGCAATCATTGCGTCAATTGCTGCACGCCCCTGCTCTTGCCAAGCCGTGCAAACTTCGCCGAGAAAAACCTCGCTCAACTTGTGGCGTGATCCTCGCGGCCGACCTGCCGGATTACCGCTCTCGCCGGGTTTCCAGGGTTCGCGCAAGTTTCGGTGTTTTCCCGGTGTAATTTCACCGGGCGCTAATTTCAATTTTTTCATTGTCGATTGACTTTATCGCGCTGCGTGCTGAGGAACGGAACGTGTGAATTCGACCACCCCGCGTCGAAGCTTTACACCATCGGCTTCAAGACATCGAAGCAGCGCCTGGCGCACGTACTCTGAATGAGACGTGTGCTTCAACTCGGCAGCCGCCGCAATAGCCGCCCTCGCTCCTCGGGGAGCCTTCACGCGCAAGTCCTCGGGAAAGCGCCCTCGCCCATCATCGATAATCGGCTGATATGCTTCATGCATGTCGCGGACCTCCAAGTCTGAATTGGAGATAGGCGATCCACATGGCTAGCGGAACGTCGTTTCCGCCGTTTCTGCCGCGCCGTTCACTACCGGCGCGACAGTTGGTCAGTCTGAAGGTACTGTTAGCCGTGTGCGCGATCTGGGGCATGGTCGTTTCATTCTTTAGCGAGCGATCAATAGCCTTTTGGGGCTCGGTCGCCTCTATAGTTGTCCTACTGCTAGTGATTCATTTGGAGTGGATCAGGCCTTATCTGCGAACGCGTCGTTTAAAGAAGCCTGTCAAAGCGCATTTCACAATTCGTCAAAATCCTGACAGCGATATTGAGCCCCATCATGTGCAAAGGCTTGTGCTCCCTTCCGATAAAACGGTCGAAATAGAAATCGGCTTACAGGCATTAGCCAATTTCCGAGCGAGCGAGGTTATCTTCGGCTGTAAGGGCGACCGTGCAGCGAAGCCCGCAGTGACAGGACGTGCGCGCCAATTCGTCAAGACTGGCAACTTGCCCGAGCCGGTCTACTACATAGACCATGCGGACTGGTGCCATGCGGTCGTCAACCGCGACTACAACAAAGGCACGCATCATGTGATGGGATTTCGAGTCCGTACCCGCGATGAAGGAGCCTATGCAATCACACTTTCATTCGTCACCGACGAGATAGAAGGAAACTACGAGCGTTTAGAGATACTCGTAGAGAATCAACTTCACACCATCATGCGGTGCCACGCAAAGGAGCATGGTCGCCAGTGCACAATTGACCCAGCGACTCCCACGCCTCCAAAACGTCAACGACGTCGCCCATCTCCCAAAGCCGCTTCGTGACTCCAGCTGCCATCGCGGGCGTCGTGGCGGCGTCTTATGCGCCCGCACGAAATTGCAATAGAGGAGCCCCCGCATCCGAGAAGGCGTCTTATCGGAAGCAAACTATGAAATAGGAGAAGAGGAAGCCGCAGGGTCAGTAAACGTGATTGAGATTAGATCGGCCATCGTCGAACTGCCGTCCGTAACAATGGTGACGGGCCGTTCAGTGCCATGGGCGGAGGCAGCCGCCGCGAAGCCTTGAGCGGTTTCAGCGCCGGGCCTAACCGGCGCGGACCGCGTTCGCTTGGGGCGGGCGGGCCCACGCCGGCTGATAGAGAAACCAAGTTTCACTCGACCCCGCTCCCAATTGACTGCTCGCGCTAATGTGTGGCGCCATAAGTGACAGAGTAAGGCTTGCCCGCGAGATTGCTGCGCGCACCGAGCCCCGCTTTATCTAGGGCGTGAACTCATAAACTGACAGCCAAATGCTGACTTGGATGTGCCGCCCAACGTCCGTTATCGGGGCTAAAGCGGACATGGCGCGGACTTGTCAGCATGTCCGCTAATGACCCGAAGCGGACGTTCGCGTGCTGTGCCTCGTGTGGCGCGAGATTTATCGTACGCGTTCTGAGTTTCAGAATATTGTTGAACAACGTCCTGTTTCCATTTCGAAAAGTTGTTCGAGTAAATGAGCGTTACTTCATTTGCGGCGCATTGCTCGGCGCGCTGTTGCAGTGGCAGAATTGGCCGGCCGCTTTCGGCTCAAGGGGGAGCGATGTCCAATCTCGCTTTTTAAGGAGAACGATTATGTCCGCAGGATCTTCGTCGGCCGCACGTTCGGCCGCAGCATCAGAAGGCAGCACAGTCCGTCCCTTCCGCAACAACGTACCGGAAGCAGAACTCGCCGAATTGCGCAGGCGCATAAACGCGACAAAGTGGCCTGAACGAGAAACGGTTACCGATGCATCCCAAGGAGTACAGCTCGCGACGATCCAGGCGCTCGCGCACTATTGGGAGACAGAGTACGACTGGCGCAAGGTCGAGGCGAGACTGAACGCCCTGCCGAATTTCATGACTGAGATCGATGGGCTGGACATCCACTTCATTCACGTTCGTTCGAAGCATGAGAGCGCGTTGCCGCTCATCGTGACGCACGGCTGGCCCGGCTCGATCATCGAGCAGCTGAAGATTGTCGATCCGCTGGCCAATCCGACGGCACATGGCGCCAGCGCGGCGGATGCCTTCGACGTAGTGATTCCGTCGATGCCAGGCTACGGGTTTTCGGGCAAACCGACCACTACAGGCTGGGACCCTGCCCACATCGCGCGTGCGTGGGTCGTGCTGATGAGGCGCCTTGGATACACGAAGTTCGTGGCACAAGGCGGCGATTGGGGCGCGATTATCACCGACGTGATGGCTACACAGGGGCATCCGGAACTGCTCGGCATCCACACCAATATGCCAGGCGTGTTTTCAGCCGACATTGACAAGGCTGCCCTTGCGGGCGCTCCGGCGCCGTCCGGTCTCTCCGCCGACGAGAAACTCGCGTACGAGCGCCTAGCCTTCGTATATGCGAAGGGCATCGGCTACGGCTACCAGATGGGGTTGCGCCCGCAGACGCTTTACGGGATTGCAGACTCTCCCGTCGGCATAGCCGGTTACTTTCTCGATCACGACGCGCGTAGCTTGGCAATGATCTCACGCTCCTTTGACGGGCAGCCCGAAGGGCTGACGCGGGATGATGTCCTCGACAACGTCACGCTTACGTGGTTGACGAACACGTTTATTTCCGGGGCGCGCCTCTATTGGGAGTGTTTGGAGAACAAGATTTCATTCTTCGGTGTCAAAGGCGTCTCCATCCCGGTTGCCGTGAGCGTGTTTCCTGACGAGCTGTATCCAGCTCCGCGGAGTTGGGCAGAGCGGGCGTATCCGAAACTCATCTATTACAACAAGCTCGAGAGAGGCGGGCATTTCGCCGCCTGGGAACAACCGATGCTCTTTGCCGAAGAGCTTCGCGCGGGCTTCAGATCGCTCCGCACATCGGCCTGAAAAGGTGCCGCACACGCACAGGAGACTCGGCGCATAGGATGAGTGATCACAGCATGAAACGCACGTATTTTCCCGGTATCACTGACATTGTCGTCGTCACGGATCCGGCAGAGATCCGGACAATTTCAAACAATTCAAGGTTCGACCGGGACTTCATAGGACATGGTCCTGTTCGCAACGTGCAGCGTCTCCGGAAAATGCTCCGTATTTTCTCGCTCAACGGCAGATTATTCCCAACTATGCTGCCGCGCACCAACCCCAGCCGCGCCGCCGCGCAAGACGAACTGTGGTCGAGACTAAACGTCAAGGCCGACGAGGTGAAACACGGACCCGCTCAATTGGAGCCCCTGGCCGAATGGGTCAGAGGGATCGGAACTGCGGAGAAGCTCGGTCTGCTTGTGCAGCAGAGCGTAGGAAGATTGTTCGTGGAAACGTTCACGGCCACTGAGGAGAGTTGGGCAGCGGCCTGTATGGTGCTTGAGGCTGCAAGCTCTTCCAGTGTCACGAAAATGCTGGGCTGGCGCATCAGCGGCAGGCTGGAGCGGGCCAAAACTCTTCTTGCTTCCATGGTGAATGGCGATCTGGCTGCCGTTAACGCGATAATTGCAGCTCCGCAGCTCATTGTTGATGGCCTGCATAAAATGCGGCAACTTGCTGCCGACCCAGCGCTTCGATCTTCAATAACGACGGATGCTGCCGTGGACGAATGCCTCTTTGCACCAACCACCGTTGTACGCCAGGCGAAAACCTCCGGCGAGGTCGGCGGTTGTCCCTTTAGAAGAGGCTCGCTCTTCATCCTTGGGCTGGGAAGCGCGAGCAAAGGCGCAGCGAATCGTGACCTCGTCTTCCTCAGTCAGAGTTGGAGCCGCTGTCCCGCCGAAAAGTGGGTGCCTGCGCTATTGGAAGGCGTGTGGACGCGTGTCTCAGCTACGTTGCATGAATCTTAAAAAACCTCGCGGCCCTCATTGATCAAATTCCTGACCGTGGCGGTCCGCATCCGTGGGCCCAGGGTGGCCCGCTTGACACTTTCTACGGAAAGGACGGGGGCCCCCTGGGAATTTGGCGGCAATGGGCTCCGCACGCGCACGAGCGCGCGGCCAGGACGCATCGTGCTGAGCAAGCCGGTCGATCTCCCGCGCCCGCGCGACCTCGATATCTCAGGTTCACGGCAAATGACTGGTTTTCCGTGAACCTGCTCGGTTTAGCTATTTTGGAGGGCAATGGGGTATGCACATGTTGCAGTGTATGAGTCCGCTTGTGGCACTTAGCGGACATCTCACCTGCACCGACGAATGTCCGCTATCGGGGGTGACGCGAACGGGCCGTGATGTCGGCTATGACCAAAGCAGACATCAGCGCGCCCTGTCGGCAGCGAATGTGACTAAGACCTTGACCGCGCATCGATATCGAAAGGCTCAAGGCTACAAGTTCTGACAGAGATTTCTGAGGGACCTATTTTTCAACGCTTCGACGCTTCCGCCTGCGTTGCCTTACTGGTCCCGGCAATGCGGCTTCCGCCCGAGCAACGAGTTCGGCTTCGTGTCGCTTAGTAAAAACTAACAGCGCAATCAGGGCCAACAGGCCAACTATCCCGAGGACTATTGCCGCAGGCCTTGTGAAACTCTCTAGCGCATGCCCAAGGTAGTAAGCGCCGAGGCCATATATTGCGGCCCAAAGAACTGCCCCGCCGGCGTTGAACAGAAGAAACTTGGGCCACGCCATTTGGTTGACACCAGCCAAAAGGGCCGCCCAGATCCGCAACACCGCAAAGAAGCGGCCGAAAAAGACGATCTTCCCGCCATGCAGCTGAAACAGATATTGACCGACTTTGATCCGGCTCTGCGTGAGCCCTACGTAACTTCCCCAGCGTATCAGCAGTCGAAAGCCGAGTTCTCGACCAATCCAGAAGCCCAAGTTGTCTCCCACGATCGCGCCTAGAGAGGCGCACGCGATTACCAACCAGATGTTCAGCCGCTGGGTCGTACCCGCATAGACCGCTGCGGCGATAAGTGTTGCCTCGCCGGGTAGTGGAAGACCGACGCTCTCCAAGCCGACAATCGCCGCGATTGCCAAATAGCCGAACTTCGTGATGAGGCTTGTCGGACCAAGGTGAAGCATGTTTGAGAGACCTTGCGGGTGATCAACTCCGTGTTCCGCGCCTGACACTTCTGAGACATGTGTCAGTGCGAGAGGGCCGGCTGGTTTTTCCCAAAGGCAGAAGTCAGGGAGTACCGGTTGACAGATCCGATAGACTGCGGATCAAGCTGTGGGAAGGGCGGGCGGAAATCGGAGAGGAACCTAATGACCAATGCACCAAGAGAAAAAATAGGAAACGAGAGGTGATCTTCGCGCGGTACGCAATGAAATCGCGAAAAGTCTGGGCGATTGCAGTTGCTGGCTGGCTCGCCGCATCGACGGCAATGTCGGCAGACGTGGTGATGAGCGGCTCGTTCCTGGCGACGAAAGATTGCCCCGCATTTCAGTCTTTCAGGAAGGCGACCAATCCGGGCGGTATTAAAATCGTGCCGGGCCACTCCTATCCGCTGCTGGCGAAGAACGCGCCGGAGGCGAGCCATTACCGGGTTCGCATTGAAGGTGCCGAGCCGGCCGAGCGTTGGGTGAGCGTCGATTGTGGGAGCTACAATGACCAGGGAGCTAGTGAGAACTTGCCGAACTCGGGCGCTAGTGGCGGGCCTTCTGATGGACGCCCCGCTGAGGCCGTTCTATCTCTCGGCTGGGAACCTGGTTTCTGTGAGGGGCACGCAGGGAAGGCTGAATGCGCAAACCAGACCCTGGATCACTTTGATGCCACCCACTTCACGCTACACGGTCTTTGGCCGCAGCCACGCAGAAGACAGTATTGCAACGTTAGCCAAGCCTTGATCGACACCGATAGGAAACGTGATTGGCAGGCGCTCCCCGAAGTCGATCTGGATGCGGCTACGCGGGCACACCTTGTCATCGCCATGCCCGGCACGCAGTCATTTCTTGACCGCCATGAATGGATCAGGCACGGCACCTGCTATGGTCGTGGCGATCCCGAGACCTATTTCCACGAGGCCCTGTCCCTCCTCGATGAGGTCAACGGCTCAGCCGTTCAGACGCTATTTGCGTCCAATATCGGCAAGGAAATAACGGTTGGCGAAGTCAGGACAACCTTCGACACAGTTTTCGGCTCAGGCGCTGGGGAGCGGGTCCGGCTATCTTGCAAACGAGACGGTTCTCGTCGGCTTATCACCGAGATCACCATTGGTCTGGTCGCTCAGCCAGGGGACAGCAATAAGCTCGCTGACCTTATCAAGGCTTCTGCCGCAACAGATCCGGGATGCCCCAGCGGAATAATTGATCCGGTCGGGTTCCAGTGATGCCGCACTTCCGCTTCTGACCGTAGTTGACGAGGCGCGACCTTTGACCTGAGAGCGCAAGGTGCTCCAGAGCGGACATTGACCGGCGCAAAGGAGTCCGCCTCATTTGCATCGACTTGGTTTTCTCATCCGGCTGCATATCTTTCGGTGCATGTGTGGCCGGTTCGACAACCTAATCGCTCGCGACGCTTATCGCGGCCTCTTCAAAGCTCAACGCCTGCCAAAGTCAAATTTTCCCCTCCGTTACAATATCGCTCCCACTGACCAAATCCCGATTGTACGGATCGACCCCCGCGACGGCGAGCGCGAGGTGGTGATGGCGCGCTGGGGACTGATCCCATTCTGGATGAAGGAGAAGCCCAAGGTCCCTCATATCAACGCGCGGGCAGAGACGGTGCACAAATTGCCGCTGTTTCGCGAAGCATTTGCTAAACGGCGATGTCTCATTCCGGCGACGGGATTTTACGAGTGGCAGAAGCGCGAAGATGGCAAGCAGCCTTATCGCTTCCGGCGTAAAGACCTCGAACCCTTCGCCTTCGCGGGTATTTGGGAGTTTGCACGGTTAGGCGGAGAGGAAATCCTATCCACGGCAATGATCGTTGGAGAGGCAAACCCACTTGTTGGCGGCGTCCATGATCGGATGCCCGTGATGCTGATGTCAGAGGACTATGACCGATGGCTCGGTCCCACAACAAGCATCGATGACCTTAAGGCGATGCTCAAGCCGTATGATCCGGCTTTGATGGAGGCCTACGCTGTCCACCGCGCCGTCAACAGCGTGAAGAACGACACCGATGAGTGCATTGAGCCCGCGGCAGACTGATGCGGACCAAAACCCACGCTGATGAAACCTCAGCTTCTGACACAGAGCGAACGTAGCCACATTATCGCCGTCGCCTTGATCAGAATGTTCTGATGCTCTCCTTGGCGCTTGCGTTGCTCTCTCTCGCGGTGCTGATCGGCGTTGCCATCGGCATCCGCGTTCTTGGTGACAGGTGCCTGCCGTCCCGCACTATCGGAGCTGTCCATGGGCTTCTAGGACTGTCCGGTCTGTCCGTCCTTATCTTTACGCTCGTTAATGGCACCGGCATGGGCGACCGGTATGGCACGGCTTCATTCGGGCCGGCGGCAGCAATACTCGCGGCACTAGCCGCTCTGGTGGGAACCGGGATTGCGCTTTTCGGACGCAGGGCTACCCGCAGTATCAGCTTCCTGATCGGCGTGCATGCGAGCCTCGCGGTCACAGCGTACGTCTTGCTGCTTGCTTATGCCTTCCTGACGTAGCCGTGCTGCGCCGGACCCGGTCCTAGAAAGCAGTGGGGACAGTGGTGAGAAGGACCTTGGCGAGTCCTATTGGATGAGCTTGGGACGGCTTTTGGTTGGTCCGCTTTTGGCAAAAACGGACAAGCAAGCTTCTCCACCGAATGTCTGCTATTCGGGGTAAACCGGACGTGACGCGGGCATCGCGCGATGTCTGTTTATGACCCAAAGCGGACATAACTCTTGTCCTCCAATGACTTTAATTCGCTCGGCGTTAGTTAGGAGCGGAATGCCATCAAAGCGGATTTGTGGGGATCGAAGCGGATTTGTCCGTGACGGCTAAGGTTGATTGCCCACTAGCACAACCCTGGTGAGCAACTGCGGCGAATTGCCTTTTGTCTAGCAACCCCTTCGGGGATTTAGCTGCACCATCAGGAGGAGGGCGCCCTCAACGCTCCGACCCACCTAGTCTCCCGACGCTGTGGTTGGGGTTGCTCTGAGTTGTCGCTTTCCTCGTGCGGATGGTTGGACCCCTCCGCGCGTCTCTATCTGTCACGCGCGGACGACCGAGATGGAGGAAGCCATGAGCGTTATCGACCAAGCGCTGAAAGCAAACGAACAATATGCCAAGACGTATGACCCGAAGTGGGGGGCGGGACCTCCCAAGCCGAAAATTGTGGTCGTGACTTGCATGGATCCTCGGCTCTCAGACCTTCCCGGGATTCTCGGATTGAAGCGCGCCGACATTGACGTGATCCGAACTGGAGGGCCTGCCGTTACCGAGGACGTTCTGGCAGAGCTAATCGTCTCAACGCGCGTGCTTGGCTCTAAAGAGATCATGATCCTTAATCACACTGGATGCGGATTTGCGACCTTTACCGATGCCGAGTTGAACGCCAAATTCTCGAAGCTGACAGGAAATGCAACGCCCGCCCCGATGCGCTTCTTTGCCTTCAAGGACCCGGAGCAGCAAACTAAGGAGCAGATCAAAATGGTCAGGTCGCATCCGTGGATTGCAAAGGATGTCCCGGTGCGAGGTTTCGTCTTCGACGTGGACACTGGCCGTTTGCGAGAGGTGATGGCCTATTCCGAAGCAGCGGAGTGATTTTGGCGGAGCCTACCCGGATTAGGTCGCTGCTAGAGTTTGACCGAGTTCGCCGTCTCGCCGCAGATAGGAGCGCATGGTTCGAACCCATCAGCCAGGGCAAACCGTGTTCAGATCGATCCTGCCCGAGGATGTCGACTGGAAGCCGTTTCCTGCATTCCCACCTTCGGTCCGCCTCGCTGTCGTTGTCGGTCAGCCCTCGGCGCCGGGCCCTTACACAATAAGGGTAAAAGTGCCATCCGGCGTGAAACTCATGCCTCACAAGCACCCGGAGGACCGTGTCTACACGGTCCTGTCGGGCATTTTCTACATCGGTCTCGGCGACAAGTTCGACGGCGATAAGGTAGAGGCTTATCCGCCCGGTAGCGTCGTCGTTCTGCCGGGCAACACGTCCCATTTCCACTGGGCAAAGTCTGGTGAGTATATTACCCAAGTAACGGCCATCGGTCCGCTGGGCATCGATTACGTGGATCTCGGCGACGATCCTCGTCAGCTTAATCGCGGATAACTGGACCACTCGGCGTTCGGCTCTTACCGACTTCCGATAATGGCACTCTGCAGACATTAATGCGAACGCTGAGCATGTCCGCTTTAGGTGGTGAAGCGGACATCTCTGTTCCGCGCCCCAATGTCCGCTAATGACCCGAAGCGGACATCTCCAATGACAGAGCTTGCACGCAAGCCATTGCCGGGTCCTCAGCCTGCGGGCAATATTTTGAGCGTCAGATTGTTGAGCTTGCCGTCGAATGCGAATGGCGTCTGGTAATCTGCGTCGTTCACGCCGGTACCGGTGTCGGAGCCCACGTCGAATGTCTCGCTGGCCTCAAGTGCGAACGGGATGGTGTGAGGAAACGTCCCGCGTCCAGCCTCGACGCCGTCAACCGTGATGGTGCCAGTCCCGCCCTTGCCGAGGCCCGGACCATCATATTTGAAGGCGAACTCCACCTTATGTTTACCCGGCGTCAGGGCTGCTTCCGCCTCGACCTTTGGCCGTGCGAGGTCGAGCAGGTCGTAGACGAATACCGGCTTACCCTTCAGCAGGTAGAACCCCCACCCGCCGAAGCGGCCGCCCGCGGTGACCAGCATGCCGTCGCCGCCGCCAGCAGGCACATCGATATCGGCGGTGATCGTGAAGGACTTGTTGAGAATGCTCGGCGCCGTCCCTAGCGGCACGCCAACAATCGGCTTGGTGTAGGTGAACTCATCGCGGCCAGCCACAATGCTGGGACGGGGCAGAATGAAGCGAGTCAGCGCCGAGGCGTCGAGCGGCAAGACCTGATACTTGGCGGCCTCGACCCAGAACAGGTCTTGCAGCTCCTTCAGCTTCTCCGGGTTGCTAGCTGAAACGTCATTATTCTGAGTCCAGTCCTTGGTGAGATCGAATAACTCCCACTTGATGCCGTTCACGATGTCCTTTGGCGCCGGCGCGGTACCGTTCCACGGTTCGCGATAGGGCACAGTCGAAGCGATCCAGCCATCGTGATACAGCGCCCGATTGCCAAACATCTCGAAATACTGAGTCTTATGCGTTGATGGCACGTTAGCGTTCGTTTTGTCGAAAGTGTAGGCCATGCTGACACCTTCGATCGGCGTTTGAGTGATGCCGTCGACCTGCTGCGGCGCGGGGATGCCTGTCGCCTCGAGGATGGTCGGGACGATGTCGATCACGTGGTGGAACTGATTGCGAATCCCACCCGCATCTTTGATGTGGCCGGGCCACGCGATGGCCATGCCGTTGCGAATGCCGCCAAAGTAGGAGGGTATCTGCTTGGTCCACTTGTAGGGCGTGCTCATCGCCCAGGTCCAACCAACCGCCATGTGGGGATAGGTGAGCGGCGAGCCCCAGGCATCGTAGAACTTCATCTGGTCGGCAACAGGCACCTCTATACCGTTGAAGAAAGTCATCTCGTTGGGCGTCCCGACGGGCGAGCCTTCGGCACTGCTGCCATTGTCGCCGCTGATGTAGATGATCAGCGTGTTGTCGAGCTTGCCCATGTCTTCGATGGCCTGCACCACGCGACCAATCTCATGGTCGGTGTAGGCGAGGTAGGCTGCATAGACCTCCATCTGCCGCTCGAAGAGCTTCTTCTCGACGGGATTTAGATCGTCCCAGTTCTTCAGGATGTCGGAGGGCCACGGTGTCAGTTGCGCGTCCTGCGGGATGACGCCGAGCTTTTTCTGATTGGCGAATATCTGCTCGCGCAGGGCATTCCAGCCCATGCTGAACTTGCCCTTGAATTTCTCGATCCACTCCGGTGTCGGATGATGAGGTGCGTGCGTGCCGCCCGGCGCGTAATAGAGAAGGAATGGCTTCTTTGGATCGAGTTCGTTGAGTTGATTGAGATAGGAGATGGCGTCGTCCGCCATGTCGGTCGTAAGGTTGTAATTCGGATGGCCGACATAGGGATAAATGCGCGTGGTGTTGCGGTAGAGATCAGGTTGCCACTGATTGGTCTCGCCGCCGTTGAAGCCGTAGAAATATTCGAAGCCCATGCCTATGGGCCATTGATCGAAGGGACCTGCCTGACTCGCTACGAAGGATGGCGTGTTGTGATTTTTGCCAAACCAGGAGGTCGCGTAACCGTTCGCCTCGAGGATCCGGCCGATGGTCGCCTTGTCCTTGGTGATGATGCTGTTGTAGCCGGGATAGCCGGTCGAAGCCTCGCCGATTACGCCGAAGCCCACCGAGTGGTGATTGCGCCCGGTGATAAGCGCCGCACGGGTGGGTGAACACAGCGAGGTGGTGTGGAACTGCGTGTAGCGCAGGCCCATGCTGGCGATGCGATCGAGCGTTGGCGTTGGAATGACGCCGCCGAAGGTGCTCGGTGCTGCGAAGCCTACGTCATCGGTGATGATCAGGAGGATGTTGGGAGCGCCCTTCGGCGGCACCACCGTGGGCTGCCAGTAGGGAGTGGAGTTGGTGGCATCGAGGTTGATCGTGCCACCGAAAGCGGCAGGAGGCGGCGGGATCTGTCGTCCGTCGATGGTGCTGGTCGCATCCGGCGCTCCGGGAACGCCGGTCGTTTGCTGGGCGGCGGCCACCGATGAAAGAGCAGTTCCAACGAGAAGGCCAAGACTCAGCCTTATCAATTCTCTCTTCATGTAGCCCTCCCCAAAACACTCGCGCGTTTCTACGGGTCAAATTAGGTCTGCCTGATGGCAACAACTCGGATTTTGCGAGGGGGCAGTCGATTTTGCGAGGGTCAGTCTTAGAGCACGCGCGGTTTTGACGCCGCATCGAGCATGTCGGCTTATGGCACTTAGCGGACATCGATTTCGATGCTGAGCATGTCTGCTCTCAGGAGTGAAGCGGTTATCCCTGGTCTGCGCTCCAGCGTCTGCTAATGAGCGCGCTTCCGATGTCCGTTCGTGACCCAAAGCGGGCAAATGGGGGAAAGGCGCCACCTGCGCTAACGCTTTGTTCACCCTGCACGACTGTTGTTGGCGTTGCCGAACTTTAAAATAGCCAATTGGCTCCAATCTTGATGCCTAGGGTGTCTGCCCCCTAGCTCCATCGCGTGAGCCGAGAGTATGTTTGCAGGCCTGGAACGCCAAACGAGGGCGCCTTCACGTCAATTCCGACGCGATGTCTTCGTCATCGCCAGCGTGGTAGCGGCCATCGTTCTCGTGTCCATTGTGGCCATCCCACAATGGCTGTCGAAACAGGCGCGATGGGAAGTCCTTCGTTCGCATGTGGGACAGATCGGTCAGCTCGCAGCCAGCGTCGTCGATGGAGATCTTCATCGTCGATTGCTCGATCCTGCCAACTACAGCCCTGAGCTCTACGCAACGGCGCTGAAGCCTTTGGTGCGATTTCACTCGGCGAACTCAGACCTGTTCTATGTGTATACGATGGTCGATCGAGACCATTCCCCCTACTTCGTTCTCGATACGGCCACATCTGGCGACCTGCGCACCAAGAATCATCTGCGCGCATCGGGCTACATGGAGCCGTTCAAGCTGCAAAAAAAGTACGAAGATGGCTGGCTCGATCAGATTGCAGCGGGCAAAACCTATGTGACGCCCACCTACGAGCACGACGACTACGGTTACTTCCTCACCTCGCACGTGCCGATCTATGACAGCCACGGGGCCTATAGCGGCTTTGTCGGCGTCGATTTCGATTTGGCATACTACCTGGCGGAGGAGGCGCGTTTCCGTAAGATCGAGATCGGGAGTCTGGTGGCAGCATTGATGGTCGCCTTAGCCATCGGGTTCCTAGTGGCTCTTTACTACGGCGATCTTCAGCGCCGCATGCGGCAACTCTATTACGGAGCAACTCGTGATGATTTAACGGGGCTGCTCAATCGGCGGGGCGCTCGGGACGCGGTGAACAAAGCCCTCGCATGTGACGCTGCGAACTATGCGATGTTGCTCGTCGCCATCGATCACTTGAAGATGATCGTCGCGATGCGAGGACTTAGCGCCGCTGATGCGGTCGTGGTGTGCACAGCGGAGTCTGTACGCCAAAGCGTCCACGATGGAGACATCTGCGCGCGTCTCGGGGAGGGGGAGTTCATGGTCTTCTTCGCTGACTGCGATACTGACTGCGCGAAAGAAACGGCAGAGCGCCTCCTCGATAGACTGCGGCAACAAAGGCTGCCGCTCGCGGGAGTTAAGCCCACCGTGTCGATCGGGATCGCCTCACATGGAGCGGACACCGATTTTTCCCGGATGTACCACGACGCGGACGAGGCGCTGTACCAAGCGCGGCTTGAGGGTAAGAGTTGCATTGGCGTGTTTGCACCGTGCCCGCCCGCCACAACTCGGGAGCAACGCGACGTCACCCCCGCCTTAGCCCGTTCCAACGTTACCGCTTAAATCGACGTCGGGCTTTGTTGGTGTGAGCAGGCCGAGTGCGAGGCCGCGCACGCGTGATCGGTCCGGGGGTTGAGTTCACTTCCGGCACTAAGCGCACTAAGCCGATGAGCCGCCATGACGTCCAAATTGGCCGGGTCTGTTATAAGTTTTCTGCTGCCAGCGGAACGATTAAAGGGTGGCTCTCGTGCGCGAGGTTGCAACGCGCTTGCTCTTACTCATTGGGATGAGCGCCTCAGTCTTGGCTGCAGCGACTCGACCCCCGCTCGCCAGGGGAGCCGCGGTCTCGTGCGGGACAAACCTCGCTAAGACCACTCAGTCTGCCCATAACTACTATGTTTGCCATTCGAAGCGAGGCCATTGTTGCCGTCCTAGACGTCCGACCAGCGATGAGACTGAACAACTGATCGAATGCCTCCTTAGTCAACCCTTCGTGACTTGCGATTGAGCGGCGGTTCGAAAGCAAAGATTTCCACACGGACGGTGATCGACGAGGGACAAACCCAAAGGATGAGTTCTGCTCCTGGCACAAAGCGGACGTTCAGCCGATCGCGTCGTCAGGTCTGGTTCCGGCCGAAAAGCGGACAGGTCTAATCAGAGTGTGGAATGTCGGCTTTTGACCCAAAGCGGACGTGTGCGCCGACGCCGCTCACACGCATTGTGGTTGAATTTGCACGGGTCTTTGGTGGAAGGCGCTCTGTGAATGGGTCAACCGCCTTGATCAACATCAAAGTGAAGCTGGTCGATGTTGTGATGGTCATCGGACTTTCCCGCTTTTTAACCCGTGGTCGGACGGTAACTGAGGGGAGGAGAGCGCTGGCGCCGCTGCTACTGCCTTAATTTGCGGACGAATTCATGCTTGGGTCCCGGCGCCGCCAGACGGTTAGACCTGCTTTTGCAATTTTGCCATGTTATTTTGACGACACCCGACTGAGTGCGGTTGCGTTGGGCGCTTTAGGGGATCCACATGACTCAATCACTTGCCGTTCAATCGTTGCTCGAAAAATTCGATGTTGAGTCTGATGACTTGAGCTTGCTGAAGGAGTGTGGACAGCGGCTCGCCGACAGAATCGACCGTGTTGTTGACCGATTCTACGAGTGGCTGGGGCAGCAGCCTGAGTTCAATGTGTTCTTCAATAGCCAGGATACGGTAGAACGGGTCAAGAGGCTCCAGAAAGTATATTGGGCTGATTTTTTCAGCGGGGTTGTCGATCAACGGTATATCGATTATCGCGTCCACATTGGGGAAATCCACGCGCAACGTGACATGCCGAACCTCATCTATTTTGCGGCCATGCTGCGCTTCCAACTTCTCTTCATGGAGGAGCTGCATGATTGTGGCCTTGCGAAGGATAAGATCCGGCCCGCGACACGCGCATTCACGAAGCTATTGATGCTCGACACGTATGTAACGAGCGATCAGATCGCCCAATTCGCCAAGAAACGAGTCGTCGAGAGTGGCAAGGCAATGCTGGCGATGTCCACGCCGGTCACCGCGATCTGGGAGGGGGTTCTCTTGCTGCCTCTAGTTGGAATTGTCGATTCGCAACGTACTCAAGACATCATGGAGAAGACACTGTCGCGGATTGCTGAGAGCCGAGCACGCGTCTTCGTCATGGACATCAGCGGCGTGGTGACCGTCGACACCGCTGTGGCAAATAACTTTATTCGGATCACGCAAGCAACCCGGCTCATGGGTTGTGACTGCATCATTTCCGGAATCTCGCCGAACGTGGCGCGGACTCTCGTCGAGCTTGGTGCAAATGTGGGTGAAGTGCGCACGACGGCTACGCTCCGCGACGCATTGCAGCTCGCACTCGCCACGATCGAGCCGACTGCACGCGACGGCAGGGCGTTTGCTACCAGGACGCATGCCGACGCGATGCATCGGTGAACGCCCTTAAGGAGGCGGAGAGCCGCGTGGCAGAAGGCCGCTATGTAATCAGCCGCATTGGCCGGACGCTCATCTTCACCCTGGAAGGCGGGGTAGAGACGAGTGCTCTTTCAACCGCCTCTCAAGTGCTGGCGGAAATGCAAATGCGGCATAGCGCCGACAGCGTAGTCTTCGAGGTTTCCGGATGCGAAATGATCGATCTCGACGAGTTTATGGAGTTGCAGAGGGTGGTCCACACCATGGAATGGCTTGGGCTGCGCTGCGTCATCGCAGGACTGAGACCTGGAGTCGTTGCCTATCTTGCCACAGCTGGCATTACCGCCGGATCGCTTCGCACCTCGCTCGACCTCGAGCTCGCATTGCAGGAGCTCAATCCTAGCCATGACGAACCCAAATCCGAACCTCAACCAGACTCCGAGCCCAAATCCGAGCCGGACGACGCTCGGCCGCTTTGATATTCAGGCTGAGGCCGATCTTCACGCTGCCGTGGCGAATGTTCAGTTCAACAAGCGTTTAGCAGCGTCATTTGGGACAGCGGAGGTGGCCATGATAGCGACCGTCGCCTCTGAACTGGGGCGTAACATCCTCAAATACGGCGGCGGCCGGGGCCACTTGTTGGTGACCTGGTTTGAAGATGCCACAGGCCGAGGTGCAGGTGTCGAGATCAAGGCTGTCGATCAAGGCCCGGGCTTTGGCGATATCGAGGCGGCCCTCAAAGATCATTTCTCCACTGGCGGTACGCTTGGGCTCGGTTTACCCGGCACAGCGCGTATCATGGACTCCCTCGAGATCGAATCCCAACCAGGGTCGGGGGCCATTGTGACGGCTAAGAAATGGGTGAAGCCGCGTGGAAGGTAGAATCGAGTCGGGCACTTACGTACGGCCTTGCGACGGCGAGACGTTGTCAGGGGATGTCGTTCTAGTGCAGTCGCGAGGCGACGGCCTATTTGCTGCGGTGATCGATGCGCTAGGTCATGGACCCGATGCACACAGGCTTGGCGTCCAGCTCATCACCGCGCTGTCCCGGTGGTTACCGGAAGTAACGTCTCCCGCGCCCGAGGGTGCCATTGCGGTCCTGCATGAAAGTGCTCGTGGCACGCGAGGTGCCGCGGCAGCGGTGGCGTGGCTGGATACCAAGACGCTCCAAGGATGGGTAGCCGGGGTAGGTAATGTGCGATGCCGTCTGTTCGGTGCGGTGACGAGGACATTCGAGTTTGGAGAAGGCGTGCTTGGCCAGAGGGTAAGAACGCCGCGACCGGTCTCGTTCGTTCTGCAGCCCACGGAGGTGGTGATCTTGTTTTCGGATGGAGTAGCAGGCCGCTTCCGGCTAGATGACTATCCGAGTCTGGGCCTTGATCCAGCCCCGGCGATCGCCTTCAATGTGGTCAGACGTTTCGGCAAGGGGATGGACGATGCTTCCTGCGCGGTGATGCGATGCCGATGGTGAGGCTTGGCACGCTTTCGGTAACTGGCGTGAAGGGAATTGCGGCCATGCGCCGCAAGCTGCTCGGAGTTGCACAGCTGTTGGGCGTCAATTCCATCAGAGCGACCCGGCTTGCCTCAGCTGCTTCCGACCACGCGAAGGACGTGACCCGCAATGGCGCGCTTGAGGTCGGCGTGGAGCTCAGTGGATCTACTCAGGCGGAAGAGCTCTGCGTGGATTTCCTGACGCCCAGCCCTAGCGCCGAAAAATCTTTGAACCTTGGGTTTGACCGCGTTGAGCCCATGACTAACGGTGAGACTTGCGGATGGCGCGCCATTTGCCATGTTGCCACCGATGGGGCGTCGGAGGGAAAAATCTCCCGGTGTCGGACCGTGATGGCCGAGCAAGGCGTTGAAGAGCTGGTCGAGGCTTTGCATGCGAACAACCAAGCCTTGCAAGCGGCGAAGGCGGCAGAAGAAGGTGCACGCGCTCGGCTGTCTTTATTGCTCGGAGCCGCTCCAGTCGTCGTTTACAGCTTCAAGGCGAGCGGAGATTTCGCCCCCACTTTCGTCAGTGACAGCATCCAGGGCATGCTGGGATACCGGCCTGATGAGTACTTGGAGAACGCGGATTTCTGGCGGTCATGTGTGCATCCCGAAGATCTTGCTAGAGTCGAGACTGAGCAGGGACAGCTGTTTAAGAGCGGACAGCATTCGGGCGAATATCGGTTTCGTAAGAAGGATGGCTCCTATTGCTGGGTCAGTGACGAGCAGCATCTGACTCGGGACATTGAGGGGTGCCCTGTCGAGGTGGTCGGCTCGTGGAGCAATATCGATATCCGCAAGGCTGCAGAGCAGGCGATCCAGGCAGCCCAGTCGGAATTGGAGAAGGCCAACGAAGCGAAGAGTGCGTTTCTTGCAAATATGAGCCACGAAATCCGGACGCCAATGAATGCCGTCCTCGGACTTTCTCATCTCGCGCTAAAGACTGACCCCTCGCCGCGCCAGCGGGACTATCTGATTAAAATAAAGAGTTCAGGGCAGCATCTGCTCGGCATCATCAACGAGATTCTCGATTTCTCTAAGATCGAGGCCGGCAAGTTGACCGTCGAGAGCGTCGAGTTTGACCTAGATAAGGTGCTGGAGAATGTAAGCAATCTGATCGCAGAGAAGGCAGAAGAAAAAGGGCTGGAACTAATCTTTGACATCGAGCCCTCGGTCGTTTCCACACGTCTCAGAGGCGATCCGCTCCGAATGGGGCAGGTCCTGATCAACTTCTGCAACAACGCTGTCAAGTTCACCGATAAAGGCGATGTGGTGATCCGTGCTCAAGTCCTCGAGACCACTGGGGTTGACCAGTTGATTGAATTCTCAGTGAGCGACACTGGAATTGGCATGACCGAGACACAGATTGGGCGTCTTTTCCAAGCGTTCGAGCAGGCTGACACCTCGACAACTCGTAAATATGGCGGCACTGGGCTTGGTCTAGCTATCTCCAAGCGGCTGGCCGAGTTGATGGGCGGAGACGTTGGGGTCACGAGCGAGCTAGGTAGAGGCAGCACATTCTGGTTTACCGCTCGCCTCGGCAAGGGGGCCCTGGCGCCGCGTCCAAGTCTGCTCCGCTCCGACTTGCACGGCCGGCGCGTCCTCGTTATCGACGACAATTCGCAGGCCCGAACCGTTCTGTCGAGCATGTTGCTAAACATGGCCTTTGTCGCCGACGAGGCGGCCTCCGGCGAGGAAGGCATCGAAATGGTTTGCCAGGCTGCCCAACGTAGTGAGCCTTACGAGATCATCTTCGTTGACTGGCAAATGCCCGGGCTCGACGGGATCGAAACCAGCAAGAGCATTCTTGCGCTGCCTGAGCTGTCTATCTCCCCCCATCTCGTGATGGTGACCGCCTATGGCCGCGAGGATGTATTGAAGCAGGCCGAGGAGAATGGACTTGAGAATGTACTCGTCAAGCCCGTTACGTCGTCGACCCTTTTCGACACAGTTGTTGCTGTTCTCCGCGCCCCCCGCGAGGCGACTGATCACATTCAAATTGCTCCTTCTTTCGAAATCGCTCAGACGCGGGGAACGCGCGTGCTGCTGGTCGAGGACAACGACATCAACCAGGAAGTCGCAATTGGTCTGCTTGAAGATGCCTCAATTCAAGTCGATCTGGCAGAGAACGGCGAGATCGCAGTCCGAATGGCGCAGGAGAACGACTACGATGCCGTGCTGATGGACATGCAGATGCCGGTGATGGACGGCATCGAGGCCACGCGTGTCATCAGGTCTGATCCGCGGTTGCAAGACTTGCCTATCATTGCCATGACCGCCAACGCCATGGCTAGCGATCGAGAACAGTGCCTGAAGGCGGGTATGAACGATCACATAGGCAAGCCGATCGATCCCGACGAACTGTTTAGCGTACTGCTCCGCTGGGCTCGATCCCGCACTGACGGAAGCTACTCTGGAGTCTCCCCTTGAATCCTGATGGCGGCGCACTCGAGATTGCGGGCATTGATACGAACTTGGGGCTGAGGAGGGTCGGCGGCAAGCGCGAACGTTACGAGTCTCTGTTGCGCAAGTTTGCGGAGCGGCAAGCAGGGGCCGCTGAAGCAATTCGGAGCGCACTCGCGATGGGCGACAAATCCGCCGCGGAGCGCGAAGCCCACTCGTTAAAGGGCGTTGCAGGCACCCTGGGCGCCCCCGCCCTGGCAGAGCAAGCCGCCACGGTCGAAGCTATGATCAATACTGGCCAGAATGTCGACGAGGCGCTCGAATCCCTTTCGCGTTCTCTCGACGCCGTGGTGCAAGCGATCAACGCCGCGCTCCCTGCCTGAGTAGCTAACCCGCCCTAAACCCATTAAGAAAGGGCGTTGATGTGGCGCTGCAATCACTGCCAACTACGTTGACGCGCGTGTAATGTCTCCAAACAGAAGACTCGTTTTGATCGTCGATGACACGCCCACCAATGTCGCGGTGATTTCGGGGGTGTTGAAGGACTCGTTCCGGACCAAGGTCGCTACCAACGGCGAAAAGGCGCTTGCCATTGCCACAGCCGCCGAGAAGCCTGATCTCATCCTACTTGACGTAATGATGCCGGGGATGGACGGCTATGAGGTCTGCCGGAGACTGAAAGACATTCCCGGCACGCGCGACATTCCAATTATCTTTCTCACAGCCAAGACTGACGAAATGGATGAGGAGAAGGGTTTCGACGTCGGCGGCGTCGACTACATCCACAAACCCTTCTCCACCCCCATCGTCCTTGCCCGAGTGAGAACACAGCTCGCGTTGCAGGAAGCACTCATTGAGGCGAAGGAGGCCCGCGACCAGGCCGACCTGCTGCTGCACGCGCTTCTGCCGAAAAAGGTCGCCGACGAGATTAGGAGCATCGGCAGCGTGATCCCGCGGCGCTACGAGAATGTCGCGGTCCTGTTCTGTGACGTGATCAACTTCACCGCCTATTGCGAAAAGCACGAACCTGAAGATGTGGTGTCGCGGCTCGATGCACTTTTCATCATTTTCGAGCGCATCACCGCCAAGCATGGACTCGACAAAATTAAGACGATCGGCGACAGCTTCATGGCCGTTGCCGGTCTGCTTCACAAGGTCAACGACCCGATAGGCTCCGCCGTTCGCTGCGGGCTGGAGATGAACTCGACCCTGATCGATGCCCAACTCAACTGGGAAGTCAGGATAGGCGTGCATGCCGGTCCGGTCGTTGCGGGCATTGTGGGGCAAGAGCGCTACCAGTTCGACATCTGGGGCGACACCGTCAACGTCGCGGCCCTCATGGTCGGCATGAGCGCACCGGGAAGCGTGGCTGTGACCAAGGAGATTTTCGAGCAGGTAGCCGCAGCTTTCGATGGCGAGTCGCTCGGCGAACTCAACGTCAAAGGAAAAGGTGCGATCTCCATCTTCGGACTACGCACCCGCAAGAAGTGATGATTCACGCCCTGTCCGCGCGCAGAGCTTCGCCTCGTTGCACGAAGCTGGCACCGCGGGGAGACCTCACACAGCAAAGTTAACACGAGATCGACCCGCCCTATCACCCAGGCGAGCCGGTCATTAGGTCCGCTGATGGCACTAAGCGGACGTGCCAACTCACCCGCCGAATGTCTGCTATCGGGGGTAAAGCGGACATGGCGCGGACTTGTCCGTATGTCCGCTAATGACCCAAAGCGGACATTTCCTTCGCCTCAATTAAGCGGCAATACATCATTTCGGGCGGCTTGGAACTGCACGGGGTCGCCGAGAGATAGTGAAAGGTGCGGCAGCTCGAACGTTTCGAGTCTGGTCTGCGGTGAGGTTCGAGCCATGCTCCAGGCTTGGCTTTCTATCGGTTACATCGTCCTGCTCGCGATTCTCGTGCTCGCCTTTATCTTATGGCGCCACTTCTGGCGGCGGCCCTAATAGCCATAGTTATAGTAGGGGCATGGATACCAGCCGTACCGTGGATCGAAACATTGGTTGGGCGGATAGTCGTATCTTGGGGCGGCATACGCTCCGTAGCCCGGATACCAACCAGACCCGTAACCCCTACCGTAAGCAAACCTAGGACCGCGATCATCATCCCAGTCGCGATCCCCATGGCCCCTGCCGTAAGCCCAATCATTCCGGTGATCGCCATCACGATTATGGTCATGCCGGCCATTCCCATCATTATGGGCATGCCGATCATTCCCGTGATCATGATGCCCGTCATCGTGACCATGCCTATGGTCCGCTGATGCGACAACCGGAAAACACGCCGCCAACGCGAGTGCTCCAGCGGCTGCGAGATAGGTCAAAGTTCGTCTCATTTGTTCCTCCAATACAAGATGCGTCAGAACGACATGAACCGATCATGGTCCCTTCTGGCTGAACCGCCGATGAACGAGTGGCTGATGCTCGAAGCTGAGAGCGGCGCGACTACTGCGCTATTGCTCCAAGGCTCTTACGTGAGAGGCCAGTGTCTTCCTGGAGGCCAGCCGCTATGACGCAGCGAGCCCCATCACCAAAGAACTGTCCAATGTCGCAGGGCTAAGAACGCCACGAACCCTGACACCATTGCAGCCAACATCGCTCCAGCGGCGATGATGAACGCGGCAGTTGCCCACAGCTTGGCACTCGCCGCTTGATCCATCGCCACCTTCGCGGCCTGTTGTGTTGTGATCACCGCGTTACGCTGGTCTGCTGCGAACTTCCGCTTCAGGGCGTAGTGCTCAACCGTGGGCCGCGCATCATCGCCCCATACGCCTGCCGCAAGGCCTGCCTCAATCTGCTCGAGCGTAAGGGCGTCGGGATCGGCGAACAGTTGGTCGCGGTTCAGGGTCATGGTCGCCCTAGCGGAAGCCCGCCTGTCCTAGCAGGCTGGCTCTATTTGTCGGTTACTGCGCTGAGGGGAAAGAGAAGTCACCTAGGCGGCGATTTCAATCTGAATGTGCTTGTGGGGCTACAGCAATATCCTGCGAACGGTGCTATCGAGTCGTTGTGCGGGGTGGCCGCTCTATTCACTGCAGTGAAAAGCGGAGACCACGGTAACCCGTACACTCTCCAGATTGAGAACTGGCCTCGCGCGACTCAGCACGGGGCTTCTTTTTTATGGCTCTCCAAAATCGAGCTGCAGCTTGCTCGAGCTCGGAGCCTAAAGTACCCCAGCGGTGATCAAGCCAACGAGGATGAACGCGAAAAGGCAGAACAGCTTGACCGCCAATAGATCTGCCTCGCGTTTGGTTGCTGGGTGGAACCAAACGTTCCTTTCTGATGTCGATGCAGTGGCCATTTTTTCCCCTCCTTTAGCCTCTCCCCAATGCCCAGCCGACGCTTCTCTATGCGGCTGCTTGAATAGAAACGGGATGATCGGCCCATCGTTCCGCGCCTCCACATCAACAGCGCGGCTAGGTCGCTTTCGCTCTTGACCAGCACTTCCAGTTTTGGAATCGATTCCAGGCACGGGGGATTGCGCAGGAGGCGTAACATGCCAGGCGATCCCAAAGAATTCCGCGAAAATGCTGCCCGCTGCTTGGCGATGGCCGCGGAGGCACCCGACCCTGATTTGAGAGAGAGCCTTGTGGAAACCGCGCACCGTTGGCTGCGTCTTGCTACCGACATCGAGGCTACTGACGGTTTTCCGGAAACTAGCTCCGATAAGGCCGCTCACCGAGGGTGATTGCGGGCCAAAGAAAGCGCGGTAAGGCGGACACAAAAAAGCGGCCCCCAAAGTAGGAAGGGCCGCAGTCCGTGTCTGGAATGGCTTCCGAGACATGCACTTTACCTCAATCCCGGAGCAAACACACTGCGCGGAGTTGGTACCGCCGTTGCTTCCAGGAAAATCAAACCTGTGGGTCAGACTGCGAGCACTTCCCATGTTTATAGATGATGGGGCGCGCCATCACTGGAAGGTTCCCCCCATGGGTGTGGCTACGGGGTTTACAGTAGCCACTACAGCTTGGCCCATATCGAGCAGATAGGTTGAGAGCACCGGCAGGGAAGAGGCTGACCGACTAATGCGTGGTGCTTACGAGGAAATTGGCCTTCTTAATGAATATTCTGTAATAATAGCGGCTATGAATTGGTGCCGCACCGCGCGGGACCAGTACGCACATTGTCATTGGTGGGATCAAGGATTCGGCAAGGATCTTTGCTTCAAAGACCTTGAGGAAGCCGCGGACCAACGCGATCCAGCTAATCTGGCGGTTTGCCTAGTGACCATTCACCTACTTCAGGAGCAAGAGGCATTTTTCTTTGGCATGAGCATCGCCGTCTGCAGCAGGGCACAGGCAGCACTCGCATAAGGGGGACAACATGCTGCACCTTTGGCGTGTCGGCGGCGAGTACCTTGCCGGCATGCCCAAAACCGCGCTCGGCTCGAGCAGGTCTTTGGCGAGTTCATCGATCAGGCCTCGCGGCTGTTTGCCGACGCTCTGACTCACCAACTGGACGATCTATCAAAACTGGTTCCACTGTATGCAACAATGGGCAAGCTGCGGCTTTACGCTTCCAACGCAACCTTAGTGTGCGCGGACCGCGTGATGTCACGGATCTTGGACGCGTACTACAGTCCTAACGTAAATTTTGAAACGCAACGGATACAGAGCGCCGAAAATTATGATGTGCTTCGCACCTTCATCGCGGCCTGCCAAACCGAATTGAAAGGCCACGCAGTCAGCAGAACGACTCAGAATCATCCTGCTTGTCTAATGGCGACAAACGGTGCGAGCTGAGCTTGGCCGATTCTGATCAGCTTCGCCTTGGTTATGCTTTGTCGCGGGGCTCGCTGGCGCAGTTTGATCCCTGGGCTGCTCGGTGAAGCATGCGAGGAATGTCTGCTACACTAAGCAGACATGCAAGTTGACGAGCCTAACGACCGCTTTTGACCCAAAGCGGACATTCGAGGCGTATCGCATCGTATTAGACTAAGACCCCGCGAATGGGGCCTTTGTTTAATTGTAAGGCGAGAGGCTGTCAGCCTCCCGGTCGTTCCGTGCGGTCTCCAGTACCTTGAGTTGATGCTGCTGCTCGTGGCCGGCATACATTGAGAGCATCGGCTCGTCGGTCAGCATCACTTCATCGTACTCGCCAAACCCGTTGAAACGAGTTGCCATCACCCGGCCATAGGCGCCGATCTGCCCGATCTCGATATAGTCACCCTCGCGCACGCAGTCCGGCAACAGGAAGGGTCCGGGGATCTGGTCGTCGCTGTCGCCTGCGCGCTGGGCGGGGCATATCGTATCTGTGGACGGACGACCTGCCGTTGTCGCCGGCATGACCACAAACCGCCGCTGCTTTTGCGCTATCGACGCGGCGCTTTAGTCCTGGCTGCTTCTATTGAAGCGGTGGTACCGCATAAATTCGGTCGAGCAGCCTTGGTATCAAGGTGTTAATCTGCCGACCTACAAATCAGCCTATCCGGGGTCGATAGAGAGGGTCCAACATGATGATCTTTTCGCGTGAGTTTTCTCGTTGCCTCCATCTTTGTTTTGGGCGTCGCTGGCGAGGCGCGCGCGCAGTCGGTCACTGTCACCAAGGCTGTGCAAGACGCATGCGCGTGGGAGTACAACCAGTTCTGCAACCAATTATGGAATCGGTAGCCAACTCCTCGATATTTGTTTCCGCCAGAACGCTGACCATATGACCAAGGCTTGCGTTGACGCGTTGATTGCGGCTGGCGACGTGTCGAAGGAGTATGTGGATCAGCAGAAAAAACTCCTTGGCCGCTAGCCACGATTGTTGACGTCAGAGGGTCCGATGGTCTCATCTTCGCCCACAGTAACGTTGCCGCTCTAAGCGGACCGCGGCGCGAGGTCGCTTCGACCCGCAGCAGACATCGCTTGCTGACGATACGAAACGGGCGCCCGCTTAATCGTGCGGACGCCCGCTCGGCATCAATCTTATAAGGCTCTAGTCACTTAGACCGTTCGACTTCATCTCCCGGACCTGCTGCATGACTTGTTCCAGATTGTAGCTGGCCGGGTTTTGCAACGGCGGGAAGTCGATGTAGGTCTGTAGTTCCTTAAGCCACAGCGTCTGGCCAAGGGGCAGCATGTTCCAGTCATACTGGTAGGCGGTGACCGGCGCCGCGATGGCGCCACCGTTCCCCATGAGCGTCTTATCAAACGAACCAATCGAGGTTTCGAAGGGATCGCGCTTGATGTTGACGACCTGGGTCCAGTGATAGGGCACCACGCCGTTGATGAACCCTGACGGTGCATCGGACACCATGGCGAAGTACATCTTCCAGTTCTTATACCGTACCGCCGACGGGTCCTTGCCTGAGTAGTACAAGAAGGTATCGCGCGCCGACTTGTCGGACTTGCCAGTGAGATAGTCGATCTGGTTGACACCATCGAGCGTGGTCTTGACGATGCCGGGATAGGCACCCTGCTCGATCTGCTTCTTCAGCCCGTCGCCTTTGGGGCCACCCGCGATTTCAACGAACGTGGGCACCCAGTCGAGCGACGAGAACATATCATTCAAGACCGTGCCAGGCTTGATGTGTCCCGGCCAGCGGACGACGCAAGGCACGCGCATGCCGCCTTCCCAGGTGCTGAGCTTACCGCCCTTGAAGGGAGTGGTGCCGCCGTCAGGGTAGGTGATCGTCTCGGCGCCATTGTCGGTGGTGAAGACGACGATGGTGTTGTCGAGCTGGCCCATGTCCTCCAGCTTCTTGAGCACGTAACCGATATTGTCGTCCATCTGCTTCATGCCGGCTTCATTGACGCCCCAATCCTTGCCGCCCTTCTCACCGACCATATCCATGTACTTGTCCGACAGCACGGTCGTGATGTGCATGCGCGCCGGGTTGTACCAAACGAAGAACGGTTTGCCGGTCTTCTTGGGATCGTTGCGATCGAGGAAGTCGATAACGTGCGAGGAAATCTCTTCGTCGACTGTCTTGGACCGCTCAAGCGTCAATGGCCCTTCGTCGTGGCAGTTTTGGTTTGCTTCCGAACCATCCGATGATTTGCACAACAGCACCGGACGCGGGGGCGTCAGGCAAGTTGTTGTCTTTGGATCGACGGCGCCCGGAACCTCAGACAGGCCCGGGATCGGCGTGTTTTTGCAAGGTGGTGCGATGCCCTGCTCCGTGGGGGACTTGTTGATGTCGGGAAAGCTCACCTGCTGCATGGCATCGAGGTGATAGAGATAGCCCCAAAATTCCTGGAACCCGTGTGCCGTGGGGAGCGACTCGGTGTGATCTCCGAGATGGTTCTTGCCGAACTCGCCGGTGGTGTAGCCGAGATCGAGCAGGAACTTGGCGAGTGAGGGTGTACCGGGCCGCAAGTAAGATGGGCTTCCGGGGATTTCCGGCAGAACCATGCCGACGCGCACCGGCTGCATACCGGTAATGAAAGCAGTACGCCCAGCTGTGCAACTCTGCTCGGCATAGTAGGTCAGGAACTTTGCGCCTTCATGCCCGATGCGATCGATGTTGGGCGTCTCCCCGACGGCTAGGCCCTCGTGATAAATGCTCGGCTGCATCCAGCCGATGTCATCGCCCATGATGAAGAGAATATTCGGCTGCTGCTGTGCCGGCTGTTGCGCACTGGCCGGGCCGGCCGCACATACCGACACCAAAGCGGTTGCGCCGAGAAGAAGCGCGCGAGATGCCGCGGGCAAGCTCGCAAGGCCGGATTTCAACCATGACTTTTCTCCCGGCGGTGCGTTCATCTCTAGAAGACGCTCGTTACTCATCGCTTCCTCCTCTGTGGTTGCAATTTTGAAATCGATCGGCCCGCCTCACGCCCCGACGGTCGCACGAGCCTTAGGGCGCGCTGTCAAAGGCGAAAATTCTCTTCCAGTCGTTCTTCATGCTGATGACAATCCACCCATCCTCCTTCGCCTCGTCGTACAAATCCTGGGAGAACGTGCCGACCTTGGTATCAGGAAGCGCCTCCGCGGGTCCGTAGGCGTGTTCGCGCACGGCGTCGTCATGGAGCAACCAATAACGAAAGGCGTCGATTGGTTTTGCAGCGACAAGGGTTCGGTCCCATCTTAAACACCCCGACTCGAACAGGGTTGAATGGCAGCTGCAAGCGCGCTCAGTCTCTGTCGCCTCCGCGCGGCCTTCTGGTTTCCCGGTTCCTATTGGACTGCCGGCATTACCCTATTGAGCCTATCGTAATTCTTCACGACGAGATCGATATTGGCGGGGAACTGCACGGGGTCGGGGGGCGATTTCAGTTCTGACTGCAGTTCGTCGAGCTGTCCCTTCTTGTCGTTAGGCGGCAGGTTTTCTGTATCTATCGCGGCAATTTCTTTTTTGAGAACAGCGTCGGGCCCTACATATTTTTTTGTGTCCGGATCGATACCGCTCATTACCAGGCCGATGTTCTCATCAACATCATCGAACTCGGCGTAATTTGCGAACTTGTATTTCTTAGCCACTGCTTCAAGTTGCTCCATGATCTTCGGATCTGGCTGATCGCCCTGAGGCGCCTTGGCGATGATTGGCACCATTTCCTTTTCAGCGGCGATGAAGCTCTCAATCTGCGTCTCCGTTAAAGCAATTTGCTTCACGCTCTCGTCTGGAGACGTTGCTTCTTCCGCAGCCACATTTTGACTCAAGGCACTCAAGCTGACTGTTGCCACGAGTGCCATGCCGAAACCCACGATGAAGCGAGAAGTGATGCGCATGAGGCCTCCCTAGAGTGGCTGGTTATCCAGGCGAAGTGTGGAGGGAAAGAGACGTTACCGCCGACTGCGGCCTTCAGTAGTAGTTCAGCAAACAGCGGCCATACGGACCAAGGTAGTAGCCGTACGGGCACACCATCGGGGCAACCACTACCGGCACCGCCGGAGCCACAACCACTGGCGATGGCGCGACTATTACAGGCGATGGCGCGACTACGACAGGCGATGGCGCCACCACTACTGGAGGCACAGGCACAGTGCCGTTTCGCATGCAATACCCATAGGGGCCGCGATGGAAGCCAAGGCCACAAAAGCCGCGCACCAACGTGAAATCAGGCGCTGCTTTCTGCATCGGTACGAAGAGAATGGGTGAGGCTTGGACGCTGAACGAAAATAGCGACGCGCAACACACCAGCATTAAAACAATCCACCTTAACATTGGCGAAACTCCTAACGATCGACATGAACACGGGAAGCCCCCGATGTCACCCTGAGAGGATTTCAATTTTATTCCCATTTGCGGAAACAAAGGCAAGAATTCCGATGCGACTGCTAATTATCGCCTTTCTGCTCTGTCAGCTCGTCCATGGCCTGGTCGATCGAGAAGCTACCCGGCTTCTGACGGGGCGGAAACGCCTGGAAGGTGCTTAGGAACTCGCCGACGATCGCCTGAGCCGGAACGAGCACAAATGCGTGCTCAACGAACCATTTGTCATAACCGCCTGCCTCGTGCTCAGCACGCTCGAAAGGGTCGGACCGAAGATTGAAAATCTTGGGTGCGCGCAGCTGGACCAACGGCTGCATCCAGACCTCCAGGCCATGGGCCTGCTGCTCCATGAACACGACCTTGTATTGATCGTAGCGGAGGCCAGCGAGGTTGCCGTCGTCGGTCCAGTAGAAGAACTCGCGGCGCTTGTCCGGGCCTTTGCCTGAAAGCAGATCGCGCTGGTCGTAACCGTCAAGATGCACCTTGAATGATTTGTCTCCTGCGCTGTATCCCTCCAGAAGCTTATCCTTGATATCGGGTTCTCCCGCCGCGCCAACCAGCGTCGGGACCCAGTCTTCGGCAGAGAAGATGTCATTTAGTTCGGTGCGCGGTTGGACGACGCCTGGCCAGCGTATCATTGCCGGCACGCGGTAACTGCCTTCCCAGTTGGTGTTCTTTTCGCCACGGAATGGTGTCGTGCCACCATCGGGCCAGCTGAATGTCTCAGCGCCGTTGTCAGTCGTGTAGATGACGATCGTGTTGTTGGTAATTCCGAGGTCGTCTAGCTTCTTCAGTAGCTGGCCGACTTGGGCATCATGCTCCACCATGCCGTCGGGATAGATGCCAAGTCCTGTCTTTCCCTCGGACTCGGGCTTGAGGCGGGTCCAGATGTGCATGCGGCTCGGATTGAACCAGACGAGGAAGGGCTTCTTGTCCTGGTTCGCGCGGTCGATGAAGTCGAGGGTGGCACTCAGGAACTCCTGGTCGACTGTCTCCATGCGCTTCTTATCGAGCGGACCGGTGTCCTCACAGTTCTGCCTCCCCATCCTCCCGAACCGCGGGTCTTCGCTCGGATCGTCGACCGTCGTTGCCGTGCATCGGAGAACACCACGCGGACCGAAGCGGAGCTTGAACTGCGTATTCTTCGGGTAGTCGGGATGCTCTGGCTCGTCCTCGGCGTTGAGGTGGTAAAGATTTCCGAAGAACTCGTCGAAGCCGTGAACGGTCGGCAGAAACTCATTGCGGTCGCCAAGATGGTTCTTACCGAATTGCCCGGTCATATAGCCAAGCGGCTTTAGCAGATCGGCAAGCGTCGGATCCTTGTCCGACAGCCCTTCTTTTGCTCCCGGCAGTCCAACCTTGAGAAGCCCGGTGCGCATCGGGCTCTGGCCCGTGATGAACGCAGCCCGGCCGGCAGTGCAGGACTGCTGACCGTAATAGTCGGTGAAGATTGCGCCTTCGTTGGCGATCCGATCAATGTTGGGCGTGCGGTAGCCCATCATGCCGCGATTGTATGCGCTTATGTTCCAGTAGCCGATATCGTCGGCCATGATGACGAGGATGTTGGGAGCTTGCTTTTGGCTCGTCTGGGCGCCGGCCCAATCCGACGCCACAGTGCACGCGAACGCCGTCACGCCCATCAACACCGCGATGGAAATGGGCCGCATGTTCGCGGCGCTGCCTCTTAGCCACGATGCTTTATCAGAGAGCATGCTCAGCATTTCACCAAGGCGATCGTTGGTCACGCAGTCACCTCATCGTTGACCTGAATGTTTGTTGGCATGTATCGGCACGATCTGGGTCAAATCTGAGGCCGCGCCTCTGGAAGGTAATGCTCTGATTGCGCGAGTCGAAGGCGAATTGCCACTCTTGGGCGCTACCCGGACTGAACAAAACATTTCGCTCGCTTGGGCGACCTACGCTGGATATTTGGTTTTTGCGGCGCCAATGTCTGCTGTTGGCACTTAGCGGACATTTCTGGACGGCTAGGCGCATGTCGGCTTTCGTGGGTAAAGCAGACATGCGCGTTGACCGACTCAACGTCAGCTTATGACCTAAAGCGGACATCAGAAAACGCGAGGCTCAACGATCGCCTCTTGAATCATTATTTGTGAGATCATCGAGGGGGCAATTATAGAGCGCGCGCCTAAGGCTAACGCTAGCCGTGAATGTCGGGGGCAGTCACACCGCAACTTTTCAGTGTTAGGTACAGCTGTTTTTCGGAGACCGGTCTTTGCCGAAGTATGCGTTCTAGGAGCTTTTCCAGGGCCCCAACCCTGGCTGCAAGCTTCTTCACCTCACTCGCGAGGGCATCTAACTGCGGATCCTTCATTTCTGTTTCCTACCAGCGTGCTCTTGAGCAAACCAGCGAGACCCATGACCAATATTAATGCGCGCATTGCGTCGGGAAATGCGAACTCTCTAACGCCCAAGTGAAGGGAGCCCCTCAACAAGGTCGAAATCGTCATTTGCCCCTGCCCATCCGTGGACAAAGTTAAAGAGCCGAGAGACGGAATCGTGAGCAACCCTTGGAAGGCCATTGCCTAACAATGGCTCATTGTCACGCTTTGTGTCGATCGCATGCCGATAGCCGCTGCAGCTCCCGATGAAAGATCGAGCTCGACACCTGGCGTGAAGGGTCCCCGGTCATTCACTCGAACCGCGACTTTGCGACCAGTCTGGGGATTGCCAATCACCAGACAGGTGCCGAAGGGCAATGACTTGTGGGCGACGGTCATGCCGCCGGGATTGAATGCCTCACCAGAGGCTGTGCGATGTCCTCGAAGTTCGTTGCCGTACCACGTGGCACGGACCACTTGAGCAAAAGCCGGCGTCGCTAGGGAACTCAGAATCAAAGTAACTGCCGCGATGCGCTTCATCGTGAACTTCTCCGTCTGTGTTTGGGGGTGTTAGGAACCGACGACGATTCAAGTCGGTCTGGGCGCTTCTGCGCGGCGCTAAGCTAAGGAAAAAGAAGACGGAAGGTTGGCTGGGAAAGGGCCATTGATGGGCCATTTAGCGATGGCCCTAATATCAGCTACTGCCCACATCCGCTTTTGGCCCTAAGCGGACGAATTCGATGATCCCGTCGTCGGCTCATGACCCCAAGCAGACATTTCCAACAGAGATCCCACAGGCAGGAAAAAAAGACCCAAGGCTGACCTCAGGTCTTTCGTCGAACTAGGCACTTCGAAGTCGATTAGGCACCCCGGCCTTAGCAGCGGCTTGCTCGACCGGCTTGTAGGCATTACGCGCCAGGTCGACATACATCTCACCGAGCTTCGACACCTGGGCAATGTAGGCGTCAAAAGCCTTCTTGGCGTACTGAGACTGGATCTCGAACGCCTGCTCGAATGACTTCGCGCCAATCAGCTGCTCGAAAGCACGTGTGCCGTCCTCGAAAGCCTTTTTGGAGTAGTCGGTAACTGTGGCGGCAATGGCCTGGAAGCCCTTGTTCACCTCACCGAGCGACCGGACAGACGCATCGAAGCCGTCCTTGCTCACTCTTTGAAACTCTTCGCCAAACTTTTGAACGTCGGTCATCTCACTACCTCTATCTCGGTCCCACCTGGTGCGGGAATGTTGCATGTGAGATTTACACATAAGGTGCCATTGTGCACTGCACAATACCGCCAACGCATTTTATTGCACTGCACAAGGGTCGCCCGTGGGTCCCGACCTTCGACCGCTTGTGGCACTGAGCGGACAGAGCTGAGCTCTCGATCCGAGGTCTGGTCCTCGACGATAAGCGGACATTTTCCAATCAAGTCTGGGAGATCTCGCCACGGCTGCAGCGCGGCTGCAGTTTCCTGCCTCAACCTGGGTTCGCGGGATTCATCTGGAGTGCGTTCGGGTTCACATTTCAGTGTGCCAACGAAGCCGAGAGAGACTCGCACTCTGACGCGCTGGAATGAACTGGAGTGTAGAGGCGTCAACTGCCGAGACGCCGCGATGAATGGCTTCGTAAAGCCAAGGTCGGGAGTTCAAATCTCTCCAGCGGCACCATCATTCTGTCCAGGTCAGATAGCCGTGTGGTCTGCGCGCTTGCCGTGCCTATAAATTAAGCAGATAGTTCTGGTTACTGGCCCGCCGGAATCTAGGCGCTGGCGGTAAAGACTACTGTGCCGGCTACGTGCACACCCTTTCTCAGCACACCAGAAATCCTGTGGTCCAGAGTCGTGGCTTCACAGTCAATCGACCAGCCACGGAGGAGGATGTGTGATGGAAAATATGAGAAGAATATTCCTGATCCTGACCCTGTTGTTGCCCGTCACAATGCTTGTCAGCAGCGCCTCATTGGCGGAAACCAAAATCGAAGCGACTATCTTTTCTTATGACGGTAAGGACTTTGTTCGAACCGAAACGACCTTGACTGCGGAGGGCCAATCCGCCGCCAACACAAAGCTTGACCGTGATAGCGCTGCCTACAAGGCCCTGGTCGAAAAACGCTCCTACACCGGGCCAGCGACCCTTTTTGGTCGAGATTACCAAGCCAACTACGCCCCGCTCACCGGTGAAGATGGCCAATTGACCGGGGCCCTGTTTGTGGGCGTGCCGAAATAGTCGACACCGAGAGCTTACACATCAAAAGCCCCGGCGCTCTTCTGCGCCGGGGCTATTTGTCCGCTCTCACCAATATGGCCAAGCCAAGTCGCCTAACCCCACGAAGCCGACGCCTGACGGTCACACGAAGCGGTGCAGTGAAGAGTGGGATTAGCTGCAGAAGGACAGGTAGCACCAATAACCGCGCGGGGTGCGAATGGCGCATTGATGGAGCGCGATGCGCGAAGCGCGCGAGCATGAGCTGGCGCTGCCCCAGCCGTAGGCAGAGGGGCTAGAGGCCTGGCAGTAGCAGGCGAACGCCGCCGAGGGCAGCACCGCTGATGCCAGAAGAGCGGCAGAGGCAATGAGCAATTTCGTCTTTGTCATGACTACACCCTGCAGATTTTGCGATCCTGGAGAAAACTTAATCTCGCACCTTGCTTACCGGGGGATTGGTCGACTGTCCCCAAGTGTGCTAAACGATAGGGAGACAGAGCATACGCCAGAGGTGAGATAAGATGTACAAGAATTCCGCGATGCTGAAATTTGGGTTGGCCGTCGCAATCCTTACGCTGGCGGCTGTACCGGCACGTGCCGAGGGTGGTGGCGGCGATGCAACCCCTGAGCAGATGCCCGCGGTGTGCAAGTCCCAAGCGGCAAACCTCAAGCTCTCCGCCGAGGCCGCCGATGCCTTCGTCCAGAAATGCGCCGCCGCTTCAAGCAGCACCGGAGAGCGGAAGGGGACGATGAGACTTGAGGGCACGAAGTAAGCCCTCACGCCTTCCGGGATTTGATTCACTAGACCGTCGTCTTGGCCATCGCCGCGTACGGCACGGCCGTCGTCGCGCCGCGCGATGCCTTCGCTTGCATCATGTGCCTGATGGCATAAAGTTGCGCCCCGACGGCGCCGCGAGCGTCGAGCGCATGGACGGCACATCCCTCGCCAAGCGAATGGTCGATGATTACCCTTGAAGACTGTCTCGCCTTTTGCGGCCTCAGCGAAGAGGAAGTGCTCGCAATCTCCGAGCACGAGCACATCCCCGAAGTGGCGGCCGCGGCCCTCGGCGAGTATCTAGCGTGCCAAGAGCATGGCGCCGACAAGATCAGGGACATGATCGTCGACGATATCCGCGCGAGCCAGGCGCGTGGCGACTGCGACCACGTGCGGACGCTTCTGCACGTGCTGCATCACTTCCTGCGCACCCATCCCGAAGCCTGTCCCGAGCAGCACCCATGGGGCGGCCGGTTCTAAGCGGGCGACCTTGTGCTGATCGCCGCGCCGGCTAATGCTGGAAGATATAGAGCCCGGGGGCCGCGCCAAGCGGCAAGAGACCCCGCGACGGCGCCCCGACCGCCGGCGGCGCCACGCGTTCCGTATCGCTCTTGCCCTCGAGCCACGAGACCCACGCCGGCCACCATGAGCCATCCTCGGGCGTAGCGAGGCTCAGCCAACTATCTGGATCGACATAACGGTCGCCGCGCTTGCGGGTCGCAATCAGATAATGGCGCCCGCGATGGCCGGGCTCCGACAAGATGCCGGCATTGTGTCCGCCATTGGTCAGCACGAAAGTCACCTCGTTGTCGGTGAAGAGCTCCACCTTGTAGACCGAGCGCCAGGGCGCGATGTGATCGCTCTCGGTGCCGATCACGAACATCGGCGCCTCGATATCCTTGAGCGCGATGACCTTGCCTTCGACCGCGTAGCGTCCGGCGGTGAGCCGGTTCTCGAGGAACAGCCCGCGCAAATATTGCGAGTGCATGCGATAGGGCATGCGCGTCTGATCCGCGTTCCACGTGGTGAGGTCGGTGACGGTGTCGCGCTCGCCGAGTAGATATTCGCGCATCATCTTCGACCACACGAGATCGTTCGAGCGCAGAATCTTGAAGGCGCCTGCCATCTGCTTGGTATCGAGCACGCCCTGATCCCACATCATGTCTTCGAGGAAGGCGACCTGGCTTTCGTCGACGAAGAGCATGAGATCGCCGGCCTCGCTGAAATCGGTCTGTGCGGCGAGCAGCGTGATCGTTGCCAGCCGGTCGTCGTTGTCGCGCGCCATTGTCGCGGCGGCAATGGAGAGCAGGGTACCGCCGATGCAGTAGCCGGTGGCATGCACCTTGCGGTCTGGCACGATCCCTCTGACCGCGTCGAGTGCCGCCATCACGCCCTTGGTGCGATAGGCATCGAACGTGACGTCGCTGTCCTCGGCGGCGGGATTCCGCCACGACACCATGAACACGGTGAAGCCGCGCTCGACGAGATAGCGCACGAGCGAGTTATGCGGGCTCAAGTCGAGCACGTAATATTTCATGATCCAGGCGGGGATGATCAGCACCGGCTCGGCTACGACGCTGCTTGTCGCCGGGGTGTACTGAATGAGCTCCATCAGCTCGTTGCGGTAGACCACCGTTCCGGGCGTGATGGCGAGATCAACGCCGACTTCCAGACCATCGGCGGGAGGCGCGGGCTGCATCGTCAGCACACGCCAGATGTCATCCTGCAGGTTTTTGCCGCCGCGCACGAGGTTGGCGCCGGACTCCTTCGCCGTTCGCTCGATGATGACCGGATTGAGCCAAGGGATGTTGGATGGCGACCACACGTCCAGCAATTGGCGCGCCATGAAATCCGCCCGCTCGGCGCTCTTTGGCGACATGCCACGCACCTCGCGCGTCGCACTCTTCCACCACCTCTCCTGCGCGAGAAAGGCCTGCTCCCACCAGGAATAAGGTGGCTTCTCCCAGGCTGGGTCGGTAAAGCGTCGATCGCCCGGTTGCGGCGGGAAGGGCAGCTCGGCATGGTTGGAGGTGCCGTGTGTGACGAAGCGCGTAAGCTGCGCGCCGGCGTTGATGGCCTCTATTCCGAGCTCGAGCAGGCGCCCCGGCGCATGGGACAGATGCGAGGCCCAGTCGAACCAGGCGGCATACAGCGCATAGGGTGAGATGCCTTGCGTGAACCGCGCCGTCACCGCCCGCGACAGGCGGTCCATCGTATCGAATGAGGGCGCGCTCCAGTTCTGGTCCGGCCGGGGCACCGGAGATGCGGTCGTTGCGACGAATTTATCGCCGACCGGCTGGGGCGTTCCAACTCGTGTGGGAGTTTCATTCATGACGGGTCCAATAAGTCGAAGGCGGAAACAGCTGTCCGATTAGTACAAGGTTCGAATTGTGGCGTTGCGCTGGGTCAAGATGTGGGGTGCGCCGCACGCATTTGCCTGCTGAGACCGCTTCCACCGGCTTTTCCGGCACTCCGATGCATCGCGCCATTCTATGAAGTGATGATCACCACATTATGAAAGCAGGATGACGCTGCGGCATTAAGACTTGCCGATCTCGGCGTGGCCCGTTGACCGTCGCGGCGCCGTCGAGATCTCCTCGTCCGGTCTCTCGCCCGGCACCTCGATCCACTCCGGCGGAAGCAATTTGAGGTCGCCGTCGTCTGCCATCGCGAGCGTGTGGATATAGAAGCCCCTTGCCACCTCGTCGGTCACCTCCATGACCGGGGAGGGCGCCGACACGATGGTGAGGTCGCCGCATCGGCCGATCCAGTCGACGTGGCGGTGGCCATGCATGAGAATCACACGCCGTGTGAGCGGCTTCAGCTTGCGCACGAACCAATTGCCATTGATGAGAGCGGTGCCGATGCGCTCGGATAGCGTTTTGGCCTTCCACGGATATTCCACCACGTGATGATGGAGAGCGATCACCCATATAGCGCGCGGATATTGCGCCGCCGCGATCTCGATGCCGTGCATCTGCTCCGCAGAGATCATGCCGAGCGCGTTGGTGAAGGAGAAATGCGTGTCGGCATTCGAGTTCAGCACGATGACGCCGAGTCCATTCTCTTCATGCGGAGGGAGCACCATGGGGAAGATCTTGGCCCACAGCTCGGTGAGCCGCCGCGAGAAGAGCGGCCGGGCCGCATCGGCGAAGCGCGCGATCACGCCGCGATGCGGTGCGAGCACCTCGTCGAGACTCCTGCCGAGCTTGCGCGTCTTGCGATCGATGATCTTGACCTGCTTGCCTTGGATAGCATCCATCGCCGACAGCATTCTGAGTTGCCGCAAACGGATATTCGGGCTGCCGGGCAAGTCCATGCGCGCCGGGTTTGAGCGGTCGACGATGTTGAGGTCGTGATTGCCGGGAAGGATCAGCATCCTCTTCACCAGCTGCGGATAGGGCGCGATCATGTCGAAGAACTCGGCCCACTCGCTCGCCAGCCCCGCATCGGTCACGTCGCCGCTGACGAGGATCACATCGAGCGGCGCCTTGGCGTTGATCGCATCGAGCTCGGCGAGAAGGCGCTTGAGGCGGACATTGCCGCGCGGGCCGAGACGCCCGCTCTCCAGCCGGAAGCCATAGCGTTCGCCCACGATGTGGATGTCGGAGAGATGCGCTACGCGCCAGACGCGCCGCTTCCCGGTGCGTGTGACGAACTGCCTGAGCGTGATGGGCTGCGGCATCAGCGCATCGGCGAAGCCCCAAAAAAGTGCGGCGACGGCGAGATAGCCGGCGACCACCATGATGCTGTTGGCGAGCGTGACCTCGGCGAAGCGGGCGAAGGAATCAATCTCGGTGAGCGAGGCGAAGAGATGCGCCCGCGGCCACGCCCACCCGGCGACCAGAAGCCCCAGCGAGAAGAGAAGAACCCCGGCGACCGCGGCGGCCCCGGCGCGAAGCTTGCCGCGGCTCGCATCGGTCGCGGTCGCGAACAGCAGCCGCTCGGAGAAATGGCGCAGCACCTCGCGGCAAGCGGCATAGATCGGCTGGACAAGGAGGGCGTTGAGCGACCAGAAACTCGTTTCGGCGAGACGGAACAGAGGCCTCCAACCGAACCAGCCGACCGCCACGGCGGCCAAGAGCACAACCACGGTCCAAAAGCCAAGCTCGGGCGAGGCGACATTGTCGGTGATCGCCCTGAACCACATGGTCGTGGCTATCGGCACGAGACCGAGCAGGATTCCGGGGACGACGAGGAGGAGACCCCAGGCGATGATGAGCTTGGGCAGGCTGATCTCGACCAGCATGCCGCCAGCAAGCGCAAGCATCGAGCGCTTCTTGGTGCTCGACGCGTCGGCCTCGATGTCGCCCTGGCGAGGGTCGATGATCGGCTGCATCGTCACTTGAAGAGTTTAAGCGATTCCTCGGCAAGGACCCCACTGGTAAGAGCGATATCGGCGAACGGGGTCTTGCCGGCGATCTCGGCGTCTGTGACCATAATCTGGCCGATCTTGGTGGCGAGCTGTGCGATCGAGGCGCCGTAGACCACGCGCGAGATGCCACACCAAACGATCGCACCCATGCACATCGGGCAGGATTCGCCCGAACTGTAGAGCGTGGTGCCTTTCAGCTTGTCCGGTCCGTGCGCGGCAAGAAAGTTGCGGATGGCGACCATCTCGCCGTGCGCGGTCGGGTCTTTCTCCTGGATGCCGAGATTGCGACCTCGCGCCAGAACCTCGCCGTTGCTGACGATGACGGCGCCGAATGGATAGTCGCCTTGCGCCGCCTCTTCGAGCGCAAGCCGCATGAATTTCTCATCCTCTTGCGTCGCGGGGACTTCGGTCCCTCGGCCGAGAGCAGGGCCCACGATCGGCAGCGCCAACGCGCCGAGCGCCAAGGCCGTGACATTGCGGCGGCTCAATCCGCCCACATGACGTGTGAAGTTCGCTTCTTGCATGGCTTCGGCCTTCTCGCTGCTGCACGGTCAGCATGGCGCACCCGAAATGGCGCGGCCAGGCTCTGCCGTGGGCGAGCTTAACAAAGATTTCAAGAGACGACGCGCCGCAGGCCGAACGCGAAACTGTGATCGTCCAACGGTTGCCTCATGGGGCTCTACTGCGGCAGAACCTCATCCGAGTGATCCATCCCCTGGGAGGAAATGCTGCGCCATGAAGATGTCGATGTACGAGGCCTCTGTGCCTGCCTTTCTGTCCATGCTGAAGAACCTCACCGCCATCCTGGATAAGGCGGAAGCCTTCGCCGCCGAGCATAAGATCGCTCCCGAGGTGATGGTCAACTGGCGGCTCGCGCCCGATATGTTTCCCTTCTCCCGCCAAGTGCAGATCGCAGCCGATTTTGCCAAGGGAACCACGGCGCGGCTCGCAGGCGCCGAGGTGCCGAGCTACCCTGACGAGGAGAAGACCTTCGCCGATCTCAAGGCGCGCATCGCCAAGACGGTCAAGTTCGTCGAGGGCTTCCAGGCCAAGGACATCGACGGCTCAGAAGATCGCGACATCACGCTCAAGATCGGGGGCCAGGACATGCACTTCAAAGGCGAGCCCTATCTCGTGCATTTCGCTCTGCCCAATTTCTATTTCCATACGACCGCGGCCTACGCGATCCTCCGCCGCTGCGGGGTCGAGATCGGCAAGCGGGACTTCCTCGGAGCGGTCTGAAGCTTCGCCCTTCGGCGTTCAGGCTCGTGTCTCGGAGCGGCCGCGAAAAATGAAGGTCATGGCGAGACCGGCGGCGAACCCGCCGATATGCGCCATGTAGGCGACGCCGCCCACATCGGCATGGCCAATCGTGCCGACGCCGCTGACGAGTTGGAGCGCGATCCACAGTCCGAGCACGATGAAGGCCGGCATGGCGACGATCTGCCGGCCGACCAGCACGTTCACGCGCGACTGCGGGAACATGAGGATATAGGCGCCGAGCACGCCGGCGATGGCGCCGGACGCGCCGACATTGGGAACGGTTGATCCGGGCGCGGCGAAATATTGGGCGAAGGTCGCGGCGATGCCGGCCAGGAGATAGAAGATCAGGAAGTTGATGTGGCCGAATTGGTCTTCGACATTGTCGCCGAAGATCCACAGGAACAGCATGTTGCCAAAGAGATGAAACCAGCTCCCATGCATGAACATGGCGGTGAAGATGGTCACGGCGCCCTCGACTGGATCTTGCGAGAAGCGCGCCGGGACGAACGCCCATTGCTCGATGAAGCGATCGCCGCCGCTGAGCTCGACCAGAAAGAACAGCACGTTGAGGCCGATCAGGGCGAAGGTGACGACGGGTGTCGTGCGCCGTTGAGAGTCGTCGTCGCCGACGGGGAACATTTGCCGTTCGTGCCTCGTTCGGAAGCCAAGGTGATCGATCATAGCAACGGGCATCGCTAAGTCCATGAGGGCAGCCGCTAAGAGCGAAAAATCTGAGCGATTTCTGAGGGGTGCGGCGTAACGGACACAGTGCAAGCGTCGATTCTGGGTGGCCCTTGGCGCATCCAGAGGCTAACGTGTGAAGGCTACGGGGGTAAGATGCGCGGACAATCCTTGGCTGCTGGATTTCTTGCTGTTGCGCTCGCCTTGGGGCTTGCGCTGGCGGCGAGGAGTAGCGCAAGCGCCGAGGAGGGGCCTTCCGCCTCCGCGACCGCGGCGCTCCAGGCTTCGCCTCCAGCGCCTGAGTCCGCCTCGCAAAGCACTGCGCAACCCGATAAAGCAACAGAGCCGCGAACCAACACAGCAGCGGCCACCCCGGGCGCCGAACCCGAGCCGACGACGCCGGAGAGTGCAAGCGCCCCTTCTCCCGACACCGCCGCCACTCCACCGAGCGCGGCTGGAGAAAAACCGGCCAACTCGATCATCGTCGCCATCCGCGCCAAGCTCGCCGATCCGGCGACCCGCAAGGGCGTTCCCTCAGATGACCTCGCCGCCCTGCAATCATTCTATGCTGAGCGCACGGATCCGCCGCTTTGGATCACGGGCATGGGTTTCTCGGCGCGCGCGCAGGCGGTGATCACCGAGATCGAGAAGGCCGATGATTGGGGTCTTCCCGCCGACGCTTTCGAGCTTCCGCCGCCTGCCGATCTTCCCGCCAATGTCGAGGCCCAGGCTTCCGACGAGGTCAAGCTCGACCTTGCCATCCTCAAATACGCGCGCTTTGCGCGTGGCGGTCGCTTGTCGCCCTTGAGGGTCAGCATCCTCCTCGACCAGAAGCCAGACCTGCGCAAGCCCAAGACCGTGCTGGACGAGATCGGCGGGTCGACGGCGCCCGATGCCTATTTGCGCTCGCTGCATCCCAAACACGTGCAATTCGAGCACTTGCGCCAGGCCCTTCTCAAGGCCCGCGCCAGGGGCAAGAAGGGCGTCGACGGGCCAGAAGCTCAGCGCATCATCATCAACATGGAGCGCTGGCGGTGGTTGCCCGCCGACCTCGGCACCTACCACGTCGAGGACAACATCCCCGAGTTCCTGGGCCGCGTCGTCAAGAACGGCAAGACCGTCTACGCGACGAAGGTCGTGGTCGGCCTACCTAAATACGCCACGCCGATCTTTTCGGCCGACATGCGCTCGATCGTGTTCAATCCGGACTGGACGGTGCCCGAGACCATCATCCTCGAAGACCTTCAGCCCGCCTTGAAAGGCAACGACGGCTCAGGCCCGGACCTCTCGATCCTGCAAGCTCACGAGCTGAACGTCAGCTTTCAAGGGAAGCCGGTCGACCCCGCCAAGGTCGATTGGGGGCGGGCCAACGTCATGCAATATACCTTCACCCAGCCGCCTGGCCCCGACAATGTGCTCGGCAAGCTGAAGTTCAACTTCCCCAACCGGCATGCGATCTACATGCACGACACCATCCAGCCCGAAGTGTTCGACGAGACGGTGCGCATGGCGAGCCATGGCTGTATCCGCGTGTTCCAACCAGCGCGACTTGCCACGTTCCTGCTCGCCGAGGACAAAGGCTGGTCCGACCAGCAGGTGAAGGACATGATCGCCAAGGGCAATAACAGCGTGATCTCGCTCTCCCACAAGATCCCCGTCCATCTCACCTATTTCACCATGACGGCGGATGAGAAGGGCAAGACCCAGTCCTTCCCCGACGTCTATGGCCTCGATGCCAAGATGGCCTCGGCCCTGTTCGGCAAGGCAGCGAAGATCGACGAGATCGAGGCCGACACGGGCCCGGTAGCCGGCCGCAGCCGCGCCGCCTGGAACGGCCGCGGCGGCCTGACCGACGCGATCAACGGCCTATTCGGCAACTAGGATTTGCCTGAGCGCTATTTGGCCGAGGCGGACGCCGTCGCGCTCTCGATGGCGGCAAGGATGGCGCGGGCAAGCTCGGTCAGAGACGGATCGCGCGCTCCCATGAGGAGAACGAGATCGCCCGGCCGCGCCTCCTCGGCGATACGCGCGACGAGCCACTGTCGCGACGGGGCGAACTCGGCGTGCGCGCCCTTGGCGCCGATCTCGGCGACGATGTCGGCCGCGGAAAAGTCGCGTGTCGCCGTGCCGCCCGCGTAAAACACTTCGAGCATCCACAGACGGTCGTGTGGCTCGAGCTCGCTGGCGAAAATCCTGACGAAGTCGTGGCGCAAGAAGCGCGTCGGCCCGTATCCATGCGGTTGATAGATGGCGAGCACGCGCTGTGACCTCAACCGCGCGGTCCTGATTGCTGCCGCGATCTTCTCGGCGTTGTGAGCGAAGTCGTCGACCACCTCGATGCCGTGCGCCTTGCCGATGGTCTGAAATCGCCGGCCAATGCCTTTGAACGCTGCCAGCGGCTCGGCCATGTCGGCAAGCTCGACGCCGACCACGCTGGCCGCGGCGATCGCGGCAAGAGCATTGGCCACATTGTGCGCGCCGGGGATCGGCAGCATGAAGGCCACGTCCTCCACGCGGAAATGACTCGATGTTGCGTCGAGCTCGACCTCCTCGCCGCGGATATCGGCCCTGTCGGTGAAGCCGAATCTGAGCGCCGACCCGGCGAACCTGTCGAGCGTCTCGGCGTCCCCCGCGACCAGCATCTCGCGCGTGCGTGCGCGCAAGGTCGCGAACATGGCGGCCACCTCTGCCGTCTCGCGATGGTCGCGCTGGAGATTGAGGATCACCCCGATCGCCGGCGCGTAGCGGACCAGCGTGCCGTCGCTCTCGTCGGCCTCGACGACGAGCAGGTCCGAGGTTCCGGCGAAGGCGTTTCCCGGGAGACCTTGCGCTTGGAGGAGCGGCAGATCGCCACCGGTGATGACGGAAGGCTCGAGACCCGCGCCCCGCAGGATCTCGAACACCATCGCGGTCACCGTCGACTTGCCGCTTGTGCCGGTGATGGCGATCGAGCGATGGGTTGCGACGAAATGCGCGAGGAGCTCCGAGCGATGGACGATGGGCACGCCAAGCTCGCGCGCCCTCGCCACGTCGGGCACATGATCCTCGACCGCGGTCGAGACCACGAGCGCGGCGCAATCGGGGCCGACCCCGCTCCCGTCCTGCGGGTAGACGGCGATGTCGAGCGCCTCGAGCTCTGCACGGAGACCCCCGCGTTCGCCGCGATCGAAGGCCCGGTCGCTGCCGCTAGCTCTGCCGCCGGTCATCGCCTGGAATTGCGCGAGCGCGCTCATGCCGGACCCGGCAAGCCCCGCATAGTGGAAGCGTCCGCTCCCCTTCGGATCGGGAAGAACCCGCGACGTCGAGGCCGCGATGAGGACGAGATCCCCCTCGCGCATGCGCTCGAATAGCTCGGTCACGTCACGGTTCGACAGGCGCACGCAGCCGTGGCTGGCGGTCCGCCCCAGCAGGTCCTCGTGGTTCGTCCCATGCAGATAGATGTAGCGGGAACGCGAATCGCGCCCTGGCCCGAGATTCACGCCATCCTCGAGCCCGTCGAGGGTGAGAATGCGAGTGAGGATGAGATCCTCGTTGCGTGCCTCCCCGCACCATCGCTCGCCGGTCCTTTGGCGTGAGACGAACACCGCGCCTTGCGCCGCGTCCTCGCCGATCCTTCGGCGGATCGAATGCCAGCCGGGCGGCGTGCGGAACGAGCCTTCCTCGCCGCCGATTCCCCGCCGCGCGGTCGAGACCGGCCATGCGGCGACGGGCGTGCCGTCTTCGATCAGGGTGGCGACCTGGCGCTCGGCGTCGACCACCAGCAGCCGCTCGGGGAGCTCCGCGGGGGCGCCTTTGCGCAACAGACCTTCGCGCACAAGGTCGAGCGCGCGGGCAGCCGAGAGTTTATCGATTCCGGAGGTCACGCGCGCACTCTGCCATAGCGGGCGCGTGTGGCGTTACCCCTTGTAAAAAAATTCTTCGCGGATGAGGAGGGGACCGGCAGGGTTATCCCGCCGGTCCCGGATCCAGACTGGCGGCTTACCACCAGTAGCGGCGGTAATAGGGCCGATTCCAGTACCAATAGGGGCGATAGCCGTAGCCGTAATAATAGGGGCGATAGTTATACCGATAGCGGTAACGGGGATAACCCCAGCCCCGATAGCGATAGCGATAATAGTGGACCTTTTTGATCGGCAAGGCCTGAGCGGCCGCGTCATTCTTGGCGAGGCCGCTTGGGACCGGCAACGGAGCAGCCTCGGCTTGCCCCACTGCGAGGGCAAAGCCAAAGACGAGCGTCGCGGCAAAGAGTTTGGTTGGGAGGTGAGGCATGGGTTTTCGTCTCCTTGACCGCCAACCTCCCCCGGCTTTGTTAAGCCTAACCGTGGGTTAACGGCCGGGCAACGCGGCAGGAGATCACAAGACGGTGATGCGTCTTGATCCCGATCAGCGGAGCTTTGGGACCGCTCCTCTAGGCCCGGCGCCGCCTAAAACAGCGGGCCGCCATAGGGATAGTAGAACTGCCAGTAACGATACTGGTAGGGCCGCCAATACGGGTAGCACTGCCAGTTGCAGCCGCGCGGGACGACGGCTGCATAACGCCGATACTTGTATTTGTGGTTCACGGGCTGAACGAGGCCGTCACTCGAGCCGTGGCTGAGGCCTGCATGGTCGCCCAACAGAAGGGGCGCCGCGGAGGCCGGTTGCGCGGTGACGAGGAAGGCGAGGGCCGCTAGGACAATGGCGATTCGCATGAACGACTCCCTGCTTGGAGATCTAAGCATTTGTTCTTGTGAGCAACGCTATAGCACGGAGCTAGTTTCCGTCAGGTTAGCGCACCCGTCCCCCCGGCGACCATAGCCTTCCGGCATCGAATTGGAAGCGAAGCGGCATTTCAGCTTAGCGGGCGACTTCGCCATGCTCTGCCGCACAAGGTGAAGACAAAGTCCGCCGCCACAGGAGAAGGCTCCCATGCTCACCCGTTTCGTCGCTGCCGCCGCATTTGTCGCGCTCGCCATCATGGCCTCCGTGCCGCAAGCGGCTTTAGCCGCCGAGGACGACGGCATCGTCAAGTTCAAGAGCGCCTATGACATGCCCGAGACGATCAAACGCATGAAGAAGGACATCGCCGACAAGGGCATCATGTTCTTCGACGAGATCGATCAGTCGAAGCTCGCCGCCGATGCCGGCGTCACGCTTCTGCCCTCGACGCTGCTCGTGTTCGGCAATCCGCCGCTCGGCACGCTGTTTTTGACCTCCGATCCCGATGCCGGGCTCGATTGGCCGGTCCGCGTGCTGGTCTATCAGGACGCCAAGGGGGACGTGTGGGTCGCCTACACCGATTTCGCGTGGATCGCCAAACGTCACGGCATCACCAATCGCGACAAGGAATTCAAGATGGCCTCCGAGGTGATCTCCTCCATCACCTCGACGGTCAAGCCGCAATAGAGTCCTGAAGCTCTAAAGCCAAGCCGACGCGACGAGCAGGATGAGGATCTCTCCTGCCTGCTCGACCGCGCCGAGCACGTCGCCGGTTTGTCCGCCGATCTGCCTCATGCAGAGGAGCGCCAGCAGACCGACGGCGGCGGCGAGCAGAACCGTAGCGATAATCGCCCCGCCGAAGCCAAGCGTGAATACGAGCACGGCAAACCCGATCAGCACCGCTATCGCCGGTGTGCCGGAGGGCGGCCGCCCGGCGTCGGCTGATAGACCGTCTGGCCGGGCAGGTGGCACCCGCCGCATGAACATGGGAAGCGTTGCGCGCGCCCCGGTATGCGCTGCAAGCAATGCGGAAATCGCCAGCGAAGGATCGCCGAGGCTCGAAATCGCGCCCGTCTTGAACAAAATTGAAAACACGAGCGCGCAGGTGCCGTAGGCGCCGACCCGGCTGTCGCGCATGATCTCGAGCTTGCTCTCGCGCGTCGCTCCGCCGCCGAAGCCATCGACTGTGTCGGCGAGCCCGTCCTCATGCAGGCAGCCCGTGACGAGCATTGTGGTCGCAACCGCGAGCAAGGCCGAGATGAACGGGCTGAGACCGAGCTTAAAGCTGATCCAGTAGACGAGCCCGGCGAGGAGGCCAATCCCCGCACCAATGACCGGGAAGCTCCAGCTTGCCCTTGCCACGTCGGCGCCTTCGACCGGAGCGCTCCCCGCGACGGGCAGTCGCGTGAGGAAGGCTAGGCCGGTCCAAAGCTCCGTGCTAAGGGCCCGTGGCGAAATGGCTGTTGTCATCGCGTCTGTCCTCCCTCGGCTAACACTCTACTGGAAAATGACCCGCTTTGCTTCATTCGCCGATCTTCGCGCGGCCTGCCTTGATCTGCCCTTAGGCGATGACGATGCGGCCGGCCGCGTCGCGGCGCGCGAGGGTAGCCTCACCAAGCCGCCGCGAAGCCTCGGGCGTCTCGAGGAGGCGGTCGCTTGGCTCGCGCGCTGGCAGGGCAGGAGCCCTCCGCGCCTTGCGGCGGTCGAGATCCTCGTCTTTGCCGGCAATCACGGAGTGACGGCGCAAGGCGTGTCGGCCTACCCGTCGGAGGTGACGGCGCAGATGGTGGCGAACTTCGCCGCCGGCGGCGCCGCCATCAACCAGCTCGCGCGCGTGGCGGAAGCCGAGCTTCGCGTGGTCGCTCTCGATCTCGACCGGCCGACAGCCGATTTCACCAAGGCGCCGGCGATGGAGGAGGGGGAGTTCCTCGAAGCGGTTGCCGCCGGCCATGACGCGCTCTCTCCTGACTCCGACCTCGTCGTGCTCGGCGAGATGGGCATCGGCAACACGACCTCGGCCGCAGCGATTGCCGCTGCTCTGTTCGGCGGCGGCGGCGCGCGCTTCGCCGGTCGCGGCACCGGCGTCGACGAGGCGGGGCTGAAGCGCAAGGAGGCGGCGATCGATGCCGGCCTTAAGCGCCACGAGGCCGCGCTTCACGATCCGCTCCGCATCGCCGCAGCGTTTGGTGGGCGCGAGCTTGCCGCGATCTTCGGCGCGTGTCTCGCCGCGCGGCGTGCGCGCATCCCGGTTTTGATCGACGGCTTCGTCTCGACGGCTGCCATGGCCCCGCTCAAGAAGCTCCGCGCCGACGCGCTCGACCATACGCTTGCCGGACACATGTCCGCCGAGACGGGGCATCGCCTCTTGCTGCAGGAGCTTGACCTTGAGCCTCTGCTCGATCTCGGCATGCGACTTGGCGAGGGCTCCGGCGCCGCCGTCGCGGTGCTCGTGCTGCGCGCGGCGCTCGCCTGCCATACCGGTATGGCAACCTTCGCCGAGGCCCACGTGTCGGACAAGGAGGCCTAGCCGCTAGGCTGCGGCGATGGCGTGAAAGAACGTGCCGGTGACGTTGCCGCGCCGCCCGCCGCCAGTGCCGAGCGACTGACCCTGCCCGTCGACAAGCTCGGCGAGAGGCGCATCGTTTCCGGTCGCCGTCAGCGAGGCGTAGTGAAATTCATGCCCGCGCACGATTGAGCCCTCGGGTCCGAGCGGGCTCTCCGCAAGCAGCCGCGCCTGGCGATAGCCGAGATGGAGCTTGCGCTGGGCGAAGCTCGTGGCATGGCCGAGCAGCCCGGTCATGGCGTGGCTCACGCCGTCTGCATCCTCGAGGCTCTCACCGAGAACCATGTAGCCGCCGCACTCGCCGTGCACCTTTCGCGTCGCGGCGAAGCGGGCGAGCCCGTCGCGGAAGCAATGCGCGGCGGCGAGCCGCCCCGCATGCAGCTCCGGATACCCGCCGGGCAGCCAGCAGACGTCGCAAGCTTCGGGCGGCTTCTCGTCGGCGAGGGGAGAGAAGGGGAGGACCTCGGCGCCCTCCCGCCGCCATCCATCAATGAGATGCGGGTAGACGAAAGTAAAAGCATCGTCTTGCGCGAGCGCGATGCGCATGCCGGGCGGCTGGATCGCGGCTACTGTCCGCGACGGCGTGATGTTAGGAGGAGTTGCGAGCTTGATGATGTCATCGAGATCGAGGCGGCGTTCGGCCAAGTCGGCGAGCCGCTCGAGCCGCGCTTCGATATCGCCATGCTCGCTCGCCTGCACGAGACCGAGATGGCGCTCCGGCAGAGCGAGCGCCTCGTCGCGCGGGATAGAGCCGAGGATCGGAATTCTGAGAGCCGCGATTGCGCCGAACACGAGTGTCCGATGCCGCTCGCTGCCGACGCGGTTGAGCACCACGCCGCCGATCCTGACCTCTGGGTCGTGCGCGGCGAAACCGCGCACCAGCGCCGCCGCCGATTGCGCTTGCCCCGGGACATCGACCACGAGCAGCACCGGCAAGCCGAAGCGGGCGGCGAGGTCAGCGGTCGAGCCGCTGCGCCGCGGCGAGGCCTCGATGCCGTCGAAGAGCCCCATCGCCCCCTCAACGACCAACATCTCGGCGCCTCCGGCGGCCTCGCCCATGAGCGCGTCGAGGAGCGACGGCTTCATCGCCCAACTGTCGAGATTGATGCTCGCGCGCCCCGTCGCGGCGGCATGGAAGGCGGGGTCGATATAGTCGGGACCGGCCTTTGCGGCGTGAACGGCGATCCCGCGCCGTCTAAGTGCCGCGAGTAGGGCAAGCGTCAGCGTGGTCTTGCCGGCGCCCGAGCGGGGCGCCGCGACGATCAACCCGCGCGCGGTCATGGCGCTTGGCTTGCGCCGTGACGCGGGGCGCTTGGCGCTCTATAGCGAGGGGCATGGCAGGACACTCGACCCCGCTCCGCCGCGGCTGGACCACCGGCACGTGCGCTACGGCTGCCGCCAAGGCGGCTTACGCCGCACTGCTGACGGGAGCCTTTCCCGATCCTGTGGAGGTGACGCTGCCGGGGGGCGCCCACCCCGCCTTCGCCCTTGCCACTATGGCCAAGGCTGACGGCAGCGCGACGGCGGGTGTGGTGAAGGACGCCGGCGACGACCCTGACGTGACGCATGGCGCGCTCATCCTTGCTACGGTACGGCGTGGCGCGGTCGGGAGCGGTGTCACCTTCCGCGCGGGCGAAGGCGTCGGCACGGTGACGCGGCCTGGCCTTCCGCTTCCGCCGGGCGAGCCCGCCATCAATCCCGTGCCGCGGCAGATGATGCGGACGGCAATCGCAGAAATCGCTGCAGCCAATGGCGACGACGGCGATGTCGAGATCGAGATCGCCATTCCCGGTGGAGAGGCGCTTGCCGCCAAGACGCTTAACGGCCGCCTCGGCATCGTTGGCGGGCTCTCGATCCTCGGCACGACGGGGATCGTCGTGCCCTATTCGTGCTCGGCCTGGATCCACTCCATCCATCGCGGCGTCGATGTCGCCCGCGCCGCTGGCCTCACCCATATCGCCGGCGCGACCGGCGCCGCCTCGGAAGCTGCGGTGAAGAAGCTGCACGGCCTGCCGGAGATCGCTCTGATCGACATGGGCGACTTCGTCGGCGGCATGCTGAAATATGTGCGGAGCCATCCGGTGGCGCGCGTGACCATCGCCGGCGGCGTCGGCAAGATGACCAAGCTCGCCCAAGGCCTGCTCGACCTTCACTCGCGGCGGGGCTCGGTCGATCTCGTCGTCCTTGCCGACCTCGCCAAAAGCGCCGGCGGATCGGAGACGCTCGCCGCGAGCATCATCGCCTCCAACACTGCCGCCGAGGCCTTCGCCCATGCCGAGCAGGACGGCATCGCGCTCGGCGATGCGGTCGCGCGTGCGGCGCACGCGAGCGCCGCTTCCGTCATGGCCGGCAAGCCGATCGAGATCGAGATCGCGGTGTTCGACCGTGATGGACGCCTGGTCGGACACGCGCCATTCGCGTCCGCTCATGCCGCTCCTCCCCTGAAGCGGCGCCGATAATCGATGTCATAGACCGCGCTCTCGCGGAAATCCTCGGCCGCCAAGGCGCGTCCGACCAAAATGAGAGCCGTGCGCTCGATCGGCGCGGCCGCAAGCTTGGCCTCGATATCGCCGAGCGTTCCGCGCACGATTTTCTCATCGGCCCGGCTTGCCTCGGCCACCACCGCGACCGGGCAATCGGCGCCATAGAACGGGATGAGCTCAGCGACGATCCTATCGAGCGCGTGAATGGCGAGATGGATGGCGAGCGTCGCGCCGGTCGCAGCGAAAGCGGCAAGGCTCTCGCGCTTCGGCATTTGCGAGGCGCGGCCGCCGACGCGGGTGAGCACCACGCTTTGCGCCACCTCAGGCACGGTCAGCTCGCGCCCAAGAGCCGCTGCCGCCGCCGCGAAGGCCGGAACGCCCGGCGTGAGCGTATAGGGAATGCCGCGCGCCTCGAGCCTCCGCAGCTGCTCGGCGAGCGCGCTGAACACCGATAGATCGCCCGACTGGAGCCGCGCGACGTCGTGGCCCGCCGCGTGCGCCGCGACGAACTCGGCCTCGATCTCGTCGAGCGCAAGCGGTGCGGTGTCGACGATACGCGCGCCCTCGGGGCAATAGGATAGAAGCTCACGCGGCACGATCGAGCCGGCATAGAGGCAGACGGGACAACGCGCGATGAGATCGCGGCCGCGCAGCGTGATGAGGTCTGGAGCGCCCGGCCCCGCGCCGATGAAGTGCACCGTCATGGCGCCTCCGTCTCGGCGAGCGCGCAGGTCACGGGCCCGACCGAGATCCGCGGCAGGATGAGCTTGGCATTCGGCCCTCCCGCGGCAAGAGCCGCGGCTTCAGCCACCGAGGGCACGCCCACGAGCGCTTTCACGCGCGGAGATGAGGACTGCGCCCGGCTCCCCGCCGCTTCGAGGTCGCTCGGCGCCACGCGCACGAGCGGCACGCCTCGTGCTCTCGCCGCTCCGACGATCCCAGGCTCACCGCCCTTACCGTCAGAGGTGGCGATGAGGGCGAGAGCCTCCCGCGCCCGCTTGGCTTGGGCCAGCGCATCGTCTATGGCGGCCTCGACCTCGGCCTGTGATGCGCCTTTTCGGCAGCCGATCCCTGCGATGATCATGTCTTCACCCACACGAATTGCGTCACCGGCATCGCCGCGCGCCAAGCTGTCTTAGCGCCGACCGCGTCGGCGCGTGATACAGCGATGCGCGTGAGCGTGCCGCCGAGCTCGGCGTGACGCGCAATCAGCAGGGCTTCGGTCTGAAGCGTCACCGCATTGGCGACGAGGCGCCCGCCCGACCGGAGAGCGGCAATCGCGGCATCGAGCACACCCTCTTCGCTTGCGCCGCCGCCGACGAAGATCGCATCAGGCGGAGCGAGGCCGGAGAGAGCCTCGGGCGCCTGGCCTTCGACGACTTCAAGTCCCGGCACGCCGAGCGCCGCGGCGTTGCGATTGATGCGGGCGGCGCGATCCGCGCGCGCTTCTATTGCCGCGGCGCGCATGGAGGGATGCGCGAGCATCCACTCGATGGCGACCGAGCCCGAGCCTGCGCCGACGTCCCACAGCAATTGCCCGCGCCGCGGCGCAAGCGAGGACAGCGTTATCGCGCGGATCTCGCGCTTGGTGATCTGGCCGTCATGCTCGAACAGCGCATCGTCAAGACCGGCGCCGAAGGAAATGACGCGCGCGTGCGCCCTCGCCTCGACCTCGATAGCGACAGTATTGAGCGCTGCGATCCCCGCGAGAGCGAAGCTCTCGGCCGTCGCCGAGCGCACCCGCTCATTGCCGCCGCCAATCGCCTCGAGCACCGACATGCGCGAGGTGCCGAATCCGGTCTCAGTGAGAAGGCGCGCGAGCGCCGCCGGCCCCTCGCTGTCTGAGGTGAGGGCGAGAATGCGGGCGCCGTGATGGAGATGCGGGCGGATGCGGGAGAGCTCGCGCCCATGCAGCGAGACGAGCGCCGTTTCCGGCAGCGCCCAGCAGAGCCGTGCCGCCGCTAGGCTGAAGGCTGACGGCGCCGGCACTACCAGCGTCTCTTCCGGGGGCACGCGGCCGGCGAGCACCGAGCCTACGCCGTAATTGAAGGGATCGCCGGAAGCGAGCACGCAGACCTGACTGCCGCGCGCTGCCAGCACGTCGTCGATGCCGCGCGCAAACGGGCTCGGCCAGGCGCTCGCGCGCCCCTTGATCAGCGGCGAGGCAAGCTTGAGATGCCGCTCTCCGCCGAACACGATATCGGCGCCGGACACCAGCGCCCGGGCGGTCGCGCTCAGGCCCTCGATGCCGTCCTCGCCGATGCCGACGATGGACAGCCAGCGCCTGGTTGAGGCACCTTCCGGCATGGCACGCTCAGCGCGCATCGGGCGCATCCTCATCCTTGGCGGTACCGCGGGGGCCCGCGAACTGGCTGGCGCGCTCGCCAAGCGCGAGGATCTCGCCGTGACATTGTCGCTCGCCGGCCGCACCGCGCAGCCCCTGGAGCAACCGGTTCCGGTGCGGCGTGGCGGTTTCGGCGGCGCCGAAGGGCTCGCATCCTATCTGCGTGCCGAGCAGATCGATGCGCTGATCGATGCCACCCATCCTTATGCCGCCGCTATCTCCGCCAATGCCGCAGAGGCGGCGCGGGCCGCGTCTGTCCCCTTGCTCGCGCTCCGCCGGCTGCCATGGACTGAAGCGCCCGGCGACATCTGGACCGAGGTCGACACGATGGAAGATGCGGTCGAAGCGCTCGGCAAGGCGCCACGCCGAGTTTTCCTCGCCCTCGGGCGGAAGGAGCTCCGCCCCTTCGAAGCGGCGCCGCAGCATGTCTATCTCGTGCGGAGCGTCGATCCCGTCGACCCGCCTCTCGCCGTGCCGCATGCAATCTACGTCACCGCGCGCGGGCCGTTCAGCGAGGAAGAGGATCGCGCGCTGCTCGAGCGCCATCGCATCGATGCGCTCGTCGCCAAGAACAGCGGCGGGGACGCGACCTACGGCAAGATCGCCGCCGCGCGCGCGCTCCATCTCCCGGTGATCATGCTGAAGCGCCCCGCGTTGCCGGAAGCAGAGAGCGTCGCGACATCGGTCGAGGATGCGCTGGCCTGGCTCGATCATGCGATGACCTTCTCGACGGCGCGCAGCGTATAGACGAGAGGCGCGCGGCCCGCGCGCGCGATAATGCGCGTCTCGGCCGATCCGACGATGACGAGCGTCGCCATGTCGGCGGCAATGCCGGGAGCCTCCGCCAGCGACGTCACCACGACGCTCTCCTCCTCGCGCCCCACCGCCCGGCCAAAAATGACCGGCGTCGCATCGGGGAGATGACGGGCAAGCCGCGCCAAGGCGTCGCCGAGTTGCCACGGGCGCGCGCGCGAAACGGGGTTATAGAGCGCGACCGCGAAGCCTGCGCTCGCGGCGGCATCGAGCCGCTTCACAACAAGCTCCCACGGCTTCAGATTGTCGGAGAGCGAGATCGTACAGAAATCATGGCCGAGCGGAGCGCCTGCGCGCGCCGCGACGGCAAGCATGGCGCTGATCCCGGGCACGATCCTGACCTCGAGCGCGCGCCAAGCCTCCGGCCCAGTCGCAATTTCCTCGCAGACCGAAGCCGCCATGGCGAAGACGCCAGGGTCTCCGCCCGAAACAACGCCGATATGGGCGCCTTGGGCTGCATGATGGAGCGCGGCCTTGGCGCGTGCACTCTCCTCGCGATTGTCTGAAGCGTGCCGCGCTTGGTCCTCCCTGATCGGCACGCGGTCGAGATAGGGGCCATATCCGTAGAGCGCGTCCGCGGAGGCGAGCGCCTCTTCCGCCTCACGCGTGAGATAGCGGTCGTCGCCGGGTCCGAGCCCAATGATGGCAAGCGAGCCGCTCACGGCCGCCCTTCCCAGCCCGGCACCAGCACGATGGCGAAATAAGGTGCCGGCGTGTCGAGCTTGTCGGAGAGCTTCATCACTTGCGCGTTGGCCATGGTGCCGCGCTCGACATAGATGGCGCGGTCGAGCCGTCCGGCGCGATCGAGGGCGCGTCGCACCTTGGGCAGATTGCGCCCGATCTTCATCACCACGGCGGCGTCGGCATCGGCGAGGCGGCGCTCGAGCTCGAATTCGGGAAGCGTGGCCGGCAGCACGGTGAACACGTCGTCGCCTTGCGCGATGGGCGTTCCGATCGACGACCAGCAGCCCGACATGCCGGTCACGCCGGCGACCACTTCTGTCCGATAGCGTGGAGCGAGCCGCGCATGAATGTGCATATAAGAGCCGTAGAACAAGGGATCGCCCTCGGCGATCACTGCGACCACGCGTCCCGCATCGAGCCGCGCCGCGATGGCAGAGGCCGACGCGTCATAGAACGCGGCGATCGCCTCACGATAGGCGGCGTCGGCGCGTGGGATCTCGGTGGTGACGGGGTAATGCAGCGCGAGCTCCTCGACGCCGGGCTTGAGGTACGAGACGGCAATGGCGCGGGCGTTGCTCGCGTTCCCCGCCTTGGCGAAATGGACGACGATTTCGGCCTCGTTCAGCGCGGCGATGGCGTTCAGCGTGAGCAGGCCGGGATCGCCAGGCCCGACCCCGACGCCGATGAGACGGCCACTCATAGTCCCTCCTTGGCGAGCGCGTTGACCGCCGCCGCCGTGATCGCACTGCCGCCCATCCGCCCGCGCACGATGAGATAAGGCACGCCGCGGGGATTGGCGGCAAGCGCTTCCTTGGACTCCGCGGCGCCGACGAAGCCCACGGGAATGCCGAGGATCGCTGCCGGCTTGGGAGCACCCTCATCCAGCATTTCGAGCAGACGGAACAGCGCGGTCGGCGCATTGCCGATCGCGACGACGGCGCCGGCAAGCGTGTCGCGCCACAACTCGAGCGCGGCAGCGGAGCGCGTCGTGCCGAGCCTCGCGGCAAGCTCGGGCACGCGGGGATCGCGCAATGCGCATATCACCGCGTTGTCGGCGGGAAGGCGCGCGCGGGTGATGCCATGCGCGACCATCTCGGCATCGCACAGGATCGGTGCGCCGCGCTTCAGCGCCTCGCGTGCTGCGCTCACGAGCCCAGGCGCGAAATGGATCGAGTGGGCCAACGAGACCTGGCCCGAGGCATGGATCATGCGCACGGCGATCTCGGCTTCCTCGGTCGAGAAGCGCGACAGGTCCGCTTCTTCGCGAATGATGGCGAAGGAGCGCTCATAGATGGCGGCACCGTCGCGGAGATAAGAGGGTCGCTCAAGCATCGACCGCCTCGCGTGTCTTGGTCAGCCGCTTGAGAGCGGCGGCAAGGTCATCCACAGCGACGAAGGTCTCCGGCGTGTCGCGAGACGTCCCGTCGCGGACGATGACGCAACCATGCTCCGTGCCGACGATGGTAAGAGGAGCAGGGCCGGGATGCGCGCAGCCTTTGGCGCAGCCCGAGATATGCACGATCCCGAGCGTAGCGGGGAAGTGGTCCGCGAGTTGGGCGGCAATCGCTCGCGCCGCAATCAGTCCGGAGGTGCAGGACGGCGCGCCAGGGCAGGCGACGATGCGCCGGCGCGGATCGCGCGCATCTATAATTAGGCCAAGCTCGCCGGCGGCCCTTCGCGTTGAAATCGCCTTTGCTTCGGTGATAGGCCCAAGCAAGAGCGCACGGTCAGGCGCCGGCCGGACCCACTGCGCGCCATTCATCTTGGCGATGCCCATCAGCTCGATCAGCGCGTCGGCGTTGATGTGCCCGAAGGGGAGACCAAGGCCGAGCGCGCACGCGCCATTCTTTAGACGATGCAGCGCGATCGGCTCGGCGCGTGGCCGCGACGGCAAATGGCTGGCGGCCTCAAGGCGAGTACATGGCATCGCACGAATATCGCCAATCCCCGAGGCACGCAGCAGGTTGCCGCGCGCGCGTCAGGTCCAAGCGCCGCGATCGCTGCGAGTAAATCGCTAACGATTTCCACAGCAGTGTCTGGCTTCGCCAGACCGAGCGGAATCGCCGAAGCGGCATCGCCTGCGAGTGCGATGTGAAGCATCGATTCCGTCGCGGTGTTGACGGCGCACAGGCGAATGTCGGCAGTGAGTGAGTCGAGATGCAGCCGACCTCCAGCATCGACCACCACCGAGACCTTCGGCGCGAGAATGAGATTTCGCTCGGCGATCGCACGACGCAGCCGCGCGGCCAGAGCGTCAGCATCGATCAGCGAAGCAGAATCGCCGGTAAGCGGGCTCGCGATCACCGGCACGCCCTCGCAAAGCTCGATGCCGAGTGAAGTGACGTCCTCGGCGAAGAGCGGCGCGGAGAGAGGCGTGAGCCCGCGCACTTGCAGGCTCCCGCGCGCGCTGATCTCGACGATGCCATTGCCGTGCGCGCGCGCCGCCGCGCAGAGGTGCGTGAACTGATCGAGCGGAATCGGTCCGGCCGTCACCAGGCGCCCGAGAAGGCCATCTCCGGTCTGCATCGGCTCGGACAGGCGCGGGCAGGCGCCGCGTGCGACGGGCGAGGTCACGGCATGGCCTCCGCAGTGTCGGCGGCAAGCTCACCCAAATCCGTGTCGAGATCGTTGCGGCGCGGATGCCACAGCCCCTTACGGCGCGCTGCTTCGAGCCGCTCGGCGATGGCGCGCGCCGCTTGCGGATTCTCGCGCATCAGAAACTCGCGCACTTGGCCGTCGCCGAGATAGGCGTCATGCACGAGATCGAACAAAGCGCTTGCGACTTTGCCGGTGGTCTCGGCAAAATCGGCGAGCCGGTCGACTGTCTCAGCGAGCTCTGCCGCGCCGCGTGCGCCGTGGCGCATCTGGCCCTCGATGAAGCGCGGATTGACGGCACGGCTCCGCACGATGCGGGCGAGCGCACAAGAAAGCGTCCGCGCCCGCGGGCGCTTGGCATCGGTCACATCGAGCACGATCAGATCAGGCGCATTGCCAAGAGCGGCTGCAGCAGAGGCAAAGCCGCCGATAAAGGCCGCATCCTCCGAGCCCTCGAGCAGATCGCGCGCCGGGTCGTCCGCCCCATGCAGCAGAAGGTCGGCGGCAGCGACGCGCGCGGCGAAGCCGCCCGGTAGTTCGCGGCCTTCGCCATCCGCGCCGCCGTAGGAATAAGAGGCGGCAGCGAGATACGCGGCGCCGACCTCATCAGCGTCCATGTCGCGGCCGAGCAGGTCTTCTGCGCCAGCGCCGTAAGCACCTGGCGCATTGCCGAAGATGCGGGCGGGGTTCGCATCCCCATTCATGCGCGATTGGGCGGCGAGCGGGTTCTCCTCGTCGTCCTCGTCTCGCCGGGCGACGAGCTTCACCGCGGCGTCGATCAGCGCGATCTGCGCCGGGAAGAGATCGCGGAACAGTCCCGAGATGCGCCAAGTGACGTCGACCCGCGGACGGCCCATGCTGGCGCAGGGCAGCACCTCGATGCCGGTGACGCGGCCAGTGCCGCCGTCCCACACGGGCCTGCAGCCCATCAGCGCGAGACCTTGGGCGATCTCCTCGCCGCCGGTCCGAAGCGTAGCGCTGCCCCACAGATCGATGATGAGAGAGCGCGGCATCTCGCCGTGTGTCTGGAGATAGAGGCGGATGACCTCGTCGGCGCCGAGCCTGCCGAGATCGAACGCCGTCGGCGTCGGCAGCATGCGCGGGTCGGCGGCGAACAGATTGCGCCCGGTGGGCAGCACGTCGCGCCGCCCACGTTGCGGCGAGCCGGCAGGCCCCGGCTTGACGCGCTTGCCGTCGAGTGCCGCGATCAGAGCCTCGCGCTCGGCGGACGCGCTCGCGGCCCACGCCGCATCGTCGCTATCGGCCCCGGCGCGGCCATAGATATGCAGCCCGTCCTTGATGGCGAGGTCCTTGAGGTCGCACAGCCACGCGTCAATCTTGCGCAACGCGTCGTCGGGGTGGATGCCGGAGGCGACTCCAGCCTCGCGTGCGAGCCCACTTCCCTCGGCGCTCTCGATGATAAGCCGCGCCAGACGCTCGCGGCGCCTGCGGTCGAGCCCGTCGGCGATGGCATATTCATCGACCAGGCGCTCGAGTTCCTGCGCCGCGCCTGATAGCCCGGCGTCGACGAGGGGCGGCGGCAAATGGCCGATGGTCACGCCGGCGATGCGCCGCTTCGCCTGCGCCGCCTCTCCGGGGTTGGAGACGAGGAAGGGATAGATCACGGGGAGCGGCCCGCTCACCACTTCCGGGAAGCAAGCAGCGGTCAGCGCCACCGCCTTGCCCGGCAGCCATTCGAGCGTGCCATGCGCGCCCATATGCACCATCGCGTCGGCCTTGAAGCCGTGGCGGAGCCAAAGCGTGAAGGCGATGAGTGCATGGCGCGGCGGGAGCGCCGGATCGTGATAGGCGGCGCGGCGATCGCTCGTACGGCCGCGGTCAGGCGGAAGCGCAATCAGCACATTGCCGAACCGCGCGGCACGGAAGCGAAAGGCGCCGCCGCCGCAGTCGGGATCGTCGGCCGGACCACCCCACGACGCTTCGATGCGCTCGGCGATCGCGCTGGGCAGCTCGCCGAGGAGCCGTTCGTAGTCTGCCAGCGACAGCGCGGCATCATCGCCGCCGCGCTCGACGGCCGCGAGCAACGCGCGGGCCTCTCGCGGAGCATCGCTTACGGCGTAGCCCACTGCGGCGAGGTCTTCGAGCAACGCAAGGATGCTTTGTGGCACGTCGAGGCCGACGGCATAAGAGGCGCGGCCCGATGCGCCGGGATAATCGGGCATCAGCACGGCGACCCGCTTGTCCGAACGCGGCAACGCGCTGAGCCGCGCCCACGCGGCGATGCGGTCTGCCACCATGGCAATGCGGTCCCGCTCTGGCCGGCTGCCATACGGGGTGAAACCGAGCGCATCGTCTGAGGGGAGCGCGTCCTTGAAAGCGAGCGCGCCAACGAGCACACGGCCGTCGAGCTCAGGGAGCACCACATGCATGGCGAGATCGGCGGGGCCGAGCCCGCGCGGGTTCTCTTGCCAGGCCGCGCGCCGCGTGGTGGCGATCACCGCCTGAAGCACGGGCGCGTCGGTGCCATCGAGCGCCGAGGCCTCGCCTTCGCCGCCCGCGGCAAAGGCCGTGGTGGTGACGACGACCGCCGGATTGAGGCGCTGCAATGCGCCGCGCACGAAGCTCACCGCCTCCTCGTCCTTGAGGCTCGGCACGAAGAGCGGCGCGGGCGATAGTCCACGCGAACCAAGCGCTTCGCACAGCATGTCGATTGGAGCCGTGTCGGCGGCAAGCAGAGCGGAGCGATAGAACAGGATCGGCACCACGGCGCGTCCCGGCGTGAGCGTCGCCGCCAGGCGGTCGAGTGAGATCGCGCCAAGACTTGGCAGATACAAGCCCATGCGCGGTAGCGGCTCGGGCGCGGAGACCGGAAGCGAAACGCCGGCATGAACAGCAAGCCGGGTGAGCAGCGCCCGCAGATTCTCGCGCCCGCCTTCGCGGAAATAGGCGAGCAGCGAAGCAAGCTCATCGGGCGGCAACGTCGATGCCTCGGCGAGCCGTTGGTCGTCGCGATCCTCGCCGGGGAGCACGGCGAGCGCGATGCCTTGCGCACGCGCCATCGCTGAAAGTGCCTCGACACCGTAGCGCCACCAATCGAGCCCGCCGAGCAGCCGCACCACGATCACCTTCGCATGGCGCGCGCATTTGTCGATCCAGAGATCGATCGACATCGGATGACGCAGGTCACGGAGATGAGCGAGCCTGAGCGAGGGCAGCGCGTCCTTGCCGGCGGCATAGGCCGCGGCAAGTCCGGCGAGATCGCTGTCGGCGAAGGACAGCACGAGAATGTCGCCCGGAATCTGACCGAGATCGACCGGCTCGACGATATCGTCGAATGTCGTTGAGCTGGTCTGGAGCAGATGCATCGTCTAGCCCGCGAGTGACTTCGCCACCGCCGTGCGGTCGAGGCCCTTCAGCCCGATCACCACGAGGCTTCCCCGGCGCGGCTCCGACGCGCCCCAAGGCCTGTCGTAATAATGGCTGACGCGCGGGCCAACCGCCTGCACGAGGAGCCGCATCGGTTTGCCGGAAACCGGCAAAAAGCCCTTCATGCGCAAGACGTTGTGCGCTTCAGCCGTCGCGGCGACGCGCCTCGCGATCGCCGCCGGATCGCCGATCTCGCCAACCTCGACGATGAAGCTCTCGAAATCGTCGTGGTCGTGATCGAGCTCATTATCGTGATGGGTCTTGCGGTTCTCGATGTCGTCCTCGGTGCCGACGCCGAGGCCGAGCAGCGCGGCGGGATCGACCTTGCCTTCGGCCACCATGACGATCTTGACCGCGCGGGGCAGCGCGCCGGCGATCGCCGCGACCGCCTTCGCCATGCCCTCGGCATCGAGCAGGTCGCGCTTGTTGAGCACGACGAGATCGGCGCAGGCGATCTGATCCTCGAACACCTCCTCGATGGGATTGTCGTGATCGAGCGCGCTGTCGGCCCTGCGCTGTTGGGCGAGCGCGTCGAGGTCGGCTGCGACCTGACCTTCGGCAAGTGCGGCGCCGTCGACCACGGCGACGACGCCGTCGACGGTGACGCGGCTCTTGATCGCGGGCCAATGGAAGGCTTGCACCAGAGGCTTCGGCAGAGCGAGTCCCGAGGTCTCGATGACGATATGCTCGACTTGAGGCTTGCGCGCGAGGATCTGATCGAGCGCCGGCACGAACTCGTCGGCGACCGTGCAGCAGAGACAGCCATTGGCGAGCTCGACGATGTTCTCCTCGGGGCAGGCGGCATCGCCGCAGCCTTTGAGGATCTCGCCGTCGATGCCGACATCGCCGAACTCGTTGACGATGACAGCGAGTCTCCGCCCGTTCGCGTTCTCGAGGACGTGACGGATCAGCGTCGTCTTGCCCGAGCCGAGGAAGCCGGTGACGATGGTGCAGGGGACGCGCGCTAACGAGGAGCTCATTCACTCTCCTCCGGAAAATCGATAGGCGGCACGCGCGCGATCAGCCCGCGCTTCAGGACTTCGGGGCGTTCGCGCCAGGGCATCAGTCCATCCTCGGCGCGCGCGAAGAGCTTGGCGCCTTCGATCAGCGCCTCGGCGTCACGGTCGGGTTCTAGCCCGCCGAACACATAAGCCCAGCCGCCGTCGCGGCGCATGGCGCAGCTCAGCGCACGATTGCAATTGGCAAGGCAGCGAACGCGTTTGACTTGGAGCCCGGTCCCTTCTGCCGCGCGCTTGGTCTCGCGCGCAAGCAGCAGACCGGGCCGTGGCGCATCCTCGGGATCGCTCGGCCTCCGGCAAGTGATGCAGACATAGATCGTGGTCGCTTCGAAAGCCGCGATCTCGTCGTCCTCGGCGATGTCGGTGAGTGTCACCCTGAACGTCGCTCCTCGGGCCTCGCCCGCGACTCCAAGGGTGCTCAAAATGGTCTTGCTGAAGGCAAGGCCGGCGAACCAACCGACGCCGAGGCACCCCGCCCAGCGGCCGACTAGAAGCGGCGGTAGGTCTCCTGGCTCGCGGGTCTTAGCCCTTTGCCGCCTTCCCGGGAATCCCTCCCAGTGGCCTCTAGGCTCGGGCTCACCGCTTACAGTTGCGGGGGCAGCCGCGGATTTTGGAGCTCGGCCCCATACCGCGTTCCCTGTTCGCTCTCTATCGAGAGACCGCCGAATAGCGGCACTTAAGGGGTCGCCCGCGTCCTTTGTCAATGCGAACTCGTCCGCCCGCTTGCCAATGCCGGCGCCGCGGCTATAGTCGTCGGCGTCGTCGGTTCCCGCATGGTGCGGGACGTGAGAAGGGAACGCGGGTCAGGGCGAAGAGCCCGAAGCCGCGGCTGCCCCCGCAACTGTAGGCGGTGAGCCTCCCTCAGTCAGCCACTGGAGCCCTCAAAGCTCCGGGAAGGCCGAGGGAAGGTGAGGACCCGCGAGCCAGGAGACCTGCCGGCGGCGTAACCTTAAACCACGCCCTCGGGTGGAGGGCGAAAGGGGGATCGCATGAATAGCCTGCCGACCGACATCGAAGGCGCCAAGCACGGCGCCGCCGCTTCACTGACGGCCTCCCGCGCCGTTTCCATTTTTGCCGCCGCTCTGCTCGGCGCATTCCTGGTCGGGGGCGTGGGCTTCTCCCACATCATGGCGGTCCACAACGCCGCCCACGACTACCGGCATTCCATGGGCTTTCCCTGCCACTAGGGAGGGCGCGACATGGACTATTTCCGCAACATCGTTCTCGTTGCCGCCATCGCCGGCGTGCTCGCCGGACTTGGCATGACGGTCGCCCAGCAGCTCACCACCGTCCCACTCATCCTCAAGGCTGAGGTCTATGAAGAGCAGGGCGCAACGGCGGCGCATGATCGCGGCGCTGCCGCCTCGCCATCCGCAGCGCATGAGCATGGCGACGAGGGCTGGCAGCCCGCTAACGGCTTCGAGCGCACCGCCTTCTCGGCTCTCGCCAATATCGTGACGGGCGTTGGCTTCGCGCTTCTGCTCATCGCCGCGAGCGAGCTTGCCGGCGGCATTACCGGCTGGCGTCAGGGCGTGTTCTGGGGTTTGGCGGGCTTTGCCGTGTTCACGCTCGCCCCAAGTCTCGGGCTTCCACCCGAGCTTCCCGCCATGCCGGCGGCCGAGCTTGGCGCGCGCCAGCTGTGGTGGGTCGCGACCGCGCTCTCTGCGGCAGCGGCGCTTGCGCTTCTGTTCTACGGGCGCTCGCCGCTCGCCATCGTCGCCGCCGTCGCGCTCCTCGTCGTGCCCCATCTCATCGGCGCGCCAGAGCCCCCGAGCTACGACACGCCGATCCCCGAAGGCCTGCATCACAGCTTCGTCGTCGCCGTGGTGCTGACGACGCTGCTGTTCTGGCTGCTGCTCGGCGGCCTCGCCGGCCTCTTCAGGGGACGGTTCATTCACGCAAGCGGATGACGCAGACCATTGCCGCCGGGCGGGGGCTTGTCACGCTCGTGCTCGGTGGCGCCCGCTCCGGCAAGAGCCGCTACGCCGAAGCGCTGATCGCAAGATCGCCGAAGCCCTGGGTCTATGTGGCGACGGCCGAAGCGCGGGACGACGAGATGGCCGAGCGCATCGCCGCCCATAAAGCGCGGCGCGCGGAAGGCTGGCAGACGATCGAGGCGCCACACGATCTTGCCGACGCGGTGAAGCAGGCGCCGGCAGATGCCGCAGTCCTGGTCGATTGCCTGACGCTTTGGCTGTCGAACCTGATGGAAGGAAGCTTCGACATCGACGCTGAGACGGTTCGTCTGCAAGAGGCTCTCGCCGAACGGGCAGGCTCAACCATTCTTGTTTCTAACGAGGTTGGCTTAAGCATCGTGCCCGATAATGCGCTGGCCCGTCGCTTTCGCGATCGGCAAGGCGAGCTCAATCAGAGGATGGCGGCGCAAGCCGAGCGCGTGGTGATGATGATTGCCGGCATCGCAATCGCGGTGAAAAGCCCATGACCAAGCCAGTCGACGACAAGGACGCCGAGCGCCATCGCGCCAAGATGGCCAAACGCAAGTCGGTTCAAGACGAGGAGGTGGCCGGCAAACAGGTCGAGAAGGGGCTCCTCATCGTCCATACCGGGACCGGCAAGGGGAAATCGACGGCCGCCTTCGGGCTCGCGCTTCGTATGCTCGGAAGGGGCAAACGCGTGGGCGTGGTGCAGTTCATCAAGGGCGCCTGGCATTCGGCCGAGCGTGACGCGCTCGAGAAATTCGGCGACCAGGTGTCGTGGCACTCGATGGGTGAGGGCTTCACCTGGGAGACGCAAGACCTCGCCCGCGACATCGCCGCCGCGAGCCGCGCCTTCGACAAGGCGCAAGAGCTGATGGCGGATCCAAGCTTCTCGCTCGTCATTCTCGACGAGCTCAACATCGCGCTCCGCTACGACTATCTTCCGCTCGATCACGTCATCGCCACGCTGAACGGGCGGCGCCCCGATCTGCATGTGATCGTCACCGGGCGAAACGCGAAGCAGCCTCTGATCGATGCCGCGGACCTCGTCACCGAGATGACGCTGGTGAAGCATCACTTCGCCGCCGGCGTGAAGGCGCAGGAAGGTATCGAGTTCTGATCGATGCCGGCCCGCGCGATCATGTTCCAGGGCACGGGCTCCGATGTCGGCAAGTCGCTGATCGTTGCCGGGCTCGCGCGCGCTCTTGCCGGACGAGGACTGAAGGTCGCTCCATTCAAGCCGCAGAACATGTCGAACAACGCGGCGGTAACGGCCGATGGCGGTGAGATCGGCCGCGCCCAAGCGCTCCAGGCACGTGCGGCGCGCGTCGAGCCAAGCGTGCACATGAACCCCGTCCTGCTCAAGCCGCAGAGCGAGATCGGCGCCCAGCTCGTGGTGCAGGGCCGCGTCTATGGCCGGGCGAGCGCCGCCGAATATCAGCTCGTCAAGCCCGAGCTCATGCCTTTCGTGCTCGACAGCTTCGCGCGCTTGAAGGATGCGGCCGACATCATCCTCGTCGAGGGCGCCGGCAGCGCGTCGGAGATCAATCTCCGCGGCGGCGACATCGCCAATATGGGCTTTGCCCGCGCCGCCGACGTGCCGGTGGTTCTCATTGGCGACATCGATCGTGGCGGGGTGATCGCGAGCCTCGTCGGCACGAAGGCGGTGATCGAGGCCGAGGATGCCGTCCTGATCAAAGCCTTCCTGGTGAACAAGTTCCGCGGCGATCCCAAGCTCTTCGCGAGCGGCATGGAGCTGATCGCCGCGGCGACGGGATGGGAAGCGCTCGGGCTTGTTCCATTTTTTCCCGGCGCGCGTCTTCTTCCCGCCGAGGATGCTCTTGCCCTAACTGCCGAGCGGTCAGAGAAGGTCGGCGCGCGCATCAAGATCGCAGTTCCCATCCTGCCGCACATCGCCAATTTCGACGATCTCGATCCGCTCGATGCCGAGCCCTCCGTCGAGCTGGTGCGCGTGAAACCCGGGACCGCTCTGCCGGGCGATGCGGCACTTGTTATTCTGCCCGGCTCAAAGGCCACTATCGCCGATCTCGCGGCGTTCCGCGACGCTGGCTTCGACATCGATGTCGTGGCCCATCTTCGCCGCGGCGGCAGCGTGCTCGGTCTTTGCGGCGGCTATCAGATGCTCGGCCGCGCGCTTCACGATCCGGAAGGCATCGAGGGCGCGTCGGGCAGCGCGCAAGGTCTAGGTCTTCTCGATGTCGAGACGATGCTTGCCGGCGATAAGCGGCTCGAACAGGTCGAGGGCGCGACCTCTGGCGGCGCGCCCTTCGCCGGCTACGAGATGCATATGGGCGTGACCGAGGGCCCCGACCGCGCGCGGGCCTTCGCCACCCTCGCAGGCGGCCTTACCGAAGGCGCTATGTCGCCCGACGGTCGCATCATCGGCACCTACATTCATGGTCTTTTCGCCGACGACCGCCAGCGCTCGGCGTGGCTCAAGCGGCTCGGCGCGGGCGAGGCCGTGATCGCTTATGACAGTCTCGTCGACGAGACCCTCGACAAGCTCGCGGCGCATCTCTCCGCCCACATCGACATCGACAAGCTGCTCAAACTAGCATGGTGAGGGCGGCTAGAACGAAGACGATGGCGATGAGAATGCCGTCGGCGCGGGCGTAGAGCTCGAGCGCGGCATGAATGTCGGCCGCATTGGCCTCGCGCCGTCCCTCGCCCATGACGGCGCCCTCGACCTGCTTATCGCCATAGGAGCGGGGGCCGCCGAGCGAAAGCCCGAGCGCCCCGGCCATCGCCGCTTCCGGGTAGCCGGCATTGGGCGATACATGATGCGAGGCGTCGCGCCACACGGCCTGCCGGGCGTCCCGGCTGGAGGCTTGGCTGCCGAGGAGGGCCGCCAGCACAAACAACAGCGCCGAGAGCCGCGAAGCGGGGAGATTGACGAGATCGTCGAGTTGTGCGGCCGTCTTGCCGAAATCCTGGTAGCGCTCGGTGCGGTGACCGATCATGCTGTCGGCCGTGTTGATCGCCTTGTACACTGCGGCGCCTGGAAGCCCTGCGATGATCATCCACAACACCGGCGCCACCACGCCGTCGGAGAAATTCTCCGCCAGACTCTCGATCGCCGCGCGCGCCACGCCGGCCTCGTCGAGCGCGGTCGTGTCGCGGCCGACGATCTTGGCGACGGCGGCGCGCCCCGCCTCGACTCCGCCCTCATTGAGCGCATCGGCGACCGCGGCGACATGGAGAAAGAGGCTCTTCTGGGCGAGCAGGGTGCTGCCGAGGATGGCGGTGGCGACGAGCCCGAACGGCACCAGCGCCAGACCTTGCTCGATGAGGAAGGCTATCCCGCCGACGACGGTGATCAGCACCAGCATGGCGACGGCGCCGGCCTGGCGGCGGGTTTCGGGTTTGCCACCGTCGCGGTTCAAGCGCCGGTCGAGCGCGCCGATCAGACGGCCCATCCAGGTGACGGGATGGCCTATGCTGCGCGCAAGCCAGTCGGAATAACCGGCCATGAGCTCGATCAGCAAAGCCAGTAACGCAAGCGGTGCGGCCATCGTGTCCCCCGTTTCGCCGCTCCAACATGGCGGCAATCTTGGTGCCGCGCGGGAGATGTTCCCCGGCGCGGTCGAACCTTTCCTCGACCTGTCGACCGGGATCAATCCCCATCCTTATCCTGTGCCGCAACTTTCGGCGGATCTGTTAACGCATCTGCCCGAGCCGGCGGCCCTTGCCGAGCTCGTGGCGATCGCCGCCAGGGCCTATGGCGCGCCCTCTCCAGCCTATGTCGCGGCGGGTCCCGGGTCACAGATCCTCGTGGCGCAGACCGCGTTCTTATTGGCGCGCGGCCGCGCTTCGGTCCTGGCCCCGACTTATTCCGAGCACGCACGGGCGGCCGAGCTTGCTGGCCATAACGTGGTCGAGGTCGCCGATGTGATGCAGCTCGCCGAGTCCCGCATCGCCATCGTGGTCAATCCCAACAATCCCGACGGCCGGATCGTCGCCAAAGACGCTCTGCTCGGCCTCGCCGATCGCCTGCGCCGGCGCGGCGGCCTCTTGCTCGTCGATGAGGCCTTCATGGAGGTGGGTCCGTATGGCGTGAGCCTCGCCGATCAGGTCGAGCGCGGCAACATCGTGGTGCTGCGCTCGTTCGGCAAGTTTTACGGGCTCCCCGGCTTGCGGTTGAGCTTCGCCATCGCTCCGCCCGAGATCGCCGCGCGGCTTGCGGCGGCACTCGGACCTTGGCCGGTCAGCGGCGCTGCGCTCGCCATCGGCGCCGCGGCCCTTGCCGATATGGCGTGGCGGGAGAAGACGCGAGGGGCTCTTGCCGAGGCCGTGGCGCGGCTCGATGGGCTGCTCGCCAGAGCCGGGCTCGAGATTATCGGCGGGACGTCGTTGTTCCGCTTGGTGCGGGCGAGGGAGGCGGCGCAGCTCTTTCAGAGACTGGGCGAGGCTGGCATTCTGGTGCGGCGCTACCCGGAATATCCCGCCTGGCTGCGTTTCGGGCTTCCAGGTCGCGAGGCGGACTGGCAGCGGCTCGGAGCGGTGCTCGCTTCGCGCGGCTGACGCTTCAGAAGATCTGCGGTCAGTGAGCCCAGCGACGGGCGTGTTGCTGGGCGGCCTCGAGGTTTCCTTGCGCCTCTTCAGGCAGCAGCCTAGCGATCACCCCCATGGCAAGCTCGACGGAAATCTCACTCGCCCCGCACTCTTTGAGCTGCTCGCGGAGCCAGCCGTAAATCTCCTCGTCACCGGCCTTGAGGCCGACGGCGATCTCTTCCAGCATTTGCACCAACGATTCTGCCGCCATCGTGCCCCTCCAATCTACTCAAGCCCAAAGGCTTATGGCTTGCCGTCACGCTTACTCGCGCCTCTCCTGGTGCTTTCTCCCCCAACTCATTCAATCATACTGTGTCTTGTGCGCTAGCGAAGTTGCCGACCGGCCACAGTGCCCAAGTCTTTTCGCCTAATCGGAGCCCGGCCCGACAAAGGGAACGGGCATGATCGAGGCCGTATTCCTTGGTTCGCTTGCCGCGTCCGCCACCGGTTGGCCGGGATAGGGCCGGCAATAATGCCGCCCGTGCGCGGCATTGCTCAGCAGCAGGTCCACATGGATGTGATTGTAGTGGAAGCGGTCCGAGCCCGGGCCGAGCACGGTATAGAACTCATTGCAGGCGCCGGCGAAGATCGCCTGCAGGAAGGCCCGCTCGCGCGGCGGGCCGCCCCACCAGCCATTGACCACGGTGATGTCCTGGCCGTTCGCCAGCCGGAAGGCCGCTATGTCGAGAGCATTGCCGAAGGCGTGCTCCGAGATTTTGCCGAAATTATTGCCGTTGCGCCCGCGGCAGCCATAGGAGGCGATCTGTTTGATCTCGACCACGCGGCTGCCGAAATAACGATTGGCGGCGGGCTGGACGAGGCCCCGATCCAGCGGTCGAGCCCGGCAGTGAGCGAGCAGTCGATCAAGGCCGGCGGAGAGACGCCAACCGCTCCTCCCGAAAGTCCCGAAACGCGCAGGGGGCGTTGAAGCCCGCAGACGCCGGGCCCGTCGATCGGGGTCATTTGCACGACGTAGGCCGAGGCCTGGACGGCGCCGCTCGCCACGCATTCGTCTTCCGCCTGCTGGCGCCAGGGCGCGCGCTCGCCGGAGTTGAAGGTGCCCCCGCCGGCGCAGCCGAAGAGCGCTGCAAGCCATGCGGCCACGGCAATGCCGGCGGCGAGATACGCAATACGTGCCCCCATGGCGCCTAAGATGCCGCCAAGGGTCTGAACAATCTTTCAATGCGAGTTAACCGGACGAGCCGGGCGCGGCAAAAAAGAAGGGCCGCCCCTTTCGAGGCAGCCCTTCCTGTCTAACCGCGGTCGCTATCAGGACCGCAAAGACATTTGCGTCGCTTGAAGCGGCGCCTAAGCCTCACCAGAGGTGGGCATCCAGGCTCCGCACATCCGCGACCGCGGTTTATGACCTTGAGACACTGGATCACCTCCTTTCGATTGTTGCGTGGAGTGCCCCATATAGGGGGTCCGGCACGAAAAGGGAACCGGCGCTTGCGTGTCAGGCGAACAGCGGTCCGCTCGTCCTTGGCGTCTGCGGCGCTTAGCGTCCCGGTTGTTACCACTTAGCCCACAGCGCCAAGAGAGCGGGCGGCACGGCGACGACCGCCCATTTAGCCACAACCGAGAGTATGACGCCTTGCAGCAGAGCTTGCCGCGCTTCCTCGGTTCCTAGTGCCGGAGTGGATGCCACGATCGAAGCGTAGGTGTCGGTAAAGCCGCCGAGCGCCTGGATCATTCCCCACGCCGAGAGGAGGGTCCATGCCGCGAGAAACCCAATCGAACAAAGGAAGACCGTGTCCCGGATCATGTCGAACCTCGCGCGCTCACAAGCAACCTTACAAAAGAAAAGGGCCGGCTGGAGAGCAGCCGCCGTCGCGCCCTCCGATGGCAGCACGAGCCACGTCATTTCACCGGGGGTGTCAGGCGAGCAGCAGCCACGCGCCGATGCCGATGAGCGCCGCGCTCCAGATGAGGTCGAGATTAATCCATCCACGCTTCAGGAAATCGAGGCCGGTCCATTGATAGACGATGAGCGCCACGATCCCCGTCGTGATCAGCATAGCGAGGCTATGCACGAGGACCGCAAGTGTCGCGATCCATAGCGAGGTCGTCGCCGGCATGTGGTGGGCGTGCTCGCCGGCCTGACCGGCCATCGTCGCATGCTCGAGCGGCATCAGCACCGGGATCAACATCGCGCCGGCGCCGTGCGCCGTCGCCATGACGAACGACCACACGCCAAGACCGAACAGCCCGGTGGTCAAGCCCACATGCCCGTGGTGCCGGTGCCCGTAGAGGAGATGAAACAAACCCCAGGCGATCAGGAGCACGCCGGAGAGAATGCGAAATACATTTTCGTCGATCGTCGTGCCGAGAAAGACCACGGCATAGACGACGACGGCGATCGAAGCAGCGTGTCCGAACGCGATGGGGATGAGCGAGACGAGCACCACGCGGCGGCTGTTGCGGTAGAGACCGAGCGCGACCGCGAACAGCCAGCCCATGGCGGGGTTCAGCCCGTGAAACGCTCCGAGCGCGATCAGGATCAGCCATGGCGAGATGTCGGTCATGGGCTCCCCCGCTGTCCGACGCGATGCGCCACGACTTTCCGGCCACGTCCCGAAAAATCCTTGATCGAACTCAAGGCCGTCATGCGGCATCTTCCGCGCTGGTGGCGGGCAAGAAAGGGGCCTAGCTGAGACCGAGCGCCTTCTGGGCCTTTGCCGTGATCGATTGCCGCGTGGAAAAAAATCCCTCCCACGGGTCGTCCTTCAGCCGCTTGAGGCGTGCCGGCAGGGTTGCGACCGAATAAGGCGCTGCCGCCTTAAGCCCCTTCAATTCATCCCAGCGCAGCGGGCAAGCGACCGGCGCACCCGCCTTGGCGCGGGTCGAATAATTGACGATCGCCGAGCCGCCGCGCTGATTGCGCAGATAATCGACGAAGATCCGTCCCTCGCGCGTCTTCTTGAGTGGATTCGCCGTGTAGCGGTCGGGGCGCGCAGCAACGAGTGCATCGGCGACTGCCTTGGCGAAGGCCTTCACCTCGGCCCAGCCGAGCTTCGGCGTGAGCGGGGCCACGAGATGCAGTCCCTTTCCTCCGGTCGATTTGAGGAAGCTCTTGAAGCCGAGATCGGCGAGGAAATCGCGCACCTCGATGGTAGCGGCCTTGAGCGTAGCGAGATCGAGCCCTTCGTCGGGATCGAGATCGAACACCAGCCGGTCGGGCTCCTTGATGTGGGCGAGCGACACGCCCCAATCGTGGATCTCGAGCGTGCCGATCTGCACCAGGCCGAACAGTCCTTGCTCGTCGTCGATATAGAGATAGGGCTTCTTGCTCTCGCCACCTGAAATGGGAATCTGTTTGATCGCGCTGCTCATGCCCTTCATGGCGTGGCGCTGGAAGAAGTGCTCTCCGTCGATTCCTTCCGGGCAGCGCACGAGGCTGATCGGACGCTTAATCGCGTAAGGCAGCATGAAGGGCGCGACGGTCTCGTAGTAGTGCGCGAGGTCGAGCTTGGTGAGGCCGATATTCGGGTAATAGATCTTGTCGGGATTAGAGAGCGTGATCCCCGCGAACGTGGCATCGCCCTTCTTGCCGGCAGAGCTTCTCGTCGTCATGGCCATGTCGGCCTCCTCGTCATTTCTCCACTCGCGATGCACCTCGCGCGCTGGCTTGTCCTCACGCAGACCTTTGAAGCTTGGATGCCTCAGCCGTGCATCGCGCGTCCGTTCGGCGAAGGCGATCTGCGCCACGAGCTTGGGCTCGAGCCAGACCGCATCCTTGCGCTCGACCGCCGGCACCTCCTCGAACGGAGAGGTCGGCCGTTCGAGTGGCTCGAACTTGCGGCCGAGACGATCGAAATCACCGGCGTCGAACCCGGTGCCGACTTTGCCGGAATAAATGAGCTTGCCGCCCTCGAAGGTCCCTAGCAGCAGCGAGGAGAACGGTTTGCCCTTGACCTCCGAGCGGCTGAAGCCGCCGATGACGAACTCCTCGCCCTTGAGGCATTTGATCTTGAGCCAGTCCTTGCCGCGGCCCGAGCGATAGAGCGAGTCCGCGCGCTTCGACATGATCCCTTCGAGCCCAAGCGCGCAGGCTTGCGCGAAGAACTCGGGTCCCGAGCCCTCGACATAGTCTCCGTAGACAAGAAAGTTCGAGACGGCCTTCGCCGACATCAGCTTGGCGAGGCGCGCGCGCCGCTCTCTCAACGTCTTCTTGCGCCAGTCCTTGCCGTCCAGCGACAGGAGGTCGAACGCGAAATAGTGGATGGCCGGATTCGGCGTGTCGATATGCTCTTGCAGCGACTTGAAGTCGGTGATGCCGGAGGGGAGGACGAAAGCGACCTCGCCGTCGATCAGCGCGGCTCTAGCGGGAAAGCTCTGCATCGCCTTGGCGATTGCCGGAAAGCGCACCGTCCAGTCGAGACCGCTCCGGCTGAAGAGCGTGATCTCGTCGTCCTCTTTGCGCGCGAGGATGCGGTAGCCGTCATATTTCGCTTCGTGCAGCCAGGAGCGCCCGGTCGGCACCTCGGTGTCGAGCGTGGCGAGCTCAGGCTCTATGAACTCGGGCGCTTTGGCGCGGCGGGCGTTCGGCGGGGCTTTGCCGTGCCACTTTTTGGCGCGGCCGTCTTTCGCGCCGTTTGAGTTTTTTTTTGAGCCTTGTTGGAGGTCCAGATGGCCGACTCGCCATGCAGGATCTGGTCCATGGTGCGGCCGCTCTTCACGCTCGTGTCGAACTCTTGCGTCGGTTCGTCGCCGTCGCCGGCATATTCGTCGCGCTTCTTGATGAGCAGCCAGTTCTGCCGGCCGCGATCCTCCTTGCGCGGCTTCATGCGCACGAGCACGTAGTCGCCGTTCAGCCTCTTGCCGTGCAAACGGAATTTGAGGTCGCCCTTGGCGAGACCCTCATCGGGATCGCCGATCGGCTCCCACGTGCCGCGGTCCCAGATCATCACCGGTCCGCCGCCGTACTCGCCCTTGGGGATCACGCCTTCGAAGCCGCCATATTCGAGCGGGTGGTCCTCGGTCATGACCGCAAGCCGCTTCTGGCTCGGATCGAGGCTCGGACCTTTGGTCACGGCCCAGCTCTTCAGCACCCCGTCATGCTCGAGACGAAAATCGAAATGAGTGCGCGTGGCTGCGTGCTTCTGGATGACGAAGCTGTTGCCCTTGGCCTTGGCGCGCTTCGGCCCCGGCTCAGGCGTCTTGGCGAAGTCGCGTCTCGCCTTGTACTCGGCAAGCAAATCTCTCGCTTGGCCACGCGCCATGACTTAGGCCGACTTCCGCTTAGGCGTGCTCTTCGCCGTCTTCTTGCCGCCGCTCTTGGCCGACGCGGCGCCACGCTTGGCGGCGGTCTTGGCGGGGGTGCCGCCCTTGCCCTGCTGCACGCTCTTCTTCAGAGCGTCCATGATGTTGATGACCTTGGCAGTGCCGGGCTGCTCGGTGACGATCTCGGGCGCCCGCTTCTCGAGCTTGGCGTGGATCAGCTCCCACACCGCCTCGTTATATTGGTCCTTGAACTGGTCCGGCTCGAACTTGCCCGCCTTGCGCTCGATCAGCTCCTTGGCGAGGTCGAGCGCCTCCTTGTCGATCTTGACGTCGACGATCTCCTTGAAGATGGGCTCGGCGGCCCGGACCTCGTTGGCGTGGCGCAGCACTTCGAGGATAAGGCCCTTGCCGAACGGCTTGATGGCGACGATGTTGCCGTGGCCGCGCAGGATGAATTGGCCGACGCCGATCTTGCCGGTGTCCTTCAGCGCCTTTTGGATGATGACATAGCCTTCGTCGGCCAGCTCGCCGTCGGGCAAAAGGTAATAGGGCGTCTCGTAATAGCGGGCGTCGATCGCATCCTCGTCGACGAAGCGCACCAGCTCGATGGTCTGCTTCGCCTCGAGCTTCAGCTCGTCGATCTCCTTGGGATCGATCAGGACATATTTGCCCTTCTCATATTCGTAGCCCTTGATGATCTCCTCGTTCTCGACCGGCCCGACGCCCGGCGCGATCTTCTGGTAGCGGATGCGCTTGCCCGAAGGCTCGTGAATCTGGTGCAGCTCGATGCGCCGCTCGGAGCTGGTTGCGGGGTAAAGCTTGACCGGGATGTTGACGAGCGAAAGCCGCAAATGGCCGGTCCAGAATGCGCGCGGTGCCATACTCGCTACTCCTAGGAAGGCAGGAGGCCGGACCGTGTCATGGCCGGCCGAGATCAAACGGACCCGAACCCCAAGGGTTCCGGCCGGGCTGCCGGCCGCAATCCTTGGAGCTAGGGTTATTTCTCTATCTTATAACCATTTTCCTTAAGCATGCGTTCGAGCGCGTCGGGGTAGGTCAGCTTGATCGTCTGGCCCGGGCATTCCCCGTCCTCGTTGACCGGTTTGTCGCAGCTCTCGAGCCCCCAGTCGGACGCCTTGTCGTAATAGTTCAGCATGATCTGCCAGGCCCCCTTGCTCTCGCCGAGCAGACTCTTCTCGCCCACATAGCCGGCGAGATAGCCGTTGACGTCCTCATCGGGGACCTCGCTGATCAACTCCTTGATATAGGCCGCGTGCACCGGCTTGAAGCGCTCCTCGGCGGTGACGTTCTTGACCTCGCCGTTCTCGATCGTGAGCAACTCGAGCGGCGCCGTGGAGCAGGCATAGCAGGCGAAGGCGTAGAGAAAGGCGTTGTCGCGCGTCTCGAACTCATAGCGCCCGTCGCCGACGAGATCGGTGGCGAGCAGCGGGCCGCCATCGAACTCCCCGACATCGATGGTCTTCCACGCCGACCCATCGGGGGTGCTCGACACCACGCTCGTGTCGGAGCAGCAATGCGCGCCGCCGGTGAAGAACGACACCACCACCTCGGGAGTCTGATTGGAGGGGTCGAGCTCGGCGATCTGCAGACTGACGAGAGGATCGGCATAGAACGTGTCCTCGCCTTCGAGCTTGGTGACTTCTTTGCCGTTGAAGAAGATCGTCACGATCGGAGTACGCGTGACCTCGCCATCATCGCCTTTCGCCTCGGTGTAGCTGAGCGCGGCCTTCACGGCGCCTTGGCTGATCTCCTGCGGCTTCGGCACGGAGCCTTCCTCGCCATTGCCGGCCTCGATCTTTGGCGCATCGTCCTTCGCCGTGACGTCGGGCGCGTTCAGATATTTGGCGTCCTCCTGCTTGATCGCATCGGCGAGGCTCGTTGCGGCGCCGGCTGACCCGGGAAGGACGAGAAGGCCGAGAAGGACAGCTCGCGAGCCGCTTGCCACTGACTTCACCATAAGCCTTCTCTCGGAAACGAACCGAAAAGCACGCGTTGGGCTTACTTTACCTTGGCTGAGGGGAGGTTTCCCAGGCCCATCGACCGTGCGGCATCGCCGCAAGCCGAACTTGCATCGCGCCTTACTCTACCCATGTGTTATGTGTTCGCTTGCCCTGCCAAATGGGCTTGCCGGAAGGGCGTAGATGGCCTTGGCGCTAGCAGTTGGACGACGCATGACCGAGCTTAACAAGAGCGCGGAGCCGCTTGCCGCAGCCGTCGTCATCACAGGAGCGACGCACGGCGTCGGCCGCGCCCTGGCGGAGGAATTCGCCCGCGGCGGACACGATCTCCTGCTCGTCGCCCGCGATGAAGCAAGTCTCGAGAAAGCCGCCCAGGAGCTGTCCTCGACCTACCATGGCGAGGTGAAGGTCCTCGCCGCGGATCTCAGCACCGAGGAGGGCTGCGCCGCCGTCGAGCGGGCCCTGCAAAGCTTCGGCCTCTATGCCGATATGCTCGTCAACAACGCGGCGATGATGATGGCGGGCTTTTTCCAGGATCAGGATCCGGCAAAGCTGCGCAAGCTGGTCGATCTCGATGTGCGCGTCGTGGTCGATCTCACGCGCCGCCTCTTGCCGGGAATGATCGCTCGCCGCAAAGGCGGGGTGCTCAACCTCGCCTCGGTCGAAGGCTTCATGCCGGTGCCATATCAGGCGACCTATGCCGCCACCAAAGCCTTCGTGCTCTCGTTCAGCCGCGCGCTTGCCTACGAGACGATGGGCACCGGCGTGCGCGTCTCGGCGCTCGCGCCCGGCACGGTGACGACCGGCCTGCATGCCAAGGCTGGCGCCGAATATTCGCGTTATGTCCAGTTGCTGCCGGCGATGACCGCTGAACAGGTCGCGCGCATCGGCTACCGCAACTTCATGCGTGGGCGGAAGGTGATCGTCACCGGCTGGTTCAACCGCTTGGGCATAATGGCCGCGCGCTTCACGCCGAATCTTCTGCTCGTTCCCTTCATGGGCCTCTTGTTCCGCGTGCGCGATGCGGAAGGCAATCTGCAATGGCCGCGCGCGCTGCCTCGCCCAGACCCCGCCAAGCGCTCGACCCCTGATATCGCCGTCGAGGACGTGCGGCGGCTTGCGCCCTGACGCGCTTGCGGCCCGAATCGGTCGCCCACTTACTGATCTGCGGGCTTGATCACCGTCGACCAGATCGAAGAGCGACAAGCTTCCAACGCAGTGTTATGCGCATCCGCTTTTGCATTCGATTTGATGAGGTCCACTCCGCAATCGTCAATTTTGCGATTGCAGGTCTTCGCCTCTTCGAGTCGGCCGTTCTGCATGAGGGCATCGCAGTCGGAGTAGTTGCCGCATTTCTCCCCTGTGTCAAAAGTCGGCCAATCCGTATCGTCTCCGTCGGGAGGACAGGGATCCCCAGCCTGCGCACACTGAATGAACACCAGAGCGGTTCCCATTGCTAAGGCCGGCAGTAGGATAAGCGGCTTCATCGAGTTCTACCGTCCCAACTCGTCCCTAGTGCATTGCTTGAGGAATGAGGCCTTGGCGTCATTCGAAACTTTTTGGTCGATCACCCGTCCCTCACACACCATCTCAACGAGTGACTTGCAATCTTCCATGAAGGCTCGAACCTCCTCGCCACGGAGCTTGCTTGCGACTGCCTGAGCGCGACAAGAGTCGTTTGCCAGGGCGCCAATCGATGCCACGCCGGCTAGCAGGAACGCGAGAGCAGCAGCTTTCATCGCCGGCCTCCGTCAGAGGGCAGGCGCATAATGTCAGAGAGGAGGTAGGGGAAAGAGGGCGAACCTTGTCGCACCTCGGGCTATTCGGAGTTTATGGCGGAGCCGAGGTCGCTCGATACCGTTGGGCGATGCTCCTCGCAACCGCCAATAGCGAGTCAATTCGGGTCCATCGACGCGATGGGAGGCGGGCTGATTTCTCGCAAAAATAGTAGACGGCGGTCGCGGTACACGAGGACGATTTCACCGAGCTTTAGGCTGCCCTCCTCCTGTCGCTTTCGCGCATCGTTGCGGGCGACGTAGTTGCCTCTGAGGACCGTGAACGGATCGACGGCGAAGCGATCCAAGGACCCATCGCCATAACGGGCAACGAATGTGAGGCAGTCCGTGCTTTCTTCTCGCAATGAGTGTTCCCCCTAATTTGAGTTGCGTCCACTGACGCGATTCAGCCGCTCAGCACCATGCTTTCGAGCGCCTTACGGCGGAGGCCTTTGGGATCGGTTATGCCCTCCGCGACCAAGCGGACGAGCGTGCGGCTCAGCGTGATTTTCAATTCCTTGGCGTCATCGCCCGCAATCGGCATGTGGGCATAGAGCGTCGTCCATACGGATTGAAAGGCCTCGTCAAGGGTCTTCAGAAGTTCGGGACTGTAACTCTTTAAGGACTCATCGGGGGTGAGGGTCATCGCATGGCTCCGTTGCAGGCGGGCGCTGCTTCGGGCCGCAACCCGTAGCGAGTGCTTTTCGGGATCAGAACGAGATGCTCTTGATCGTTGGCCATCTGGCGAAGCCTTTGAGCGACTGTGCCTTTGCCAGCGCCGCGGCCCACTCCTGCTGAGAGGCGTTCTGGAACCTCTCCCATGCGCCGCCAGCGACTTCGTAGTTGCCACAGGTCGGGCACTCGATAACGTGGCCATCGAAGTTCGGCGGGGTGCGGTCCCTGGCTTCGCCCGCACACACTAGGCATTTCATGTTGACGCTCCGCGCATCGGCACTCGTCGATTCTCAAGCTCGTTGCTCGAAGCGCTGGTGAGCGCTGCTCCGCCGTCAACCTCAAGCTCATTTTCATTGACGGTGCGGTAGAAGGGCTCACAGCCGCTCTTTATGCGGTATTGGAACTGTCCATCCCGCTCGGGAAGTTGAGCAACGACTTTGTATGGACCTGGCGCGGCCTTCCGCGGCGGAAAGCGGCGCCTGAGGTGCACCACGTTGCCGGCGATGAAGCTGTGACCGGAAGGTGTCTGATTAGTGTTCACGGCCATCACGAACTCCCGATGGCTAAATCGAGAGCCTTGGCGAGGGCCTTCGCCTTGGAAAGGGCGGCCCTGTGTTTCTCGCCATCTGACCGCTCGTCGGTTATGCCTCCCGAGGCTACCGAAACCATGCATCGTATTGTGTCGCTCCCCCGGACCATTGTGATCGAGAACTGATTAGTCCGGCCGTTGCGGGTAACCTCGACTTCGTCCATTAAGCCTCGAGCTCCTTGCCGTCCGCTAATCGCCACATAACTGGGCAAACTCACCCCAGTCGGGGGCGGCGACGGCGTTTCTCTACGGACGCCGCACCATGCGGGCACTGCACGTAGCAGTCCGGGTCCGGCCCCTGCTTGCTCGCCAGGCAGCTTGTGCCTTGGTCAGCGCAGCCTCAAACTCGTCGACGGAGGAATCGTGCAGTTGAGGACCGGGGCTCGTGCGAGGAGCCCTTTCAGAAGTGCTAGGAAGTTTGGCGAGGTGACCGCCAAACTTGGCGTGTAAAATAGCGCGCATAGAGTTTGCGTCCTTTCAAAGTTTTCAAAATTCTCGAGCGGTGCTCGGTTCAGAATCAGGCATCGCTGCGTCTCGGTTGCGCCATTCGTGCCTTGATCGGCTCTGCCGCATCGGCCGTCACCCTTCTCGACAGCGCGCGAACTTCCTCTGCTTGCGCCGTCAATACGCCGAGCTGCTTGCGCCAGAAGGCCGCCTGCAGATCGAACATGTCGGCGAAGGTCTTGGCGCCGGCCAGGCTCGTAGCCAAGTCGAAGCTCGCATCGACATTGCGCCGGGCGATGTCGACGATCTTGCGGTTGAACGCGGCAGCACCTTGACCGGCGGCGTCGAACGATGTCTCGAAGGTCGTCAACGAGGCTTCGAAGGCATCCTTAGAGCGGTCATACGCCTCACGGCTTTGCGCTACCGTCTTCTCGGCAAGGGCCCGCACCCCCTCTGGAACGGCGGTGTCGAGACCGAGTTGGCCGAGTTGGGCCGCCGCGGCTCGATAGGTGGCGCGGGCCTGGTCGGCAGCAGCTCGTGGATTATAGGGGGCGGTCATGAACATTACCTCTTGGGGTTAAAAGCACAGGCGATTTTTCGCAGGCTGGAAAGCCGCGGGCCTCGAGCGGTGAGATGGTGCTCGGCGTGCTAAGATGTTCGGAAAAGGAGGCGTGCACGAAATTGGCACGGTGATCTTTACCGTCATCGCCTGGAGGCGGCGTGCCAGTCCTCAAACGATAGGCGTTGCCAAGGCTTAATGCAAGCGCTGCTTGAGAAAGCGTTACCCCGCTTGCAGAAGTTGCGACCCGGTTCGGGGGAAAGGGTTCCGTTGGTCACGTCTGCTTAGGGTCATCAAGCGACCCCCGTGGCCTAAGCGTTGATGTCCGCTTCGGGATTATTTGCCGACATCGCCGACCCCCCTCGCAATGTGGGTGTAGAACGTCTTTGGTGGAGCCGAGGGGGATCGAACCCCTGACCTCAGCAGTGCGATTGCTGCGCTCTCCCAACTGAGCTACGGCCCCGGATTGAGCCGCATTTAGGGATCGCCCTTCCGCCCTGTCAAGCGAGGGCTCAGGGCCTCTTGGTTCGAGACGCGGGCTAGCGCCCGCTCCTCACCATGAGGAGCCAGGCCCTCATCCTGAGGAGGGCCGACGGTCCGTCTCGAAGGATGAGGCTCTGCCTCCCACTTACTCCCCTTGCCCTTTTCGGCGCCTCTCCGCTACATGGTCGGCGAAGCGAGGAGATCTCTTGATGGTGCCTTTGATCGGATTCATCGTTCTCGTCATCGACCTCTATATGTGGGTCGTCATCGCGGGAGCGATTCTGAGCTGGCTGATCGCCTTCAACGTGGTGAACACCAACAACCGCTTCGTCTATCAGGTGGCCGATATGCTCTACCGGCTGACCGAGCCCGCGCTTCGCCCGATTAGGAACATCCTGCCCAATCTCGGCGGTATCGACATCTCCCCGGTGATCCTGATCCTGTTCCTGCTCTTCATCCGCGACGTGGTTTTACTTGGCTGGATCCTGCCACTGTTCGAGCCCGCAGCCGGTCTTTGAGCGAAAGTGGTCTCAAGCTCAACCTTCGGCGCATGGCCGGGGGCGTCATCGTTCCTGTGCGGCTGACGCCGAGATCGGGCCGCGACGAGATCGTGGGCATCGAGGAGTTCGGCGAAGAGGCGGTGCTGAAGGCGCGCGTGCGCGCAGCTCCCGAAGCGGGTCGCGCTAACGAGGCGCTCGAGAGGCTGATAGCACATTGGCTGAGGGTTCCGCCCTCGTCCGTGTCGGTGGCGCAAGGCGGCAAGTCGCGCGCAAAGCAGGTGCTGATCGAAGGCGAGGCGGGTACGCTTGCGCTGCTGATCGAGGCTCGGCTCGCTGAGCTAGCGGGATAGCGCCGCAGCGATCTCCGCGACGATCGCCTCTGCCGCGGCGCGCGGGTCTGGAGCCCGCGTGATGGGCCGTCCAACCACGAGATAATCGGCGCCGGCGGCGATCGCCTTGCGCGGAGTCATGACGCGCGTTTGATCGTGCCTCTCCGCCCCTTTTGGTCTGACGCCGGGCGTCACGATCAGGACATCGCGCCCGAGCGCTTGGCGAAGCGCGGCGGCCTCCGCGCCAGAGGCTACCACCCCGTCGAAACCCGCTTCCTGCGCAAGCATTGCCCGATAGACCGCAAGCTCCTCAGGGCTCCGATCTACGCCCTGCTCCTTCAGGTCGTCGCGAGCGAGATTGGTGAGCACCGTGACGCCGAGCAATTTAAGTTTGGTGTCGGCCCGTCCACGAACCGCCGCATCGAGCGTCTTGGCATCGAGCGCATGCACGGTGAGGAACGCGACGCCCGTTCGCGCGATGGCCGCCGTCGTCCGCTCCACCGTCGCCTCGATATCGAGCAGCTTCGCATCGACGAACACCGAATGACCGCGGCCGGCGAGCTCTTGCGCCAAGGCAAAGCCCCCGGAGACCAGCAGTTCGAGCCCGATCTTGTAGACTCCGACGCTGTCGCCGAGAGTCTCGACGAGCGCGCGCGCGTCCTCGACGCTCGGCACGTCGAGCGCGACGATCAGCCGGTCGCGGGACCCGCTCATGAGGCAAATTTCCGCGCGGCGACGGCGAGCGCCTCGACCACGCTCTTGCATAGAGCCTGCTGTCCTTTGTCCTTGAGGCTGCCGTCGGCCTCGAACGCGTCCATCGCGCGGGGCACCGCGATCTGCTCGGGGATGACGAGCGCGCCTATGCCGACGGCGAGGATCTGACGGAGGGTGAGGAGGCTCCGCATCGCCCCGTAATAGCCCGGCGAAGCTCCCGAGATGGCGAACACTCGCGACGTGAACACCTCCAACCCCGTCTCGCCCTTGGCGCGCACCCGCGTTACCCAGTCGAGCGTGTTCTTGAGGAGCGGCGTGATCGAGGAATTATATTCTGGGCTCGCGATGAACACGCCCTCAAACTCACCGAGCAGCGCCTTGAATTCGCGCGCCTTGACCGGCGGGCCCTCATCCGCTTCGAGATCGCCGTCATAGATCGGCATGGGATAGTCCCTGAGATCGACGAATACCGCCTCGATGCCGTTGGCCTCGGCGATATGCTGGCCGAGCCGCGCGAGCTTCTTGTTGAACGAGCCCTCTCGCACAGAGCCGGCGAAGAACAAGAGACGCATCGATCGCTCCGCTATGTGTTTGCCGCCGGCGTCTTGGCGCCGTCCCGCTTGTCCATTCCGAAGATATAGCGGAGAGGGACGGTCGCTGCGGCGGCCAGCGGTGTGGCGAGCGCCAGGCCCAATAGCCCGAACACGGCGCCGAGCATGAGCTGGCTCAAGATCACGACGGCCGGGGGCATCGACACGGCGCGCGCCTGGATCAGCGGGGTGAGCAGGTAGCTCTCGAGAAACTGGATGATCACGTAGAGCCCGACCACCCATAGCGCGAGATCGAGGCTCTCGCCGCCGGCGACCAGCACCATGGGGATGGCGCCGATGATCGGACCGAGATAGGGCAGGAAGCCGGCGAGCCCGGCGAACAGCGCAAGCACGAAGGCGATCGGCACGCCGAGAATGAGGAGGCCGATATAGGTGAGGGTCCCGATCGTCGCCATGGAGATGCCTTGGCCGATCAGCCAGCGGCGCAAGCGGTCGCCAGTCTCGTGCATTACCTCGAGGATGGCGGCGCGGCGCTCGGGCGGCGAAAGGCGCGACACGATGTCGACATAGGTATCGGGGTCTGCCGCGAAATAGATGCCGAAGAAGAGCACGATGAGCCCCGCGCTGAGCAATCCGACGACGGAGATCGCGACCGAAGTCGCGCCCGTGGCGATGCCCCATGGGCTCAGGAATTTGCCGACGACGTCGACGAGGTCAATATTTTGGAGGATGGCGGTCTGATCGGCGAAGCTCGCGAGCTCCTTGGTGAGGCTCGTAGCGCCGGCGGCGAGGCTGCGCGCGAGCTGAGCGATCTGCTGGGTGAGCGTGGGTCCCGCGGCGGAGAACACGATTACGAGAAAAAGCACCGTCGAAAGCACCACCACCCCCAGCATCAGCAGCCGCGGCAGCTTGGTCAGCTCGGCGAGCGCTTTGCTTGCGCCAAAGAACACGATGGCGAGCAGGATGCCGGCGAAAGCGAGCAGGATCGCCGTCCGCGCATACCAAAGCCCGATTGCGGCGGCGAGCACCGCGATCACGGCGGCGGTGATCTTGGCGGCTCGCGCGGCGTCGCGCGCGCCGCTCCGCCGCGTCTCGCTCGCGGCTGGCCTTTGCGGGTCACGCAAGGCGGGCTCGACGGTCATGGGCGGTCTCGCTTGCTCAGCGCTTTAGTGCGCAAGAACTCAAGCCGTGGGGGGAACGGCTGTGGCGGTCAATCTACGCAAAGTGAGAGGGTAAGGGTAGGCTTACTCGCCGATGCCCTCGAAGAACTCCTTGACCCGCGCGAAGAAGCCCGTCGAGGCCGGACTCGTGTTCGGGTTCGAGGCGTCCTCGAAGGACTTGAGCAGGTCGCGCTGCTTGCGCGATAGGTTCTTCGGCGTCTCGACCTCGACCTGGATATAGAGGTCGCCCTGCTGCTTCGAGCGGAGCACAGGCATGCCCTTGGCCTTGAGGCGGAACTGCTTGCCGGTCTCGGTCCCTTCCGGGATCTTCACCCGCGTCTTGCCGCCGTCGATGGTCGGCACCTCGATCTGGCCGCCCAGCGCCGCCGCCGTCATGGCGATCGGCACGCGGCAGAAAAGATCGGCGCCGTCGCGTTGGAAGAACTCGTGCGGCTTGATGGAGAGGAAGATATAGAGATCGCCGGGCGGCCCGCCGCGCAATCCCGCCTCGCCCTCGCCGGCGAGCCTGATGCGGGTGCCGTCCTCGACCCCGATGGGTATGGTGACCGAGAGCGTCCGCTCGCGCGTGACGCGGCCTGCGCCGGAGCAGGACGGGCAGGGGGTCTCGATGGTCTCGCCGCGACCCTGGCAGGTTGGACAGGTCCGCTCGATGGTGAAGAAGCCCTGGCTCGCGCGCACCTTGCCGATGCCGCCGCAGGTCCGGCAGGAGGTGGGCGAGGTGCCCGCCTTGGCGCCGGAGCCAGAGCACGCGTCGCAGGTGACGGATGTCGGCACTCTGATCTGCGCGGTCTTGCCCTCATAGGCTTCGCTGAGTGTGATCTCCATGTTGTAGCGGAGATCGGCGCCACGCTCGCGGCCTGAGCGCTGGCGCGGCCGGCGCTGCGCGCCCATGAACTCGCCGAACAGGTCGTCGAACATCGCCGACATGGAGGCTGAGAAATCTGCGCCGAAGCCGTGCGCGCCGGCGCCGCCGAGCCCGTTATCGAAGGCGGCATGGCCGTAGCGGTCATAGGCCGCGCGGCGCTGCGGATCCTTCAGCGCCTCGTAGGCCTCGTTGACCTCTTTGAAGCGTTTCTCGGCGTTGGGATCGCCGTTGCAGCGGTCGGGATGACATTCCTTGGCGAGCCGGCGGAACGCGGACTTGATGTCGCCTTCACCAGAGCCGCGCGATACGCCGAGAACCTCGTAATAGCACCGTTTAGCCATCGCCCCTGGGGCCCTTTACACCGCGCTCAGCCTGGCGGCGCGTAAGCCTATTGTCTTGGGCACTAGCGCCGAGCCTTGTTCGACCCGGCGCCGCGCCATGAACCTACGCCGACTTCTTGCTGTCGTCGTCTTTCACTTCTTCGAAGTCGACATCGACGACCTTGTCGTCGGGACCGCCGGCTTCAGCCGAGGGGCCAGCGCCGCCCGCGGCTTGACCCTGGCTCGCCTGATACATGGCCTCGCCGAGCTTCATCGAGGCCTGCGCCAGAGCGTCGACCTTCTGCTTGATCGTGTCCTTGTCGTCGCCCTCGAGCACTGACTTGAGGTCGGTGACCGCGCTCTCGACCAGGGCCTTGTCTCCCGCCGGGACCTTATCGCCGTAGTCCTTCAGCATCCGCTCGGTCGAGTGGACGAGCGCCTCGGCCTGGTTCTTCACCTCGACCATCTCGCGGCGCTTCTTGTCGTCCTCGGCGTGGCTCTCGGCCTCCTTGACCATGCGATCGATGTCGGCCTCGGTGAGACCGCCCGACGCCTGGATGCGGATCGACTGCTCTTTGCCGGTCGCCTTGTCCGACGCCTGAACATTGACGATGCCGTTCGCGTCGATGTCGAAGGTCACCTCGATCTGCGGCACGCCGCGCGGGGCCGGCGGAATGCCGACGAGATCGAACTGGCCGAGCAGCTTGTTGTCGGCGGCCATCTCGCGCTCGCCCTGGAACACGCGGATGGTGACCGCGTTCTGATTGTCCTCGGCGGTGGAAAAGACCTGGCTCTTCTTGGTGGGGATCGTGGTGTTGCGGTCGATCAGGCGCGTGAACACGCCGCCCAAGGTCTCGATACCGAGCGACAGCGGGGTCACGTCGAGCAGCAGCACGTCCTTGACGTCGCCTTGCAGCACGCCGGCTTGGATGGCGGCGCCGATCGCCACCACCTCGTCGGGGTTGACGCCCTTATGCGGCTCGCGGCCGAAGAAATTCTTCACCGTATCGACGACCTTCGGCATGCGCGTCATGCCGCCGACGAGGACGACCTCCTGGATCTCGGCGGGCTTGAGGCCGGCGTCCTTCAGCGCGTTCTGGCACGGGCCGATCGTCTTCTGGATGAGATCATCGACCAGGCTCTCGAGCTTGGCGCGCGTGAGCTTCATGGTGAGATGCTTCGGACCCGACTTGTCGGCGGTGATGAAGGGCAGGTTGATCTCGGTCTGCTGCGTCGATGACAGCTCGATCTTGGCCTTCTCGGCAGCCTCCTTCAGGCGCTGAAGTGCGAGCTTGTCGCCGCGCAGGTCGATCCCGGATTCCTTTTTGAACTCGGCGGCGAGGTAATCGACGATGCGCATGTCGAAGTCTTCACCGCCGAGGAAGGTGTCGCCGTTGGTCGACTTCACCTCGAACACGCCGTCGCCGATTTCGAGAATGGAAATGTCGAACGTGCCGCCGCCGAGGTCGTAGACGGCGATGGTCTCGCCCGCCTTCTTCTCGAGCCCATAGGCAAGCGCGGCAGCGGTCGGCTCGTTGATGATGCGCAACACTTCGAGGCCAGCGATCTTGCCGGCGTCCTTGGTCGCCTGGCGCTGAGCATCGTTGAAATAGGCGGGGACGGTGATGACGGCCTGCTCGACCTTCTGGCCGAGATAGGACTCGGCGGTCTCCTTCATTTTCTGGAGGATGTAGGCCGAGATCTGCGAGGGGGAATATTTCTTCCCGTGCAATTCGACCCAGGCATCGCCGTTGTCGCCGCGAATGATCTTGTAGGGGACGAGCTTCTTGTCCTTCTCCGTCATCGGGTCGTCCCAGCGGCGCCCGATCAGGCGCTTGATGGCGAAGAACGTGTTCTCGGGGTTGGTGACGGCTTGTCGTTTGGCGGGAAGTCCTACGATGATCTCGCCGTCATCGGTGAAGGCGACCATCGATGGGGTGGTGCGCATGCCTTCCGCATTCTCGATGACCTTGGGATTCTTCCCCTCCATCACCGCGACGCAGGAATTGGTGGTGCCGAGATCGATTCCGATCACTTTCGCCATTTACGTCCTCTCTTTCTGGCAGACCGTGCGGGCCCTGACAGCGGCACCCGGCAATCCCCTCCCGCAAAGCGGAGCGTCGGTCCCCAAGGATTTCGGCAAGGCCCGCCAACTCATCCGGCGGGGTTCCGCGGTTATATAGGTGGCAACCCTATGACCCGCAAGGAGAAGCGGGAGGATGCTACGCATTCCGCGCGCATTCGTCATGCAAGCCGCTTCCAGGCGCCGATAAGGGTGGGCGTGAGGCAGTAATAGCGCCCATCCTCTGCGGCCTCCGTCATGTCGGCCTTGAAGGCTTCGGCGCGTGCGCTGTCGGCGATGCCGAGCTCGGCGCCGGCCGCGAACAGCCCTTGGTAAACGCCGATCAACATTGTCGCCATTTCCTTGAGCGGAAGGAATTTCGTCGCGGCGCTCGTGCCGTCGGGAAGGCCGATCCCCGCCGCCTCGAACTGCGCCGGCAATTGACGTCCGGCTCTTAGGTTCCGGCCGTGGGCCCTGAACACGCCCTCGAACAGGCGATTGAACTCGACCATGGCGGGGCAGAGCGGCTCGATGGCGATCGAGCCGAAATCGAACTCCTGCACCGCGAGCACGCCGCCCGGCTTCGTCCAGGATTGCATCTTATCGAGCACGGCGACGGGATCCTGCAAATGCATGAGGAAGATCCGGCAGAACACGAGGTCGAACGGCGCCCCCGGCACCGTTTCGAGCTCAAGCACGTTGGCGTCGATCTGCTCGAACTTGGCGCCGCCTTCGGCCCGAAGAGCAGAGAGCGCCTGGGCCCCGAGCTTGCCATCGATGTCGATGCCGGTGACGCTTCCCTCGGGTCCGACGCGATCCGCCATCAGCCGCATCACCGCGCCGGGGCCAGACCCGACGTCGAGCACGTTCATGCCCGCCGCAAGACCGACTGCATCGAGCACGTGCTCTGTCGCCGTCTGCCACAACCGCGCCTGATCGCGCAGACGCTGATATTCCGCAGCATCCCGCGTATGAACATAACCGTCCGGATTGAGCTTGCGCGCTTCGCTCGCCACTCGCTTGCTCCTTGGCCTTGCCGCCTCTCGATGCGTTAATAGCTGGAAGGTACGGCAGTCGTGCGGCGGAGCAAAGGGACGTGGAATATTTTCCCGGCAGGCTGGATGAGGTGGCGCAAACAGCGCTTCTCGCGGAAATCCGCCGGATCATCGCCGAGGCGCCGCTCTTCACGCCGACCATGCCGCGCTCCGGCACGCCGATGTCCGTGCGCATGACGAATTGCGGGAGGCTCGGCTGGGTTACCGACAAGGAACGCGGATATCGCTATCAAGCGACCCATCCCGTGACGGGCAAGTCGTGGCCGCCAATCCCGAGGAGCTTGCTCGATCTTTGGGAGGAGGTGGCCGGCTACCCCGCGCCGCCGGAGGCCTGCCTCGTCAACTACTACGCGGGCGCCGCCAAGATGGGGCAACATCAGGACAAGGACGAGGAGGATTTCGCCGCTCCTGTGCTCTCGGTGTCGCTCGGCGACACGGGCATCTTCCGCGTGGGGGGAAAGTCGCGCAAGGATCCCACGCAGACATTCGAGCTCAAGTCAGGTGATGTGGTTGTCTTGGGCGGCGAGGACCGGCTCGCGTACCATGGCATCGACCGCCTCCTACCCGGCACCTCGGATCTTCTGCCGGAGGGGGGCCGCTTCAACCTCACGCTGCGGCGGGTGACTAATCCGAGGGCACCCTAAATGAACGCGATCAGTCGCCGGGGTCGGCGCCGCCGGGGAAATCGTCGTTGGCGGCTTTAGGCCCCGGCGCGCCGTTGCCGCTTCCCGCCGGCTTGGCGCCGCCTTTGGCGACGGCGACGAGGGCCGGTCGAAGGCAACGGTCGCCGATCATGTAGCCGGCCTGCATGACGTCGACCACCGTGGCGTCCGGCACGTCGGGATTCTGCACCTCGTACATGGCCTGATGGCAGTTCGGGTCGAAGCGCTGGCCGAGCGGCTCGATGAGAGAGACGCCGTGGCGCTCGAGCACGTTCAAGAGCTCGCGCTCGGTGATCTCGACGCCTTCAAGAAAGCTCTTCAGCGCGGGATCCTGCGCCGCGGCCTCGGCGGGAACGTGCTGCATGGTTCGCTTAAGATTGTCGCCGACCGTCAGTACGTCGCGGGCGAAGTTGGAGATGGCGTAGCGCGACGTATCGGACTTCTCCCGCTCGGTGCGCCGCCGCAAATTCTCCATATCGGCCATGGTGCGGAGCAGGCGGTCGCGCATGTCCGCATTCTCCAGAAGGAGCGCGTTCAAGTCGGCGCCGACATCCTCTGTGCCGGCTTCGATCTCGGCCTTTCGGGAATCGGCTGGTCTTGCCTGATCCTCGTTGGCCTCGCGCGGATCGGTCTTGTCGTCGGGCATGCTCGCCTCGGCGAAGTGGATTGGCTGCAAATTGAGAAGTCAAAGCGGGATATCGACCGTAGAGCGGCAAAAATCAAGGGACAAGGCGTCCGAGCAACCTTGCCGTGTAGTCAACCATGGGGATGATGCGCGCGTAATTCAGCCGCGTCGGGCCGATGACCCCAAGCACGCCAACGATCTTCTGCTCGGTGTCCTCGAAGGGCGAGACGATCAGGGCAGAGCCCGACAGCGAGAACAGCTTGTTCTCCGAGCCGATGAAAATGCGCACCCCGTCCGCCCGCTCGGCGAGGCCGAGCAGCTGAATCAGATCCTTCTTGGCGTCCAAATCCTCAAACAGAAGCCGCACGCGCTCGAGGTCCTCCATCGCCTTCACGTCCTCGAGCAGATGCGCGTGGCCGCACACGATGAGGCTCTTGCGCTCATCGCTGCTGCCCGACCAGATGGCGAGCCCGTCGGTGACGATGCGTGCGGTCAGCTCGTCGAGCTGTGCGCGCCGCTGCTCGATCTCGCTCTCGATGCGCCCGCGCGCCTCCGCAAGGGTCAGGCCGCCGATGCGGGCATTGATATAGTTCGAGGCTTCGTGCAACGAGGAGAGCGGCAGCCCTTCGGCGACCGAGATGATGCGGTTCTCGACGTCGCCATCCTCGCTGACGAGCACGGCGAGCGCCTTGCCTTCGCCGAGATTGACGAATTCGACCTGCTTCAGCCGCTTGCTCTGCTTGTCGACCAGGACCACGCCGGCGCAGCGCGACAGGCCCGACAGCATCTCGCCCGCCTCGGCGAGAAAGTCCTCGGCCGCGCGCCGCCTTCCGCTGCCCGCCATGCGGCTCTCGATCTGGCCGCGCTCTTCCTCGCTGATGTCGCCGATCTCGAGCAAGCCGTCGACGAACAGGCGAAGGCCCGTCTGCGTCGGCAGCCGCCCCGCGCTCGTGTGCGGCGCGTAGATGAGGCCAAGGTTCTCGAGATCCGACATGACGTTACGCACCGAGGCCGGCGACAGCGTCATCGGCAGCGCGCGGGAGAGATTGCGCGAGCCGACCGGCTCGCCGGTCGCAAGATAGGTCTCGACGATGCGCTTGAAGATCTCGCGGCTGCGCTCGTTAAGCTGGCGAAGCGGCAGAGCGGCCTCGGCCGCTGCTCTCAACTCGTTGGCGTCGGTATGGCGCATGAGGCAAATCTAGGAGCGCCCCGCGAGCCCGTCAAACGGGTGCGGTCAGAAAGGGCTAGTTGATCTGACCGAACTCGAGAGCGTTAGAGGCGGCCATTTCGTCCGGCGCGCCGAAATGGGCGAAATAGCGCGAGTTGATCGCTTCGACCGGCATGATGACGAAGACATCCGTCGTGCCGAACTGATGGTCGATCACCGCGCCGTCGCCGACATAGGCGCCCACCCGCAAATAGCCCTTGATGAGCGGCGGAAGGGCCTTGAGCGCCCTACGCGCGTTAACCTGTTCGCGCGGCATCATGTTCATGTCGACGCGGAGATGCTCATGCGCGCGCACGCGCCAGTCCTCGGGCGCGAGAGCGGTGTGATAGAGGAAGCTCAGCGCCTCGGCATGCGCCGAAGGATCGGTGCCCTCGAAGCTCGCGCAGCCGACCATCACGTCGGCGCCGTGCTCGCGCACATAGGACCACACCCCCTGCCACAAGAGCTCGAGCGTGCGCTTGTTGCGGTAGGGCTTCAGTACGCAGGACCTGCCGAGCTCCATGAAGCTGTAATCGGGCTTCGCCGCGAGCAGCGGCGCGATATCGTATTCGCCTTGCGTATAGAAGCCATCATGGAGGTCGGCCACGTCCTGCCGCAGCATGCGATAGGTGCCGACCACTTTCGGCCGCCGCCAGGGCCGCCCGTCAGCGGCGTCGCCGCGGTCGACCACTAAGAGATGGTCGAACACGGCGTCGTAGGCGTCCTCGTCGCGCCGCGACAGCATGGCGAGCGCGCCGGGGATGGCAGACATCTCCTCGTAGAAGACTTTGTAGCGGAGACGCTGGGCGCGCCTGATCTCGCCCTTCTTGCGCGCGAGCCTCACCTCGAGCGAGCCGAAACTGCCGTAGATCTTAGGCGGCTGGAAGCGCCGGCCGAAGGCGGCGACATTGAACCGGCCCCGCCCCATGAAGAGCAGAGGCCCCCGCGGGCCCGGCTTGAACATGAGGCCTGGAAACATTGAACCGCCGCGTACCCTGCCTGCAAAACGTCCTGATGCTGGCTTCATCGGCATGGAAAAGGCCCGTAGGCGGGATGAGGGCTTCGGGGAGTTCCGCGGGCGACCGATGCGACCTTGCCCGGCGTGACTGAACCCGATTCGGCCATAACGAAAGCCGGTTAGCAAACCAATTCGAAGCCTATGTGACAGTCTGGGGATGAACGCACAGCTTCGTCGGGCGGTTCAGGCGGAAAGCTCAAGCAGCGCCGAGCCCGGCGCCTTGCGCTTCTCCGGATTTCTCGACGCGCCACCGGACGAACAATGCCGCGAGATCGCCCTTCTCGAATGGTTTGGCGAGGTAATCGTCGAGCCCTGCGGCGAGATAGGCCGCGCGGTCCTCGGCGAATGCGTTGGCAGTCAGGGCCACGATGGGCGGCCGGCCGGCGCCCGGGCGCGCCTCGTCGGGATAGAGCTCCTTGATGCGCTGCGCGGCCTCCACCCCATCCATGTCCGGCATGTGGATATCCATGAACACGAGGTCGAAACCGTTGCCTTGGGAGAGCTCGTTACGCGCTTTGGCGACGGCCTCGGCGCCATTGCGTGCGCGGACCACGCGCGCGCCGGATTTCTCGAGAACGGTCGAGGCGAGGAGCGCGTTGATGTCGTTGTCCTCGGCGAGCAGGATCAAGCTCCCTGCGCCTTCCGCGTGGGTGGTGCGGTCGGCGGCTCCGGCCGCAGCGCGCAGCTCGGTGGCCCTTACCGGTTGCTGCTCGCGGTCGCCGAAAAGCTGGGTCAACAGCGAGAGCGGCCTGACCGGCCTCACCAGATAGCCGTTGAAACCCGCAGCGCGGAAGGACGGGATGTCGCCGCGCTCGACCGGATCGACGATGACCACGGCGCGCGGAGGATCGCTCTCATTGCCGACGCGGCGCAGTTGCGGCAAGAGGCGCGCGGCGCCGGCGGCAATGGCCGCCCGGTCGGTCAGAAGCGCGGTGAAGGGGTGACCCAACATTGCGGCGCCTTCGGCGATCCGCTCGGCGTCCTTGAGCTTGACCCGGGCGACCGCTGCTCCCATGGCGACCAAAAGGTCACTGACGATGGCTGCTTCGATCGTGCCGTCGAGCACGAGCAGGACCTTCTCGCCGGCGGGCGGCTTCGGCCAGGAGGTGCCGAGCTCCGGCTGTTGCGCGGGCGTAGCGAAGGGCAAATCCACGGTGAAGGTAGCGCCGGCGCCGGGGACGCTCGCCACGCTGATGCGCCCGCCCATCTCGTCGACCAGGCGCTTTGAGATGGCAAGCCCAAGCCCGGTGCCGCCATGACGCCGCGCCGGCCCAAAATCGGCCTGCTCGAACTCGGCGAAGATGCGCTCGATCGCGTCGGGCGGAACGCCGGGCCCCGTGTCGCGCACCGCGAAGCGGAGCATGCAATAAGGTCCGCCTTCATTCTCTTGCCGCGCTACGCTGGGCGCCGGCTGGAGGGTCAGCGCCACCCCGCCCTGCTCGGTGAACTTGATGGCGTTGCCCATGAGGTTCAGCAGGATTTGGCGCACGCGCATCTCATCGCCGATCACCGTCCGCGGCAGATCGGGCGCCGCAAGCCAACCGATCTCGAGCCCCTTGTCGCGTCCGCGCGGGGCGAGCAGCTCGACCACGCTCTGCGCGGCGTCGGCGATCTCGAACGGCGCTGCCCTGAGCTCGATCTTCCCGGCCTCGATCTTGGAGAAATCGAGCACCTCGTCGATCAGCGACAGCAGGGTCTTGGCCGAAGTGGAGATGGCCCGCGCATAGGTGCGCTGCTCGGGCGAAAGCTCAGTGTCGAGCAGGAGACCGGTCATGCCGAGAATGCCGTTCATCGGCGTCCTGATCTCATGGCTCATCGAGGCGAGGAAGCGCGACTTGGCATTGCTTGCCTCCATCGCCTGGTCGCGCGCCACCGCGAGCGCGAGCTCGGAGGCCCGTTGCTCGGTGATGTCGCGGCCGACGCTTTGGATCTCGCTCACCCGACCGTCCCCCCCAAGGATGGTAAAGTCCTCCCACACGAACCAGCGAGGCCCCGATAAGGTTTCAAGCTCGACTACCCGGCTCCGGCGTTCATTCGTTTCGGCCGGGGAAGCGGGGACGGCCTCCTCCTCGGCGGCTCCGCCGCCGGCCAGCGGAAGACGGAACACTCGGCCGAGCGCCGCCTCGCGGCTCAGATCAAACGTCCGGCAAAACGCATCATTGACGAAGGTCAGTTGTCCTTCGGCGTCGCGGCGGACGATGACGTCGCCCTGGTGGTCGAGAAGATCGCGATAGCGTGCCTCGCGCTCACGCACCTCCCACTGCAGGTCTTTGAGCGATTCGAGGCTGACATCGAGGCGTTGGGCGAGAGAGGCGAGCCGCTCATTCGCGTTTCTGTCGCGCCGCGCCAAACGAAGCTCGACGACGATGGCGAATGCGAGGATGAGCGGCAGAAGCGCGAGCGTGACGGTCGTTCCGAGCGTCGCGAGCGAGAGAGCGATAAGCGAGACGGAGAACAACGCGAGCGCGACGCGAAGTCCGATCCTGCTGGATCGGTCCGAGTCGAGGGTGCGCGCGATCTCGCTGCGACTGGGAGGGACGCCGGCAGGAGAGGGTGCCGCGCACTCGCCGCGCCGCTCCGCGCGCGTTAGCTTGTTCTTCCGCTCCACCTGACGCCACTCGCTACAGCCGGTCGTTGCCGGCGGCTTTCCCTTGGGGGCCACCCAAGCAGAGAATGCTTGAAAAAGGCTTTAGCGGAGCACAAAGCACCCCGGGTGGCCTCTTAAAAGTATAATTAGATCAGATGGTTAAGCGGCAGCTTGGGCGCGGCGAAGCGTCTCGCCGCGATAGCTGAGAGCCTCGGCGATATGAATGCGGCCCACTTGCTCGGCGCCGTCGAGATCGGCGAGCGTCCGCGCCACGCGAAGCGTGCGGTGATAGCCCCGCGCGCTGAGCGAGAGAGCGTCGGCCGCGTCGCGAAGCAGTGTCAGTCCCGCGGGCTCGGGCGAAGCGACCTCCTCGAGCAACGTTCCGTCGCATTCGGCGTTGGTGCGGATGCGCTGGCAGCCAAGACCGGCGAAGCGCTCGGACTGGATCGCCCGGGCAAGAGCGACACGGGCCCTCACCTCGGCACTTCCCTCCGAGGCCTTGGGCAGAACGAGATCGGCGACCGAGACGGCGGGCACCTCGATCTGGAGATCGATGCGGTCGAGCATCGGGCCGGAGATACGCGCCTGGTAGCGCTCCGCGCATGATCTCCCCTGGCGGCAGACATAGCCGGGCTCTCCGGCTCTTCCGCAGCGGCAGGGATTCATCGCTGCGATAAGCTGGATGCGCGAGGGATAGGCGATGCGGTGGTTGGCGCGCGCGATCACCGTCTCACCGGTCTCGAGCGGCTGGCGCAGCGCGTCGAGCACTTGCGGGTTGAACTCTGGCAGTTCGTCGAGGAAGAGCACGCCGAGATGGGCAAGTGCCGCTTCGCCGGGACGCGGCCGCGTGCCGCCGCCGACGAGCGCCGCCATGCTCGCCGAGTGATGCGGCGCGCGGAAGGGCCGCGACCGCCCGATGCGGCCGCCGGCGAGGTCGGAGGCCAAGCTCCTGATCATGCTCACTTCCAGCATCTCGGCTGGTTCGAGAGGAGGCAGGATCGAGGGCAGCCGCCTTGCCAGCATCGACTTGCCCGCGCCCGGCGGGCCGATCATCAGGAGATTGTGGCCACCCGCTGCGGCGACCTCGAGCGCGCGTTTCGCGGTCTCCTGGCCCTTGATGTCCTTGAGATCGGGCATCGCCTCGTCGCCCGGATCGGGGGTGGGCTGGGGGCGTCGCAATGTCTGCAGTCCCTTGAAGTGGTTGATGAGGACGAGCAGATCCGATGGCGCGAGGATCGTCATGTCTGAAGCCGCCCATGCCGCTTCGGCGCCGCACGATGCCGGGCAGATCAGCCCCTTGCCGAGAGCGTTGGCCCCGATCGCCGCGGGCAACGCGCCGGCGACCGTCGCGATCGATCCGTCGAGCGCAAGCTCGCCGAGCACGCAAAAGCCTTCGATTGCGTCGCGCGCGATGGCGCCGACTGCCGCCATCAAACCAAGCGCGATGGGAAGGTCGTAATGACTCCCCTCCTTGGGGAGATCGGCAGGGGCGAGATTGACGGTGATGCGTTTCGGCGGAAGCCCGAGCCCGATCGCGTTGAGCGCGCCACGCACGCGCTCACGGCTCTCGGCCACGGCCTTGTCGGGCAGACCGACGATGGTGAAGGCCGGCATGCCAGGCCCGATCTGCACCTGCACATCGACGCCGCGCGCCTCGATCCCCTCGAAAGCGACCGTGGTGACCCGCGCGAACATCAAGAAACCCCCGTGCCCAGCTCCATCACTCTAGCGAAGGCCAGCAACGAGGGCAAGAACAATCAGCGAACATTGCTCCCTCGCCGTGGATCAATGCGTTAGGCCGCCGCAAGACTAGAGTAGCGTGGCGCGGGTTCAGTTAGGGAATTGCATGTTCAAAGACCTGTCGATGAGGATCTTCGTCGGCCACCTCGTGGCTTACGTCCTAGTCACGGCAATCTCCGCCGCGGTCAATCTCTGGCTCGCGCCAGGCACGCTCTGGTGGCCTTGGGTGCTGATCGGCTGGGGCGTGGCCGTCGCCACCCATGCCTTCGCGCTTCTGTTACGCAAGACACACCGGCGCGAGCGCATCTTCGTCGATCCCAAGGCGCGCGCCTTCGCCGTGCATCTCTTCGCCTATGTGGCGGTGGTGCTCGTGCTGCTCTTCGTCAACATCACGGTCACGCCCAAGGTCTGGTGGTTCTATTGGGTGGCTCTCAGCTGGGGCGTGGGTGTCGCCTTTCAGGGCTGGTGCACCTTCTTCAGAAAGCGCAACCGGGCGCCCGCTCCCCAATCGTCACGACAGGTCGAGCACAAGCCTCCCTCGGCACCGAAGCCGCCGAAAAAGCGCGCATCGCGGCAGAAGAAACCGAAGGCCTGACGCCGGCTCACCCCCTGGGGATCAGCGTATTGGAGGGGAGGCTCGGATCGAGCAAGCGCGCCGCCTGCTCGGCGCCGGTCACCGGCAGCTTCGACTTGTCGAGCAAGCCGATCTGCACGAGCAGGATCGCCTGGTCCCAATAGATATGCTCGTAGGCGATCTTGCCGTCCTTGAAGCCCACGACGGCAACGTGGGGCAGCACCACCTTCCGCCCGGTCGGCGGCACGCCCGGGAGGAGGGCCGGCATCTCGCAATCGTGGGTGAAGCTCACGACCATCTCGTCGACCACGCGGGCCTCATCGACTGTCCGCGACACGCGTGTGATTGAAACATCTTTCGGCCAATGCCCGATGAACCAGGTCTCATAGAAGCGGCGAACGTCGTCGCGGCCGTTACCGCCGGTCATGGTCGGCACGTGCGTCAAGTGCGGGGCGTCACCCATGGTCGCCATGGTCGCCTCGATGTCGCGCGTGTTGAACTCGGCGTCGGTATGGGCGTCGAAAGTGGCGCCAAGACCTTTGGGGTCGCGTCCGCTCGTGTTGGAGGCCATCACGCCGTCCTCTTGCGCCTTCTGCGCCTCGACCTTCTTCTCGATCACGTCCCAGATCATGGCGGCGATGTCGGGTCCGCCGAAGGCGGCGATCTGCCTGATGCCGGTCGGCGAGGTGACGTTGATCTCGGTGAGATAGTCGCCGATCACGTCGATCCCGGTGAAGATCAGCCCGCGCTTCTTGAGTTCTGGCCCGAGCCGCGCGCAGATTTCCTTGTCGCGCTTGGTGAGAGTGGTGGGCTTGGCCGTGCCGCCGACATGCAGGTTCGAGCGGCTTTCGTCCGGCGCCGGCACGCGGTTGATGGCGCCTGCCGGCTCGCCGTCCACCAGGATGATGCGCTTGTCGCCCTTGCGCACCGCCGGAATATAGCGCTGCACCATCACCGGCTCGCGGAACGTCATGCCCATCAGCTCGATCAGCGAATTGAGATTGGTGTCGCCCGGCGCGATGCGGAAGATCGCAGCGCCGCCGTTCCCGTAGAGCGGCTTCACCACGATGTCCTTGTGCTTGTCGCGGAAGGCGCGGATCTGCTCCGGCGAGCGGGTCACGAGGGTCGGCGGCATGAGGTCGAGAAAGTCGAGCACGAAGACCTTCTCGGGCGCGTTGCGCACGGCTCCGGGATCATTGACCACGAGCGTGTTCGGCTGCAGGCGCTCGAGCAGATGCGTCGTGGTGATATAGGCCATGTCGAACGGCGGGTCTTGGCGGAGATGGACCACGTCGAACTCCGCCAAATCGACGGTGCGCGGATGGGCCAGCCGGTAATGGTCGCCCGGGCGATCCTCGACGGTAAGGCTGTGGCCCTCCGCCATGAGCTTCCCGTCGCGCAGCGAGAGATTGGCAGGCGTGTAATAGAACACGTCATGCCCGCGCCATTGCGCCTCGAGCAGGAGCGCGAAGGTGGAATCCCCCCTGATATCGATGCGCTCGATGGGGTCCATCTGGAAGGCGACCTTGAGGGCCATGGCGCTCCTTATAGGCAGAGTCTCGCCAAAGGGGAATGAACGTCGCGTCAAACCGGAAATGCGTTGGCGATGTAGCGCGGCCAGGTCCAGGGCGCTGCGAGCACCACGTCGAAGGCAATGTCGTGGCCGGCGTAAGAGGGGTGCCCCGCGAGCCAATATTGCGCGGCGCGCACGATCCTCCGCTTCTGTCTGGTGGGGATCGTCCACGCGGCATCGTCGCGCGTCTTGCGCCGCTTCACCTCGATGAAGGCGAGCCGCCTGCCCTTGAGCGCAACGAGATCGATCTCGCCGACTGGAGTCTTATAGCGCTGCGCCACGATGCGGTGGCCCTTGAGGCGGAGAAGAAGCGCGGTGATCGTCTCGGCGAAGAGACCTCTGCGGTAAGCCCTGACGCGCGCCTCCCGCATGGTCACTCGCGCTTGCGCGGGAGCTTCAGCCCGAGCTCGTAGACGCGCGAGCGCGGGACTTGCAGCACCTCAGCCACGCTCCGCACCGCATCGCGAAAGCTCTCCATGTTGAGCGCCTTCTCAAGCTGCTCGACGATCTTCGCGTCGCTGACGTCCGTTTGATCCTCGTGCGGCGGTCCGACCACCACCACGAACTCGCCCCTCAACGCTTCGCTTGTTTCGACCTCGGTCGTGAGCCGGTCGAGCGAGCCCCGCGTGACGCTCTCATGCAGCTTGGTCAGCTCCTTGGCGATCGCCGCCTCGCGCGCGCCGAGCACCACCGCCATGTCGGCGAGGCTTTTGCCGAGCCGCGGCGCCGTCTCGAAGAAGATGAGAGTGGCCGGCACGTCTTTCAGCGCCTCGAGCCGGCTTCGGCGCGCGCCCTGCTTCGGCGGCAGGAAGCCGGCAAAGAGGAAGGTGTCGGTGGGAAGCCCCGCGCTGGTCAGGCCGGCGAGCACGGCCGATGGACCGGGAATGCTCGTCACCACGATCCCGGCATCGAGCGCCTCCCGCACGAGCTTGTAGCCGGGATCTGAGATGAGCGGCGTGCCGGCGTCCGAGATCAGCGCCACTGACTGAGCGGCTCCGAGCCGCGCCATCAGCTTCGGCCGCTCGCGCTCGGCGTTATGCTCGTGATAGGCCGCGAGCTCGCCCGAGATGCCGAAATGAGTGAGCAGCTTCTTCGAGTGGCGGGTATCCTCGGCGGCGATGAGGTCGGCGCGGGCGAGCACCGCGAGAGCGCGGAGCGAAATGTCGGCGAGATTGCCGATCGGCGTCGCCACGAGATAGAGGCCCGGCTCAAGCGGTCGCGCGATCAGCTCGGAGAGTGATTCGCTCGCGCGCACAACCGTCCGGCGCAACGCCGCCTCGGTCCGTTCCTCGTCACGCTCATCTGGCACGCGCATCGCCCGCTCTAGGCGCAAAAACGTTACGTGATATAGTCACGTTTCGTCCATCACGTTTGAGCCATAGTTGCGGGCAAGGTTCGGCCTGGAGGCAAAGCGGCTTCCTGGCCCTAAGATTCCGCGAGGAATCGTTGCAACTGCCGCCAAGAGCCAAGGCCGGCGCAGAGGCGAAAAAGGGGACATGCGGCTTCCATTCTGTATCGGCCGTCGACTCGGTCCCATCAGGGTCGCGCTCGCCGTAATGGGGGTAGCGTCGCTATGCGCGTCATGCGGCGGCGGGAGCGGCGGATTCCCATCAGGCCCAAGCATTACCGGCTCGACCGGTGCGGTGAAGGTCGCGCTGCTTCTGCCGATCGGCGCCGGCGGATCGACGCAAGGCATCGCCAAGGCGCTGAAGCAGGCGGCCGAGCTTGCCCTGTTCGACTTCGACAATCCGAACGTGGTGCTCGTGCCGAAGGATACGCAAGGAACCCCGGGCGGCGCCCGCGCCGCTGCCGAGGCCGCGGTGCACGAGGGCGCCGAGCTCATTCTCGGGCCGCTCTTCGCCCAGGAGGTCGAGGCCGTGGCGCCCGTCGCGCGTCAAGCCAACATTCCGGTGATCGCCTTCTCGAGCGACGAGAAGGTCGCTGGCGGCGGCGTCTATCTTCTGAGCTTCCTTGCCGGGCGCGACGTGCCGCGCATCGTCTCCTTCGCGCTGTCGCGGAGTAAGCACAATTTCGCCGAGCTCGTCCCGCAATCGCCCTATGGCCGCATCGCCGAGGCTTCATTCGGAAGGGCGGTGTCGGTAGGGGGAGGACAGATCGCGGTCAACGCGGCGTTCCCGTCGAACGATTCGAACGGCATGCTGGGGCCCGTCCGCCAGGTCGCCAATGCGATCAAAGGCGGCCAGCCGATCGATGCGGTGTTCGTGCCCGCCGGCCGCGAGGAGCTTCCCGCTCTCGCTCCGCTTCTCGCCTCGACCGATGTCGCCGGAGCCCGTGTGCAGCTCCTCGGCACCGGGCAATGGGATTATCCCAGTATCGGTAATGAGAAGGCGCTGATCGGCGGCTGGTATCCCGCGCCCGACCCCAAAGGCTGGAGCAACTTCACCCAGCGTTATGCCAAGACTTATGGTGCGGCGCCGCCACGACTCGCGAGCCTCGCTTACGACGCGGTCAGCCTTGCGGTGTCGCTGTCGCAGGGTTCGCCGGGAGAGCGCTATTCGACGGCGCAGCTCACGCGGCAAAGCGGCTTTGCCGGCGTCGACGGTCTGTTTCGGCTGCTTCCCGACGGCACCTGCGAGCGCGGGCTTGCCATCCTCGAGGTGCATGAAGGCGGGCCACAGGTGATCGATCCCGCACCGAGCAGCTTCACCACTGCCTCGTCTTATTAAGCCGCGAGCTCGAGGATCAGCCGGTTCAGCACGAGTCGGCCTTTTTGTGTTGCGGCAAGGCGTGAGCCGTTCCGCGCGATGAGTCCGTCGCTTTCGAGCGCGTCGAGCCGCTCCTCGTCCAACGCAGAGCCGATGGCAGCCAGCCGGGCAAGGTCGATCCCTTCGGCGAGGCGGAGCCCCATCAGCAAATATTCCTCGGCGGCATCTTCGGCGCTCAGCGCCTCGTCGCTCGCGATCCCGTGGCCTAGCGCTTCGACCTGCGAGAGCCAGCCTTCGGGCGATTTGATCGTGGAGAGCGCGCGCTTTGCGCCAACGCTCGTGATGCGGCTATGGGCGCCCGCGCCGATGCCCGCAAAGTCGTGCCCGCGCCAATAGATCAGATTGTGCCGCGACTCAGAACCCGGCCGTGCGTGGTTGGAGATTTCGTAAGCCGGCAATCCCGCCGCCTCGCACAGCTCCTGGGTGAGCGAATAGAGCTCGCCGGCAAGCTCCCCGTCTGGAATACGCAGCGAGCCGGCTGCATGACGTGCGGCAAACGGCGTTCCCTCCTCGATGGTGAGCTGATAGAGCGAGAGATGGTCGGCCGCGTGATCGAGGGCGCGGCGGAGTTCCTCGCGCCACTCTCGAACCGTCTGTCCCTCGCGCGCATAGATCAGGTCGAAGGACACGCGCTCGAAATGGCGCTTGGCGAGCGAAAGCGCGGCGAGCGCCTCGTCGACGGTGTGCATGCGGCCGAGCGCCTTCAGGCTCTGATCGTCGAGCGCCTGAACCCCGAGCGACAAGCGATTGACGCCAGCGTCGTGGTAGCCCGCGAAGTTCTCGGCCTCGACGCTCGTGGGATTGGCTTCGAGCGTGATCTCCGCATCGGATGCGATGTGCCAATGCTCGGCGATAGCGTCGATGATTGCGGCGACGCTCGCAGACCGCATCAGCGACGGCGTTCCCCCTCCGAAGAAGATGCTCGACACGCGCCGCCCCGGAGCAAGCGAGGCGAAATGCGAAAGCTCGGTGAGATAGGCGGCGAGAAACCTGGCTTCGTCGATGCCGCCGTGGCGCACATGGGAGTTGAAGTCGCAATAGGGGCATTTGGCGCGGCAGAACGGCCAATGCACATAGATACCGAACGGCGCCTCACTCGACATTGGAATAGGTCGCCTCCATCAGCCGCTCGAAGGCGCGCATGCGGTGCGACAGCTCGTTCTTCAAGCCGGGGTCCATCTCGCCGAAGGTCTCGCGATAGCCGTCAGCCATGAAGATAGGATCGTAGCCGAAGCCGCGCGAGCCCCTCGGCGGCCAGGCGATCGCCCCATACACCTTGCCCGACGTCACAATCTCCTCGCCGTTCGGCGCGGCGAGCGCCAGCGCGCAGGTGAAATTCGCGCGCCGGTAAGCGCCGCCGGTCGCCTCAAGCTCCTCATGCACCCGCGCCATGGCAAGGTCGAAGTCCCTGTCGGGTCCGCCCCAGCGCGCCGATTGGATGCCCGGTTGCCCACCCAATGCCTCGACCTCGAGCCCCGAATCGTCGGCAAGGGCGAGCAAACCCGATCCTGACGAAGCCGCGCGCGCCTTGACGAGCGCATTCTCCTCGAAGCTCTCGCCCGTCTCTTCGGGCTCGGGCAGGCCGAGGCTCGCCGCCGACACGCAAGCGATGCCGTATGGCTCGAACAGCTCGCCGAGCTCTCTCACCTTGCCCTCGTTGTGGCTGGCAATGACGAGCTTAGAGTCGCGACGGAGGGTGCCGGGATTAAGCAACTGTGAGCTTCTGCAGACCGACCAGCTCGCCGATGCCCTTTCGCGCGAGCATCATCAGCTGGTCGAACTGCTCCTGAGTAAAGGGCTCGGTCTCCGCCGTCCCCTGAACCTCGACGATGCCGCCAGAGCCGGTCATCACGAAATTCGCGTCCGCGTCGGCTTCGGAATCCTCGGCATAATCGAGGTCGAGCACGGCCTCTCCGCCATAAAGCCCGCACGATACGGCAGCGACGTGATCGCGCAGCACGCCGGCCTTCACCATGTTGCGCGCCTGCATCCAGGCGATCGCGTCATGCAGCGCGATCCACGCGCCGGTGATAGAGGCGGTGCGCGTGCCGCCATCGGCCTGCAGCACGTCGCAATCGACGATGATCTGCTTCTCGCCGAGGCCGGGGAGATCGGTGACGGCGCGGAGCGATCGTCCGATCAAGCGTTGGATCTCCTGGGTGCGGCCCGTTTGCTTGCCGGCCGAGGCTTCGCGCCGCGTGCGCTCGGTGGTGGCGCGCGGCAACATGCCGTATTCGGCCGTCACCCAACCCCGCCCCTGGCCCTTGAGCCAAGGCGGCACCGGCTCTCCCGCTGTCGCGGTGCACAGCACATGGGTCTCGCCGAAGCGGACGAGGCAAGAGCCTTCGGCATGGCGTGAGACCGCGCGCTCGAAGCTGATGGGGCGAAGCGCGTCGGGCGCGCGTTTTGACGGGCGGACGATGGTGCAATCTCCTTGGGGTTTGGCGTGTCGCGCACCCTAGAGGAGGGCCAGCCAGGGGAAAAGGCCTTTCCCCGGGGCCACGAAGCGCGCCTTGTCGTGTGACCAAGGAGAAGCTACCACCCAAGCCATGACCTGGTGCGATGAGCGGCTCGGCTACGTTCAAGCCGCCGACGGCTCGATCGTGGCGCCCGATGCGGCCTCGATCGAAGCGGAACTTGCATCGCTCCCGATGGACGATCTCGTGCGCGGCTGGCGCGAGCAGGCAACGACCTCGCTCAGGGATCAGACCCCAGGCACCCATGCTTTTCACATGTATTTCGACCGCCTTGCTCATCACCAACCGGAGCGCGCCGTTTCCTTCATCGAAGCGATGCTTGTCCACGAGCTCGACGATGCGCTCATTGCGCTGATGGCCGAGAGTAAGCTGCTCGGCCAATTGCTTCACTTTCACGGCCCGCGCGTCGCCCGAAGCTTGCAGGAGCTGGCACTGCGTTGCCCGCGGCTCCGCTGGCTTCTCGGCGGCGTCGGCGGGTCGATCGGCGGCGGCATGATCGAGAATCAAGGCGCTAAACGCCGCCTGCTCCCGATCACCGATACCAAGGCCTACGAGAGTTGGAAGACGCGCTACCGGGAAGGCTGGAAGACGCTCGATTTCGCGGCGCTCACGCCAGCCGAGCTCGCTCCGCTCTGGGTCGAGATCATGGGATGCTCGGATCTCGACAGGCAGAAGGACGAGAATTGGAGCGCCCTGTTCGATTTTCAGTCCGAGCTCGCGCGGGATGAGCCGCTGAAAGCGCTCGACCTCGTCAAGGCGATCCTCGCCATTGAAGACAATCCGCACATGCTCGGGCTGCTCGCCGCGGGACTGTTGGAAGACCTTCTGCCCTCCGAGGATGGCCCTGTGGTCGATGCGGTCGTCGCCGAGGCCGAGCGTAACCCGCGTTTCCGCCATCTCCTGGGCGGCGTTTGGTTTTCCGGTCTTGGCGAGGACGTGACGGCGCGACTGGAGACGGCGAGGGGCGGCGAGAGCTGGTGACGCTCGCCACCCGAAGCCCTGCCATTGCATACTGGTGGCGCGGCGCGATTGAGGGTTCTGACGTGAGGGAAGAGATGGCGAGCGAAGCTCTGTCGTCCGGGTTCGAAAGCCGCCCGCAAGCGCCGCTTCCAGACGGCGCCACGCCCGTGATCGCCCAATATCTCGAGATCAAGGCCGCAAACGCCGATTGCCTCCTGTTCTACCGCATGGGCGATTTCTACGAGCTGTTCTTCGAGGACGCCGAGATCGCCTCGCGCGCGCTCGGTATCGCGCTCACCAAGCGCGGCAAGCATCAGGGCGAGGACATCCCCATGTGCGGCGTGCCCGTGCGCGCGGCCGACGACTATCTCCAGCGCCTCATCGCCCAAGGCCACCGCGTCGCCGTGTGCGAGCAGCTCGAGGATCCGGCCGAAGCGAGGAAGCGGGGAGCCAAGGCGGTGGTGCGCCGCGACGTGGTGCGCCTCGTCACGCCGGGAACGCTCACCGAAGAGAGCCTGCTCGACGCACGCGCACATAATTTCCTCACCGCGCTCTTCCGCGGCCCCCAAACCGAAGGCGGCGAGCAACTGCTCGCGCTTGCCTCTCTCGACATCTCGACCGGAGAGCTGATCGCGGCTTCGGTCAAAGCGGGCGATCTTCCCGGTGAGCTTGCACGGCTTAAGCCTGGCGAGATTCTGGTCGGCGACGACATCGCGGGTGATGGGGAAATTCGCAAACGCATCCACGAAGCGGGCGCCGCACTCACGCCATGCCCGCGTGCCCATTTCGATTCGCTTCGGGGCGAACGCGCTCTGAAGCAGCGGCTCGGCGTCGCCACGCTCGACGCCTATGGCGAGTTCAGCCGCGCCGAGCTTGCCGCGCTCGGTGGCCTTCTCACTTATGTCGAGATCACCCAAGTCGGCCGGGCGCCTTTGCTTCGCCCGCCACGCAAGGAGAGCGCAGGCAGCCTGCTCGTCATCGACGCGGCGACGCGCGCCAATCTGGAGCTGATCCGCTCGAACCAGGGCTCCCGCGCAGGTAGCCTGCTTGCCGCGATCGATCGCACCGTGACGGCTGCCGGAGCGCGCGAGCTTGCAAGCCGGCTCGGCAGTCCCTTGACCGCCGTCGAGGTGCTCAATGCGCGGCTCGACGCCGTCGCCTATCTCGCCGATGAGCCGAGGCTGCGCCAGAGCTTGCGCGAGGAGCTGAAGGCGGCGCCCGATCTCGCCCGCGCGCTGGCAAGGCTCGCTTTGGGACGAGGGGGTCCGCGCGATCTCGGCGCCGTGCGCGCGGCCATCGGTTCTGCCCACGCGCTTGCTGGAAGCCTGGCGCGTGCCGGGAGCGCACTCGGTTTGCCGCCAGAGCTTGCCTCCATCGCCTCCCGGCTCGAAGCATCGCCGGCTCGCATCGAGCAGGCGTTGTCGACCGCACTCGCCGAGAGTTTGCCGGTGAATGCGCGCGACGGCGGCTTCATCAGAGAGGGCGCAAGCCGCGATCTCGACGGGCAGCGGAAATTGCGCGACGGCAGCCGCCAGGTCATCGCCGGTTTGCAGGCGACTTATGCCGATGCGACCGGAATCAAATCGCTCAAAGTCCGCCACAACAACGTGCTCGGCTATTTCGTCGAGGCCACCGCGACCAACGCAGGAATACTGTCGAAGACCCCACACGCCGAGACTTTCGTTCACCGCCAGACGCTTGCCAATGTCATGCGCTTCTCGACCAGCGAGCTTGCCGAGCTTGAGGCGCGCATCACACAGGCGGCGGAGCGCGCGCTTGCGCTTGAGCTCGAATATTTCGCGCGGCTCTGCACTGACGTGCTCTCCGAGCAGCAGGCGCTCGCCGCATCGAGCGCGGCCCTTGCCGAGCTCGATCACTATGCTGGTCTCGCCGAGTTGGCCGTCGAGCAGAGCTATGTCCGCCCCAAGATCGACACTGGTCGCGTCTTCGCCGTGGAGGAGGGGCGCCACCCGATGGTCGAGCAGAATTTGCGCCGCGGCGACGGCGCAAGCTTCGTCGGCAATGACTGCAAGCTCGGTGAGGATGGCGAGGCGACGCGCATCCTCGTCGTCACCGGACCTAACATGGCGGGCAAGTCGACTTTCCTCCGCCAGAACGCGCTCATCGTCGTGCTCGCCCAATCCGGCTCGTTCGTGCCCGCCAAGAGTGCCGCGCTCGGCATTGTCGACCGTCTGTTCAGTCGTGTCGGCGCGGCCGACGATCTCGCCCGCGGCCGCTCGACCTTCATGGTCGAGATGGTCGAGACGGCCGCTATCCTCAATCAGGCGAGCGCGCGCTCCTTCGTTGTGCTCGATGAGATCGGGCGTGGCACCGCGACCTTCGACGGGTTGTCGATCGCCTGGGCCGCGCTCGAATATCTGCACGAGGTGAACCGCAGCCGCGTCCTCTTCGCCACCCACTATCACGAGCTGACGGCGCTCGCCGACAAGTTGCCGCACGCTGCCAACGCCACGGTCGAGGTCAAGGAGTGGCGCGACGAGATCGTGTTCCTCTATCGTGTGGTGCGAGGCACGGCCGACCGCTCCTATGGCATCCACGTGGCGAAGCTCGCGGGCCTTCCCACCGAGGTCCTGACCCGCGCCAACGAGGTTCTGACCGCGCTGGAAAAGGCCGATGGCCGGCCAAAACCGTCGGAGCTTGCCGATGATCTCCCCCTGTTCAAGGCGGCAAAGGGCGCGGCCGAGCCCAGCCCCAGCCGATCCTCTCTGATCGAGCAGGCGCTTTCGGGATTGTCGCCCGACGCCATGACCCCTAAGGAGGCGCTTGACGCGCTCTATCGCCTCAAGGTGATGCTTGCTAGCGAGCCGTAAAGGACCCATGTGCTAGATTACGCCGCGACGACCATGGACCAGCCTGCACTCACAAAAGCCCCCTATTTCGACCTCGATGTCTTGCGCGAGGAAACCTCGCGGCTTGCCCATGCTTATTCCGGGCAGGACAACTCGCTGCGCAAGGCTCTTGTCGAGCGGCTGCGCCAGCTCGTCGATGAGGCCTACGCATCGGCCAAGCGGCAGCTCGAGCAGGATGGCGACGGCAGGACCTGCGCCGAAGGCCTCTCGGCCTTCCAGGACGCCCTCATCAAGCTCGCCTACGACTTCACCACCACCCACATCTATCGCGCCGACAATCCCTCGACCGCCGAGCGGATGGCAGTGGTGGCGCAAGGCGGCTATGGGCGCGGCCTGCTCGCGCCGGGCTCCGACATCGATCTCCTCTTCCTGCTTCCCTACAAGCAGACGGCATGGGGCGAGAGCGTCGCCGAATATATGCTCTATCTGCTGTGGGATCTCGGCTTCAAGGTCGGCCACGCGACGCGCACCATCGACCAATGCGTGCGGCTGAGCCACTCCGACATGACCATCCGCACCGCGCTGCTCGACGCGCGGCTCATCCTCGGCGACCAAGCGCTCTACGCCGATTTCGAGCATCGCTTCCGCAAGGAGGTGCTCGAGGGCAACGCGCGGCCGTTCATCGAGGCTAAGCTCGCCGAGCAGAACGCCCGCCACGCTCGCGCCGGCGCCTCGCGCTATCTGGTCGAGCCGAATATCAAGGACGGCAAAGGCGGCTTGCGCGACCTGCATACGCTGCACTGGCTCGCCAAGCATCTCTATCCCGACAAGGCCGAGGCCGAATTCGTCGAGGCCGGTGTGTTCACGCCGCAGGAATATCGGAGCTTCCGTCGCTGCGAGAGCTTTCTGTGGACGGTTCGCTGCGAGCTGCACTTCCTCACCGAGCGGCCTGAGGAGCGGCTCGCCTTCGATGTGCAGCAGCTGATGGCCGAAGGCCTCGGTTATCAGGGCAAAGGCGGCCTGAGCGGCGTCGAGCGCTTCATGCGGCACTATTTCCTCGTGGCTAAGGAGGTCGGCGATCTCACCGCCATCGTCTGCTCGGCGCTCGAGATGAAGCAGCTGAAATCGCTGCCCTCGCTCGACACGCTGCTCGCGCCCTTCAGCTGGCGCCGCCGCGCGCGGCTGCGGCGCACCTCCGACTTCCGCATCGAGAATGGCCGCATCTACGCCATCAACAAAGACATTTTCGCCAAGGACCCCGTCAATTTCATCCGCCTGTTCGTTGCTGCCGACGAGAACCATGCCTCATTCTCGCCGGAGGTGCTGCGTCAGGTGCGCGCCAACTTCCGCCTGATCGACGACAATCTGCGCAACAGCCCGACCGCGAACCGCTTGTTCCTGCGCATCCTGACCGACTCGCGCGATCCGGAAGGCGTGTTGCGCAAGATGAACGAGGCCGGCGTGCTCGGCCGCTTCATCAGCGATTTCGGCCGCGTCGTCTCGATGATGCAGTTCAACATGTATCACCACTTCACGGTGGACGAGCACCTCATCCGCACCATCGGTTATCTGTCGGGAATCGAGCGGGGCAAGCATGCGACCGAGCACCCGGTCTCGACCGAGATCGTCCGCACCATCGACAATCGCCGCGCGCTTTACGTCGCGGCCCTCCTGCACGATATCGCCAAGGGCCGCGATGAAGATCACTCCATCGCCGGCGCGAGAATCGCCCGCGAGCTTGGACCGCGTTTCGGGCTGACCCCGGCGGAGACCGAGACGGCCGCCTGGCTCGTCGAGCATCATCTTTCGATGAGCCTGTTCGCCCAGAGCCGCGATTTGAACGACCCGAAGACCATCCGCGACTTCGCCGCCCTGGTGCAGAGCCGCGAGCGTCTCAAGCTTCTATTGCTGCTGACGGTGGCCGACATCCAGGCGGTCGGGCCCGGCGTGTGGACCGGCTGGAAGGGCCAGCTCCTGCGCACCCTTTATTTCGAGACCGAGCCTTTGCTCGGCGGCGGCCATCTCACCTTGAGCCGCAGCGAGCGCGTTGCCCGCGCCCAGGATGCGCTGCGCGAGCGGCTGGCCGGGTGGCCGCGCCACGACCTCGAACGCTTCATCGATCGCCACTACCCGTCTTATTGGCTGAGGACCGATCTCGACGTCATCGCCGAGCACGCCAAGCTCATCCTCGACGCAGAGGCGCAAGGCAGGACGCTCGTCACCCATATCGCCACCGACGCGTTCCGCGGCGTCACCGAGATCACCCTGCTCGCGCCGAACCACCCGCGCCTGCTTGCGCTGGTCGCCGGCGCGTGCACCGGCGCGGGCGCCAACATCGTCGACGCGCAGATTTCGACCACGCGCGACGGCATGGCGCTCGACACCATCCATCTCGAGCGCGAGTTCGATCAGGGCGAGGACGAGGAGCGCCGCGCCAAGCGCATCGCTCAGACCATCGAGCGCTTACTCAAGGGCGAGGCCCGCCTCGCCGAAGTGCTGTCCGCCAAGCGCAAGCCTAAGTCCAGGCTCTCTGCCTTTACCGTCCACCCGCAGGTGGTGATCGACAACACACTGTCGGACGCTCTGACCGTGATCGAGATCAACGGGCTCGATCGCCCCGGCCTGCTCTATGACGTGACCCGCGAGATCTCCGATCTCAATCTCGATATCGCCTCGGCGCATATCGCGACCTTCGGCGAAAAGGCGGTGGACGTGTTCTACGTGACCGATCTCACCGGCAAGAAGATCACGAGCTCGAGCCGCGAGGGTGCGATCCGCGAACGCCTGACCAAGGCGCTGCAAGCCCGTCAAGACGCGACACTCGTTCCGGCCTGATAGCGCATGAAGCTCTATCGCGGTTTCGCAACGGTCGGCGTGATGACCATTCTGAGCCGCGTGCTCGGCTTCGTGCGCGACGTGCTGATCGCCGCCGTGCTCGGCACCTCCTTCGTGGCCGACGCCTTTTTCGTGGCGTACCGCGTGCCCAATATGTTTCGCCGCTTGTTCGCCGAGGGCGCCTTCGATGCGGCCTTCATCCCGCTCTTTGCGCGGCGCTTGCATACCGACGGGCCCGAAGCGGCGCGTGCCTTCGCCGGCCAGGCTTTGGCCGGCCTCACTCTGCTCCTCGTGACTTTCACCATTCTCGGCGAGATCGCCATGCCCTGGTTCATGGTGCTGCTCGCCCCCGGCTTTCGCGACGACCCGGAAAAATTCGCTCTCGCGGTGATGCTCGCACGCATCGCGCTTCCCTATCTCGTCTGCATGTCTCTGGTCGCGCTTTACACCGGCGTTCTGAATGCTCTCGGGCGGTTCGCCATTGCCGCCTTCACGCCGAGCCTGCTCAATGTCGTGCTCATTCTCGTGCTGATCGGCCTCGTCGCCAGCGGCAATGCCGACAAGGGCCACGCCGGCGTGGTGCTCGCTTGGGGCATCGCCGCATCAGGCCTGTTGCAGATCGTCGTGGTGGCTCTGGCCGCGGCGCGCTTCGGCATGAGCTTGCCGCTCGAGCGCCCGCGCCTGACGCCCGACATGCAGCGCCTGATGGCACTTGCAGCTCCCGGCATCGTGGCGGGCGGCATCGCTCAGATCACCGGCGTTATCTCGACCATCATCGCCACCTTGCAGGACCGCGTCGTGTCCTGGCTCTATTACGCCGAGCGCATCGTCCAGCTCCCGCTCGGCGTAATCGGCGTCGCCGTAGGCGTCGTTCTTCTCCCCGACCTCAGTCACAAGCTCCGCACCGGCGACCATCAGGCGGTGATCGCAAGCGAGAACCGCGCGCTCGAATTTGCACTTCTGCTCACGCTCCCCGCGGCAACGGCGCTGCTCCTGGCCGCCAGTCCGATCATGCGCGTGCTGTTCGAGCACGGCGCCTTCACCGCGACCGACACCGATGCCACCGCCAAGATGCTCGCTGCGCTGGCACTCGGACTGCCGGCTTACGTGATCATCAAGGTCCTGCATCCGAGCTTCTTCGCCCGTGAGGATACCAAGACGCCGATGATCTTCGCTGTCATCGCCATGGTGGCCAATGTCGCCCTGAGCTTCACTCTCTTCGAGTTGATCGGTGCCGCCGGCATCGCCGTCGCCGCCACGCTCTCGGGCTGGATCAACGTTGCTCTGCTCGTTGTGGCTTTGAAGCAGAGAGGGGAGTTTGCCCTCGACGAACCCTTTCGCCGCGCCTTGCTCGGCATCCTCCTCGCGACTTTCTGCATGGGGATCGCGGTGTTCGGTGTGATGCACGTGCTCGATCCCTATTTCTCGCCCTCTAACGGCATCCTGACGCAAGTGGCGGCGCTCATCGCTCTCGTGGCGAGCGGACTCATCGTTTATCTCGCCAGCGCAGAGCTGCTCGGCGCCGCCAAATGGCGCAGGCTCTTCAAGGACATCCGCGCCTAGAAGGCGTTGGCGACGAGGCGCGCCTAGTCTATGCTGCAGTGCAGCATTGACTTAGGGAAGGGGTCACCATGCAAGGCCGGCCGCGCCGGAGCGTGCTCTATATGCCGGGCTCTAACGAGCGGGCCCTGGAGAAGGCCAAGACCATCTCGGCCGATGCCTTGATTTTCGATCTCGAAGATGCGGTCGCTCCCGACGCCAAGGAATCCGCTCGCGAGCAGGTCTGCGCCGCGGTGAAAGGCGGCGGCTATGGCGGCCGGGAGATCGTGATCCGGGTCAACGCGCTCGAGACGCCGTGGGGCACCGCCGATTTGCTCGCCGCCTGCGAAGCCCGCCCCGATGCCATCCTCGTGCCCAAGGTGGTGCATCCCGGCGACATCATCAGCGCCGCCAAGATCCTGCAAAGCGCGCACGCCGTGGAGAAGATCAGGCTGTGGGCGATGATGGAGACGCCCATGGCCATCCTCAATGCGCGCACCATCGCCGCGACCGCGGTGCATGAGGAAAACAGGCTGTGCTGCCTGGTGATGGGCACTAACGACCTGATCAAGGAATCGCGCGCCCGCGCCCTGCATGATCGCTTCGCCGTGGTGCCGTGGCTCGCCATGACGCTTGTCGCTGCTCGCGCCTACCGCCTCGATATCATCGACGGGGTCTACAACGACTTCAGAGACGAGCTCGGCTTGCGCGAGGAATGCGAGCGCGGCCGAACGCTCGGCATGGACGGCAAGACCTTGATCCATCCGGACCAAGTCTGGCCATGCAACGAGATCTTCTCGCCGACGCGCGAAGAGGTCGAGTGGTCGCGGAAAGTGATCGACGCTTTCGGCCGGGAGGAGAACGCGAATAAGGGCGTGATCGTGGTCGAAGGCCGCATGGTCGAGCGGCTGCATTTCGCCATGGCCCAGCGTACCGTCGCCATCGCCGAGCAGATCCGCGAGATGGAGACGGACTGCGATTAGGAGCGGGCCTCCCGCGCAAATTCGGACGCTCGGTCAAGCCTTGCGGACGCTCGATCATTGGCAATTTCGAGCGCGAAACCTAGCTAGTCCCTGACACGCCGCACCCCTAAACAAGAGAGCGCGGCTATGGCAACACCTCTGGAGTCAGTCATGGACCTCTATGTCATTCGCCGCCCGAGCGCTTGGGCAAGCCTCAAGGAAGTCGAAGCCATTGGCGCCAAGTCGACCAAAATCGGCAACGATGAAATGTCCGACCGCGTGCGCTGGATCCGCAGCTACGTGGTCAAGGAGCCCGATGGAAGGTTCGGTTCGGTGTGCATCTATCAGGCGCGCGATCCCGAATCGATCCGCGAGCACGCACGGCGCGTCGGCATGCCCGGCGACCAAATCTTCCCCGTGGTCGCCACCGTCATCGTCCGCGACGACCCCAAAGAGGCTACCGAAGCGGCTTAAGATCACGACGCTATTCTTCGCGCGCGGCGTCGTACCGCAATCACGGGATCTGAATTCTGGGCGCGCTCATTTCCCCTCCGACCGGAGGGGGTCGCAGCCAGCTCTGAACCCTACATGCGCCCCGACCGCCGCCGAAGGGCGCGCGGGTGAAGCAGCAAACCCCCTAAGGAGATAACCATGCATAAAGCCCTCATCATTGCGCTTGCCCTCACCAGTCTCGGTGCGTTGACCACGCCGGCCTTCGCCTCGAAGAAGTGCCACAGCATGCTCTCGCATTGCATCTACAAGAGCAACCACTGCACCGACAAGAGGGATTGCCAGCAGAGTGCCTCGACGAGTACAACTATTGCATCATGAGCCACGACATGAGCAGCGGCACGGCGCCGGAAAAAATGTAGCCGAGGAGTTGCGACGATCCGGAAGAAGAAACCCGAAGCGGCTTAAGATCACGACGCCGCCGCATGTGCCGGCGGCGTCGCTCCTTAGCGCGAAAGCTTGCGCCGGTCCCTTGGCCACGCCATATACGCGCGGGGCCCAGAGGGCCAAGCCGAGCAAAAGACGATTTGCCGGCGCCTCGGATGAAGCGCTTCGGAGCGTCTATCCGCACGCATCAACATCCAGAACTCTCTCGAGTCATCGAGGACATTTACGATACGGCGCTCGATTCCACGCGATGGTCCGCCACGATCGCCACCATCGCCGCCTTCGCGGGCGGTCAGGCTGGCGGTCTCGCCCTCAAAGACTCCGTCAGCAAGAACGTCAACGTCTACTTCGACGCTGGCTTTGAGCCAGAGTGTATTGAGGTTTATTTAGAGTCATATTCGAAATTCGATCCCCTCGCCACGTCGCCGCAATTCGATGCCGGACGTGTCGCGAGCGTCGCAGACCTCATGCCGTTTGATAACTATCTGCAGGGACGTTTCTACCGGGAATGGGCCCGGCCGCAGGGCTGGCTCGATTCTGCCAATGCCGTAATCGAGAGGTCCGGCACAAGCAGTACGGTTCTAAGAGTTGTTACAAATAAAACGACCGGTATGGTCGACGACGAGATGCGCCGGCGCATAGCCCTGGTCATGCCGCATGTCCGCCGGGCGACGCTGGTCGGAAAGTCGATCGACCTCAAGCATGCCGAAGCGGCGATGCTCGCCGAAACCTTGGATGGGCTTAGCACCGCCCTGTTCCTCGTCGATGCGAGAGGCCGAGTTGTCCATGCGAACGGTGCCGCGCGGGATATGTTGGCAAGGGATGATGTATTGCGATCGATTGCAGGCCACCTCGTGGCCCGCGATGCGACAATCAACCAAACTCTGAACGAGACACTCGCCCTCTCCGACCAGGGTGACGTTGCGCTTGGCACCAAGGGCACGGCATTGACGCTGACCGCACACAATGGCGAGCGCTATGTTGCGCATGTGCTACCGCTGAGTTCGGGCGAACGTCGCCGCGCCGGCATTGCCCACGCGGCTACAGCAGCAATGTTCGTGCGCAAAGCTTCGCTGCAAGCCCCATCATCTGCCGAAGCCATCGGCTGGACTTACAAGCTGACGCCGACGGAGCTTCGCGTTCTGCTTGCCGTTGTCGATGAGGGGGGCGTGCCCGAGGTAGCGCAAGTGCTCGGCATCGCCGAAACGACCGTCAAATTCCATCTGGGCAACATCTATGCGAAGACGGGAGCCAATCGTCAGACCGCTCTCGTCAAGCTCGTGGCGGGCTTTTCCAATCCGCTTCTCGGCTAATCGGCCCTCTGGATGAGACGCGGCACAGTGAGGCGCTAACCGCCGCGCTCAAAGTTCACGCGATTGACCAACCGCAAATTTCTTGGCGTGGCGGAGCTTTGGTCATTTCGCCACGCGAGCCCATGGGCAGCCCGGCGCCTGAGATCGCGATCACGGGATCTTGAATTCTGGGCGCGCTCATTTCCCCTCCGACCGGAGGGGGACGCAGCCTGCTCTGCGCCCTACATGCGCCCCCGACAGTGAAACGCCCCGTCTAGTCGTGACCCCCATTCGCAGGCTCCCAAGCCTGCGACCAATCAAAAGGTGACTTATGACTAGCTCCAATCCCCCGAATTTTGCCCGTCAGATTCTGGTGCTGACGGCCGGCATTTTCTTGCTTGTGGCTCCGCAAGGCGCCCTTGCCAAGCACAAAGACCATTCCGACGACCATGGCGGCATGAGCAGCAATGACTCAAGCCATGATCAAGGAGACGAGCACTCGGAGGACCACAAGGATAAGAACAAGGACCATGCCGAGAAGGACATGAAGTCCGACAAACACAAGGGCAAGCATAAGCACGATGAGGAGTCCGCCCTGAACGGCATGGACTCGGACAAACGCAAGGGCAAGCATAAGGACAAGGAGTACGCCGAGGACGGCATGAACTCGGAGAAGCATAAGGGCAAACACAAGGACAAGGAGTCCGCCGACAAGGACAAGACCACCGATACCGCCTCGACGACCGACAGCAACGCCCCACCTGCGACCGATGATGGAAAGAAGCCCACCGACATCACTCCGATCGATCAAGGCTCCGCTTCGGATCTCGGCGCCATGAACGCAATTCATCCGATTGCGTCGCCCACGCCGCACAAGGTCACCATCTCCAATGGTGTGAACTCGCTGCAAATCGACGATGGTGCGGGAGGGGTGACTGTGTCCTCCAATAGTCCGGGCACGATCACCGTATCCAATGGCCACGACTCGCAGACGCTATCCGGTGGCACGCTGACTGTGTCCGGGGCCCTTGGCATCGGCAGTGGCAACGGCGTTCAAGTCGGACCAACTAACGGAGAGGGCAAGACGGTGATCGCCCTCACGCCGCCGCCTCCACCTCCAGCTGCTGAGCCGGGCCATGTCATCTCCCATCCTGGGATACTTTCGGGCATCAGCGATGCCATCGGTGATGGCCTCGACAGCGTCGGCCACGGCATCGCTGATGCTGCCGGTCACCTTGATCCGGTACCGACCTTCACAGCCCATGCCCCGGACGGGGAGTAGGACCACCGGCCACCCAAAACACGGCCGGGCTCGTCCCGGCCGTGACGCCCAGGAATTCCGGACGTCCTGTCAAAAGATGCGGACGCACGATCATCCGTAACCGTAGCCGACTGGCCTGAGAACGCGCCAGTCGCAAACCCAATAGGAGAACATCATGGACCTTTATGTCATTCGCCGCCCGAGCGCCTGGGCGAACGTACAGGAGCTCGAGGCAGCCGGCGCCAAGTCGGCCAAGATCGGTAACGAGGAGATGCCCGACCGCGTCCGCTGGATCCGCAGCTATGTGGTCAAGGAGCCCGACGGCCGGATCGGGTCGGTCTGCATCTACCTGGCGCGGGACCCTGAATCGATCCGCGCCCATGCAAGACGCGTCGGCATGCCTGGCGACGAGATCTTCCCGGTCCTCAAGTCCATCGTCGTTCGCGAAGACCTGGCCGCGGCAAACGAAGCGGCCTGACATGAGATCGTGACGCCGCCGCTCGACGGCGGCGTCACCCACATTGCAAATCCTCGGCGAAAGAGCCGATCCCCGAGCGGGTGCTTGCGCCTGCCCTTCGGCCACGCCATAACCCGCGGGGATCAAAGGGCCAAGCGATGCAAAGACCAAGACCAAGACCCGCGTCTTCTCCGGCGTGCAGCCGACCGGCAATCTGCATCTCGGCAATTATCTCGGCGCCATCACGCGCTTCGTGGCGCTCCAGGCCGAGCATGACTGCCTCTATTGCGTGGTCGACCTCCACGCCATCACCGTGTTCCAGGACCCCGACGAGCTCAGTCGCAACACGCGCGAGGTGACGGCGGCCTTCATCGCCTCGGGCATCGATCCTTCGCGCCATGTCGTGTTCAACCAGAGCCAGGTGTCGGGCCACGCCGAGCTCGCCTGGATCTTCAATTGCGTGGCACGCATCGGCTGGCTGAACCGCATGACCCAGTTCAAGGAGAAGGCGGGCAAGGACCGCGAGAATGCCTCCGCGGGCCTCTATGTCTATCCGAACTTGATGGCAGCCGACATTCTGCTCTACCACGCGACCCATGTTCCGGTCGGCGAGGACCAGAAGCAGCATCTCGAGCTCGCCCGCGACATCGCGCAGAAATTCAACAACGACTTCGCCAAGACCATCGCCCGTCAAGGCTATGAGGGAGGCTTCTTCCCGCTGCCTGAGCCGCTCATCACCGGCCCCGCCACCCGCGTGATGAATTTGCGCGACGGGACGAAGAAGATGTCGAAGTCCGACGAGAGCGACATGACGCGCATCAACCTGACCGACGATGCCGACGCCATCGCCAAGAAGATCAGGAAGGCCAAGACCGACCCCGAGCCATTGCCCTCAGAAGTGAAGGGGCTCGAGGCGAGGCCCGAGGCCGACAACCTCGTCGGCATCTTCGCTGGCCTCGCCGAGACGTCGAAGGACGCGGTGTTGCGCGATTTCGGCGGTGCATCCTTCTCGAAATTCAAGGATGCGCTCGCCGAGCTCGCCGCGGCGAAGCTCACCCCGATCGGCGATGAGATGCGCCGCCTGATGGCCGATCCGGTCGAGATCGACCGTATCCTTGCCGACGGCGCCAAGCGCGCTCACGCCATCGCCGACCCGATCCTCGCCAAGACCAAGGACATCGTCGGCTTCATCAGCAGCTGATCGATGCCTCGTCTCACCAAGAGGACGCGCAGAAGATTAGGCGTCTACGCCGGTGCCGATCTGGCAGGTGACGCCGGTCCCGCCCAGCCCGCAATAGCCATGCGGATTCTTGGCGAGATATTGCTGATGGTAGTCCTCGGCGAAGTAGAACTCGGGCGCCGGCAGGATCTCCGTGGTGACGGGCCCCAGTCCACGGTCCTTGAGCGCTTTCTCATAGACTGCCTTCGACGCCTCTGCCGCGCGCCGCTGCTCATCGGAATAGACATAGATGCCCGAGCGGTATTGCGTGCCGACGTCGTTCCCCTGGCGCATGCCCTGCGTCGGATCATGCGTCTCCCAGAACGTCTTGAGCAGCTGCTCGTAGCTGACCTTCGCCGGGTTATAGACGACGAGCACCGCCTCGTTATGCCCGGTCTTGCCCGAGCAGACCTCCTCGTAGGTGGGGTTTGGCGTCAGCCCGCCCGCATAGCCGACGGCGGTCACATAGACGCCCGGGATCTGCCAGAATTTCCGCTCGGCGCCCCAGAAGCAGCCGAGCCCGAACATGGCCTTCATCGCGCCTTGCGGGTAAGGGCCCTTGAGCGCGGCGCCGCTCACGAAGTGAGTGGAAGCGGTGGGAATGGGATTGGCGCGACCGGGCAGCGCCTGGTCGGGCGTGGGAAGGGATGAGGGTTTGCGCTTCAGCGTGAACATGGGATCTCCGTTTCTGGCGACTGGCCTAACCCCCGATGAATTCCCCTAATTGATGAACACTTCGACCGGCTTCCGTTTCTGCCCGAGCCAATAGAGCAGGACTCCGAGGATGCCGAACACGACCCAAGTCGGCGCGTTCAAGATGGTCGAAATCACCGGGTCCCACAGGAAGGGCCCGGCATGCCCGACGATCCACGCCTTGGCCGCCTCGAGGCTTTGCGTGTTGATCGCCTTCCATTGCTCGCCCATGGGGGTGACGACCCAAGTCCCCCCGCCAGCGAGGCTCTTGGTGGCATCGACGACGGCGGCGACCATGGCGACCAACAGAAGCCATACGCCGATAAAGCGCAGCAGAATAAGCATGGCTCAATTCATGGCAGATTGGATATGTGGCATTACATAAGCCATCGCGGGCTCGTGTTCAAATCGCCGCTTCTTCAGGATTGCGTGAGGCTGGCTTGAAGGAACCGCCAGGCCCGAAAGTATTGAACGGCAGGGTCGCTTCGCTATAGTGCGGCACTTTTTCAAGGAGGGGTGGCCGAGTGGTCGAAGGCGCACGCCTGGAAAGTGTGTAGGCGGGCAACCGTCTCAAGGGTTCGAATCCCTTCCCCTCCGCCATCCTACGCCTTGACCTTCGGGCGGCTCGCACCCAAGAAATTGTGACCTCATGACCCAAGTCATCCAGAACGTCTCAGATACCGCCTTCATGATCGCTGGCTTTCGCGCGCTCGAGACGGAGCGCGAGGAGCCGCTATTCCGCGATCCCCTGGCCGCCAAGCTCGCCGGCGAGCACGGCAGGAAGATTCTGGCCACCGTGCCCAAGACCTTCGTCGGCGGGTGGTCGGTGGTGATCAGGACCGTGATCATCGACGCCCTCATCCACCGCGCGGTCGGTGAAGGCGTCGACACCATCCTCAATCTCGGCGCAGGGCTCGATACGCGGCCCTACCGCATGGATCTGCCGCGCGGGCTTCGCTTCGTCGAGGTCGATTATCCGCATGTCATCGACCTGAAAGAGACGCGTCTTGCCGAGGAGGAGCCTCGTTGCCGGCTCGAGCGCATCGCTCTCGACCTCACCGATCGCGCCGCGCGAAAGGACTTTCTTGCCGCAATGAGCGCCGAGGCGGGCAAGATCCTCCTGCTGACCGAAGGCGTCACGCCGTATTTGACCGAGGCCGATGTCGGCGCGCTCGCCGACGACCTCCGCCGGACCGAGAAGGTTCGCTTCTGGATCACAGATTATTTTTCGCCCGAGGCAATCAAGTTCGGCGCAAAGCTGCGCCGGAGATTCATGCGCAACGCGCCGTTTCAATTCACGCCCACGGACTGGTTCGGCTTCTTCGCTGACCACGGCTGGAAGGCGAGCGAGGTCCGCTACATCTCGGAGGAGGCCGACCGGCTCGGCAGGCCCATTCCGCTGCCGTTGTGGTTGAGGCTTTCGGTGAAAGCGGCGGGCCTCTTCACCTCGCGCGCACGCCGCGAACGAATGCGGCGCTTCGCTGCCTATGTGCTGCTGGTCCCGAAGTGAGGGACATCGACGCCAACCTTACGATGCTCGAGAGCCGGCTTGGCCGGCGCCATGCGAGGGCGCGGCTCGGCATCGAGAAGGATCACGAGGCGCAGGTCTTCGGGCAGGGCATCAACTTCTTCCACATCGAGAATCTCCCCCTGTCGCATGCCGTGATTAGCGCAGTCCTGATGGCGACCGGCCTCTATTGGCGGGGCCTCAGCAACGCGGCAAAGGTCGAGCTGCGCGAGAACCTCATCGTATCGCCCCGCCTGCCGAAGGCCTTCGACGGTTTCACCATTCTTCAGCTCAGCGATCTCCATGTCGAGATGAGCGAAGGGGCGATGGACCGCGTCGTGGCCCTCCTCAAAGACGCAAGCTATGACCTCTGCGTTCTCACTGGCGACTATCGCGCCAAGACGTGGGGTCCGCATGAGGCGGCGATTTCGGGCGTCGCGCGTGTGCGTGCGGCTCTTCGCGGCGAGGTCTACGGCGTGCTCGGCAATCACGACACGATCTTGATGGTGCCCGCCTTGGAAGCCATGGGCATAACCATGCTGCTCAACGAAAGCAAAATCATCGAGCGTTCCGGCGAGCGTCTCCATCTCGTCGGCATCGACGACGCCCATTACTACCGCATGGACAATTTGGATAAGGCTGCCGCGGATATCCCGCCCGGTGCCTTCTCGATTCTCATCTCGCATACGCCGGAAATTTACCGGCAAGCCGCTCACGCCGATTTCGATGTTCTGTTGAGCGGGCACACCCATGGCGGCCAAATATGCCTTCCCGGCCGCATCCCGCTCACGCTCAACTCCGTCTTGCCGAGATCCATGGGGTCAGGGGCTTGGCGCTATCACGACATGAGCGGCTACACCTCGGTCGGCGCCGGCTCCTCGATCGTTCCCGTGCGCTTCAATTGCCCGCCTGAGATCACCCTGCATCGCCTTCGCGTGAAGCGCTGAACAGTGCGCGACGAGCTCAATGGGGCCTATCGCGCAGATGCAAATGGAACAGGAGACGCGAGAGCACGAGATTCGCCACGAAGAAGAGCATCACTATGGCGAGGATGTCGAACCAACCGAGGGGCAGCACAACGCAGCTCAACAGCGCAGGGACAAGCGCCTCCGGAATCTGATCGAGACCGATCGCCATGCTGCTCGAGGCGAGACCTAGCCGCCGTTTCACGAAACTCGAGACCAGGTCCCCGGCAAGGGCACCGATCGCAACCAACATCCCGACGTCCCATTGCAGTCCCATCAAAACTGCGGCGAACGGCGTCGCGAGCAGCGAAACAACGAGTCCGCGAATGGTCTTGCTCGGCCCGAACAGAGGTCGCCCATCGCGCCACACCGCTCCGCCGTCGAGCGGGCGGTCGAAGCGGAGACCGAGCGCCTTCTTGGCGAGCACGGGCGCGCCGTTGGCGACGCCGAGCAAAATCACGAGCTTTGCCACCAATGCCGGATGCATGAGCGCGCGTAAATCCTCGCCACATCGCTTGCCGGACGAATGGTAGGGAGTTCCGCCCGCGCGGTCATCAACCGCGAGCGAGCGGGAAAATCGGCTTAGACTTCAGACGAGGGGAGCTCGGCGAGGTTTCTCGCGATCAGGCGGCGTAAGCCACCCAGACATTCGGCTCTTCATAAGTGCCGGTCCCACGATCGACATCGATCTTGATCGGCGCTATGGCGCCCTCGAGCGCATAGGATCCCGACCTCTCGAACCGCTGCTTGGACCAATTCTCCCAGAACGGCAGCGGCTCATCCACCACCATCGAGCGCTCGGCAAGACCGACGATCTTTCCGCCGCTCGCGAGGTGACTGCGCAGCCACGGGTCGTACATACGCCCGCTGGGATCGGTCCACGTGATGTACTCGCTCAAGGAGACCCATGGGTGTTTGACTTTGGCCGACGGGCGCACCGCGACCACCACGCCGTCGAGCTTCTTGCGCTCGGCAAGTTCGAGCAGCGAGCCGATCATCTTGCGCGCGTAGCCCTTGGACCGATGAACGGCCGGCACCGAGACGGCCAACGCGCCGAGCATGTTGGGACGTGCATTCTTCGCGCGGGCTGCTGTCTCGACGAGCCAATCCCATCCTTCTGGCGGCAAGTCTGCGGGACCCGAGCAAACGATGGGAACGCTATTGGCGACGGCGACCGGGTAGCCCGTGTCCTCGTCGACGAGGCACAGCTGATATTCCGGATAAGCGTCGAGCAGATCGGAATAGTGCTCGTAGTGAGCGCGCGTGTAATTGAGAAAGCCGAGATCGCTCCATGCGGCGTGCTCGACGGAGGCAGCAGCTTTTCTTAATTCGGGGCTATCAGCCCGCGAACGGATGACGAGATTGGCCGTCATGGTGAGCTCGGAATCCTGACCAGTGTCGAGTCGCCGCAAACATCAACACCCGGGGCCTCCCCAGGATCGCGTAGTTAATAAAGGGTAAACAGCACGAGCGCAATTCGTTTATGCGGGTTAAAGGAAGAATCCGCTCGCGGAGGATGTGATCTGTGTCAAAACGAAACGCTGACTTGTAGTTTTGGAAGTTGCGACACGGAAAAAAATTGATATCGCGAATTTTTTTGAGCGGACATACGCGAGCTTAACGGTGCCCCGGCTAGTGAGGCTTCTGCGCTTCAACGTAAATGCCGTGCGGTGAACCGGTGCCACACAGAGAACGTGCCGACCATATCAGCGGAGACCTTAGGCGCCTGATCACCATGATCGGCGTGGCGATTGGCTTCTTCGGCTTGATCCTGCTCGCCATCATTGCCTATGCCGGATGGTCGGCTAACGAGGCCGCGACGGACAGCGAGCGCACCGTCCTCGCCAACGCTCTTAACCAGAGCATCGCGCGCGCGCTCAACGAGCAGAAGAGCATCGCGTGGTGGGACGATCCGGTGACCAAGATCACGGACGAGGCCATCGATCTCGAATTCACCGACGCCAATTTCGGCATTTTTCTCACCGAGACCTACGGTCATGACGAGGTCTATATCCTGAACGCGAAGGATCGACCGCTTTACGCCTTTGCCGACGGAAAGCGGCTCGAGCCCGCGGCGTTTGAGCAGCGCCGGCCCGCACTCGATGCACTGATCGCCGAGATCAGGCGGGACGACCACTCGCGCCTAAAACCGCGTCCCGACATGTTCAGCGAATCGAAGATCCACTACAAGGTCCTCGAGGGCGTGCACGTCGCGCGCTGGGCGGGCCATATCGTGTCGGTTAGCGGCCGGCCTGCCGTCGTTGCCGGCATGACCATCGTACCCAACATCGACATGAGCCTGCTCAAGGGAACCCCCAATCTCCTGCTCAGCATCACCTATATTGACGACGCTTTCATTTCTGAGATCGGCGAGTCTCTGCTGCTGCGCAATCTGAAATTGGAACCCGAGCCGGCTGGCGTCACCGGCGTCGTCTCGGAGCCATTCGTCGGCGATGACGGTGCCTTTCTTGGCTATCTGAGCTGGGTCACGCGCAAACCCGGCGCGGCGCTCCTTACCATCATCCTTCCGCTGGTGGGCTTCGGTGTGCTCGCGACGTGGCTCCTGTCGAAGACGATGTTCAATCGCCTCAAGCGGGCGTCGACGGCGCTTGCCCACAGCGAATCGCAAGCCCGCCACGAAGCCAAGCACGACGCCTTGTCGGGATTGCCGAACCGCGTGCACATGGTCGAGAGAATCGAAGCGTTTCTTCACAGCCCCGTGGCGAAACGATCCGGTCAGCGTGCCGTCGCCGCCTATATCGACATCGATCGCTTCAAGGATATCAACGACACGCTCGGCCACGAGGCCGGCGACCAATTGATCGCAGCCGTCGCCCAGCGCCTGGTCGGGCGGCTGAGACCGCAGGATTTTCTCTCGCGCTTCGGCGGCGATGAGTTTGCCATCCTGTGCGCCCCGGCTGGACACGAGGCTGCCGCGATCCTAGCCCGGCGCATCGCCCAGGCCTTCGAATCGCCGTTCAGCGTCAAGGGGCAGAACATCCGCGTGACCGCGTCTGTCGGCCTCGCCATCGCCCCGGAAAACGGCGTGTCGGCGGATGAGCTGATGCGCCATGCCGACATCGCGCTTTACGAAGCCAAGAACCAGGGTCGCGATCGCGCCGTCATGTTCTGCGCGGAAATGGCCGAGCAGGTCGAGCACCGCCGGTCGATCGAATTGGCGTTGCGCCATGCTCTCGAGGACGATGCGCTCGATCTCCACTACCAGCCGATCGTCTCGTGCCAAACCGGTGCCGTGGTCGGCCTCGAGGCGCTTCTGCGCTGGGAGCATCCTGTCTATGGCGAGATGTCGCCGGCCGACTTCATTCCTATCGCGGAAAACGCCGGCCTTCTGCCGAGCCTCGGCGAATGGGTGCTGGACTGCGCCATGACGGATGCAAAGAAGTGGCCGAAGCTCGAGGTGGCGGTCAACCTCTCGCCGGTGCAGATTCGTCATGTCGATCTTGAGGGGACATTACGCAAGCTGGTCGCCGAGCACGATATCGACCCTCACCGCTTTACCCTCGAGATCACCGAGAACGTCATGTTGGAGGCGACCGACCGCGTCAACGCCGTACTTGATGTCATTCGCGGCATGGGCTTCAAGACCGCGCTCGACGATTTCGGAACCGGATATTCGAGCCTCTCTTATCTTTGCACCTTCAGGTTCGATAAGATCAAAATCGACCGTTCTTTCGTCGCCAGGATCTCCGAGATCGACACCTCGCGCACGATCATCAAGTCGGTGGTGAGCCTCGGCCGCGGCTTGGGCATGAGCATCATCGCCGAAGGAGTCGAGACCGAGTTCGAGGCCGACATGATGACGCAATTCGGCTGCACGGAATTGCAAGGCTTCTATTTCTCGCCGCCCCTCAGCGCCGAGGGAATGGTTGAATTCCTGAGGAGCTACCGGCCGCGGCGTCCCGCATCGGTTCCCCCTTCGTTGCGCGCCGCCATAAACGGCTAGACACGAGCCCCCTTGATTTGCCAGGGAAGGTCGCGAAGCTGAGCATGAGCGCTTCGCCGGAGCCAAAATTGTCAACGGAGAAGCCACCGACCGACAAGCCTGCGCGCCAGCCGTCGCGCAACGCGGACTACCGGTGGGCCGAGTTCGATTCCGAAGCCTATTTCCAGCATTATTATGGGGAGCCGCATCCGGACGACGATCGGGTCATCCGCCTCGCGGTGGCGGCCATGAAATCCGCCCGGCCCCTCGATGCCGAGCTCGACGTGGTCGATGTCGGCACCGGTCCCAATCTCTTTCCTCTGTTCTGCACCTTGCCGCGCGCGCGCCGCCTCACCGCGTGGGAATATGCTGAGAGCAATGTCGCTTGGCTCGAGGCCGAGCTCAGGCGTCGCGAAACAAGATGGCAGTGGCGTCACTTCTGGAACGTGACGCGCGCCGCTTACGCGCCGGAATATCGCCTCCCCGAAGATCCGACGCCCCTGCTGCAAGAGAAATGCACCATCGCGCGCGGTTCGGTGTTCGAGCTGCCCGAGAGGAGGTGGGATGCAGCGACTATGTTCTTCTGCGCCGAGTCGATCACCGAGAGCCGCGACGAGTTCGAGTCCGCGTGCAAAGCCTACGCCCGCTCAGTGAAGCCCGGCGGCATGCTGGCCGCCGCCTTCCTGGTGCGCTCGGCCGGATATGTGGTCGCCGACCGGCCTTTTCCGGTGCTCCACCTTTCCGCCGAGGAGATCGAGGCCGCCTTTGCCCGCCATGCCGATGTGCTGAGCGCCGAAAGGGTCGGCATCGTCGAGCGAGAAATCAGAAGTGGCTATTCCGGCTTCGTCTTTATTATTGGGGCGGCTCGCTAAGTGTCGTTTGGTCGCCTTGTTCCGCCCGCGATGGCGAAAGATCAAACCGGCCTGAAATGAACTCTTGCTCTCGGCGCGCAGTTTGGCCCAATTCTCGCCGCCAGAGACCGTCACGCAACGAGCCATGAATCTCCAGCCACGCAGCACGACCGCCGTCGCCAACGCCGCGCAAGGCACTGCCGTGGCCGTGCTCGCCGCGATCAGCATCTGTCACATGCTGAACGACGTGATCCAATCGCTGATCATGGCGATCTATCCCATGCTGAAAGAGGGCCTGGCGCTCGATTTCAGCCAGATCGGCCTCATCACCTTCACCTTCCAGTTCACCGCCTCGGTGCTCCAGCCTCTAGTCGGCTACGTCACCGACCGCTACCCGACGCCCTATTCGCTCGTGCTCGGCATGAGCTCCTCTTTGATGGGGGTTCTCCTCATCGCCTTTGCCACGAGCTACACGGCGGTGCTTGCCGCTGCCGCCCTGATCGGCATGGGTTCGTCGGTGTTCCATCCCGAATCCTCGCGCGTTGCGCGGCTCGCATCGGGAGGCCGTCATGGCATGGCGCAATCGGTGTTCCAGGTCGGAGGCAATTTCGGGACGGCGCTCGGGCCTCTGTTCGCGGCCTTCATCGTGCTTCCCTATGGACAGCGCAGCATCGCCTGGTTCTCTGTCGCTGCGTTGCTTGCCATCGTGCTCCTGGCAGGAATCGGCGCTTGGTACGGCAAGACGCTCAAGCTGAAGCGCGAGACGCACCCGAGCGAGCGCCAGGCGATCGCCGAGGCGACGCACGGCAAGGTCGGCCGCTCGATCGCCATCCTGATGGCGCTGACCTTCTCCAAGCACTTCTATCTCGTCAGCATCACGAGCTTCTTCATCTTCTATCTGATCCACACTTACGGGCTGACGGTGCAGCAGGCGCAGCTCCATTTGTTCATCTTCCTCGGCGCTGTGGCGGCGGGAACGGTGATCGGTGGGCCGATCGGCGACCGCATCGGGGCGCGGCGCGTCATCTGGTGGTCGATCCTTGGCGTGCTGCCGTTCACCCTTGCGCTTCCTTACGTCGGGCTCACCGGCACCGCCATCCTCTCCGTCATCATTGGGCTTATTCTCGCTTCGGCCTTTCCGGCGATCCTCGTCTACGCGCAAGGGCTGATCCCCGGACGGGTGGGAATGGTCGCCGGCCTGTTTTTCGGGCTTGCCTTCGGCATTGCCGGCATTGGCGCCGCTCTTCTCGGCTGGCTCGCCGATGCGACCTCGATCGATTTCGTCTATCACATCTGCGCCTTCCTTCCGGCCATCGGCCTGCTCGCGGCCTTTCTTCCCGAGACGGCAAAGCCAAAAGCTCCCGGAAAGCGAGGAAAGCGCTTGCCCAAGGGCGGTGCTCTATCCCATTCGCAAAGATGACCCCTCGCATCCTGCCGATTTCATTTTTTTTGTTCAGGCGAGGTCTTGGGAGTGTCTTCGAGACGGGCCTTCGACCCCTGAATTCGGCCCGCGCCGAGGGCGTCAATGTTCGGGATTTCTGGTCAAATCGCCACAGCCGAGACAGGGCCCGCGCCATTGGTTAATATGCCGGTGACTGACGCCCGGCCGAGGCTTTGCCGGGCCCAGGAATCCGAACACTTGCCGAGCGCGGCGGCCGGCAGGCTTCAACTGGTCTTGCGTGAACCTGCCAGCCCGCTCGGTTGTTACTGAAAGCCATGCAAACGAGGGGCAAGCAATGCGTGACATCCGAAATGACCTGCAAGACCGAGCCAATCTGCTAGACGAGCAGATCAATGCTGCCGAGGCGCAATTCGAGAGCCTCGTCGAGCAACTTCGCACCGAACACGAAAGCAAACTCGAGGACCTCAAAGCCGAGTTCGAGGCCGTTAGCCGGCTGCTCGAGGTGGAACAGCGGCGGCTCGCCGACATTCCGGTCACGCCCGCTGCAACTCGGGCGCCTGCACCCAAGCCGCAACCGCGCGCGCAGGTCCGCTCGCCGCTGCCGCATCAGCACGCGCCGGTGCAAGCTCAGCCCCATGGCGAGGCACATGCCCAACACCATGCCCAGCCTTACATGCAGGCCCAGCCGCAGCATCATTTGCAGCAGCCGCAGCCCGAGCCCCAGTCTCAACCGCAGCAGTCGCTCGCCGATTTCATCGTTCGCATGCTGAACGAAGCGGGCGCCATGTCCCGTGACGACCTATGTGTGCTCGCGGTGCAGGAGGGCTATTTCGTCGATGGCGACGGGGCCGAGCGCGGCGTGCACGCGGCGCTCATCGGCGTCAACAAGGCCGGCCTCATTCGCCAGTTGCCGAACGGAAACTTCGCGCCCGCCTCGATGATGGACGCGATCAGGCTGCGCCGCGCGATCTAGGCTTGGCCACCAGCAACGGGCCGTCCGCGCAAGAGTTCGACGACGTCTTTGCGGACCTTCTCCTCGGCATAGCGCGCAAGCGCCTTGCGGTCGGGAAACTCGTCGAGCGGCACGGGCGGCCCAATGCGAATATAGACATCGAGCGGGCCTAGCCCGAGCAGCTTCCAGGCATGGCTTGCCATGTCCATGTCGCCATACCAGGCGACCACGGGGCGCCCGCGCCGGCAAAGCGGCAAACCGTGGAGCTTGGTGTAGGTGAGCGCGAGGGTCTGCGCCGACACCCGGTCCCCCATGGCGTGGCCGCCGACCGGCTTCGCCGCGGCGAACAGCGCGGTCTTGAACGGCACCACGCTGTTGCCGTCGCTCGAGGTTCCCTCGGCGAACAGAACGACATGATCTCCTGCCTCAAGCCGGTCGAGGATCTCGTTCGCCTTGTCGCCCACTTCGTTTCGCCGCGTGCGATCGACGAACACCGAGCGCTGAAGCTTGGCGAGCCAGCTCACGAAGGGCCACGACGCCACCTCCTGCTTCGCCACGAAGGAGACCGGCGCCACCGCCGAGAGCACGGTGATGTCGAGCCACGAGACGTGGTTCGCGATGAGCAGCACGCCCTCATCGCGCGCGACCTCGCCCGCGACATTCACCCGGATGCCGACGATGCAGCAAACTTGACGATGATACCAATGGGGGAAGGTGCGCGCGTAGCGCGAGCCCGTCTTGAGCAAGAGGAGCTGGAGCGGCATCAACGGCAGCGTCAAGGCGAAGAAGGCCGAAAGCACCAGGAAGGCACGCACGCTTCTCATCGCTTAATCGCCGGGCAAAAGCGTCAATAGCAGCTTCGGCGGCCATAATAGATCGTGCAGATGCCCTTGAGCGCGGGATCGGCTTTGGCCGGTGCGACGGCCCCGGTGCGGCACTCGGTGCGGATCTCGCCGTAGCCGAAATCCATCGTTGAGCAGACCTCGCGCATGCCAACGGGCAGATAGCTTGGCCCCTCGGTCGGACCCGCAGGCTGAGCCTGAGCCGCGCAAGTGACCATTACCGCCGCGGCCGCAAAGACGATGCGCTTTCCCATTACGCCATCCCCCTCATTCTTGTTTTGAACAGAGGTAACGTTGTCTCGGCGGCGCGGGAGAGTCAAACGGTGGGGCGGAAGTGCCCTATTTAGGGCCCTTGATCGGGGTGCCGAACAGCTCGAGCCGATGGCCGATCAGGCGGAAGCCGAGCTCCCGCGCGACGCTCTCTTGCAAGCGCTCGATCTGCTCGTTGCGGAATTCGATGACCTCGCCAGTCTTGACGTTGATCAGATGGTCATGATGGCCGTGGCCCGCCGGCTCGTAACGCGCGCGCTTCTCGTCGCCGAACTCGTGGCGTTCGAGGATGCCCTTGTTCTCGAAAAGACGGACCGTCCGATAGACCGTCGACAGTGAGATGCGCGGGTCCTCCGCGCTTGCCCGGCGATAGACTTCCTCGACATCAGGATGATCTTCGGCATCAGACAACACGCGCGCGATGGTGCGCCGCTGTCCCGTCATGCGCATGCCCTTCTCGGCGCAGAGCCGCTCGAGCCGGCTTTGTCTCGTCGCGGTCTTGGGCATGGATCGCGGCTAGGCCTCACGCTGAGAGGAGCCATCATCGGCGGCACGGGCCGAAAGGGCAAGACTGAAGATCGCGGCGTCGGCTCCGCTGTCGTAATAGCGCGCGCGGCGTCCCACGGCCTTGGCCCCGAGCGCGCGGTAAAGACGGAAGGCCGCTTCGTTTCCCTCTTCGACCTCGAGAAAGAGCTGCTTCACGCCGGCCTCGCCCAGCATGATCATGACTGCTTCAAGCAGCGTCTTGCCGAGGCCGGCGCGGCGGCAGTGGGCCGCGACCGCGAGCGTCAAGAGTTCGGCCTCATCAGCCGCGCGGCGCGCGATCAGGAAGCCTGCGGGAGCGCCCGCAGAGCTGTCGAGGCTGGAGGCGATGAGGCAGACCGTGTCGGGACCGGCGATGAATTGCGCCATCACGGTCTCGTTCCAGGGCTTGGGGAAAGAACTTGCATGCAGCACCGCCATGACGCGAGCGTCGTGCGGCATGGCGCGATGGATCGCGACTTCGAGCATCAGCGCCTCGCCACGCCTGGCTCTTGCGGCCGCGCATCGGGCGGACGCAGATAGAGTGGCCGCAAGATGGGAACCGTCTTGCGCGCTTCGAGTGCAATCTTCGCGAGCGAAGCGGCGCTCGGCTGAAGCTCGGAAAGGGCAGAGGCGATTGGCCGGGACTGCCGCGTGCATTCCTCGGCGAGAAGGATCGCACCGTTTCCGATGGCAAGCGTCAGATCGTTCGGAAGCATGTGCGCAGCATCGTCGGGTGCAATCAGCACCGGCCCCTCGCGCCGCTCTCCCGCCTCGTCATAGAGACCGAGATAGATCATGGCCCGACGTGCATCGACCGCGACGGCGAAAGGACCTTTGGGTGAGAGGCCGCTCGCAAGCGCATCGCGCGCCATGACCGTCAGACTGTCGGTGCCGTAGAGCTTGGCGCCGGTGGCAAGCGCGAGCCCGCGGGCTGCGGCAATGGCGATGCGCACGCCGGTGAAGCTGCCAGGCCCTTCGGTCGCCGCGATGAGATCAAGATCGCGCGCCGTGATGCCCGCGGCGGCGAGCACCTCGGCCACCATCGGCATCAGCGCTTCGGCATGGCCGCGCGCCATCGCCTCTTGCCGCGCATGCAAGCTCGGCGTCGTGCCATCGCTGCGCAAGACGGCAGCCGAGCAGGCACCCATGCTGGTGTCGAGGGCGAGGATATTCATGGGAGGCTATTTAGAGCATGATCCGGAAAAGTGGGAACCGGTTTTCCGAAAAGATCATGCGCAAACAAGCGCTAAACGATACGCGCCATCTCGTCGAAATCGAATCGTGGCGAGCGCGGGAAGAGAACGCTCCCATCGCCATAGCCGAGACTGCACAGGAAGTTGGACTTGATGCTGGTGTCGGCGAAAAATTCGCGGTCGACGCCAGCATTGTCGAAGCCGGACATCGGCCCGCAATCGAGACCGAGCGCGCGCGCCGCCATGATCAGATAGGCGCCTTGCAGCGTCCCGTTCCTGAACGCCGTCTCGAAGATCTTCTCATCCTTCCCCTCGAACCACTCCCTAGCATTGGTATGGGGAAAGAGCTTGGGCAGATGATGATGGAAGGTGAGGTCGTAACCGATGATGGCGCAGACCGGGGCCTTCATCGTCTTGTCGCGGTTGCCTTCGGAGAGATGCGGCTTCAACCGCTCCTTGGCCTCGGGCGATTTGACGAAGAGGAACCGCGCCGGGCTCGAATTGGCGGATGTCGGCCCGAGCTTCAAAAGATCGACGATCTCGTGCAGCAGGGCGTCGGGCACGTCCTTGTCGAGCCACGCATTATGCGTGCGCGCGTTGCGGAACAGCTGATCGAGACAGGCTTCGGCGATTTTCCCGGTCAAACCGGACGGACCTCTTGCACCTCGGGGATGAAGTGCTTGAGCAGGTTCTCGATGCCGTGGCGAAGCGTCGCCGTGGAGGAGGGACACCCCGAGCAGGCGCCGCGCATGTGAAGATAGACGATGCCCTCGCGATAGCCCTGGAAGGTGATGTCGCCGCCATCCTGGGCGACGGCCGGGCGCACGCGCGTCTCGAGCAGCTCCTTGATGGTCTTGACCGTCTCCTCGTCCTCCGGCGCGTAGAACTCGCCGGACGAACTTTCCGACCCCGACGGCTCGCCCGTTGTGACGGCCTCGCCCGAGACGAAATGCTCCATGATGGCGCCGAGGATGGCGGGCTTCAGATGCTGCCACTCGCCTTCGCCCTTAGTGACGCTGATGAAGTCCGGGCCGAAGAACACGCCCTTCACGCCCTCGATCTCGAACAGGCGCGCGGCGAGCGGCGAATCCTTGCCCTCGTTGGGATCGGTGAATTCGAGCGTTCCCTGGTCGAGCACCGGCCGCCCCGGAATGAATTTCAGGGTGGCGGGGTTCGGCGTCGCTTCGGTCTGGATGAACATGGCGATTCCCCGGAGTCTCCTGGCTTCTAACGCGCGAGGCCCGGCGAAAGTCTCGCCCGCAAGCTTAGAATGGTTCTAGCCCATATTGGCCGCAAAGGGCCGAAAGTCAAGGCACGCAGCCTGATGCGGCATGCCCCTGGAACGTTCGTTGTGCAACGCACAATTTATGTTGCAGTGCACAATAAGATGGGCTATAACGATGGTCGATCCCGGCCCCCCTTCCTAGCGCAACTCATTCTCCCGGGACGCAAAGGCAAACCGATGAACAACTTCGACCCCCAATCCGCCGCCGAGATGGCGCGCGATGCTTACCTCAAGACGATCGCCCAGTTCGAACCGTCGCTCGAGGCCGCCGTTCCGGCGAGCGTCCGCGCCATGGCCGAGAAGACCGTGACCGAGACGCAGGCCGTGTATGAGCGGGCCAAGACCGCCGCCGAAGCCGGCTTGGGAGCACTTGAACAGGCTCTCGACGCGGCAGGCCAGGGCGCCGCGGCGCTCAATCGCAAGGTCATCGACATTGCCCAACGCAATGTCAATTCCGGGTTCGACCTCGCCAAGAGCCTCGCCGCGGCGAAAAGCATTCCCGAGATCGTGGAGCTGCAGACAAGCTATTGGCGCAATCAGTTCGGCACGCTTTCCACTCAAGCCGAAGAGCTCCGTGTCCTGTCAACCAAGGTTGCCGCCGACACGGTCGAGCCGATCAAGACGCAGGTCACCCGCAGCCTGAAATCGTAAGTCGGGCAGTCTCGCCCCAGGAAGATCGCTTAGGCTAAGGGCCGGCAGTTCTGTCGGCCCTTGTGCCACGCGGGTTAGCGCCTCGTGCTCCGCTAGGCTCACACAAAAACCAGATAAGCGCTGAGGCCGGCGACGAGCAGAGCGAGGGTCACACCGAAGGCGAGGTCGGTCAGGATGCCCGGCGAATGCACCGCGGTGTCATCGAGCAGCCGGCCGGTGTGCACGAAACGAATGGTCGCGATGAGAATCGCGGCGATGCCGACGGCGATGAACGCATGCCCGGCTCCCCAGCCGAACGGTCCCGAATATCTCTCGAGCTGCGCGTGGACCTTCTCGCCGAGATCGGTGCCATTGAGCAAGGTCAGCGCGAACAGATTGAACTTCTCGATCACGAAGCCGAAGGCGATGACGGCGATCCCGGTGCGTAGCCAGGCAAGGAACGTCCGCTCGTTGGCGGCATGGTCTGAATAGTCGCGGATCATCTTCTAGCCTCGTGATTCGTGGGCGGGGCGTGAGGCGAGAACTATGGGTGAGGGGCGGCGTCATCGGCAATAGCAGGGTCGCGCAGCCTCGCTGCAAGCGTCGGCGATGGGAACCGAATGCCGCGCGAGGTTGTTGCACAGGAACGGCGCCGCGGACATCTCCCGTCCGCCGACCGGACCCCGCCGACATTGACAAAAAGCCCCGAAATATTGCTTCGGGGCTTTTTTGCGTCGCTCAGCTAGAAGCCGAACAGGGCGCGGGTGAAGTCGTTGTCGAGAGCCTCACGCTGGCGCGGGCGAGCGCCGCCGCTGCGTGGGCTCCACGGCTGACTCGCAATCACGTCGTTGTCGCTCGCCACGGGCGATTCGTAGATCGGCTTCCCGTTCAGCGCGGCGGTCATGCGGGCGTCGTGGCCGTAGATGTCGTTGTAGGTCGAGACCGAGCCGTCGTCGTTCACCTTGATGGTGAAGTAGGTGATGTAGACCGGGATCTTGGTCTTGAGCTGGATGTGATTGTCCTCGTTGTAGAGCGCCTGATCGATATTCGCCTGCGTCCAGCCCTGGTCGTGATGCAGCAGAACCAGCGCGAGCTCTTGCGGATTCTGCACCCGCATGCAGCCGTGACTCTCGGCGCGCACCGACTGCGCGAACAGATTCTTCTGCGTCGTGTCGTGCATGTAGACGTCATGCTTGTTGGGGAACAGGAATTTCACCGTGCCGAGCACGTTGTCGGGTCCGGGCGGCTGGTATAGGTCGTAATTGCGGATATCGACGCGGCCCCAATCGATGGTGTCGGGATCGATGTCGCGGCCGCTCGCGCCTCTGACGCGTAACCCGTGCCGGGCGAGGACCGAGGTATCCCAGCCGCCGCCGAAGAAGCCGCCGCCTTGCTGCAGATAGGGCGCGATCTCCTGCATCTTGATCGAGTTCGGCACGTTCCAATAGGGATTGAACACGATCTCCTGCATGTCCTGCGAGAAGATCGGCGTCTGCTTGTCGGGCTTGCCGGCGACGACTCGCGCCGAGTGGATGACCTTGTCGTCCTCCACCACGCGCACCATGAACTCCGGGATATTGACGGTGACGTAGTACGAGCTCATGTCGTTCGGCAGCCACCGCCAGCGCTCCATGTTGACGATCAGAGCCTGGATCAACGCCTGGCCGCCCGCATGTCGCGGCGCCGCATCTTGTTGGTTGTTGAGCATGCGCCGCGTTCCGCTCCCCACCAAACCGTCGGGGGCCGCGCCATGTTCGAGCTGGAATCGCCGCACCGCTTGGAACAGGTCCTTGTCGAACAATTGCTCGTTGGCGCCGGCCTCTGCCGGAGCGTCGAGCCGCTTTCTCAACAGGGCGACCTGCTCATTCACGACGCCGAACTTGAGCACGGGCCCATCGGGGATGATGACCACATCGGGCTTCGCCGGTTCGGCGGCCGGCTTCCCGCCGCCGCGCGCCTCGAGCAGCTTCTGGCGCAGCGCCTCGAACTGGGGCTGGTCGGGCTGGAAGCTCCGCAAATAAGCGGCGGGGTCCGAGCGGATGGCGATCGAGCCGAGAACCTCCGATGGATCGGGCAGAGAGAGAGTCGGGTCGAGATTTTCGCTCAAGCGCTGCGGATCGAGACGGGCGCCTCTCGCGTCGCTCGCGTAGTCGAGCACGGCATAGCTGACCTTGATCTCGGCATCGGCCAGCCAGTCATTGGCTTTTGCATCGGATGCGTTGAACTGGTCGGGCTTGGGCAGCGAATAGTCGGATGCGCGCAGCCCGTAGTCGTCGGCCTTGGCGATCTCGCCCATGGCCGACTTGGCCCGGTCGTTGAGGCCCTTCTCGTCGACCCACAAGAGCGGCTGATCGGGCACCGAGTAATAATCGAGAAGCGCGAGCTGCTCGGCTTTGCGCGCCGGAGCCTTCTGCGAGAGCTTGCCTTGCACCGCGATGCGGAGCGCCTCCTTCTGCGTGATGAGCTCGGACGGCCCGTCCGGTTCGGCTGCGAACGCGGGCAGGCTCAAACAACAAGCCGCGATCAGCCCCAAAAAGATTGGCCTCATTATCCCGTCCCCTTGCTTCGTCGAGGCTCGCAAATCGCCAATAGCATGCTAACCGATTAAAGCGCAAAACGGCTCAAATTTGGGCCATCTTGACATTAGTTTCCACTTGTTGCCGAGGCGCACCAATCGGCCCCTTCCTTAGGCGAGAGCCAGAATCTCCTCGATACTGAGGTGTCCCGGAACAACGGTGATCGGCACGGGAAAGGTCCCGACATGCCGACCGCCAGCGAGAGTTGTGACGAGGGGCCCGGGACCCGCGGGGTCTCTTGAGGCGCCGAGCACGAGCACGCCGATATCCTGGTCCTCTTCGACGAGCTTCAAGATCTCGTCGGCCTTGTTGCCCTCGCGCACGATCTCTCCAGGCTCGAGATGCTCGAAGCCCATCGCCTTGAGCTTGCGGCCGAACAGGCGGAACACCGCGCGCGCCTTGCTGTGTCCCTCCTCGCGCGCCACCTCCTCGATGCCGAGCCAATGTTGGAACTCCATGCCCGGCTCGATCACGTAGAGAAGCGCGAGGTGGCCTCCCGTGCGCTGGGCGCGGCTCGCGGCAAAAGCGAGCGCGCTTTCGCATTCCGGGGTCTCGTCCACCACCACGAGAAACTTCCGCTTGTGGCCTTCGAGGAAAATCTCACGTTTCTGGCGCGGCTTGGCGGGCGAGGGCGCTTTGGGTTCGGCAGGTGGCTTCGTCTTGACCATGGGCTTGGGCGGCGTCAGGCGAGATCGATTGCGTGTCGCTTCAAATCCTTGAGCGCGACGATCTCGAGCGTCGCCTCGTGCGTGGCGCCGAGAATGACGCGGGGCGCGCTCCCGGCTTCGAGCGCCTCGCGCCAGCGCATGGCGCACAGGCACCAGCGATCGCCGGGCCGGAGGCCGGGGAAATCGAAATCGGGCTGCGCGGTGGAAAGGTCGTTGCCGCGCGCCTTGGAGAAGGCGAGGAACTCGGCAGTCACCTGAACGCAGACCGTGTGCAGGCCGACATCCTCGGGTCCGGTGTGACAGCAGCCGGTGCGGAAGAAGCCGGTCAGCGGTCTCTCGGAGCAGCTTTTGAGCGGCTCGCCATAGACGTTCTTCTGACCTTCTAGGGGATTCGCCCGCCGCTCCTGCATGGCGACGATATTGCCCGATGCGCGGCGGAAGGTGAAGGGCCCAGCTGGTAGCTCTTAGCGGACGGGGTTGCGATCGGGCAGCGGAATATCGGCCGTGCCGGCGCCGGCCGCGGTCGCGGTCTTGTCGGTCTTTGGCGCCGTCAACTCCTTGAGCTGGTCAGGCGTCAGCGTGGGGAGAGGCGGTCCGGCATCCTTCGCGGCCATCGCCTTGAGCGCAGCTGGCGTCGGCTCCGAATCCGCTGTCGGCGGGGTGAAGCCACCTGCCGTCAGAACCGTGCCGCACTCCTTGGGCAGCTGCGCCATGGTCAGCGGCGGCTTGCCGGTCCATGGCTTGGTTCCCGGCGGAACCGGCTTCGCCGATGCGATCGCCGCCTTTTTCAGCATGGCGTACCAATTGGCAAGCTCCTGCCCGCAGCCGTCGTCGCCCGAGACGTCCTTCTGATCTTCGCAACCGTCCATCCCCGGCGGGCACTTCAGACGGATATGGAAGTGATAGTGGTGGTTCCACCATGGCCGCACTTTGCCGAGCCACGCGGTATCCTTGCCGATCTCCTTTGCATGCTCGCACAGCGCCTTCTTGATCGCCGGATGCACGAAAATGCGCGCCACTTGCGGATAGGACGCGGCGCGCCTGATCAGCTTCATCTGCATCGTGGTGAAAATGGCGGGATCGACGGTGAACGGGTCCTTCAGCATCGACACCGCGGTCATGTCCTCCCGCTCCTGCGGGGTGAGGATGCGGTCGGGCATGGGCGTGAGCCAGATATCGGCGTCGAGCCCCACCTGATGGCTGGTATGGCCGGTCAACATCGGCCCGCCGCGGGGCTGCGACATGTCGCCGACAAGCAGTCCCGGCCAGTCATCGAGCGCGCGCGCGTCGCTGGCGAAGCGCTCGAGAAAATCGAGGAGCTGCGGCGTGCCCCAATTGCGGTTACGCGAAAGCCGCATGACCTGCCAGTCAGGGCCGTTGATGGGGAGCGAGACACCGCCGGCAAGACACCCTTTCGCGTAGGACCCGATCGAGCGTGAGGCGAGGGGAGCGGGCGTCGTCACTGCGCCGAACAGCTCGCGTGCCGGCGGCGGCTTGGGCTGGGGCTTCTTCGGCGTGGCCGGCTTGGCTGTGGGGGTGGTGGCTGCGGCCGGCGTTGCCGCAGCCCTCTTGGCTGGACCGGTCACGGTCTCGGCGGCGACCGCTCCGCAACACAAAATCAAGACGAGGCTCAAGATCAGCCGTCGCATCAGCCCTCGACCCGTTTCCCCCAAGACCCGTAAGGCCACGACCCTAGCACAAATGATGGCGTTAATTTGAGCTTATGCGGGTTTCCGCAGGCACGCTGGCAGGACGCGCAAGATCCCCGAGCGTCCAGAAATCGCGCGAACGTTCATATGAGGTTCAGCCGGAGGCTCCTACACTCGGTCAACGTCTTGATTCGCAAGCTGCGCGGGGCGACAACTCAAGGAGGGCACGCTTAGAGCTCGCGCTCCACGGGGAGGGATCCATGCGACGATCTTTGCTGCTGTTGGCCGCGCTCTTTTATCTCGTCGTCGCGGCCCCGAGCCTTGCCGAGGCAGGCATCGTCGCCAGGATCAATATCTCAAGCCAACGCATGGATGTCTTCGTCGACGGCATACCGCGCTACGCGTGGCGGGTGTCGACGGCGCGGCCGGGCTACCGAACACCGGTCGGCACGTTCAGGCCGACCGCCATCTTCCGCTATCATGCCTCGACGATCTATAGCGGCTCGCCGATGCCCTACGCGATCTTCTTCCTCCGCGGCTATGCGATCCACGGCTCGTACGAAACCAAATATCTCGGTCGCCCCGCATCGCATGGCTGCGTCAGGCTGCATCCGGCAAACGCCGCCGTGCTCTATTCGCTGGTGAAGCAATACGGCACCGGCAACACGCTCATCCAGATCAGCTACTAGACGGAGCGGGAACATGAGTTTTTTGAAATGGGCCTTGATCTGCCTGTTGATCTCGCTCGTCGCGGGCGCCCTCGGCTATACCGGCGTCGCGCGGGGAGCCGCTCAGATCTCGAAGATCCTGTTCTTCCTCTTCCTCGTCATCTTCATCGTGATCGTCATTCTGGCCATCTCGGCCAATCAGCTCGTGTTCTAGCGACGGTCCGACGGCCTACTCGCAGACGGAAGGCGCGGGCGCGCCCCTGAAACGCTCGGTGATCCAGGCGAGCGCCTGGCTGACGCTGTCTTTGGCGGCAAAGGTATGCGTGACGCCCGGAAGCACGACGTACTCGACCCTTGTCCCCTGTTTGCACAGCACCTCGCCGAACTGCTTGGTGATCTCCGGCCGGACGGTCGTGTCGGCCGATCCTTGGGCGATGAACACCGGCGCTCCCGCCGGCTCCTGACCCGGCGTGTTCCTCTCCATGATGGACTTCCACGGCTCGATCTCGGTGGGATCGGCCTTGAGGAACGACTCGCGGTTGAGCGGCTTCTCGGCCTTCTCGATCGCGGCGAACTCGGCGACGGATTCGATGCAGTCATGCGCCAATTGCTCGAACACGTGCATGGCGTCCGGGTCCACCAGGCTCGTCGCCGGGTCGTGATCGAGCTCAGACCAGGAATAGAGCGCCATGGCGGTGAGCTCCTTGCCGGCTGGGCTCGACTTGTCGGCATCGAACAGCTCGATGAGATAGGTGGCCGGCGCCGCCGCGGCGACGCCGACGAGCTTCAAATCCGGCGCGTAGCTCGCCGCGAGCTGGCCGGTATAGAGCGAGGCATGTCCGCCCTGGCTGTGGCCCCACACGGCAAAGCGGTTCGAGGCGCCGGCATCGGGCATGTCGCGCGCCGCGCGGACGCTGTCGAGCACCGCGCGCCCTTCGCTCACCCCGATGAGATAAGGGTGAATGCCGGGCGTGCCGAGGCCGGGATAGTCGGTCGCCACCACCACATAGCCCCGCGCCAGCATCTCTGAGAGGCCCCAGATCGTGCCGGCGAGGTCAGGCATCAGGGACGGCGCGCAGGGCTCGACCACGCCGCTCGTCGGATGCGCCCAGGCGATCACGTCGCGGCCACCGGCGGGCGCCGGCCCTGGCGGGATGAAGATGGCGCCGGAAACGGCGATCGGCTCGCCGTAGAGCCCCGTCGAGCGGTAGAGAATGCGGAAGGCGGTGCCCCCGGCGCCGCTCGGACCGCCGCCTTCGAGCGGCCAGACCCTAATAATCGACCCAGGCCGGCCCGAGGCCTCGCCGGGCTGGACGTCATAAAGCGCTCTGGCCTCGCTGCCTTGAGAGAGGATGAGGCAAAAAGCGATCAGTATGCTGGCAAAAACCTGGAAGGAGCGGCTGGCGATAGGCATACATGTCCCCCGATTGATCGAAGCGGCGGGATGATAACGGCACGAAACGGCAATTCGGCAACAGCTTCCCATTTCAATCTGTGACATTCCGAGGCAAAATCGACGGGAACGCATGGCTCGGCCGGCCGGCTCGGCCCCGAGCTTCTGCCTGGTAGCCGGGGACAAGGACATGTCATCAACCGCAAGCACACTCGAGGCTTTGGTCAACCGCGTCGGCGGGGTCGCAGTGCCCTTCTCTGTCGAATTGCCCGACGGCGAGACGCGAAACTTGGGCGAAGGCAACCCAGAGTTCTATGTCGGCCTTCGCAACGAGAAGGCGATCCGGGCGCTCCGCTCGCTCGATGAAGCCGACATCGCCGAGGCCTATCTGGCCGGCGACATCGACATCGAAGGCGACATGTTGAAGCCCTTTGCTCTCAGAGCCCAGCTCGATGACCGCCATCCGCTGGTGCTTGCCTGGCGCTTCATCCAGCCGCTCCTCTTCGGGCAGGTCTATACCAACAAGCAGGCGATCTCCTCCCACTACAACGCCGATCCGAACCTCTTCTTGAGCTTCCTCGATCCAATCTTTCCGGCCTACAGCCAAGGCGTCTACGCCAATGACGACGAGTCGCTCGCAACCGCGCTGCAGCGGAAATTCGACTGGGCGATCGAGCAATGCCGGCTCGGCCCGGGCAAGACGGTGCTCGAGATCGGACCCGGTTGGGGGGCATTCGCCGGGCACGCGCTGCAATCCGGCGTGCACTTCACCGGCATCACCAACTCTGAGGTGTCGCAGTCCTATCTCAAGGGGAAGCTCGCCAATTTCGGCGACCGCTTCGACATCGTTCTGACCGACTTCTACGACTACGAGCCGAAGGACCAGTTCGACGCCATCGTCATCATGGGTGTGATCGAGCATTTGCCCGACTACGAGCGCGTGCTGAAGAAGTTCCAGCGGCTGCTCAAGCCGGGCGGCCGCGTGTTCCTCGACGGCAGCGCCGCCAAGAAGAAATACGAGCTCTCGACCTTCATGGTGCGGCACATCTATCCCGGCAATCACTCGTTCCTCGTGCTCGACGATCTCCTCAACAAGCTCGCCAAGACCGACATGGAGCTGATGGAGGTGCAGAACGACCGCTGGAGCTATTTCCTCACCTTCCGCCAATGGGCCCGCAACCTCGACGCCCACCGCGATTACGTGACCAAGACCTTCGGCGAGTTCGAGTTCCGCAAGTTTAGGCTTTATCTGTGGGGCGCCACTTACGAATTCCTAACCCGCAGCCTGGATTGCTATCGGCTGATCCTGGAGAAGCCGCGAGCCGCTTGAGCCCGGTCGGTCGCTTCGCGGTCTTTCGGTTTGCACAACCACGAGGAGGAGAGCCCGATGTGCGAGAAATGCGATTCCCCGCATCATCATCTGCAGTACCACCTGTCGCGGCGGAAAATGATGGCGGGGGGCGTGGCGCTCCTTGCCGCCAGTTCACTGCCCTACGGCTTCGCTCGCGCCGACCAACCGGTTTTGGCCGAACCGCCGCCGAATGCCATTCCTCCTTCCCAGGCGCTCGATCGACTGATGCAGGGCAACGCCCGCTATGTCGGGGGCGAGACCGAGTGCAAGGACTACTCGATCGGTCGCGCAGAGCGCGCGGGCGCGCAATACCCCATCGTGGCGGTGCTGAGCTGCTCCGACAGCCGAGTGGCGCCCGAGCTTCTCTTCGAACAGGGACCAGGCGAGGTTTTCGTCGTGCGCGTCGCCGGCAATTTCGTCAACACGGATGGGCTGGCGAGCATGGAATATGCGGTCAAGGTTCTCGGCGTGCCGCTGCTCATGGTGCTCGGCCATTCGAATTGCGGAGCCGTTGCAGCGGCGGTCAAGGTCGTGACGGAGCATGCGGAGCTGCCGGGCCATCTGCCGGAGCTGGTCCAGTCCATCGAGCCCGCGGTCATCGCCGCCCATGCGAAACATCCGAGCGATCTCGTCGCCGCCACCATCGAGGAAAACGTGCGCCTCAACGTGAAGCGGCTGATCGACGACACTCCGATCCTCTCCGACGCGCTTGCCGCGAAGAAGATCGCGATCTCGGGTGGCGTCTACGATATTTCTACCGGCAAGGTGGGGCTGGTCTGAGCGGCGAAGCCGGGAACGCACAAAAATTCATGGAAGACACGCTTGCGCGCTGGCGCTCGGAGAAGACAGCGGCCTATCTCTCGAGCGCCGTTGCCGCTTCTGAGCACGACCCCGACAAGGCGAAGCTGTTCAGAGAGATGGCGGACGCCGCCGAGACGCAGGCCGGCATCCTTGCCAAGGACCTGAAGCAAGTCCCCGCGTTCCAGCCCTCGCTAAGATCGCGACTGACGGCCTCGCTCATTGGGCTCTTCGGTCCGCGCGCCATGAAGCCGATCCTGTCGGCATCGAAGGTGCGCGGCGTGTCGGTCTATAGCGGGAAGGTGCAGGCGGGCCATCCCTGGCCCACCTCCGTCGAAGAGGTGGGGGCGCGCCACCGCGGCCTCGGCGGCGGCACCCTTCGCGCCGGCGTCTTCGGAGTGAATGACGGGCTCGTCTCCAACACCTGTCTCGTGATGGGCGTTGCCGGCGCTGCCGTGGAGCCCGGCATTATTTTGCTCACCGGCGTCGCGGGGCTGCTTGCCGGCGCCTTCTCCATGGCCGCCGGAGAGTTCATCTCCATGCTGTCGCAGAAGGAGATGTTCGAGTATCAGATCGGCCAGGAGAAGGACGAGCTTGAGCGCTACCCGGCCGAGGAAGCAGAGGAGCTCGCACTGATCTATGCCGCCCGCGGCGTCCCGCTAGACGAGGCCCGCGCCCTCACCAAGAAGCTGATGGCGAACCCCGAGCAGGCGCTGGATACATTGGCCCGCGAGGAGCTCGGGCTGAACCCTGACGATCTCGGCTCGCCCATCGGCGCGGCGATCTCCTCCTTCATTTCCTTCTGCATTGGTGCGAGTCTGCCTCTCATTCCGTTTCTGCTCGGGTTGAGTAACGGCGTGACTATTGCCGCCGTCCTTTCCGGGGCTGCGTTGTTTGTGGTGGGCGCAACCTTGAGCCTCTTCTCCGGCAAAGGAGCGCTGCTTGGCGGTTTGCGTATGTTCTTGATTGGTGCGGCCGCGGCAGCAGCGACCTACGGCATCGGATCGCTGTTCAACGTGTCGGCCTGAGCGTCGCGCGGCATGCACCCGGGACGAGGTGCGCTTCACTCAACATTGCAGCAAATCGTATTGATCTCGACGACGCTCGCTTAAGCAAGCCCGCGATCGCGGCTCGATGCTTAATGCGGTTTTCACGGTTCCTCGCCGAAAGTCCGCAGCGAAATCTCCCGCGCCATTTTCCACGAGGAAGAGCGTCCCATGATCCGCAAAATCCTGACCGCGGCGCTGATCGCCGCTTTCGCTTCGGCCACCACGCCCGGCTTCGCCTGCACCGGCATCAGCCTCAAATCTGCCGACGGCGCCGCCATCCGCGGCCGCACCCTCGAATTCGGCTTCCCCATGCAGTCGAAGGTGATCGTCATTCCTTCCGGCAAGGAACTCTCGGGCACCTTACCCGACGGCGGCAAGGGTCTCGTCTATAAGAGCAAACACGCCATCGTCGGGGCGAACGCGCTCGGCATGCCTGTTATCCTCGACGGCATCAACGACCAGGGTCTCTCGGTCGGGCTGTTCTATTTCCCGGGCTATGCCAAATACACCGATGTGACACCCGAGAACGCGAGCCACGCGCTCGCGGGGTACGAGTTCGGCGTGTGGGCGCTCGCCAATTTCGCCACTGTCGATGAGGTGCGCGAGGCGGTGAAGGACATCGTGCTCGTGCCGACGCCGGCGCCGGGCCTCGGCAGCCCGCAAGGTGCAGTTCCAGGTGCGCATTTCTTCCTTCAGGACAAGTCGGGCAAGTCGCTTGTGGTCGAGCCGGTCGACGGCACGCTGAAGGTTCATGACGCCCCGCTCGGCGTGATGACCAACGCGCCGACCTACGATTGGCACATGACCAATCTCGCCAACTACATCAATCTCTCGGTGAAGGACGTCGAATCCGTCAAGGTCGGCCCTGTGACGTTCAACGCGTTCGGCGCGGGCGCCGGTCTGCTCGGCCTTCCCGGCGATTTCACCCCGCCGTCCCGCTTCGTGCGCGCGGCGATCTACAGCCAGGCCGCCGCGCCGAATGCGACGGCCGAGGACGCGGTGCTTTCGGCTTTCCACATCTTGAACCAGTTCGATATCCCGAAGGGCTCGGTGGTGAATTCGGCCGGCGGCGAGGCCGTGGACGAGACCACCGAATGGACGAGCGTCGCCGACCTCAAGAATCTCCGCTGGTACTTCCGCACCTTCGAGGATCAGTCGATCCACATGGTCGATCTCAAGCAGGCGGTCGACGCCGCCAAGGGCGACATCGCCACCATCGAGATGGAGACCAGCAAGCAGCCGATCAACAACGTCTCGTCCGCAACGAGCCCCGTCAAAGAAGCAGCGAAATAGCAGGAGCTATCCACGAGCTTCATGAGCGGAAAGCAGGCCTCTGGTGCCGATCAGTAATGAGTACGGTGCCTTAAGGCCAGCCGAGGGACCCCGGGGGTACATCCCCCCGGGGTCTTTTGGTTTCCTTGCGAGAGGAAGGGGAACGATACTGCCATAGGCTGGTTATGCGGCTCGCGGTCCCTTGGATAAGCGGATCCGCCGAAGCCGAAGGGCCTATCGGAGCTTCGAGTGTCTTGCTATGCCGGAGGAACGCCGGCGCCGGGAGATTCGCGACATGCCGCCCCGTACGTCCCTGCCTTTCTTCTCCTCGTCATCCGACGCGCGCGCCGGCGACGCTGCAGGGCCTGCTGATCGCGACCATCGTGATCTGCGCTCTCTATTTCGGGCGCGAGATTCTCTTGCCGCTCGCGCTCGCCATCCTCCTGAGCTTCGTTCTTACCCGGCCGCTCATCCTGCTCCGGCGCGTGAAGGTGCCGCGCCTGCTCGCGGTGGGCATCGTCGTCGGCTCCGCCTTCGTCATCATCGCGGCGCTCGGCTGGCTGCTCTCGCGCGAGGCCGCCGATCTTGCCGGCGACCTGCCGCGCTACCAGACGACGCTGTCGGAGAAGATCAAGAGCCTGCGCGATTCCACGGCAAGCTCGCCGGCGCTGCAAAAAGCCGGCAACGTGCTCAGCAATTTGCAGAACGAGCTGTTCGGGCCGGGCGACGGAAGCTCTCAGCCGCCTGCACCCGAGGTCGGCACCCCGGCGCAAAAGCCCGACGACAAGCCGCTCGAAGTGGTGGTGAAAGAGCGCGAGCTGACGCCGCTCCAGCTTTATCAGTCGATCGCCGGCACGCTTCTGCCGCCGCTCGCCACCGCCGGCATCGTGCTTCTCATCGTCGTGTTCATCCTGCTGCAGCGCGAGGATTTGCGCGATCGGCTCATCAGGCTGTTCGGCTCGGGCGACCCGCAGCGCGCCACCTCGACCCTGACCGACGCGGCCAACCGCCTGAGCCGCTATTTCCTGCGACAGGTGATGATCAACTCGGCCTATGGCGCGCTCGTCGCCACCGCGCTTTGGGCCATCGGCATGCCGAGCCCGCTCGCCTTCGGCCTTCTCGCCGGGCTGATGCGCTTCGTGCCCTATGTCGGCGTGTTCATCGCCGCCGCGCCGCCGCTCTTCGTTGCCGCTGCCGTCGATCCCGGATGGACCAGCTTCTTCGCCGTGCTCGCGATCTATGTCGTGGGCGAGTTCACCATGGGCCAAGTGGTCGAGCCGGTCGTGTTCGGTCACGGCACCGGCGTCTCGCCGATCGCCGTCGTCGTCTCCACCGTGTTCTGGACGTGGCTGTGGGGACCGCTCGGGCTGATCCTCGCCATGCCCATGACCGTCTGCCTCGCCGTGCTCGGCCGCCACGTCGAGGGGCTCGAGTTCTTCGACGTGCTGCTCGGCGATCAGCCCGCGCTCAAGCCCGACGAGAGCTTCTACCATCGCGCGCTCGCGGGCGATGCGCCCGAGATCACCTATCAAGCCGAACTCGGCCTCAAGAACCAGAGCCTCCAATGCTATCTCGACGACGTGGCGCTTCCGGCGCTCAGGCTCGCCGAGCGCGATCTTGCCCGTGGCTCGCTCGACCAGGAGCAGACCGAGAAGATCGCCGCCACGGTGAACGAGATGCTCGATTCCCTGTCCGACTACGCGCCGCGCCGCTGGTTTGCCCATCTCAGGCGGAAACCCGAGCATGACAAGGACGAAGAGGCGGCGACCGGACTTGCCTCGCTCGATGCGGCGGAGGAGAGCGAGGGTGAGGACGAGGCCATCAAGCTCATCGAGCGGAATGAGCTCGCGCCGGGATGGGTGGTCGACAAGCCGGTTCTCTGCATCGGCGCCCGCACGCCCCTCGATGAGGCGGCGGGGGCCCTTCTCGCCGCCATCTTGAAAAAGGGTGGGCTCGGCGCCGAAGCGCTTGGACCCGAGATGATCTCCCCGGCCCACATCGCCTCGCTCACGCAGACCGAAGCGAAGCTCGTCGTGCTCTCTCTTCTCGAGCTCGGCAACGGACCCGCCGTCATGCGCTATATCGTGCGCCGCTTGCGCCGCATCCTTCCCAAGGAGACGGAGATCCTCGTTTGCCTGTGGTCCGAGGGCGAGGCGTCGCCGTCGCTGAAAGCGGTGCTCGAGCAGGCCGATGCCGACGCCTACGCCACCTCCCTGCCGGAGGCGGTGAAGCTCTGCATCGAGTTCGCCAAGGGCGAGCGCGGCAAGAAGGTGGATTTGCCCGAACCCGCCGCTCCTGTCGTTCCCGCCGCGAGCGAGATCGCCGCTGCCTCGACCGCCGCGTCGGCCGCGCCCGCCGCCTCAGTCGGCGCCCCGCCGACGAGCGGCAAGAAGCAACCCGCTACCCCGCGAAAACCACAGACCGCTTCTGCGTGAAGTCGTCGGTGGTGACGAGCGTCGCGATGACCTTGGCGATCTTGGCGCCGCCTTTGACCGAAGGCTCGACGTCGTTGGCGTAATCCTCGTCCGCGGTGACGATGAGGCGGAGATCGATGAGCGGCAGGCCGCGCGCGAACACTTCGCGCGTGATGACGTCGTTGAACACCGAGAGCCCGGTCGCCGCGATCCTGTGCGTGTCGGGATCGCGGTAGCGCGCCTCGTAGATGGTGCAGAGCGCGGTCGGCAGCTTCACCGCCAGCAGACCGTCGAGCATGGTCCGATAGTTCGCCTGGAACTCGGCCTTGATCTTGCCGAGCTTGTCGAGCACCTCGGCGACCGAGCTTGCTTTCTCATCGAGCAGGTCCTTGTGCTTGAGCGCGTCGTTGCCGCCGACACTCACCGCGAGATGGGTCGCGTCTGAGGGCAAGGCGCTCGAGCTGGCTGGCGATGTCGAGAGTGGTCGAGCCGTCGACCGCGTTGAGCGATGCGGTCCAGCCCGAGGGGAGATCGGCCTTGAGCTGATCGATGACGTCGGGGCCGTCCCCGACATAGCGCTTGTTGTCGAAGATCGAATCGCCGAGCAGCACCACATGCTTCATCGTCGTGTCGCCTGCGGCCTTGGCGCGCGCGGGCAGCGCGCTCGCCGCCGCCATGAGGGCCATGCCGGCAAGAAGCGTTCGGCGGGATGGTGCATGCGGCGTCTCATCTTCCATGTCGATCCTCTTCGCGATGGTCTGACCGGCACTCCACTAGCCCAAGATGACGGTAATGTTCCATGACTTTCCGTGGCTTATCTGACGATCCTGGGAGTGGTGCGATCCATCCATGCCACACGCCCGAAGAGAAGCGTGATGCAAGCGCCGAGCGCGAGAGCGCCGGCAAGGAACAGCAGCGCCAAGGTGAAGTCCCCGTTCGCCTGCTTGAGCACGCCGATGATGGCCGGGCCGGCGAGGCCGCCGAGATTGCCGAGCGCGTTGACGAGCGCCAGTCCCGCCGCGGCGCCGGTCCCGGTCAGGATGGCGGTCGGCATCGACCAGAAGGTGCCGATGGCGGCATAGATGCCGATCGCGGCGAGCGAGAGCGCGACCATCGTCAGCCCGAGCGGCAGCGTCATCGCCGACCAGGCAAAGGCGACAGCGCCGAGAAGAAGCGGAAGCGCAACATGCAGAATGCGCTCGCCGGTCGCGTCGGAATGGGCGCCCGAGAGCACCATGAAGATGCTGGCGAAGAAATAGGGGATGGCAGTGAGGAAGCCGATTCTGAGCGGGCTGAGGCCGAAGGTCTGGATCACTTGCGGCATCCAGAAGCCGATGCCGTAGAGCCCGACCACGATGCAGAAATAGATGAGCGCAAGAACGAACACGCGTGGCCGCGTCAGCGCATCGCCGAGTGCGTGGTAGCCCGTCTCCCGCGTCGCCGCCGCCTCGTCGGCAAGCGCCCGCGATAGCGCCGCGCGTTCCTCGCCTGACAGCCAGCGCGCTTGCTCGGGCTTGTCGTCGAGAAAGGCGAGCGCGACGAGGCCAAGAAGAATGGCCGGCAGCCCCTCGAGAACGAACAGCCAGTGCCAGCCCTTCAGCCCGCCGAGACCGTGCAGCTCGAGCAGCGCGCCGGAGATGGGCCCTCCCACCAAGGTGGCGAGCGGGACCGCCGCCATGAACAACGAGACGATGCGCGCCCGCTCGCGCGCCGGGAACCAATAGGTGAGATAGAGGATGATGCCGGGGAAGAAGCCCGCTTCGGCGACACCGAGCAGGAAGCGCATGACATAGAAGCTCGTCTCCCCGCTGACCAAGGCCATGGCGGTGGCGATGATCCCCCAGCTCACCATGATGCGCGCGATCCAGATGCGCGCGCCGAATCTCTGCAGCGCGAGATTGCTCGGGATCTCGAACAGGAGATAGCCGACGAAGAAGATGCCGGCCCCGGTTCCGAACACCGACGGCGAGAAGCCGAGATCCTCGTTCATGGAAAGCGCGGCGAAGCCGACATTCACGCGGTCGAGGAAATTCACCGCGTAGCAAAGGATGAGGAACGGGAGGAGACGGCGCGCGGCCTTGGCGATCGCGCTTCGTGTCGGCTCTTCCATTTGTCCCGGGCTCCCGCTTCTGCAACGAGGGGTGGTGGGTTTTATGTGATTTGACATGTCCGGGCAGCCAGGAAAAAGTCCCGGCCCGTTTGCCGGCAAGAACAAGAAGGGGTGCGACCGACGAAATCATAAATTTCCATAAGGAGGCCTTTATGGAACGTAGAGCGTTCTTGATGGGCGGCGCCGCCGCCGCCGCTGGACTGATTGCCGAGCCTGCCCTAGCCCAATCGCCCCCCGCCCCCGGACAGCCGATCGCCCCGAGCGATCTTGAATCGACCGTCGCCCGCCTCCGCAAGCAATTTCTCGCCGAGTTCGATCCGGCCTACGTCGAGAACGTGATCGTCCCCCATTTCCTGGTGAGCACCTATGACGGTGAGCGGCTGTGGCTGCCGATGATCAATGTCGAGTTCACCAAGGAGAATGCGATCCCCTACGATCTCTGGGGGCCTTGCTGAGCGAGACGTGGAAGCCCGCTCCCGAAGAGGGCGTGACGGTCTTCCTTCAGGGACTGGAGAAGCGGGGACCCAACAACCGGCGCAAGCGCATTTACATGACGGCGCTCACGCCCGACCTCTACCGGCCGATGTATGGCGACAAGGTGGTCGCCTTCTTCGACAAGCTGCTCGACGATGCCAACGCCAGCAAGCCCCTAATGCGCCCCTATCTCGAGAGCTATTTCGATCTTTACTGGGATCTTCATCTCGGCGTCAAGCCTGATGCGATCCCGCAGCGGGTCCATGACATCGGCCAGGCGTTCAACACGGTGCTGGCCTATCGCGATCCAACCCAGAAGATCGTCTACGATAACTACATGACGGTGCGAGCGAACCTCGCCTACCTCAAGGAGTGGATCGACGGCCGGCTCGCCGACATCGAGAGCGGCAAGACGCCGAACCCCGAGAAGACCTTCGCCTGGTACTGGCTCAAGAACGCCGGCGACGGCGAATATTTCGCCCACAAGGACGTGGTGTTCGAGGTGTTCCACAATTTCGTGGCGCTCAGTCAGTGGGGCAACTCGCTCTACAACATCATGCTGAGGCTCGCGACCGACACCGGCGATCCCGACACCCGTGCATGGTTCAAGAAGACCATGGAGGGCAACCCCGACGACGCAGGCGGCGAGCCGTACACCCCACTCGAGCGCTTTGTCATGGAGCTGTTCCGCATCATCTCGCCGAACGGTGGCAGCATCTCGGCGATGGAGGAGGTACGGACGCCGCCTTATCAGCGGCACGGCTATGTGGTGAGCCCGCACACCTCGACCAGCCTAGATCCCGTGCACTGGAGCGACCCAGAGAAATTCAATCCCGACCGCTACAAGACCGTTCCAACCAGCCATGAAGTCGGCGAGGAAACGTGCAAGCAGATCGGCTTCGCCAAATGCCCGTTCTCCAGCGAGCCGTTCGATGTCGCCGACGGCCGTAAGGCAGCTATGAACAATAGCGGCTTCGGCACCGTTTACGGCATCGTCGACGGCAAGCCGCTGCCGGTCTGCGACTATGCCGGCTTCGCGCCGTTCGGCTTCGGCTATCGCCGCTGTCCCGGCGAGCAGCTGACCATCCAGGTGTTCGAGGATTTCCTGCGCAAGGTGTGGAAGGCGGGCATTGAGTTCCACAAGCTTGACATCGCGAGTCCCGAGCCGCTGCCCATCGGTCCGACGACCGTGATCGGCGACAATGTCGGCTTCAGCCGATATGCCTAGCAGCGCAAAGCCGCATCGCTTTTCAACCAAGCCAAAGAGAAGGAACGCCAATGACGACCTATCGCGCGACACTGCTCATCGGCCTTGCCGTGATTGTCTTGACCGCAGGCTCGGCCATGGCCACCGGCAAGAGACAATGCGCCGAGGATTACCGCAGGTTCTGCAGCCAGTGGGGACTGGAAACCAGGGGCCTGGAAAACTGCATGCGCCGCCACGGCGACCAATTGAGCAAGCGGTGTATCAAAGGACTGATCTCTGCCGGCGCTGTCTCGCAAGCGGAGGTCGATCGCCGCAGAGCCGCGCTCGGCCGCTAGACCAGATCATCAAGGGAGGACATGGGATGAAGAGAGTATTGGCCGCCGCAGGGATCGCTGCCGCCTTCATCGTTGTCGGGCAAGCCGCGCAGGCGACGAGCGCGTTCGAGAACTGCACCGTCGTCAGGGCGACGGCCGATGCCCGGAATCCGCACGTTTCGACCGACCGGGCGCTGCACAGACTTCGGCGCTACATTGCCGATCATTTGAGCAGCCCGGGCGGCAAGTCCGTCGGACCGACCTCGACCCATTGTATCCGCAACGCCTGTGAGGCCTCGGCCATCGTGTGCCACCACTAGCTCGAGTCACCAAGCCTTCGATCGGTCTCAATGAACCGAGAGCCTGTCCTCGTTGATCTGGCGCTCCAGGGCGGAGGCGCGCACGGCGCCTTCACCTGGGGCGTCCTCGACCGGCTGTTGGAGGAGCCGTGGCTCCGCATCGACGGCATCTCGGGAACGTCTGCGGGCGCGATGAACGCCGTGGTGCTCGCCGACGGTCTCGCCAAGGGCGGGGCCGGGGATGCCCGCACTGCCCTGGAGACATTCTGGCGCAAGGTGTCCGAGGCTGCCCGTCTCAGCCCTTTCCAGCGCACACCCCTCGATGTGCTCGTGGGCCGCTGGACGCTGGATTATTCGCCCGCCTTCGTCACGCTGGATCTCATGTCGCGCCTGTTCTCTCCCTACGAGCTGAACCCGGGCGGAGCCAATCCGCTGCGCGACATCCTCGCCCAGACGGTCGATTTCGACAGGGTGGCGTGTGCGCCGGTCAAGCTGTTCGTCACTGCTACGAACGTCCGCACCGGCCGCGGCCGCGTCTTTCGCAACGCGGCGATCACGCCTGACGTGCTGCTCGCCTCGGCCTGCCTTCCCACCATGTTCCAGGCCATCGAGATCGACGGCGACAGCTATTGGGACGGCGGCTACTCGGGCAATCCCACCATCACCCCGCTCGTGCGCGAATGCACCTCTAAGGACACGATCATCGTTCAGATCAATCCTGTCGAGCGCCCGGGCACCCCACGCACCGCCCGCGACATCCTCAATCGGCTCAACGAGGTGTCCTTCAACAGCGTTCTCTTGAAGGAGTTGCGCATGATTGCCTTGCTGCGGAAAGTCGCCAACCCCGGCGACAGCGAAGGCGCGTTATGGGCAGGCATGCGCGTTCACCGGGTCACCAGCGATGTTCTCGTCGAGCTCGGCTACTCCTCGAAGCTCAACGCGGAGTGGGACTTCCTCCGCATGTTGCGCGACGCTGGCCGCTCCTCCGCCGAGACCTTCGTGAGGGACCACGGACGCGACCTCGGCCAGCGTTCGTCGTTCGACCTCGACAGTTTGTTGCAGGGCGTTTGAGGCCATGGGCCTGCTCGGCATTCTGCTCGGCCTTGGGCTTCTCGTGGCATTTGCCTTTCGCGGCTGGAGCGTGCTTTTGCTCGCCCCGGCCGCCGCGCTCATCGCCGCCGCGTTCTCCGGCGAGCCTCTCCTCGCTCACTGGACGCAGACCTTCATGGAGGCTGCTGCCGGCTTTCTCGCTCAGTTCTTTCCGCTGTTTCTGCTCGGCGCCGTCTTCGGCAAGCTCATGGAGGACAGCGGGTCGGTCTCTGCCATCGCCAAGATCATGAGCGAGCGCTTGGGCAGCCACCGCGCGATCTTGGCCGTGGTGCTCGCCGGCGCCTTCGTCACCTATGGTGGCGTTAGCCTGTTCGTCGCGTTCTTCGTTCTCGCGCCTATGGCACAATCTCTGTTTCGTGCGGCGGCGGTTCCTCGCCGTCTCATGCCGGCGGCGATCGCGTTGGGTACCTCCACCTTCACTATGTCGGCCCTGCCGGGTACGCCGTCGATCCAGAATGCGATTCCGATGCCCTTCTTCGGCACCACCACCTTCGCTGCGCCGGGTCTCGGCATCGTCGCCTCCATTGTCATGCTTGGCTTCGGCTTATGGTGGCTCGGCCGCGCCGAAGCCGCATCTCGCCGCGCGAGCGAAGGCTATGGAGCGGATCTGGCGAAGGGTATCGAGCAGGTGACAGACGATCAGGACTTGCGCGACCGCGCCACCCTTGCAAGCGCCTTCGACCCGGCGGAACTTCCCCACGGTCATCGCAGCGAAGCTCTGCCGCCACCCTTGCTGGCGGCGTTGCCGCTGATCGTAGTGGTGGGCGTCAATTTTCTCATGAGCATCGTCGTGTTGCCGCGCCTCGATACCTCCTTCCTCGCAGAGGAGCGCTGGGGAGGCACCTCGCTCGCAGGCGTCGGCGGCGTCTGGGCCGTGGTCACGGCTCTCGCCGCTGCCACTCTGATCCTCGTGCTCACCAACCTTAAGCGCCTGCCCGCGCTGCGCGAGAGCATGGATGCCGGGGCGAACGCCTCCGTCCTACCCGCGTTCAGCGTGGCAAGCCTCGTCGGCTTCGGCGCCGTCGTCGCCGCTTTGCCCGCCTTCGCGGCCGTGCGCGACTTCGTGCTCTCGATCGGCGGAGGGCCGCTCGTCTCTTTGGCTCTCGCCACCAACCTACTGGCGGCTTTGACCGGCTCGGCCTCGGGCGGGCTCACCATCGCCCTCGAAGCGCTGGGCGGCACCTATATGCGGCTCGCCGCGGAGCAAGGCATCGACCCTGCGCTCATGCACCGCGTCGCCGTGATCGGGGCCGGCACGCTCGACAGTCTTCCTCACAACGGCGCCGTAGTGACGCTCCTTGCCGTATGCGGATCGACCCATCGCGAGAGCTATTTCGACATTTTCATGGTGGCGATCGCCGGCGCCATCCTTGCCCTCGCCGCCGTGATCGTTTTGGGCACCATTTTCGGCTCGTTCTAGGACATGCGCCTTGGACGGGGACAAGGGACGCGTGCCGGCACTGCCGAGGTCGGAATCTGGTAAACTGAGTCGGTAGTCGAATGGCTCTCTGGAGGACACTCAAATGGCGATGACAATGGCACAAGCGTCGGCCGCCATGCGCGAAGCCATGCGCGAGACGGTCAAGCGTTATTCGACTTGGTATCTGCTTGAGGGCATCTTTCTCATGATCGCCGGCGTGATCGCGCTGGTCTATCCCTACCTTGCCTCGGTCACCCTGATCTTCCTGCTCGGCTGGATCCTGATCGTCAGCGGCGTGCTGCAGGCGATCGGCCTCATCGGCGCGAAGGACGTTCCGCATTTCTGGCTGCAGTTGATCTCGGCCGTGCTTGCGGTGGTGATTGGCGTGCTTCTGCTGCGCAATCCCAATGTGGGATTGGTGGCGATGACCCTACTTCTGATCATCTTCTTCATCGTCGAGGGCATCTCCAAGATCATCTTTGCCCTCAACATCAGGCCGTTCACCGGCTGGATCTGGGTGTTTCTGAGCGGGCTGATCGGCATCCTGCTCGGCGCCTATCTGTGGGCGAAGATGCCGCTCGCCTCGGAAGTCGTCCTCGGCGTTCTGCTCGGCATTCAGTTGATCGTCGAGGGGGCTGCGCTCGCCTTCCTCGCCTGGATGGTGCGCTCGAGCTAGGGCTCGTCATTGCGTGAGAAGGGGCGGCGAGAAGGACCTCGCCGCCGCTTGTGGCAAGACACTGGAGCAGGGCGCCGTGCCTCTCTTCGGCGCGCCTGCTCCAGGTCTCACTAAGGACTAGGCGTCTCCTCGACGTAGCGCGAATACACCCAGCCCGTCTCTGAGGTCGAGGGATCGGTCACCTGCACCCAATTGCCCCGGCGGCTCGCGACGCGCAGCTTCGTGCCCTTCTCGGCGATCTTGATTGTCTCCGCATTGGACGACGGAGCCGACCGCACATTGGCGTAGCTCGACAGCGCGACCCACTCCTCCTTGCCGGACGGCACACTGTCCTCCGGCCCGATGACGACGACTTGATCGATGGGAGCGTTCGGCACCGCTGCCGTCTCCGCCGGCGCAGACACTTTGGGGTGCGGGAGGGCGCTCGGTGAGGCGGGGGGCGGCGGCGCAACCGGAGAACCAAAACCAACGCTGCCTCTGAGCTCGCTGAGCCTCGCTTCACCATCCATGATGCCGAGTTGCTTCGCCCTGTCGAACCAGACCGCGGCCTCCTTGGGATCGGCCTTGATGCCGCCCTGCGCGCCGATCTTGTTGATGAACGCCTGATCGTAGGTTGCGCCGACCATTAGCGCAGCCTCGCCGCTGCCCGCCTCGGCGGCGCGTTTGAAATAGGCCCGCGCGCCGGCGAAATAGCCGACATCGATCATCTTTTGGCCGTGGGCGATGAGATCGTCGATGCGGTCGCTCTCATCGGCACGGAGAATGAGCGTCTGCTTGGGGTCGGGCGCGATGTCGAGACGCGTCACCGCGCTGGCCAAAATTGAGCCGTCGGCGGCGACGAGGTCGACATGGATATCCGAGCTTCCCGTGGCGCTCTTGGGAACGCGGAGCCGGAGGTCGCCGATCTCATCCGGTCTTAGGCTCCATTCGCTCTGGCCATAGGGGCGCCCTTGCGAGAAGGACGCGCCATCGGGCAGCGTGCGTATGGCGATGAGACTGCGGGAGGGGAGCACCTCGTCGGTGTCGAGCGTGACATCGAATGCGATCTCCTCTCCCGCCTTCGCCACGAGCTTGAGCGGCGCGGTGAGCGCGATATCGGGCTCCGGCCGCGCCATGTCCATGACGCTGGCAACGGCCGATGCCTGCTGGGGCGCTGGCGCTGGCGCCGGCGCCTCGACGTCGATTGCCGCGGTCGCCGCGCCGCCCGGCTTCGGCAGCGCGATCCCCCCCTGCCAGAGCAGCATGAGCAGCAACGCCGCGGGAATGAGCGACACGACGACGAGCGCCGCGAGGACCCAGGGATTGACCACTGAGCCCCGCGCGGGCTCGCGCCCCTGCTGCATGATCACGGTCGGCTCGAGCAGAGGCTGGCCCGCGCCGGCGGCGAAGCCCTTCTGCCCCTCGGGAGCGAAGCGCTCGGCCATCGACGACACGGTCGCCTCGCCCCCCGGCTTTGCCTCCTCGCGAACTTCAGTACGGACTTCGCTGGCGAGACGGTCCGCGAGACTTCGCGGCGTCCTCGCCGATTGAGATGGACTGAGCGCCCACTGGCCCATGGCACCCTCCTACGCGTTACACTCAAGGACGGAGCTGAGCGGCGACGCCGTCAGCTTTGGCCGTCAGTTATTGCTCTGGTTCTTGCTCCACTCGAGAAAGGCTTTGAACAGATTCGCACGCTCGGCGTCCGACAACGGCGCTCCACCCGAGGGCGACGCCTGCGCGAGGAACGTGTCGAAGCTCTTCTTTGCGTTTGCGCCGTTATCGGCCGTGGCGGCCGTGGCGGCCTTGGCGTGGTCGATGAACGCTTGCGAAAGCGGCGAGCGGTGCCAACCCTCGAGCGTCGCGGCGTAATTGACCTCACGCCATTTGGGATGATGCGGCGGCTTCAGGAACTGATCGAAATTGGTGAACAAGCGGTCCACGAAGCGACCGATCTTCTGGTAGCGCGGGCTGTCGTCGGTCCAATTGAACGACACCAGCACGGCGCACACCGCGACGGTATCGACCCGTCCGCCGGCGGGGATGAGATCGGGATAATCGTCATGAGTGAGGGTGGCCGGGTAATAGCTGTCCTCGAGCTCCTTGGCGTAAGGCACCGGCAGGAGCTTGAGGCCGCTTGCATCCTTGAGATTGGCGAGTACGGGCGCGGGCTTCCCCGTCACCACGATCGACCCGGCGATCTCTCCTGATTTCAACTTCTGCAGCGCATCGTCGTCGCTGAGATGGACCTGCTTGACCTCGATGCCCAGCGCCTCGAACACGAGACGTCCGGTGATTTCCGTTCCGCTTCCTTCCGCGCCGAAATTCACCGGCCGCCCCTTGAGGTCGTCGATTGAGTTCACCTCGCTGCGCACGAGGATGTGCATCTCCTCGTTGAACAGCTTCGCCACATAGGCGATTTGGTCGATGAAGTTCGGCCCGAGCTCGCCCGTCTTGGCGAAATATTTGAGGATGTTCGCTTGGGTGATGCCCATGTCGACGCCGCGCAGGAACAGCACGTCCTTGACGTTCTGCGCCGGGCCTTGTCCGACCATGGGCACGACGCGCAGGCCGTCGCCGTTCAGCACCTCGGCGATGTCCTGGACGATGGCGAGATCGGTGCCGGAGGGACTCCCCGCCATGATCGTCACCACGTTCTCATTCATGCGCGAGCGGAAATTATCGCGAATGGTGTCGGCCTGTTGCGTGGCCTTGGCGTCGGACTTGGCATCGTCCTTGGCGCGGGGCGCGGCGACGGCTGTGACAGCGAGCAGACAGAGTCCGCAAGCGAGGGCGATACGCATGACTGTTCCCTCTTCGGCGCGCCTGACACCGAACCGACCGATATGCCCCGCCGTCGCGCGCCAACTGCGGGAGCGCAGGGATGCAGCGAAATATTTCTTGGAAAAGCGAGCGGTCCTCTTGACCGCTCGCGACTCCCCCTGTCCGGCCGCAACTCCCTCTAGCGGGCATGGGAAGTGATCTTTAAGACGCTGTCAAGCAGTGATCGCTGTCGGGCACAACAATACCTTGAGTCTGTCTTAATTATGGCATGCGATACTGAAGTTGTTCGGAATGAGGCCGCGACGAATACACTATATAACCAACAAAAGCTCCAACGTTACGGCATGTAAGCCGCAACGATTGAAGCTTTTTCTTTCGAGGCATGCTCCCTCGGGGGCACGCTCTCAAGCACATCAACGTGGCGGCCCGGCGAGAGTTCCGGCGGACGGTGGATTTAAATGACGCCGCTAATCGGCGTCCATTTTCAGCGCGGCGATGAACGCCTCTTGCGGGATCTCGACGCGGCCGAAGCTCCGCATCTTCTTCTTGCCCGCTTTCTGCTTGTCGAGCAGCTTGCGTTTGCGCGTGATGTCGCCGCCATAGCACTTGGCGGTGACGTCCTTGCGCATCGCGCTGATCGTCTCGCGCGCGATGACCTTGCCGCCGATCGCCGCCTGGATCGGGATCTTGAACAGGTGACGGGGGATGAGGTCCTTGAGCTTCTCGACCATGGCGCGCCCGCGCTGCTCGGCGCGGCCGCGATAGACGATGATCGACAGCGCATCGACCGGCTCGTCATTGACCAAGAGCGCCATCTTGACGAGGTCGCCCTCCTCATAGCCGATGATGTGATAGTCGAACGAGGCGTAACCTCGTGAGACCGATTTCAGCCGGTCGTAGAAATCGAACACCACTTCGTTCAGCGGCAGCTCGTAGACCAGCATGGCACGCGAACCGGCATAGGTCAGGTTCTTCTGCCGCCCGCGCCGGTCTTCGCATAGCTTGAGCACGGCACCTAAATACTCGTCCGGCACGAGGATGGTCGCCTCGATCCACGGCTCCTCGATCTTGGCGATCTTCTGCGGCTCCGGCATGTCGGCCGGATTGTGCAGCTCCAGCATCGTGCCGCTGGTGAGGTGCACGCGATAAATGACCGACGGCGCGGTGGCGATAAGGTCGAGATTGAACTCGCGTTCCAGCCGCTCGCGGATGATCTCGAGGTGCAACAGCCCGAGAAAGCCGCAGCGGAAGCCGAAGCCGAGCGCGGCAGACGTCTCCATCTCGTAGGTGAAGCTCGCATCGTTGAGACGGAGCTTGCCGACTGCCTCGCGCAACGTCTCGAACTCGCTCGCATCTACCGGGAACAAGCCGCAGAACACGACGGGCTGCGCCGGCTTGAAGCCGGCAAGCGGCGCGGCCGCCTGGCGCTTTTCCTCGGTGACGGTATCGCCGACGCGGGTGTCGGCGACCTGCCTGATCGAGGCGGTGAAGAAGCCGATCTCGCCCGGTCCGAGCCGGTCGCGCATCTCCTGCTTGGGGCGGAAGATGCCGACGCGATCGATGCCGTATACGCCCCCGGTCGCCATCAGCCTGATGCGCTGGCCTTTGTGCAGCGTGCCGTCGAAGATGCGCACCAGCACCACCACGCCGAGGTAGGAATCGTACCAGCTATCGATGAGGAGCGCCTTCAACGGCGCCTTCGCATCTCCCTTGGGCGGCGGCAGGCGGTGCACGATCGCCTCGAGCACCTCCTCGACGCCCTTACCGCTCTTGGCCGAGATCTCGAGTGCATCATGGGCGTCGAGCCCGATCACGTCCTCGATCTGCTGGCGCACGCGGTCGGGCTCGGCGGCCGGCAGGTCGATCTTGTTGAGGACGGGGACCACCTCGTGATTGTTGTCGAGCGCCTGATAGACATTAGCGAGGGTCTGCGCTTCGACCCCTTGCGTCGCGTCGACCACGAGCAGAGAGCCCTCGCAAGCGGCAAGCGAGCGGTTCACCTCATAGGCGAAATCGACATGTCCCGGCGTGTCGATCAGGTTCAGCTCGTACAGCTCGCCGTCCTTCGCACGATAGTCGAGCCGCACGGTCTGTGCCTTGATGGTGATGCCGCGCTCGCGCTCGATATCCATGGAATCGAGCACCTGCTCCTTCATCTCCCGCGCCGAGAGGCCGCCGCAGAGCTGAATCAGCCGATCTGCGAGGGTGGACTTGCCGTGGTCGATATGGGCGATGATGGAGAAGTTGCGGATGCGGGAGAGCGGCGTCACGATCTGATCATTCATGGCGGGCTTGGTACGGGAGCAGCCCGCTCAGGGTCAAGCGGAGGCACCGGGGAATACGGCGAAGGGTGGGCGAAACCGCCTCATTATGGTAGCGGTTCGAGTCTACATGTTCCTCGTTTGAGAATCGCAGACATTCAACGGAGGCATTTGATGCTCAAGAAAGTCCTGTTTGCTGCCCTCGCGACCGCTCTGGTCGCCGCCGTCGCGCTCCCGGCCGGATTTAGCTCGGTCAAGGCCGCGACGATCACCTGCAAAGAGGCGGCAAAGATGAAGTTCCCGACCAGCCTTAAGCAGCGTCACGCCTGGAAAAAGGGCTGTGTGGCTGCATGGAAGGCCGCTAATAAGACTGCCAAGGCTTAAGCGGCGTCTGTGCAACCGACCGCATTGGTCACAGAAAGGGGCGCTTGCGCCCCTTTCCCTTTTTCTAAGTCACGCTCCGATCCAGGGTCCGGACAAATCCTGCGGTGCGACATCAAGATCGTCGTTTGCCGCTTAAGTATTTGATGAACAAGAATTTCCGCAAACGACGGGCGATCAACTGAAAAGCAACAACGTTTCCGAAACCGGAACTTCGATGTTGACGAAATTTCAGCGCTAGGGCCTTATCGGCCCGCGTAACGTTGCGTAATCATTCACGGGAGTAACCGTATGCTTAAGAAAGTGTTTTTGGCCGCCGCTGCCTCGCTCATCCTTGCCGGCGCCACGGTGACCGTTTCGCCGGCCCCGGCGTTTGCCTGCCATAGCGGCTGCCACAAGACGGCGAAGGCCATGTATCCCAAGGATCGCAAGGCGCGCCACGCTTATGTCAAGGCGTGCAAGGCCAAGTACAAGGCCTTTAAGAAGGCGCACAAGAAGCATCACCTGTTCGGCAAGTAGGCGTTACCAGCCTTAGCCGGTTGACGAGATTGGAGAGGCCCGCGTCGGCTTGGTCCGCGCGGGTCATCTCCATCTTGGCGTCGAGGAGTCGAGGATCAGATGCCGGCGTACCACTCGTAGCCGAGGTCTTCCCAGAAGCCGCCTTGGCCGCCGCGAATGGTGGCGAGCTCGTCCACCGCCTCGATCCGCATCACATATTTCGCCATCTTGTAGCCGAGCTGCCGCTCGACGCGGAGCCTGAGCGGCGCGCCGTGCGCGACGAGCAGCGTCTGGTCGTTCATCTCGTAGGCAAGGATCGTCTGCGGGTGGAAGGCATCAACGAGCGCGACCGATTCGTAATATCTGTCCTTCTCCTCGCCCGTGTCGAACAGATTGTCGGCGCAATAGAACACGATATAGCGCGCGTTCTGCTTGAGCTTGGCCTTCTCCAGGAGGGCTGCGAGCGGCACCCCCTTCCACTTGCCGATGCAGCTCCAGCCCTCGACGCAGTCGTGCCGCGTGATCTGCGTGCGTGACGGCATGGCACGGAGCTCGTCGAGCGAGAGCTCGAGCGGCTGCTCCACCAATCCGCCAACGGCGAGCTTCCAATCGGCGAAGCCGTTCTTCACATGGGCGAGATAGTCGGGCTCTTGCGGATCGGTCGAGCCGTTGGCCTTGAACTCCTTGGAGAGGTCGGCTTCGGAATATTCGCGCGCCAGCGCCTGCGGGGAGAGCAGCGCGCGCTGCGTGACGCGGGTGAGCGTCTCCGCCGAATTGAGCACGCGCTTGACCCAAGGCTGATCGGAGAGGTCATCGCAGCCGCCGAGCAGCGTTGCGCTCGCTGCGGCGAGCCCGCGTGTGAGGAACCCACGCCGGTCGAGCGATCGCTGCCCGCTCATGACTTCTCCTCCGCGGGCTCGATCACGTAGCGGCCGGTGATCATGGACCGGAGATTGTTCCAGACGCCCGTGAGCAGCACCATGACGATATGCACGACGACGAACAGCACGATGCCGCTCGCCGTGATGAAGTGAATGGTGCGCGCCGTCTGCCGTCCGCCGAGAATTTCAAGCAGGAAGGGGAAGGCCGCATCCATGCCGGGCGACATGGCAAGTCCCGTGATCAGCATCAGCGGCAAAAGGACGAGCGCGACGATGAGATAGGTCAGCTTCTGCAACACGTTGTAGCGCTTGGCCTCCTCTCCTCGCGGGAATTTCAGCCGCGCATGTTCGAGGATCGATGCGCCGATATGCTTGATGTCCTGCCCTGACGGGGCGAGGTCGCGGCGAAGATGACCGCTCAAGAGACTCCAGGCGAGGTACGCGAGCCCGTTGAATACGAACAGCCAAGCGAAGAAGAAATGCCAGCGCCGTCCCATGGAGAGGTCGCGATGACCGGGGAGGGTGAGCGACCAGGGAAAGCCGCGCTCATCAAGCTGGCCGTCGGCGTCGGTCGAAAGCCCGAACACGCCTGTGGTGTCGAAGCTGTGACCGAAGACGGAGGTGATGCCTTTGGCTTTGTCGCCGGCCTGCACCGCTCGCATCGCCATGACGGGATCGTCGAAAGTGGACTTCGATCCGAGATAGAGTGCGGGATGGGCGTTGAAGATCTGCAGGCCGCTCATCAGCAGGAACAACAAGACGAGCGCATTGATCCAGTGGGTGATGCGCACCGCGCCCGAATGCCGATAGATGACCTCGCGCTTCTCCATGGCTCTATCTACGGGCGGTGCCCGCTTTGGATGCAGCCTCAAGGTTAAGACGGTTTGCCCCAAATCTCCTCGAGCCGCTGGGCCCGGCCGCAGCCCCATTTGTAGTACTTGTAAGCGATCGGATTCTTGTTGTGGTAATCCTGGTGGTAGTCCTCCGCCGCCGTGAAGGTGGTCACCGGCAGGATCTCGGTCGCCACCTTCTCTTTGAAGCGGTCGGCGATCTCCTGCTTGGTCTTTTCCGCGAGGGCCTTCTCCTCGTCGTCGCCGACAAAGATGCCGCTCTGATAGGCGCTGCCCTTGTCGCAGAACTGACCGTTCGGATCGAACGGATCGATATTGCGCCAGTAGTGATCGAGCAGCTTGGCGTAGGTGACCTTGGCTGGGTCGTAGGTCACCTTGACCGCCTCTTTGTAACCCTCATGCGCGCCGTAGGTCGGGTTAGGCGTGGTGCCGCCGGCATAGCCGGAGGTCGTGTCGGTGACGCCGTCGACCTCGTCGAATGCGGCCTCCATGCACCAGAAGCACCCGCCGGCGAAGATCGCGGTCTTGGATTCTGCCGCTGAGCTGCCTTCCGAGCCGGAGGCGATGACCAAAGCCGCCAGCAAAGCGGCGGTGAGCGCCGCGCAGATCCATCTCGCCAACATGGGGGTCTCCAGCTTGAGTTCGCGTGACCCTAAGGATGGCGCGGATGCGGGCATAGTGGCTCTCGCGCGACCGTGAAATGAATTGATCCTCGGGGTGCGCCCTCGCAGTGCTTGGGTAGGGGAGAAGGTTGGGTTATTGAGGGCCATGCAACAGCGTCTGTCTTCACCGGCGAGCGCGATCAGATCGGCCTATGACGTGGTCGTGGTCGGCTCCGGCTATGGCGGTGGCGTCACGGCCTCGCGGCTATCGCGCGCCGGCCAAAGCGTCTGCGTCATCGAGAAGGGCAAGGAGTTTCTCACCGGCGAGTTCCCGAGCCGCCTGCCGGAGCTTCGCCGCGAGCTGCAATTGAACGGCGGCAAGATGCGCTCCGGCTCGCGCACTGGGTTATTCGATTTCAGACTCGGGTCTGACATCCACGTGCTGGTCGGCTGCGGGCTCGGCGGCGGCTCCCTCATCAATGCCGGCGTTGCGCTTAAGCCCGACGCGCGCGTGTTCGCCGATCCCGCCTGGCCCGAGGAGGTGCGCAGCGACGGGCTGCTCGCGCAAGGATTCGAGCGCGCCACGGCGATGCTCCGTCCCACGCGTTACGCGCAAGCGGGCGAGCTCAGCAAATTTCGCGCGCTCGAAGCGGCGAGCGCAGGCCTCGGCAAGGCACCTGTCGCAGCGCCCGTGGTGGTGAGCTTCGATGAGACTGTGAACCCGGCGGGCGTCGCGCAGCCGGCCTGCACGCTGTGCGGCGACTGCTGCTCCGGCTGCAACGTCGGCGCCAAGAACACCGTGGCGATGACCTACCTCCCTGATGCACGCGCGCATGGCGCTGAGGTCTTCACCGAGCTGTCCGTCAGCCATATCGCCAGGCGCGACGGGGGCTGGCGTGTCCATTTCGCTCCGTCTGACGCAAAGGATGGCGGCGCGAGCTTCGTCGACGCCAAGACCGTGGTGCTCGCCGCGGGCACGCTCGGCTCGACCGAAATTCTGCTTCGCTCGCGCGAACGCGGGCTTGCGCTATCGAACCGCGTCGGCGAGCGCTTCTCCGCCAATGGCGACATCATCGCCTTTGCACTCGGCGGGCGCGAGAAGGTGAACGCCATCGGCGTCGGGCATCCTCCGAAATTTGTGAGCGACGCGATCGGCGCCTGCGTCGCCGGCCAGATCGAGCTTCCCGACGCGCGCGATCTCGACCGCTCCATGATCGTGCAAGAAGGCGTTCTCCCGTCGGCGCTCGCGCCGCTTCTGCCCGTGTTCTTCATTGCCGGCGGCAGGCTGCTTGGCGCCGCGCAGAGCCTCATCAAGGGCGTCTATCACGGACCTCTGTCGCATCTTCACACCTTCTTCGTCGTCTCGCACGACGAGGCGAGGGGGCGCATCACGCTCGACAATGGCAGCGCCAAGGTCGAATGGCCGGGTGTCGCCGACGAGCCGGTCTATGCCCGCGTCGACGAGGCCCTCACCAAGGCCGCCGAAGCCGTCGGCGCCCGCTACATCAAGAGCCCGCTCTCAGCGACCAGCATGGGCACCAAGCCCGCGACCGCTCACCCGCTCGGCGGCTGCGGCATGGGCGAGGACTCGGCGACCGGCGTCGTGAACCACAAGTGCCAAGTCTTCGACGGCAAGGGAGAGAGCGTGCATCCCGGCCTTTATGTGTGCGATGGCTCGGTGATTCCGCGCTCGATCGGCGTCAATCCGCTTCTCACCATCACCGCTCTCACCGAGCGGGCGATGGTCCATCTTGCCCGCGACCGCAATCTCGGCTTCGACCTCGCCGCATCGAGGCTCGGCGAGCAGCCGCTTCCGATCGGCTGATCCGTGACGCCCATCTTCGAATCTTGGCTGGAAGTGCCTGAGAAACTGCGCTTTTTTCAGCCTTTGCTTGCGCCTATGGCCGCCCGCTTCTAACCTGCTCTCGGGTCCTCGCCTACGGTCTTCAGGGAGAGGGAAGTGGCGGGAAAGCAGCATTTCGCCTCGCTTGCGGGGGGAGCGGCGCTTGTTGCGGCGCTCTCTGCCGGTGGCGCGCTCTACGGCGCGGCGCGGATCACGCCGTGCGACTTGACGGAGCTCACCGCCTCGATCGGTGACAGCGTGCCCGCCAAGGGGCCGGGCTTGGATCGCATGACGATCGTGCTCGCCGGCGATGCCGGCTTCAACCCGAGCGATGCCCAAGTCGATGCCAAAGGCGTGCACAAGGGCAGGGCGGTGACGCCCTTCACCGACATGACGTCCGGCATCGCCAAGGACGTCGACGGCGACCTTGCCTTCGTCAATCTCGAGACGGTGGTCACCGACCGCAACGACCTTACGCCCCAGAAGAAGGGCGGCGACAAGGATGCTCCGTTCCATTTCCGGAGCCACCCGGCCGCCGTTAAGGCCCTTATCGATCTCGGCTTCAATCTGTTCTCGCTCGCCAACAACCACGCCTTCGACTACGGCACGCAAGGCATCGAGGAGACGCTCTATCACCTGGCAGTCGCCAACACCGAGCGCGCCATTGCCTATGCCGGAATCGGCAGCAATTTCGAGGAGGCGATCAAGCCCGCTTGTCTCGACCTCGACGGCACGCGCGTCGCCTTTGACGCGATCGGCATCATCAGCGGCGACGCCCCGCAATTTCGTGCCACCGACAACAGCGCCGGCCAGGCGTCATACCGCCAGCGTGCCGACTTCGAAGCGGTTGTGAATAAGCTCGTGGCGATGCCGGCCGATTACCGCATCCTCTCGATCCATTACGGGCTCGAGGGCCGCGTCGTGCCGGACGACCGCGAGCTTGCTGACTGGCGCGGGTTCGCCGCCGGCGAGAAAGGCATCGACTTGATCGTCGGCCACCATGCGCATGTGGCGCAAGGCGTCGAGTTGGACGGCAAGTCGCTCATCTTCTACGGCATGGGCAATTTCGTGCATCCCGGCACCGCCGAGCTCAAGCGCTTCGGCATCTGCCGCGACTATGGGCTGATGGCCAAGGTGCATCTCGCCCGCATCGACGGAGCTTGGCGCGTGGAGGCGATCGAGGCGATCCCGCTCACCGATACGCAAGCGAAGCCGGAGCGTTTCGCGGCGAAGGATGCAGAGCTGCGCATTGATGCGCTCAACCATCTCGCCGCGGGGCTCGATGACGCGACGAAGGGCGCCAAGGGTGTGCGCTTCACCCCGCAGGCTGACGCCTCGGGACTCTATTGCGCCGATGGTGCGGCCGCTCTCGGCGGCAAGATCGGCACGCTCTGCCAAAACTGGCTGCCGGCCGCCGAGCCTGACAAGCCGATCGCCGACAAGATCGCGCAAGCCTGCCAGGACAAGCCCTTCTATGCACAGCCGGCCACCGTCAAGCGCCGCGTGCCCCAAACCGGCCGTCGCGAGCTGTCGCCATTCCCCTTCGGTGGCCTGCGCTAGTTCTAGCGCAAGATGCTTGGCTGACGGTCATTCCGGCGACAGCCGGAATCCAGCGCGCGAAGCGCTATTGAAAGACTGGATACCGGCTTACGCCGGTATGACGAGGATGGGGTGGACGCTAACCCCGCAACTCGCCGCCGGTGGCCTTGGTGACGGCGGCCACGATCTTCGCCGCCACCGCTTCGATCTCGGCATCGGTCAGCGTCTTGTCGCGCGGCTGGAGCGTCACCTCGATGGCAAGCGACTTCTTGCCCTCCGGCACGCCTTGGCCGGTGAACACGTCGAACACGTCGACCGCTGCTGATCAGCGAACGGTCTGCGCCGGACGCCGCGCGCACCACGTCGCCCGCGGGCACATCGCGGTCGAGCAGGAAGGCGAAGTCGCGCTTGACCGGCTGAAGGTCTGATGCCTCGAGGGCGGGCTTGGCCGTGCCCTTCGCTTCGTCGCGGGAAGCGCGTCGAGATAAAGCTCGAAGCCCGCGATCGGCGCCTCGACCTTGAGGGCGGCGAGAAGGTCGGGGTGGAACTCGCCGAACACGCCGAGCACGGTCTTGGGTCCAAGCTTGAGCGCGCCGGAGCGGCCGGGATGAAACCAGGAGGGCGCCTCGCGCGCCACGGTGAGATTGCCCTGGTCGATGCCGAGTGCGATGAGCGCGGCGACCGCATCCTCCTTGACGGCGAACACGCCAGCCTCAGGCGCCTCTCCAGACCAGTGGCGGCCTGAGCCCACGAGCGCCGAGTGTCCGAAGCGCACGCCTGAGGCGGCGACGAACTGGTCCTCAGGCTTGGCGCCGCGATAGGCCTGGCCAAGCTCGAACAGAGCGCCGTCGGCGAATCCGCGGTCGCGGTTCCGCTGCGCGGCGGTGATCAGCCCTGGCAGCAACGAAGGCCGCATCACCGCAAGCTCGGACGAAATCGGGTTGCTCAAGACGAGCTCGGGCGCGCCGCCGCCGAACAACTTGGCGTGCTCGGGCGCGATGAACGACCAGGTGACCGCCTCGACCAGCCCGCGCGCGGCAAGCACGCGGCGCGCAAGACGCTGGCGCTTCTGCGTTTCGGTGAGCACGGGCTTTGCCACGCCGGCCGCGCGGCGCATCGGCGTGGCCGGCACATTGGCGACGCCCACGAGCCGCACCACCTCCTCGACGAGATCGGCGGGGCCGGTGATGTCAGGCCGCCACGAGGGAGGCGCAGCCTTGAGCTGCTTGCCCTTGCCGTCGAGCCCGACGCCGAGCGCTTCGAGCAGACGCTTGATGTCGCTTGTGCCAAGATCGAGCCCGCTCAGGCGCTTGACGAGGCCGGGGTCGAACTTGAACGGCGCGTTCGCCTTTGGCGCCTTGCCGGCGATCTCGATCTTGCCGGGCTCACCTCCGCAAAGCTCGAGCACGAGCCCCGTGGCAAGCTCGAGTCCCGGCACCACGAAGGCGGGATCGACGCCGCGCTCGAACCTGAAGCGCGCATCGGATTGGATGTTGAGCCGCCGTCCCGTGCGCGCCGTGCGCTTCGGATCGAAATAGGCCAACTCGATGAACACGTTGGTGGTGGCTTCGGTGACGCCGGTATCGTCGCCGCCCATCACTCCGCCGAGCCCAAGCACCTTCGCGTCGTCGGCGATGACGCACATGTCGCCGTCCACCGCGTAGGTCTTGCCGTCGAGCGCGAGGAAACTCTCGCCCTTCCGCCCGAGCCGCGCGCCGATGGCGCCCTCGATCTTGTCGGCGTCATAGACATGCAGCGGCCGCCCGCGGTCGTAGGAGATGTAGTTGGTGATATCGACCAGCGCGTTGATGGGGCGCAGCCCGATCGCCTTCAGCCGCTTCTGCAGCCAGGCCGGGCTCGGCCCGTTCTTGACGCCACGCACCACGCGCCCGGCGAAGATGGGACAGGCCGAGGCGCTGTCCTTGTCGAAGTGAAGCCCGATCGGAATGGGATTGGCGAAGCCGCCTTTGACCGGCTTGACCGTGTCCTTCTTGAGCTTGCCGAGACCTGCGGCGGCGAGATCGCGCGCGATGCCGCGCACGCCGAGGCAATCGGGGCGGTTCGGCGTGATGGCGATATGGATCATCGCATCGTCGAGGCCGAGCGCCTTTGCGGCAGAGCTGCCGACTTTCGCCTCGGGGTCGAGCTCGATGATGCCGGTATGCTCGTCCGACAGTTCGAGCTCGCGCTCCGAGAGCAGCATGCCGTTCAACTCGACGCCCCTGATCTTCGCCTTGGTGAGGGTGAGGTCGATGCCGGGGACATAAGCGCCCACGGGGGCGAACACGCCCTTGAGCCCGGCGCGCGCATTCGGCGCCCCGCACACGACCTGTAAGCGCTCGGTGCCGGTGTCGACCTCGCAGACTTGGAGCTTGTCGGCGTTCGGATGTTTCGCGGCGCTGATGATTTCGGCCACGCGGAAGGGAGCGAGCGCGGTCGCGGGATCGAACACCTCCTCGACCTCGAGCCCGATACGGGTGAGCGTCTCGGCGACCTTCTCGACGCTCGCCTTCGTGTCGAGATGCTCCTTCAGCCATGCATACGTGAATTTCATGGCCTGACCCGATTGGCATGAATTCCCTCCCCTGAAAGGGGAGGGTCGAACCGGCACAGCCGGTTCGGGGAGGGGTCACGGTGCTGACCCCCACCCGGCTTGCGTTGCAAGCCGACCTCCCCCTTGCGGGGGGAGGAAGTGGCGGTGCCCGTCACGATAGGCCCCCGGCAAGGGTGGGGATGGCCATAGGCGCGAAGCCGTAATGCTTGAGCCAGCGGAGATCGCCAGAGAAGAACGCGCGCAGATCCGGCATGCCGTATTTCAGCATGGCGATGCGATCGATCCCCATGCCGAAGGCGAAGCCCTGATAGCGCGATGGGTCGAGCCCCACATTGCGCAGAACATTCGGGTGCACCATGCCGCAGCCGAGGATCTCGAGCCACTGATCGCCCTCGCCGATCCTGATCTCATCGCCGACTTTGGCGTAGCCGATATCGACCTCCATCGACGGCTCGGTGAAGGGGAAGTGGCTGGCGCGGAAGCGCATCTTCACGTGCGGAACTTCGAAGAACGCCTTGCAGAACTCTTCGAGCACCCATTTCAAGTGACCGAGATGAGTCTCCTCGTCGATGACGAGCCCCTCGACCTGATGGAACATCGGCGTGTGGGTCTGGTCCGAATCGCAGCGATAGACCCGGCCCGGCGCGATGATGCGGAGCGGCGGCTTCTCTCGCAGCATCGTCCTGATCTGCACCGGGCTCGTATGTGTCCGCAGCACGGGCCGCGACCCGTCCGGCAGTTCCGCGAAATAGAACGTGTCGTGATCCTGCCGCGCGGGATGCTCCGGCGGAATGTTGAGCGCGGTGAAATTGTTGAAGTCGGTCTCGATGTCCGGCCCCTCGGCAATCGAGAAGCCCATGTCGGCGAAGATCTCGGTGATCTCGTCGGTGACTTGGCTGACCGGGTGGATGCGCCCCTCGGCGAGCGGACCTTCGCGCGTCGGCAGCGTGACGTCGGCGCGCTCGGACGCGAGCTTCTCGGCGGTGGCGGCCTTTGCCAGCACCTCGCGCTTGGCCTCGAGCGCGGCTACCACGCTTTCCTTCAGGCTGTTGACCGCCTGGCCATAGCTCTTGCGCTGTTCGGGAGGAAGCGCGCCCAAGCCCTGCATCAGCTCCGAGACGCGGCCCTTGCGGCCGAGCGCGGCGATCCGCACCTCCTCCAGCGCGCCGAGGGTGGAGGCGCGCGCGATCGCGTCAATCAGCTCGGTTCTGAGGCTCTCGAGCTCCGCGCTCATCGGCTCCCGCTCCCATGCCCGGGCAACCCGCCGGGGCGGGGCGTCAAGCCCGCGCTGCGGCTTGCGCGGCCTCGACCAGACCCTGGAAGGTTTGCGGCTCGTGCACGGCGATGTCGGCGAGCACCTTGCGGTCGAGCTCGATGCCGGCCTTCTTCAGCCCGTCGATCAGCCGCCCATAGGTCAGGCCGTTGATGCGCGCGGCGGCGTTGATGCGCTGGATCCACAAGGCGCGGAAGGTGCGCTTCTTCACCTTGCGGTCGCGATAGGCATATTGGCCGGCCTTCTCGACCGCCTGCTTGGCGACGCGGATGGTGTTCTTGCGGCGGCCGTAATAGCCCTTGGCCTGCTTGATCACCTTGCGGTGGCGGGCATGGGCGGTGACGCCGCGTTTCACACGAGACATGCGAGTGCTCCTTCGAAGTCGGTCCTAGGCTCTAGCGGCCGTAGGGCAGGAAATTCTTCTTCACGATCTTGGCGTCCTCGTCGGAGAGGACCATGGTTCCGCGCGCGTTCCGGATGAACTTGGTCGGGCGCTGAATCATACCATGCCGCTTGCGCGAGGCTTGGCACTTGACCTTGCCTGTGGCCGTGACCTTGAAGCGCTTCTTGGCACCGCTCTTGGTCTTCATCTTGGGCATTTGGCTTCCTTTTTTTCTAGCCCGCGCGAGCCTCTAAAGAGGCGGGGGCAAATCGAGTTCGACTGATTGAAAGCATGCGAGCCGCCACGGCATGCCCCGCCGGGCGGCTCCAACCGCGCCTTATAGGGTGGATTTAGGCCCATATGCAAGGGCTAGGAGATCTTAACCACGGTACTTAAGCCCGACTTAGGATCGCTCGGCTATGTCGGGGGCGAGGGCCCACCGAAGGCGCCAACGCGTGACGCAGTCTCTTGCACCCATTGCCCGGCTCAAAGCCTGGTTCACGCGTCAGGACCGGGTGACGCGCGATCTGATCGTTCTCGGCGTGATCGGCTTCCCGATCTATCTGCTTGCGGTCTGGTCCGACGCGTTCGACAAGTTCCTCGCCCTCACCGACGAGCCGGAGAGCGATGCACTCGACTGGCTCATCCTCCTTTTCGTCTTTCTCGGCATTGCCGCCAAGATCTTCTCGGTTCGCCGGACCATCGACCTTCACCACGAGGTGAAGCGAAGGCGCGAGGCGGAGAAGGATGCTTATGAGCTCGCTCGCCAAGATGTGCTGACCGGCCTCCCCAACCGGCGCTGGTTCACCGAGCAGTTCGATAGCTGGAATTGCCAGTCTGAAGGCGCCGAGGCGTGCGCGGTGTTCGTCGTCGACCTCGACAATTTCAAGCCGATCAACGACGTCTACGGTCACCGGCTCGGCGACGAGGTTCTGCGTGTCGTCGCCCAGCGGCTGAGCCGGTTGGCGGAAGGCTGTGCGGTGGCGCGGCTCGGCGGCGACGAGTTCGGCATCATCATGCACTACCCACGAACCGGCGACGCTCCCGAGCGCCTCGCGCGGCAGATCGTGCATGAGATCGCCAAGCCGGTCATGCTTGCTTCCCTCGCGCTCAGGGTCGGCGCCAGCGTCGGCGTGGCAACGTCAATTCCGGGCATCCCCGGCAACCTGGCGATGGCGGAGCGCGACGGCGGCCCGGTCAATACGGCGCTGCGCAAAGCCGACATGGCCATGTATTGGGCCAAGGCCGAGGGTCGCGGGCGCTACCGCTTCTTCGATCGCACCATGGACGAAAAGCTGCAACAGCGCATCGAGCTTGAGACCGAAATCAAGAGCGCCATCGCCTCCGGTCAGATCGTTCCCTATTACCAGCCGCTCGTCGATCTCAATAGCTCGGCGACGGTCGGCTTCGAGGTGCTGGCCCGCTGGGAACATCCTACGCGCGGCAAGATCTTGCCCGACATCTTCATCCCGATCGCTGAAGACACCGGCAGCATCGGCGACATGACGGACCATTTGATCGAGCAGGCGATGATTGATGCGAAGGCTTGGCCCGACCACCTGTTCGTTTCGGTGAATTTCTCGCCGCGGCAGATTTCCGATCCCGGCCTCGCGCCGAGAATCCTCAAGCTTCTCACCAAGCACGCTTTCCCCCCGAGCCGCCTGGTGATGGAGATCACGGAAAGCGCGGTGGTGCAGCAGCTCGATGAGGCCAAGAGAGTGCTGCAATCGCTGCGCAATGTCGGCGTGCGCATAGCGCTCGACGATTTCGGCACCGGCTATTCGGGCCTGTACCACCTTCGTGAGCTTGAGCTCGATATCATCAAGATCGACCGCTCCTTCGTCACCAAGATGCTCGAACGGCCGGAGGAAGCGCGGATCGTCAAGGCCATCGTGAGCCTCAGTCACGCGCTCGGGCTTCACACCACAGCCGAGGGAATTGAGAGCAAAAACGTGCTGGAGCGGCTGACGCAGCTTGGCTGCGACACCGGGCAAGGCGATCTATTCGGTTTGCCGGCCTCGGCTGCCGCCACGACCGCCGCACTGCGCGAAGCCAACGCCGGAGTTCGGCGGCGCGCCTAACGCGGCGAGAGCACCATCACCATCTGCCGGCCCTCGAGCCGCGGCTCGGATTCGACCTTGGCGATGGCCACCGTGTCTTGCTTGACGCGCTCGAGCAGCTTGGTGCCAAGCTCCATATGCGCCATCTCGCGGCCTCTGAAGCGCAAGGTCACCTTGACCTTGTCGCCTTCCTCGAAGAAGCGGTGGATCGAGCGCATCTTCACGTCATAGTCGTGGATGTCGATGTTCGGGCGCATCTTGATCTCTTTGATCTCGACGGTGCGCTGCTTCTTGCGCGCCTCGGCCGCCTTTTTCTGCGCCTGATATTTGTATTTGCCGTAATCCAGAATCTTGCACACCGGCGGCTCTGAGTTTGGCGCGATCTCGACGAGATCGAGCCCGGCCTCGACCGCGCGGGCGAGAGCCTCGGACGTGGCAACCACGCCGACATTGTTGCCGGTGGCGTCGATGAGTTGGATTTTGGGGATGTCGATGCCCTCGTTGATGCGGGGGCCGCCCTTTTCGGGGGCAAGCTTCATAGGCCGTCTTACGATGTTGCGTTCTCCTCTATAGGAACGCAGCGATCCTCGCCTGAAAGCGAGGCACTGCCGTTCTTCGAATGCCGCTAAACCCTACACGTTGTATAGCATGGGAAGCGGCCTGGCAAAGTCAAGCGGGCATTGCCCTAACAAGCTTAAGCACGGTTCTCCATACCCATCACCGAGCGCAAAGCCGGCGGGTCGGCAAAGCGCTCGGCCAAATGCGTGCCGAGCAGCTCGTCATAAACTTGAAGCGTCTTCGTCTGCATCTGTGAGAGCTCGAAAAGTGCGCTGACCCGCGCATGCGCCCTGGCGCCAATGGCCGACCGCTCCTCCGGCGTGAGCTTGAGCGCGAGCGCGATCTTGGCCGCGAGTGCTTCCGCATCGCCGGCCCTGACCAGCCAGCCGGTGAAGCCCTGAGCGTCCCTCTCTGCCGCATCGATAGTCTCCGGCAGCGCCCCGAGATCGCTGACGATGACCGGGCAGCCCATGGCTTGCGCCTCGATGCTGGTGCGGCCGAAGGTTTCCGCGACCAGAGAGGGAAGGATCGCGACATGGGCGGCGAGAAAGGCCGACGGCATGTCGTCACAATGACCGACAAGCAGGATCTTCTGTTGCAGACCCGCCCTGGCGATGAGGTCGATCAGCTCCTGCCGGTAAGCCGCCTTTCCTGGGGCATCGCCGGCGAACACGATCACGACGCCGTCGAGCGCCCCTTGGCGGTCGAGCTTTGCCGCCGCCTCGATCGTATGGCGGTGGCCTTTGAGCCCGGTGAGCCGTGCGGCATGCAGCACGATCTTGGTCTCTGGTTTGACGCCCCAGCGCTCTCTGAGCTTGGCGACGGGGCCAGGCGGCACGACCAAGGGATCGAAGGTGGCATTGTCGATGCCGCGATAAATGATGCGGATGCGCTCCCGCGCCACGTGCTGGCGTTCGGCGATCAGCTTCGCCGTGTAGAGCGAGTTGGCGATCACCCGGTCGCCGCGCCCCATCACGCTGTTATAGGCGGCCTTGATGGGCCCGAAACTGCCATAGGCGCCGTGATAGGTGGTGACGAAGGGTCGGCCAGTGCGGCGCGCGGCGAGAAACGCGCTCCAGGCGGGCGCTCGGCTCCGCGCGTGAACGAGATCGACGCTTCTCTCGTTGATGAGAGCTTCGAGGCGCTTGGCATTGGCGAGAATGGTGAACGGATTCTTGCTCGCGACGGGGAGAATGATGACCTCTCCTCCCGCGCGCGTGACAGACGCCGTCATGCGGCCGCCCGCGGTGGCGACCAGGGCCGAGGCACCGGCGCGCGTGAGCGCTTCGGCGATCTCGACGGTCGCCTGCTCGCTTCCTCCGGTATCGAGGCGCGGCACGACCTGCAATATGGTGACCTCTGCCATTTTCGATAGTCTCGCTTGCGAAAGGCCTTCCGGCGCGTACCGCTTCTTAGGGCATGATCCGGAAAAATGTGAACGGGTTTTGCGAGAGGACCAGGCTCAAACAAACTATGGACGACCAAGAACCGCAATTTTTGGAGGTTGGGGCCGGTGAGAAGCGCCGGCGCATCGCCTATCGCTTCGCCGCCGCCGACGCGCAGGGCGATCTCGCGCTTGTTTGGCTGTCAGGCTTTCTTTCGGACATGGCGAGCACCAAGGCTCTGGTGATGGCCGCATTCGCGCGGGAACGCGGCCTGCCCATGCTCCGCTTCGACTATTCAGGCCACGGCCTCTCCTCCGGCGATCTGCTCGAGGCCTCGATCGGCGACTGGCTGGAAGAGGCGTCCACCGTGCTTGGTCTACTCGGCAAGCGCCGGGCGCTCATCGTCGGCTCCTCGATGGGCGGATGGATCGCGCTCCTCCTCGCCCGCCACTTGGCACGCGCGGGGAAGATTGCCCGGCTTGCCGGTCTCGTGCTCATCGCGCCGGCATGGGACATGACCGAGCGGCTGATGGCGCATCGCATGACGCCCGAGATCAAAGCGACGCTCGAACGCGACGGCGTCCATTACGAGCCTTCGCTTTACGGCGATCCCTATCCCATCACCAAGCATCTGCTCGAGGAGGGGCGTAACCATCTCATCGGCATCGAGACCCTCCATCTCGATCTGCCGGTGCGCATCCTTCAAGGCATGTGCGATCCGGACGTGCCCTGGGGACATGCGCTCGATCTTGTCGATCTCCTGCACTTCGGCGACGTCGAGCTCACCCTCATCAAGGATGGCGACCACCGCCAGTCACGGCCGGAGGATCTGCGCCGCCTCGAAGCGGCCATCGCCGCGTTGCTCGATGAGTTCAGCGCGAAGGGATAAGCGCGGTGAGGCCTTCACGGTAGGTTGGGTAGCGGAGCTTCACGCCAAGCTCTGACTTGATGCGCTGATTGGCGATTCGCCGGCTTCCTTCATAGAAGCTCCGCGCCATGGGCGAGAGGTCGGCTTCGTCGAAATGGACCTCCGGTGGTGGGGGCATACCCAGAAGCTCTGCCGCGTAAGCCACGACTGCGTCGGGCGCCGCGGGCTCGTCGTCGGCGACATTATAGATGGCGCCGGCCCGCGGCTGCGCGATCGAAGCTTCGAGCACGCTCGCGATGTCGGCGACATGAATGCGGCTGAACACCTGGCCGTCCTTCCTGATGCGCCGCGCTGTCCCTGCGAGCAGCTTGTCGAAAGCGCTCCGGCCCGGGCCATAGATTCCGGCCAGTCGAAACACATGCACCGGGATTCCCGTCTCCTCGCCGAATCTAAGCCAAGCCTCTTCCGCCTCGACCCGCGCCTCGGTTCGCTCGCTGTTGGGCTTGGGCGGCGTCGTCTCATCGACCCAGCGTCCCTCCTGGTCGCCATAGACCCCGACCGTCGAGAGATAGCCGATCCACTCAAGCGTGCCGATGGTCGCGATCTGATCGCGATAATGCGCGAGCACCGGATCGCCTTGCGGTCCTGGTGGAATCGAGTGGATGAGATGGGTCGTGCCTTGCAGGAGCCTGGTGATCTCGCGATTTCCCGCTTCGCCGGCGAACCGCGCCATCTCATAGCCTTGCCCTCCAGCCCGCGCGAGATTGGCCTCATCCCGCGTAGTACCGGCGATCTGCCAGCCGTCCGCGGCGAGCCGCGACGCGAGTTCTTGCGCCGAGAAGCCAAGACCGAAGGCGAACAGCTTCTTCACGCGGCCTCATCCATCCATTCGCCTCTCACCGAGGCGTCTGGATCGGCGGCGCTTCGCGCGCGAAGCGCGGTGAAGCGATCGGGGGCAAGACGCGACAAGGCCCACACCGCCATGGCGCGCACCAGCGGGGATTGATCGCCGAGCCTCGCTTCCACGAGCCCAACCAGCGACGCGTTGCCTGAATTGCCGGCGGCGATCAGCACGTTGCGCAAGAAGCGGTCGCGGCCGGTGCGCTTGATCGGCGTGCCGCGGAAGCGCGCGCGGAACGCGGCATCGTCGAGGACGAGAAGCTCGGCGAGCGGTGGATTGTCGCTTGTCGCCTTCACGGCGAGTGCCGTGTCGCGCGCGGCTTGGGCGAATTTGTTCCAGGGACAGACGGCCAGGCAATCGTCGCAGCCGAAGATGCGGTTCCCCATGGCGGCGCGGTAGCGCGGCGCGATGTGACCCTTATGCTCGATGGTGAGGTAGGAGATGCAGGCCCGCGCATCGAGCCGGTAGGGCCCGGTGAAGGCCTTGGTCGGACAGATATCGAGACAGCGCCGGCAGGCGCCGCAATGATCCTCTTCCGGCGCATCCGGCTCGATTACGGCGCTGGTGAAGATCTCGCCGAGAAAGAGCCACGAGCCAAATTCGCGCGACACGAGATTGGTGTGCTTGCCTTGCCAGCCGAGTCCTGCGCGCGCGGCGAGCGGCTTCTCCATCACCGGGGCGGTATCGACGAACAGCTTCACATCTTCTCCGGTAAGCTCCTGGACCCGTGCAGCGAGCTGCTTGAGCTTGGCCTTGAGGATGTCGTGATAGTCGGCGCCTTGCGCATAGACCGAGATTGCGCCGCGCGACCGCTCATTCAGGACGGCGAGCGGGTCGCCGCCCTGCGCATAGTTCAGCCCGAGCAGGATGACGCTCCGCGCCTCGGGCCAGAGAGCATGCGGGCTCTTGCGGCGCTCGCCGGTCTCGGCGAGCCACGCCATGTCGCCCTCCCGGCCCTCGGCGAGAAACTGAGCGAGCGCCTCCCCGGCACCCGCGACGGGCTCGGTCGAAGCAAAGCGGATCGCGTCGAAGCCAAGCGCCTTGGCTTCCCCGGCGATCCGGCCTTTCAACGTGTCTGCCATGACGTTTGATATGATGACTTAGCGGTCAGAAGTCGAGATCGGCATAGGTGCCTGAGGGCAGGAAGCCTGCGAGCTTGTCCTGCAAGAGCGGCCTGAACGATGGTCGCGACTTGATCAGCGCATACCAGTTCTTCGCCGACTCGTGCTCCTCCCACGGCACCTCGCCGAGATAATCGAGGCTCGAGAGTTGGGCCGCCGCGGCGAGATCGGCGAAACTCAGCGCATCGCCACCGAGCCAGCTCCGCGTCTCGGCGAGATGGCCGATATAAGCGAGATGATAGCGCAGGTTCTCATGGCCCGCGCGCATCGCCTCCATGTCGGGAGACGAGCTTTGCGGGCCGAATTGGCGAAACACCTTCTCCTCGACGAGATAGGCGGTGACCTCGTCGTGGAACTTGCGATGGAACCAATCGACCAGCCGCCGCGCCTCCGCCCGCGCCCGCGCATCGCCGGGGAACAGCCGGAAACCCGGTCCGTCAGGCCCAGCCCTGCCAGACATCACGTCGCTCAGATATTCGGAGATCGCGTAGGCGCCTACGATCGGACCGTGCTCGTCGGCGATGAGCACGGGGAGGGTCCCCGCCGGATTGATCTGGAGGAACTCGGGGCGCCATTCCCAGGGCTTCTCCTCGACGAGTTCGACCTCGACCCCGGACTCGCCGAGGGCGAGCCGGATCGATCGGGAGAAGGCATCCAGTGGGTAGTGCAGGAGTTTCGCCATCGACCCGTACGGTGGCTAGATGTTGGAAGAAAATGAATCGCGCGGGCTAAGACCTCGGTATAGAACCTGCTCGCGCGCGGAACAAGCGGGGCGAGGGGCATGACGATAGAGCAGATTATCGTGCTCGCGGTGGTGCAGGGCATCACCGAGTTCTTGCCCATTTCCTCCTCCGGTCATCTCATCCTCGTCCCGGCCCTGACCGGCTGGCCGGATCAAGGCCAGTTCACCGATGTGATGGTGCATCTCGGCACGCTGCTCGCCATCCTCATCTATTTCTGGCGCGATGTGTGGCGGCTCATCCTCGGTACACTTGCGCTATTCACGGGCAAGGTCACCGACGACGGCCGGCTCGCCATCTATATCTTGCTCGCCACCATCCCGGCCATCGCCTTCGGCCTCGCGCTTGAGAAGCTGAACGTTCCCGACCTCGAGCGGAACGTCACCGTCGTCGCCTGGAACACCATCCTCTACGGCATCTTGATGATGATCGCCGACTTGGTCGGGCCACAGGAGCGCACCATCGCAAACATGACGCTCGGCAGCGCGCTGCTGATCGGCGTGGCGCAGGCGCTCGCGCTGATCCCGGGCACCAGCCGCTCCGGCGTTACCATGACGGCGGGCCGATTCCTGGGCTTCACCAGGCCCGACTCGGCACGCTTCTCCTTCCTTTTGGGTATTCCGGCGATCGCATCGGCCGGACTGCTGAAGGTGCTCGAGGCGCTCCATAATTGCCAGAAGATCACGCTCGACGAAGTCGAATGCGCGGTTTTGACCTTCGTCGCCGGCTTGATCGCGATCGCCTTTCTCATGGCCATCTTGAGGCGCGTGAGCTTTCTGCCGTTCGTACTCTACCGCATGATGCTCGGTGGCTTCCTGCTGGTCCTCGTTTACGTCTATGGGATGCAGCTTGCGCCTGCGCCGCCGCCCGCCGGCTGCCCCGACAACAATGCCGCCGCGAGCGCCCCCGCAGTCTACGCTGCGCTCGAGCCTCTCGCTCTGCCTCAAGGTTCGGGGCGGTAGACCGAGAACTGGCCGCGCGGGCGATATTGCTCGAGATATTCCGGAACGACGCTTTCGATCGCGATCGGCTCGATGCCGAGCCCTTCGAGCGTGCAATGAGCGCGCTTCGCCTCATCGCTCACCACATTGTCGGTCTCGAGCATACGCACTTGATCGATGGTGAGCATAGGCTTCGGCAGCAATTGCAGAAGGGCCCCTTGCAGCTTGGCGAGGAAGAACGGCTCGCTCACCAGCAGCCGCTTGCGCATCGTGTAGGCGAGCACGCGCTGCATGATCTCTTTCATGGTGAGCACCTCAGGCCCGCCGAGCTCGTAAGGCGAGTCGGCGTCGGCTTTCCCCGTCAGCGCCGCGACGATCGCCTTCGCCACGTCGCCGGCGAACACGGGCTGGATGCGTGTCTTGCCGCCGCCGATCAGAGGCAGGACGGGAGAGAACTGCGCGAGGCTTCCGAAGCGATTGAAGAAGTCGTCCTCGGGGCCAAACACGATCGAGGGCCTGAGGATCATGGCGTCGGGGAGGACGTGCTTGACGGCCTCTTCGCCGGCCGCCTTGCTGCGTCCATAATAGGACGGCGCGCGCGGGCTCGCTCCGATCGCCGAGAGATGCACGAAGGCAGGAGCGCCTGCCGCGCGCGCCGCCTCCGCGACATGCCGCGCGCCTTCGTCCATCACCGATTTGAAGGTCTGCTTGCCCGAGGGGACCAGGATGCCGACGAGATTGATGACGGCATCGGCGTCCTCTGCGGCGGCGAGCAGCGAGTCGGGATAGCGCACGTTGGCCTGCACGGCATTGATCTGGCCCACCCCGCCGAGCGGTTGGAGGAAGCCGGCAAGCTCGGGACGCCTGACCGCGATCCGCATGCGCGCGCCGGTCCGCGCGATCGCGCGGACCACGTGCCGCCCGATAAAGCCCGAGCCGCCATAAATCGTGATCAGCGCCCTGTTGTTGAGAGTTATCGCCACCGAAGTTCCCTTGTCGCAGGCCTTCCCCCCTGGGGGACGCAAATTCACGCCGAAGCAATACACGAGCGGGATAAAGGCTTGAAGGCGCTTCTCCCGGCAATTGACTTTGGCCAACGCCGATCGTACCTCCTCACCCTCAAGCCCAGGTGGCGGAACTGGTAGACGCGCTAGCTTCAGGTGCTAGTGCCCGAAAGGGCGTGGAAGTTCGAGTCTTCTCCTGGGCACCATTCCCGCTTTCTTAAGCGCTCGCGTCGATAATGCGCCCGCCAAGGAGCGCTAGAGATTGAGCCAGCCCCCCCTTCCCGAGCTCTACCAGGGCGACCTGCCTCAAGGGCGCTTCGCCGGCGCGCGGAGCATCGCCATCGACACCGAGACGCTGGGGCTGAACCCCCACCGTGACCGGCTGTGCCTGGTGCAGCTTTCAGCCGGCGACGGCCGCGCCGCCCTCGTGCAGTTCCAGGGCCGCTATGAGGCGCCGGAGCTCAAGCGCCTCCTCGCCGACGAGAGCGTGCTCAAACTCTTCCATTTTGGCCGTTTCGACATGGCCGTGCTCAAATATTATTTCGGGGTGATGCCGCGCCCCGTCTATTGCACCAAGGTGGCCTCGAAGCTCGCCCGCACCTTTACCGACCGCCACGGGCTCAAGGATCTCTGCCGGGAATTGCTTGGCATTGAGCTCTCCAAGCAGCAGCAATCCTCGGATTGGGGGGCTCCGGACCTCACCCCCGAGCAGCTCAATTATGCCGCGAGCGATGTGTTGCATCTGCACGCGCTAAGGGAGAAACTCGACGCCATGCTGAAGCGCGAGGGTCGCGACGGGCTCGCCCGCGCCTGCTTCGAGTTTCTGCCGACGCGAGCCGAGCTCGATCTGCGGGGCTGGTCAGACATCGATCCCTTCTCGCATTAGGCCGTTGCGGGTGACCGAAGCGCTGGGCTTGGACCCGTCGGGCCGCATGGCGCCAGCCGTCGCAATGTGAGCAAAGTCCTGCGGCTAGCTGTCTTGACCGGCGGTTTGCCGGTTGTTGTCGGGAGCCTCGGGTCGCGAGAGATTCGGGCGGGGATATGACGATTGAAGCGACGCTGAGTTCGGCTGGGCAGAACTACCGTGTGCGCACGGTGGCTGACGGCGAGCGCGCCTTCCGCAGGGCCGCGCGCCATAGCCGGCTTGTGGCGATCCTGCGCAAGGTGCTGCCCGTCTTGGCGCTCGTCGTGATCGCAAGCTATTTCATCTCCTCGAGCATGAGCATCACCGTCGGCGACATCACGGCGAGCATCAGCGGCATCGAGGTGAACAATGGTGCGCTACGCATGACCAACCCGAAATTTCAGGGCAACGACAAGAAGAACGGCGCCTATGTCATCTCCGCCGAGTATGCCGACCAGGACCTGAAGAACCCCAAAGTGATCAAGCTTCACGCCATCAAGGCCGACCTCTCAACGCCCACCGGGAACTGGTCGCGCATGGAGGCGGTGCGCGGCGTGTACAACAGCGACGTCGACCGGCTCGTGATGCAGGACAAGATCACCGTCGCCACGAGCTCCGGCGTGACGGGCGTGCTCACGCATGCAAGCCTCGACACCAAGACGCAGACCCTTCGCGCCCACCAAAGAGTGCATTTCGAGCTGACCAATGGGACCGTCAAGGCGAACGCTCTCACCTTCAACTCGGCTGAGCATGTGCTGACGTTCCGCGGCAAGGTGATGGTGCATATCACCAAGCCCCAGAAGACCGCCGACGCGACGACGGGCGATGCCAAGCCGAAGCAGGTGAAGGCACAAGTTCCACAGGCGGTTGACAGCGCGCCAGCATCAGACTCGACGGGGTCCGCGCCCGAGGCCAACGGGTCCGCTCCCGACGCGATGCAGCTCCCACCCATGCCGGCGGCGTCGCAATGACCGCGTACCGCGCGCTTTCCTCATACCCCGGCGCTACGGGCGCTCTGGCAGCTATCGTCATGGCCGTCCTGCTTACGACGCCGCTTGAAGCGCAGACGCTCACTAACAGCTTCGGTGGACTATCGCAGAGCTCCAATGAGCCGATCGACATCGAGTCTGACGTGCTCGTGGTGCACGACCAGCAGAAATACGCGACCTTCAAGGGTAACGTGAAAGCGGTGCAGGGCACGACGACGTTGCGCGCCCGGGAGCTCGACGTTCACTATGTCGGCGGCGGCGACAAGCTCACCGGTGAACAGCCAACGCAGACTGCTCAGCAGCCGGCGCAGACTGCCGCGACCGGCAGCGCGCCGGGCGACAAACCGGCGGCAGCAGCCGGCGCCGGTAGTCAGACTCAGATCACCCAGATCGAAGCCAAGGGCGACGTCATCATCAACAGCGCGCAGGACCAAACCACGACAAGCGACTGGGCGCTCTACGACGTGCCGGCGCAACTCGTCACGGTCGGCGGCAATGTGGTGTTAACCCAAGGTCAGAATGTGCTAAAGGGAGACCGGCTCGTCATCGATCTCAAGACGGGCGAAAGCCGATTCGAAAATCCAGGAACTACCACGGCCGGGGGCCGTATCCGTGCGCTGTTCGTTCCGAAGGCTCAAGACGCTAAAGGCAAGTCCAACGACGCCAAGCCTGGCGAAACCGGGGCCGGCGCAAAGCCCCAGGAGGCGAACTCCGGCGAGGCGGCGAGCGGCGCGGAGGCCCCTGACGCAAGTCCCCCGGAAGCGACCGATAGCAACGACATCGCGCCCCAGACGAGCAAGCCCGCCCAGGATGACAAGCCGTGGTCCCTCATCCCCGGCATCGCCCAATAAGCGAGGCCAAGTGCTTTATCCGATGTTAACCGGCCAACGCTTCAACTGAGGGGGCGGAAAGGTCAGTGGGCAAATTGCTGTCATTTCCCGATCGCGAAGCCAGCGACGCCACGCAAGTCCCTGCGCAAGCGGAGACGCGGCGGCCCACGCCCGCGGCGCCGCCAGCTCCCAGGGCGCAGACGCCCGGAGCGCCGGCACCCGCAATGTCCGCGCCTAAAGTCGAGCCGCCGCGCAAGCCTGCTCCCGGGATCAGGTCCGAGGCCGCCACCGGCTGGCTGACGGTGCGCAATGTCGTCAAGAGCTTCAAGAAGCGCACGGTGGTGCGCGGCGTCAGCCTCGATCTCAAGCGCGGCGAAGCGGTCGGACTGCTCGGACCGAACGGCGCAGGCAAGACCACCGTGTTCTACATGATCACCGGTCTGATCCCCGCCGACGAGGGCTCGATCAAGATCGACGGCCACGACGTGACCAAGCTGCCGATGTATCGAAGGGCCCGGCTCGGCATCGGCTATCTGCCGCAGGAAGCCTCCATCTTCCGCGGGCTCACCGTCGAGGAGAACATCCTCGCCGTGCTCGAGATGGTCGAGCCCGACAAGGCCGAACGCCAGCGTCAGCTCGACGCTCTGCTCGAGGAATTCCGCATCACGCGGCTCAGGACCTCGCCGGCGATGCGCCTGTCTGGCGGCGAGCGGCGCCGCGTCGAGATCGCGCGCTCTCTCGCCTCGCGCCCGTCCTTCATGCTGCTCGACGAGCCCTTTGCCGGCATCGACCCGATCGCCGTCGGCGACATCCGCGCTCTGGTGCGCCATCTCACTCAACGCGGCATCGGCGTTCTCATCACCGACCACAATGTCCGCGAGACGCTCGACCTCGTCAGTCGAGCCTATATTATCCATGATGGCATGGTGCTGACCCACGGCACCGCGCACGAGGTTATAAATAACGAGGACGTCCGCCGCGTCTATCTCGGCGACCAATTCAGGATCTGAGCGTCTGATCGCGAGTGAGTTCCATAATGGCGATCAACACAAAGCTCGAGCTCCGGCAGACCCACAGCTTGGTCATGACGCCGCAGCTGCAGCAGGCGATCAAGCTGCTGCAGCTCTCCAATATCGAGTTGTCGAGCTTCGTCGACGCCGAGCTCGAGCGCAATCCTCTGCTCGAGCGGGCCGAGTTGGAAGAGGGGGGCACTCCCGCCGATTCTCCCGCCACCGCCTCGAAGAGTGAGGATCAAGGCAGTACCGACGCCGGATCCGGCGAAACGCCCTCCGCCGACGAGGGCGAGTCATCCGAGAGCGAAGACTTCGTCGATCTCGAAATGCCGAGCGCCGCCGGAAGCGATGCGATGGACGCCGAGCCGCAGGACGTGTTCCCCGAGGCTGATAGCTTCACGCCAGGAGCGCTCAAGGACTCGGGCTGGTCGACGCTCTCGCAAGGCCAGCGTTTCGACGGCGACGAGGAATCGAACCTCGAGGCCTATGTCGCCGCGGAGCGCACGTTGCGCGATCATCTCACCGAGCAGCTCATGCTCGCCTTCGCCGACCCGGCCCGCCGTCTGATCGGTCAGCATCTCATCGACATGACCGACGAGGCCGGCTATCTGCGCGGCGATCTCGATGCTCTCGCCGAGCTTCTCGGCGCGCCGCTCGAGCTGATTGAAGAGGTCCTGTGCGTGATGCAGGGCTTCGAGCCGTGCGGGGTGTTGGCCCGCGACTTGCGCGAATGTCTGACGCTTCAACTTAAAGAGCAGGACCGCTGCGATCCGGCGATGGCGGCGCTCATCGAGAATTTGCATCTCCTCGCGGCCCACGACCTTGTCGCCCTGAAGCGCACCGCGCGCGTCTCTGACGAGGACCTCTGCGACATGATCAAGGAGGTGAAGCGGCTGAACCCGAAGCCTGGGTTGAAATACGGCTCCAGCCCCACCCAGCCGATCGTCCCCGACGTGCTGGTGCGCGCGCTTCCCGACGGGAGCTTTTATGTCGAGCTGAACAGCGACACGCTACCGAGGGTCCTGGTCAATCAGTCCTATTATGCGACCGTGTCGAAGTCGACGAAGCGCAAAGAGGACAAGAGCTATCTCGTCGATTGCCTGCAGACGGCGAATTGGCTGGTGAAGAGCCTCGATCAGCGCGCCCGCACCATCCTCAAAGTGGCGCAAGAGATCGTGCGCCAGCAGGATGCATTCCTGACCTATGGCGTCAGGCACTTGCGCCCGCTCAATCTGAAGACGGTGGCCGATGCCATCTCGATGCACGAATCGACGGTGAGCCGCGTGACCGCCAACAAATACATGGCGACCAATCGCGGCCTGTTCGAGCTCAAATATTTCTTCACCTCGGCGATTGCCGCGACCTCCTCCGAGGGCGATGCCCACTCCTCGGAGGCGGTTCGCCACCGCATCCGCGAGATGATCGACGCCGAGCCGCCGAGCGATGTGCTGTCCGACGACAAGATCGTCGAACGGCTCAAGGATGACGGCATCGACATCGCGCGCCGCACTGTCGCCAAATATCGCGAGGCGCTGCGCATACCATCATCGGTACAGCGCCGCCGGCTGAAGAAAATCGCGCTTGGCGCAAGCGCCTGAGGCATAGGTAAAGCCTTGGTGAAACGCGACAATCGTGTAAAGAGGCGGCGGCGAAATAGATGGTTTGACACCTCTTTATGCGCGGTCTAGCTTCCGCCCCCTTAGGTGGAGACTGAACGAGGTTGGGCGCTCGGGCGTTATAGGCCGGAGCGAGAATCGTCTCCCGGAAACAGCGGCAAATCCTGGGAAGCGTGACGTAAAGGGGCTTTCGAAAAGTCTTCCCTAGGGCGATGACGATAAAAGTTACCGGAAAGAATCTGGACGTCGGAGACGCGCTGCGCAGTTACGTCCAGGAGCGTGTTGTGCACACCGTTGATAAATTCATCGGGCGCGAGCCCACCGGACATGTGCGCATCGAGAAGGAGCACGGGGATTTTCGGACCAATTGCACGATTCATTTGTGGCAGGGCATGAGTCTCGAGGCCCATGGCGTCGCGCCTGACGCGTATCAGAGCGCAGACCGCGCTTGCGAACGGCTCGAGACGCGAGTCCGCCGGTACAAGTCAAGGCTCAAACGGCATGGGGGCGGGGAGACCCCACGCAAGCAGACACAAGCCGTGTCTTACGTCATCCAAGCCTCGCAAGAGGAGCAGGAGGAACGCGATGAGGACAATCCGATCATCATTGCCGAAGCGAAGACCCCAGTTCACGAGATGGCGGTCGCCGACGCCGTGATGCAGATGGACCTCTCCGACCAGCCTTTCGTTGTGTTCCGCAACGCCAGCCACGGCGAGATCAACGTGGTCTATCGGCGCGAGGACGGAAATATCGGCTGGATCGATCCCGCGACGCCGTCCCGCTCGACCAGCGAGGCGCCATCGCGTCCAAGAGCCAAGAAAGCGCGCGGTCGGCGCTAAGCGGCAACGACTTCCGTCGTTCCCCCTACTGGATGGGATAAGGCAATGCATCTAGGTGACGTCATTTCACCCGAGGCTGTGATTCCCTCGCTCAAGGCGAAGAACAAGAAGCAGCTCCTGCAGGAGCTTTCTTCGCGTGCTGCGCGCCTCACCGGGCTCGAGGAGCGCTACATCTTCGATGTTCTGCTGCAGCGCGAGCGGCTGGGCTCGACCGGGCTCGGCCAGGGCATCGCCATTCCCCACGGCAAGTTCGCCGGGTTGAAGCGCATCGTCGGCATCTTCGCAAGGCTAGCCGAGCCGATCGACTTCGATGCCGTTGATGGCGATCCGGTCGATATCGTGTTCCTGCTGCTCGCCCCGGAGGGCGCCGGCGCCGATCATCTCAAGGCGCTCGCGCGCATCTCGCGTCTGTTGCGCGATGGGGTCGCGGTGGAGAAGCTCCGCGCGTCGAAGGATGCCGCCGCACTCTACGCCGTGCTCACCGAGGAAGCCGCCTCGCACGCCGCTTAGCGCGGGGCGAGCTCAGCTCGTTGGCGAACTGACCCATGGCGAGGGCGGCGCCGAAATCGAACTTGTTGATCGCGATGAACACCGCCGTGCCGCGCGCCGGCGCGAACGCGATATAGGTGAACGTGCCCTGGAGCCCGCCTGCCTTTTGCAGGACGAACGGACGGTCGTCCTTCGCCATCATCCCGACCCAGCCCAGCCCCATCGCGTCCATGTGACCCGACTCGTCCATGCCCGACACCGTCTTGAGCCCGTCGCGATTGAGGTAGAGTGCGTGATCGAGCGCGCGCGCCGAGGCGTCGTTCGGGTTGAAGCGGTCGAGATGCCACTTCATCCATGTCAAGAGATCGTTCGCCGTCGAGTAGATGCCGCCCGAGCCGACGATGACGTCGCCGGTCGGCACGGCAGCAAGCGGCTTACCGTCGAAGTCGTGGCCCACCATCAACCGCGACTTCTGCTCGTCGGTGAGCATGAAGCCCGTGTCCTTCATGTCGAGCGGACCGGTGATGTGCTCCTTGAGCAGGTCGGGATAGGGCTTCTTGGCGGCGGCCGACATGGCCATGGCGAGCAGGTCGAAGCCGAAATTCGAATAGAGGATCGAGGAGCCTGGCGGGAAGAGGAGGGGCTCCGTCTTCGTCCAATTGGCGAAGGCATCGCGCGTGATGGTCGAGAAGGGGTCGTTGGCGGGGCCCGGCTCGTGCGGGACCTCGCGCGGGAAGCCGCCTGATTGCGTGGCAAGATCGAGCAAGGTGACGCGAGCCACGTTCCCGTTCACGCCCGGTCCGAAATCGGGCTGCCACTTCGTCAGCGGATCGGCAAGTCCCACCGTGCCGTCGGCGACGAGATGGGCGAGGACGTCGCCGGTGAAGACCTTGGTGATCGAGCCGATGCGCAAGATCGTGTCGCCGTCGGGCCGGGGGCTGCCGGGCCCGGCTCGTTCACCGAAGCCTCTGACCGCGATCTCGCCGTCTCTGAGCGCGCCGATGACGACCGCCGGCACCTTGGTGTCGAGGATAAAGACCTGCCCGGTGAACTCGACCATCTCGTCGAGCAGCGCATCGGCGCGCGCGCTTGCCGGCCAAAGCGTTGAGACGACCGCGAGAGCGATCGCAGCTTTGAGAACGAATTTTGCGGGCGTCGTCGGTCGCATGCGGGCCTCACCGTTGATTGGGACGCTAGGAGAAAATTTCTTGATAGCTATCGGCGCGTTTCAGATAGGTCCAATCGCCGTTGGCCTCGAGCAGGATGCGCGCAGGCCGAGGGAAGGAATTGGCGTTGGAGGCAAAGAAGGTCGGGTTGTACGCGCCGGTCGATGAGATAAGGACCACGTCGCCGCGCCCCGGCCTGCGCGGGAACCCGATTTTCAGCCGTGACAGCATGTCGGCCGAGAAACAGAGATTTCCCGCGATGAAGGTCTCGAACGGCTCGGGGTCGCGCTGCTTGAGCCCGGTGGCAAGCGCCCAGTGGCGCGCCGGGAGCGCCACCATGGGTTCGCAATAATTGACCACGCCGAGATCGAGGCTGATGAGATTGTGCAAGCCGGCGATCCTCTTCTCGAAAGCGACGCGGGCCAGAGTGATGCCGCTATCACTGACGATCGACCGCCCAGGCTCGATCATCAAGGCCGGCGATCCCGCCGCGGCGAGTGCCTCGATTCCCTTCGTGGTCCGGCCGTTCACGGTGATGTCGTTGGTGAGGATGGCTTCGAGCATGGCCTCCTTGGCGTAGGGCGCGGTGAACAGCTCGCCTTCCCAATGCGTGGTCGGCATGCCGTCATCACCCATGGTGAAGCCGCCCGGCGCATTGCCCCAGAGATAGATCTTGCTCGGATCGCCGGCCTTGGCGGCGAGAAAGCCGTCACGGATGCGCCTCAGGATCTCGTCCCACTCGTCTTGCGTCACGTAAGAGACAGGGAAGCCGCCGCCGATATTGACCACCTCGAACTCATGCCCGGCCTCCTGCAGCGTGGCCCCGAGCTCGAGCAGCTTTCCCAAGACCAACTGATAGGCCGCAAGATCGGTAATCTGACTGCCGATATGGGTGTGGAAGCCGAGGACCTTGACCGGCATCTCATCGAGCCGCGCAATCACCGAGGGAATGTCGGCGATGAGGATGCCGAACTTGCTCCACTCGCCGGCCGTGAAGATGGCGGGCGAGGTGACCGTGTCGAGAGGGAATCCGGTGACCCGCAGCACCACGCGCGGCACCGTCTCGTGGTCCTTGGAAAGCTCCGCGACGCGCTCGAGCTCGGCGATGCTGTCGGCGATGATCAGCATGTTCTTCTCGATCGCGAGATGCAGAAGGTCGTCGTCCTTGGAATTGCCGTTTACGTCGAGCTTCTCCGGCGGAACGCCGGCCTCGAGCGCGCAGCGGGTCTCGTAAGGAGAGGCGACGTCGATCCCGACATCGGCCATCGCCGCCAGCCTGAACACGGCAGGATGGGTCGAGGCCTTGCCGGCGTAGCGCACTTCGCCCTTGGGATAGAGCCGCGCGAAGACGTCCTTGTAGGCAAGCAGGTTCGCTGTGATGTCAGGGGCGTAGGAGATATGCAGCGGCAGCCCGAAGCTCTCGATCCACCAAGAGAGCGGCCTGTTGCTGAGCACCAGCTCGTCGCCGGAAGCATCGATGAAGGCCGTCGCGTCGGGAGATTGCGGCTCGACAGCGCCCGCACGGGAAATACCCGAGGCGAGCGCAGCCATGGCGAGGGTCACGCTGGTTTGGCGCAGGAATTCCCTCCGCGAGCAGCCTCTCATCAGCAGAATCCCTGACGCAAGCTCCGCGCCCCGCTCAAGGGACAGGGCGCGAAACCCTACTACGGCTCGCGATGAGAGGAAACGCCGCCAGAGACAAAGACTCAGTGCACGCTGACCGGCACGAGGTCGTTCTCGATGGCATTGGCGATGGCCGCCTTGCGGCTATCGGTCAAAGCGAGGGGGGTGCCGTCGGCGCCAAGGACGGCGAAGAGATCGATGCCCTTTGGCGCGTTCTCGAGCGCCGGAAACAGCTTCTCGGCCACTTCAGGCTCGAGCTGCTTGATATAGGCCACTTCGCCATCGCCAAGTTGCGCAAGCTCGCGACGGCTCATGGGAGCGTGCGTGAGATAGTCTTCTTCTTCGTATTCGTTCATCAAACTCTACTCCTCCTTAAGAGGGGCTTTGGCGAAGGCACGTCAGAAATCTTCACTTTCAGTCGGCGGTAAGAATGCCGACCTTCTGTACCCTTGTCTCCTTGCGCGGCCGCTCAAGCTCGATCGCGAGCAGTCCGTTGTTCAGCTCCGCCTTGCGCACCTCGACGCCAGGGGCGAGCGCGAAGCTTCGCTTGAACTGGCGCGCGGCGATGCCGCGATGCAGATAATCCTTGGTCTCGTCGTCGCGCTGCCTGCCAGAGACGACAAGCGCTCCGTCCTCGACGCTGACCTCGAGCTCCTCCTGCCTGAAACCTGCGACGGCAAGAGTGATGCGCAGGGTCTCGTCGCCCGTCAACAGCTCGATGTTGTAAGGCGGATAGCCCGAGCCGCCCTTCGCCGCGCCGCGCAACGCACGTTCGGCTGCGAGGCTGAGCCAGAGATCTCCGTCGAGAATGGTCATGCGCGACATCTGAGCGAACGCCTTTCATGCGCGGCTGCGCCCTGCCGGTGGCGTTCTTGAGGCGCTCCCCGCACCTCAGGAAATGCTCGGGCCGCCGCGGCACCGAGCAACTCAACTCGGTTCCGCATATGGGGAAAATGCAGCACAAATTCAAGCAGACGGGCCGGCGCACGCGCCCCGTCTATCCCCGCGCGCCGCCTTCGACTAAGCTTTCACCCTGGTTCACGTCTTCGTGCGGATTTTCTTCACGCCATGATCTGGTATGTCAGCGCAAAGCAGGGCAACGATGCCGATGACGGGCAGAGCCTTGCCACCGCCTTCAGCTCCGTGGGGCGCGCGGTTGAGGCCGCCTCGCCGGGCGACACGATCCTCATCGTTCCGGGCGCCTACGATCAGGACCTGCCGGCGCGGGTCGCGGCGGCGCGCGCCGCCAATATCATCGTCGCCGTGGCCGGCGGCTAGCCATGACGAGCGGAGCGGACCGCCTCAAAACAGGCCTCGTCTTGTTTCCCGGAGTGACCCCGCTCGATGCTGTCGGTCCCTACGAGGTGTTTGCCCGCGCGCCCGAGCTCGAGGTTCTGCTCATCGCCAAGACGAAGGGCGCGGTAGCGGGCGAGCTCGGCCTGACCCTCGTGGCCGATGTGGATTTCGCCGCGGCGCCTGACCTCGACATTCTCTGCGTGCCGGGAGGGACCGGGATCGTACAAGCAGCCTCCGATGCTGCCACGATCGATTTCCTCAAGCGCCAGGGCGCCGCGGCGCGTTTCGTTACCTCGGTGTGCACCGGCGCGCTTCTCATCGGCGCTGCCGGCCTGCTGAAAGGCTACCGCGCCACGACGCATTGGCTGAGCCTCGACCTCCTCCCGCTCGTTGGCGCAATCCCCGTGGACGAGCGCGTGGTCAAGGACAGGAACAGGATCACGAGCGCCGGCATCACCGCCGGCATCGACTTCGCGCTCGCTCTCGTCGGTGAGATTTCAGGTCAGAGGCGAGCCGCGGAGATCGAGCTGATGCTACAATACGATCCAGCTCCGCCCTTCAAGTCAGGACACCCTAAGATCGCCGATCCTATGCTCGTGCAGGGATTGAGCGGGGCGCGGCGAGCATTGCAGGAAGAGCGGCGCACGTTCTTTGCCGAGCTTACGATCTGAGGAGCAAGCCCACTCAGGCCTCCCCAGATTCGTCCTCTTCACCCGCGGTCTCGATGACGCGCAGACGCTTGACGGTCAGGTCGTCGATCTCGACCGTGCCGAGATGCAGCCTGTCGGCGTCGGCTCTCAGGATGCGCAAGCGCCCGATGGCGAGCGCTCCGATCGCCAAGGCGCCGAGCGCGAGGGCTCCGAGGGCGAGCGCCCCCATCGCCACCGAAGGCGTTGCCACCGGCGGAAGCTCCAGATAATTATGCCGCGCAAAACGTCGCATGCTGGACGACCCCGAGGCGACTGGTTGACCGCAGAGAACCGCGATCTCGTGAATGCCATCAGTTGGCTTACCGGAAGCTTACACGCAAACGCCACCAATCCGTCTATTTTGCGGCCTATTTTCCCTAAGGTCATCAAGAGCTTTCCAACCCGCTTGGTGGCGCAACGGGGGACGTTGCGACGGTGCGTCAGCCAAGGGACACTCAATTCATCCCGGCACTCAACGGGCTGAGGGCGATCGCGGCCCTCGCAGTGCTTGGAATGCATCTGTCGTCGAAAGGGTTGCTGCCGAGAGTTTTGGTAGACGCCCGAACAGGACAACTCGGCGTGATGCTGTTCTTCTGTTTGAGCGGGCTGCTCATGGCGAACCTCTATCTTCGTCAAGACGCCACGGCCGCATCCACCTGGCGTTTCGTTCGCGCGCGCTTCGCCAGGATTTTTCCTCTGTTTGCCATCGTCGTGATCGGCTCGGCACTCATCTACCATTTCGACGGCAAGTTCCCCTTCCATCTCGATGCTCTTGGTGCCGCGAAGCATCTTCTTCTGTTCGGCAGTGGGATGACGCTGTGGTCGATCAGCGTTGAGTTCCAGTTTTACGCGGCCTTCATCGGCCTGTGGCTGCTCTACGCTGCGCTTTCCGACAGGTACAAAGAGTCCGCCCTCGTCGCGGTCTGCATTGGCGTGATCCTCGCGCTGTGGACGCTCGGCTATCCTGGCGAAAGAATCGCGATCACGCATTACGGGCAGATTTTTCTTATCGGGGTTCTGGCCGCGATGATCTTTTGGCGCGCCCCCGAGGGACTAGGCCGCGCGGCAAGCTTGATCCTGCCTCTCTTGCTTGCGCTCGATGTGCTGGCCGCGTTCGTCCTCGGCGTGTCCGATTATGATTGCTACCGGTCAACCCTGTTGCTGCTCTTAACGGGAGCCATCGTTCTCTGTGGCGCGGTGGGACAGGGCTTCTTTACCGAGCGGATTCTCGGCTCCCGCTCGATGGTCTATCTCGGCGAGATTTCGTTCGGCCTTTACCTGCTGCAAAAGCCGGCGATGTATCTCTGGAGGACCATCAGCGCCCTTCTCGGCCTCCACCTCCACGGCAACAAGTTGCTCGTGCTTATCCTTGTGACGCTCTTGATTGCCTCGCATTTGGCGCACCGCTTCATCGAGCAGCCGGCGCGCCGCGCGCTAACGCGGGATCGCAAAAAGGCGCCTCGGCGCGAGGAAAGTGCGGAGGGCATTGCCCCCGATGCGCCGACTAGCCGAATCGCTTCTGGTTAAGCCGATTCTCGGGTGGTTGACGGCAATTCCGCCTCCCGACCACGGAGAATGATCAGGTCGCCGCTTACCTCAGGCCGCGTCCACATTAGGACGCGCGTGCGAACCGGAAAGCCGCCGCGTTGCTCTCCTGCCCGACTTATCTCTTGCGATGCGGATGAGCAGGAATTGTCGTGGGCGCCGGACAGTAGAGCGCGTCAAATGAGCCTGGCTCGACAATACAGCGGTTATGACGGTCTACGACCTGCGGATTGTAAATTCCTGCCGCCGACATTGGGCCCATGGCTAAGATGAATAGCATGTAGGTCATCAGACCCTCCTATTTGGCGTGGCCCACGCCCCCGCAACTCACGCCCGAGCGACAGTACCACTCGGGTCCAGGCTTATTCCATGCCCCACTGAAAATGCTTCGCGAGTGTTGCCCGCTGAGCACAGGACGATACGCCGAATTTGTTCAGGAATTTGGTGGAGCCAGGCGGGATCGAACCGCCGACCTCGTGAATGCCATTCACGCGCTCTCCCAACTGAGCTATGGCCCCTTGAAGTCAGAAGGCAGACCGAAAAGCGGGGAAACTGGCTATTCGGTCGCTCCCGAGCCGGGCCACTGACTTAGGCCCGGCCACTTGCCGGTTCAAGAGAAATGCGTAGCCGCAACGGACGCGAGAGGACCTTCTCGTATCCTGCGTTCACTCGCTGGACCTAGGTCTCCTCACCGGGCGTTCCGACAATGCCCGAGACGTCGGCCTCGCCTTCCTCTTCTTCCTCGAGGAAGGTGTCGTCCTCGCCGGCGGCCGGAATCTCAGGCGCATCGTCGCCGAGATCGACGATCTCCTCGTCCTCCTCAGCTGGAACGTCGGCGCCGGCCTCCTCTACCTCTTCAAGGCTGATGACGTCTGCGGTCTCTACCACCGGCGCTTCGACCTCGGGCTGGACGACCTTGCGTGGTTCCGGTGCTGCGCGCTCCCCGCGCCGCGAGGTGGGCGGCGTCACCTGATATACGGCCTGGCAGACGGGACAGGTAATCGGCGTGCGGTTCAAGTCGTAAAACCGCGCCCCACAGTTCGGGCAAACGCGCTTGGCTCCCCGTGCGGGTTTCGACATTGACACTCCTCGATGCTTGATTGAGTTGCGCTCCCCATTGCCACGCCGGACCTGTGCTGTCAAAAGCTAATCGAGCGCAAAAATACGCGAAAAAAGAGAGCCTATGCCGCAGTCCTTGACCTCAACCCGCTCCACACGCCTTTCCGGGCGGGCGCGCGTGCCGGGCGACAAGTCGATTTCCCATCGCGCCTTGATCCTCGGGGCGCTGGCCACGGGGCGAACCCGCATCACCGGGCTGCTCGAGGCCGAGGACGTATTGGCGACGGCCAAGGCTGTTGCCGCGCTCGGCGCTGTGGTGAGACGCTCTAACGGGACGGTCGAGGTGACCGGACAGGGCGTGGGCGGCCTGCTTTCGCCGCGCGCGCCGCTCGACTTTGGCAATTCCGGAACGGGCAGCCGCCTCATGTTGGGCGCCGTCGCCGGCAATCCCATCGAGGTCGAGCTCACCGGCGATGCATCTTTGTGCCGAAGGCCGATGGGTCGGGTGCTCCAGCCGCTCAACCTGATGGGGCTTGAGGTCGAGGATCCGCGAGCCACTCTGCCGCTGAGGATTCGCGGCACCGAGGACCTCATCCCCATCGTCTACGAGCTGCCGGTGCCGTCGGCGCAAGTGAAGTCGGCCATCCTTCTCGCTGGCATGCATGCCCCAGGCCGCACCACCGTGATCGAGCCTCTACCCACGCGCGACCACACCGAACGCATGCTTGGCTATTTCGGGGCCGAGCTCGTCGCCGACGAGCGGGGTGAGGGCAGAGCCATCACCATTTGCGGCGATGCCGAGCTTCATGGCACCGCGATTGCCGTGCCGGGCGATCCGAGCTCCGCCGCCTTCCTCATCGCCGCTGGATTGATCACGGAAGGCTCTGACATCACCATCGAAGGCGTGCTGATGAACCCAACTAGGAGCGGCTTCGTCGAGACCGTGCGGGAGATGGGGGGAAGCATCGAGCTCCTCGATCTTCGCCATGAAGGCGGCGAGCCGGCCGCCGATCTCCGCGTCAGGGCGAGCGGGCTCACGGGAGTGCGCGTACCGGCCCGGCGTGCGCCCGCGATGATCGACGAATATCCGATGCTCGCTTGTCTCGCGGCCTTCGCGGAAGGAGAGACGCGCATGGAAGGCCTGTCGGAGCTCAAGGTGAAGGAGAGCGACCGCCTCGCCGCGACCGAGGCCGGGCTCAAGGCCTGCGGGGTCGAGGCCCGTGTCGAGGGCGACGACCTGATCGTGTATGGAAAAGGCGAGGTCAAAGGCGGCGGCATGGTCGAGACGCATATGGACCATCGCATCGCCATGGCCTTCCTAACGCTTGGGCTTGGCGCGCGTGATCCGGTCACCGTCGATGACGCGACCATGATCGCGACGAGCTTTCCCGATTTTCGCGCGCTGATGACGAAGCTCGGCGCCACGTTCTCTTAAGCGCAAACCAACGACTATTTTGAGGTCATCTCGTCATGGACATTGCAAGCATTCCGGTCGGCGACAATCCTCCTCACGAGGTCAACGTCATCATCGAGATTCCGCAGGGCGGCGCACCCGTCAAATATGAGCTCGACAAGGCGTCGGGCGCCATGTTCGTCGATCGCTTCCTGCATACCGCCATGTTCTATCCGGCGAATTACGGGTTCATCCCCCACACGCTCTCCGAGGACGGCGATCCGGTCGATTGCCTCGTCGTCTCGCCGACGCCGGTGGCGCCGGGCGTCGTGGTTCGCGCTCGGCCGATCGGCGCTCTCCTCATGGAGGACGAGAAGGGGATCGATGAGAAGATCATCGCCGTCCCCACTGACAAGCTGCATCCTTTCTATAAGCGGGTCGGCAGTTATCGCGACCTGCCTGAGATCGTGATGGAGCAGATCGCGCACTTCTTCGAGCACTACAAGGATCTCGAGAAGGGCAAATGGGCGAAGTTGCAACGCTGGGCCGAGCCGAGCGAGGCCGCCGAGCTGATCCGCGCCGGCATCGCCCGCGCGAAGGGCGCCGCATGATCATTGCCATCGATGGTCCTGCGGCTTCGGGCAAGGGCACTCTCGGTAAGCGTGTCGCCGCCTATTACCGTCTCGCTCATCTCGATACCGGCACGCTCTACCGCGCCGTGGCCCGCGATACGCTGGCACGCGGCGGCGACCCGGCCGATAGCGCAGCGGCCGCTTCGGCAGCTCGCGGGCTCGACCCCGCCTCCCTCTCAGACCCCCATTTGCGGGCGCAAGAGCTCGGCGAGACGGCCTCAGTGGTCGCCCGCCATCCCGAGGTACGTGAGGTGCTGCTCGGCTATCAGCGGGCCGTTGCCCGACGGCAAGAGGGTGCCGTGCTCGATGGCCGCGATATCGGCACGGTCATTTGCCCCGACGCCGACGTGAAGCTGTTCGTTACCGCCGCCCCAGAAGAGCGCGCACGGCGACGTTTTCTCGAGCTAAAGCAGACCGGAAGCCCTATCACGGAGGCCGAAGTGCTGGCCGATATCAGGCGGCGCGACGAGCGCGACAAGAACCGGGCCGCGGCGCCCCTCCGCATGGCGGAAGACGCAGTCTTGCTCGACACCACGAATTTGGATATAGACGCCGCGTTCAGGGCAGCCATCGAACTTATTGATGCTGCGATGGGCCATGCCGGGCAGGCCGTTTGAGGCTCCTGCCCATTTTGCATTGGCGCACCACTTTTCGAGGTTTTCCGCGGGCGAGCAAGCGGAGGCGCTAGTGGCCGTGAACGGGCCGCTGCGAGCCGGGCTTGTGACCGCTTCCGTGGTAAAGAGATCTGGTTGTGGCCTCTCCGAGGCCTGAGGAGGATCGTAGCTATGATGGGACGACGAGTAGGAGCCTAGATGACCGAGCCGCAAGCGAGCATAAGCCATCCGAGCCGCGACGAGTTCGCAGCTCTTCTCGAGGAGTTGCTCACCGGAACGGCCCTCCAGGAAGGCAGTGTGGTCAAGGGCACCGTCGTCGCCATCGAGAAGGACGTTGCGGTCATCGATGTCGGTCTCAAGACCGAAGGCCGCATTCCCCTCAAGGAATTCGGCGTTTCGGGCCGGGCGCACGATCTGTCGGTCGGCGACGAGGTCGACGTCTATCTCGAGCGCGTGGAGAATTCGGCCGGCGAGGCCGTGCTGTCGCGCGAGAAGGCGCGCCGCGAGGAGAGCTGGACCAGGCTCGAGGAGAAGTACAAGGCGAACGAGCGCGTCGAGGGCGTGATCTTCAATCGCGTCAAGGGCGGCTTCACCGTCGATCTCGACGGCGCCGTGGCCTTCCTGCCCGGCAGCCAGGTCGACATTCGCCCGATCCGCGACGTGGGCCCGTTGATGAACCAACCGCAGCCCTTCCAGATCCTGAAAATGGATCGCCGCCGCGGCAATATCGTCGTATCGCGCCGCTCGGTGCTCGAAGAGACCCGCGCCGAGAAGCGCAGCGAGATCGTCGCCCGCCTCGAGGAGGGCCAGGTCATCGACGGCGTGGTCAAGAACATCACCGACTACGGCGCCTTCATCGATCTCGGCGGCATCGACGGCCTCCTCCATGTCACCGACATGGCATGGAGACGCGTCAATCATCCGAGCGAGATCGTCAATGTCGGCGATACGGTGAAGGTGCAGATCATCCGCATCAATCCCGAGACCCAGCGCATCAGCCTCGGCATCAAGCAGCTCGAGGCCGACCCCTGGCAGAACATCGCCGCCAAATATCCGGTCGGCTCGCGGTTCAAGGGCACGGTCACCAACATCACCGACTACGGCGCCTTCGTCGAGCTCGAGCCCGGCGTCGAGGGCTTGATCCACGTCTCGGAGATGAGCTGGACCAAGAAGAACATCCATCCCGGCAAGATCATCTCGACGAGCCAGGAGGTCGAGGTGCAGGTGCTCGAGGTCGACCCCGACAAGCGCCGCATCTCTCTCGGCCTGAAGCAGACCCAGGAGAATCCGTGGGTCGCCTTTGCCAACAATCATCCGCCGGGCTCCGTCATCGAGGGCCAGATCCGCAACATCACCGAGTTCGGCTTGTTCGTCGGGCTCGATGGCGGCATCGACGGCATGGTGCATCTGTCCGACCTCGACTGGACCAAGCCCGGCGAGGAAGCGCTCAAGGACTATAAGAAGGGCGACACCGCCAAGGCCGTGGTGCTCGAGGCGGACTCCGACAAGGAGCGCATTAGTCTCGGCATCAAGCAGATCACCGCCGACCCGTTCGCCTCCGGCGCGCCGTCCGCCAAGCTCAAGAAGGGCATGCGCGTCACCTGCGAGGTGCTTCAGGTGAAGGAGAATGGCATCGACGTGAAGCTCATCGACCATGACCTCACCAGCTTCGTCAGGAGGTCCGATCTCTCGCGCGACCGGTCCGAGCAGAGGCCCGACCGCTTCGGCGTCGGCGAGAAGTTCGACGCGGTGGTGACGCAGGTCGATCCCAAGGCGCGCAAGGTTTCTGTGTCGATCAAGGCGCTCGAGATCGCAGAGGAAAAAGAGGCCGTCGCGCAATACGGCTCGACCGATTCCGGCGCGTCGCTCGGCGACATCCTAGGGGCTGCGTTGAACAAGGCCAAAGGCGAGGAGGGCGAGGAGACGCCAGCCAAGCCGAAGCGGAAGCGCGCCGCCAAAGAGGATGCCGACACCGAGCAGGACGCGGACGAGTAGAGCGTTAGGCGTCGCCTCTCGCGGCGCCCCCAGCTCGCACTCTTAGCGTGCTCGGCTCCGTGAGCGAGGAATCATGGTTCTCGACGCCGTCAGCATAATCGACCGCCGCCGTCTCAAGCGGCGGCTCACCGCTTGGCGCATCGCGGCCGTACTGTTCGCGCTCCTCTTTTTCGGCGCGCTCTTGCTGAGCGACAAGAACCTCGCAAGCTCTGCCGGCCTCTTGCCCCACATCGCCCGCATCGACGTCTCCGGCATCATCACCGACGATCGCAAGATGAACGAGCTGTTCGACAAGGTCGGCAAGTCCGACCAGGTCAAGGCGGTGATCCTCGACATCAATAGCCCGGGCGGGACCACGACGGGCGGCGAGGCCATGTACGACGCGATCAGGAGGCTTGCCGCAAAGAAGCCGGTGGTCGCCGTGTGCGGCACGCTTGCCACCTCGGCGGCCTATATCGCCGCGCTCGCCACCGACCGCATCTTCGTCTACGGCAACACCATCACCGGCTCGGTCGGCGTGATCTTCCAATGGGCCGATGTGACGGAGCTCTTGCACACGCTCGGCGTCAAGGTCGAGGAGGTGAAGAGTGGACCGTTGAAGGCGGTGCCGAGCCCCTTCGAGCCGATCAATGAGAAGACGCTCGCTCTCTCCGAGGAGATGGTGCAGGAGGCCAAGACCTGGTTCGTCAATCTCGTCGCCGACCGCCGCAAGATCGATCCCTCCGCCGTTCCGGGGCTCACTGATGGGCGCATCTATTCCGGGCGCCAAGCAGTCGAGTTCAAGCTCGTCGACCAAATCGGCGACGAGAGGGCCGCGACGGCCTGGCTCAGCAAGGAGCGGAAGGTGCCGTCGGGCCTGAAGATCGTCGACTGGAAGCCGGAGGAGGAAAGCTCCGGCCTATTTGGCTGGTTCTTTGGGTCGATGGCCGCATTGGCGGGTATCTCGGCTGAGAAAATCGTGGGCGTGTTCGGCCAAGTTACCGCAACCCTTAAGCTTGACGGTCTGGTCTCGGTTTGGCACCCTGCGTCCAGCTAGCGGGGGGTACGGCAGCGGCATAGAACCGCGCCGGTGGGGCATCTCATGATCAAGTCCGAGTTGATTCAGAAAGTTGCCGCCGCAAATCCGCATCTCTTCCATCGCGACGTTGAGCGCATCATCAACATTGTGCTCGACGAGATCACGGGCGCGCTCGCGCGTGGCGACCGGGTGGAGCTACGCGGGTTCGGCGCCTTCACGGTGAAGCATCGGGCAGCTCGACAGGGACGCAATCCCCGCACGGGGGACACGGTCTTCGTCGAGGACAAATACGTGCCCTTCTTCAAGACCGGCAAGGAGCTGCGCGAGCGGCTGAACCCTTAAGGCGCAAGGCCTTGCGGGCGTTCCTGGCGTTTTTGACCTTAGGCCCTTCCTAGGAGCAGCCCCCTTGTGGCGTAAGATCGCTCTCGGCTTCATCGTCGTTCCGCTCGCCGTGGTGCTGATCGCGCTTGCCGTGGTGAACCGGAAGCCCGTCGAGCTCACCCTCGACCCCTTCGGCGGTCTCGACCCGAGCGTCGCCATCGAGGCGCCGCTCTTCCTGCTCGTGCTTGGCGTGTTCGCCTGCGGGCTGATCGTAGGAGGCATCGCCACCTGGTTCACGCAGGGCAAGTGGCGGCGGATGGCCCGTGAGGAGGCGCGTCAGGCGCGGGACTGGCGCCGGCAAGTCGACCGGCTTGAGAAGGAGCTGGAAGGCCTCGATTCCAACCGCGACCGTGCCCGTTTACCCGCTGACTAGCATTCCGCTCGATTTCTGCGCCTCGACTCCCCATTTATGTTGCACTGCGGTGGACTTGGAGCCGCAGATTTCATAGGGTGGCGCCGCGCGAGCCTTTTTGAGCCGCCAACCCTTCACCTTAAGAGCCTGAAGTGCCGGTCAAGGTCAAAATCTGCGGCGTGCGGACGCCTGCCATTATCGAGGAAGCGGCACGAGCCGGCGCCGATTTCATCGGGCTTGTCCTCATCCCCAAGAGCCCCCGCTATGTCGAACTCGAGGAGGCGCGCGTGCTAGCCGCCATCGCTCGCGGCAAGATCGGCACTGTCGCCGTCATGGTCGATCCGGACGATGAGCTGGTTGCGGGCGCGGCCGAGCGGGTCCGCCCCGACTTCATCCAGCTTCACGGCAATGAGACGCCTGAGCGCGTGGCCGCCATCAAGGCCATGACGGGCCTTCCCGTCATGAAGGCGATTTCCGTCGCGGAAGCCGCCGATGCGAGGCGGGCAAGCGACTATGCGGAATGCGCCGATTACATCCTCTTCGATGCCAAGGCCTCGCCTGACGCTCAACTTAGCGGCGGTAACGGCATTCCCTTCGATTGGCAGGCTCTTGCTGGGCTAAAGCCTCCCTTCGCGCTGTCGGGCGGCTTGACGGCCGAGACCGTCGGCGAAGCGATCAAGGCAACTGGCGCAACGCTGGTCGACGTCTCCTCGGGCGTCGAGCGCGCGCGTGGCGAGAAGGACGCGAAGCTCGTGTCTTCCTTCATTCGCGCGGCCAAGACGACGACGACCCAACCACGGGCCAAGGCGTCATGAGCGCGCGACCAACACAGAATGCGCTGAACACGTATCGTGGCGGGCCGGACGAGCGCGGTCATTTCGGCCTCTATGGCGGCCGCTTTGTCGCCGAGACGCTGATGCCGCTGATCCTCGATCTGGAGCGCGCCTATAGCGAAGCCAAGGCCGATCCGTCGTTTAAGGCCGAGATGGATGGTCATCTCGCGACTTATGTCGGAAGACCGTCGCCGCTCTATTTCGCCGAGCGCCTCACTGAGCACTGCGGCGGCGCCAAGATCTATTTCAAGCGCGAGGAGCTCAATCACACCGGCGCGCACAAGGTGAACAACGTGCTCGGCCAGATCATGCTCGCGTTGCGCATGGGCAAGACGCGCATCATCGCCGAGACCGGCGCCGGCATGCACGGCGTCGCCACCGCCACCTTGTGCGCCAAGTTCGGTCTGCCGTGCATCGTCTACATGGGCTCGGTGGACGTGGCGCGACAAAAGCCGAACGTGCTGCGCATGAAGATTCTCGGCGCCGAGGTGAGAGCCGTCGAGTCGGGCTCGAAGACGCTGAAGGATGCGATGAACGAGGCGTTGCGCGATTGGGTCGCCAATGTGCACGACACGTTCTATTGCATCGGCACGGTCGCGGGCCCGCATCCCTATCCCGCCATGGTGCGCGATTTCCAATCGATCATCGGCCGCGAAACGCGCGAGCAGATGCTGAAGGCCGAAGGCCGTCTGCCGGATTCGCTCATCGCCTGCATCGGCGGCGGCTCGAACGCCATGGGCTTGTTCCACCCCTTCCTCGACGAGCCGGGGATCGAAATCTATGGCGTGGAAGCGGCCGGCCATGGTCTTGACAGCGGCAAGCACGCGGCCTCGATCGCCGGCGGCAGGCCTGGCGTGCTGCACGGCAATCGCACCTATCTGCTGATGAACGACGACGGCCAGATCGAGGAGGCGCATTCGATTTCGGCCGGGCTCGATTATCCGGGCATCGGGCCCGAGCACGCCTGGCTCAACGATGAGAAGACGGGTGAACTTCCTCTCGGCGACCGACGACGAGGCTGTGGCTGCCTTCCAGCTTTGCAGCAAGCTCGAGGGCATCATCCCGGCGCTCGAGCCGGCACACGCGATCGCGCGCCTGCTCGACATCGCGCCAGAGAAGCCGAAGGATCATCTGATGGTGGTGAATGTCTCAGGACGCGGCGATAAGGACCTCGATTCCGTTGCCAGCTATCTGAGCGCCAAAGCGCGAGGGACAAACTGACGTGGCGACGCGGATCGACAAGAAGTTTGCGGAGCTGAAGCGGGAGCGGCGCGCGGGCCTCGTCGCCTTCATCACGGCCGGCGATCCCGATCACGACACCTCTCTTGCCGTCCTCAAAGGTCTGCCGGGAGCGGGCGCCGACATCATCGAGCTCGGCATGCCCTTCTCCGACCCCATGGCCGACGGGCCCGCCATCCAAGCCTCCTCGCAGCGCGCGCTAAGGGCGGGCCAGACCATGAGAAAAACGCTCGCCATGGTGAGCGCCTTCCGCGCCGCCGACGACACCACGCCCATAGTGCTAATGGGCTACTACAACCCCATATATGTCTATCCGGTGGATCGCTTCATCGCCGATGCCGCCAAGGCTGGAGTTGACGGTTTGATCGTGGTCGACATGCCGCCAGAAGAGGATGCCGAGCTTCGCCCGCAGGCGAGCGAAGCGGGGCTAAATTTCATTCGGCTGGCGACGCCCACGACCGACGCCAAGCGCCTGCCGGCCGTGCTCGCCAATACGTCGGGCTTTGTCTACTACGTCTCGATCGCCGGCATCACCGGTACCAAGGCGCCGGACTTGGCAGACGTCAAAGGCCATGTCGGCCGCATCAAGGCGCAGACGAGCTTACCCGTCGCCGTCGGCTTCGGCGTCAAGACGGAAGAGCAGGTGAGCGCGATCGGAGGCATTGCCGATGCTGTCGTCGTGGGTTCGGCTCTCGTCGGCGCGATCGCCCAAAGCCTCGATGGCGAGGGGCATGCGACGAACGCCACCAAGGCACAAGTTCTCGGCCTGGTCGGACGGCTTGCCGCGGCGCTGCGTCATCCGGCCGAAGCCGCCGCGCTTTAGTCGTTATGCAATGTGAGTGTTGGTTTCTTTGAGAGTTTCGTGGACCCGTGAACTGGATCAATAGCGTCGTCAGGCCCAAGATTCGCCACTTCCTTCGCAAGAAGGAGATGCCGGAGAATCTTTGGGTCAAATGCCCCGAGACGGGGCAGATGATCTATTACAAGGACCTGGAGGCGAACCAGTTCGTCGTCCCGGGCTCCAATTATCACATGCGGGTGTCGGCCTCCGCGCGGCTCAAATCTCTGTTCGACAATGGCGAGTACGAGACCTTGCCGCTGCCCGAGGTGCCTATCGACCCGCTCAAATTCCGCGATGAGCGCCGCTACACCGACCGGCTCAAGGATGCGCGCGGCAAGACGGGCCTTGCCGACGCCCTCCTCGCCGGATCTGGCCACCTCGAAGGCCAGAGGATCGTCGCGGCCGTTCAGGATTTCGATTTTCTCGGCGGCTCGCTCGGCACGGCCGCTGGCGAGGGCGTGATCGCCTCCATGCGTGCAGCCGTCAAGCGCGAGACGCCGTTCATTCTATTTGCCGCGTCTGGCGGCGCGCGCATGCAGGAAGGCATCCTCTCGCTCATGCAGATGCCGCGCACCACCGTCGCGGTGCAGGAGCTCCGCGAGGCTAAGCTTCCCTACATCGTAGTGCTGACCCATCCCACGACCGGCGGGGTGACCGCCTCTTACGCCATGCTCGGCGACGTCCAAATCGCCGAGCCGGGCGCGCTGATCGGCTTTGCCGGCCCGCGCGTCATCGAGCAGACGATCCGCGAACAGCTGCCGAATGGCTTCCAGCGCGCCGAATATCTCCACGCCCACGGCATGGTCGATATGGTGGTGCATCGTCATGAGCTCCGCGGCACGCTCGCCCGCGTCTGCAATCTTCTGACCCACCGCAGGCCGGGGACCGAGATCGCGGTCGCTGAGGAGATCGACGGCAAGGTAGCGGTGAAAGCGCCGCCGAGCGCCATCCATCTCAGCGGTAACGGGCTCGATAAGGCCTCCGACCACGACGACGAAGATGAGGCCTTGACGGGTGGCGCCGGCAATGGCGCTAATCCCACTCCGCCGCTGACCAGCTGACCGGCTTCAAGGCCTTGACCAATCTTCCCCACAGCGCCGGGCGCCCTGCGCCCCGCCCGAAGGTCTCGTCAAGCGACACGCTGCTCGAGCGCCTGAAGAAGCTGCACCCGCAATCGATCGATCTCTCGCTCGGGCGCATTGAGCGTCTGCTCGCCGCCCTTGGCCATCCCGAGGAGAAGCTCCCGCCGGTCATCCATGTCGCCGGCACGAATGGCAAGGGTTCCTTCCTCGCCTTCCTGCGCGCGATTGCCGAGGCGATGGGCAAGGGCGTTCATGTCTACACCTCGCCCCATCTCGTCAATTTCCATGAGCGCATCGTGCTCGCCGGTCCCCATGGCGCGAGCACGATCGGCGAGGACTATCTCGTCGATTGCCTGGCGCGCGCCGAGGCTGCCAATGGCGGGGAGCTCATCACCTTGTTCGAGATCACGACCGCCGCGGCGTTTCTCGCCTTCTCGGAGATGCCTGCCGATCTGCTCCTGCTCGAGACGGGGCTCGGCGGGAGGCTCGACGCCACCAACGTCGTAGGGAAGCCACTGCTCACCGCCATCACGCCGATCTCGATCGACCACGTCTCCTTTCTCGGCGACACGATCGCGGCGATTGCCGCCGAGAAGGCGGGGATTCTGAAACCCGGCGTTCCTTGCGTGGTCGGCCGTCAGGAGCATGAGGCGTTTCACGTGATCGAGCGAATGGCAGATGAGATTGGCGCGCCGCTGCACGTCGCCGGCGGCGATTTCGACGCCTTCGAGCAGCAGGGGAGGCTCGTCTTCCAGACCGCCTCGCGCCTCATCGATCTCCCCCTGCCGCGGCTCACGGGCCGCCACCAGATCGACAATGCCGGCTCGGCAATCGCCGCTGCCAGCATCGTGTTCGGCGACGCGCTCACCCTTCGCGCGCTCGAGCACGGACTGACGCACGCGCAATGGCCGGCGCGGCTTGAGCGCCTCCCAGCCGGCGCGCTCCATGCTTACGTGGCAGACGGCACCGAAATCTGGCTCGATGGCGGACACAACGCCGCTGGCGGACAGGTCATCGCGCATGCGCTCGCCGAGCTCGACGAGCGCGTGCCGCGCCCGGTGCATCTCATTTGGGGCATGATGGAGACCAAGGACGCGCATGCCTTCATCGCCCCGTTCAAGGGCCTGGTCGGGCGTATCTATACGGTGCCGATCCCCGACGAGCTGAACGCTTTCAGCGCTCGCGATCTCGCCGCCATCGCCAAGGCCGAGGGCTTCGACGTGATCGAGGCGAACAGCGTCCCCGATGCGCTGGCGCGGTCGCGCGAGTCTCTGGGAGAGCCGGCACGAATCCTGATCTGCGGCTCGCTCTATCTTGCCGGCCACGTGCTCAAGCTGCACGGCTAGGCCACTTGCCTCCGCAAGCGTTCGTCATGCCCGGACAAGCCCGGCCATGACGAAGCCCGATGCTAGTGGAAGCGCTAGGCGTCGACGGTGCCGTTGATCCAAGCGGTGAGCTGATTCTTCGGGTAGGCGCCCTTGAGCGTGCCCGCGACCTCTCCGTCCTTGAACAGGATCAGCGTCGGGATCGCCCGCACGTTGTAGAACGAGGGCGTGCGCGGATTCTCGTCGATATTCAGCTTGGTGATGCGCACCTTGCCGTTGAGCTCCTTGGCGATCTCTTCGAGAGCAGGCGCGATTTGCCGGCACGGACCGCACCATTCGGCCCAGAAATCCACGACCACGGGTGTCGAGGACTTGAGCACCTCGGTCTCGAAATTGTCGTCTGATACTTTTTCAGTCGCCATTTGCTTCTCCTAATCGCCGGCAGCGCAACCCGAACGACCGGACGCGGCTGTCAGGTTCCGAAACTAGGTATGCACCCTCTGGCCGTCAAGGCTTGGGGCGCGGCCGTAGAATACGCATCTCCGCACCATCAAGCGAAGTTGATGGGATTTCCATGAGGTTGGGTCCGTCGGTCCACAGCAAGGCTGCACGCAACCTCCGTCCAGGAAACAGTCGCTTGAGCGCGAGGCGATAGGACGCGAGCTGGTCGATATAGGCCGGAGCCACCTCTTCGACCGCTTTGGGGGGCGGCCGATTCGTCTTGTAGTCGAGGATCAGTAGCTCGTTCTCGAGGATGGCGAGCCGGTCGATCTGGCCCTCGAGCTCATAACCGTCCTCGCCCTCGCCGATTTTGGCCACCACCGGCGCTTCAGCCAGGCTGCCAGGCTGAAACAGGGGGGCAAAGCGCGGGTCGCGGATGATAGCGAGCGTCTCCGCGAGTATCTCGTCCTGCAAAGCCTGCGCAAGATCGGCGCCCCGCGTCGAGATGAAGGCGCGCGCGGCACGTTCCTGATTCTCAGATGCGATCTCCGGCAGATGCTGGAGAAGGGCATGCACCAGCCGCCCGCGGGCGAATCGGTGATTCGCGCCGAGTGCCCGTGGACCGAGCGGAGGCTGGAAGGCGAAGGGCGCCTCGGCGCCTTCGACCGGGGAAAGTGCAAGCCGCGACGGCGTGAGCTTCCGCCGCGCCCGCTCGGGCTTGGCGGGCATACGCGCCCAGTCAGGAAGAGACGGCACAGCGATTCCCTTGCGACTTGGCTCGTCGTTCTTGATGGGCTTTTCTTGTGCGCTTTCCATCCGACGCACGGACACGCCGTCGGTCGTAGGGATTTCGGTGAGAAGGCCACCAAGCCCCTCGGCGATCAAGGGATACCACGAGTCCTTCTCGGGCGCGTCGCGCTGGCCCTGCCAGCCGCAGATATAGAGCCGGTCGCGCGCCCGCGTCATCGCCACATAGAGCAGCCGGTGATACTCCTCGCGGTCCGCCCGCTTCAGCCTCTCCTTGGGCTCGTCGATCTCCTCGAGGTCGGTGCGTCCGCCGGCCGCCCAGATGAGATGGGCGACCTCCTCGGGAGGCTCGCCCGGACGGGGCAGGGGGAAGAGCCTCACGCCTTGCTGTCGCACATTCATGCAGGTGTCGGGCAGGAACACGATCGGCGCTTGCAGACCCTTGGCACCATGCACCGTCATGATACGCACCTCGTCGCGACCCTGTTCCATGTCGCGCTTGATCTCGATATCGCCGCCGCGGACGCTGATCGATGAAGCCCTGCAATGACGGCGCCGCATCCCGGTCATAGGCGAGCGCGAGGTCGAGGAATTCGTCGATCGCCTCCGCCGCCTCTGGCCCCAGCCTGACCAGCATGCGCTCGCGCATCCTCTGGCCGTCAGCGCCGAGCAGCTCAGAGAAGAACTCATAAGGCGGCAGGAGATCGGCTCGGCCGAGCCATGCGCTAAGCCGTTGATAAGCTTCGGTGAAACGCGCATCCTCGCGCGACTTCTCCTTAAGCGCTGACCAAAGCGAGCGCGGCTCTCTTACATAGGCGAGATCGAACAGCGCATCGTCATTGAGGCCGAAGAGCGGGCTCTTCAGCACGATGGCGAGAGCGAGATCGTCCTCAGGCATGAGCAGCACGTCAGCGAGCGCGACGAGGTCCTGAACGGCGAGCTGGTCCATCAATTTCATGCGGTCGGCGCCCGCGACCGAAACCCCCTCGCGCTTCAGCGCGCGGATCATCGGCGTGGTGAAGGGATCGCGGCGGCGGACGAGGATGAGGATATCTCCGGCCTTGATCGGTCGCCCTTCCGAGAGAAGCTGCGCCTCGGAGTTGAGCCAACCCTTGATCGACCGAGCAATGCGCAAGCAAAGCGCGTCGACCGAGCGGGCCCCCGTGGTGCCCTCTTCCCACGGCGCGAAGGGGTCGGCGGGGTTTGGCTTTTCCTCGCTCTCGGGCGCCCAGAGCTCGACCAGGCCGGCCTCGCCCTGGCGGAAGGCATGATGCTCGATGACCGACGTCTCGACGAAGACGAGACCCCGTGCCGCGTCAGGCTTGGCGAACACCGCGTCCACCGCCTCCAGCACCGGCTCAGTCGAGCGGAACGAGAGGTTGAGCGGGACCTGATGGAAGCCGAGGCCGGCGGCCTCGGCGCGACGCTGGAAGGCACGGCCGATCTCGCCGAACCGCGACGGGTCTGCGCCCTGGAACGAGTAGATCGACTGCTTCTCATCGCCCACCGCGAAGATCGTGCGCGGCCGCATCGTGGCGCCAGCGCCGGCGAAGAACTCCTCGGCCAGCCGCTCGATGATCGCCCATTGCGCCGGGTTGGTGTCTTGCGCCTCATCGACCAGGATGTGATCGATGCCGCCGTCGATCTTGTACAACACCCACGCCGCGGCACCCGCGCGCGACAGGAGGTCCAGGGTTCTTTCGATCAGATCGTCGTAATCGAGCGCGGCCTCGGCTCGCTTCCGCCGCTCGTAGTCGCTCATTACCGCGTCGGCGAGGATAAGCACCGCGCCGCTCGCCTCGGCGACACGCAGCTTGGCGAGCACGAGGTCGAGCGGAATGAAGCGGTCGCGTGCCGTCTCGAGTCTTGCATAAAGATGGGGCGCGGCCTTCTCGAAAGCCTTGCTCGCCACTCTCTTGCGCGGCTCGTGCTTGTCGGTACAGAAGATGGGCTTGAGCGCGGCTACGCGCGACTCGCCAACCCGGACTTTCGCCGCCTTGAGGCTCGCTGCGACTTCCGAGTCCTGATCGGTCGACGCATAAGTCCCAAGAGCCGCAAGCAGTTCGTCAATGTCCGTATCCGAAAGGATGTCGGCCATAAAGGCGATCACCGCCTCCTCGTTGGCCTCCGCAACTCCGAGCACGTGCTTCAGCGTGAGAGCTTCGGCCTCGGCCCAGTCGGCGCGCCCGTCGTGATAGGCGATCATGCGCGCCATCTCGGAACGCTTGGCAAGCACTGCGTCGATGACCTTGCGGAAATAGAATTCGCTCGCAATCGTGATGACGCGCGCGAGCGCTTGACCGAGCGCACCCTCGCGGTCTTCGGCCGCGCGCGCGAACACGGCATCGAACGCCTGCCGGCGGAGCTGTGCCTGTCCCTGCTCGTCGAGCACCGAGAAATGAGGCGTGACCTGAGCCTCGAGCGGGAAGCGCTGTAACAGCCTCTCGCAGAATCCGTGGATGGTGTGGATCTTGAGCCCGCCTTTGGCTTCGAGCGTCGTGGCAAAGAGACGCCGCGCCTTGTTCAACTCGCCGCTCTCTGGCGCACGCGTCATCAGCGCGTCAAGCTTGGCGCGAAGCTCCTCGTCAGAGATGGTCGCCCAGGAAGCGAGGTCCTTGAGCAGGCGATTCTGCATCTCGGCCGCCGCCGTCTTGGTGTAGGTGAGGCAGAGGATCGATTCCGGCTTGAAGTCGGCGAGCAGGAGCCTCTGCACGCGCTTGACCAGAACCTCAGTCTTGCCCGTGCCGGCATTGGCCGACACCCACGCCGAAGCGGCAGGATCCGAGGCGCGCGCCTGATTGCGGTCGGCTTCTTCGGGGAGGGCTTCGCGCGCGCTCATCTGAAGTCCTCGTCGAGCTCTTGCGTCAGCCATTCTTGGATGCGAGCGAGTTGGGCGTAATCGTCATAGTCATAGGCGTGGGCGAAGGCTGGGCCGCGGCGGCGCTTCACCTCATAGGGCATCGCGGGATCGTCATACCGCGCGATGAGGCGGATCAACTTTGCGCGCGCATCTTGCGCAAGATCCGGCGCAGGTGAATGACCTGCTTGAAATTCTTCGCCGCCTTCATCGCGTCCCGTGGCGCGAATGTAGCTGAGAGCGCTCACGGTGCGTGGGCCAAGCTCGGGAAAGCCGCCGCCTTCAGCGATCACCGCTTCGAGCGGGAGCTGCGGCGCCGCAAGCTCGTCGACGCGCTTGGGCTCCGGCGCTCCTCCCGTCTTGTAATCGTAGATCGCGACGCTGCCGTCCTCGCCAAGATCGATGCGGTCGGCGCGCGCCTTCAGCGTGAACCCCTCGACGATCTCGAGCGCGCCATCGACCTCGGCGAACGTGGTGATGGATTGCGCCCGGCGCACCGGCTCGCTCGCCGCGAACCAGCGGGCGAAGCGAGCGAAGCTCGGACGCCAGAACGCCTCGACCAGAGGTGAACCGCCGAGTTCGGTGAAATATCTGTCGGCCCGCGCCATCAGCTCGCCATAGATGTCGTCCGGCAGCGTGTCGGGATGGTCGCGGGCGAAGTCGTGCAGGGTCTTGTGAACGATGGTGCCGCGCAGCGCCTGGTCGGGCTTGGCGCCGAGCGGCTTCAGCTTGTCGAGCTTCAAGATGTGGCGCGCGAAGATCTCGTAAGGGTTGGCGATCCATCTCTCGATGCGGGTGACACTCAAGCCGCGCGGGCGTGCGGCGACCGGCGGGCAAGGGCGGGGCGGCTTGGCTGGCTCGAACGAGGGAGCATGGTCCCGCTCGCGCGCCCATTCGACAAAAGGCAGTTCGGGCACGATCCGCGCCGTAAGCTTCGCCGCTTCGACCAGCGCCAGCAGCCGCTGCAGCCAGCGCGAGGGCACCGTCGGAACGCCATCGACCTTGAGCGCACGGGTGAGATAGACGCTAGGAGCGCCGAGCGCTTGCGCGAAATCATGCGCCGAGCGGCCGGTGATCTGCTCCGGAGCGGGGAGGCCGAGTGCTTCGCGCATGGGACGGCTGAGCCACGGCCCTGCCTCTTGCGCGCGGGGCCAGACCCCTTCGTTGAGGCTGCCGAGGATCGCGACATCCGGCTGCTGGAGCCGCGCTTCGAGCGGGCCCCAGATGAAGAGGCGCGGATGGGCGGGATAGGCCGGGCGGACCACCTCGCCGGGGAGCAGGCTCCGATAGAAGGGCGGGTAGGAGCGAGGCTCGATGGCGAGGCCGTCGCCAGCTTCGATCAACTCGGCGAGGAGCGTCGTCAGATCCTCGCCTGCGTCGTCCTGCCAGAGCCGCGAGGATGAGCCCCCGACATCGCAAGCAAGGGCCTCAGCTGCCGCGACATGGGCCTCGGCAAGACGCGAGGTAGGTTGCTCGGTCTCATGCGCGAATAGCTCCGCGAGCGGCGCGAAGGCGACGTCGAGATCGGCAACCAGCTTGAGCGCGGCTTCCTGCTCCTGCTCGCTGATGCGCGCCGGCCGGGGACGGCGCCGGTCCGGATCGCGCGCGGCGAGAAGCGCTTCGCGCGCGCCGGCAAGACCTTCTCCAACATAGACATCGCGGAAGGCCCCGCGCTCGAGCGCACGCGCGGCATTCCGCATCTCGAATGGACTACGGCCGAGCCGCGTGAGCGGCTGCTTGAGCAGCGCCATCAGCGCGGGCGGCGCGAAATTCGTCTCGACGGCGCCGAGCACGAGATCGAGGAAGGCGCCGGGCACCGTCCGCGCCACCGGCACGCCGGCGGAATCGTCGATGGCGAGATCGTAGCGCTTGAGCCGTGCCGCAACGCGCCGCGCCAGCACACGGTCAGGCGTCACCAGTGCCGCAGTCTTGCCTTCCGTCTCGATGCACGACTTGAGGATCAGCGCGATGGCCTCGGCCTCGTCATGGGCAGTTGGCGCGACGACGAGGCGGATGCCGGCAAGACCGTTGGCGAAGCCCGCGCGCCCATCCGACAGGAGGTCGCCCCCGGCAAGGAAGTGCTGCCAACGCTCGGTGCTCTCCGCCGGCCGGAGCGCCTCGCTCACGAGCGCAAGGCGCGCGCGCTGGATCGCGCTCGGCGCGCTCCCCGGCACATCGGCGACCTCTTCCCGCCCGACTCCGAGCTTCTTCAGGAGCTCGGCCATGCCGGCTTGCGGGTGCTCGGGATGCTCCGCGAGGTTCGCCCAATCCACATCGTCGAGCGAGCGATCGAGCCCCGGCAGCACCACGGCGCCGTTGGGGAGCGAAGCGATGACCTTGAGCAGGCGAGCGGTAGAAGGCACCGTGCCGGTCGAGCCCGCCGCGATCACGGGATGCGCCGCGCCCTTCGCCAGGCGCTCGGCCTCGAGCCGCATCAATTCGTTGCGGCGCGCGACGGGCGAGATGAGACCGTTGTCGGCGAGGTAATCCGGCCAATGCTCGGTGACGATCTTGAGGAACTCGACCGTCGCATCCCAATGGGTGGCGAAATCATCGGGGACTAGCCTATCGAGAGCGGAGAAGTCGACCTCCTCGGATTCAACAAAGTCCATCAATCGCACTAGGTCGGCCGCCAAGCTCGAGGCTTGGCCGGGAGTGTTCATCCACCGGATGGACTCGATCTCCGTCTCTTTCGCATCCTTAGGAGGGACGTATCCCCACGCGAGGATGAGCCGGATCAGGGCTAGCCGTCGCTTCAGCGTCCCGATCGCGGTCGTGCCAATTACCTCGTCACCAGAGAGGCCATCGCCAGCGCCGAGGATCAGCGCCGCCTCCTCGTCCGGATCGCCGAGCGCCCTGATGCGGGGGAGCAGCAGTGCCCCGCCGTCGGCCTCGGCGAGGAACGCTTCGCGCAGAGCGCGCGCCGCGCGCCGGGTGGGGAGATAGATGGTGGTCAGCGGCAGGGCGAGGGGGCCCGGCTTCGCGCCGCCGGGAAGCGGCAAGTCGCCCGCCAGCACGGCGCGCGCAAGCGTCGTGAGGAACGGCGCCGATGGCGGGATCGTGTAGAGGTTCTGCCCCGCTCTCGAGGGGTCAGGCACCTTCGTGCTCGAAATTCGTTTCGGCCTCAGCCAGAGCCTCTGGCGTGCCGACATGCATCCAGATCCCGTCGAGCCTCATCCCGTAAAGCCTGCCCTTGGCCAGCGCCCGGTCCCACAACAGGTTCAAAGAGAAACGGCCGTCGGGTGCGTCCCTGAACAGCCTCTCATCGCAGAGCGAAACGCCGGCAAAGGCGAACGGCACGACCTGGCGCTCCCCGCGGCGCTCGAGTCTCCCATCAGGCGCCATGGAGAAGTCGCCCTTGGCGCCGTAGCCGATGCTGGTCGCGACGGGCGCAAGCAGAAGGAGACAATCCATGGCGGCCGAGTTCCACAGCTTCAGCATGCGCTGCAGCGCGGGAGCGGCGCCTTCGCTCCACACCGAGTCGGCATTATTGATGAAGAATGGTCCACGTCCCAAGAGTGGCAGCGCCTTCTTCGTGCCGCCGCCCGTGTCGAGCAGCACGCCGCGCTCGTCCGAGATGACGATCGCGGGCGCCTTCCCCTTTCGCGCGGCGAGATGAGCTTCAAGCTGCTCGGGGAGATAGTGCACGTTGACCACGGCAGTCTTGACGCCCGCTTGCGCCAGCCGGTCGAGCACGTGATCGACGAGGGGGCGCCCGGCAAGCGGCACGAGCGGCTTCGGCATGCGCAAAGTCAGCGGCCGCATGCGCTCGCCGAAGCCGGCGGCCAGCACCATCGCCGTCTCAGCCGTGGCGCCTCGCGCCTCACTCATGGGGGCAGCCCCTTCTAGAGGGGTAGCGTTGGGAGGTCGCTCGCCTTGGGGAGCTCGCGCGCATAGAAGCCGCGTAGGGAGGCCAGCTTAGGGTGGGCGAGGTCGCGCTCAAGATAGCGAGCGACCCGCGGGATATGAGCGAGATAGCCGCGCTTGCCGTCACGTTTCGCCAGCCGGGCAAAGATGCCGAGGATCTTCGAGTTGCGTTGGGCGCCAAGCGTTGCATAGAGCAGGCGGAACTGGTCGCTTGAGAAATGCGGGCTTTGCGCGTTTCGGGCGGCACAGTAGCGAGCGAGTTGTTCCCGTTCAAGCGCTTCCGGAACGTCAAGCCGGGCATCCTGGAGGAGCGACACGAGGTCGTAGGCAAGCGGTCCCCTAAGGGCGTCCTGGAAGTCCAGGAGTCCGACCCGCTTCGCGCCTTCGCGCTTAGGCAGCCACATTAAGTTGGGGGAGTGATAATCGCGCAACACCCAACCAGGATCCGACTTTGCCGCGTCCTCGAGCAAAGGGCGCCACAGCGCCGTGAACTCCTCGCGCAAGGCTTGCGGCATCTCCTTGCCGTGCAGCGCCGGCCAAAACCAATCGATGAGGAGAGAAGCTTCGGTCAGCATGGCGTCGCCATCGAAGCCGGGAAGCCGGTAAGGGGTATGGCCTTCAATCGGCAGGCGCTCAGGAGGCGGCGCCTCGGCAAGGACGAGCAGCACATCGACGGCGCCCGCCCAAAGCTCAATCATATCGTGCCGCCTGGCGACCTCGGCCCCGAACACCTGGTCTCCGAGGTCCTCGAGGATGAGGAAACCACGCTCGAGATCGAAGGCATAGATCGCCGGCGCCGATAGCGAGCACTCGCGGAGCGCGGCGGCGACCGCGACGAACGGCGTCACGTCCTCGGCCAGATGCACCAGGGCCGAGTAAGGCTTACCGTCGCGGATTGGGGGTCCGTCGGGCTGGTGCGGCGAATTCATCAGGATGGCGCTCCGGCCCGGAAGCATGAGGCGCCCATAAGATCGCGTCGAGGCATCGCCTTGCAGATGCTGGGCTCCCGCCTCGGCGTAAGGAGTCTTGTCGAGGAACGCGGAGAGCTCCCGGACGCGCTCGAGCCTCGCCGCCCAGCTTCCGTGGCCGGTCAGAACGACGCGGCGCATGTTCGGCGTCGCCGTCTCGTCCATGGCGATGTCGAGGCGATCTTGCGGGAGCCAGCCTCCCGCGCGCTCCGGCCACTCGATCAGGAGAACGCCTTCGGCGAGCGCATCGTCAAGGCCGAGCTCGCCAAGCTCGGAAGGCTCCAGCCGGTAGAAATCGCAATGGGTGACGACGAGCCGGGGCGTCTCGTAACGCTGCATCAGCGCGAAGGTCGGGCTCGGCACCTCGCCTTCGCCGCCGAGCCGGTCAACCAGGGCCCGCGCCAATGTCGTCTTGCCGGCGCCGAGCGGACCCGAGAGCGCGACCACGTCACCGGATTGCAGGGCGAGAGCAAGACGGCTCGCGATGATGTCGAGCCTGACCAGATCGACATCGTCAAGAGTCCAACCGGTGCTCATCCTGCGCGGCTTGACTTGTAGCGCGGCTCGTCGAGGCGGGCCTCGCCCTTCTGATCGTGTGGCTTGGGCTCGTGGGTGAGCGGCAGAAGCACCTTGACGCGCGTCCCTTTCCCCGGGACCGAGGAAAGATCGACGGTGCCCCCGTGCAGCTCGGCGAGGCTCTTGACCATGGACAGTCCAAGTCCGGTGCCGCGATGGCGCGAGCCGTGCGGGCGGCTCTCGAAACGATCGAACACGGCCTTCTGATACTCCTCGGGGATGCCCACCCCCTGATCCTCTACAGTGAAGGCGACCATTGAATTCTCGCGGCGGCAGTTGAGCGCGATCTTGCCGCCTGAGGGCGAGAAGCCGATCGCGTTGGAGATCAGATTATAGAGGATTTGCGTCACCCGGGCGCCGTCGGCGACGAACTGATCGATGCCCGGCTCGATCGAGACGTCGAGCGTCATGTCGTTCTGCTTGAGCCGCTCGCGCACCCCGTTGGCAGCCGCATCGATCACCTCGCGCACGCCGACCGGCGAGAGGTGGAGCTCGAGCGTGCCGGCGTCGATGGTGGTGAGATCGAGAATGTCGTCGATGATGGCTCTGAGCGTGATCCCCGAGGCCAGAATATCGTTCACATATTCGCGCTGCTTGTCGGCCAGCGGCCCGAAGGCGGGGCTGGCGAGAAGCTGGGCAAAGCCGAGGATCGAGTTGAGCGGCGTGCGCAGCTCATAGGACACATGGGAAATGAAGGTCGACTTCAGGCGGTCGGCTTCTTCCAGCGCCTCGTTCCGCTCGATCAGCGCCCGCTCCATGCGCTTTGCGTCCGAGACGTCGTTATAGGTGAGGAGGGTGCCGCCGTCGGGCAGCGGCAGCGCGGCGCAGGCGAGCACGCAGCCGTCAGACCGGTCGATCTGGCTCTCATAGGGACGCCGCTCGGAGACGATCGCGGTGACCGCTGCCTTGGTCCGCTCCCATTCCTCGGGCGCGTCGTAAAGGTCGCGGCATTCCTCGATGATCTCCTCGATATGCGGCTGGGAATCGAGCTGCCGCGGGTTCAAGTGCCAGAGCGCGGCAAAGGCCTGGTTGTAGAGCCTGAGGCGCCCGTTCGGGTCAAACACGGCGACGCCTTCGCGCAACGTGTCGAGCGTCTCCCGCTGCACCTGGATCAACGCGTTGTAGCGGCTCTCGAGCGCGATCCGCTCGGTGACGTTCTCGTAGAGGTAGGTCACCCCTCCGGCGCCCTCGCTATCGGCGATCACGTGCAGGGTGCGGCCATCGGGAAGGTGCCACAAATCCTCGACCTGGGCATTGGAGCCGTAAGAGGATAGCCACGTTCTCTTCCACTCCCGATAGTCGGCTTTTTCGGGCAGCCGCCGCCCCTCGCGTAAGCGGTCGAGGATCTCGCCGTCGCGCGGATGGCTTGAGAGCCATTCCGTATCGAGCCGCCACAGCTCGACATAGGCCTGATTGAAATGGGTGAGCCTCTGGCTCTGGTCGAACACGGCAAAGGCCGTGGCCAGCCGGTCGAAGCTCCTGAAACGTGCCTCGACGCTCGGCGTGGGTTCTGGCTGGGCACGTTCGCCCATGCTTGCCTGCGTGGCGAGAAGTGCGCGCAACGAGGCGACCTGGTCCTCGAGCTGCCGGTGTTTGGCGGCAAGCTCGGCAAGCTCGAGCCTGCGCCCGAACAGGTCGCGCACCTTGACTACGATAGTGTGCCCGGCGACGCGTCCGTCGACCTCGACAAACCGGTCGCGCACGGTCGAGAGCATGAGGTTGAGCGCTTCCCCTTTCTCCACGAGCGTCCTGAGCGCGAGATCGAGCGCCGAGGCAGAGGGGGCGTCGAGCCATGCCTCGAAATCGAGCAGCGCATTCGCCTCGCGCGGCACGCCGAGGCCGACGGGGAGGTTCGCGACCAGGAGCTCGGGCTCGCCGCTCTCGCCAACGATGAGCAGCGCCTGCGGCTCGGCCGCGAGGATGGTCTCGAGCGTGCTCTCGCTCAAGCGATAGCGATCGGCTTCCGCCGTCGCTGCCGCTCTTGCCGCGCGGGCTCGTTCCGTGGCGCGCAAGCACGCGATCGCCGTACCGACGGCAAACGCAATGATGCCGAGATTGATGCCGAGGGTGAGGAGAGTGCGCGCGTCGAACGCAGCATCGTTAGTGGCGGCGAACGCGCCGGTGACGGGGAGCAGAAACGGGGCGATCAGGACGGAGACGCGAAACAACACCTTTGGCCACCTCGATGAAGGTGCCGCCTTGCCCCCGCTTGTTCGCATGGTCGTGTTGTGCTCCACGCCGCCGTCCATGGCCTCGCCTCGCGCCGCAAACGCTGCCACAGACTAAAACGCGAGGCTCCCTCTGCCCCACGCGAACCTCAAGGCGAATCAGGGGGTAGATTAGCTGCATCGTGGGACGTTGCCCACAGGGCTGCGCGCTTTGGTTAATCGCGGGCCCTGGACATCGTCGGCTGTCATCCCGGCGCAAGCCGGGATGCAGAGTTGATGCTCAGCACCAATTGCCCTGGATTTCGGCTTACGCCGGAATGATGGGGTGATGACGGCTAATAGCGGTAGGCTTCGGGCTTGTAGGGGCCTTCGACCGGCACGCCGATATAGTCGGCCTGCTCCGAGCTGAGCTTGGTCAGCTTGGCCCCGACTTTGGCAAGATGCAGCCGCGCCACCTTCTCGTCGAGCTGCTTCGGCAGGGTGTAGACCTTCTTCTCGTATTTGCCGGGATGGGTCCACAGCTCGATCTGGGCGAGCGTCTGGTTGGTGAAAGAGGCGCTCATCACGAAGCTCGGATGGCCCATGGCGTTGCCGAGATTGACGAGCCTCCCCTCCGACAGGAGGATGATGCGCTTGCCGTCGGGAAACTCGATCTCGTCTACCTGCGGCTTGACGTTATCCCATTTGAAATTGCGCAAGCCCGCGACCTGAATCTCCGAATCGAAATGCCCGATATTGCACACGATGGCGCGGTCCTTCATCGCCCTCATATGATCGAGCGTGATGACGTCCTTGTTGCCGGTGGCGGTGACGAAGATATCGGCGCGAGGGGCGGCGTCGTCCATGGTGGTGACCTCGTAGCCCTCCATCGAGGCCTGCAGCGCGCAGATCGGATCGATCTCGGCGACCAGCACGCGGCAGCCGGCATTGCGCAATGAGGCGGCTGAGCCCTTGCCCACGTCGCCGAAGCCCGCGACCATCGCCACCTTGCCCGCCATCATCACGTCGGTTCCGCGGCGGATGCCGTCGACCAGGCTCTCGCGGCAGCCATAGAGATTGTCGAACTTCGACTTGGTGACGCTGTCATTCACGTTGATGGCCGGGAACAGCAGCCTGCCCTTCTTCTGCATCTCGTAGAGGCGATGCACGCCGGTCGTGGTCTCCTCGGTGACGCCGCGAATGTTGGCGGCGACTTTCGAGAACCAGCCCGGCTCCCTCTTCAGCCGCTCCTTGATCGAGGCGAACAGCACCTCTTCCTCGTCGTTGGTGGCCTTGTCGAGGAAGGCGGTATCGCCCCTCTCGGCGCGCACGCCGAGATGGATGAGCAACGTGGCGTCGCCGCCGTCGTCCAGGATCAAGTTCGGCGTACCGCCGTCGGACCACTCGAAGATGCGGTTGGTGTAGTCCCAATATTCCTCGAGGCTCTCGCCCTTATAGGCGAACACGGGGACGCCTGTGGCGGCGATCGCCGCGGCGGCGTGGTCTTGCGTCGAATAGATGTTGCACGAGGCCCAGCGGATGTCGGCGCCGAGCGCCTTCAACGTCTCGATCAGCACCGCAGTCTGGATCGTCATATGCAAGGAGCCGGCGATGCGCGCGCCCTTGAGCGGCTGCTTCGCGGCATATTCCTCGCGCAGGGCCATCAGGCCGGGCATCTCGGTCTCGGCGATGTCGATCTCTTTCCGGCCCCACGAGGCAAGGCCGATGTCTTTGACGTGATAGGTCATGCCGCATCCACTCCGCGCTGCTGACTAGATAAAGATATAAAGAAGTCCTTATATCATAGGGTGGCGCATCGCGGAGTCAAGGGCTGTCCGGCCGTTTTGGCCGGTTGGTCCCGCTTCCGGAATAAACCCGAACGCTCCCCGAGTCTTGGGGTTGCTGGGGGCCGCTGGTGGCCGTGACCCAGCAAATGGAGCCTCCTCAATGACGGCAAACTTGCCATCGAAGCTCGCGACTATTGCGCTCGTCGCGGCAACGCTCGCCTTCGCGCCAGGCAAAACCTCTGGGAAGTCCAATCTTCGGCTTGTTTCCAGCACCGCCTTGAGTCTAGTCAAGGAGAAGACTTGGTCTGAGGTGCAGGAGGGGAGCCATGCTCAATCCAGATCGCAACGGCGCGCCGCGCGAGGTCTATGTCTGGGACCCGTTCGTGCGGCTTTTCCACTGGACCTTGGTGATCGCCTTCACTGTTGCCTACGTCCTGACGGATGAGGACGTGCTCAAGATCCACGTCTGGGCTGGCTATGCCGTGGGGGCTCTCGTCGTGGCGCGAGTGATTTGGGGCTTCGTCGGGCCCGAGCATGCGCGCTTCACGGATTTCGTCTATTCGCCCGTCACGTCGCTGCGCTATGTGCGCGACCTCGTCCTGTTCAGGGCCGAGCGCCATCTCGGCCATAGCCCGGGCGGGGGCGCCATGGTGGTGACGCTGCTCCTGTTCCTCGCCGCCACCGTGATCACCGGGCTCATGGTCTATGGCGGAGATCAGCAGGCCGGACCGCTTGCCGGGATGTTCACCAAGGAGTTCGGCGAGTCCTTCGAGGGGGTGCACGAGCTCATCGCCAACATCACGCTCGCGCTCGTCCTCGCGCACATTTCCGCTGTGATCCTCGCGAGCTTCGTGTTCAAGGAGAATCTCCCCCGCGCCATGTTCACCGGCTACAAGCGCCCGCTCTGATCAGCCCTTGCCGCTAGCGCAGGAAGATTTGCATCGTCTCGAAGTCGAAGGTCACGGCAAAGGGCTTGAAGAAATCGTGGCCCACCATGCCGGCGAGATGGAAGCCGAAACTATTTTCCCATGGGAACGGCCCATCGTAGAGTCCCGGGACGTCGTCTTCCCGCATATCTCCGAAATAGAGCTGGCTCACCGTGTAGGGCACGATTTTCAGCGTTCCGCCCCCGCCTTGTCCTTCGTAGGCCTTGTCTTCTTCGAGCTTGATGCCGGCTTGCTTGATAACCGACTCGGCGAGCTTCACGCCCGCACCGGCGAGCCCCGTATCGACGAACAGGAGCGCCGGCGGCATCGTCTCAACGCGACCCCAGCCCACCATGAAATGGTCGCTTGCAATCCAGAATGGAACCGCAAGGTTATCGGCTGATGAGTTTGACGCAAACTCTTCGCGGCTTTGCGCAGTCTTGCGTCGGAGGACGAGCTCGCCCTTCGGACAATCGAGGGTCGCGAGGAAATGATAGAACAGAGTGGTGCCGATGACGCCGTCGATGCGCTTTACGCCCAGTCCTGCCGAGAGTTGGCGAAAGGGCAGTGTCATGATGGGGAGGTTGTTGATCGTCCAGTCGCCGATGGTGAGTGATTCGATGCGCGACTGCCCGACCTTGGCCTGCTCGCCGCCGGAAAATGTTCCCTGGACATCGCCGAAGTTTGGAAGCCCGAGCTCCTTTGCGAAATCAGTATCGAGCCCGACCTCGGAGCCCCCGGTATCGATGAAGAAGGTGACCTCATCGCCACCGTTTACGCGCACGCTCACCAATGGCAGCGGATCGGTCTTGATGAGTTTCAGACGGGTAATTTGCCCCGCGCCCTGTAGGTCATAAGGCGTTTGGCCTTTGAAGCTCTCCATCTTGGCGACGTTCAAGGTCGGATATTGCTCGATGACCAGCTTGTTGGTGGTGACATCGACGCCGTCGAGGGAAGATGCCGCCTTCTGGAAGTCGTCGCGGCGATAGAATGCCTCGGCCAGCAAGACCTTGGCGTCGGCATCATCAGGGTGCAGGGCGATGGCCTTTTCCAGCCATCCTTGCGCGTCGTCGAGCTGGTTGGAGAGGAGCGCGATGCGGCCCAGCTGGAGGATGGCCGCATAGTCCTTGGGCTCCTGAGCGGCTATTTGCGCGTAAATTTTGCCGGCTTCGGCAAACTTCCCGCTTTGGAAAAGCAGATTGGCCGAGTCGATAGCCGAAGACGCCGGCTCGGCTGTCGCGACATTCGCCACACCAAGAGGCGCGGTGATCAGAGCAAGTATGCAGATGCGAGCATATCTCACTTTGAGTCTCCGCGATTTGGAGGTGGGGGATGGCCCCGCTTCAATCCTCTTCGCCGAAGCCTGACTCGACGAGGGCGATCAGAGCTTCGAGCGCTTGCGTGGCTTCGGCGCCTTCCGTCTCGATGAGGATGGTGTGGCCCTGGCCCGCTGCGAGCATCATCAGCCCCATGATCGAGGTGCCCCCGACGGTGTGGCCTTCGCGCGTCACGCGGACATCGGCGGTGAAGCGGGAGGCACAGCGGACGAACTGCGCGGAGGCGCGCGCGTGCAAACCCTTCTTGTTGGGAATTATGACCTCGGCGAAAGAGAGGCCCTCGCGCGGCTCCTCCTCTTTGTCGCGCGGTTTGCCCACTCTAGTTTGCCGCGAGGATTTGGCTGGCGACGCTGATATATTTGCGTCCGGCTTCCTGTGCCTGCGTGATGGCCTCGTCGAGCCCGCATTCGCCGCGCACGCTGGCGAGCTTTACCAGCATCGGCAGATTGACGCCGGCGATCACCTCGACATTGTCGTGGTCCATGGCCGAGATGGCGAGGTTCGACGGCGTGCCGCCGAACATGTCGGTAAGCACGACCACGCCTCCGCCCGAGTCGACGCGCTGGAGAGCGGTCAGCATGTCGCTCCGCCTCTCGTCGAGATCGTCGTCGGGACCGATCGAAATCGTCTCGATCTGCTCTTGCGGTCCGACCACGTGCTCGAGCGCCGCGCGGAACTCGTGCGCGAGCCTGCCATGTGTGACGATGACGACGCCGATCATGTGAGTCCTTAAGTAGACGCCCCCCGGCGAAAGGTCGCTATCTTTGTCATGAGAGGGGGTGAGCGCAAGTGCGTTCCTGTAACCTTAATTGGGAAGATCGCGCGTTGCCCACAAGAGCGCCATTTTCAACTTCGCGGGAGCGGAAGCCTCGAAAGGATCGAGCTTGATAAGCGGCACGGGAACGCCCGCGATCACGGTCCGTTCCCATGGATGTGGCGGCAGGCGGGGAACCTCTTTGGTCCCGACCAAATCGCAAACGAGAGTCAGCCGTGCCTCGGCGAGGGTAGGGACCTCGATGATCCCCAACCCTCTGACCTCGATCTTCCCGGCGATCGTCGGAGGCGCGGAGGCCACAAGCTCGCCGCTTCCGTTTGACCCAACGAAGACCTGGTCGTCGGCGACGAGGAGCGCTTTCTCTTCGTCTTCGCCGGAGAGTGCCAGGAACCTCAAGGCAAGATCTGACTTTCCCGCCCCCGACGGCCCGCGCAGAAGGGCCGCGCGCTTGCCCAGCGCAACACATGTGCCATGCACGAGCTCGCGTGCCCCCGCCACGGTTTACGCAGCCGGCAGGCGGATCACGAAGCGCGCGCCGCCGCTGTTCTTGTCTCCGCCATCGCCCTTGCCGCGTCCAAGCCCGGCCGCCGGCCGGTTCTCGGCCCATAGCCGGCCGCCATGCGCGACCACAATCTGCCGCGAGATGTTGAGCCCGAGCCCTGAGTTCTGACCAAAATTCTCTTGCGGCCGGTCGGTGTAAAAGCGCTCGAAGATGCGCTCGAGATTCTCCTCTGGGATGCCGGGGCCGTCGTCCTCGACGGCGATCTGAATCTCGGTCCCGATCCTTCGCGTGACGACGGCGATGCGTCCACCAGGGGGCGAGAACGAGATCGCGTTCTCGAGCAGATTGACGATGACCTGGCTCAAGCGGCTGTCATGGCCGGTGACGCGGTAGGGGTGCGCTCCCGGAGCATAGGCGATGTCGAACACGACCTCTGGCGTGTCGCCGCGATGAATGTCGTTGAACAGCGAGACAGTGGTGCGCAACAGCTCGGCCATGTCGACGGGGTTCGCATCCTCGCGCGCAAGCTCGGCATCGAGGCGGGACGCGTCGGAAATATCGCTGATCAGCCGGTCGAGCCGCCTCACGTCGTGCTGGATGATCTCCATCAACCGCTCTTTGGACTCATCGGTCTTGGCGAGCGGCAGAGTTTCGGTCGCGCTGCGCAAGGAGGTGAGGGGGTTTTTGAGCTCGTGGGCGACGTCGGCGGCGAAGCTCTCGATCGCGTCGATCCGTTTGTACAGCGCCGTGGTCATGTCACGCAGCGCGCCGGAAAGGTGGCCAATCTCGTCGGAGCGATCGGTGAAGTCCGGGATCTCGGCGCGCGCCCTGACGCTGTGGCGCACGCTCTCCGCCGCTGCCGAGAGCCGCTGCACCGGACCCGCAATGGTGTTGGCGAGGATCACCGACAGCACGATGGTCACGGCGGCGGCGAACAGCGACACCCGCACGATGCCCCACCGCTCGGCGGCGACGATATTGTCGATGTCGCCGCCGCGGGTCGACAGCAACAGGACGCCGAGCACTGCGCGCATGCGCTGGATCGGCACGGCGACGCTGACAACGAGCTCGCCCTTGTCGTTGACGCGGACGATCGGTACCGAGGTGCCGGTCAGCGCCGTGGCGACCTCGGGGTAAGCCTTGCCGTTGGCGCCGCCGATCTCGGTATAGAGCGGCAGGTCGTATTGGTTGAGTCGCGTCTTCACCGCTTGCCAGAACGAGGTGAGCGCATCGGGCTTCTCGGCGTCCGGCGGCGGCAGGTCGTAACGCAAAACCTCGCCGCGCGAGTAGAACGTATCCGAATTGAGGATCAGCGCGCCGTCGCGGTTATAGATGCGAGCACGGCTTCCCGTGGGTTTGACCAGAGGTCTGAGGATCGGCGCGGCGCGCTCGGGGTCGATGGTGAACTCAAGCGAACCGGCAAGCGCATCGTCGTCGTCAGCCTGGCCCTGCTCGGTCTCGAGCAGCTTCTCGGGGTCGAGCTGCACCTCGTTGGTGTCGACGCCCGCCGAGGCCGCGATGGCGCGGGCGATGATCTCGCCTTGCGTGAGGAGGCTCTGTACCTTGGCGTCAATCAGCCCGGCGCGGAATTGATTGAGGTAAAGAATGCCGGAGACGAGGATGGCAAGTCCGATCAGGTTGAGCACGACGATGCGCCGCGTCAGGCTGGAAAAGCCGTGCCTGAAGGGCAGGTGCTCGGCGAGCCAACGATAGAAGCGATAACTGCGCGCTCGCGTGCCCCGCAGGGCGCGGCGAAACCGCTCCCTGATCGTGGCGGCGTCAGGCCGCTGCCAGGACCTGTCCGCCTCTGCGGTCATTTGGCTAGCCCGTCACTCTTTGAACCGATAGCCAACGCCATAGAGCGTCTCGATCACGTCAAAGCTCGTATCGACCGCCTTGAACTTCTTGCGCAACCGCTTGATGTGGCTGTCGATGGTGCGGTCGTCGACATAGACTTGGTCATCATAGGCCGCATCCATCAGCGCGTCGCGGCTTTTCACCACACCCGGCCGCGAGGCGAGGGCCTGGAGAATGAGGAACTCTGTGACCGTCAAGGTCACCGGGCGGTTGTCCCACACGCAAGTGTGCCGCTCGGGATCCATCTTAAGCTTGCCGCGCTCGAGCACCTTCGACTTGTCCTCGACCGCGGGGGCCGACCCGTCGCGGGGCTGGGCGCGCCGAAGCACGGCCTTCACCCGCTCGACCAGGAGCCGCTGGGGAAAGGGTTTGCGGATGAAGTCGTCGGCGCCCATCTTGAGCCCGAACAGCTCGTCGATCTCCTCGTCCTTGGAGGTGAGGAAGATCACGGGGAGCTCGCTCCGCTGGCGAAGCCGCCTGAGCAGCTCCATCCCGTCCATGCGCGGCATCTTGATATCGAGGATGGCGAGGTCCGGCGGGCTTTCGGCGAAGCCGTCGAGAGCGCTTGCGCCGTCATTGTAGGTCTGGGTCTTATAGCCTTCCGCCTCGAGCACCATGCGCAAGGAGGTGAGAATGTTACGATCGTCGTCGACAAGTGCAATTGTTGGCATTGTGGGGGGCCCTTGCGGCGATAGATGGTTTAGGGATGTTAAGGGTTCAGGGGCTGCGCCAATTATGGCAGGATTGGGGCGCTGCTCGCCACCCAGCTCTATCGCAATGCAACAATTATCATTATGGCGCAAGTAAATAAGTCTCAAAATGTGCCGTCCCGGGAGGAGATCGCAGGCGCCGCAAGGGCCTTGATCCGCCGCGCCTTCAAGGGGTCCATGGCGACGATCGATGCCAGGAACGGCTATCCCTACGCCTCGCTCGTGACGCTCGCGACAGACGCCTCAGGTGCCCCGATCCTGCTCATCTCGAACCTCGCCCGCCACACCGCGAACCTCGCCAAGGACCCCCGCGCCTCGATTATGGTTGACGAGACGGGAGCGCTCGCCGATCCCCTGCAAGGCGCGCGTGTCACCCTCTACGGCAAGGTCGAGCGCACGAAGGACGAGGCCGTCAGGCGGCGCTTCTTGGCGCGTCACCCCGAAGCCTCCTTCTATGCCGATTTCCCCGACTTTGGGTTCTTCCGTCTCGCCGTCGAGGGCGCCCATTACATCGGTGGCTTCGGGCGCATCTTCGATCTTGCCCCGAGCGAGCTCCTGACCGAGACCGGGAGTGCGGGAAGCCTGATAGAGGCCGAGCAAGAGATTGTCGAGCACATGAACGAGGATCATGCCGATGCAGTCGAGCTCTACGCGACCGCGCTGGCCGATGGTGAGCCCGGCGCTTGGCGCATGACCGGGATTGACATGGAAGGCTTCGATCTCGTCCTCGACGGCGGCGCCCATCGCGTCCTTTTCGCCGAGCCCGTGACCACCCCTCAGGAAGCGCGCAAGGAGCTGGTCAGGCTCGCGGCCGAAGCTCGCGCGGGGCGCCAATAACGCATGCGGCGACAAAGCCTGACCTTCGTGATGTTGGGCTTGGCGCTCTTGACGCAGCCCTTGCGCGCCGAGACGCCGCAAGAAATCCTCAAGAAGCCGCTCCCTCCGGTGTTCGACCCATCGGCGATCGACCACAGCGTCGAGCCCTGCGCCGACTTCTACCAATACGCCTGCGGCGCCTGGCTCAAGGCGAACCCGATCCCGCCCGACGAATCGAGCTGGTGGCGTTACAGCGCGCTCGACGACCACATCACCGCGGTCCTCGCCTCGATCCTCGAAGAGGCAGCCTCGGGCCAAGGCGTGAAGACGGAGGCGCGCCGCAAGATCGGGGACTATTACGCCTCGTGCATGGACCAGGCGGCGATCGAGGAGAAGGGATTGCAGCCCTTTGCGCCCGAGTTCGAGCGCATCGCGGCGATCAAGAGCAAGGCCGATCTCGCCGCGGCGATTGCGCACCTGCAACGGATCGGCGCAAGTCCATTGTTCTTTTTTTCATCGACGCCTGACTACACCGACGCGGACACGATGATCGCCACGGCGGACCAAGACGGCTTCGCCCTCCCTGATCGCGACTACTATTTGACTCCGGAGTTCAAGAGCGAGCGCACCGAGTATCGCGCGCATGTGACGCGCATGTTCCAGCTGCTCGGCGACAGTGCGGATCAAGCCGCCGGCGAAGCCGATGCGGTCATGCGCATCGAGACCGCGCTCGCCCGCGCGGCGACGAGCCTGGTGGATCAGCGCGAGCCGAACAGCATCCATCACAAGATGAGCCTTGCCGCCTTCACCGCGCTTGCGCCGTCATTCGATTGGAAGAAATACCTCGCTGAGGTGGACGCGCCATCGTTCAGCTCATTGGACGTAGCTGATCCAGGTTTCTTCAGGGGACTCGAGCCTCTAATGAAGTCCGTGCCGCTCGAGGAGTGGAAGGCCTATCTGCGTTGGTCCCTGATTCACGGGCTCGTCTCTATGGCGCCGAAGGCTCTTGTCGATGAGGACTTCGCTTTCTTCGGCCGGCTGCTCGACGGCCAAGCGAACATCGGGGAGCGCTGGAAGAGCTGCGTCGCCGCGACCGATGACCAGCTCGGCGACGCGCTCGGCGAGGCCTATGTCGAGCGCGAGTTCAACGAAACGACGAAGCAGCGCGTGCTCGCTATGATGCACGCGATCGAGCGCGCGATGCGCGCCGATATCGAATCGATCGACTGGATGAGCAAGCAAACCAAGGCCCGCGCCCTCGAGAAGCTCGCGCACGTGGCCGAAAAGGTCGGCCATCCGGACACCTGGCTCGATTATTCGGGCATCGTGATCGTGCGCGGCGATGCCTTGGGCAACGCGGAACGCGCCGCCGACTTCGCGCTAAAACGCGATCTCGCCAAGATCGGCAAGCCGACCGACCGTAGCGAATGGACCGCGAGCGCGCCGACCAACAACTCCTATTACGACGATCAGGCCGTAGACATCACCTTTCCCGCCGGGGGCCTTCAGCTCCCAAACTTCGATGTGACGGCCGACGATGCGGTCGCTTATGGCAGTCTCGGCGCGCTGATCGGCCACGAGCTGACGCATGGCTTCGATGACGAGGGGCGCCACTACGACGCGCGAGGGAATCTGAAGGATTGGTGGACGGGCCGGGACGCGAAGGCCTTCGATGCGCGCGCCGCCGGCCTTGCCCGTCAATATGGTCGCTTCGTCGCGGTCAAGGACCCCTCCAACCCGTCGAAGGATGTCATGGTCGATGGTGAGCTCACGCTTGGCGAGAATACGGCTGACAATGGCGGCATCCGGCTTGCTTACGATGCGTTCCTCGCCACCCCCGGCGACAAGGAGGGCAGAGACGGCTTGGGCTATTCGCCGGCCCAGCGCTTCTTTCTGAGTTACGCGCAAGGGTGGTGCGAGAACGAGACCACGGAATTGGCCAAGGAGGATGCCAAGACCGAGCCGCACGCTCCCGGCAAGTATCGGGTCATCGGCGTTCTTATGAATATGCTGCCGTTTCGCGAGGCGTTCGCCTGCGCGGTCGGGACCCCGATGGCTCCGGCCAAGATCAACCGCGTCTGGTAGTGTTGAGCAATGACTGCTCGATTAGTGCGCGGCGGTTTCATTCTCACAGTCGTTGCCGGACTGTTCGCTCTGTCGGCTGCCGTTTGCGCTCAAGGCCGCTGGTCCACCTACTCGAATCCCCGCTTCGGCACCACGGCCGACTATCCTGCCGATCTCTTTGCCGTTCAGGACCCTCCTCCCGAGAACGGCGACGGCGCGACCTTCCGTACCGCTGACGGTCGCGCGCAGCTCGCCGTCTATGGCGCCTATAATGTCGATAGCGACACTCCGGAGAGCTACGTGGCGAAATACGAGGAGCTGAAGAGCGCCACGTACAAGCGTGTAACGGCCGGGTTCTATGCCGTGTCGGGAACGAATGGCGCCGACATCTACTACGACCGCTGCAACTTCCCGCCCCACAATGACGATATTCTAAACTGCATCCACGCCGTCTATCCCGCGCGGGAGAAGGCGTTGTTCGATCCGATTGTGGCGCGTATCAGCAAGTCCCTGCGGCCCGGATAGCAACTTCGAGGGCGCTTTCGGCCGGTAAGCGAACCGAGCGGCAGCGGCCTTGCCTTGAAAGCCTTGCAACTTCGGTGCTAGCAAGGGATGGATTTTTCGCCCTCAACCATCATCGAACCGCTGGGGATCTAGCCGCATGAGCGTTCAGTCGAAGATTGCGCTCGAAGGAGCAAAGACGACCAATCCGAAAGTGCTGGCGTTCGTCGAAGAGGCGAAAGCGCTGTTCAAGCCCGAAGCTGTCGTGTGGTGCGACGGCTCTCATACCGAGTACCAGCATCTCCTGAAATCGCTGGTCGATGGCGGCACGGCCATGTGGCTCAACCCCGAGAAGCGCCCGAACTCTATTCTGGTGCGCTCCGACCCGCTCGACGTCGCGAGAGTCGAGGACCAGACCTATATCTGCGCGAAGTCCAAGGACGACGCGGGTCCCACCAACAATTGGTTCGATCCCGCTGAGATGAAGGCGACGCTGACCAAGCTCTATGACGGCGCCATGGCCGGCCGCACCATGTATGTGCTGCCCTATTCCATGGGCCCGATCGGCTCGCCCATCGCCGGCATCGGCGTGATGCTAACCGACTCGGCTTACGCCGTCGCCAACATGCACATCATGACCCGCGTTGGCGATGCCGTGTGGAAGGCGCTCGGCGAGTCGGAAGATTTCGTACGCGGCATGCACACCGTCGGCTATCCGCTGCCGACGCCAACCACCGCCGACGTGCCGTGGCCCTGCAACAAGACGAAGTACATTTCCCACTTCCCCGAGACGCGCGAGATCTGGTCGTACGGCTCCGGCTATGGCGGCAACGCGCTGCTCGGCAAGAAGTGCCATGCGCTCAGGATCGCGAGCGTGAAGGCGCGCGACGAGGGCTGGATGGCCGAGCACATGCTGATCCTCAAGCTCACCAATCCGGAAGGGAAGTCGAAATACATGGCGGCGGCCTTCCCGTCGGCTTGCGGCAAGACCAACCTCGCCATGCTGATGCCGACCATCCCCGGCTGGAAGGCCGAGACGATCGGCGACGACATTTGCTGGATGAAGTTCGGCGCGGACGGCAGGCTTTATGCCATCAACCCGGAGACCGGCTTCTTCGGCGTGGCGCCCGGCACCTCGACCGAGTCGAATTTCAACGCCATGGAGACGCTCTACGCCAACTGCATCTACTCCAACGTGGCTTTGACTGATGACGGCGACGTGTGGTGGGAGCAGATGAGCACGCCGCCCGAACACACCACGGACTGGATGCGCCGCTCATGGACTCCAAAGGCGGGCCGTCCAGCGGCTCATCCGAACGCGCGCTTCACGGCGCCCGCGAAGCAGTGCCCGGTGATTGCGCCGGAATGGGAAGATCCGAAAGGCGTGCCGATCGACGCCATCCTGTTCGGCGGCCGCCGCGCCACCGTGGTGCCGCTCGTCGTCGAGGCGCTCAGCTGGCTGCACGGCACCTTCCTCGGCTCGATCATGGCCTCCGAGAAGACGGCCGCCGCCGCCGGCAAGATCGGCGATCTCCGTCGCGATCCCATGGCGATGCTCCCCTTCTGCGGCTACCACATGGGCGACTATTTCGCCCACTGGCTGAAGATGGGCGAGAAGGGCGCCGGTAAAATGCCGAAGATCTTCTACGTCAACTGGTTCCGCAAGAACGGCGCCGGCAAGTTCATGTGGCCGGGCTATGCCGAGAACTCCCGCGTGCTGAAATGGATCTTCGAGCGCTGCGATGGGACGGCGAAGGCGGTCGACACCGCGATCGGCAAGCTGCCGGCCGAGGGATCGCTCGATGTCGGCGGATTGAAGATTGCGCCCGATGACCTCAAAGAACTGACCAGTGTCGACAAGGATGGCTGGAAGGCCGAACTGCCGCTGATCAAGCAGCACTTCGCCACCTTCGGCGCCAAGCTCCCCAAGGCGCTCAACGACGAGTTGTCAGCGCTCGAGAAGCGGCTCGGCTAGTCGAGCCTCGTCAACTCTCTGCTGTCATTGCCCGGCTTGACCGGGCAATCCAGTACGTCCGGTCTCTGCAATCGACCAACGCGGTGGTTACTGGATGCCCGCGTTCGCGGGCATGACAATCGTGCCACGGACGCTTGCCGCTTAGCGTGGTTCCCCTTAAGCCACGCGCATGAGCAAAGGCAAAGGCGTCGTCGCTGCGGGGCATGAGCTGACCGCGCGGGCGGCGGCGGAAATTCTCGAAGATGGCGGCAACGCCTTCGATGCCGCGCTCGCCGGCGTCTTCATGACCTTCGTCGCCGAAGCCGTGTTCTCATCGCCCGGCGGCGGAGGCTTCCTCATGGCGCGGCGCGCTGGCAGGGACGATGCGACGCTGCTCGACTTCTTCGCCGAGACGCCACTGAAGCGCCGCCCCGCAAGCGAGGTCTCGTTCTATCCGATCAATGCCGATTTCGGCCCCGCTAAGCAGGAGTTCCATATCGGGCCAGGTTCGAGCGCAACACCGGGCGTCGTGCCCGGTCTCTTCGCCATGTACGAGGCGCTCGGCACGCTGCCGTTGAAGCGTCTAGTCGAACCGGCGGTGCGCGCCGCGCGCCGGGGATTTCCGCTCACCGATTTCCAGGCCTATCTCTTCACCGTCATCGCCCCCATCCTGACCGCGAGCCAAGGCGTGGCGAAGACCTTTGCACCCGACGGTAAGCCGATGAAGGCGGGCGCGACGTTCCGCAACGAGGAGCTTGCCGAGACGCTCGAATGGCTCGCCGAGGATGGCGCGCGGCTCTTCATCGATGGCGACGTGGGCAAGGTCATCGTCGCGCAGTCGCGCGATCATGGCGGCTATCTCACCCATGGCGATCTCGCGCGCTACCGCGTTGCGTGGCGCGAGCCGCTCTATTGGCGGCACGGGGACGCCGCCGTGGCACTCAATCCGCCGCCGGCCGCGAGCGGGGCTCTGATCGCCTTCGGCCTCGGCTTTCTTGCCGCGCTCGGCCAGCACGGTCGCGCCATCGATGCGTTCGCGCTCCGTGCCGCCATGGAGGCGACCAACGAAGCGCGCGCGAGCCACGGCGAGACCCTCGCAGCGCGTCTCGCCGCAGGCCATCTCGCCAAGGAGATCGACCAAGCGGCGCGCCACCCCGCTTCCTATCGCGGCACAACGCATGTGAGCGTGATCGACGCGGAAGGAAACGCCGCCGCCATCAGCCTCTCCAACGGCGAGGGCAACGGCTATCTCGTCGGCAAATTCGGCTTCATGCTGAACAACATGCTGGGCGAGGAGGATATCGCGAGCGGCGCGCTTGGTGATTGGCTACCCGGCACGCGCCTCTCCTCGATGATGGCGCCGACCATCATCTTGCAGAAGGACGGCACGGTGACCGCGCTCGGCACTGGCGGCTCGAACCGCATCAGGACGGCGATCCTCCAAGTGGCGGTCAATCTGCTCGATCGCGGCATGACCCTCGAGCAGGCGGTCGAGGCGCCGCGGCTTCATGTCGAGCGCGACGGCAAGACGAGCTTCGAGCCGGGCTTTACCGAGGGCGAGGAGCGGGCCTTGGTTGCGCTCGGCGAGCAGGTCCATGCTTGGCCCGAGCGGAATCTTTTCTTCGGCGGGGTGCATGCCGCGCGGCGTCACCCCAAGGGCGGCGTCGAAGGCGCTGGCGATCCCCGCCGCCAGGGCAGCGCGCTCGTCGTTTGATTGCTGCTGCTTCCGGTCGCAAAACGTCAATTAGGCGTCGCAGATTGACAAATGGGTCCGCACACCCGGACGCAAGATAAGGTTCTGTTCTGAAGACTTTGGGGGATGCGCCATGCAGAACGCCATCGCCATACGCCATGTGGCCTTCGAGGACGCCGGGACGCTTGAAGGCGTGCTCGAAGATCGCGGCATAGACCTCACCTATCTCGAGGCGGGCGTCGACGACCTCGCCCCCGCTAAGGACGCCGACCTCCTCGTCGTGCTCGGCGGCCCGATCGGCATCTACGAGATCGAACGCTATCCCTTCATCAAGGGCGAGCTCGCGACCATCGAGGCGGCGGTGAAGCAGAACGTGCCGGTGATCGGCATCTGCCTCGGCTGCCAGGCGCTCGCCGCCGTGCTCGCTGCGCGCGTCTATCCCGGCAAGCAGAAGGAGCTCGGTTGGGACGAGATGACGCTAACGCCGGAAGGCAAGGCCTCGCCGCTTGGCGCCATCGACGGCGTGCGCGTGCTGAACTGGCATGGCGATACGTTCGACCTTCCGGTCGGCGCGACGCGGCTCGCCTCGAGCACGATCACGCCGAACCAAGCCTTCACCTATGGGCCTAACGTTCTCGCGCTCCAGTTTCATGTCGAGCTGCCGCAGAGGGACCTCGAGAAATGGCTGATCGGCCACACGCTTGAGCTCGGCAACTCCAAGGTCGATCTCGGCCAGCTGCGCGCGGAGACCGCGCGCTACGCGCCCGCCGCCAACGAGGCGAGCCGCAAGCTGTTCAACGACTGGCTCGACGGCGTCGCCGCTTCCTAGTCGTGAGAGGGCTGCTCGGTGCGGGAGCGTTTGATCCCGACCGTCTCGCCGGGCGTCGTGGGTAGCGTGGTGATGACCGCCTTGTTCACCACATCGCCGCGGCCGTTCCACCACGTCGTTGTGTAGTCGTTGCCGTCCTTGACGAGGTGCGTCCACACCATCTCGCCGGGATAGTAGAACACGCTCCACGGCCCGAGCAGCCCCTTGGGAATCTCGTGGAAGGTGATGTTGACCTCGGCGCCCTTGGCCACGTCGCCCTTGATGACCTCCATCAGCTCGACATTGGCGCTGTAGTTCGCGATGTCCTGCTTGGAGAAGTCGTCACGGGTGATTGCGGTACAGGTGACCGAGAGCACACGGACGAGGGCGACCAGATCGCTCTTGGCGAGGAGGTCCGCGTCTCGACATCGGCGCGGGCAGGGCGAAGCGCCGGCGTGGCGGCTGGCGCGGCGAACAAGGCTGTGAGCAAAACCATGCTGAGTGATGCGGCGAGGCGTTTCATGGGCGACCTGCAAGGTGAAACGGGAGGCATTGTGCGGCACGCCGCCGGACCGAGACAACCCAACATTTGGTAATATTTCCTGCCTCCCTCCAAACTCAGGCATCATTCCCGCGGAAGCGGGAATCCAGTAACCACCGACCTTCGCTTTCGGCGCACACCGGGATTACTGGATCGCCCGGTCGAGCCGGGCGAGGACAAGGGACGTGTTGGCGATCAATCGCGGTCGCGGAGGCCCTTCACGCCCTCGTGCTTGGCGCAATGGACGCAGCAGAAGATCGAGTCGGCATGCTGCACGCCGTGGCCGACGATGCGGACGCCGCAATGCGGGCAGACGGGCGCGAGCGCCGCGATCGCGCATTCGAATGAATCGAAGACGAATGTCTGCCCGCCCATGGTGACGGTGAAGCTCTGGTCGTACTCGTTGCCACACTGCACGCATTTGCCCATGGCTCGCCTCCTAAAGAACTGACCCTAATGTGCGGCTTCCCAGTTGTCGCCGGCGCGCGCGTCGACCTTGAGCGGTACTTTGAGTTTCAGCGCGGGCTCCGGCGACTTCTCCATGACGTGCCGCGCCACCTCCATGGTCGTCTCGACCTCGCCCTCGGGCGCTTCGAACACGAGCTCGTCATGCACCTGCATCAGCATGCGCGCCGAAAGCCCGGCCGCCTCCAAGGCAGGGACCATCCTGATCATGGCGCGGCGGATGATGTCGGCGGCTGACCCCTGGATCGGCGCGTTGATCGCGGCGCGCTCGTAATTGCCGCGCAGCGACGGGTTTTTGGTGTTGATCTCGGGGTAGTGCACCTTCCGCCCGAACAGCGTCTTGACGTAGCCCTGCCGGCGAGCCTCGGCCTTCATCGCCTCCATGTAGTCGCGGATGCCGGGGAAGCGCTCGAAATAGGTCTTGATATAGGCGCCCGCCTCGCTCCGCCCGATGCCGAGCTGCGCTGCAAGGCCGACCGACGAGATGCCGTAGACGATACCGAAATTGATCGCCTTGGCGCGGCGGCGGATGTTGGGGTCCATGCCCTCGATCGGCACGCCGAACATCTCCGACGCCGTCATGGCATGGATGTCGAGCCCATCGGCGAAGGCCTGCCGCAGCGTCGGCGTGTCGGCCATATGCGCAAGCACGCGAAGCTCGATCTGGCTGTAATCGGCCGAGATCAGCTTCTTGCCCTTGTCGGCGACGAAGGCCTTGCGGATGGCGCGGCCTTCCGAAGTGCGCACCGGGATATTCTGCAGGTTCGGCTCTTGCGAAGAGAGCCGCCCCGTGGTCGTCGCGGCGAGCGCATAAGAGGTGTGCACGCGCCCCGTCTCGGGATGGATATAGGCCGGGATCGCGTCGGTATAGGTGCTCTTGAGCTTGGCCACGAGCCGCCAGTCGAGCACCTTGCGCGGCAGGTCGTGGCCTTCGGCCGCCAACTCCTCGAGCGCCGCGGCGTCGGTGCTCCACGCGCCCGTCTTGGTGCGCCTGCCGCCAGCAAGGCTCATCTTGTCGAACAGGATCTCGCCGAGCTGCTTGGGCGAGCCGATATTGAAGTCCTCTCCGGCGAGCGCCCTGATCTCGTCCTCGAGCCGCGCGATGGTCTGGGCGAACGAGCCTGACAGCGAGGCGAGCGTTGCCCGCTCGACCTTCACCCCCGCGCGCTCCATCTCGGCGAGAACGCGGGCGAGCGGCCGCTCGAGCGTCTCATAGACCGTGGTCACGGATTCGGCGGCGAGCCGCGGCTTCAACACCAGCCACAGCCTGAGCCCAATGTCAGTCTCCTCGCCGGCATATTCAGTGGCGGCGGCGATGCCCACGCGATCGAAGCTCACCGCCGAGCGGCCGGAGCCGACCACTTCCTTCTCCGTCAGGCAGGTATAGCCGAGCAGCCTACCGGCAAGCTCCCCGGGCAGATGCTCGGCGCGGCCCGCGTCGAGCGCGTAGGACATCAGGCAGGGATCGTCGACCGTGTCGAGCGCGATGCCGTAGCGCGCAAGCGCCACCATGTCGAACTTCGCGTTCTGCACGATCTTCAACAGGCTTGCGTCTTCGAGAATGGGCTTGAGCAGGTCCAACGCCTCGCGCATTGGGATCTGCGCGACCGTGTCGCCGGAAAGATCGAGCCCGTCGGAGGCGCGGTGGGCGAGCGGAACGTAGGCCGCGTGACCCGGAACGATCGCGAGCGCCACGCCGGCCAACTCGCCCCGCATAGGATCGGCGGAATTGAGCTTTACCCTGAAGGCGAAATGACCCTGATAGCGCGCGGCCTCGAGCAAGTCGGCGAGCCGCGACGCCGTGGTCACCGTCTCGTAATTAGAGCGGTCGAAGGCGATCGCTTCGAGCCGCGCCGCGCGCTCGACCGCGAGCTGTGCCGGGGTGTGCCCCGCGATCGGCTTGCGCGGAGGCGCTGCCTCGCCGCGCGGGGAGCGGCGCAACGGATGATCGTAATCGTCTTTCTTTTTGCGCTGCGGCGTGGTCGACGGCGCCATGCCTTCAGGCAGAGGCGCGCCAAGACCTTCGGCCACGCGGCGGAGCAGCGTGGTGAATTCGAGCTTGCGCATGAAGCTCGTGAGAGCTTCAGCGTCGGGCTGGTGCACGGCGGTCTCGGCGAGCGGCACGTCGAGCGGCACATGCGTGTCGAGAATGACGAGGGTCTTGGAGAGCCGCGCCTGGTCGGCGAAATTGATAAGATTCTCGCGCCGCTTGTCCTGCTTGATCTCGGAGGCGCGGGCGAGCAGCGTCTCGAGATCGCCGAACTCGTTGATGAGAAGCGCCGCCGTCTTCACCCCGATGCCGGGAACGCCGGGGACGTTGTCGGTTGAATTGCCGATCAGCGCCTGCACCTCGACGACCTTGGACGGCGGCACGCCGAAGCGCTCGACCACCTCGGCCTCTTCGATCATCTTGTTCTTCATCGTGTCGTACATCCGGATGCCCGGTTGCACGAGCTGCATCAGGTCTTTGTCCGACGACACGATGGTTACTTCGGCCCCGGCTTCCACCGCCTCGCGCGCATAGGTCGCGATGAGGTCGTCGGCCTCGTAACCCCTCTTCTCGATGCAGGCGACGTTGAAGGCATGAACCGCATCGCGGATCAGCGGGAACTGAGGGATCAGGTCGTCCGGCGGGGCCGAGCGGTTAGCCTTGTAATCGACGAAGAGATCGTTCCGAAACGTATGCTCGGAAAGGTCGAAAATGGCGGCGAGATGGGTCGGCGGTGCAAGCTCTCCCGTCTCGCGCAAGAGCTTCCACAGCATACCGCAGAAGCCATGCACCGCGCCGACCGGCAGCCCGTCGGAGGGGCGCGTCAGCGGGGGAAGCGCGTGATAGGCGCGGAAAATGTAGCCCGATCCGTCGATCAGATAGACGTGGTCGCCCTTTGCCACCGGCTTGCCGGCGGGGCTGTTGCTCTTTGCTGCTGCCATGATGCGAGGAATATAGGGATTGGACGCGGCTGAAGGGAGTTGCTTGCGGGCCTCATCCACTGCCGATGGCCGGTCAAGCCCGGCCATGAGATCCCGGACCTAAAGCGACGTCTCGAACTCTGAGGCACGCTCGATACTGCCAGGAGCGAATGCCTTGTCGGGGCCACCGAAGGTCTTCTCGATATAGTCCCGGAAATAGGTGTCGAGGATGGGGAAGGCGCGGGCAAAGCGGGTGAAGTCCTTCTGCGCGATGAACAGCACGACGGAATCTTCGAGCGACACGACGAGCCCGGTCCTCAGCGCCGAGCGGAGCAGCACCCGCTCGCCGAAATGATCGCCCGGACCGAACACCTTCTCGAAATGCTCTCCCGTCTCCGGGTTGTCGATGGTGAGGCGGAAGGAGCCCCTGACCACGGTATAGAAGCCGTCGATCAGCATGCCCGGTTCGAACACGCGGTCGCCCTTGCGGTAATGGATGTAGCGGGTCGCAGGCGGCGCCTCCTGGATCTGCACGATATTGGGCGGCATCACGCTATTCACCAGCCAGTTAATGCCCACCCTGAGCTTGGCGGTGAAGCCTGGAAGGAACGAGAGATAGAAGCCGCGCCAGAGGAGCCAGGCGAGCGTGCCTGAGAGCTTGACGCCATAGACGTCGGCCACCGCCTTGCTCATGCCGAGCGAGGCGAGCGATCCCTTCGAGGTGTAGGCGAAGGGCTTGAGCTCCTCGCCGTCGATCTCGGCGACAATGTTGCTGGCGAGCTGCTTGCCCTCGCGCACGGCGAACTGCGCCGTCTGCGTCGCGTAGAGCAGAGGGTCGTCATCCGGGACGTCGGCAAGCGGAATCAGGGCCGCGTCGCCAAGCGCCCAGAGGCCGTCATGCCCCGGCACGCGCATGAAGCGGTCGGTCTTGATGCGGCCCCACTGCATGTCGAGGCCGAGCGTAGCGACGAGCGGATGCGGCCCGTTGCCGATCGTGGCGACGATGGTCGAGGTCGGAATGATGCGACCGTCGGTCAGCTCCACGGCCGACCCCGTCGCCGACTTGGTGCCGACGCCCGTCAACACCTCGATGCCATGCATCTCAAGACGGCGCGTCGCATAGTCGGCGAGGTCGGCGGGGAAGGTCGGCAGGATGCGCTGCGCGTACTCGATCAGGTAGAACTTGATCTCGTCCGGGCGGATGTTGGTGTAATATTTCAGGGCGCGGCGCACCAGCTCACGCACCTCGGCGATGGTTTCGACGCCTGAGAACCCCGCGCCCACCGTTACGAAGCTCAAGAGCTGCTGCTTGATCGCGGGATCGTCGGTCACGTCGGCCGTCTCCAGGCAGCCGATGACATGGGTGCGCACGCGGTGCGCATCGGCAAGATCCTTCATGGTGAGCGCGTGCTCGGCGAGGCCCGGGAAGCGGTTGAGATCGACGCCGGTGCCGAGCGCGAGGACGAGCTCGTCGTAATAGAGATCCACCGGCACCCGCCGCGCGCCCTGCATGACGATCACCTTCTTGGCCTTGAAGTCGATGCCCATGACCTCGGCCTGGCGCACCTGGAGCCGGCGCAACAGCTGGCGGAGCGGCACGACCGCGTCGGCCGAATGGATGGACGAGGCCGCGACCTCTGGCAGGAGTGGCTGGAAAACGAAATAGTTGTTGGCGTTGACGAGCTCGACGTCGAGCTTGCCGCGCCCGAGCCGCTCGAGCGACTTCGCGGCGAACACGCCGCCGAAACCGCCGCCGATCACCAGCACCTTCTTCTTAGCCATGGGCATCTCTTGGCTTGCAAGCCTCATAATGTCTCGCAAGCCTCATATATGCCATGGCCGTACCTACGCCAATGCTGCACTGCGTCAAGTCGTGGTCAGCCACGCGGAGCCCTCTATGCGGAGAGCCGGACAGGACACGGCCGAGGGCCCTTGATTTCGCCTCCCTGATGCGGACTTTCCGTGATGCTGGGCACCGACATTGCTTAGGGAAGGGGCTTTCGCTAGGGTCGGCCGCAAGCACCCGTAGCTCAGTTGGATAGAGCGTTGCCCTCCGAAGGCAGAGGTCACAGGTTCGAATCCTGTCGGGTGCGCCATTCAAGGCCCATGAGAGCGCCGTCGGTGGCGGCCTACGCTGAGAGGCTCGCCTAATGTTTGCTTGCTGCCGCCTCGTCTTGCTCGGCGTTCTCCTCGCCGCTCCCGTTCTGGCGCAGGCAGCCGACGAAGCTTCGCAGGCTGTGCCTAAATCGTCGGCAACCGGCGACTTTGCTGGTCTCGTTGACATCGGCGGCGGCCGCAAGATGTATCTCGTATGCCGGGGGGCGGGATCGCCCGCAGTCATCCTCGTCGCGGGCCTGAAGGCGTCCGCCGACGACTGGATGACGACCATGCCAGGCAAGCCGAACGTCTTCTCAGCAGTTGCGGCCTTCACGCGGGTCTGCGCCTACGACCGGCCGGGCGCGCCGGTCGGCGATCAGCCGAGCCGAAGCGACAAGGTCGTGCAGCCGACCACGGCTACGGACGCAGTCGCCGACCTCCATGCGCTGGTCGTTGCCGCCGGCATCGCGACTCCCGCCGTGCTCGTCGGACACTCTTATGGCGGCCTTATCGTCCGGCTCTATGCCAGCACCCATCCTCACGAGGTGTCAGGGATGGTTCTCGTCGACGCCCTGACCGAGGGATTGCGGGAGGCCGAGACGCAAGAGCAGTGGGCGATCCAGCGCAAGCTGATAAACGGCGACATAAGGGAGAGCCTGACGCTTTATCCCGCCCTGGAGCAATTGGATGCGGATAAGAGTTTCGATCAGCTTCTCGCCGCCGCGCCAATCACACCGATGCCGCTGATCGTCTTGTCCGCCGACCGGCCCTGGGGACCGCAAGTCCCCGCGTTGATCGCCAAGGGTGTGCTGCCGGCCGATGTTCCGCCGGATTTCGGCTATGTCACCGACGGAGCGCAGAAACAGGCGCAGGCGAAGCTCGCAGCGCTGGTGCCGGGGGCCAAGCACATCACCGACACCAACAGCGGTCACGAGATCCACAAGGACCAGCCGCAGCTCGTAACCGACGCAGTCCGCGAGGTCGTCGAGGCCGTGCGCGGCGGGAGCCCGCAGGTGCTGCCGTGATTTGAACCGGGCGTCGTGCCAGATGTGATCCGCCGCTCTCTGCGGCGCGAATCCTGTAGGCTACGCCACGCCCTTGTTGCAATCACTATATGTGCTGGCTGAGCGAGGCGGCTTGGCGCTGCCCGGAAGACATGGAGAGCAGGGATGAGAATGCGTGTTGCGGCCCAAGCTTTGTTCCTTGTGGCGCTGGTCGTTCTCTGGACCGAATCAGTTTCGGCCGGGGAGTCCGTACCGTCGGCGGACGATCATGCTCGAACCGGCGCGAGCGATAGCTATCAAGGCAAACACACGGGAACCGCAGAGTGCCCGATCAAGAAGACGATCAACGGCGTGACCTATTGCTTCCAGAACGATCCCGCGCTCACGAAGCGACAAGGCGGCGGTGATTAGCCTCGCATCTCGACGTCGGACCGATGTCGTGAGAGGGTCCGCGCTGTCGCAAATTACCGAATGGAGAGAACAATGAGGATGCTTGTTGCGGCCACTTGTCTGTTCCTCGCGGCACTGGGCGTCGCTTCGGAGCCCGCGCGGGCCGACGATTTCCCGTGCGTCAGCACGACTTTCAATCTGCTGTCGCCGAACGACAAGGTGTGCATCAGCGACTTCGATGATCCCGAGGTGCCGGGCGTTACCTGCTTCATCTCCCAGGCGCGCACTGGCGGCTGGGGCCAGCCCTTCGGCCTCAACGAGGACCCGTCGAATTTCTCGGTGTCCTGCCGCCAGATGGGACCGATCACCGTCGACATCACCAAGCTGCCGGCGAAGGAGGAGGCCTTCACCGAAAAGACCAGCATCTTCTTCAAGAGGACGCGCATCTACCGCATTCCCGACGTGAAGCGGAATGCGATCATCTATCTCGCTGTCAGCTCCAAGATCATCAACGGCTCGCCGGCGAACGCAGTCAGCGTCGTGCCGATCATGGCTTGGCCGAAATAGCGGGCGGCTGTCGCAGAGCGCGCAACTCCACCGGGCCATGGCACCGCCTCTTCTCCTGCTCAAGGACATCCACCTGACGTTCGGAAGCGCGCCTCTGCTCGAGGGCGCTGAGCTGTCGATCTCGCCGGGCGAGCGGCTATGTCTCGTCGGGCGGAATGGCTCGGGCAAATCGACGTTGCTCAAGATAGCTGCTGGCCTCACCGAGCCCGATCGCGGGAGCCGCTACGTCCAGCCGTCCGCGACCATCCGCTATCTGCCGCAGGAGCCTGACTTCGCCGGTTTCGCCACCACCGGCGCCTTCGTCGCCGCGGGGCTCGCACCAGGAGACGATCCCAATCGCGCGCGCTATCTCTTGGAGAGTCTCGGGCTCACGGGAGAGGAGGCGCCGGCGCGACTGTCGGGTGGCGAAAGCCGGCGCGCGGCTCTTGCCCGCGTGCTGGCGCCGGAGCCCGACATCCTCCTGCTCGACGAGCCGACCAACCATCTCGACATCGCCGCCATCGAGAGCCTCGAAGCCGAGCTCAAGGCGACCCGCTCGGCCTTCGTGCTCGTCAGCCACGACCGGCGCTTCCTCGAGACCCTCTCGCGAGCGACCGTCTGGCTCGATCGTGGCACCACGCGGCGCCTGGACAAGGGCTTCGCCGCCTTCGAGGCCTGGCGCGATGCGATCCTCGACGAGGAGGAGACCGCGCGCCACAAGCTCGAGCGGCGCATCGTGCAAGAGGAGCATTGGCTCCGCTACGGCGTGAGCGCGCGGCGGAAGCGCAACGTGCGCCGTCTCGATGGGCTCATCGCGCTCAGAGACCAGCGGCGGCGCGAGAGAGAGGAAAGCGCCCCGCAAGAGGTGAAGCTGACGCTGCAAGAGGCAAGCGAGACGGGGCGGAAGGTGATCGAGGCGCGGCATATCGCCAAGGGCTATGGCGGCGTGCCCGTCGTGCGCGACTTCAGCACGAAAATCGCCCGCGGCGATAGGGTCGGCATCGTCGGTCCTAACGGCGCCGGCAAGACCACGCTGATCAACATGCTGACCGGTGTGCTTGCGCCGGACTCCGGCCAGGTGAAGCTCGGCACCAATCTCGACATCGCCACCCTCGACCAAAGGCGCGAGAGCCTCGACCCTGATACTTCTGTCGCCGCGACGCTGACCGGAGGACGGGGCGACTCGGTGATCATCAACTGCGAGCAGCGCCACGTCATCGGCTACATGAAGGACTTCCTGTTCAAGCCCGAGCAGGCGCAGACGCCGGTCAGGGCGCTGTCGGGAGGCGAGCGCGGGCGGCTCTTGCTCGCAAGAGCACTGGCGAAGCCGTCCAACCTCATGGTGCTCGACGAGCCGACCAACGATCTCGACCTCGAGACACTCGACCTGCTTCAAGAAATGCTCGCCGCCTACCCCGGCACGCTCATCCTCGTGAGCCACGACCGCGACTTCCTCGACCGCACCGTCACGTCGGTGATCGCGTCGGAGGGCGACGGCAGATGGATCGAATATGCCGGCGGCTATTCCGACATGGTGGCGCAGCGCGGCCACGGCACAGGCGAGCTCAAGCGGGAGAAGCCGGTGGCAAAGAGCCAAGCTAGACCCGCGGCGAGGGCGCCGCGTGCCTCCGAGCCGCGCAGGCGGCTGAGCCCGACCGAGCGGCATGTGTTGAAGACGTCGTCGTCGCGGATCGGCGCGCTCAACGAGGAGATCAGGCGCCTCGAACGGCTCCTGGCCGACCCCGACCTTTACGCGCGCGACCGCGCCGCCTTCACTGCAGCCGGAGCCGATCTTGCCAAAATGCAAGCCGAGCTTGCCGCCGCCGAGGAGGACTGGCTTCGCCTCGAGTTGCTGCGCGAGGAGATCGAGGGCGCCTAAAGCATGATCCGGAAAAGTGGGAACCGGTTTTCCGAAAGGATCATGCTGAAACACAAACTGGACCGAAAAGTCCCAATCGCGCCGTGTGCCTGCCACTTTCGGAACGGAAGAGAGTAGCCCCCACTTTCGCAACGCTTCGAGAAAGCCGCGAGCCTTGCAGCAACGAAATGCGATTGTCGCCGAGCGGCGCCGACGGCTGCTGGAAGGGCCGATCGTGCCGGCGCTCATCTCGCTCGCCATCCCGATCATTCTCGGCAATGCGCTGCAGTCCGGTTATCAGCTGACTGACGCCTTCTGGGTCGGGCGGCTTGGCGCGCCCGCGGTGGCCGCCGTCGCCGTCAGCTTTCCGGTCATCTTCCTCGTCATCGCGCTCGGCGCGGGCCTTGCCATGGCCGGCGCCACGCTGATCGCTCAGTATATGGGCGCCGGGCGCCAGGACATGGTGAACCACGTGGCGGGGCAAACGATGGTGATGGTTGCCATCACCTCGGCAGTGCTCGGCACGCTCGGTTACGTCCTCACACCTTACCTGCTCCACATCTTGGGCGTCGCTCCTGACGTCTACGCGGGCGCGCTCGGCTTCATGCGCGTCTCATTCATCGGCATCGTCTTCGTCTTCCTCTACGCCATGTTTCAGGCGCTGATGCGCGGCATCGGCGAGACCCGGTTGCCGCTTCTCATCGTATCCGGCACGGTCCTCTTGAATTTCGGGCTCGATCCCCTCTTCATCTTCGGTTGGGGAGCGGTGCCGGGGCAGGGCGTGACGGGCGCAGCGCTCGCTACTCTGGTGACGCAAGCTCTCGCCGCGCTGCTCGGCATGATCATTCTGCTTGCCGGGCGTCACGGCATCGAGCTGTCCTGGCGCGGGCTCGTCCCCGACCTTCCATACATCAAGCGCGCCTTCCTGCTCGGCTTTCCCGGCTCGGTCGAGCTTTCGACGCGCGGTCTCGGCCTGGTCGTCATGTCGTTTCTGGTGGCGAGCTTTGGCACGCTCACCACTGCGGCCTATGGCGTCGGCTCGACTATCCTGCAAGTCGTGACAATTCCGGCGATGGGGCTGTCGATGGCCGTCTCGACGCTCGTCGGTCAGAACATGGGAGCCGGCAACATCCAGCGCGCATCCCGCATCGCACTTCTCGGCATCGCCTTGGGTTTCGCCGTGCTGACGCTGGTTGGAGTGCTGGCTTTTGCCTTCGCGCCGTCGATCGTCGCCTTCTTCGTGCCGGGCGACCCCGACGTCATCGCCGAAGGCGCGCGCTTCATCCGCATCATGTGCCTCGCCTGGGGCGGTATGGGTGTTCAGCTTAGCGTCGTTGCCGCCTTTCGCGCCTCGGGCAACATGCTCATGGCCATGGTCATCGCGCTCGTCGCGCAGTTCATGATCCAGTTTCCGCTGGCCTACGTGTTGTCGAAACACACGCTGCTGCATGCCGACGGACTGTGGTGGTCGTTCCCCGTCACCAACATCCTCGTTGCGCTTGTCTCGCTCGGCTGGTTCGCCAGGGGGGCGTGGAAGACGAAGCTGCTGACGGAGGAGGACATCGAGACGGCGAAGGTCGCCGACGAGACCATCATCGAGGAAGGCATACGCTAGGAGAGCGACTCGCCTCTACGCTCTGGCGACCACGGCTTCGAGCGCTGCGATCATCTTCTGCCACCCGTATTTGGCGCCCTGGTAGAACTGCTGCTGATCCGGCCGGAAGCCCGATTGCTCCATGCGCAGGTGGGTCCCCGCGCTCGTAGGGGTGAGAGTCCAAGTGACGACACTCTCGAGACCAAGGGCCTCCCACGTGTAAGACAGCGTCTTGTTCGGCTCGACTTCCAGGACCTTACAGTCGACAGTGCCCCAATCACCGCGAAGATTGAAACGGTGATCCGCAACAGGCTTGAAGTCGTTCTTCATCAGCCACTCCTCGATCAGGTGTGGTTGGGTGAGCGCGCGCCAGATATTTTCCGGCGGATAAGGTATCTCGCGTTCGACAACGACGGAGAGCGTTTCGGTCATTGGTCCATCCTCTGCAACAGATCTTCGAGGTGATCGAACCGCTCGCGCCAGAAGGCGGCGTAGAGCCCCATCCAGTCGATCAGCGGCGTGAGGCCCTTGGGCTCGGCGCGGTAATGAGTTTGCCGTCCGTCCCGCCGATCTTTCACCAGACCGGCAAGCTTGAGCACGCCAAGATGTTTGGAAACGGCCGGCTGCGAGACGCCGGCCTGATCGGTCAAAGCCCGCACTGTGAGCTCGCCGTCGCGGCAGAGCCGCTCGAAAAGCGCCCTTCGGGTCGGGTCGGCGAGGGTGCTGAAAAGCTCGTTTGGAGGGGTTAGCATGACAATTCATAACTCATGAGTTATGAATTCGTCAACCCTCGCCTCTCGTTGCGACGTGTGCGCCCCTTCTCCGGCGAACCAAACGGCGCGTCGAAGAGTTAATGTCGGTGGGGATTGTCCCGAACATCGTCATCAAGGGCGTGCACAAGCCTCGTAGATAAGGTAGAGCCATCGTTTCGCGTAAAATGGAGGCCCTCGCGTTCGCTGCCTGGCGGAAGCTGAGCCCAACAGAGGAGATGACCATGAGAAGAATTCTTTTCGCGACAGCGGTAGCCGCGATCGCGCTCGTCGGCCTGTCGGCCAATAGCTGCGGTGAGAAAAAGGAGGAGGCGACACCTCCCGCCGCCGCTCCTGCCGCGCCGCCTGAGACGCCGCCAGCTACCACGCCGCCGGCCGAGACGCCGGCGCCGCCGCCGGCTCAATAGTAGCGATAGAGATTTCGGCCCGGCCGCTTGTCGTTCAATGCGACAGGCGGCCGGGTCGCCTTGCATTATCGCGCGATGAGGGGAAATGCGCTTACGATCGGCGCAAAGTCGCGCGCGCTGTCCCAATCGCCGTCTTCCCGCGTCAGCCCGAGCCGCACGATGACGAGGTCGCGTGAGGGCACGACCGCCACGACCTGATCGTCATGGCCGAGCATGTAATAGGCGTCCTCCGGCATGGGCGGCTCGCCGTCTCCCCTCGACTCCGGCAGCTTCAACCAGACATGCGCGCCGTACTGGCCGTCCGGCGAGAGCTTCGTGGGCGTGAGGGCGTAAGCGACCCAACCCTCGGGAAGGATGCGCGTTCCCTCCCACACGCCATCATGCAGGAAGAAGAGGCCGAGCCGCGCGAAGTCCCGCGGCGTGGCATAGAGGAAGGATGAGGCGGCGAAAATGCCTGAGGCATCCGGCTCGAGCACGGCGCTCCTCATGCCAAGTGCGCCGAACAGACGCTCTTCTGGATAACGGAGATAGTCGCGCTCGTCGTCGAAGCTCTGGCGCAGGATGCCGGCGAGGATCGTGGTCGTGCCACTCGAATAGGCCCAATGCGTGTCTGGCGGAAAGGCGAGCGGCTTGTCGGCGGCGAAGCCCGCCTTATCGCCCTTGACGAAGAGCATCTGGGCGACGTCGCTGTCAGTGTCGCCATAGCTCTCGTCGAAGGCGAGACCGCTCGTCATGCGCATCAGCTCATCGAGGGTGATGGCCCGGCGTGGGTCGCCTTGATCGCGCCATTCGGGCATCAGCGCCGTATCGGTGAGCGCAAGTTTGCCGTCCTTCACGCGAAGGCCGATCAGTGCATTCACCGCGCTCTTGCTGATCGACCAGCCGATCAGCGGCATGGCGGCATTGAAGCCAGGCGCGTAGCGCTCGGCGATGATGCGGCCGCCCTGCACCACGACGAGCGCCCTGGTGCGGCGCGGATGGGCGGGGTCGGGTTCCGCGAAGACGTTATCGATAGCCTGCTCGAGCGCCGCGCCGTCGCTCCCTTTAGGCAGGGCGCCGAGCGCGACTCTCTCGCCCTCCGGCCAGAGTGCGTCCTTGTTTGGAGGGTCGGGCAGGGGAGGGAGGCGAGCCGCTTCCGCCTTGAGCTCTGCCTCCGAGCGCCCGTCGAGGAGGGTACAGCCGAGCCCCTCGCGGAAAATTGCCTTCTGCCGGCCGATCCCAAAGGCCGAGGCGCTCACGCGCTTCTCCTTCAGACTGATCTTGGGCTGAAAGAAGACGAGCAGCCCGAGGCCCTTGCCGGTCAAATCCTCGTCGAGCAGCGATTTCGGGTCGCGGCCGGAGATGAATATCCCGTCGCACAGAGTCTGCGCCATGTAGCCAGAGCCGAGCAGGGCAGTGCGGTAGATGCGCGGGAGCGCAATGGCGCCACCCGCCACAATGAGAATGAGGACGAGGCCAAGCCAGACAGAGCCGGACGGTCGCGAGCCCATCGCCCCGCTGCGTCGCGATTCCTGCATCACTGCTTGGGTGGCGCGAAGGACTGGTCGCTGAAGGGCGAGGTGCCGGGCACCTGGATTACGATGAAGCCGCGGGCAATGCCCTGGTGGCAGGCGTTGCAGGCTGAGGTCAGCGCGCTATAGGCCTTGGCGAATCCCGCGTCGTCCTTGGCCTTGATGGCCGCGCCGATCTCTTTGATCGGGTCTACGGTCGCCCCGACATAGCCGGCAGGGATCCCGGAATAGAGGGTTGCCGCGTTCTCGAGGCTTTGCCTGATCTGCTCGACCTCGTAGCTCGCAAGGTCCCAATTCTTGAGCCTGCCCGCGAACCAAAGCTTGATGTGGCGCGTCTGGATCGTGTTCATAATGTCGCCAAGCGCGGGCACGTAGCCCTCCCCTTGGGCCAGCGCGAGCGGCGCCATGACGAGGCCCGCAAGCAACATCACGATCGAAACAACAGCTCTCATCTCGCCCTCCCTTTCCCTAGCCGAGCGCAGCCGCGGCCTCTAACACCTCGGTCGCGTGGCCGGGCACCTTCACCTTGCGCCAGATGTGGCGGATCACGCCCTTGCCATCGACGAGAAAGGTCGCGCGCTCGATGCCCATATATTTCCGACCATACATGCTCTTCTCCACCCACGTGCCGTAGGCTTCGCATACTTTGCCGTCCTCGTCAGAGGCGAGCGGGAAGGGAAGGCTATATTTCGTCTTGAACTTGTCATGACTTGCGACCGAATCGCGCGAGATGCCGATCACGGCCGCCTTCACCTTGGAGAAGTCGGGCAGAGCATCGCGGAAGGCGCAAGCTTCAGCCGTGCAGCCCGAAGTGTCGTCCTTGGGGTAGAAATAGAGCACGACCGCTTTGCCCTTGAGCGCCTTCAAGGAGACCTTCCCGCCGCCGTCTGACGGCAGGGTGAAGTCGGGCGCCTTGTCTCCGACCTTGATGCCCATCTCGTCTGTCTCCTTCTCGCGGCTCGCCGAGCCTAAGCCAAGTCCTTGCTCATTCTGACATGCGGGATGGTGTTCTCATCGAACGGCTCGCCTTCGGCAACATAACCGAACCGGGCATAAAAGCCCTCGGCTCCGAGCCGCGCATTCAGCACGATCCGCTTGAAGCCTCCGCCCCGCGCAAACCGTTCTGCGTGCTCGAGAAGTTCGGCGCCGATCCTCTCCCGCCGCCGGTCCTCGGCGACCGCCATCTGGCGGAGCTGAAGGTTCTCTTGGTCGAGCGGCTTGAGCGAGACCGAGCCCACCACGGCGTCGTGGGAGAGTGCGCAGAGGTGCCGGCGGAGCGCATCGTCCTCAAGTTCCTCCTCGGTCAATTGAAGGCCGAGCGGAGTCCGCAACACCGCCGCACGAAGCACGAGCGACTGACGGTAGATGTCCGAGCCGAGCGGCGCCTCTATGATCTTGATCCCGTCTTCATCGCTCGCGCTCATGCCACTCATGGCCCTTTGGCGAGCTGCTCGACCATGGCCCAGATCGCTGCGATCTGGGGGGCGTCTTTGCCGAGATAATCGAGCCCGGTATAGCCCCACCAGTCCCAGCAGCCTTGCGGGTTGATGCCCGTGATCGCCTTCGCCTGCGGGAACAGGATGACAAGCCGATTGGCGTCGGCGATCTCCGCGTAGCCCGACTCCTTGATGAAGTCGTCGCCTACCGCCTCCCGCGACTGCTCGCAGCCATGCAGAGCGATATGGACGCGGCAGCCGGGCTTTTCTGTGCAACTCGGAGGAACGTAGACCACCCCCTCGTCGGCGAACCCGTCGCCGGGCTCTGAGAAAGGCTGCTGGTCGAACACGATGAAGCGGCCCTTGGGCGATCCTTCGGCAGGAGTGAGCGGCCCATAGATCCAGGCGAGGATGGCCTTGGCCTGGTCGTAGTCGCAGTCGCTGACGAAGGGCGTAGCGGTGATGCCGCAAGCCGCTCCGCCCTGCTCGGTGATGAAGGCGTGCCCGCCCTCTTTTTCCACGAGCGTCAGGTTGCTCGCCGCCACGCCCGCGTCCTTGAGGAACTCGGCGGCGGCTTCCACCACGGGGTGCGTCACGGTCTGATCCTCGTTGCCGGAGAAAAGGTAGACGTTGTCGTCGGCAAGCCCCGCCAGTGGGTCGATCTTGCCGTCCTTGGCGAGTTCCGCGGCGCGCTTGGCAAGCGCCTTAGGGTCCGGCGTTCCCGAGGTTGTTTGCATGCACTGGTCGAGCGCCTGCTGGGCATTCTGCAACACCGCCGAAGGCCAGAACGGCACCTCCTTGCTCGCCTCCGACTCGGCGCAGGCGTAAGGACCGCCGGCGACGATGCCGGCGCCTTTGATGTCTTTTGAGTGGGCGACTTCGATCTGCACCGCCATGAACGCCCCCGAGGAAAGTCCCGAGACGGAGGTCGAGGCAACGTCGGTGCCGAGCTTGGGCAGCTCCTCTGCCGCGAGCGGCCGGTTAAGCAGAAGCGAGAGCGCTGCGGCGAGACATGTCGCCGCGAGCAGGCGAGGCGCACTCGGTGTTGGCGTCAGCATCATGCGCTCACTCCGCCTCGGCGCTGCTTGAGGACAGCGTAGCGCTCGCCAGTGACGACTGCGAGAAGGGTCCTGGAAACTTTTTCGTGGTCATTCTGCCTCATGAGGTCAAAAACCTCTTGCATCGCGTGAACGCAGGTGTACATAGCGCCTCGTTTAACTTGAACATCTGCTGGTTGGAGGGAGGACGCCATGTCCAGTGACGCCCTCTTCCAATTGGGGATGGACTTGGATCATGGTTCAAGCACCGCCCAAACGGAAGAAAAGCATTCCCGGTGCGCCTCTCTCCCAGAGGAACGCAAGGACTTTTTCTGCGAGCGAGATGGGGTCCGTTATGCGGGCACTCATCTCATCATCGATCTCGTTCGGGCAGAGCGGCTCGACGACCTAGAGCACATCGAGCAAACGCTTCGACGTTGCATCGAGGTCGCTGGCGCCACGCTGCTGCATATCCACCTTCACCATTTCACCCCGAACGGGGGTGTGTCGGGTGTCGCGGTTCTCGCCGAATTGCACATCTCGATCCATAGCTGGCCCGAGTACGGCTACGCCGCGCTCGACGTCTTCATGTGCGGAGCGACCAATCCGCGGGCGTCTATCGACGTGCTCAAGGAAGCGTTCTCGCCTGGGAAGGTGTTGGTCAAAGAGCATCTGCGTGGGAAGGAAATGAACCGATGGACCGTAAGGTCGAAGACCGCTGGGTCGAAGAGACGCTCCACCGTGGCTTCCGTGTCCGTCTGACGGCGGACCGCGTCCTCTTCGACAGCGAGACCGAGCACCAACGGCTGATCATCTTCGAAAACGCCGATTTCGGGCGCGTGATGATGCTCGACCAGATCGTGCAGCTCACGACGAAGGATGAGTTCATCTACCACGAGATGATGTCGCACGTTCCGCTGTTCGCCCACGGCAAGGCGCGCAAAGCCTTGATCGTGGGCGGCGGCGACGGCGGCGTTCTCAGGGAATGCCTGAGACATCCCGAGCTCAAAGAGGTCACGCTGTGCGAGATCGACCGCGGCGTGATCGACCTCTGCCGCCAGTACTTCCCCGAGGTGTCGGCCGGCGCCCATGACGACCCGCGCACCCGGATCGTCATTGCCGACGGCACCAAATTCGTGGCCGAGACGGACGATCGCTTCGACGTGATCATGATCGATTCGACCGACCCCGTCGGGCCAGGCGCCGTGCTGTTCACGCGCCAGTTCTATGCCGATTGCCGGCGCTGCCTTAAGCCCGGCGGCCTCTTGGTGACGCAGAACGGGCTTCCCTTCCTCCAGGCCTCTGAACTCAAGCAGAGCGTGGGCTTCTTCCGCGAGCTGTTCGGCGATGCCTCCGCCTATCTCGCCTCGACGCCCAGCTATTTCGGCGGCCCGATGTCTTATGGGTGGGCGACCGACAACGACAAGCTCAGGCACCACAAGCGGCGGAAGATCGAACGACGCTACGAGAAGGCGGGGGCCTTCCCGACGCGCTACTGGCGGCCCGACGTGCATGTCGCCGCCTTCGCACTGCCGACCTACGTCCAGGAGCTGGTCGAGGGCTAGTTACCCCCACGCGACCAGAAGCCGGCATTTTGGTGCCAAGATCAAAGCCAGGCCATCTTGGGCAGATCGCCGACCAGAGGGCGGCAATAGGCATCGAAGGCGGCACTCACGTCGTTCCGCCCCGAGATGAACTCGGCCGGCACGTGGCGCGTGCGGCGCGCCACCGCCTTGAGGTCGGCGCGGGCGCAGTCGCTGCGATAGGCATCGGGCGCGTTGGAAGTCCTGACGATGATCACCGAGGCGCTTCTGTCACCGCGTGCGGCAAGCTCGGCCGCGTAGCGGCCGACCGCGCGCGCCTCGATCGCGTCGATGGAAGAGGGCTCGGGCCAGCAGCGCTGGATATAGCCGAATGTGTCGGCGCGCACGCGCGGGGCCTTACCGCCTTTAGGGGTCAGTCCCGTCTTCACCAGGTCGGCGAGCCCGTCGCCGAGCGCACCCGAGCCTGAAAGCTGCGCATTGCCGTGGGCGTCCACCTCACCCGAACGCATCAGCTTGGGAGCGATCTCGGCGCTCGTCTCATCGCGGATGCCTTCGCTCACCGCGATCTGGCAGCGCCCCAGCTTGGCGTACACCGCCTCGACGTCGGCAAGGAAGGACTCGGTCGAGAACGGCACCTCAGGCAGGTAGATGAGGTGCGGCGCGGGCCGGTCGGCCGGCGCGGCGCCGTTTGCCGCCGCTTGGCGCGCGAGCGAAGCCGCCGCGGTCAAGAAGCCCGCGTTACGCCCCATGACGACGTTGATCTTGATGCCGCCGAGGCTCGCATTGTCGAGCGCGTCACCGGCCATCGCGAGCGCCACGTAGCGCGCGGCCGACGGGAAGCCCGGCGTGTGGTCGTTCTCGAGGAGATCGTTGTCGATCGTCTTCGGCACGTGGAAGCAGTTGAGCTCGTAGCCGGCTTCTTCTGCCTTCTCGCTCACGATGCGGCAGGTGTCGGCCGAGTCGTTGCCGCCGATATAGAAGAAATAGCGGATGTCGTTCGCGCGGGCGCCCGCCAGGATCTTGTCGCAATAGGCCTCGTCCGGCTTGTCGCGGGTCGAGCCGAGCGCGGCCGAGGGGGTGCGGGCGATCGCTTCGAGCTTCGCCTTGTCGATGCTCGTGAGATCGACGAGCCCTTCGCCGCCCGGCTTCACCAGCCCGCGCACGCCATGCCGCATACCGAAAATGCGCTTCACTCGTCCCGAGGCGGCGAGACCTGCCTTGAGGCCTTCGATGACGCCGGCGAGTGACTGGTTGATGACGGCGGTCGGTCCCCCGGACTGGCCGATCGCTGCATTGCCGCTAGGAAGATCGGGCACGAGGGGCACTCCTTGTCGTTCGCGCGGGCGGGAACAATGCCCAACCCCTCAAATCCTGGCAAGTTGCCCCCGTTTGCACAGTTTCGGCGGACATACGTGCTCCTCGCCGCGATGCGTCTCAGCATCCGGTCTTTGCTCAATTTCCCCTCCTCTGAAGGGGATGGCGCGCCGAAAAGCGCATACCTATGGTGTCCGCGCTTCCTTTCGGAAGTGCGGTGGGCGCCTCTCGGCGCGCCACATGCGCTCAAGTAAGCCAGAGGCCGGTAGCGCATGCTATTTGCGGCGTCTATCGGCATCGGGCCTCGCTTTCCGGTTTTCCCGGCGGTGCTCGAACGTGCCGCCGTCGTCAGCCAGCTCCTGGCAGGGACTCGTAGTGGTCCCGGGAGGAGCTCCGATGCCGCCCGAGTGCTCAAGCCGCGTGCATGAGCCCGCGGGCGTCGCACCTCGTCCCGCGATCAAGACGCCTCATGAGCCGCGCCCCTCAACGAACGAGGTGCTGCGCAGTCTAAGCTCAATTCGGAAGGTGGGGATAAGGTCTCGCGATGGAAACTGAAAAGCGCCGCCGGAGCGTTTATAAAGGAGGAGCAAGAAGAATGTCTCTGGGAGGAGATGGAGCAGACGCCATGATGAGCTTTCTAGGCTGCAGCGATCAGGCCATCGCCGTCGCCAACGGCGTGACCACGCTGGCACTTCTCGAACATTTGGTCGAAAAGAAGATTTTGACGCGGGAGGACGTGCGAACCGTCATCGAGAGCGGCATCAAATGTCTCGAGCCGCGCACCAATGTCCGCACGATAAACGAGGCGGTGCATTTGATGCGCGACCGCATGATGCCGATATTCGCCGAGTAGGCGAGCCGCCACGCGTAGCGCCGCTATCGGACGGACCGAGCATTTTAAGGGACGGCCCTATGGGGCCGAGCATTTCAGGACTGCCTTGGGCGCCCCTTGAACAGGCTCGCCGCGAGCGCGCAACGCTCGATGAATAGGAACGCCGATGTCACCGAACGTGGATCGCCGTCACCTCGTCTGGCCGGAACTGCCATACAATGCGTGGAAAGACACTTACGCCACCTTGCATCTTTGGACCCAGATTGTTGGCAAGCTCCGTCTCGCGCAGACTCCTTGGCTCAATCATTCCTGGCACGTGGTCCTCTACGTGTCGCCACGGGGTTTGACCACGACGCCTATTCCCTATGGCAATCGCACCTTCCAACTCGACTTCGATTTCCTAAACCATGCGCTCGTCGCGTCGACCGACGACGGTTCTATGCCGAGGTGATGCGGTCGCTGGCCGATCTCGGCATCGAGGTCCGCATTCATGACATGCCCAACGAGCTTCCCGATCCGATCCGCTTCGGCGAGGACAACACCCACACGTCATACGACCCCGAGTTTGCCCAGCGGCATTGGCGCATCCTGATGCAGGTCGAGCCTATCCTCTTCAAGTTCCGCACGTCCTTCATCGGCAAGTGCAGCCCGGTCCACTTCTTTTGGGGAAGTTTCGATCTTGCCGTCACACCGCTTTTCCGGCAGGCGAGCACCGCTTCATCCTGGAGGTGTGCCCTACCTGCCCGACGCCGTGGCGCAAGAGGCATATTCGCACGAGGTCAGCAGCGCCGGCTTCTGGCCCGGCAACGATGCCGTGCCTTATTCGGCGTTTTACTCCTACGCCTATCCCGAGCCGCCGGGTTTTGCGTCAGCACCCATAAGCCCGGCCGAGGCTTTCTATAGCGACGATCTCAGCGAATACATCCTGCCTTACGACGCGGTCGCACACGCCAAGGATCCCGAGCGCGCATTGATGGATTTCTTGACCAGCACCCACGACGCTGCGGCGTCGCTTGGAAAGTGGGATCGCGCTGCGCTGGAATGTCCCGTCGGCGTGCCCGGCAAACCACGCCAGATCGGACCTAACCCTGCCGCAGGAGATGCAGGCTGAACAGTTGGTCTGGATCGGTCCAGGCCTTGACCGGCCGCCAGCCAGAGACGCTCGCGAGGTTCTGAAACTCGGCGACCGTGTATTTGTGCGAGTTCTCGGTATGGATGCGCTCGCCTTCCGCGAAGGTGAAGCTGCGCCCGAGCACAGGCACACTCTGCCGCGCAAGGCTCACCAGGTACATCTCGATACGGCCGTACTTCTCGTTGTAGACGGCGTCGTGAGCGAAGCGCGTGAGGTCGAAATCGCCGCCGAGCTCGCGGTTGATGCGCGCGAGCAGATTGAGGTTGAAGGCAGCAGTGACGCCCTTGGCGTCGTTATAGGCGGGGATGAGGATCGAGAGCGGCTTCTTGAGGTCGACGCCGATGAGGAAGACGCTCCCTTTGCCGAGGAGCCGCGCGGCATTGGCCAGGAAGGCGCGCGCCTCGTTGTGGGTCAAATTGCCGATGGTCGAGCCCGAGAAGAAGCCGAGCTTCTTTCGCCGCCGCGCGATCTGTGGCAGCGCCCGCGTCTTGGTGAAGTCGGCGATCAGCGGCTGGATGGTGAGGCCCGGGTGTCGCTCGGAGAGCCATCCAGCCGCCTCGTTCAGGCTGTCAGCGGAGATGTCGATGGGGATATAGGCCGGAATCTTGCCAAGCGCACCGATCAGAAGACTCGTCTTGCGGCTCGATCCAGAGCCGAACTCGATCAGCACACGAGAGGGACCGACGAGCGCCGCGATCTCGGCGCGGTAAGTCTCGAGCAACGCCGCCTCGACGCGCGTCGGGTAATATTCTTCGAGTTTGGCGATCTCCTCGAACAGCTCGGATCCGACCGCATCGTAGAGGAAGCGGCAAGGGATCGAGCGGGGGGTGCTGGCGAAGCCCGCAAGCACCGCCTCTGCGAACTCATCCCCTCCCTGCCGGGCTCGTGCCTTGAGGCTCGGCGATAGCGCCGTCGAGCCGTCGGGGAGCTGTAGCGAGACGTCGCCCTCCATCACGCGTCACTGGCCAGCCGCAGGCCCATGAACTGCCAGCGCTGATGGGGGTAGAAGAAATTGCGATAGGTGTGGCGGACGTGGCCTTCGGGCGTCGCGCAGGAACCGCCCCTGAGCACGAACTGATTGCACATGAATTTGCCGTTATATTCGCCGACGGCGCCCGGAGCGGCCTTGAAGCCCGGGTAGGGGAGATAGGCGCTTCCCGTCCATTCCCACACATCGCCGAACATCTGTTGGAGACCCGGACCGGCCTTTGCCGGCATGGCGCGCAAATGTCCGTCGCCGAGCGTGCGGCCCTCGACCGGCAGGCTCGCGGCAGCGACCTCCCACTCGAATTCTGAGGGCAAGCGATGTCCGGCCCAGCGGGCGAAGGCATCGGCCTCGTAATAACTGACATGGGTCACGGGAGCGGCGGGGTCGACCGGGCGGAAGCCGTTGAGGCTCATCTGCAGATAGCCGCCGTCGCCGTGCTCGAAATAGAGCGGTCCCTCCCAGTCTTGCATGCTCACCGTGTTCCAGCCGTCGGCGAGCCAGAGTGTCGGCGTTTCGTAGCCGCCATCCTCGATGAACTCGATCCACTCTGTGTTGGTGACGAGGCGCGAGGCGAGCTTGAACGGGCGGATCAGCTCCTCGTGCGCCGGCCCCTCATTGTCATACGCGAACCCCTTGCCATCGTGGCCGACCTCGAAGATGCCGCCATCGAACGGCACGAAGTCGAGCGAGGCAACTTCGCCGATCACCGTGCCCGGGTTCGCCTCGCGATATGCGGGCTTGAGGGGCTCGGCGGCGAACAGGGCAAGAATGTCGGTGAGCAGCAGCTCCTGATGCTGCTGCTCGTGATTGATGCCGAGCTCGACGAGCTCTGCCGCCTCACGTGCGAGATCCCGATCGAACAGCCGGCCGAGCGCCTCATCGACAAAGGCGCGATAAGCGCGCACCTCTTCGCCGGAGGGCCGCGTCAGAAGGCCACGCTTTGCGCGGGGATGACGGGGGCCGACGCTCTCGTAGTAGGAGTTGAAGCAATATTCGAAGCGCTCGTCGAACGCGCGGTAGGCGGGAAGGAAGCGCTTCAGCACGAAGGCTTCGAAGAACCAGGTGGTGTGGGCGAGATGCCACTTGGTCGGGCTCGCATCGTCCATCGCCTGGACGACCTGATCCTCATCGCTCAAGGGGCGGGCAAGTTCGGTCGAGAGCGCGCGCGTCTCCATCAAGCGGCGGTGCAGCGAATCGGTTGGCGATTCGGGGCTTGATTTTGGCTCGGCGAGGGCGGCAGTCCTCGAAATCATGTCAGGCTCCCTCGGCTCGGGCGCTGTGAAAAGGCCCGGAACTCTGGACCAACTTCGCTGAGCACTTTGAACGCCAGATTTACCAGCTTGTTCCACCTCATGAAATGAGGAACCATGCACAATCTGGTGAGCAGAATTTGAATATCCTTGGAGTTTTCGATGCGCGAATCGCTTGCCAAGAAAGACGACCCGGTCGTCGCCTTCGACGGGCGTCAGTCCGAGGTCGCTGCCGAGCTTCAGCGCGGCGTGTGCCGCGCCTTCCGCGCCCTTGGCCTGTCGGTGGTCACCGAGCTTCCACTGGCCAATGGCCGTCGCGCCGACGTGGTCGGATTGTCGGCCTCAGGCGATGTGCTGATCGTCGAGATCAAGTCGTGCCTCATCGACTATCGGACCGATTCGAAGTGGCAGGACTATCTCGATTTCTGCGACCGGCTCTATTTCGCCGTCGCGGCCGATTTTCCTCACGAGATCATCCCGCGAGAAGCGGGACTGATCCTTGCCGACCGCTACGGCGCCGAGCTCGTGCGCGAGGGTGTCGAGGAGCGGATAACGGCCGCGCGCCGCAAGGCCATGATGCTGTGCTTCGCCCGCGCCGCCGCCCTCAGGCTCCAGCGCCACCTCGACCCCGCCTGCGGGTTTGAGACTTAGTGACGCGCGCTGCCTTACTTCGGGGCGCGCTTGGCGAGGATGCGCTGCAGCGTGCGGCGATGCATGTTGAGCCGCCGCGCCGTCTCCGAAACGTTGCGGTTGCACAGCTCGTAGACCCGCTGGATGTGCTCCCAGCGCACGCGATCCGCCGACATTGGGTTCTCCGGCGGCGGCGCCTTGGCGGTCGTGGAGGCGACCAGCGCGTTATACACATCGTCGGCATCGGCCGGCTTGGCGAGATAATCGACCGCGCCGAGCTTCACCGCCGTGACGGCCGTGGCGATATTGCCGTAGCCGGTAAGCACCACGGCGCGCGCGTCCGGACGCACGCCCTTGAGCGCGGCGATGACGTCGATGCCGTTGCCGTCCTCGAGACGCATATCCACGACGGCGAAGGCTGGCGGCCGGCGCCTCAGCGACGATAAGCCTTCCTCGACCGAGGCTGCCGCCTCGACCTCGAAACCACGCGTCTCCATCGCGCGCGCAAGCCGCGCGAGGAAGGCGCGATCGTCATCGACGATGAGAAGGGTGTTCTCCTGCGGCACTGGCCCGCCCGGGTAGGGCGTCGGCGAAACCTGATGAGCTTCCATATCCGGGCTCCTGATGATGCTGCTCCTGCCCAACCGCGAAGGCGTAAGCTTCCCTAGGACTGATGGAATTCTCTCTCGTGAGAGGCTTTGCGAGGCGGCTAAGAGCTAGAAGGTTTTGCAAGAACAGGCAAGGCTACCAAAGTATGAGGCCGCCGTGAAATGAACAGCTCGTAATGTGGCTGAGCCCGCGACGCCGGGAGCCTCGGCCAGGGCCGAACAGCGCTCCTTTTCGCCAGGCTAAAGTGCCGCAGGCTCCGGCCTGAACTTGGCCTCCTCGGACATCCGCTCGAATTTCACCCTCGGCCAGGAGACGGTGACCACGGCGCCCCCTTGGGGTGAGGGGCGATTCGCAAGGGCGAGCGTGGCACCAGAGCGCTCGAGCAGCGTCTTGGCGATGAAGAAGCCGAGCCCCATGCCGATATGTTCGTCGGGTGCCTCTTGGCGGAAGATTTGCGCCGGCCGCGTGGTGACGAAGGGCTCGCCGAGCTGCTCAAGCACGTAAGGGGGGAAGCCCGATCCGTCATCGGCGATGACGATCTTGACCTCGTCCTCCGACCAGCGCGCGTCGACCTCGACCTTGGTGTCGGCGAAATCGACGGCATTTTCGAGGAGATTGCCGAGCCCGTAGAGCACGCCGGGATTGCGCTCGGTGACGGGCTCGATCGCGCTCGGGCTCCCCGGCGTCACGGCGGGGGCGGGTCCCGTCCTCACCTCGATCGGCACCGCGACCAGCCGGTGCGGGGCGACCACCTCCTCGATGAGATGGCTCACCGGCAGCCGCGACACGATGATGTCGATCTGCTCGCCGCGTGCGGCAAGCTCGGCCAAGATGTCGCGGCAGCGCTCGGCCTGAGCGCGCAGCAGCACCACATCCTCGTAATGGGGATCGGTGGGCCTGGCATCGCGCATCAACTCCTTGGCGACGACGGCGATGGTGGCGAGCGGCGTGCCGAGACCATGCGCGGCCGCGGCGGCGAGCCCGTCGAGCGCTGATAGCTTTTGCTCGCGCGCCAGCACCATCTCGGCCGCCGCGAGCGCCTCCGACATGCGCCGCGCCTCTTCCGCCGTGCGCCACGAATAGAAGCCGATGAACAGGATGCCCGAGACGAGGGCCGCCCACACCCCCATGACATAGGGGAAGGGGAGCAGAAGATCGGAATGATGGAACCAGGGGAGCGGATGGTGGAAGCTCGTAAGCACCGTCGCCGCTGTGATGGTCATGAAGCCGAGCGCCGCGGTGACGCGCAGACGCAAGGTCGAGGCCGAGACCGCGACCGGCGCGATGAGCAGGAAGGAGAAGGGGTTCTCCAGCCCTCCGGTGAGATAGAGCAGGGCCGCGAGCTGGAGCACGTCGAAGCCGAGCATCATGAAGGCGTAGCTCGGCCTGAGCCGCTGGCTTGCAGGATAGCGGATGCGCAGCGCGACATTGATCCACGCCGAGAGCGCGATGACCGCGAGGCACCAGCCGATCGGCAGGTCGATGCCGATCACCCAATAGGCGCCGATCACCGTCACGCTCTGGCCAAGCACTGCGAGCCAGCGCAAGCGTACGATGGTCTGGAGCCTGAGCCGGCTCTCGCCTGGACCCAAGCGGTCTGGCACTTCCGCCCAGCGCGCAGTTTGACTCTTGTCGGATGCAGCCATAGGTGAAGTCTAGCACGTGGCGAAAGAGCCATAATTCGGACAAAGCGGACGCGCAGCGCAAGACAGTGGACGAGAGAGTGGTGAATTCGGGTCGCGAGCCCCGCGCGAGCATCGCCGATATCGGTTCGGTCGACGCGAATATGCCCGTCAGCGTGCGCGACCTAACCAAGGTCTACGGCACGGTCACGGCGGTGGACCATATCAGTTTCACGCTCGCGCCCGCCACGACGGTCGCTCTGCTCGGCGGCAATGGCGCGGGCAAGACCACGACCATTGCCATGCTGCTTGGGCTCATCGTGCCGACCTCGGGCGAAGTCAGAGTGTTCGGCGCCGACATGAGCACGCGGCGGGGCGAGGTGGCGCACCGGCTCAACTTTCAGAGTCCTTATGTCGACCTGCCCTCGCGGCTCACGGTGAGGCAGAACCTCACCGTCTACGCCCGGCTTTACGGCATCGCCAACGCGGTCGAACGTATCGCTTATGTCGCGCAAGATCTGCAGATTGAGCCGCTGCTCGACCGCGAGACCGGCAAGCTGTCGGCTGGGCAGAAGACGCGCGTCGGGCTCGCCAAGGCTTTCTTGAACGCGCCCGAGCTGCTTCTGCTCGACGAGCCGACCGCCTCGCTCGACCCCGACACGGCCGATTGGATCAGGCGGAAGCTTAGGGACTACGCGCGCGATCGCGGCGCCACACTCTTGCTTGCCTCGCACAACATGGCCGAGGTCGAGCGCCTCGCCGATCGCGTCATCCTGCTCGATCAGGGCCGCATCATCGAGGACGAAACCCCGCGCGACCTGATCGAGACCTTCGGCAGGAAGACGCTGGAAGAGGTGTTTCTCGACGTGGTCCGCGGCCGCTCCCGGCAGCCGGCCGAGAGGCCCGAGAGCGAGATCGCTCCGGCGAGGAAAGCCTCATGAGCACGCTTTCGCGGGCAGCGAGCGGAGCGGAGCCGATCCTCTTGCCGCCGACCGGGCCTGCCGCCTCGTTCCGCCGCATCTTCGCACTCGTCCGCCGCTATGTGTATTTGCTGCGAAGCTCGGGCGTTCGGTTGATCGAGCTGATCTATTGGCCCTTCCTCCAGATGCTCACCTGGGGGTTTCTGCAGAAATATCTCGCCAGCACCGCGAGCCCGCTCGCGCAAGGGGCGGGCGTCCTGATCGGCTCGGTCTTGCTGTGGGATATCCTGTTTCGCTCCAAGATCGGCTTCTCGACGACCTTCATCGAGGAGATGTGGTCGCGCAATCTCGGCAATCTCTTGACGAGCCCGCTCCGTCCTTACGAGCTCGTCGCCGCGCTCAGCCTGTGGAGCGTGATCAGATTGGGGGTGAGCATGGTGCCGGTCGCCATCGCCGCCTATTTCATCTTCGGCTTCAACCTGCTCGATCTCGGCCTTCCGCTCGCCGCCTTCTTCGCCGTGCTCGTGCTGACGAGCTGGTCGCTCGGGCTGATCTCGGCGGGGGTCATCCTGCGCTATGGATTAGGCGCCGAGGAGCTCGCCTGGTCGCTCGCCTTCGTGCTGCTCCCGATCTGTTGCGTCTATTATCCCGTCTCGGTGCTGCCGGGCTGGCTGCAGGTCGTCGCGCTCTCTCTTCCGCCGACCCATGTGTTCGAGGGCATGCGCTCGATCCTCCTGCACCACACCTTCGATCCGAAGGAGCTGTGGTGGGCGCTCTCGCTCAATGCCGTCTATCTTTTCGCAGGCTATCTAACGTTCAGCCGGTTCCTCGCGAGCGCACGGGTCAACGGAACGCTGCTCCGCCTGAGCGAATAGATGCGAAGCCGGCTTCTCCTCATCGTCCTCTTGGGGTTCCTGGTCGGGGCGCTCGGCGGCGCCGCCCTGCTTCTCCTCGTTCGAGGCGCGCCCAATCCCGAGGTCAAGACCTCGGGCAAGGCCCTGATCGGCGGCCCCTTTGCGCTCACCGACCAGACCGGCAAGACGGTCACCGATAAGGATTTCCGCGGCCGCTACATGCTGGTCTTTTTCGGCTTCACCCATTGCCCCGATGTCTGTCCGGCCGAGCTCCAGGTCATGGCAGACGCGCTCGGTCAGCTTGGGCCCAAGGCATCGGAGATCGTCCCCCTCTTTATTAGCCTAGACCCTGAGCGCGACACGCCGCAGGTGGTCGGAGCCTATGTCAAGAATTTCGGTCCTAATTTCGTTGGTTTGACGGGGACCTCGGAGGCGATTGCAGCAGCGGCGAAGGCCTATCACGTCGCCTTTTCGAAGTTCGAGTATAAAGACCAAGATGGGAAGACCAGCTATAGCATCGATCACTCGACCATTCTCTATCTCATGGATAAGAACGGCGATTATATTACTCATTTCAGTTTCGGCACCCCCGCCACAAAAATGGCGGAAACTCTACTCCGCTACCTTTAGCCGCGCGGATAACCCACCCCCTGCGTCAGACTGTCATTGCGTTGCAGCATAGAATCACCATTTGATTCCGCGATGCAGCATTCCGGTGTATCGTGAGCGGGAGGTTGATCCATGCTTTACCATCTCTATGAGCTGAACCAGGCTGCGTTGACGCCCGCGCGGGCCGCTGCTGACGCCTATCGGCTACTGTTCCGCAACCCGCTGAACCCGGCTGCCTACACGCCGCTCGGCCGGAGCGCGGCGGCGATTCTCGAGCTGTTCGAGCGTACCACCCGCCGCTATCGCAAGCCGGCCTGGGGCATCGGCGAGACGCTCGTCAGCGACCGCAAGGTCGCCGTGCGGGAGCGTACGGTGATCAGCAAGCCTTTTTGCAATCTCGTGCATTTCGAGCGAGGCGTCTCCGCTTGGCGCCGCCGGCGCGATCCGAAGCTCCTGATCGTCGCCCCGCTCGCGGGTCATTACCCGACGCTACTCCGCGGCACCGTGCGCGACCTTCTTCCCGACCACGAGGTCTACGTGGCTGAATGGCAGGACGCGCGCTTCGTGCCGCGCGGGGCGGGCCCCTTCGATCTCGACGTTTATATCGATTATATCATTGATTTTCTTAGGTTCTTTCGGGGGAATGTGCACGTCATGGCGGTCTGCCAGCCGACCGTTCCCGTGTTCGCTGCCGTCTCTCTGATGGAGGGCATGAACGATCCCGCAGTGCCGCGCTCGATGATCCTCATGGCCGGTCCCATCGACACGCGCGAGAATCCCACCGCCGTCAACGAGTTCGCCGAAGGGCGCAGCCTCAACTGGTTCCGCCACAACGTCATCACTCAGGTGCCGTGGCCCTATCCCGGCATGATGCGCCTCGTCTATCCGGGCTTCCTTCAGCTCAGCGGCTTCATGGGCATGAATTTCGACCGCCACGTCACCGCCCATCGCGAGCTTTTCCATAACCTCATTCGCGGCGATGGTGACTCGGCCGACAAGCATCGCGAGTTCTACGATGAGTTCCTCGCGGTGATGGATCTCACCGCCGAGTATTACCTCCAGACCATCGAGACGGTGTTTCTTGAGCATAAGTTGCCCAGGGGGGTCATGGTGCATCGCAACACATTGGTCGATCCCAGCAAAATCCAGCGGGTAGGGTTGATGACCGTCGAGGGCGAGAAGGACGACATCTCCGGCCTGGGCCAAACCTACGCTGCCCAAATTTTGAGCAACTCCCTTGCTCCCTCCATGCGCGAGCACTACATGCAGCCCGGCGTGGGGCATTATGGCGTATTCAACGGATCACGTTTCCGCGCGGAAATAGCGCCGAGAATCCGCAACTTTATCAAGGTACATCAACGCCGTAGGGGAATTTTGGCGCGGGCCTTCGGCCGCGCTGCCTAAAGCAGAGGCAAGCGCTCCGCCAATACCCTGTGCTACGCTACTCGCCGCCGAATTGAGGGCACGGTCGGCAGTAGGGAGCGTAACCAATGCTTAAGCGACTTAATTTCGGTCGCGGCGAGACCATCGAGGTCAAGGTCCGCGGGCTCGGTATTCCTATTCTGCTCCGTCGGAGCGCGCGGGCGAGAAGGTTCAGCCTGCAGGTGAGCGAAGCGCGCCGCGGCGCCGTGCTGACGATGCCCGTCTATTCGAGCTTCGCCGACGCCGACGAGTTTCTTTCGCGCCATCTCGATTGGCTGAAGGAACGCGTTGCAGGTCTGTCGGAGCCGGTGCCTTTCACTCACGGCGCGATCATTCCGTTGCGCGGCTATGCGCACACGCTCCGCTTCGCCGGCTCGGTCAGGCGCCGCGGCGTGGTTTGGATCGAGGAGCCCGAGGATGCGAAGGCCGCGCCGGCCTGGCCCGAGGGGGCGCGTGTGTCGGTCCGCCGGCTGCCCCGTCTCCATGTTGCGGGCGAACAGGAGCATGCGCCGCGCCGCCTGCTCGACTGGCTGAAGCGCCAGGCGCATCTCGATCTCAAGACCCGCGTCGAACTGCACGCGCGCCGCCTCGATCTCTCGCCGAACCGCATCTATGTGCGCGATCAGACCACGCGCTGGGGCTCATGCTCGACGTCTGGCGCGCTGTCCTTCTCTTGGCGCCTCGTGCTCGCGCCGCCTTTCGTGCTCGATTATCTCGCCGCGCATGAAGTGGCTCATCTCGGCCACATGAATCATGGGCCGCGCTTCTGGGGCCTCGTCGAGCGCACCATGCCGCGGCTGGAGGAAGCGAGGACGTGGCTAAGGAAGCATGGGGCGAGCCTGCACCGCTACGGTGCCGAGGGAATGCTCCCCTCCTCACCCGGCTACTCGCCGAAGCGCAGCATCGAGTAGGCTAGCCGTTGCCGCCGAAAATGTTGATGACGCGGCGGTAGAGCGGTTCGCCCGAATCCTCATCGCCGGTCGCTTGCGGGGATACCGAGGGAAGCCCCGCCGCCACGCCCTCGAGCGCGGGCGCCCGCGTCCCCGGCAGGGCGAGCGGCGGCTTGTTCTCATGCGCATAGAGCATGATGTCGTGCCACAGCATGGCCGGCAGCATGCCGCCGGTGACGTTGTGCATCGGCGAGCCGTCGTCATTGCCGATCCACACGCCCCCCACGTAATAGGCGGTGTAGCCGACGAACCAAGCATCGCGCGAGTGCTGCGACGTGCCCGTCTTGCCGGCGGCAACCTGTCCGGGGATCGCCGCGCGTCTGCCGGTTCCGCGCTGGACCGTCGTGCTCAACATGTCGTTCATCTCCTCCACGTAGGGGAGGGCGACCACTTGGCCGGTGGTGGAGCGCTGCCGCTGATAGAGCACCTTGCCGTCGCCGTTCCGCACCCTCTGAATGATGTGCGGCATCACCCCCTGACCGCCATTGGCAAAGGGCGCATAAGCCCCGGTCAGCTCGAGCAGATTGACCTCGGCCGTGCCGAGCGCGATTGATGGGTTGCTGTGCAGTTTGGAACGGATGCCGAGCCGTTTGGCGGTCCGCACCACGCGCCAGCCGCCGACCTCCGCGCCGAGCCTGGCGGCGACCGTGTTGAGCGACTGGGCCATGGCGTTCCTGAGCGAGACCTCGCCCTGATAGGTGCCGCTATGGTTCCTGGGCGACCAGCCGGCCACGGTGGTCGGCCCGTCATAGGCCCGTGAATTGGGCGTATAGCCGGTCTCGAGCGCGGCGAGATAGACGAAGGGCTTGAAGGCCGAGCCCGGCTGGCGCTCAGCCTTGAGCGCCCGGTTGAACGGGCTCGTCGAATAAGAGCGCCCTCCGACCACCGCCTTCACCCCGCCTTGCGGATCGAGCACCACGACCGCGCCTTCGCTCGCGTCGACCTCGCCGCCCTGCTCATCGAGGATCTGGCGAAGCGACTGTTGCGCCTGCCGCTGCAGTGACGCATCGATGGTCGTATCGACGATCAGGTCGCTGTCGTTGTCGCCGACGAATTCGGGGAGCAGCTCGGCGACCCAATCCACGGCGTAAGGATAGCCCGTGTCGTCCCCCTTGGCGCTGAGGCGAAGCGGCTGCTGGCTCGCCGCGCGCGCCTCTTCGGGCGAAAGGAACCCGGCCTCGACCATGTTTTCCAGCACCTCGTCGACGCGCGCCGAGGCAAGCTTCACGCTGCGGGTTGGCGCGTATTTGGATGGGGCCTTAAGCAGACCGGCGAGCAGCGCCGCCTGCGGCAGTGTGACCGAGCGCGCCGATCTGCCGAAATAATGCTGGGCAGCCGCCTCGATGCCGTAAGTGCCGCCGCCGAAATAGACGCGATTGAGATAGAGCTCGAGGATCTCGTCCTTGGTGAAGCGCTGCTCGAGCCAGATCGCGTAGATCACCTCTTCGAGCTTCCGCGTCAGCGTGCGCTTGGGCGAAAGGAACAGATTCTTGGCGAGCTGCTGGGTGATGGTCGAGCCGCCCTCGACCACGGTGCCGGCGGAGGCGTTGCGGACGGACGCGCGCACGAGCCCGAGAGGGTCGATGCCGAAATGGTGATAGAAGCGGCGGTCCTCGGTCGCGATCACCGCCTTGGCGAGGTAAGGCGGCAGCACGTCGAGGCGGACATGGCCGCGACGCAAGCCCCGCTCGGCGAGTACCGTACCGTCCTCGGCGAGGATGGTGACATTGGGCGGGCGATCGTCGAGCGCGGCGATGATGGGGTCGGGCACGCTCGAGATGAAATAGACGATCGCGAGCCCGACCACGATCGTGCCCCAGATCGCTGCGAGCAGGGTGAAGCGGATCGCCTTGTAGAGGAGCGGGTGCTTGGCGACGACGCGCCTGAGCCGACGCCTCGGGCGCCGCGTGATGCGGGCCCGCGGACGCCGGCGCTTCGGCCCATCGCGGCGCGCGCCAAATGTCGGCTCGATGCGGCCTTGCCCCTTGCCGCCCGGCCTCACGCTCCGCCGCGCGCCGTCCATGGATGTCCGCCCCGTATGCCAAGCGAAAACGAGCGCCGATGAGGCCTTGCGGCCGCATTGCGAGTCTCGCTGCGGAAAGCCTAGGCGTTCCGGATTGACACAATGTTAAAGAATTGAGGTACCTTGCGGCGACTGCAGTGGTGCCGAACCGATCGCTCTAAACGTCCAAATTGGCGACCTGCAGCGCGTTCTCCTGGATGAACTCGCGCCGAGGCTCGACGACGTCGCCCATGAGCCGCGAGAAGATGTCGTCGGCGTCCTCGCCTTCCTTGATCTTCACCTGAAGCAAGGTGCGCGTATCGAGGTCGAGCGTCGTCTCCCACAGTTGCTCGGGGTTCATCTCGCCCAGCCCCTTGTAGCGCTGCAGCGTCAGTCCCTTGCGCCCCGCTGTCATCACCGCACCGAGCAACTCGCTCGGCCCATGCACGGCGAGGCTCGTATCCTTGCGCTTCAACGTCGCGGGCTTGGCGTAGACCTCCTGGAGATGCGGCGCAAAGGAGTCGAGCTTGAGCGCGTCGGCCGAAGCGATGAACGGCCCATCGATCAGATGCGATTCCATCACGCCCCTAAGCTCGCGCCAGAAGCGCAGGCCGCCTTCGGGAAGCGCCTCGCCGTGCCAGCCGCGCTCGGTCTCCTCCGAGAGCGCATCGAGCCGCTTGGCGATATAGGTGGCTGCGGCTTGTGAGTGCTTGCCGTCTTTGAGCACCTTCGGATTGAGCGCGCCGGCGATCGCCGCCTGTTCGACGATGAAGCGCGGATAGCGGTTATGCAGACCTTTGAGGATCGAGCCGATCTTGCGCGCGGTCTCGACGATGTCGCGCAGGTCGGCGCCGCCTCGGCTCGCATTGTCTCCGGTGATGAGCAGCGTGTCTTCGAGGCCTTCGCCGACGAGATATTCCTCGAGTCCCTTCTCGTCCTTGAGGTAGCGCTCAGACTTGCCGCGCGACACCTTGTAGAGGGGCGGCTGGGCGATGAAGAGGTGTCCCTGCTCGATAAGCGACTTCATCTGGCGATAGAAGAAGGTGAGCAAAAGCGTCCGGATATGCGAGCCGTCGACGTCGGCGTCGGTCATGATGATGATCTTGTGGTAGCGGAGCTTCGAGAGATCGAACTCGTCGCTGATGCCGGTGCCGAGCGCTGTTATCAACGTGCCGATCTCGGCCGATGACAGCATCTTGTCGATGCGCGCCCGCTCCACGTTGAGGATCTTGCCGCGCAACGGGAGCACGGCCTGAAAGGCACGGTCGCGCGCCTGCTTGGCGCTGCCGCCGGCCGAGTCGCCCTCGACCAGGAACAGCTCCGATTTGGCGGGATCGCGCTCCTGGCAATCGGCGAGCTTGCCGGGAAGCGATGCCATGTCGAGCGCGCCCTTGCGCCGTGTGAGGTCGCGCGCCTTGCGCGCGGCCTCGCGGGCTGCGGCGGCCTCGACGATCTTCTGCACGATGTTGCGCGCCTCGCCCGGGTTCTCCTCGAACCATTGCGACAAGGCCTCGGCCATGACGCTCTCGACCACGGGGCGCACCTCGGAGGAGACGAGCTTGTCCTTCGTCTGACTCGAGAATTTCGGGTCGGGCACCTTGACCGAGAGCACGCAAGTCAGTCCCTCGCGTGCATCGTCGCCGGTCAGCGCCACCTTCTCTTTCTTGGCGATGCCGGATTCGGCGGCGTAGGTGTTGACGGTCCGGGTCAGCGCCGCGCGGAAGCCGGCGAGATGCGTGCCGCCGTCGCGCTGTGGGATGTTGTTGGTGAAGGTGAGCACGTTCTCATGGTAGCTGTCGTTCCACCACAGCGCCGCCTCGATGGTGATCTTGTCCTGCTGACGCTCGACCACGATCGGCTCATTGATCAGCGCATGCTTGGTGCGGTCGAGGAAGCGGACGAAGGCGCGTAAGCCCCCCTCGTAGCGCATCTCTTCGTCCTTGGGCTCGACCCCGCGATGATCCGACAGCACGATCCTGACGCCGGAATTGAGGAAGGCGAGCTCGCGCAAGCGATGCTCCAGCGTCGCATAATCGAACTCGACCATGGTGAAGGTCTTGGGCGAGGGGACGAAGGTGATGCGCGTGCCGGTCTTGCCGACGGCATCGCCGACCACTTTGAGTGGCTTCTCCGGCACGCCGTCGCCGAAGCGCATGAAATACTCCTTGCCGCCGCGCCAGATGGTCATCTCGAGCTTCGCGGAGAGTGCGTTCACCACCGACACGCCGACGCCGTGCAGGCCGCCCGACACCTTGTAGGAGTCCTGGTCGAACTTCCCGCCGGCATGGAGCTGCGTCATGATCACTTCGGCAGCCGAGACGCCTTCGCCCTTGTGGATCTCGGTCGGGATGCCGCGCCCGTTATCCTCGACCGTGACCGAGCCGTCGGCATTGAGCGTGACGAGGATCTCGTCGGAGAAGCCGGCGAGCGCCTCGTCGATCGCGTTGTCCACCACCTCATAGACCATGTGGTGGAGACCCGAGCCGTCGTCGGTGTCGCCGATATACATGCCCGGCCTCTTGCGCACGGCATCGAGGCCTTTCAGCACTTTGATCGATTCCGCACCGTATTCCGCCGCGGCTTGGGCTTTGCGTTTTGAGGCTGGTGTCATGGGTCCTGGGAAGCGGTTGTTGGTCATGTCGGCGGCCTGCGCCGGCATACGGGAATCAGGCACTAATCTTACCCCGATTCACTGCCAAGATTTGGGCGTCTTGCGCGATCGGGGTGAATAGGTCGCGGTCCGTCCCGGTCATCCAGGCCTGAGCGCCGAGCCGCAGAATTTCGCCAAAAAGTGCGGTTCTGCGGGCTTCGTCGAGATGGGCTGCGACCTCGTCCAGGAGGACGAGAGGGGGGGTGCCCTCGATATCCTTAATGAGCTCGGCCTTGGCCAGGATAAGCCCGATCAGAAGCGCCTTCTGCTCGCCCGAGGAGCAGTGCTCGGCGGGCGCGTTTTTCGGGCCGTGAATCACTATTAGGTCGCTGAGATGCGGTCCTTCAAGGGCCCGGGCGGCCGCCCTGTCACGCTCGCGTCCCTCGCTCAAGATATGGCGAAATTCGTCCTCGACCTCCGTCGCCGAGGACGTTCCGAGCGCGTCTTCGAGCCTGCCTTCGAGCGCAAGCAGCGCATAAGGGAAGGGCGTATTCTCGCCGCGCGCTTCACGCGTCCGCTCAATCAGGGCGACGAGCCGGTGCAGGGCATCGAGACGGGACGCCGCGATCGCGACGCCCGCTTCCGCCATCTGCTCCTCGAGCCCCTCGAACAGAGCGCGCGATCCCTCGCGCATCTGGAACAGGCGGTTCCTCTGCCGCATGGCGCGGTCGTAGCGGCCGAGCGGCGAGCGCATCTTCGGATCGATGGCAAGCACGAGCCGGTCGAGGAAGCGCCGCCGCTCAGACGCCGGCCCGGTGAAGAGGCCGTCCATGGCGGGGATCAGCCAGACGAGCTTGACATAATCGCCGAGCGCGCCCGCGCTCTGCTCCTTGCCGCCGATCCGCACCGTGCGCGCCGAGCTTTCCTCACGCGCGCCTGCCGCCAGTCCCGTTCCGATCTCGACCTCACCTTGCGGCGAGACGATCTTCGCCGCGACGGCAAAACCGCCTGTGCCGTCTTTCCGGCAAAGCTCGCTATAGGGTCGTGCGCGTAAGCCATGACCCGGGCCGAGCAGGGAGACCGCCTCGAGCAGATTGGTCTTGCCCGAGCCGTTATCGCCGACGAGCACCACCGGCTCTGGTCCAAGGGCGAGCCGTGCGCTGGCATAATTCCGGAAATCGGTGAGCTTCAGCTCTTCGACGCAAAGGCGCCTCGGCGCCGGACCCCGAGCCCCGACAGCCTCAGACGCGATCTCGCCCTGCTCGCTGCGGGAGGCTCTCATACCCGCATCGGCATCAGCACGTAGAGGGCCGACTGATCCTTGCCGTCGCGCACCATGGTGGGCGAGCCGGGATCGGCGAGCTGGAACTCCGCCGTGCCGCTTTCGAGCTGCCCCGCGATGTCGAGCAGATAGCGCGCGTTGAAGCCGATCTCGAGCGGATCGAAGCCGTAATCGACGGAAAGCTCCTCGGTCGCGCTTCCGCTCTCGGGATTGTTGACGGAAAGCGTCAGCTTGCCGTCGGTGAGGGTGAGCTTCACCGCGCGGCCCTTGTCGCTCGACAGCGTCGAGACGCGATCGACGGCCTGCGCGAAGGCGGCATTGTCCACCTCCATGCGCTTGTCGTTCCCTTGCGGGATGACGCGCTCATAATCGGGGAAGGTGCCGTCGATCAGCTTGGAGGTCAGCACCACGCGCGCGGTCGAGACGCGGATCTTCGACGGCGACAGCTCGATGCGCACTTCGCCGTCGGCGTCCTCGACCAGCTTGGCGAGCTCGATCACGGTTTTGCGCGGGACGATCACGCCGGGCATGCCTTTGGCTCCGGAGGGGAGCGGCAGCTCGACCTGAGCCAGCCTGTGCCCGTCGGTCGCGACCGCCCGCAGCATCGGCTTGCCCACCGATTCCGTCGCGTGGAGATAGATGCCGTTCAGGTAATAGCGCGTCTCCTCGGTGGAGATGGCAAAGCGCGTCTTCTCGATGAGGCGCTTAAGGTCGGAAGCGGGCAATGGGAAGTTGTGGCCGAGATCATCAACACTGAGCGCGGGGAAATCGTCGGCCGGCAGCGTCTGCAGCGAAAACTGGGCTGGTCCGCTCGTGATGACGAGGCGTCCCTGCTCGCCGTCCTTGGCCAACTCGATATCGTTGCCTTCGGGGAGCTTGCGCACGATGTCGTAGAACATATGGGCGGGAACGGTGGTCGAGCCTTCGCCCTTGGCGCGCGCCGGCACCGTCTCCACCAGCTCCATGTCGAGGTCGGTCGCGGTCAGCTTCAGCTCGTTGTCGCGGGCACTCAAGAGGACATTTGACAGGATGGGGATGGTATTCCGCCGCTCGACCACGCTCGCCACATGGGCGAGCGCGCGTGCTAAGCCTGCCTTGTCGATGGTGAGCCGCATGGCCCGATACCCCAATTCTTGTTGATTTTCTCCCGGTGCGACAGGCTTAGGCCGAAGCCTTATCGAGCTTCGGTCCAAGCCGCCGATCCGAGCGAAGAGGCTAAGACTCCCGTGAGAGACCTTGCCGCGATGGCAAGCGTATTTCAAGGGCCACGAACGCCCCAAAATCTAGAATGGAACGCTGGCTTTCAGGCCGCCGGCATTGTCGCTGGCGAGATCGCCGAAGCGGCCCTCGTAGAAAAGTTTGAACTCGGCGCCGCGCCGCCCGATGAAATCGAGACCCGCGCCCACATCCGCCACCACGTCATCGGTCTTGGCGGCGATGCGGAACGGACCCACGCCACCCGGCGTGCTTCCGAAGCTCGCCAACACTGCAAAGTCATTGTCGCCGAAGATGGTGGCGCCACCACGCACATAAGGCCTGATCAGCGTGCCGGCTCCCCAGGCCCATTGCGTGCCGACCTCCAAGCCCGGCGAGGCCGAGAACACTGTCGCGTCATTGCCGTGCACACTCAAGCTCGCCCCCATGCCGCCATGCTCGTTGTTACCGTCGAGGCCGAGCCAGGTCACGTCGAGGTCCACCACGGGCTTGGCATACCAGAGTCCAACGGTGAGGAGATAGGCGGCCCGCAAGCGCCCATCTACTGCGCCGATGTTGCCATCGCCCTTGCTCGAGGCATGGAAGCCAGGGAAGGTGACGGGTCGGGTCACATCATAAGAGCCCACTCCACCCGACACCCCAGCTGCCAGCAAGAATGCTCCGGGGTTGTATTTGAGCACCGCCCCCCCATCGAAGTGGTCGCCATCGGTCTTGGCGTTGGTGTCGGTCTCGAGATTGGCATGCTCGTAGCCGAAGGCGCCGCCGATGCGCCAGACGGGCCCAAGCGCAAATTGCGCGCCGGTCGCAAACTGCCACGATGTCTCGTCGAAACCGAACGTCTGGAAGGTGGACTTCTGGTCGAAGGCGCGCCCCGACGCCCTCGCCCAAAGGCACTCTCCTTCTTTAATGAAGGCGGCCGTCCCTTCCCGCGTCGGGCAGGTCATGATCGTGTTGGCGAAATTGAGCTGGGAGTAGAGCTCTGCGATCTCGCTATCGAGATAGACTTCCGGCGAGAGCCTATCGAGCGCATTCGCCACCGCGGCGGCGATCGGCAAAAGGGCGAGCGCGTTGAACAGAGCCTGCATCGACGGTGGCACGCCGGCGGCGAAGATCTGATTGAGATTGTTGGCGATGGCCTGCTCGTTGCGGTTCTGCCCTGCGAGCAGGAAGTTCACCCCGGCGATCACGAGGTCCATCTCGTTCGCATTGGGGAAGGTAAGATCGAAATCAATCGTCGGCGTGTCCATGACCGTGATGCCGTTATTGGTGACGCCTCCGGTCGCGGTGAGGATGGTCCATTGTTTGGTCGACCCGAGGCTGGCGACGTTGGGCTTCACCAAGCCCGCGAGAGTGGCCATGCCGGTTATGTCAATCCGGTCGGCAGCAACACCGTTCACGTCGACGACGAAAACGCCGGAACTTGACTGCACGAAATTGCCGGTGAGCAAAGTGGTGAGCACATTGCCGGGATCGCCCGGATCGATCGTGCCATCATTGGCCAACAGGTTGCCCGCGCCGACGTTTGCGATCGGCCCGGAATTGAATAGCGCGCCGGCGTGGTTGGTGAAGGCGTTTGCCCCGGCGCCGAGATCGACGTTCCCGGTGATGGTGCCGAAATTGTCTACGGTCTCGTTGCCGGTCCCGGCGATGATCGCCGTTCCGCCCGAGCTCTCGACAGTGCCATAGTTCTTCAGCGAATTGATCGTGCCATCGACGATTCTCACACCGGTGCCGCCGCCGCTGACCGTACCATCATTCACAACAATCGATATGCCATTGACGGCGCGCGCATAAATGCCGGTCGAAGTGACGCCGGTTCCGGTGACATCGCCATTGGTCGTGATCGTTAGCGCGCCGCTCCCGTAGTTCAAGTGCCTCGATGCCCGCGAGGCCGCCGCTGATAGTGCCCGGACCGGTGGTGATGGAAAGATAGGTCCCGGGGTGAACGGTATCGTTGCCGTTCAGCGCATAGATGCCGGCTTTATTCGTGCCGATGACGTCGCCGCTGGTGGTGATCTTCAGTGCTTGGCTGCCGAAGTTTGATGCCTGAATGCCGACATAGGCGCCGCTGACGGTGCCGGGGCCCGTACTCACCGAAAGATCGCCGCCGGGATGGACGCCGCCGTAGCCGTTCAGCGCGAAGATACCAACCGAGTAGGGATTGGAGGCAGCGCCGGTGACGGCGCCGGTGGTGGTGATCGTCAGGCCGCCGCTGCCGTAGTTGAGTGCGTCGATGCCGTAGAGGCCGCCGCTTACGGTGCCCGGGCCCATGGTCACCGAAAAGTCGGTGCCGGGATGGACGCTACTGTCGCCGTTCTTTGCATAGATGCCGGCAGAACTGGTGTTGGAAGCGGCGCCAGTGACGTCGCCGGTGGTGGTGATGGAGAGTGCGCCGCTGCCGTAGTTGAGCGCCTCGATGCCGTCGAGGCCTCCGCTGACCGTCCCAGGGCCAGTGGTGATGGAGAGATATGTGCCGGCCGGGGTGCCGACCGTCCCATTCCGAGCGAAAATGCCGATGGTGCCAGTGCCCACAACATCGCCATTGACCACGATCTTCAGCGCGCGCGAGCCGAAGTTGCGGGCAAGAATACCGGCTTGATCGCCCGTGATGCTGGTGCCCGCGCCGGTCGTGATGCTGAGATCGCCGGTGGCAGTTATGACGTTCCGGGCATAGATGCCGACGCTGGTTTCCCCCTCGACGTCGCCATTGACCTCAACAGAGAGCGCGCCTGTTCCAGAGTTACGGGCGTCGATGCCCGTGGAGGCACCAATGAGATCGCCGGCCGTGGTGATCGAGAGCGCGGTGCCTCCGGGTAGGACTTGAGCAAAGATGGCGTCACGACCGGCGCTGGCCTCGATGTCACCGACATGGTCGATGGTGATCGCGGCCGCGGACTGCGCATCGATACCATCAGCTAAGGCGCCATTGACGACGATGGCCTTCGGGGTCGTGTCGCTGTTGATGACGATGTTGTTGCCGGCGCCGACGCGGTGGAAATAGATACCGTCGACGCCCGCGTTTGGCGTGATGTCGGCATTGATAGTGTTGACGTTGAGCGTCGAGTAACCGGCTGGAACCCTGATACCGCCATTGACCACGCCGGGCACGGCGGTGCCGCTGATCGTGCCGGTGCAGGTGAGAGTGGGCCCGGGTCCGCTGCAGTTGGCCTTTGCGGCGCGGGGCGTCAAGAGCAGCAGCGTACCGGCCGCGACCGTGCCGAGCAGCGCGGCGCGCCAGCCGGGACTCTCCGAGATGGTTGTGATGGTGTGCGAGCCGGCGCCCGCGTCTTCGCTATAATTATAAATGCGGCAGCAACTCTGGATGGCGGGGCGGACGGCATCGGCCGGGGCTTGCCGCAACCCAACATGGCCGCAGCAGGGTTTCGCCCGGCCGGGCCTATCGCCGCTTCTAGGCACTCATCGCCCCCCGCGAGATGCCTGATCCACGTGAGTTTAGTAACCGATTTGAGCACCCATAAGTAGTAAGGAACGACCCCCCCAGGTGAAAGAACCAGCTGTGGCGCTTATGCCACAGCTATCTCAGCCCGCTCCGGGAGGGATGGGTACAGTGCGATCGGGGATCGCATGACCAGAGAAAGGCGACGAAAGGCAGCTTGGCCAAACGGCAACGGCGCCCGGTTCGCTTCGCCCGCGCCGACGCCGCACGGTCTTCAAAAGCGGGCGGGGGACGCCCTGGGATGAGGCCCAAGCCCCCGCCGCGCCCTTCCCTCTAGTCGCGCAGCAAGCGCTTCAGAAGCTCGATCTCCTCGCGGAGCTGAGTGTCGTCGTTCATCAGCTGCTCGATCTTGCGGATCGCGTGCAGCACGGTGGTGTGGTCGCGATTGCCGAATCTGCGGCCGATCTCCGGCAGCGAGCGCGAGGTGAGCAGCTTGGCGAGATACATGCCGATCTGGCGCGGGCGCACGATCGAACGGTTGCGCCGCCCCGACAGGAGGTCGCCGCGGTTCACGCCGTAATGCTTGGACACCGTGCGCAGGATATCGTCGATGCGCACACGCCTCGGCTCGGCCCCGCGCATCAGATCGCGCACGATCTGCTCGGCATTCTCGATGGTCACCGGCTCGTCGGTGAGCTGGTAGCTCGCGCGCAAGCGATGCACCGCCCCTTCCAGCTCGCGCCCGCTCTCGGTCAAACGCTCGGCGAGGAAGGCGAGCACCGTGTCGGAGACATTGAGCCCGCGCGTCTCGGCGCATGCCTCTTGCGCTCGCTTCTGCAGGATCTTGTGGCGAAGCTCGTACTCCATGGCGCCGATCTCGGCCACGAGACCCCCGCCAAGACGCGAGCGCATGCGCATGTCGAGCTTGTCGAGCTGGGTCGGTGCGCGATCGGCGGCAACCACCACCTGCCGCCCGCCGTCGATCAGAGAGTTCAGCGTATGGCAGAACTCCTGCTGGATGGTCGGGCCCTGCAGGAACTCCATGTCGTCGATCAGCAAGATGTCGATCTTCCTGAGCTTCTCCTTGAAGGCGAGAGCGTCGCGCGCGCGCAAGGCCTGGACGAAACCGCTCATGAAGCGCTCGGCGGTGAGATAAAGCACCTCGGCCTCCGGCTTGCGCTGCTTCACGTCCCAAGAGATGGCGTGCAGGAGGTGCGTCTTGCCGAGTCCCACATTGCCGTGCAGGAACAGTGGATTGAACAGCGCTTGGGGGGTCGAGAAGGCGCTCGCAACCTCTTGTGCCGCGGCGTAAGCGAGGCGGTTCGAGGCGCCGTGGACGAAGCTCGTGAAGCTCAGCCTCGGGTCGAGCGGCGACCCCTCAAATCCTCCATAGCCGGTACGCAGAGGCATCGGCAGCGGCGCGGCCTCGGGCGCCGCTGCCAGAACCGGTGTCGCCACCCGCTTCTGACGCTGCTGCTCGTTCGCCCCGTCATTGCCGAAATGCGGTTGCCTTACCCGGAATTCGACGCGCTCGGCAGCCGGCCACTCCGCCCGGGCCAATCTGAGCACGGACTCGTAGTAATGCGTCCTAAGCCAGTTGCGGAGGAAGCGCGTGGCCACGGTGAGGTGGACGACCTCTTCGTCCACCTGGTCGAGCTCCACCCCTCTGAACCAACTGGCGAATACGTCTTCTCCCAGTTCCGCGCGGAGCCGGCTTTTGATTTTTGCCCAAGCGTCGCTTGGCGCGCACTGCTCTTGCTGTGCCACGGTTCTTGCTCTTTCCCATTCTGTTCGTTCGCGCCGTTACGCACCGCACGCCTCACACTTGAGCAGTCAACAAGATCGACGCGGACAGCCATGACCGTCCTACGGCGAGCATGCCCCTAGCCTTGCTGCCAGGGAAGACCCGCCGCCTTCCAACCTGCAACGGTCCCGCGATGTCTCTCGTCGTCGAGCGGTCCTTCGAAGCCGCTTCCGACGTTGTGACAATTACGGTAACCCGCCGCTGCCATCGCCCTGGCCGCAGCCATGCTCCGGCTCCCCGAACGGCAAATGAAGTAGAGGTCATCCTCCAGTTGGACACCGAGCGCCTTGAGCTCACCGGCCAGGCGCTCGGCAAAACGCGCGTCAACCGCCTGATCCGGAAAGGTCTGCCACTCAACGAGGACAGCCCGCCTCCCCAGCGGCCCAAGGTCCGGAATGCCGACATAGGTCCATTCCGCGCGCGTGCGCACGTCGACGAGTTGCGCGCGAGGCTTAGACACAAGACCGTCCCAGGTCGTGCCGATATCGACCTCGTCCACCGCGTTATCCCCGCCAATGGCGCTCAACTGAAGCTTTCCTCCCTTCGAACACGATAAGATCGAGTACAAATGTGGTGCGGTCCACTAAAGGTGGATACTTCGCTCGGACAATGACACGAAGACCAACAGGTTACGCATCAACATTCCACAAGATTTCCACCCCCCTTACACCGGAGACAAAGAAAACCTGCCCCCGGTTATAACTGGGTACAAGATACTCAATTGTGCAGGAGGGGAATGCCCCGTTCGGATGATTGGACTATACACATGCCCCCGGTGCTGATCAAGCGACCGAAGCCCTCGGACTTTCGCCGAATAGGCCGTAAACACAGCCCGCAGCCGCTGGTCTCAAGCCCCTGTCCAACAAGACGGATTTGTGACTTTCTGAGAGGAGGCGGAGATCCCCCGCAGCCCTCAGAGAGGCCAAACTGCTGCACGATTTTTTTTGCGGATGGAGATCGAGATCAGCCGTCTTTGGCCGCTCTATCGATGACCCAAAGGTCAAGCAGTTGAAATCTTCGTTGAATTGACATCTTGGGAAACGCGCGAGGGCGCTTTTCCTTTGTTGCCGTAAAGCAACAGGAGCGGCTTTTTTTGTGTGAGCGGGTGGCCGGGCGTTAGGGAGCGCCCATGGCTCCGATGCGCTTGGCGAGCCGCGAGACCTTGCGGGAGGCGGTCTTGCGATGGGTCATGCCCTTTTGCGCCGTGCGCACGATGACGGGCTCGGCTTCTTTGAGCGCGGCACGCGCGGCCGCTTTGTCGCCAGAGGCGATTGCCTCCTCGACCTTGCGCACCGAGCTCCGCATGCGGCTTCTGCGCGTCTTGTTCAGGGCGGTGCGGCGGACGGTCTGTCGAGCGGCTTTCTTCGCCGATTTGGTATTGGCCATGGGCTTAGTCCTCTAAGGCGCCGTTCGGCCTCTAGACGGGCGGACAAAGCGCTGACATGAGCGGATGATTGGGCGCCTCTATAGCGAGCGCAACTTCAAGCGTCAACCGCGGGAAACGAACTTCGCCCGCGCAATTGACAGGGGGCGCCGGCGATGGCTCTCCTGTCGCGGCCCGAGCGGGGGCAGGCGTCGGAACCGAGGCAAAGTAGCGGGCACATGCGAATTTTGGTTACCGGCGCGGCCGGCTTCATCGGCTATCACACGGCTGAGCGTCTCATCGAGCGCGGCCACGAGGTGATCGGGTTCGACAATCTCAACCCCTATTACGACGTGTCGCTCAAGGAGGCCCGGCTCCTCAAGCTCGCCAGGCACAAATCCTTCCGCTTCATCAAGGCCGATCTCGGCGACCGCGGAGCAGTCGAGGCGACCTTCGCCGAGGAAAAGCCGGCAAGGGTCGTGCATCTCGCGGCCCAGGCCGGCGTCCGTTACTCGCTGGACCACCCCCACGCCTACATCTCTTCCAATGTCACGGGCTTTCTCCACGTGCTCGAGGGGTGTCGGCACCACGGCGTCGAGCACCTCGTCTACGCGTCTTCGAGCTCGGTCTATGGGGGAAATCGCGCGCTCCCCTACAAGGTTGGCGACAATGTCGATCACCCTTTGAGCCTGTACGGCGCCACCAAGAAGTCGAACGAGCTGATGGCCCATTCCTACGCGCATCTCTTCGCTCTGCCGGTCACCGGCCTCCGGTTCTTCACCGTCTATGGCCCTTACGGGCGTCCCGACATGTCGCTCTATCTCTTCACGCGCGCCATCTTCGCGGGCGAGCCCATTAAAGTTTTCAACTATGGCAATCACTCTCGCGACTTCACCTATATCGACGACGCAGTCGAAGGGGTGGTGCGCACGCTCGATGTCGTCGCCACGCCGGACCCGGATTGGCGCCCCGAATCGCCTGACGCGGCGACCTCATCGGCGCCGTATCGCATCTACAACATCGGCAACCATTCGCCCGTATCGTTGTTCGACTTCATCGCTCTGATCGAGAAGGCGACCGGGCTCACGGCCAAGATCGAGCTACTTCCCGCGCAGCCCGGCGACACGGAGGAAACCTTTGCCGATATCGAGACTCTGAAGCAGGCAACCGGGTTCAGCCCGAGCACGCCGCTCGATGAGGGGATCAGGCGCTTTGTCGCCTGGTACCGGGACTATTACCGTGTCTGACGACAGAAGCCGACCGGACTGGTCATTGACTCACGTCGTAGGCTAGTATCGGCTGATTGGCGGCGCGGCAGTTGTACGAACACGAGGCGGCACGCCGACCGCCCGTTGGAGACACGCCGAAAATGGTGAATTTCGCAGCCTTCATCAGCTACGCCAAGGCCGACGCCAAGAAGGCTGACGCCATTGCTAAGGCGCTCGAATCCAAAGGTTTCAAATGCTGGATCGCCCCGCGCGATGTGAAGCCCGGTGCCGCCTACGGCGACGAGATCATCAGGGGCATCGAGAGCGCGCGAAACTTCGTGCTGGTGTTGTCTAAGGCATCCAACGACTCGGGCTTCGTCGCCCGCGAGGTCGAGCGTGCCGTCAGCAAGAAGAAGCCGATCTTCCCCGTGCGCATCGCCGACGTCCAGCCGGCACCGTCGCTCGAGCTGTTCATCTCCGGCACGCAGTGGATCGATGCCTTCCCAGGCAGGCTCAGCGCCCATATCGGCCGACTTGCAGAGCTGCTCGCTGGGGAGGAAGGCCGCGTCCTGGGCGTTGCGCGCGAACCTGGTGAGGAACCGCGCCGGTTGCCGAAATGGGTCATGCCGTTGGGTGTGGCAGCTTCGGTGCTGCTCGTCCTTGGCATCGGCATCGCGTTCTGGCCGAGGCACGAGCCGGTTCCCGACCGTACCGAGCAGGCCGATAACCCCCTAGACACCAAGCCGGTGTGGTTCTCCAAGCCGGACGCGAAGCCTCAGCAGCAGACGGCCTCCGCCGAGTTGTCCGACGAGATGATCGTCGGCGGTAAGCCAGTCCCCGAGGAGCATAGCCAGTCGGCCGCGGCTTTGGGTCTGGCTGGCCGCGACGCCGATTACCAGACTTGCGAAACCTCACCGGGTGATGAAGGGCTCGCCGCCTGCGACCGCGCCATAGCCGCCGGCAAATTTCTTGGGCGGAACCTCTCTCTTCTCTACAGCGATCGCGGCTTCCTCCGCATGCAGAAGGGTGAACTTGATCTGGCCCTAGCTGATCTCGACGAAGCGGCCAGGATCGATTCCAGCAATTTCTACGCCTTCTGGAGCCGTGGCGCGGTCTTTGCCGCCAAGAGCGATTTCGACCGCGCCCGGGAGGACTTCACCACGGCGCTTGCCCTCAATCCCGATAAGACCTCGAAGGCCAAGATTGAAGAAGCGCTGAATGCGGTCACGGCCAGCGCCAAGCCCGATCCCTCACGAGAGGAGACTGTGATCTCCGACCCCTCTCGGTTCTGGGGCCAGGATCAACAAGGAAGCGCCTCGGCTTCCTCGAGCTACCCTGCCGACGCCATGCCCGCGCCGGCCGAAGCCTACCCCGCATCTCCGTCGATGGACCCAACCCCGATGCCTGCAGAACCCCCGCCACCCCAGTAGACGAGAGGGCGAAAGCCCCTAGCGGTTGGTGAAAGCGGGCCTGCGCTTCTCGATGAAGGCGGCCATGCCCTCTTTCTGGTCTTCGGTCGCGAACAGCGAATAGAACTGCCCGCGTTCGAAACGCGAGCCTTCGGCAAGCGTCGTGGCAAAACCGCGATTGATCGCCTCTTTGATCATCATCACAGCGTGCTGCGAGAGGTTGGCGATCTTGTCGGCGACCTTCATCGCCTCGTCCATCAGCTCCGCCGCCGGCACCACCCGGCTCACCAGATTGGAGCGCTCGGCCTCCTCGGCATTCATGCGCCGCCCGGTGAGGCAGAGCTCCATGGCCTTCGCCTTGCCGACCGCGCGCGTCAGCCGCTGCGTGCCGCCATTGCCGGGCATGATGCCGAGCGTGATCTCGGGCTGGCCGAACACGGCCGTGTCGGCGGCGAGGATGATGTCGCAAGCCATGGCGAGCTCGCAGCCGCCGCCGAGCGCATAGCCCGCGACCGCGGCGAGGATCGGCTTGCGGAAGCTCGAGATACGATCGAAGGGCGCGAGGAAGTCGCTGCCATAGGCCTCGACGAAAGTCTTCTTGTGCATCTCCTTGATGTCCACGCCGGCGGCGAAGGCCTTTTCGTTGCCGGTGATGACGATGCAGCCGACCGAGGGATCGGCCTCGAAACGGTCGAGCGCGCGGTTCACCTCGCCGATCAGCTCGGCGTTGAGGGCATTCAGCGCTTCGGGGCGGTTCAGCATGATGACGCCGACCTTGCCCTTGGTCGAGACGATGATCGTTTCATAGGCGCCGTTCGTTTTCGGCGCCTGAGCTTCTGGTTCTGTGGCGGTGAAGACATTCAAGAACATGATCGTTTCAGTCCCCTAATGTTGACAGGTTGGACAATAGAAGGTCGAACGTCCTCCCTGGACGATGCGGCGTACGGTTCCTCCGCAGCCTTTTCCTGCGCAGGGTTTGCCCTCGCGCCCATAGACCTTGAATCGATGCTGGAATTCTCCGAGCGAGCCATCGGCGCGCTTATAGTCGCGCAGTGATGAGCCGCCGGATTTGATGGCGTCCTCGAGCACCGCCTTGACGCTATCGACCAGCGCTTTCGTCTTCTGCGTCGACGTCCCCGTTTTCGTGGCAAGAGTGCCGGCGAGCCTCTTCGGCGAGATGCGCGCTCTGAACAGAGCCTCACAGGCATAGATGTTGCCGAGCCCCGCGATCAGCCTCTGATCCGTGATCGCCGCCTTGATCGAGGTCGCCTTGCCCTTGAGCTTCGCGGCGAGCCATTCCGGCGTGAAGGAGGAGGAGAGCGGCTCGACGCCGAGGCCCTTGAACAGCGGGTAGCTCGAAAGCCCAGCAGCGGGGACGAGGTCCATGAGCCCGAAGCGGCGCGGATCCGAGTAGCGGATCGTTGCGCCGTCGCCGAGATGAAAGACGATATGCTCGTGCTTCGGCGAATCCGCCGTCGCGTGCGCGAAGCGGCCGGGCCTCTCGGCCTCGCCATTGGCGCGGTCGATCGAGAAGCGGCCCGTCATGCCGAGATGCATGACGAGAACCTCGCCATCGTCGAGCCGCGCCAAGAGGTATTTCGCGCGCCGGTCGAGGGCCTCGACCTTCCGCCCCTCGAGCCGCTCGGCGAAGTGCTTCGGCAGAGGGAAGCGCAAGTCTTTCCGGCGCTGCTCGACGCGCGCGAACTCGTTGCCGACCAAGATCGGCTCAAGGCCCCGGCGTACGGTCTCGACTTCTGGAAGCTCAGGCATGCTCTGATCACTTTACTGCAACGCAAAAGAAGTCGGTTGCGCTGCAACAATAGCCTGATCTTGGGCCTTGCGCTATTGTCCGCGTCGATGTCCGAAGACCTAGAGAACGCTCGCCGCGAGGGCCCGAAGAAGAGCTTTGGCTTCGCCTCCGTCGCCGAGGACGCCAAGCAGGGCCTGGTGAACGCGGTTTTTGCGCGGGTTGCCCGCAATTACGACCTGATGAACGACCTGATGTCGGGAGGGCTCCACCGGCTGTGGAAAAGCGAGTTCGTGAACCTGCTGGCGCCGCCGAAGAGCGCCGCTCCCTATGCGCTGCTCGACGTTGCCGGCGGCACCGGCGATATCGCGCGGAAAGTCCTCGATGCGGCGGGCTCCGGCACAACCGCGGTGATCTGCGACATCAGCGCCGAGATGATGCAGGCTGGGCGGGCGAGGGCGGAGGGATTGGGCGATCGCCTCGCCTTCGTGCAGGGCAATGCGGAATCCTTACCATTCGCCGCGCGGAGCTTCGACGCTTACACCATCGCCTTCGGCATCCGGAACGTTACCCACATCGAGGCGGCGCTCGCCGAGGCCTATCGCGTGCTGAAGCGAGGCGGGCGCTTCCTCTGCCTCGAATTCTCGAGCGTCGAGGTGCCGTTGCTCGACAAGCTTTACGACGTCTATTCGTTCAACGCGATCCCGGTGCTCGGCGGCCTGGTCGCCGGCGACAGCGCCTCCTATCAATATCTCGTGGAGAGCATCCGCCGCTTCCCCGATCAGAGATCCTTCATGCGGCTGATCGAGAATGCCGGCTTCGAGCGCGTGCGCTACCGCAATCTGACCGGCGGGATCGCCGCCATCCACTCCGCCTGGCGCCTATGAAGAGGCCGAGACTGTGAACGACATCGCCAATATGGTGCGGTTGACGCGAGCGGGCGCTGTGCTTGCTTGGAGCGGCGCGCGCGTATTTCCCGAGGATCGGAACCTGCCCGCGCCGCTCGCTCTGTTTGGCCGGGTGACCGCTCCGCTCCGCAAGAACGGCGCCGGCGAGGACGGCAACGAGACCAAGCTCTCGGTCGCGCTCACCTCTCTCGGGCCGTCTTACATCAAGCTCGGTCAGTTCCTCGCCACCCGCGACGACATCATCGGCAGGGAGCTCGCCGCCGATCTCGCCACGCTTCAAGACCGCCTCCCGCCCTTCTCGCAGAGCGATGCGCGTAAAGCGGTCGAGGAGGCTCTAGGGAGCCCGATCGATAAGCTTTACGCCGAATTCGGACCGCCCGTTGCCGCAGCCTCGATCGCCCAAGTGCACAAGGCCAAGGTGCGGATGCCGGATGGTGTCCTGAAGCCCGTCGCCGTCAAGGTGCTCAGGCCCGCTATCGAGCAGCGCTTCCAGCGCGATCTCGACAGCTATTTCTTCGCCGCGCGCATGGTCGAGCGCTTCCATCCGCGCTCGCGGCGGCTTAGGCCGGTCGCGGTCGTCGATACGCTCGCGAAATCGGTCGCCATCGAGATGGATCTCCGCATGGAGGCCGCAGCCATCTCCGAGATGGCCGAGAACACCAAGAACGATGAAGGTTTCCGCCTGCCGCAAGTCGATTGGTCGCGGAGCGCGCGGCGTGTGCTCACGCTCGAATGGATCGACGGCATCCCGATTGCCGATCATGCCGCCTTGCGCGCCGCCGGCTACGATCTGAAGCCGCTCGGCGCGCGCCTTATGCAGGCCTTTCTTTGCCATGCCATGCGCGACGGCTTCTTCCATGCCGACATGCATCCCGGCAATCTCTTCATCGATGCCGAGGGCCGGATTGTCGCGGTGGATTTCGGCATCATGGGGCGGCTTGGGGCGAAGGAGCGGCGCTTCCTCGCCGAGATCCTCCACGGCTTCCTCAATCGCAACTATGCCCGCGTCGCCGAAGTGCATTTCGAGGCGGGCTACGTGCCGCGCAAGCATTCGATCGCGCAATTCGCCCAAGCCTTGCGCGCCATCGGCGAGCCGATCATGGACCGCCCGGCGAGCGAGATCTCGATGGCTCAGCTGCTCGGCCAGCTCTTCCAATATACCGAAGTGTTCGACATGCAGACGCGTCCCGAGCTTCTGCTTCTGCAAAAGACCATGGTGGTGGTCGAGGGCGTGGGGCGGAGCCTCGACCCCGATCTCAATATCTGGGTCGTGTCCGAGCCTGTGGTGCGCGAATGGATGGAGAAGGAGCTCGGCCCTGGCGCGCGGCTCGAGGCGGCGGCCGAAGGGGCCGTCAGCGTCGGCCGCTTCATGGGCGAGATCCCCAAGCTCCTCGGTCAGGTCGAAAGGACGGCCGACGCCTTTGCCGGCCTAGCCGAGGAGGGGATGCGGCTCGACGATGATACGGTCGATCGCCTGGCTGAGGCACAAAGCCGGCAGAATCGGACGACGCGCATCGGCATCTGGATCGGGGCCCTCGCGCTCGTCGTGATCGCGCTCACGCTGCTGTTTTGATGATTGACCGCTAACCGTATTTCTTGTCATTGCCGGCTTGTCCCGGCGATTGTCTTATGGCTTAGGTCGCCGCGCCCGTCATCCCGGCGAAAGCCGGGATCCAGTTCTTCCCTAGCGCTTCGCGCGCTGGATTCCGGCTTGCGCCGGAATGACAATACGGCGGCAGCGGAGTAAGAGCGTGCAAGGCAAGCGCATCCTCTTGATCGTCGGCGGCGGGATCGCCGCCTATAAGAGCCTCGAGCTCGTGCGCCGCTTGAAAGAGCGGGGCGCCAGCGTGCGCGCGATCCTCACGAAGGGCGGCGCCGAGTTCGTCACCCCGCTCTCAATCTCCGTGCTGACCGAGGAGCGCGCCTTCACCGATCTGTTCGACCTCAAGGACGAGGCCGAGATCGGGCATATCCGCCTCTCCCGCGAAGCCGATTTGATCGTCGTCGCCCCGGCCACAGCCGACCTTCTCGCCAAGATGGCGCATGGGCTCGCTGACGACCTCGCCACCGCCGTCCTGCTAGCCAGCGACAAGCCAGTGCTCGTGGCGCCCGCCATGAATGTCCGCATGTGGGAGCATCCCGCCACGCAGCGGAACCTCGCCACGCTCCGCGCCGACGGCATCCGCTTCGTCGGCCCCGAGGAGGGCGAGATGGCGTGCGGCGAGTTCGGCTTGGGCCGCATGGCAGAGCCCGCCACCATCCTCGAGGCGATCGTCGGCCTGCTCGGTTCCGAGAAGGTGACGCCTCTCACGAAAGCCACGCCTCTCCGCACGCTGTCAGGCAGGCATGTGCTGATCACCTCGGGCCCGACCCAGGAGCCGATCGATCCGGTGCGCTATATCGCCAATCGATCTTCCGGCAAGCAGGGCCATGCGCTTGCCCGCGCCGCGCAGGCGCTCGGCGCAAAGGTGACGCTTGTCAGCGGGCCGGTGACGCTTCCCGATCCCGAAGGCGTGCGCGTCGTCAAAGTCCACACCGCTCATGAGATGCTCGCCGCGGTGCTGTCCGCGCTCCCCGCCGATATCGCCATCTGCGCGGCCGCAGTCGCCGATTGGCGTGCGTCTGACGAGGCCGCGCACAAGCTGAAGAAGCCGCATCGGGAAACCGAGACCACGCTTGCGCTCACGCTGAACCCCGACATTCTCGCCACCATTGCCACGCCCGGTCCCGCGCGCCCACGCCTCGTCATCGGCTTTGCCGCCGAGACCGAGAACATGATCGAGAACGCCAAGGCCAAGCGCGACCGCAAGGGCGCCGACTGGATCGTCGCCAACGATGTCTGGCCCGGGACGGGCGCCATGGGCGGCGATCGCACCCAAATCCATCTCGTGACGCCGCAGGGGGTGGAAGACTGGCCGCCGATGAGCAAGGACGAGATGGCGGGCCGGCTGCTCGCGCGCGCCGCCGATGCGCTCGCGGCGCTTCGCCCGGCCGCTGAATGAGCGTCACGGTCCGCGTGCTCCGCCTGCCGCATGGCGAAGGCCTGCCGCTTCCCTCCTATCAATCGGCGCACGCGGCAGGGCTCGACCTTCTCGCCGCGCTGCCGGAAGACGCCCCCATCGACCTAGAGCCGAGCGATCGGACGCTTGTGCCCACGGGACTCGTGATCGAGCTGCCGGAAGGCTACGAGGCGCAAGTGAGACCCCGCTCGGGCCTTGCGCTCAAAGATGGCGTGACCGTGCTGAACAGCCCGGGCACCATCGACGCGGATTATCGCGGCGAGGTGAGGGTGCTTCTCATCAATCTCGGCGCCGAGACGTTCATGATTCAGCGTGGAGACCGCATCGCCCAGCTCGTCGTTTCGCCGCTGACACGTGTCGAGATTGTCGCGGCAGATGCGCTGGGCGCCACCGGGCGCGGGGAAGGTGGCTTCGGCTCCACCGGCTGATTTGCCGGCACTGCGCCCCGACTGGCAGCATCGGCGCAAAGAGCCTAAGTTCCCATCATGCTCACCCCTGACGAGATCCTGCGCTACAAGCGGCACCTCGTGCTGAAGGAGATTGGCGGCGAAGGCCAACAGAAGCTCAAGGCCTCTCGCGTGCTGATCGTCGGCGCCGGAGGTCTCGGCTCTCCGCTGATGCTCTATCTCGCGGCCGCCGGCATTGGCACGATCGGCGTCATCGACGATGATCGCGTCAGCATCGACAATCTCCAGCGCCAGATCGCCCACGACACCAAGAGCGTCGGCAAGTTCAAGACGCGGAGCGCGGTTGAGGCGATCGAGCGCTTGAACCCGCATGTGGAGACGCGCCTCTACACCACCCGCCTCGTGCCGCAGAATGCCATCGACATCATTCGCGCCTACGACATCGTCGCCGACGGGTCCGACAATTTCCCTACCCGCTACCTCGTCAACGACGCGTGCTATTTCGCGCGGGTGCCGCTCGTCTTCGCAGCAGTCGGCCCCTTCGACGGCCATCTCACCACCTTCCGCGCCTTCGAACAGGACGAGGCAGGGAACCCGCGACCGTCTTATCGCTGCCTGTTCCCCGATCCGCCGCCCGAGGGCACCGTGGCACCCTGCTCGGAGACAGGCATTCTCGGCGCGGTCGCCGGTGTGATGGGCTGCCTTCAGGCGGTCGAGGTGGTGAAGGAGCTGCTTCACCTCGGCGAGGGACTGGTGGGCAAGCTCCTGCTCTATGACGCGCTCGAGGTGCGCTTCTCGACCGTCGCCTACACTTGGGACCCGGCAAACCCGCTTAACGGGCGCGAGCCGCTCTTCGCCGACCTGTCGCATCTCCGCAAGGCCGCAGCAGAGGCTGACGGCTAGGCATGGCGACAGAGACGATCACCACGTCATGCGTGATTGCGGGAGGAGGGCCCGCGGGCATGATGTGCGGATTCCTGCTCGCCCGCGCCGGCGTCGATGTGCTCGTGCTCGAGAAGCACGCCGATTTCTTCCGCGACTTTCGCGGCGACACCATCCATCCCTCCACCTTGCAAATCATGTACGAGCTCGGGCTGCTCGACGCGTTTCTCAAACGGCCGCATCAGGAGGTGCGCGAGCTTGCGGGCGTGATCGGCGACGACCACATCGCGCTTGCCGATTTCTCGCATCTCCCCACCCATTGCCATTTCATCGCTCTGATGCCGCAATGGGACTTCCTCGATTTCCTCGCCGAGCGTGCCAAGCGCTATCCCTCGTTCAAGCTCAAGATGCTCGCCGAGGTCGACGGCCTTCTGGAGGACGGCCCCGCCATCGTCGGGCTGACCGCCAAGCAGCCGGAAGGAAGGCTCGAAGTCAGGTCGGACCTCGTCATCGGCGCCGACGGTCGCCACTCGATCGTGCGGGAGAAGGCGCGCCTCAAGGTCGAGGATCTCGGCGCGCCGATGGACGTTCTGTGGTTCCGCCTGCCCAAGCGGTCCGACGACGAGGGCCAGACGCTCGGCCGCATTCAGGCGGGTGTCGTCTTCGTCATGCTCGACCGCGGCGATTATTGGCAATGCGCCTATGTCATCCGCAAAGGAGGCTTCGCCGAATTGCGCCGCCAGGGGCTCGCAGCTTTCCGTACTGCGGTCGCCCAGTTGAACCCGAAGCTCGCCGGTCGCGTCCAGGCGATCGGCTCATGGGACGATGTGAAGCTCCTGACGGTCACGATCGACCGCTTGCAACGCTGGTATCGCGAGGGGCTGCTATGCATCGGCGATGCTGCTCACGCGATGTCGCCGATCGGCGGCGTCGGCATCAATCTCGCCATCCAGGACGCTGTCGCTGCCGCGAATATTTTATGGCGCCCGCTCCGCGAGGGGAGCCTGAATGAAGCCGACTTACGCAAGGTGCAGGAGCGGCGCGAATGGCCGACGCGCGCCACCCAGCGGCTCCAGCTCTTCATCCAAAACCGCGTGATCAGCAATGTTCTTGCCCTCAAGACGCGGCCTGCGGCGCCCTTTGTGGTGAAGCTGTTGAATTGGCTTCCCGTCCTTCGCCGCATTCCGGCGAGGCTTATCGGGCTCGGCTTTCGGCCGGAGCATGTGCACGTGCCCGAGCTTCCGCCAAAGGCCTAGCGCAAAGCGCGTTGCCTCAGGTCCAGTCGTTCCACGCGCGGCCGCCGGCGATCTCCCACTTCCCTTGCGCGGGATAGATCAGCGTGCAAAAGCGCGAGGTGTGCGGCTTCTTGAGAATGTCGAGATATTCGACATAGCCCCAGAAATGGATCGGGTCGATGAAGTCGATCTTGAACGTGACCGGCAGGATGACGTTCGACGCGGGATCGTGGGGGCTCAGCCCATTGCTGCTGCTGACGACGAGCTCGAACTCTTTCGAGCCGCCCCCCTCGTAGGCGGGGGCTTCACCCTTGGGCGGCTTTTTGGAGAATTGCCCATAGACCATGGTGAGAATGCCGGGCGTTCGCCCCGGATTGTCCACCCTGAGATGGACGGTCGTCTCCGTGCGCGTTTCGTCGAGGGTGATATTGGTCGGCGCGATGAAGAGATAGGCCCGCTCCACCGCGGGAATTTGCTCGGCGGCGACCCGCGCCGCGGTAGCCGTCCGCCGGGTATTCAGCCACAGCAGCAGGGTCGAGGCGGCGAGGATTCCCGCGAAGGTCGCGATCGACCGCTCAGCCGAGCCGAAAGCGAAATTCCACACTGCATTGCCGCAAGATAGAACGAGGTCGAGCCCCTCCTTGCCCTGGGCGCAGCTTCCGATCTCAGTGAGAGGTTGGTCTTCGCTCTCGCCCACGAGCGGAGCCGAATTGACCGCGTGACCGCCATCGGGTTGGTCGGGCTGGTCGTAATTGCCGTGCCTGGTAACACGCGAGGGCTCGCCGCCGCTGATCGGTTGCGGGAGTGCCTCGGATGACCAGACGAGCAAGAGCAGAGCCGCAAACAATCTCAACATCGCGCCATTCGCCGCTCCGAGAGCCCCCTTGTGTCGGACGATTGTTATACCCGAATTGACGATGGAGTCAGCAATCGCGGGAGGCCGAAAACCTGCATTTTTCGCTCAGAACATGGCCGGATGGACGCGATCCGGCGGAGCGTGGCCGTCGAGGAAGGTCTTGATATTGATGATGACCTTCTCGCCCATGTCGACGCGGCCCTCGAGCGTGGCTGAGCCCATATGCGGGAGCACGACCACCTTGTCGCTCTTGAGCAGCTTCGGGTTCACCGCCGGCTCGTGCTCGAATACGTCGAGGCCTGCTCCGGCGAGCTCGTTGTTCTCGATCATGCGGGCGAGCGCGTTCTCGTCGATCACCTCGCCGCGCGCCGTGTTGACGATATAGGCGCCGGGCTTCATCAGGGCGAGCCGCCGCGCCGAGAGCAGATGATAGGTTGCCGGCGTATGCGGGCAGTTGATGGAGATGATGTCCATGCGGGCGAGCATCTGGTCGAGGCTGTCCCAATAGGTGGCCTCGAGCGACTTCTCGATCTCGGGCGTTACCCGCCTCCGATTGTGATAGTGGATCTGCAAGCCGAAGGCCTTCGCGCGCTTGGCCACGGCCTGGCCGATGCGGCCCATGCCGACGATGCCGAGCCGCTTGCCGAAGATGCGATGGCCGAGCATCCAGGTCGGTGACCAGCCTTGCCACTCTCCATCGGCGCTTCTGAGCATCATCGCGCCCTCGGTCAGCCGGCGCGGCACGGCGAGGATCAGCGCCATGGTCATGTCGGCGGTATCCTCGGTCAAAACCCCCGGCGTGTTGGTGACGATGATGCTGCGGTTGCGCGCGGTCTCGAGGTCGATATTGTCGACGCCCGTGCCGAACTGAGCGATGAGCTTCAAGTCCGGGCCGGCCTGGCTCAGTACGGCACGGTCGATGCGGTCGGTGACTGTCGGCACCAGCACGTTGGCGGTCTTGGCCGCCTCGATCAGCTCCTCGCGCGAGAACGGCCTGTCGTCGAGATTGAGGCGCGCGTCGAACAGCTCGCGCAGCCGGGTCTCAACGACATCGGGAAGCTTGCGTGTAACGATAACGATCGGTCGATCAGCCATAAAGGTCCAGCCAGGATGAGTGCGGGGGTAGGGGTCCCCGCGAGGGATCGGGCGCTTGTTGCCAAGGGCGCCGCTTTCTCTAACAGAAGCGGCTTCGCGAGATAAAGCCTGTTCTTGGCCCGGGCCACGATCCGTTCACTTTTCTGGTCCATTGAGAAGAGGGCCGATTCGTGGCTTACCGGCCATCTATCGGAGGCGAGGGGGAGGGGTTTCGCTGGTCGTGCGGCATCTCAATCTATGGGCGATAGGACTGGTTCTGGCGCTCGGGCCCTTTGCCGCCGGCACGGTCGCGGCCGAAGACAGCGCCAAGCATGCGGCGCTCGAGCCGGGCAAGAACGCTCTTCCCGTGCCGCGCTTCGTCAGCCTCAAATCCGATAAGGTGAATGTGCGTAAAGGTCCTGCCACCGACCAGGCGATCGTCTGGGTGTTCTCGCGCGCTGGGCTGCCTGTGGAAGTGATCGCCGAATCCGACAATTGGCGGCGCGTACGCGACAGCGAGGGCGCCGACGGCTGGGTGTTCCACAGCCTGCTCAGCGCGCGGCGCACCGTGCTCATAACCCCGTGGTCCAAGGACCAGTCGAGCGTGCCCCTTTACTCCTCGAAATCGACCAACTCGCGTGCCGTAGCCGAGCTGCAAGCGGGCGTGCTCGGCAATGTGCTGAATTGCGATGGGGAATGGTGCGAGCTCTCGGTCGAGGACTATACGGGCTACGTCCAGCAGGTGGAGCTCTGGGGCGTCTACAAGGGCGAAGAGATCAATTAGTTCCTTCTACAGTCCTCACCCAGAGCGGGCGCGGAACGCGCCCACGCGAACGGCGGCCACATGGTTCGAGACGCCACCTGCGGCCGCTCCTCACCATGAAATCAAAGGGAAGCTAGCGGGTTGGCTTGTCCACGAGCCTGACCAGCACGTCGACGCGCGAGATGGTCATGCCCTCCGGCGCCGCAGGCAGACCTTCGATCTTGATCGAGCCGGTATCGATATCCATCAGCCTGCCGGAATGCTCGCAGAAGAAATGATAGTGGTTGGACGTGTTGGTGTCGAAATAGGTCTTGGCCCCTTCGACCGCGACCTCGCGCAAGAGACCTACCTCGGTGAATTGGTGGAGGGTGTTGTAGACGGTGGCAAGCGACACCTGAACGCGGCGGGCTTGCGCCTCCTCGTGGAGGGTCTCGGCCGTCACGTGGCGATCGCCGCCGACGAAGAGCAGAGAGGCCAGCGCAACGCGCTGCCGCGTCGGCCTAAGACCCGCTCCACGTAGAAGCTTGGCAACGTCTCCGGCTTTTGTCTCTGTATGCAAGTCTTACAATCCCTGCGGGGAGCCGAGCGTTCCGGCGTCCATGAATGGCAAATTCGCCAGCAAATATAGGCTGAAGCATCTCTTGCCGCAACGCTGGTCGATTTGATCTAAGTCAAACCGCAACGAATGATCTTGGCGTCAGCGTGCCCCAGGCGCGGCGGCCCACCTTCCGTGGAGGTCATTCAATTGCAGCCGAATTGGGGCACTCTTAACCTCTTAGCCTGGCGCCCGCGGGCTTTTGATGGGCCCCCGACTGTGTTAGGAAACGCCCGAAGTTTCGCGATTGGTGAGGCTTGGCGAGAGTGCAGAAACCGATGCAAGAGAAGCGGGCGCATTTTGAGTATGAGGATTTGCTTGCCTGCGCCCGCGGCGAGCTGTTCGGCCCCGGCAACGCGCAGTTGCCCCTCCCGCCGATGCTGATGTTCGACCGTATCTCGCACGTCGAGGAGGAGGGCGGTGAGCATGGCCATGGCCGCATCGTGGCGGAGCTCGACGTGAAGCCCGATCTCTGGTTCTTCTCCTGCCATTTCAAGGGCGATCCCGTCATGCCGGGCTGCCTTGGGCTCGACGCGCTGTGGCAGCTGCTCGGATTCTTCCTCGGCTGGCTCGGCGCGCCGGGGAGGGGTCGCGCGCTTAGCGTGGGCGAAGTTAAGTTCTCCGGCATGGTGCTGCCGACCATGAAGAAGCTCGAATATATCGTCGAGCTGAAGCGGGTGATCAGGCGGAAATTTACCCTCGGCACCGGCGACGGCTGGTTGAAAGCCGACGGCGCGACCATCTATACGGCTAAGGATTTGAGGGTCGGCCTCTTCCAAGCGGGCGAAGCCGCTCCCGCTAGTGTTTGATTCGCCAGACGGCTCTGGTTTCCAGGGATCTTGACCTCATGAGACGTGTGGTCGTGACCGGCATGGGGATCATCTCCTCGATCGGCAACAGCGTGCAGGAAGTGCTCGCCTCGCTCCGTGAGGCAAGGTCCGGCATCGTCAAGGCCGACACCTATGCCGAGCTCGGATTCCGCTGTCAGGTCCATGGCGCGCCGAAGATCGACTGGGAGGGGATGATCGACCGCAAGGTTCGGAGATTCATGGGAGCGGGTGCCGCTTGGAACTACATCGCCATGGAGCAGGCGATCCGCGATGCCGGCCTCGAGGACAAGGACGTCTCCAACGAGCGCACCGGCCTGATCATGGGCTCCGGCGGCCCCTCGACTCGCGCCATCGTCCAGGCGGCCGACACCACGCGCGAGAAGGGCCCCAAGAAGGTCGGCCCCTTCGAGGTGCCCAAGGCCATGTGCTCGACCAACTCGGCGACGCTCTCCACCCCCTATCACATCAAGGGCGTGAGCTACTCGATCTCCTCCGCCTGCTCGACCTCCGCGCATTGCATCGGCAACGGCGCCGAGCTGATCCAGCTCGGCAAGCAGGACATCGTCTTCGCCGGCGGCGGCGAGGAGCTCGACTGGACGCTCTCGGTCCTGTTCGATGCCATGAACGCCATGTCGTCCGACTTCAACGACCGCCCCGAGGTGGCGAGCCGCGCCTATGATGCCGACCGCGACGGCTTCGTCATTGCCGGCGGTGCCGGTGTGGTGGTGCTCGAGGAGCTCGAGCGCGCCAAAGCGCGCGGCGCCCGCCTCTATGGCGAGCTCGCGGGTTATGGCGCGACCTCTGACGGCTACGATATGGTTCAGCCCTCCGGCGAAGGCGCCGTGCGCTGCATGCGCATGGCGATGAATGGCGTCGACGGCATCGACTATATCAATCCCCATGCCACCTCGACCCAGATCGGGGATCTCCGCGAGATCGAGGCGATCCGCGAAGTATTCGGCGACAAATGCCCGCCAATCAGTGCTACCAAGTCACTCACCGGCCATTCGCTCGGCGCGGCCGGCGCCCACGAGGCGATCTATTCCTTGTTGATGATGAATAACGGGTTCATCTGTGAATCCGCCAATATCGAGACCATCGACCCCGCCGTCGCCGACATGCCCATCGCGCGCAAGCGCATGGACAATGTCGCCATTAACGCAGTGATGTCGAACAGCTTCGGCTTCGGCGGGACTAACGCCACACTGGTGTTCAAGCGAGTGGATGGATGAGCCGACGGGAGCTAATGCCGACCAACCGAGCAGAGTAAGCAACATGGCAACAACAAAAGATAACGCTGGGTCCGCGCCGCTGATGGCCGGGAAGAGGGGGCTGGTGATGGGCGTCGCCAACGATCGCTCGATCGCCTGGGGCATCGCCCGCATGCTGCACGACCACGGCGCCGAGCTCGCCTTCTCCTATCAAGGCGGCGCCTTCGGACGCCGCGCCGTTCCTCTCGCCGAAGGCATCGGCGCAAAGATCATCGAGGAGGCCGACGTCGAGAATCTTAAGAGCGTTGAGCGTGTGTTCGAGGTGATCCGCAAGAAATGGGGCTCGCTCGATTTCGTCGTGCATGCGCTCGCTTTCTCCGACCGCAACGAGCTGCGCGGCCGTTACGCGGACACTACCCGCAAGAACTTCGAGCACACCATGGTGATCTCGTGCTTCTCCTTCACCGAGGTATCCAAGCTCGCTGCCGAGCTGATGCCGCAGGGCGGCTCGCTGCTCACCCTGACCTATGGCGGCGCGACGCGGGTCGTGCCCTGCTACAACGTCATGGGCGTGGCCAAGGCGGCGCTCGAGGCTTCCGTGCGCTATCTCGCCTCCGACTTCGGCCCGCAAGGGATTAGGGTAAACGCGTTATCGGCGGGGCCGATGCGCACTCTGGCCGGCGCCGGCATCTCCGACGCGCGTACGCTGCTCCACTATCAGCAACGCCACGCGCCGATGCGCCGGTCGCCCACTCTCGGTGAAGTCGGCGGCGCCGCGCTCTATCTCCTGTCCGACCTGTCGGGCGCTGTGACCGGAGAGATCCATTTCGTCGATTGCGGCTACTCGACCATCGCCATGCCCAGTCTTACCGCGCTCAAGACGCTCGAGCAGGCCGAGGAGCTCGAGGCCGCGGTAGAGAAGGCTACGCCGCGCGAGGCCGCGCAATGATGAGGTTCAGTTTAGTTATGTGGAGGCAACGGCCATGGCCGAGCTCGTAGTTCTCGTCTGTCTTCTCTCTAACCCTACGGAATGCAGCGAGAAGGGCGTGCCCGAGGCGACTGCCGACGACGTCGTGACCTGCATTAGAGCGGCGGGCGACAAGGCTGACGCGTGGCAGAAGGTCAACCACCAGTATTTCGTCATCGGCTGGCGATGCGAGAAGAAGGGCACCTCCGCCGCCACCCGCTAGCCGCGTTGGCGTATCCAGAAATGGTTATGGCCGGGCTTGTCCCGGCCATCCACTTTTTTGAGCGAAGATTGCTTGAAGGCTAGCTCGCCGCTTCGGCCTTCTCCAGCTCCTTGCCCGTCTGCTGGTCGACCACCTTCATCGACAGCTTGACCTTGCCGCGGTCGTCGAAGCCGAGCAGCTTCACCCACACGATGTCGCCTTCCTTGACGACGTCGGTCACGGCCTTTGGGCGCCCTTCGGCGAGCTGCGAGATGTGGACCAGGCCGTCCTTGGGTCCGAAGAAGTTCACGAAGGCTCCGAACTCCATCACCTTGACCACTTTGCCCTTGTAGATCTCGCCGACCTCAGGCTCGGAGGCGATGGACTTGATGCGGTTTATCGCGGTGCGGATCGACTCGGCGTTGGCAGAGGCGATCTTGACCGTACCGTCGTCGGAGATGTCGATCTTGGCGCCCGACTCGGCCACGATCTCGCGGATCACCGAGCCGCCCGAGCCGATCACCTCCCTGATCTTGTCGACGGGGATGTGGATCGTCTCGATGCGCGGCGCGTATTCGCCGAGCTCCGGCCGCGCCGTGTTGAGCGCCTTGTTCATCTCGGCGAGGATATGCATGCGTCCATCGCGCGCCTGATTGAGCGCGACCTTCATGATCTCCTCGGTGATGCCGGTGATCTTGATGTCCATCTGCAGCGAGGTCACGCCCTCTGACGTGCCGGCGACCTTGAAGTCCATGTCGCCGAGATGGTCCTCGTCGCCGAGAATGTCCGACAGCACGGCGAAATCGTCGCCTTCCTTGATGAGGCCCATGGCGATGCCGGCAACCGGACGCTTGAGCGGAATGCCGGCGTCCATCATCGCGAGCGATGAGCCGCACACCGTGGCCATCGAGGATGAGCCGTTGGATTCGGTGATCTCCGACACGATGCGGATGGTGTAGGGGAAACTCTCGCGCTCAGGCAGAACCGGGTGGATGGCGCGCCAGGCGAGCTTGCCGTGGCCGATCTCGCGGCGCCCGGGACCGGTCATGCGGCCAACCTCGCCCACGGAGTAGGGCGGGAAGTTGTAGTGCAGCATGAACGTCTCTTTGTAGGTGCCCTGGAGAGCGTCCACATATTGCTCGTCCTCACCGGTGCCGAGCGTGGCGACGGCGAGCGCCTGCGTCTCGCCGCGGGTGAATAGCGCGCTGCCGTGGGTGCGGGGCAGAATGCCGACCTCGCATACGATCGGGCGCACCGTCTTGAGATCGCGACCGTCGATACGCTTCTGCGTCTGGAGGATGTTCGTACGCACGACCTCCTTCTCGGCTTCCTTGAACGCGGCGGCGACCTTGGCGGCGCCGGTCCCGTCGTCGTCGGCGGGAACGACCGCAGCGAGCGTCTTCTCCTTGACTTGAGCGACCCGGTCGCGGCGCTCATGCTTGCCGGCGATGGCATAGGCCTCGCGCAAACCGGCATCGGCGACCGAGCGGATGCGAGAGAGGATCTCGCCATTGTCCTTGGCCTTCAGGTCCCAGGGCTCCTTGGCGGCCCGCTCGGCGAGTTTGACGATGGCGTCGAGCACCGGTTGAAAGTTCTTCTGGCCGAACACCACGGCGCCGAGCATCACGTCCTCGGGCAGCTCCTTGGCCTCCGATTCGACCATAAGAACGGCGTCGGCGGTGCCGGCCACGACGAGATCGAGCGAGCTCACGCCCATCTCATCGATCATCGGGTTCAGCGCGTATTTGCCGTCGATATAGCCGACGCGCGCGGCCGCGATCGGACCGAGGAAGGGAACGCCCGACAGCGTAAGAGCGGCCGAGGACGCGACCATCGCCACGACGTCAGGATCGTTCTCCATGTCGTGCGAGAGCACGGTGGCAATGACTTGCGTCTCGTTCTTGAAGCCAGGGGCGAAGAGCGGCCTGATCGGCCGATCGATGAGCCTGGAGGTGAGCGTCTCCTTCTCGGTCGGGCGCCCCTCGCGCTTGAAATAGCCACCGGGGATCTTGCCCGCGGCAAAGGTCTTCTCCTGGTAGTTCACGGTCAGCGGAAAGAAGTCGATGCCGGCCCTCTCTTCCTTGGCGGCGACGACGGTGGCGAGAACGCTCGTATCGCCATAGGTGGCGAGCACGGCGCCATCGGCCTGGCGGGCGATGCGCCCGGTTTCGAGCCTGAGGGGGCGTCCCCCCCATTCGATCTCTACGGTCTGTTTATTGAACATGGTTGTGTCCCAATGTGTGGGGAAGGATAAGGCCGCACCGATCGCCGGATGGCGACAGGGCTGGCCAGGTCAGTATTTGCAGGCTCCGCCGGGGGATTGCCGTCACCGGCGAATGCCCAACCGGTTGATGAGCTTCTGATACCGGTCTTCATCGGTCGACTTGACGTAATCGAGCAGCCGGCGACGCTGGCTGACCATCTTGAGCAGCCCTCGGCGCGAATGGTTATCCTTGCCGTGCGTCTTGAAATGTTCGGTCAGATTGGTGATGCGTTCGGTCAGGATGGCAACCTGGACCTCTGGCGAGCCGGTATCGCCGGACTTGGTCGCATATTCCTTGATGAGAGTTTGCTTGCGCTCAGCGCTGATCGACATCGGATGATCCTTGCTGTTAGGGGTTTTGTCATGGCCGGGCCGGGATGTCGTCCAGCACGGTCGGCTCAAATGCGCGCGCGAGCCGCGACGGCCGCAAGGCGCGCAACCGGAATATAGGGATTATCCCGCTAGAGGCCAGAGGAATTTGCGTCCCCTTTATTAGGCGTTAACAGCAGGAAACGAACTCGCTTCAGCGCGGGAAATTGAAGATTCGCTTCGGCCTGAACTCTCCCGCCTCCATCTCGCCGACGGCGACCAGCATCCCCCGAGAAGTGGCGTACGCCGTGCCGCTGAAGATCGGCGCGTCGCGCCCGCGCAACAATACCGGCTGACCTTGCCGCAGCCTAGCCGCATCGGAGAGGGAGAGTGCCAGAGCCGGAATGTCGCTGAGCGCGCTCTCGACCGGCTTGAGTTCCCGGGTGAACGCTTCGCCCTCGGCCGCGCTCTCCTTCAATGCCTCGAGCTCGGCAAGCGTCACGGCATCCTCCTCGCCGAAACCGCCCACGCGTGTCCGCCTGAGCGCCGCGACATGGGCGCAAGAGCCGAGCGCGCGGCCGAGGTCGCGCGCCAAAGCCCGCACATATGTGCCCTTGCCACACTCAGCCTCGAGCACGCAATGATTGGGATCGGGACGGGCAATGAGAGTAAGCCGCTCGATCGAGACCACCCGCGGCGCAAGCTCGAACTCCTCGTTGTCGCGCGCGAGGTCGTAGGCGCGGGCGCCATCGACCTTGAGTGCCGAGAAGCGCGGCGGCACCTGGCTGATTTCGCCGGTGAAGCGCGGCAGCATGGCCTCGATGGCCTCGGTCTCTGGTCGCGCCGCGCTCTCCGTAACGACAGCGCCCTCGGCGTCGTCGCTATCGGTCTCGGCGCCGAAGCGCACAGTGAAGCGATATGTCTTCAAGCCCTCGACGGCAAAGGGCACCGTCTTGGTCGCCTCGCCGAGTGCGATCGGCAGTACCCCGGTCGCGAGCGGGTCGAGAGTGCCGGCATGGCCTGCCTTCGCCGCGTCGAACAGCCGCCTCACTTTGGTTACGGCCTGGGTCGAGGTCAGGCCTGCCGGCTTGTCGAGAATGAGCCAGCCGCTGACGAGTGAGCCTTTGCGGCGTCGTGCCATGATCTCGTCGCTTAGCCGTCGAGGTCGCGGGCGACCTTGGGCGAGGCGAGCAGCTCATCGATGCGGGCTGACGCCTCGAATGAGGTGTCCACCTTGAATCTGAGCTCGGGCATGAATTTCATGCTGATGCGCTTCGCCACTTCGCCGCGCAGGAAGCGCTTGTGCTTGTTGAGATGCTCGACCGCCTCATCGGCACCCTCGCCACCGAGGGGGAATATGAACGCCGTTGCGAGCTTGAGATCAGGCGTCATGCGCACTTCCGGCACGGTGAGGGAGTATCGGCTCAACACCTCATCGACGATGTCGCCGCGGAAGAAGATATCGGCGAGCGCGTGCCGGATGGTCTCGCCGACCTTTAGCTGGCGCTGACTAGGGGCCTTGGCGGGAGCCGGTTTCGACCGCGTCATGTTAGCTGTCCTCTCCGTCCGAAACCCCAAGGTCAAACTCGAACTGGATATATTCCTGGGCGCCGTCGGTCGCACCATTCGAGATGAAGAGACGCCGCGCCGCTTCGGTGTCCAGATCCGGGCCGACCCAAGCCTCCTGAACGCCTTCGCGACGACACTCGGCGATGACGCTCTCCATCAGCCTGCGCCCGACGCCGCTAGCCTGGGCACCCGGAGCCACGTAGACATCGTAGATGTAGGCAAGCTGGCACGCCCTGGTCAGCAAGGGAAAACGATAGGCCGACACGAAACCGGCAGGCCTCTCGTCTTCGAACGCGGCAAACACATAGACGCAGGGATCGTCGAGCGCTTCTGCTAGGTAGCCAAGCCCCGGGACACGCTCGTCGCGCCATTCAGGCACCGGCAGCATCGCCACGACGTCTCGCATCACCTGGACGTCGGCGCCGTTCAGCCGGCGCACTCCCACAAGGCTGTTCATCATGACGCCTGACGAAGGCTGACGTGAGAGGTTGCGCGTCTAGAGGGTGCGCTGGACGTGCTCGACCTCGAAGCACTCGATGACGTCGCCTTGGCGCATGTCTTGATAGCCCTCGAAGGCCATGCCGCATTCTTGGCCTGCGACCACCTCGCGCACCTCGTCCTTGAAGCGCTTGAGCGTGGAGAGCTTGCCTTCATGCACCACGACGTTGTCGCGGATGAGCCGGACTTGCGCGCCGCGCTCGACTTTGCCTTCGGTGACGCGGCAGCCGGCGACCTTGCCCACCTTGGAGATGGTGAACACTTCGAGGATCTCGGCATTGCCGAGGAAGGTCTCGCGACGCGTCGGCGCGAGCAAGCCCGACATCGCCTGCTTCACCTCGTCGACCAGGTCGTAGATGACGTTGTAATAGCGGATCTCGACGCCGTCGCGCTCGGCGGCCTCGCGGGCCTGAGCGTTGGCGCGCACGTTGAAGCCGAGGATGACGGCGCCCGAAGTCGCCGCGAGCCCGACATCGGACTCGGTGATTCCGCCGACGCCGGCATGCACGATACGGGCGCGCACCTCCTCGGTGCCGAGCTTATCGAGGGCGGCCACGATGGCCTCGACCGAGCCCTGAACGTCGCCCTTGACGAGGAGGGTAAACTCCTTGGTGCCGGCGGCCTTCAGATTGCTCATCATCTGCTCGAGGCTGCCGCGCTGGCCGACAACCGCCAGCCGCTTGCGCCGCTCGCGCTGACGATAGCTTGTGATCTCGCGGGCGCGCGCCTCGTTCTCGACGACGGCGAACTGGTCGCCCGCTTCCGGCGCCGAATCGAAGCCGAGCACCTCGACGGGGACCGATGGACCCGCGCTCGAGACCTGCTCGCCGAGCTCGTTGATCAGCGCGCGAACGCGGCCATAGGCCGAGCCCGCGACGATGAGATCGCCAAGATGCAGCGTGCCGCGCTGGATCAGAGCCGTGCCGACCGGCCCGCGTCCGCGCTCGAGCTTGGCCTCCACGATCACCCCTTCCGCCGCGCGGTCGGGATTGGCCCTGAGCTCGAGCACCTCGGCCTGAAGGGCGATGGCATCGAGCAGCTTGTCGAGGCCCGTCCGCTTCAACGCCGAGACCTCGACCTCGAGCGTATCGCCGCCGAGGCTCTCCACCACGATCTCCTGGCTCAACAGCTCGGTGCGCACGCGCTGAGGATCGGCGCCCGGCTTGTCGACCTTGTTGATGGCGACGATCATCGGCACGTCCGCCGCCTTGGCGTGGTTGATGGCCTCGACCGTCTGCGGCTTCACCCCGTCGTCGGCAGCGACGACGAGAACCACAATATCGGTCACCTGGGCGCCGCGCTGGCGCATGGCGGTAAATGCCTCATGGCCTGGGGTGTCGATGAACGTGACCTTGTGCCCGGCCGGAGTCACCACCTGATAGGCGCCAATATGCTGGGTGATGCCGCCGGCCTCCTGGCTGACGACGTTGGTGGTGCGGATGGCATCGAGCAGCGAGGTTTTGCCGTGGTCGACATGGCCCATGATGGTGACGATCGGCGCCCGCGGCTGTAGATCCTCGGCCTGATCGTCGGCGCCGATGAAGCCTTCCTCGACGTCGGCCTCCGACACGCGCCTGACCGTGTGCCCGAACTCCTCGGCGACGAGCTGAGCCGTGTCAGAGTCGATCACGTCGGTGATCTTGTACATGGCGCCGTCGCGCATGAGCGACTTGATGACGTCGACGCCGCGCTCGGCCATGCGATTGGCAAGCTCCTGAATGGTGATGACCTCAGGGATGATGACGTCGCGCTGGATCTTCGCCTGCGCTTGCGGGCCGGTAATCTGCTTTTTCTGACGCTCCTGCCGCCGCTTAAGCGAGGCAAGGCTTCGCTGGCGCTGCTCCTCGTCGAGCGCGTTGATGATGGTGAGCCGGCCGCGCACGCGGCGCTCCTCACCGCGGCGCGGGGCCACGGGGCTCTTCTTATGGCGGGCATCGGGCGTGCGCGCGGGCTCCTCCGGCTCTTCTTTCAGGAGGTGCTTGCGGACATTCTCCTCGCCAACCTTGCGCGCCTTGGCCTCGGCCTCGTGCCTTTGGTCTTCCTTGACCTTGCGCTCTGCGGCGACCTTGTCCTCTTCCGCGCGCTGCTCGAGCACGGAAACTTCGATGACGGCGGCTTGTTCAACCCGCGCGCGCTCGGCGTCGCGTTGGCGGGCATCTTTCAGGGCGCGGCTGCGCGCGTCCTTCTCCTCGTCGGAAAGTTGGCGCAGCACCTGACCCTTGGCGCGGGGCTGAGAAGCCTCCTCCGCTTGAACCTTTTTCCGCGTCTCGGCGACGACGTGCGGCTGGGGTTTCGGCGTTACTTCCTCGACAGGCTGAGGAGCCGGGCTCGCTCCGATCGCCCGGCGCTTCTTCTTCTCCACCAGAACGGACTTCGAGCGCCCATGGCTGAAGCTCTGGCGTACATGGCCGGACTCAACCGTCCGGCGCACGTTGAGCGTCATCTTGCTCCCGCCGCGCGCGGCCTTGCCTTCAGTCTCGTTCGTCTCACTCATTCTTTGTCCGTATCCGATCCATTCTGGTCTGCGAATGCAGCACTGCCTTTACGGTAGCGCTCTAGGCGCGACGCCGCCGCGAGGAATCTAAGAGCCGCTCCGCCCTGGATTAGGGCAGCATGTATCACATTTGTCCGGCCTGATGCCAAACCCAATTCATCCGTGCTGAAGGCCCTGACCGCGGGAAAGGGCATTTCCCCTCCCATTCCGCGGAATTTACCGTCCAGCTTGCGACAACCATCGTCTGCCGCTTCGCGCGCATGGACGAGGGCATGCACCTTGCCCTTGGCGATCGCCTCCTCGACTTTGGCGGTGCCGAAAACGACCTCTCCAGCCTTGTTGGCCAGAGCGAACGCGCCGAGCGCCGCGTCGGCGAGCAGGCGGTCGACGTTACCTGCAAACCCTTCAGGAACCTTGACTTCCGCCTTCAAAGCTCGGGCGAAAACATTGCGCTTTGCAGCCTCGGTGACGGTGTCATGCGCCGCCGACAGCCAAACGCCCCGGCCAGGGAGTTTCTCCTTGAGATCAGGGACGATGGTCCCGTCAGGGGCCTGAACGAAACGCAGCAACTCGTCCTTGGGGCGGCTCTTGCGCGTCAAAGCGCAGCGGCGGAGGCCGTCCTTCGTCTCGCTATCGCGCTCCAGCTCCGCTGCCTGATGCCGCAAGGCTTATGTCTCCGTTACGCCGCATCAGGCGCCCGCGCCGCTGGCGGGGGCCTCTGCGGCCGAAGCTTCCTCCTCGGGAGCGGCCTCCTCTTCGGCCTCCTCGGCTTCCTCAAGCGCGGCCTCCTCGATCCAGCCCGCCTTGACCCTCGCGTCGAGGATCATCTTCTCGATCTGCTCCCGGCTCAACCGCAACCCGGTGAGGATGCCGTCATGATGCACGGTCTCCTTCTCTTTCCGCTCGCTCCAGCCCGCGAGGTCATCGGTCGCGCAATCGGCAAGGTCCTCGACCGTCTTGACCTTGTTCTCGCCAAAGGCGACCAGCATCGCCGTGGTGACGCCAGGGATCTCGGCGAGCTCGTCGGCGACGCCGAGCGCCTTGCGCTTGGCATCGAGCTCGGCTTCGATCTTCTCCAAATGCTCGCGCGCGCGAGTCTGGATCTCGGCCGCGGTGTTCTCGTCGAACCCTTCGATCGAGGCAATCTCGGACGGCTCGACGAAGGCCACCTCCTCGACCGAGGAAAAGCCCTCAGAGGCAAGCAGCTGGGCGATCACCTCGTCGACGTCGAGCGCCTCCATGAAGGTCTGCGAGCGCTCGGCGAACTCGGCCTGACGGCGCTCTGACTCGGAGGCCTCGGTCATGATGTCGATGTCCCAGCCGGTGAGCTGGGAGGCGAGCCGCACATTCTGGCCCTTGCGCCCGATGGCGAGCGACAATTGCTGATCCGGCACCACCACCTCGATGCGCTCGGCGTCCTCGTCGAGCACGACCTTGACCACCTCGGCGGGGGCCAGGGCATTGACGATGAACGTGGCGGCGTCAGGCGACCATTGAATGATGTCGATCTTTTCGCCCTGCAGCTCGTTGACCACGGCCTGCACGCGGCTACCGCGCATGCCGACGCAGGCGCCGACCGGATCGATCGAGGACTCCCTCGACACGACCGCGATTTTGGCGCGGCTGCCCGGATCGCGCGCCACCGATTTGATGGTGACGATACCCTCATAGACCTCGGGCACCTCCTGGGCGAACAGCTTCGCCATGAACTCGGGATGTGTGCGCGACAGGAAGATCTGGGGACCGCGTTGCTCGCGCCTCACGTCATAGACATAGGCGCGGATGCGGTCGCCGTAGCGGAAATTCTCGCGCGGCAGAGTCTCGTCCCGTCGCACGATCGCCTCGGCGCGGCCGAGATCGACCACGACGTTGCCGTACTCGACCCGCTTGACGATGCCGTTCACGATCTCGCCGACGCGGTCCTTGTACTCGTCATATTGGCGCTCGCGCTCGGCCTCGCGCACCTTCTGCACGATCACTTGCTTGGCGTTCTGCGCGGCCACGCGGCCGAAATCGAGCGGGGGCAACGGCTCGGCGATGAAATCGCCGACCTGCGCCGCGGGGTTCCGCCGGCGCGCCTCCTCGAGCGAGATCTGCGTCGCTTCCATGGTGACTGTCTCGACCACTTCGAGGTGGCGGGCGAGCCTGATCTCGCCGGTCTTGGGATCGACCTCGGCCTTGATCTCGTTCTCGCTTCCATAGCGGGACTTCGCCGCCTTCTGGATCGCGTCCTCCATAGCGGCGATCACCACCTGGCGGTCAATTGCCTTCTCGCGCGCGACCGCGTCGGCGATCTGCAAGAGCTCCAGCCTGTTGGCGCTCACGCCTGCCTGAGCCATGATTTTTCTCCTCCAATCCTATCCTGTTGCGCGGGCGCTCTCGCGCGCCCTGCCGTGAATTCACTATGCGGGCTTCTTGCCCGAAAGGTCGGTCTTGAGGCCTTGGATGTCGGCCACGAGCTTCGCCTCGCTGATCAGCGAGAAGGGGAGGCCGATCACGACCGGCTCCTCCTTGCCTTCGAGCTCGATCCGCAGGCGCGCCTCTCCTGAAGCCACGCCCTCGATCACGCCCTTGAAGCGCTTGCGCCCATCGACCAGCTCCTTCAGCTCTACCTTGGCTTCATGACCCGCCCATAACGCGAAGTCGCTTGGGCGGACCAAAGGCCGGTCGATGCCGGGCGAGGAGATCTCGAGCCGATAGCCTCCGGGCATCGGATCGTGGGCATCGAGCACTGCCGAGAGCCTCCGGCTGATCGTGGCGCAATCCTCGACGTTCATTCCGCCCTTCGGCCTCTCGGCCATGATCTGCACCGTGCCTCCGTCGCGCCCAGAGACCTTGACCCTGACGAGCCTGAAACCAAGTTCGTCGAGCACGGGCTCTGCGAGCTCCGCAATCGTGCGCGCGGGCCCCGTCTCCTGCACAAAGCGGCGGTCGGCGTTCAATGAGCGGCTCGACATTTAAGGCAGGGCCCTGACGGCTGAGCTGGCAAAGTAGGCGCTGGACCTAACAAAAAGGAGCGGGCGAGAGGCCCACTCCTGATCAAAACCAATCATGAGTTCGGCGGTAATATACGAGCTTTTTCCGCGGTTTCAAGCGGCGTTAGGGCCCTGCGGCGCCTTTACGGCTCGCCCATCACGTCCCTCGCCATGCGCTCGAAATCGTTGATGCGCTCGTAAGAGAGGGCACAGAGGCATGCCGAGTAATTGCCGCCCATCGCCGTGCCGCCGAAGGCGAGATTGTCCTCGAGCGTGCAATTGGCGTCGCGGAAATTGATCCAGTATTTCTGTGAGGCCTTGAGGTCTTCGAGATGGGTATCGGCGGGCTGGCCCATCTCCTTCGCGGCGGCGCGGATGTTGTCCTGCATCACCTTGTAGGCCTGGTTGAGCGCCGCATCGGCCTTGTCGGCGGCGCGCGCGAGGCAGGCTTTATATTCCGGGTTCGAATGCGTCTGCGCTTCGCAGTCCTTGTAGCAGGCAGCAACGATGTCGGTTCCCGCGAATGCCGCGAACGGCACGACCAGCATCGCCAAAGCCAATAGCAATGCGCGCATGAACGCCTCCAAGCTCAAAGCCGCCGGAAACTTAGATAGACGCAAGGATGCCCATCGGCCAAGGCCTTCCGCTCGTAGCGCGTCTCGGGCCAATCGGGGGGCCGCTCCCCAGAGGCGGCGGCGCGCTCGACGCGCCAAGCGAAGGCGCCGCTCTTCTCCATGAGAAAAAGAGCCTGGGCGGCATAGTCGCCGCTGTCGCTCGCAAATCTGAGTTCGCCGCCCCCACGGAGCACGCGGGCGAGCGCTGCTACGGTGTCTTCCGAGATGAGGCGCCGCTTCAGCTGCCGCTTCTTTGGCCAGGGGTCAGGGAAGAGGATGAAGATGCGCGAGACCGACCCATCCGGGAGCCAGGCGAGCACGTCACGGGCGTCGCCGTCATGGACGGCAATGGTCGCGATGCCGCGATCCTCGATAGCGCCGAGCAGGCTCCCCATCCCGTTGACGAAAGGCTCGCAGCCAATGAAGCCGACATCTGCGTTCTGCTCCGCCTGCCACAGCAGGTGCTCGCCGGAGCCGAAGCCGATCTCGAGCCAAACCTCGCGGATCGGAACCGGGAAGAGATCAGACAGTTTGCGCGGCGCAGAGTTCTTGAGGTTAAGGCGCAGGCGCGGCAAGAGCTCGGCGATCAGCCGCTCCTTCCGCGCGCTCAGGGGCTTGCCCTTCCGCCTGCCATAGGACCTGAGCGGCTTCGCTGCCTCTGCCTCTCCCCGGGCATCCCGCATTGCGCTAAACTCCTGTGCGACCGGCGGATTTCCATTGCGGGCCAAGCGTCGGTCCCGGCATAACGATCGCCGCATTTATAGAGGAGGAAAAGCCGTGCTGTACCGTTGGCGTTGGGCTCTGCTCTTGGGTCTCGCTGTGCTCCTGTGCAGCCAGACTGCGACTTGGTCGGCCGATCGGCCACCGTTGCTGCTCCAGGTCACCAAAAAGTCCGTCATCGACAAGAGTTGCATCATGATGTGCGACCAATGGGGCGAGCACGGCTGTCTGAAATGGGTGATGCGCTGCAAAGGCGACGCGGCTATCCGAAGGGATTGAGCATCGCACAATAGATGTGCGTCAGCTTAAGCGCGATCGCGCTCACGCTATCGTCTCATTCGTCGGACGATCCGGGCTATTGAGCTGTTGTCCTAGGTCAGCTCGGCGCGGATCGGCTCGACCAGGTCGAGCCTCTCCCACGAGAAGCCGCCGTCATTGTCGGGCTGCCGGCCGAAATGACCGTAGGCCGCGGTGCGCTCGTAGATCGGGCGCGCGAGGCCAAGATGCTCCCTGATGCCGCGCGGGCTCAAATCCATCACCTGCCTGAGCGCGTTCTCGAGCTTGTCCTCGGCGACCTGACCCGTGCCGTGCAGATCCACATAGAGCGAAAGAGGCTGCGACACGCCGATCGCGTAGGAGACCTGCAGCGTGCATTTGTCGGCAAGTCCCGCCGCTACGACGTTCTTGGCGAGATAGCGCGCGGCGTAAGCAGCGGAGCGGTCGACTTTGGTCGGGTCCTTGCCTGAGAAGGCGCCCCCGCCATGCGGCGCCGCTCCACCATAAGTGTCGACGATGATCTTGCGCCCGGTGACGCCGGTATCGCCGTCCGGCCCGCCGATGACGAAACGGCCGGTCGGATTGACATAGAATTTGGTGTCGCGGTTGACCCAGCCTTCCGGCATCACCTCGTCGACGAAGTTCCGCACGATCTCCTTGACGCGCTCCTGGCTCACATCCTCGCCATGCTGGGTCGAGACGACGATCGAGTCGGCGCGCACCGGCTTGCCGTTCTCATAGGCCAGCGTCACCTGGCTCTTGGCGTCGGGGCCGAGCTCAGGGGTCCGCCCGGTATGCCGCGCCTTCGCCATCTCATGCAGGATGCGGTGGGCATAGAACAGCGGGGCTGGCATGAGCGGCTCGGTCTCGCGGCAGGCAAAGCCGAACATGATGCCCTGGTCGCCTGCGCCCTCTTCCTTCTTGATGTCGACGTCGGCATCGACGCCGCGGGCGATGTCGGCCGACTGCTCGTGCACATAATATTGGAACTCGGCGAGCTCCCAGTGGAAGCCCTTTTGCTCGTAACCGATCTCGCGCACCGCGCGCCGCGCCGCCTGCTCGATGGTCTCGCGCGTCACGCTCTCCGGCCCGCGCACCTCGCCTGCCATGACGATGCGGTTGGTGGTGACGAGCGTCTCGACAGCCACGCGCGAATGCGGATCGGCGGCAAGATAAAGGTCGACCACGGCGTCGGAGATGCGGTCGCACACCTTGTCGGGATGGCCCTCCGACACGGACTCACTGGTGAAGACGTAATTGGCGCGGGACACTTGGGTACCCCCTGTTGTCAAGGAAAGTCACGCAGCCGAACGGCCGCGGCGGCTCTCGCAAACCACAGGGCGCGCGGCCGGTCAAGTCCACCGGACGCCTACTGGAAGATTTAGGCGGCGCCCGCGTTTGCGCTGAGCGCCCGCACGAGGTCGACGACGCTCTTGCGAACCTTGGGATCGCCGATCTTGACGAAGGCTCGATTGAGTTCGAGCCCTTCACGGCTGTTCAGGAATTCGAGAATGAAGGCCTCAGAGTTGGGCTCGGCCATGCCGCGCACGGCTGTGCCGTCGCCGCCGATATGCGGTGCCTCCTCGAAGAAGAACTGCACCGGCACATCGAGGATCTTCGAGATCTGGAACAGCCGGCTCGCGCCGATGCGGTTCACGCCCTTCTCGTATTTCTGAACCTGCTGGAAGGTCAGTCCCATGCTTTCGCCGAGTCGCTCTTGGCTCATGCCAAGCAGCATGCGGCGTAGTCGCACCCGGCTTCCGACATGCGTGTCAACCGGATTAGGCTTCTTGCCTGCCATTCGCTCGCTCGTAAAAGTCATGATCCAATCAAATAAAGGGAAGCTGACTCACAATCTTGATGAAAATGGTCCCCTTCGCGCGTCGTTCATACGGGCGTGGTGTACCCCACGTCAAGCATACAGGCGCCGCAGCGTCCGATTGGCCGGTTTGTGCTTAATGCTGGGTCCGATTGGTTGCACGCGACAGGCGAGCCAGCAGGCAAGAGCAAGCAAGATCACCGAGATTTCGATCGTCGATCCGAAATGAGCAAACAAAGTTTGCGGGCCCACTTTGGGCAGTTCAGAATCGATAGCACCTCTCTCGCCGAGACCGATCTCGGCGAGAATTCGCCCGTATGGATCGATCATCGCCGAAATCCCGGTATTGGCTGCGCGCACGACCGGCAGCCCTTGCTCGACGGCGCGCACCCGGGCCTGGTGGAAATGCTGGTACGGTCCTGCGCTCGAGCCGAACCAGGCGTCGTTGGTGATGTTGAGCATCCAGCCGGCCCGCGCGTTTGGCTCGACCACATCGTCCGGGAAGATGATCTCGTAGCAGATCAGCGGGCTCGCCGGCGGCGCTCCTGGAATGGCGAGGAGGCGAGGTCCGGTTCCCGCCGAGAATCCGCCGCGTACGCCGGTGAGCTGCATGACGCCGAGGCGCTCGAGGAAGTCCTGGAAGGGCAGATACTCGCCGAACGGGACGAGATGGATCTTGTCGTAGCTGCCGACAACTTCGCCCTTGTCGTCGATCACCAGCAGGCTGTTGTAGATGCGCGTCGCGGTCAAGGCGCCTTGCGCATCGCGTTCCTCGACGAGACGCGCCGAGCCGACCAGCAACGAGGTCCCCTTGGGCAGCGCCTCGCCGATGAGCGCGAGCGCTTCGGGGGAGTCGGCAAGAAGAAAGGGCACCGCCGTCTCCGGCCACACGACAAGCGAGATGCCGCTCAGCCCCGACCCCGACTTGGTGAGGTCGAGATAGTCGGTGAAGATCTCGGCACTGTTCTCAGGGCGCCATTTCTCTGCCTGATCGATGTCTGCCTGGACGATGCGAACCTTGATACCCGTGCTAGCGCCGTCGGCGTGAGCAAGTCTTCGCTCGCCCCATAAAGTCGCCGGCACCGAGCGCGATGAGCAGGACACCCGTGAGGAAGACCGGGCTCGGGCCCGTGGGAGGCGAACCGCTTGGCGTCAAGATCGAAGCGGGGCTCGCGAAGAGGAGCACCGCGAGCAGGCTCAAGGCATAGACGCCGAACAGCGAGGCGAGCTGCATCATCCCGCCGCTCCCGAGCAACGCGTACCCGACGAGGTTCCAGGGAAGCCCGGTCAAGACATGGCCGCGGGCATACTCGGCGAGACCGAAGGCGATGGCGAGCGCGAACGCGCGGGCCATGCCCGGACACCACATCAACATGGCGAGCGTCGCGGCCGCGACGAAGAACAGCGCCATACCGGCGGGTAGCGCGGTCATGACGAAAGGGATGAGCCAGCCGTGCCGCCAAGGTTCGACGAGAAAAGCCTCGGCGACCCAATAGAGACCGGCAAGGAAATAACCGAAGCCGAACCAGAACCCGATCAGTGCCGCGCATTTGAGCCGCTCGCCGAGGCGCGGATGGTCGCGGTGGCAGCCGTCGAGCAGCCAGACCAGGGGCCCGAAGGTCAGGAACAGGACGGGCCAGAGATGCAGCGGCGCGAAAGCAAGCACCGAGAGCGTGCCGAGGGCCACGGCGAAGAGAGCGCGACGCCATCCCGTGAGGCTCGCGACCCAGGTCGCGACGCGCTTGCCGGGCCTCATTCCGACTTTGGACTTGGCGATGTTTCCGCGCCGGCGGCCGCGTCGCCTTCCTTCGCTGGAATGTGGATGCGAAGCTTCTTGATCCGGCGCGGATCGGCATCGAGGACTTCGAATTCGACGCCGCTCGGATGACGCACGAGCTCGCCGCGCGCGGGGATGCGCCCGGCGATGGAGAATACGAGGCCACCCAGCGTGTCGATCTCTTCTTCGAGCTCCTCCGAGACGAGCTCGAGCCCGAGATGTTGCTCGAGATCCTCGATCGGCGTGCGCGCGTCGGCGATCAGCCCGAGCCGAGGATCAGTGCGGATCAGCGGCTCGTTCTCGACATCGTGCTCGTCGGCGATCTCTCCCACCACCTCCTCGACCAGATCCTCGATGGAGACGAGCCCGTCGGTGCCGCCATATTCGTCGACCACGAGGGCGAGATGCAGCCGCGTCAACTGCATCTTGAGCAGGAGATCGAGCACCGACATCGAACCCGGCACGTAGAGGATCTCGCGCGCGATGCCGATCGAGGCGACGCTCCGCGCGAGATCGACCTTGCCAAGGTCGAGAGGCGCGGCCTCTCCCGCTTCCGCCGCCGTGGTGATCCACGACATGAGGTCGCGGATATGGATCATGCCGCGGGGATCATCGAGCGTCTCGTGATAGACCGGGAGCCGCGAATGCTCGGCTTGGCGGAACACGCGCATCAACTCGTCGATGGTGACCGTATCGTCGACGGCGATGATGTCGGCTCGCGGCACCATCACGTCCTCGACCGTGAGCTTGCCGAATCTGAGGATCCGCCGCAGCATGTTGCGCTCTTGGCTGCTCAGCGTGTCGCTCTTGCTGCGGGCCAGCGCATCCTCGATCAGTTCGCGCAGGTCCGGCTCCTCGCCGAGACCGAAGGTGGCAAGCAAGCGCTCGAACCAGGACGCCTCTTCCTCCGCCGGGCGCTCTTCCTCCTTGGGAAGATCGTCGTCGGCCGTTGGGGCGTTGCTCATGGCGATACCTCCGTAGTCCGCGTCTCGCTCCTCTCGGCGTAAGGATCGGCGATGCCGAGCGAGGCGAGCGCGCGCCTTTCGAGTGTCTCCATCCTTTCCGCCTCGTCCTCTTCCATGTGGTCGAAGCCGAGAAGATGCAGCACGCCGTGCACGACGAGATGGGCAACGTGATCTGAAAGCGCGATGCCCATCGCCTGCGCTTCCTTAAGCGTGGTCTCGTAAGCGAGCGCGACGTCGCCGAGAAGCCCGGGTTCGCTCGGGGCGAGCGTGTCATTCGCGGGAAAGGACAGCACGTTGGTCGCGGCGTCCTTGCCGCGCCACGTGCGGTTCAGCGCGCGCATCTCGGCGTCGTCGGTGAGGAGGATGCTGACTTCATAGGTTCCGGGCGGGGAGGGCGCCACTGCGGCAAAGCCGGCGCGGGCCGCGCGGGCAAGCATGGCATCGGTCACGCGTGCTGTGCGCCAAGCCTCGTCATGGCGCACGACGGCGACGTCGAGCCGAGAGCCCGATCCGCGCGCTGCGCTGTTGCGACTAGGGCCACCGTCAGCCATTGCGCCCACCCTTGAGGGGAGCGGATTCGTAAGCGTCGACGATCCTGCCGACGAGCTCGCGGCGGACGACATCGGCCCGGGTGAAGGCGATGTGGTCGATCTCCTCGATACCCTTGAGAATGTCGATCGCCTCGGTGAGGCCCGAATCCTTGCCGGGCGGCAGGTCGACCTGGGTCGGGTCGCCGGTCACGATCATCTTGCTCTGCTCGCCAAGTCTGGTGAGGAACATCTTCATCTGCACCGACGTGCAGTTCTGCGCCTCGTCGAGGATGATCGTGGCGTGGGAAAGTGTACGCCCGCGCATGAAGGCAAGCGGCGCGATCTCGATCACGCCGGTGGCGAGGCCGCGCTCGACGCGCTCCGGCGCGAGCACGTCGTATAGAGCATCGTAGAGCGGTCGCAGATAAGGGTCGACCTTCTCGCGCATATCGCCAGGAAGGAAGCCGAGCCGCTCACCGGCCTCGACCGCAGGCCGCGAGAGGATAAGCCGGTCGCACTGCCCACCCTCGAGACAGGCGGCAGCGTAGGCGACAGCAAGATAGGTCTTGCCGGTGCCGGCGGGGCCCGTGGCGAAGACGAGGTCGTTCCGCTTGAGTGAAGCGAGATAGGCGCTTTGCGCCGGCGTGCGAGCGGTGATGAGACGCTTACGCGTCCTGACCTGCTCTGCCTCGGGCAGATCCGCTCCCGGTTCCTCGCTCACCCCCGGCTCGACGACCTTCGCATGACGGATGGCGCCGACCACCTCGCCGACGCCGATCATCTCGCCTTGCGCGAGCCTCCCGTAGAGCTGTTCGAGCACGGATTTCGCCGTCGCGCAGGAGGCCTCGGATCCACGCAGGCTGACCGCGTTGCCGTTGACCACGGCCTCGATGCCGAGACGGTCCTCGAGGACGGCGAGATTGGCGTCATAATCGCCGAGCAGATCGCGCACGAGCCGCAGATCGTCGAAGAATACGACGGTCGGCTCTCCACCACCATTGGCATGCGCGGCGGCAGAGCGCTTCAGCGCAGCTCCACGCCCCCGCGCCAATGACGATTTCCTTCCGCTGGCCTTGCTGGTCACACGGCCGCCTGAACTGGCTCGCGCCATGCAAACCCCAAATTGATGACACCGTGAAGACTGTTCGGGCCCGCGGCTAAGATGTCAACCTCAACGATCTCGCCGATCAACTCTGAGGGCCCCTCTGCATGCACTGCCTGTAGATAAGGTGAACGCCCGGCGATCTGTCCGGGTTTCCGCCCGAGTCCTTCGAACAGGACCTTGAGCTTACGCCCCACTGTTCTCTGATCGAAGTCGCGGCGGTGCCTGTCGAGCAGGCTCTGCAAGGCGTGGAGCCGCTCGCGCTTCACCGCTTCCGGCACCTGGCCGTCGAAGGTAGCGGCTCCCGTACCGGGGCGTGCGCTATATTTGAAGGAGAAGGCCTGGGCGAACCGGGCGCGCCGAACTAAGGCCAAGGTGGCCTCGAAATCTTCGTCAGTCTCACCCGGAAATCCCACGATGATGTCGGTCGAGAGCGCGATGTCTGGCCGCGCCTCGCGCATCTTGCCGATCAGCGCCTCGTAGCTCTCAGCCGTATGCTTGCGATTCATGGCGGCGAGGATGCGGTCGGACCCTGCTTGGAAGGGAAGGTGCAGGTAAGGCATGAGCTTCGGCTCATCGGCGAAAAGCTCGATCAACTCATCGTCCATGTCGCGCGGGTGGCTCGTGGTAAAGCGGAGCCGCTCGATCCGCGGCACTTCTGCGAGCCGCTTCAACAGCTTCGCAAGCGACCAGTCGCGGCCGTCGGCATCGGCGCCGTGATAGGCGTTGACGTTTTGGCCAAGCAGCGTGATCTCACGCGTGCCGCGCGCCGCAAGGCTCTCGACCTCCGCGACGATCTCGGCGGGCGATCGCGAGAATTCGGCGCCGCGTGTATAGGGCACCACGCAGAAGGTGCAGAATTTGTCGCAGCCTTCCTGCACGGTGACGAAGGCCGAAGGCTGTGCCTTGGCTCTCCGCCGCTCGGGCAGATGAGCGAATTTGTCCTCAGCAGGAAACTCGGTGGCGATCACGCCCTTGCCGGTTGCCTCGGCTTGCCTGACGAGATCGGCGAGGTGATGGTAGCTCTGCGGTCCGACCACGATGTCGACCACCGGCGCCCGCGCCATGATCTCCGCGCCTTCCGCCTGGGCGACGCAGCCCGCGACGGCGATCAACGTGTCGCGGCCCTCTCTCTTCCTTGCTTCCTTGGCAAGTCGCGCGCGGCCAAGCTCCGAATAGACCTTCTCGGCGGCCTTCTCCCTGATGTGGCAGGTGTTGAGGATGACGAGATCCGCCTGGTCCTGGTCCTGCGTCAAAGCGTAGCCGAGCGCCCCGAGCGCATCCGCCATGCGCTCGCTGTCATAAGCGTTCATCTGGCAGCCGAAAGTCTTGATATGCAGCGTTTTGGGCATTTTTTTCTACGAGGCCTCGCCCCAACTTGTTTGTTGGACACGGGTGCCACCCTCGTCAAGGGGCACGACCTGAGTAAATAGAGGCCGCCAACATTGCCTTAGGGGGGCGAAGCGTTTATCTACCCGACACATTAGATAGGGTATTGGCCGTCTCCTCGTGATCTCGCAAAAGGCAAAATATGCTCTTCGCGCCCTCGTCGCCCTCGCGCGCACCGGGGACTCCATGATGATCGGCGAGATCGCCACGCAAGAGCGCATCCCCCGCAAATTCCTCGAGCAAATCCTCCTCGAGTTGAAGCGCCACGGCATCGTCATGAGCCGGAGGGGCAAGCTCGGAGGCTATGCCCTGCTGATGCCATCGGATCAAATCACCTTTGGCCAGGTCTTGCGCATTCTCGACGGACCGCTCGCGCCGTTGCCCTGCTTGAGCCGCATTGCCTATCGGCGCTGCGTCGATTGCCGCACCGAGGAGGAGTGCGAGATCAGGCGCGTCTTCGCTGCGGTTGCCAATTCCGCGCGCGACGTTCTCGACCGCACCACCATTGCCGACGCGATCGCGAGTCCCAAAGTCGCGCCGAGCGCGGCCTTGCAGCCCGGCCCGCTGAAGGGTGATCTCCCGCTGACCTGACAAGCGGCGCGAGGCGCCTAGCCTCGGTGGAATGAATTTTCCTCCCGCGAGCGTTCCTGAGTTCCGGTTGGCTATGCCTCACCGAACTATGGTTTGGCTTCTCCTTGCTAAACACTATCAAACAGATAGGGTTTTAGGTGTTATCACAGAGGAGATCGAGCCATGAAACTCCGACACACCCTTTTCGCCGGCGCGGCGCTGATCGCGTCGACCCTGACGGCGAGCGCCGTTTTCGCCGACACCACCCTACTCAACGTTTCCTACGATCCGACCCGCGAACTCTACAAAGCTGTCAACGAGGCCTTCGTCAAAGATTGGAAGGCGAAGACCGGAGAGGACGTGACGATCGAGCAATCCCACGGTGGCTCCGGCAAGCAAGCCCGCGCCGTGGTCGATGGTCTCCAGGCCGATGTCGTGACGCTGGCGCTTGCGGCCGACATCGACGCCATCGCCAAGACCGGCAAGATCAAGGCCGATTGGCAGAAGCGGCTCGCCAACAACTCCTCGCCTTACACCTCGACCATCGTCTTCCTGGTGCGCAAAGGGAACCCCAAGCACATCAAGGATTGGGATGACCTGGTGAAGGACGGCGTCGCGGTGATCACGCCGAACCCGAAGACCTCAGGCGGTGCCCGCTGGAACTATCTCGCGGCTTGGGCCTACGCCGATCAGAAATTCGGTCACAGCGAGGACAAGGACAAGGACTTCATCAAAAAGCTCTACGCCAATGTTCCCGTGCTCGATACCGGTGCGCGCGGCTCGACGACGACCTTCGCCCAACGCGGCATCGGCGACGTCTTGCTCGCCTGGGAGAACGAGGCGTTCCTCGCCCTGAACGAGCTTGGCGCCGACAAATTCGAAATTGTCGTGCCGTCGCTCTCCATCAAGGCCGAGCCTCCGGTCGCCGTGGTTGACGAGGTGGTCGATGCCAAGGGCACGCGCAAAGTGGCCGAGGCCTACCTGAACTTCCTCTACACGCCGGAAGCCCAGAAGCTCATCGCGCATAACTACTATCGCCCGTCGGATCCCAAATCTGCAGACCCGAAGGATCTCGCGCGCTTCCCCGACGTGAAGCTCGTCACGATCGACGATCCGCTGTTCGGCGGCTGGACGAAGGCACAAGCCACGCACTTCGCTGACGGCGGCATCTTCGACCAGCTCTATCAGCCCAAATCCACCAACTAGCGGTCGGACAAACGCGAGGGAAAACGCCATGGCCGGCGCCCGCGGCCTTGCGTTGAAGAGAGCCGAGCGCCATCCCCGGTTTCGGGTTGGCGCTCGGTTTCGCTTTGACGTATCTCGGCCTCGTCGTCCTCATTCCGCTCGGCGGCCTCGTGCTCAAGTCGGCGACCCTGGGGGTGGCCGGCTTTCTCGATGTGGTCACTGGTCCACGCACGCTCGCCGCGCTGCGCTCTGAGCTTTGTCACCGCCCTCATCGCCGCAAGCGTCAACGCGGTGTTCGGCTCCATCATCGCTTGGGTGCTGATCCGCTATCGTTTTCCCGGCCGGCGCCTGCTGGACGCCTTCGTCGATCTTCCCTTTGCGCTGCCGACCGCCGTCGCCGGCATCGCGCTCACCGCGCTCTACGCGCCGAACGGTTGGATCGGCAGTTGGCTCGATCCGCTCGGCATCAAGGTCGCCTACACGCCGCTCGGCATCACCATCGCGCTCATCTTCATCGGTCTACCCTTCGTTGTGCGCACCGTGCAGCCGGTGCTCGATGAGTTCGATCGCGAACTCGAGGAGGCGTCTGCCACGCTTGGCGCCAATCGCCGCCAAACCGTGTTTCTGGTGATGCTGCCGACGCTGTTGCCCGCGATCCTGACCGGCTTTGCGCTCGCTCTCGCCCGCGCCGTCGGCGAGTACGGCTCGGTGATCTTCATCGCCGGCAACATGCCGTTCAAATCGGAGATCGCGCCGCTCCTTATCATCATCCGTCTCGAAGAATTCGGCTATGCGCAGGCGGCGGCCATCGGCACGGCGATGCTGCTGATCTCCTTTGCAATACTTTTGTTTGTCCACCTCGTGCAGGCCTGGAGTCGCAAGAGGTTCGGCCAATGACCGACGCCGCCGTCGCGCCACTTCTTGACGCGCCGCGCGCCCAAGCCGTGACGACTGAGCGTCCGCTCGTCCGCTTTGTCCTGATTGGCGTCGCCGTCGTGTTCCTCGTCGTATTCCTGTTCCTGCCTCTCGCCTCGGTGTTCGTCGAGGCGCTGCGCGCGGGGCTCGGCACCTATTTCGCCGCGATCACCGAGCCTGATGCTGTCTCCGCCATCGAGCTCACTCTGCTGATCGCGGCAATAGCCGTTCCCGCCAACGTGGTGTTCGGGCTTGCCGCCTCCTGGGCGATCGCCAAATTCGAGTTCGCCGGCAAGAGCCTGCTCAACTCGCTGATCGATCTTCCCTTCTCCGTCTCCCCGGTGATTTCCGGCCTGATCTACGTGCTGCTGTTCGGAGCGCAGGGCAATTTCGGCGCCTTCCTCAAAAGCGAGAACATCCAGATCATCTTCGCGCTGCCCGGCATGGTTCTCGCCACCATCTTCGTGACCTTCCCGTTCGTTGCGCGAGAGCTCGTGCCGCTGATGCAGGAGCAAGGGACGCAGGACGAGGAGGCCGCGCTGTCCCTCGGTGCCTCAGGCTGGAAGACCTTTTGCAAGGTGACGCTGCCCAATATTCGCTGGGCGCTGCTTTATGGCGTGGTGCTTTGCAACGCGCGCGCCATGGGCGAGTTCGGCGCGGTGTCGGTGGTGTCGGGTCACATAAGGGGCAAGACCAACACCATGCCGCTCCATGTCGAGATTCTCTACAACGAGTACAACTTCGCCGCCGCCTTCGCCGTCGCTTCGCTGCTCGCGCTGCTCGCCCTCGTCACTCTCGTCATCAAGGTCGCGCTAGAATGGCGCTATGCCGACCAGATCGCCGCGTCGCGCCGGCATTAGGCTCTAGGAGAAAGTCATGGACGCTCGGGTCGCAAATGGGGTCAACTCTGCCGGCGGCACGTGGCCGCTCGACTGGACAACGCGCTGGGAAAAGCCGATGCAGGTGACCATCGAGAACGTCGTGCGCAAATTCGGCACGACCGCGGCGCTTCACGGCGTCTCACTCGACATCAGGTCTGGCGAGCTCGTGGCGCTACTCGGCCCTTCCGGCTCCGGCAAGACGACGCTGCTCCGCATCCTCGCGGGCCTAGACGTGCCGACCTCCGGACGCGTCCTATTCGACGGCGACGACGCGCTCAAGCTCACCGTGCAGCAGCGGAATGTCGGGCTCGTGTTCCAGAGCTACGCTCTGTTCCGTCACATGACCTTGCTGGAGAATATCGGCTTCGGTCTTCGCGTCCGACCGAGGTCGCGCCGACCGAACCGCAAGGAGATCGAGCGCCGCGCCCTCGAGCTGCTCGACCTCGTGCAGCTTACGGGTCTCGACAAGCGGTTCCCGGCCCAGCTCTCCGGCGGTCAGCGCCAGCGGGTGGCGTTCGCTCGCGCGCTCGCCATCGAGCCGCGGGTGCTTCTGCTCGACGAGCCGTTCGGCGCTCTCGATGCCAAAGTGAGGCGCGATCTGCGCCGCTGGCTACGCGAGCTGCACGACAAAACAGGCCACACCACCGTGTTCGTCACCCACGACCAGGAAGAGGCGCTCGAGCTTGCCGACCGCGTGGTGGTGATGAGCGAAGGGAAGATCGAGCAGATCGGTACGCCGGACGAGATCTACGACGAGCCGAACTCGCCCTTCGTGTTCTCCTTCATCGGCGAGTTCGAGCACCCTCCCGGTGCGGGTCGAGCGTGGCAAGGTCTTCCTCGAGAGACGTCCCCTCGACCTTCCAGCCGACGGGCTACCCAACGGGCCCGCGCGTCTCTTCTTCCGACCGCACGATGTCGAGGTCGGTACCGAGCGTCCGGGCGCCATTTCGGGTGTCGTGTCAGTGCTCCGGCGTCACGCCGGCACGCGCCGCGTCGATGTGGCTATCGACGGCGTGCCCGACCGCGTCGAGATCGAGCTTCCCGCCGACTACAGCATCAATGTGTCGGGACGGATCGCCGTGCGTCCGAGGCAGTTCCGCTTGTACCCCATGACTCCACAAGGCTGACCGGGCTGATAAACTAGAACCGCCCCAAGACCCTCGGACATCGCGGTCAGTTGGATCTTGGAGCGGCTACTGGACTCGGACGCTCGGTTAAGACCGGGCGTCCGCGTCTGGGGGGCAGGTGTCAGGCTACGCCTTGCACTCCATCATGCCCTTCATGGCGTTCTCGGCGTCGGGCTTCGTCTTGAAGCCGTCGGTGCCGAGCATGGTCAGGGTCTTGCCGTCAGGCTTCCTCGCCACGATCGAGCATTTGTGGCTCGTGTTGCTCTGCGCGACGTAATACTCGCCGGCGAGCGCCGGCGTGACGAAGCCGGCGACCAAGAGACCGGCGATCAGATACTTCTTCATGGGATCCTCCTACTCGATTTGCCTCCTTGGAGATTTCCTCCTCCAAGTCAGGCAGACCTTTCGCTTCCATTCTGGCGCCGGTTTGACTCGATGCCGCGAGAGAATGTCACTCCGCTGCGCTTCGACGCGCGTCGACGTTACGCGTCGAGGTCGCGATGATCGTGAGGCGTCGCCCCGGAAAGCCTTGAGTGGGCATGAAATCGCGCGCGGGCGCCGCTCACATTAACGCGGGGTAATCTCTCGTTCCCGCCTTGGCGCGGCAACGAGCCGCGGCTGTCCGCGCGCCTTCTCGGCGAGACTCTCGACGCGTCACGGCGTGAGGAGGAGCTTGAAATTCTCCGGCATCACCGCCGGCTCGATCTGCTCGAAGGTGCATTGCCGCGGCGCCTTGTCTGGGCGGAAGCGGACGAGCTTCGTGCCGTGCCGGAAGCGGTCGCCGGTCACCTGGTCGTAGCGCACCTCGACCACGATCTTGGGTTTCAACGGTTCCCATTCGCCGGAGCGCTCGGTACTCCAGCGGCTCGGACCTCCCGGCGCATTGCCGGTGAAACCTGGGGGCGCGATCAGTCCTTCGAGCATCTTGGTCATTGCCGTCCGCTCTTCGTTGGTGATGGTCGAGGTAAAGCCAACGTGATCGAGCTTGCCCTCTTTGTCGTAGAGGCCGAGCAGGAGCGAGCCCACCTCGCGGCTGCCGGTCGCGTAGCGGAATCCGCCCACCACGCAGTCGGCGGTCCTGATTTGCTTCACCTTGAGCATCGCCCGCTCGCCCGGCATGTAGGCGCCGTCGATGCGCTTGGCGACGACGCCGTCGAGAGCGCCGCGCGCATCCTTCAGCCAGTCCTCCGCGACAGAGCGGTCGCGCGTATAGGGGGAAAGTTTGAGTTCCTTCCTCTCCCCCGCTTTCTCGTAAAAGGCTTCGAGTGCGGCGCGACGCTTGCTGAGCGGCGCTTCGATCAGGCTCTTGCCTTTCGCGTCGAGCAGCATGTCGAACAGAATGAGGAGAGCGGGGGTCTCCTTGGCGAGTTTCTTGATCCGGGTCTCGGCGGGATGAATGCGCATCTGCAGAGCATCGAAGGAAAGCGTATCGCCGACCGGTACGGCGAGTTCTCCATCGAGCACGAACGCCTTCTGCGGAAGGCGACGCAGCATCGCTACGATTTCGGGAAAGTAGCGCGCGAGCGGCTTGCCTGATTTTGCCCTGAGATCGACCTCGTCGCCCGCGCGATAAGCAAGACAGCGGAAACCATCCCATTTCGGCTCGAACTGCCAGCCTTGATCGTGCGGAAGCTCGGTGACGAGCTTCGCCTCCATCGGCTCGATGCCGACCGGCACTGCGAGGTCTTTGAGCGAAAGGGGAGCGGCCATGCCTCTTCTATTGCAGCCGCACGACGACGCTGTCTGCGGCACCGGTCGCGTCGGTGACGGTCAGCCTGACGAAGCCAGGCCCGTCGGGCTCGAAGAACAGCGTGCGGGTGTTCTTCTTGCCGGGCAGCGGCATGCCGTTGAGCAGGACGTTGAGCGGCGGCGTGCCGCCGGTGATTTTGATGGCAATCGGGTCTGGGGCTTGCCCCGCCGCATGCGATAGCTCGAGGTTTGCTCCGTTCGGCGGGAAGACGATCTGCACCTTCGGCGTCATCGCCTCGCCCAGGCTGTCGCGCGGCGCGAACCGCCTGAGCGGCGGAGGAAGCTTGGCCGAGGACGCGATCAGCACGCCCTTCGGGGCCCGCTTCAGAGGCTGGGGCGGCGTGCCGAGCCGCGCGAAGGCATCGAACAAGATCGGGGCTGACGTGACATGCCCACCAAGGCCGACGACCGGAGCGCCGTCAGGCCGGCCCGCCCAAACGCCGATGGTGTGCTTGCCGTCGAAGCCGATGGCCCAGGCGTCGCGATAGCCGTAGCTCGTTCCGGTCTTGAACGCGATGCGCCCGCCTGCGGCATTCTCAGGCGGCGGCGTGCCGAGCAGAACGTTGCCGACATACCAGGCCGCGACCGGCTCGATAAGGCGCTTCGGCGGCTGCGGCGGCTGGCCGAGTTGCTCGATGAGCGGCGCCACCGTGCCCTGCCGCGCGAGTCCGGCATAGAGCATGGTGAGGTCTATCAGCCTGACGCCCACGCCGCCGAGGCCGAGCGCAAGTCCGGGCGCCTCGCTCTTAGGCAACACGAGAGGAGCTCCGGCTTGCGCGAGCCGCGCGATCAGCCGGCTCGGTCCGACCTCGTCGAGCACGGCGACGGCCGGCGTGTTCAGCGACAATTGCAGCGCCCGGCGCACGGTGACCGTGCCCTGATAGGTCAGGTCGAAATTCTCCGGCGCATAGTTGCCGTAGTGGATCGGCCGGTCCTCGATCAGCGTTTCGGGATGGATCAGCCCGTCCTCGAAGCCGATGCCATAGATGAATGGCTTGAGCGCCGAGCCGGGTGAGCGCACGGCGCGCGTCAAATCGACCTGCCCCGCGCGGCGGAGATCGAAATAGTCCGGCGAGGCGACGCGCGCCAGCACCTCTCCTGTGGCGTTGTCGATCACGACGATGGCGACTGACAAGTCAGGCCCGAGACTCTGCGCCCGCTCGCGCGCGAGCTTCTCGAGCGTCCTCTGCAAGAAGCCGTCGATCGTGAGGCGCAGCACCTTCTCCTTGGGCGAAAGTGCGGTCGCCTCGTCAGCCGAATGCGGCGCGCTGAGCGGCATGGGCTTCCGTGCCCTCGGCACAGGTTCGTCCTTGGCGTGGGCAATCTCCGCCGCGCTGTAGAGGCCGCGCCCGGCGATGCGGTCGAGCACGCGGTCGCGCGCGCTCTTGGCCGCGACTGGGTACCGGTCGGGGCGGCGGAGCTCGGGCGATTGCGGCAGCGCCACGAGCAGCGCCGTCTCTCCGAGCGTAAGCCGCCGCGGCTCCTTGCCGAAATAAGCGAGAGACGCCGCGCGAATGCCTTCCAGATTGCCGCCATAGGGCGCGAGGGTCAGATAGAGCGAAAGGATCTCGTCCTTCGACAGCGCCCATTCGAGCTGAAGGGCGCGCACTGCCTCGTGCAGCTTGGCATAGAGCGAGCGCTTGGCGCGCGGCTCCATCAACCGCGCCACCTGCATGGTGATGGTCGAGCCGCCAGAGACGATGTGGCCCTGCGTTGCGAGCTGGTAGGCCGCGCGCATCAGGGCGAGCGGATCGACGCCGCAATGGTGGTAGAAGCGCTTGTCCTCGTAGGCGAGCAGCGCTTCGAGGAAGCGCGGATCGACATCCTCGCGCGTCGCTGGCAGCCGCCAGCGGCCTTCGGTCGTGAGATAGGCGCGCAGAAGCTTGCCGTCGCGATCGACCACGATGGTCGAGACTTCGAGATCGCGCCCGAGCGGAGCTGGCCCGAACGCCTGGAACAGGCCGGAGATGCCGCCGGCGATCGCCGCGGCAATACACACCAGCCCAATCGCGGCATAGGTCGCTCGGCGCCGCCACGAGGGGCGGCGCTCCTTGGTCCCGGCCTGTGGCTCAGTGGTCATTTCGCTGGCGAGACCGTGACGTCTCCGGTTCCCGTCCGGCCGAAGCGGTCGGGCCGGTACATGTCCTCAACCACCGCCTGCGGCAGCACATAGCTTCCCGGTGAGACCGCACGCACGACATAAGCGACCGTGAAGACGGGCTTGTCGTCGCTCCGCCGCTCGAACGCCGCGGCGAACCGGTCGTCGCGGAACTCGGTGAAGGACGGCGTGCCCGCATTCTCGATCCAGTCGAGCGTGCCGGTGTCGCCCGAGGAGACGAGATGCGGATTGTCGATCTCGAACCCCGCCGGCACGTAGTCGATGAGCGAGACGCGCGCGAATTGCGGCTGCGGCTCGGTCACCGTGAGCACCACGACGAAGCGGTCGTTCTGCTTGGCGTGGCTCGGGTCGGCGTCGGCCCCACCGAGCGTATGGAAGCTGCGCTCGATGGAGAAGCCATGCTCGGCTGCCGGCTCCGGCGTCTTGGGCGAGCCGCTCACCGAAATCACCGCATCGAGCGGTCCGTCGCCGCTATTGGTCACCGTGAGCGGTGTGGCGGCGAGCTGATCCTCGTCGAAGCTGCGATAGAGCGGGCCCTCCTGGCCGGCATCGTTGAGCGTGAGGCTGACATTCTGCTTGCCGAGAGCGCGCGCCGCGAGCACGAGCCAGGCGTCTTCCTGCGTCGAGGTGTAGGTGACGAGGTCGCGCGCCTTGTCGATGTCCTTGGTGGCGCTGACCAGGATCAGCTTCGGCGCATCGCCTTCGGCGGCAAGCGTCACCACCGCTGCTGCGTCGCGGAGCGGCGAGCCGTAGTCGACGCGTCCGCCCTCGTAACGCTTATCCTTGGGAAGCGCGGCGAGCGCTGCGTCGTAGGCCTTCTCGGCCCTGACCCGGTCGCCCAGCATGGCGAGCGCGGCGGCGATCTCGGCCTTGGCCGTGGCCGTGCCGAGGTCGTCGAGCTTCACGTCGGCGATGTAGCGAAGATCGCCGACCGGCGCCATGCCATTGCGGGCAAGGACGTAGAGCGCATAAGAGAGCGCGAGCCCGCCGTCGGTTGCAACGTCAGGCGCCGTGCTGACATAATTGCGCAGGCGGTCGAGCGCGAGTTTGAACTGGTCGTCCGAGACGGAGAAGCCGCGCGCGCGGGCACGGGTGAGGAAATCCGTCGTGTAAGAGTTGAGCCAGGCATCCTCGCCGCCCGGCGACCACAGCCCGAACGAGCCCTCGGAGCCCTGGCGCGCGAGAACGATCTCGATCGCCTTGGCAATGCGCTCGTCGACGCCGGTGTCGACCGCGAGCTGCGCATCGAGCGCCATCTCGTTGACATAGAGCAGTGGCAGAGCGCGGCTGATCACCTGCTCGGTGCAGCCGAGCGGGTAGCGGTCGAGCGCCGCGAGCAGGCTCGCCACGTCGAGTGCGGCAGACGGCGTCACCGAGAGCGCGACCTTGCCGGTTCCCGGCACGAGATCGCTGAACACATCGCTCGTGACGGTGATGCTCTGCCCAGGATTGAGCGGCTTCACCGTGCGCCGCGCGAGGATCTGCGTCGCCGGCTTCACCTCGAGCGCATATTTCCGCTCAACCGCGAAGTCTCCCGGCCCTGTGACGGCGACGGAAACAGTGCCGTCGCCGACGCCGGTCGCCGAGATGGGCAGGCTTAACCCACCGCGCTTCTTGGCCTCGAGGGTCAATGTCTTGTCCGGATCCTCGACAGTCAGCGGGCCGTCGGTGGTCACCGCGATCTGATAATTGCCGGTCTCGCCTTCGACATTGTCGAGGTCGAGCCGGAGCGTGCTCTTGTCGCCCATCAACAGGAAGCGCGGAAGCGTGGTGGTAAGCACCACGGGATCGCGCACCACGACGTCGGCCGAGGCGTGGCCGACCTTGTCGTTGCTCCAGGCGACCGCCATCACCCGCACGGTGCCGACGAAGCCCGGAATATCGAAGCTGACCTCGGCGGTGCCGTCTGCACCAACAGCGACGATGCCGGAATAGAGCGCGAGCGGCGCTTGCGTCGGCGGGCTTCCTTGCAGCTCGCCTTCGCCGCCGTCGCCGCCCGTCCTGATTTGGCCCCTGGTGCCCTGCATGCCGTCGATCAGCTGGCCATAAAGGTCGCGGATCTCGGAGGAGAGCTTGCGTTGGCCGAGATAATAAGTGTCGGGGTCGGGCGCCTTGTAGTTGGTGAGATTGAGGATACCGACATCGACCGCTGACACGACGACTCGTGCCTCTTCGTTCGGTGCCAGTCCGCTGAATTTGATCGGCACGCGCAAAGTGGTCTCAGGGCGGATGAGCTGCGGCAGGTCCATGGCGACGCCGATGGTATGCGCGGCCTTGTCGATGCCGAACCACTGCACGCCGATGGCGCGGCCCGGCATGCGCTTCTCGGCCTCATCGAGCGGACGCCTGAGCGTCGCCAGCACATAGGCGCCAGTGCCCCAGTCCCCGCCGACCGTGAGTGGTAGCTTGACCAGCCCAGGCTGCACGTCGGTCGTCGTGGTGGTGAGCAGCTTGTCGCCGATCACCGCGAGCGTCACCTCGCCGGCGCTGCGCGCCGTCACCGCCACGGTCATGGAGTCGCCGGGCTTATATTCCTTCTTGTCGAGAGCGATCTCGAGCAGATCGGGCGTGTCGGCAGACGCCTCGGCATAGAATCCCGCGTCGAAGCCGTATGTGGTCTCGGGCCCTTGCGGGTCTGCGTTCGATACTTCGAGCCGGTAACGTCCCCAACTGACCGGGACCGAGATCTTGCCCAGCTTGTCGGGCGCGACATCGACCACGCCGTCGGCCACGCGGCGCGTCACCTTGATCGGCTCGTAGTTCCAATAGCCGTTCGAGCGATACCACTGATATTTGGACTCGATGCTGAGGAGCTGCCATTTGAGCCCCTTCGCTTCGATCTCTTTGCCATCAGGCGTGACCATGGCGACGTCGAAGCTCGCCGTGTCCTGATCGTTGAGCGCGCTGCCGGAGAAGAGCGGCTTCACCCCGATCATGTTCGAAGCGGGCACGATGGGAAGCGAGAGACTCCGCTGCACCGCCCGGCCGCCTGGTTCGGCGAGCCTCACATTGATGTTTGCCTGAAGCGGCTTGGTCGAAGCCGGCAGCTTGCCGAGATCGACGGTAAACGTCGCCTTGCCTTGGTCGTCGGTCTGCGGCAGGTCGGCGAGCGGAACGGCCTCGGTCGCGACTTCGTCCTCTTCCGGCTCGTCCTTCGCGTTCAGCCCGAACACATAGCCTGTATAGCCCGGACGCTCGTCGGTCCTGACGATGTTGACCTCGCCCTCGATGTCGAGGCCTGCCGCAGGCGCCCCGTAGAGGAAGCGCCCGTCGAGCGTGATCTTGGCCGGCGCGTCCGGCGAGATGCTGGTGGCGTCAGTGGTGAGGTCGAATTCGAGCCGGTCCGGCACATAGTCTTCGACAAGGAAGCTCGCCTCGCCGATCGACGGCTGCTTCGGATCGGAATAGACGGCGACACGCCACGTGCCCGTCGGCGCCGAAGAGATGATGGGGATGTTGAGCGAGCGCCCACCCAACCCCTGATCCGGCACCACGGTGCGGCGATACTCGACCCCGTCAGGCCGCTCGACCACCATGGTCAGATCGACATCGGGGACGGCGACGCCGTTTGCGTTGCGCAACAGCGTGGTCACATAGACGGTCTCGCCGGTGCGGTAGACGCCGCGCTCGGTAAAGACGAAGGCGTCGAGCGCGCCAGGCGGCTCACGGCCCGCGACGCCGCGATCGGTCAGATCGAAGGCGGATTGCGTAAGATTGAGGAAGGCGTAATCGCCGCCGTCGCTGGAGGCGACCAGCATGGCGGGCGCTTGGCCTCCTTCGCCGCGGGCAAGACCCGGCTCGAAGGCGACCGCGCCCGAAGCGTCTGTCTTCTTGACCGCCAGCACGTCGTTGTTGCGAGCAAGCAGCCTGATCTCGACGTCGCCGACCGGAGCCGTGGTCGCGAGCGAATTGACGAAGGCATGGATGCCGTCAGAGCCCGAATAGGCGGTGAGCCCGAGATCGGACACGATGAACCATTGCGTGGCGCGCTCGCCGTAATCATCGCCGGGAACATTGGCGGGCTGCGCGGCGAGCAGATAGACGCCGGGCTGCATGGCCGGCACCGCCTCGTTGATGGGGAAGGCGGTGGTGATCTCCTGGTTGAGCTCCCTCTCGACCTTGAGCTCGCCGGTCCATACCTTCTCGCCCTTCTGGTTGGCGATGTCGTCGAGCGAATAGCTCGTAGAGATTGCGCTCGAAGTCGTAGCCGAGCACGTTGTCGAGCAGGCTGCGGTCGCCGATGCGATAGATCGTCACCTTGAGCGCATCGGTATTCACGCTGATGAGCGGGATGCCCTGCTGGCCGGTCTTGCGGCAGCACATAGGCCTTGCCGGCAAGCCTGACCGACGGGCTCCGGTCGCGCACATAGATGGTGAAGTCGGCGTTCTTGAGCAGGCTTTCGTCGACCGTCGAGGGCAGTCCTGCGCGAAGCGTGATGGAATAGGTGTCGCCGTGCTCAAGCCCTTCGACGCAGAGCTGCTGGTCGTCGACCGAGATCGCGGGCTTGTCTTGGCCAACGACGGAAACGAAAGGTGCAAAGTCGGTGCGCTTGGGCAGCTTCTCCGAGAACTGGAAGCAGGCGCGCGGGCTTGCGGAGTCGGAGTCCACGCTGAAATTGGCGACGCGGAAGCCGTATTTCTCGCGGAGCGAGGCATACGTCGCCTGGAGGTCGGGAGTCTCGTCGAGCGCGAGAGCGAGCTTCAGCACGTTCAGCGCGGAGCGCCACTCGTCGCGCTTGCCGAAGGCGTTGGCGAGCGTGATCAGCGCCGCCGCCTCGTCCTTCGCATCGGTCGCGCGCTGATAGGAAATGTAAGCCGCAGTGCGCGCGTCCTCGAACCGCGTCGAGCCGTCGTCCTCATCGGTGACCGGGATGGAGAGCCAGATATCGGCGAGCCGCCGCCAGGCGGCCGCGTCGTTCGGCGCTACGGTGACGATTTGCACATAGACATCCGCCGCGCCGGATAGATCCTGCGACTTGAGCAGCGTGTCGGCCTGCTGCTTCAGCTTGATCAGCGGCTTGTCGACCGTGCCGGCCTGATCCTTGAGGTCGGCGATGAGCGTGATCGCCGCATCGTCCAGGGCATCGTCTTGAAAAGTCTTTTTGGCGGCTTCGGTGGGGGTGGCGAGGACAAGGAAAAGCGCGGCGACGAGGCCGGCGCGGAACCATGCAAACATTGTTTCCTCCGGGGGCCCGCCCTCGGGCAAGCGGGCGCAAGACCCCTATCGTACTGGAGGCTTGTGACGGAAACCAGGGTTCCGAACTGATCTTAGTCGGCAAAACCCGGAAGGGCAGGCCAGCCATAGATTTCCGCAGCCCGGCGGATAAGCGCCTCGGCGAGGATCGAGCCATTGTCGGAGTTGGTCATCACCACCATCCCCTGACCCTCGCCGGGAATGAGGATGAGATAGGACTGATAGCCGACATTCTGCCCACGTTTCATGAGGATGAGCGATCCCTCGCTTTCCGCGATCGCCGCGCCGAGGCCGTAGGGACCGCCGTTCTGCCGCGTCAGCATCTGCCGCACCGTCTCAGGCGTGAGAAAGAGCGCGCTGTCTCCACGCCACGCCCTGCCAATGAGGAGCAGGAGATTGGCGATGTCGCTCGGCGTCGACCAAAGTCCTGCGGCAGCATGCTCGGGGAAAACGTGGAAGCCGCCTTTGACTTCCGTCCCATCGGCAAGATGTCCGGTCGCCGCCTTCGCCCTAAGCTCATCCGGCAAAGGCTGGGCGAAGGTCGAGTGGTTCATCTCTGCCGGCTTCAGCACGGTCTCGTCCATCGCCTCGACGAAGGGCGCGTGCAACGTATCGACAATAAGCGCTTCGGCGATCTCATAGCCGCCGCCTGAATAATGATAGGCACTGCCCGGCACGGCGATCACCGTGACAGGAGGCGAATTGGCCGGCGGTGTCCCGTCGAGAATTTGCGTCAGTGTAGGCAGCGGCGCTCCGAGTTCGTAGCCGAGAAAGCCAGGCACGCCGATCCCTGCCGTCATGCTGAGCAGCCCGCGCAAAGTGACCGGATGATCCTTGTCGAGATCGTTGACCGGCACATGCCAAGACATGAGGTTTGAATTGACGTCTTCGTCGAGGGCGAGCCGCTTCTGCTCGACGAGGCGCATCGCGCCGATTGCGGCGACGAATTTCGACAGCGACGCAGCCTGAAAAAGAGTGTCGGGCGTGGAGCCCTGTCCATAAGCGCGCGCGGCGGCGATGCCATCTTGATCGATCAGCGCAATACTGACCGACGGGACGTTGAGCGCTGCCATCGCCTCGCCGAGCGTGAGCGTCTTACTGACCCCGCCGATGGTGACGTTCAGTCCGGACTCCAGGTCCTCGGGAGCGGCTGCCAAGGCGGTGCGCGACAGCGAGAGGAGGCCGGCGAGCAGAAGAGCGGCCAGCCTTAACCGCCGCAACGTCTTGCCCATGTAAGCCTCTCCTTACGCGGCGCTTTCCATCTCGCGCGCGAGCGTGCCGATCTGCCCGCGCACCCATTCATGACATTCGTCACGGTCATAGCTCGAATGCCAGAAGAGCCTCAACGGAAAGGCGACGCCGGCGAAAGGCTGATGAACGCGCACGAGCCCGAATTGCCGCTCGAGGATCGAGGCGAGCGAGACGGGGAGAGTGAGAAGCGCGTCGCTATTCAGCGCGAGCAGAAGGCCGACCAGCACGGAGGAGACGCGCGCGGCGATCCGGCAGAAAGACCCTCTCGGCGGCGAGCGCTTGGTCGATCAGCTCGAGCGCCGGCAAGGAATTCACCTCGATGTGGTCGGCAGCGGCGAAACTGAGCGCCTTGGGCTTCCGCTTCGTCAGTGGATGACCTGGGCGCGCGAGCGTGACCAGCCTGTCGTCGAACAGCTTCAGCACGCGGATGTCAGGCGCTTGAACAGGCAGTCCCTCGATGTCGATCACGAAATGACAACGACCGCTCCTGAGCGCTTCGATGTTCTCTTCGCGATGCGACGGCATCCAGCCGGCACTTACGCTCGGCGCAAGCTGGGCAAGCCGTCGGCGGAGCGGCTGCACAAGGATGAGCTCGCCCGCCTCGGTCGCGGCGACCGCGAAGTCGCGCGACGCAAGCAATGGATCGAACGGCTTGCTCGGCCGAAGCAGGCTCTCCATGCCGGCAAGGATGACGTGCACGGTCGGGGCAAGCTCGAGCGCCTTGGCCGTCGGCACCAGCTTCTGCCCCGCCCGCACAAACAGCTCGTCGGCGAAAATCTCGCGGAGCTTGGCAAGCGCATGGCTGATGGCCGATGAGCTTCGCCCGAGGCGCTCGGCGGCGCGCGTCACGCTCGCATCGACGAGCAGCGCGTCGAGCGTGACCAGGAGATTGGCATCGACTTCTTTTAGATGCATAGAATGCAACTATTCGGCTGAGAAGAGTTCACTTCATGCACATTAGCCGGCGCGCTACTGTGTTGACAAGACATCCGGCCGCCCAGCCCGGATGTCTGAAATGTCCAAAGCGGAAGCTAGGATGTTTCCTCATCTCAGCCTTGCGACGGCCCGAAGGTTCGCGCCAGAGGGCCGTCGCAATTTCCTGATCGGCTGGGAGACGGTCCTTAGGGGCCGGCACGGATCAAGGGGCAACGATGTTCCGCAAATCTTGGATTGCCTGCCCGATCGCTGCGTTGGCGATCGGAATTTCTCTCGCGACGTTCCCCGCCGCAGCCGATCCCTCGCCCAAGGATGTGCTCAAGACCTACGCCGACATTGGCGAGGCCGCTTATTCTGATGCGGCCGACACCGCGCGCACGCTGAAGCTCGCGGTCGACGCTTTCCTCGCTCACCCGACGGATGACAATCTGCGCGCCGCCCGCGCCGCCTGGATCGCCGCGCGCATCCCTTACATGCAGACCGAGGCCTTCCGCTTCGGCAATCCGGTCGTCGACGATTGGGAAGGCCGCGTGAATTCCTGGCCGCTCGATGAGGGGCTGATCGACTACGTGGACACTTCCACCTATGGCACGGACTCGTCCGAGAATGAGCTCTATACCGCCAACGTCATCGCCAACACGTCGCTCGTCATCGGCGGCAAGAAGATCGACACCTCGAAGATCACCAAGGAGCTTCTCGCCAACGTGCTTCAGGAGGCCGGAGGCGTCGAGGCCAATGTCGCCACCGGCTATCACGCCATCGAGTTCATGCTCTGGGGCCAGGACCTGAACGGCACTGGGCCCGGCAACGGCAATCGCCCGGCCACCGACTACGATCCCAAGAATTGCACCCACGGCAATTGCGCGCGCCGCGCCGAATATCTCCGCACCGCGACCGATCTCCTCGTCGATGACCTGACCTGGATGGCGGCGCAATGGGGGCCTGACGGCTCAGCGCGCAAGAAGGTCATGGGTGGCAGCGACGAGGCGGGCCTCACGGTGATTATGACCGGCCTCGGCAGCCTGTCCTATGGCGAGCTTGCCGGCGAGCGCATGAAGCTCGGACTCATGATCCATGATCCCGAGGAGGAGCACGACTGCTTCTCGGACAACACGCACGCTTCGCATTTCTTCGACGCGCTCGGCATCCGCAACGTCTATCTCGGCACCTATCGTCGCGCCGACCGCTCGCTCGTGTCAGGCCCCGGCGTCTCTGATCTGGTGAAGGCGAAGTCGCCAGAGATCGATGCCGAGGTACGGGCAAAGCTCGACGCCACCATGAACGCGATGAATGTGCTCTATCTCCGCGCGCTCACCACCGAGTCCTACGATCAGATGATCGGCGAGGGGAACGATGAGGGGAACGCCGTGGTGCAGCACGCCATCGACGCCCTGCTCGACCAGACGAAATCGCTCGAGCGCGCCGTGGCCGTTCTCGATCTCAAGTCGATCAAGTTCGAAGGCTCCGATAGCCTGGATAGTCCCGGCAAGGTTCAGGAAGAAAGCAAGGCCGCCAGTGGAGGCTAGGCGCGCAGGTGCAAGGCTCCGATTCGACGAAGTAGCGCTGAGAGAGGACAAACGTTATAACATAACAGGATGGGCATTGTTGGAAACTGTGGCAAAATACAAAGACTTTGGGGGCTGCAACAATGACCATACGGCAGATCGCGCTTTGCGACCTTGCACGGCAATTGTCCTCGATCGGGCGGCTTGCTTCCAATTGCCTGAAGGCGCTCGGCGCCGGCTTGCTCCTGGCGATCGTGATGTCGCTCAGCCCCAACGCGGCGAAAGCCGACTGCCAAGTGACCGACACCGGCATCCCTGACGACGTTGCGTTCAAGCTCGACGTCGCCGGCGCCCGCCAGGCACTCGCCAATTCGGGGATCGCGCTGAGCGGCGCCTATTACGGCGAGTCGTTCGGCAACTGGGGCGGCTTCAAGCAGGGCGTCACCTATGACGGACTGCTCGATGTTCATCTCGATGCCGACATGAAAAAGCTCGGCCTATGGAAGGGCCTGTGCTTCCACACCAATGCCTACCAAATTCACGGTCAAAGCATCACCGCCGACAATATCCTGAGCCTCATGCCGGTCTCCAATATCGAAGCTACGCCTGCCACCCGTCTCGACGAGCTGTGGTTCGAGCAGCACATGTTCAACGATCGCCTTGCGGTGAAAGTCGGGCAGCTCGCCGCCGACAATGATTTCATCCTCAGCGATGCCTGGCCGTACTTCCTCAACGGGACCTGGGGCTGGCCTTCGATCACGGCCTCAGATTTGCCGAGCGGCGGGCCTGCCTATCCTCTGGCAACGCCTGGCGTTCTCACCACCGTCACCCCGAACGACAAACTGAGTCTCTTGGTCGGCGTCTATAATGGCGATCCCTCGTCGCGCTGTTCGAGCAGCGACCCGCAGATCTGCAACAATGACGGTCTCGACTTCAGCCTCGACTCGCCCCCGCTGCTGATGGTCGAAGGCGCCTATAAGTACAATCAGGCGCAGCCCCTCCCTGGCACGCTCAAGCTCGGCGGCTGGAATCACTTCGGCACTTTCGAGGATCTCCGCTTCAGCTCTGGCCGCTTACCCATCGCCGAGACCGGCAATCCCGGTCGGCCGCTCGACAACGATTGGGGCTTCTACGGCATCATTGACCAGCTCGTCTGGCGCGTGCCGGGAAGCAAGGACCCCAAGGGCGTGGGCGTATTTGCGCGCGTCATGGGCGCGCCATCCGACCGCAACGTCGTCGACTTCTATGCCGACGGCGGGGTGACCTTCACCGGCATGATCCCCGGGCGCTCCGCCGACGCGCTCGCAATCGGCTTCGCCTATACCGGCATCTCCAGCGAGGCGCATGGCCTGGACATTGATCTTGATCAGCCGGTCGCGCGCAATTACGAGGCGTTGATCGAGATTTGCTACACCTACCAGATCAAGCCCGGCTGGACGGTGCAGCCTGATTTCCAATATTTCTTCCAGCCCGGCGGCAACGTGCCCGACGCCGACGGCAACGGCGCGGTCGAGAATGCCGCCGTGCTGGGCGCGCGCACCACCATCAGCTTTTGACGAAGGACGCGTGCACTCACCCCATTCCAAGCATCGTGACCGCAATGCGGACAAACCGAAGGACAAGACGTTAAGAGGAGCGCCGCGCGCGCTTCTCCTCGGCGCCATCGCCTTCGGCGCTGCCGTGCCGCTTTTCGCCGGTGCCCTCGATACTTATGGCGAGAGCGCCGATGCCGCGCTCGACAGCCTGCTCGCGCCAACGACCGATTTCACCAAGCTCGAGCCAGGCGAGGCGAAGCCGGGCGGCGAGGCCACCTCGCGCGGCTCGACCGACACGCCGAACGCCTTCTCGCTTTCCTCCGGCAATATGGATTTCAAGCGCGAGCTCGACTTCAAAGTCGGCAACGGCATCTTCCGCAAGAACTGGGTCTCGGCGCCGTCCTCGACCGACGCCTCTGACGGGCTCGGGCCTCTGTTCAACTCGCGCGCCTGCCAGAACTGCCATCTGAAGGACGGGCGCGGCCATCCGCCCTTGTCGTCCGACGTGCCCGACACTTCCGGCTCGATGCTGGTGCGTCTCTCGGTGCCGCCCACGACCGACGAGGAGAAGGCCCTGCTCGACGCCCATAAGGTGAACTCGCTGCCCGATCCGACCTATGGCGGCCAGCTCCAGGACTTCTCGATCCAGGGTATCAACGCCGAGGGCAAGCTCAAGATCGCGTACAAGGAGCGCAAGGTGACGCTCGCCGGCGGCGAGATCGTAAGCCTGCGCGTGCCCACCTATTCGCTCACCGATCTCGGTTACGGGCCCGCCAGCCCCGACATTATGATCAGCCCGCGCGTCGCCCCGCAGATGATCGGCCTTGGTCTGCTCGAGGCGGTTCCCGAGGAAGAGATCCTCGCCAACGCGGATCCCGACGATACTAACAAGGACGGTATCTCCGGTAAGCCGAACGAGGTCTGGTCGCGCGAGCACCAGAAACTGATGCTCGGCCGCTTCGGCTGGAAGGCGGGCATTCCGACCATCACCCAGCAGGCGGCCGAGGCCTTCAATGGCGATATTGGCCTCTCGACCACCATGATCCCCAAGGGCTCAGGCGACTGCACCGAGAAGGAGAAGGAGTGTCTCGACGCGCCGAACGGCAACTCGCCCAAATATCAAAACGTCGAGGTTGGCGACGACCTGTTCAACATGGTCGTGTTCTACTCCAAGAACCTCGCCGTGCCCGCGCGCCGCAAGGCCGACGATCCCGAGATATTGAAGGGAAAAGAGCTGTTCTACGAAATCGGTTGCACCGGATGCCACAAACCGAAATTCATGACCGGCGATGCGCCGGGCCAGCCGCATCTGTCGCACCAACTCATCTATCCCTACACCGATCTGCTGCTTCACGACATGGGCGAGGGACTTGCCGACAACAGGCCCGAGGGGGATGCTAACGGCAACGAATGGCGTACGGCGCCACTTTGGGGAATTGGGCTCACGGGCACCGTGAATGGCCACACTCTGTTTCTTCATGACGGTCGCGCGCGTAACATCACCGAGGCGATCCTCTGGCATGGCGGCGAAGCCGAGGCCTCGCGCGACAAATTTGCCGCGCTGTCCGAGGCCGACCGCGCCCGTCTCGTCGCCTTCGTGAACTCGCTGTGAGGCCGAATTGATCCGTCTCCTGGTTGCGCTCCTGTTGGCGTCGGCACTTTGGACTGGCTCTTGCCGTGCCGAGACGGATCACGCGGCGATCGCCAAGGCCTCACTGACCGAGGTGATCCGCCCGGGCTATGCGGCGCTCGCCGCAGCCACCGGCTCGCTCGACGACAAGGTCGCCGCGCTTTGCAAGGAGCCGTCTGCCGCTACTCTGCAAGCAGCGAAGGATGCCTTTGCCGGTGCGGTCGATGCCTGGAGCAAGGTCGAGATCTTCCGCTTCGGCCCTATCACGCAGGACCGCCGTTACGAGCGCCTTTTCTATTGGCCTGACCCGAAGGGAATCGGCCTCCGACAAGTTCAGGACGCTCTGGCGAAACGAGACGAGGACTTGACGCTCCCCCACGAACTGGCAGCCAAGAGCGTCGCGCTCCAAGGTTTGCCCGCACTTGAATATTTGCTGTATGGCGACGGGGCCGAGGCGCTCACTGAAACCGACCGCGTGGTGGACGGTGCCGAGCCTCTGCCCAAAATTGGCGGGGCAGGGGCTTTCCGCTGCGGCTTCGCTTCGAGCATCGCCACCAATGTCGACCGCATCGCCGAGAACGTGGTCGAGGGCTGGCGCCAAGGCTCCGCCTACGAGAAGGCATTTATTGGACCGGCCCCCGAAAACGCTCTCTATCACACCCCCAAGGAGGTGACGCTCGAGCTGTTCAAATCCTTTGCCTCGGGCATCGAGCTCGTGCGCGACCAGAAGCTTGGCAAGCCGCTCGGAGCGACCCCCGCAGAAGCAAAGCCCAAGCTCGCCGCCTTCTGGCGGAGCAATCTCGCCTTCGCCAATATGATCGGCAATCTCGATGGCGTGATCCTCCTCTTCAGCAAAGGCGGCTTCGCCGAGGTCGTCGACGCCGATTCGCCAGGCGTCTCGGAGTCGATCCTGTTCGATCTCAATCACGCCATCGAGGTGCTGCGCAGCATGGACAAGCCGTTTGCCGAAGTGGCGAGCGACGAGGAGCTTCGCGCCAAGCTCGAGGCCGTGCGCGTCGAGCTGAAAAGCGCGGGCCAGACCGCCGGCGACATCATCGCGCGGGGCGCAGGCCTGAGTTTCGGCTTCAACGCGATGGATGGAGATTAAGACGATGGAGCTCGATCGTCGCGCGCTTCTGGTCAGCCTCGCGAGCAGCGCCGCCATGCTGGCGCTGCCTGGGGGAGCCGCCGCCGCTTTCGCGACGGAGTGCTTCGCTGCCGCGCGCAAGGACGACCGCGGCACTTATTCCGCCGCTCTGTTCAGCCTCGACGGCGGCGACGTTCGCACCGTCGAACTGCCCGCCCGCGGCCACGACATCGCGCTGAGGCCGGACGCCGGCGAATGGGTGACCTTCGCGCGGAGGCCTGGCCGCTTCGGTGTGGCCATCCCCTTGGGCGCGCGCCCGCCGGTCTGGTTTGCCACCAAGCCTGACCGCCACTTCTTCGGCCACGGCGCTTTCTCTTCCGACGGCAGGCTGCTTTATTCCACCGAGAACGACTATGAGGGCGCACGCGGCGTCATCGGCGTCCGCGACGCGACCGACGGCTACAAGCAGATCGGCGAGTTTCCCGCCCACGGCATGGAGCCGCACGACATCCAGCTCCTCGCTGACGGCCGCACCATGGTGATCGCCAATGGCGGCATCAGCACCCGCCCCGACAGTGAGGGCGAGCTGAACATCCCCGACATGCGGCCGTCGCTCCTTTATGTCGACGTCGAGACGGGCGATCTCCTCGAGGAGCAACGGCTCGCGCCCGAGCTCCATAAGCTCTCGATCCGTCATCTCGCCATCGCCGCCGGCGACACCATCGCCTTCGGCTGCCAATATCGCGGGCCGGAGCAGGATGCGCCGCCTTTGGTCGGCTTCCACCGCCGCGGCGAGCCGCTCGTGATCGTGCCGGCGCCCGACGAGACGCAAATCGGCCTGCGCAACTATATCGGCTCGGTCGCTGCCGATGCCGGGGGAGGGATCGTCGCGGCATCGGCGCCGAAAGGCGGCCTCGTCACCTATTGGGACGTGGCCACTCGGCGCTACCTCGGCACGTCGGACTTGAATGACGGCTGCGGTATCGCGCCTACCCATCGCAGCGCGAATTTCCTGCTGACGAGCGGCGAAGGCTGGCTCGTCACCGCCGACGCCGACGGCGAAGCAACGCGCCGATCCTCAAGCTATAGCTGGGACAACCACGCGATCCTGGTGCGCTAAGAGCGCCTGCGCGAACGTCGGGCTTGCCTCGAAAATAGGCTGCAGGGGGGCCTTCGCCGAGACCACGCCCGCTCTCCAATTCCTATTCTCACCTTATTTGTCGGGCTAATCTCGGGCCCAAGTCCGGGACCCATGCAGACGCAACCGAACCATACGGCGCCGATGCGGGCGCGCTTACCGCGCATGCCTGCGCTGAGCCCAAGGGCGAAGCTTGTCCTCAAGATCGCCGGCGGCATTGTCGGCGTCTTCGTCATCGCGCTCATCGCCGTCAATCTCCTCATCTCGGCGGATTGGGTACGCGACCGCGTGGCCGCGCGCATCAAGGAGCAGACGGGACGTGAGCTTAAGGTGAACGGCACGACCGCTCTCCTCTTCACACCCAGTCCGCACGTCGTCATCACCGAGGCGACCATCACCGATCCCGAGGCACGCGCCGGCACCGCCGATCTCGCCATTGGCCGGCTTGAGCTCGATCTTGCCTTCGGCCAGCTGCTCAGCCGCCAGGTTGATGCCGAGCAGGTCGTGCTGGTGCGTCCGGTGCTGACCTTGCGTCTCGGCAAGGACGCCGATCGCGCCGAGGCGAGAGACAACCGTCCGCACGTCGCCAAACCGGCGGCTGAGGAGGATAAGCCGAAGCGCGACGTCAAGCTCAAGGACGTGCACATCGAGGATGGCACGGTCACCATCGTCTATGACGAGAAGGGCACCGAGCGCCGCATCGAGCATATCGACGCGACTGCGAGCCTGCCGTCTCTCGACGATCCGTTCACCAGCACCGGTAAGTTCGTCTGGAAAGATCAGTCCGTCGATTTCGGCATCGCGCTCACCACGCTGGCCGACCTCCGCGCCAAGCGCCCGGCTCGCCTCGTGCTTTCCCTCGACAATCCGGCGATCGCCGCGCGCTTCGAGGGCGACGTCATGACCAAACCGAGCTTCTCAGGTCATGGCGATCTGTCCGCCAAGGTCCATTCCATCCCCTCTCTGCTCGCCTGGATGCGTGAGAGACCGCCTGCCGCGACCGCAATCGGCGACGGAGAGCTCGCGAGCCAAGTAGTGTGGACCGAGCAGGAGATCACCTTCAACCAGGCGCGTTTCGCTCTTGAGCATGCAAGCGGGTTGGGGCAGGCGGTGGTGACCTTGCAGAGCCCACGGCCGCATGTCAGGGCGGCGCTCGCGCTCGACCACCTCGACCTCAACCCGTTCCTTGCGTCGTCCGGCAAGTCGGCCAAGCCTAATGGGGCCGGCGCGTCACCCGCCGAGACGGCCGCTCCGCCGAAGGCCGCGCCGGACGAAGCACCGTCGTCCGCCGAGGAAAGCGCTGGCGCCGGGCAAGCCGCTCCGGAAGCGAGCGCCGAGGCCGGTCAATCCGCATCTCCTCCCGAAGCGGCCGAGGCCGCCGCGCCGCAGCAGGCGGCGCCCCTCGCTCCGCCCGAAGCTCCCGTGGCGCCGCCAGCTGCCTTCGATGCCGACGTCAATCTCAATATCCGCCAGACCCGTGTCGCCCATCTCGAGCTTGGCCCAAGCTCGCTCGGTCTCAGCTTTCGCGACGGGATCTTGACCGCGACGCTCGGCGGCATGGAGCTTTACGACGGGCACGCCACCGGCAAGATCGTGCTCGACGCGGCGAAGCCGGTACCGACCTTCACTGGCGACTTCCGCCTCGAGGGCGTCGAGGCCAAGAGTCTTCTGAGCGACGCGGCCCAGTTCAGCATGTTGTCGGGCAAGACCAAGCTCGCCCTTCAGCTCAACGGCACCGGCAGCTCGGCCGACGAGATCAAGTCCTCGCTCACGGGGCAGGGCAGCCTCGCCGTGAGCGACGGCGCCATCGAAGGCATCAACCTGACGGAGATGATCAGCTCGATGGGCGAGGGGCAGATCCCCGACATGCGGCAGGGACCGGGCGCCAAGACGGCGTTCAGCGATCTCGGCGGCAGCTTCACCATCGCCAACGGCATCATGGAGACCAACAATCTGCAGATGGCGAGCCCGCTGTTGAAGGTGGCCGCTGCCGGTAAAGTGGACATCGCCCAGTCGACCATCGACATCCTTGCCAACCCGGAGATCGTTGCAGGACCAGAAGGAAAGAGCGGCGCCAACGATCTCGCCGGCCTCTCCGTGCCGGTCAGGATCGAAGGTCCCTTGGACTCGCCGAAGATCAAGCCTGAGCTCAAGGGCATGTTCGCCAGCCCCGAGCAGGCGAATAAAACGGTCAAGCAGATCGGCGAGGTCATCAAGAAGAAGTTCAAGGGCAAGCCGGTCGGCGAGGCGATCGGCCGCCTCCTCGGCAACGTTCAGATTGGGCCGCACGGCGGCGGCGAGAACGGTGCGGAGACGGGAGAGGCCGAGGCGCCACCGGCGAACCAGAAGCAATCCGCCAAGCCGGCGCCCCAGCAGGAAGAGCCTCCGGCTGAATCGGGCGGAAGCGGCGGAGATAATGCGGCTCCCGAGCCAGAGGACCCGGACCTTCAGCGCATCCTTCGCTGAGGAGGATCAGGCCACGGCTTCTGCGGTCGAGCCGGACGCCTCGCCGTCGAAAGTGATCAGCGTGCGCATCTCCGGATTGCCGAGGCCGACGCACATCGGCGCTCTCACGCCGGGGATGAAGGCTGCGTCGAACAGCTCGCGCACCGCGCCCTCGAAGCGGATCCAATGCAGGATGTCGCCGTTCCGTGTGTCGACGATATAAGCGCCGCAGCGCGGCTCGCCATCGCGCGCCTTGACGTTGTCCTCGAGCTCGAGCCCCTTGAAGGCGCCGTCGCGCGGGAGCGAGGTGCCGACCAGCGCATAGCCCCGCCAGAACGATAGGCCGCGGGCAAATCCCGGGCAGAACACGACCTGCTCGGCCTTGCCCGTCTTGCCGTCGACACGACAGAGAAAGCCGCGGCCTGAATCGAGCACCCATAACGTGCCGGCGATGAGACGCGGCGAATGCGGCATCGACAGATCTTCGGTGACGACACGGTCGGTCTCGACGTCGATCAGGATGCCGCCTTCATGGCGCCGCTCACGCCAGCCGTCCACCACATCGCAGCGCGACACCGCCGTCACGTATTTCGGCGCGCCGTCTTTCATGGCCAGCCCATTCAAATGGCAGCGGTCTTCCGGCGCGAGCTTGGAGATGAAGCGCGGCTTCCACAGCGGCTTGAACGAGTGCACCGGATCAAGCGTGGCGAGGCAGGAATATTTGGTGTTGACGAAGATGAGCCGGTCTTGGCCGTCGATGGCGAGCTCATGGGCATCGATGTCGCCCGTGGTGTAGGCCACGCGCGGGACGTAAAGCCGCTCATAGTGCAGCGATTGCTGGTTGGCGAGTTGACCGGGCCCAAGCACGTTCTCGAGCCGCCAGATCTGCGCGATGGCGGCGATATGGATCGTCTGCGGCGTGGCGGCGAGCCCCATCGCGCGTACGAAATTGCGCTGGAACACCGAGAGCCTGCCGTCGAGCAATGGCCCGATCAGCATCAGCTGGCCCGTCTGGTAGGAGGTGAGCGCGATGCTTAAGCGATTGGTGGCGAGGAAGTCGACGAAGCCGCGCGAGGTCGAGATCGTCGTCTGTTGCTCGGCTTGAGCCGCTGCCTGTGCGGCGCCAGGAATTCCTGCCGGTTGAGCAGGCTCGGCGCCGGCTCGAGGTGCCGCCGCCTCGATTTCCCTTGATGGCTTCTCGTCGGCCAAAGCGCTTCCCCCACGCCACCGCTTACTACGAGCCCGGCAAGTATAGGCGGGATGTAAGGGCCCAAGATAGGAAAGCTGCGATGGCCGACTATGGTTTTGCGCCGCGACGCTTGTCGAGCGCCGCGAGGCCGTCGGCAAAGCCTTTGAGCTCGGTCACGGCCTGCACCGCTTGGCCGTTCAGCGCGTAGACCGTGATCGTGCCCTTCTGCGATTTCTGCAGGTCGTGCTTCAAGTCGTCTTGCATGAGAATAAGCGCGCTGCACCCTTGCGGGAGGCAGGTCTCGAACGGCAAGCGGTAGATCTTGATCGCATCGGGCGAGAATTCGAGGCCTTTCTGCAGGGCAACCCCGTTCGGACTGTCGATCCGCAGCACGAGATTGCCCCTGGGGCCGTAAGCGACCGTCAGACGGAACACAAGCTTCTGCAATTCGTGCTCGACGAGCGCTTGCACCAGCGAGCAGGGCTCCTGTCCTGCCTGGTCCTTGACCTCTCCGCAGACCAGCATCCATTGACCGAAATTGCCGGCGATCTTGACCGCGGGTGCCTTTGGCGCTTCGTCCTTGGCCGCCTTGGCAACTTCAGGCATCGCGAGCTTCGGCACGGCAGACCCCGGACTGCCTCCGCCGGCCTGGGCATGCGCCCTCCCGCCAAGGCCGGAGGCGAGCACAAGAGCCGCGACGAGGGCCGTCACTCCGCCGGCGACGCCTCGATCTCTCCTTTCGATTCGTTTCACGGCCTGCCCTCGGCTGGTGCGCAGCAATGCTCGAAAACTATAAAGGCCAGGCGATGGCCGTTTAAGCCTGAAGGTCGCGTCTTGAATTACCGTGCATCGCCTGTCGACGGCCCGTCTGCTCTCCCCTATATACGCGGCCATGCCTCCCGCCCCACCGAAGATCGGTTTCGTCAGCTTGGGCTGCCCCAAGGCGCTCGTCGATTCAGAGCGCATCATCACCCGGCTTCGCGCCGAAGGCTACGAGCTGTCCGGGAAGCTACCAGGGCGCCGACGCGGTCGTGGTGAACACGTGCGGCTTCCTCAACAGCGCCAAGGAAGAATCGCTCGAGGCGATCGGCGAGGCGCTCGCCGAGAACGGCCGCGTCATCGTGACGGGCTGCCTCGGCGTCGAGGCCGAGCGCATTCGCGCGCGCCATCCTGGCGTGCTCGCGATCACCGGCCCGCATCAATATGAGGCCGTCGTTGCTGAGGTGCACAAAGCCGTGCCGCGCCCGCACGATCCCTTCCTCGATCTCGTGCCGCCGCAGGGTTATCGGCTTACGCCCCGCCACTACGCCTATTTGAAGATCTCGGAGGGCTGCAACAATTCCTGCAGCTTCTGCATCATTCCCGCGTTGCGCGGTCGGCTCAAGAGCAGACCGCTCGGCGAGGTGATGCGCGAGGCCGAGCAGCTGGTCGCCGCCGGCGTCAAGGAGCTCCTCGTCATCTCGCAGGACACGAGTGCCTATGGACAAGATCTTCGCTATGCGCAAAGCGAATGGCGCGGTGAGGCCCATGAGAGCCGGTTCATCACCCTCGCCGAAGCGCTCGGCTCACTCGGCGTCTGGGTGCGCCTCCACTACGTCTATCCTTATCCCCATGTCGATCAGGTGCTGCCGCTGATGGCCGAGGGCCGCGTGCTCGCTTATCTCGACATTCCCTTCCAGCACGCGGCGCCGAACGTGCTCAAAGCGATGCGCCGTCCGGGCAATCAGGAGCGGACCTTGGAGCGCATTGCCAGCTGGCGCGAGATCTGCCCCGACCTCGCTATCCGCTCCACCTTCATCGTCGGCTTTCCTGGAGAGACCGAGGAAGATTTCACGCGCCTTCTCGATTGGCTCGGTGAGGCGAAGCTCTCCCGCGTCGGCTGCTTCAAATATGAGAATGTCGATGGCGCCGCGGCGAACGCCCTTTCGACGGCCAGGTGCCCGAGGAGGTGAAGCAGGAGCGCTACGACCGGCTGATGCGGCACCAGCAGGCGATCAGTGCCGCGCTGCTCGCTTCCCGCGTCGGCAAGACCATCGAGGTGATCGTCGACGAGGTCGACGCGAAGGCGCGATCGCCCGCTCGCACTGGGACGCGCCCGAGATTGACGGCGCCGTCTATCTGAACGGCGAGACGGAGCTGAAGCCCGGCGAGGTGCTGAAGGTCGAAGTCGAGCAGGCCGACGAATACGACCTCTGGGCAGAGCCTGTCAGAGCAAAAGCCGAGCACTTGGGCTCAAGGGCACCCTGAGTCGCTCTTCGCGACGGTGAGGCTCCTGCGCGGCCGCTCATAGAACGTTCGCTGCAGGTTGGTCAGCTTGAAGGTGTTCTTGATGTCGAAGGTGCCACCGGCGTAAGGGATCGTCGTGAGACCGAGCAGCGGCGTGAACGAGTAGCTGACCTCTGCGACGATCACGCTTGAATTGGCCACGGTGGTACTCGCCGGCAGTGGGTATGACGAGCCGACAGCACGAGGGGATCCTTGGCTCGCGCAGCTCCAGGCGACCTTGCCGTTATTGTTTGCATCAGCGACGACGCTCGACAGAACCACTTTGAGCGGCGTTGTCGGATAGGGGGTAAGAATGCTGGTCGACGCTGCGAAAATATCGGCCAGGTCGGTAGTCGACACCTGTTTCACTTGTGCAGTCAGATCAGCCGCGGTCGAAGGTCACGGTCTCCACGCGGCGCACGACGGTGAGCAAATTCCCTATCTCGGCGACGCCGACATACATCAAGAATGAGTACCGGCAAGATGCAAGCGCAAACTCGACTGCCGAGACGCCGCGCTGGTCGCGGACATTGCGCCGATTTGCAGCGACCGCTCATTTTCCTGAACAGTTAGCCTCATGACGTTTGCCTCATAACGTCTTTCCTTAGTTGAAAGGCTCGTTGCGGAAGGCTTGCGTTGCGATGAGCAGCAGGTCTCCATTCGGCCAGTTGCTGAGGCTGACCTGCATGCCGTTGATGGCCTTCGGCAGCTTGGTCGGAAGATCCCACTCGTAGAAAGCCCTGACGATAACGATCTGGCCGCCCACGCCTGGCTGGTAGCTGAATCCAGACTTGAGATTGCCGGCGCCGTCCAATGGATTTGTTAGGTTGGTGCTTCCAAAGCTGGAAAAGGTGCGAACGTCGAGGGTGAGATGAGCGCAGGAGAGGAGAGCCGTCAGATATTGGCAAACCTCAGTCTTGAATTGGACGGCGTCGAAATTCTGAGCTCTGAGCCTCCCCGGTGCGGATCATCCGCGCGCCCTGGGCAACTGCATTCTCCAACTCGCCATTGGCCAAATACATGAGCCCCACCTCGAGAATGAGGAACATCAAGACGAAGAAAAGGTGCAGCGACAATCGCAAATTCGATTGCGAGGTTCCGGAAGAGTTCCGGCCGAAGGCACTAAGAAAAGTCGCCCACCGATTTCGTCGGCTTTTGGATTTGTAAAGTCCTCGTCCATGTCAGTCCGATACATGGACCTATTTAAACAAGGTATAAATAGTTCTCAACGAGGTAAACATCAAGTAAGGCTATTTCAGAATAAATGTAGACTTATTTGAAAAATTAGCATACCCACCATCAGGCTTTTGCCTTAGGCTGCTTAGAACCAGGCTGCTGACAACCTCAACTCCGTGGGAGGTGGTGCTGTGCAAATACGAACAAGCTTCAAGCGTTTCCTAAAGCGACACTCGAGGAAGTGTTGCCATTCTCTTCGGTTTGCGGTCATTCCGCTTGTAATTGGGATCGGAGTCGCGATCGACTACGGGCGAGCGCTCCTCATGCGCGAGCGGATGCAGGTCGCACTTGATGCGGCCACTTTGGCTGCGTTGGCTCGTGGCCTGGCCTTAGCACCGCCCAAATGCAGACAAAGGCACAGGACTATTTCGACGCGAATTTCTCATCCTCTAACAATCTTGGGTCCGTGTCACCTTTGACTCTTTCGACCAGTGGCAACTAGATCATTGTGAGCGTTTCAGGATCGGTGCCGACGACGTTCATGAGACTTGCAAACATCGATCACGTCAATGTCGGTGTCTCAACCACAGTAGTCAGTGGGCAACGGGCACTGTCGAAGTGGCGCTTGCTCTCGACAACTCGGGCTCGATGTCCGGCAACAAAATCGCCTCGCAAAAAACGGCCGCGAGCAACTTGGTGGACACGCTGTTTACCGCTGCCCAGAACAGCAACGAGACAGATCCTATTAAGATCGCGGTCGTTCCCTTTGCCGCGAGCGTCAATGTCGGCTCGCAATACGCGGATGCGAGCTGGATGGATACGACCGGCTATAGGCCAAATACCACGCCTATGAGCTAGAAGTGTTACGCGAATGGTGGCACGCTGAACAGCAGCGGTGCGTGCAGTGTGAATGTCGGGACGGGAATCAACAACTTCACATTATTCAATTCTCTGAAGACCAGCAGCGGCTCCGCAGTCAGCTGGGGCGGCTGCGTTGAAGCGCGGCCGATGCCCTATGATACGACCGACGATGCCCCGAGCCCGGGAACCCGTCGACCCTGTTCGTGCCGTTGTTCGCGCCGGATGAGCCCGACAACTGGACGGCCACGACGAGCAATTGCACGACTGCCAATAATTGCACCTTCGCCTGCGCCGATGGCGGCTCAAGCTGTAGCTCCTACGAGCTCGACGCTCGTCTTTAATGGCGCCCCTCCGGGCTCATTCAGCTACAACAACTATCTGCCCGATGCCGGCGAATGCCAACACCTGCGGCGATACGTTTACTGTGACCATCGCCTCTCCGAGCGGTCATCACCAAGAACAATCATGGCTTTGTCGCGGGTGACCAGGTTATGTTCTCGACCACGGGCGCATTGCCGACCGGCTTGAACAATCGCACGAGGTACTACGTTCTCTCGACCGGCCTGACAGCAAACTCATTCCGGGTCTCCACCACGAATAGCGGCACCGCCATCAACACCAGCGGCAGCCAATCGGGTACACATTTCATCGCCAATGCCTTTACCTGCAGAGGCACCAACAACCCCCCGAGTACCACCACCAGCAGCGATCAATGTGCGCGGACGGGCACTACCAGCAACGCCGGTAGCACAAGCACTCCGGTCGGTCGGGGCGAACAGAAGGCTTTTGGCGGGAGGAGCCTGCTCAACAACGCGGCAAACAACCAGAGCACCCTCAATTGCAAATACGGGATCCCAACCAACAAGGCGACGGTGGCCAACATCACCGACAGCGGTCTTCCGGGCGGCCCGAACTTCATGTGTACCACCGCACCCCTCCTGCCGCTCTCGACCGATAAGACGACGATCAAGAACGCCATCAACGCCATGGTAGCGCAAGGTGCCACCAGCATTTTGGAAGGGGCCATGTGGGGCTGGCGTACGCTGTCTCCCGGCGAGCCCTTCACGCAGGGGCGGGCATACAACACCAAAGACAATCAGAAGGTCTTAATCCTGATGACCGACGGCCAGAACACCTACTATCCAATCAGCCAAGAAGGCTTTCTTAAGTCCATGTACGACGTCTTCGGATATGTGGCGCGCGGTCAGCTGGGCACCACCTCTACCAGCTCATCCACATGGACCGCGACCATGGACCAGCGGACGCTGCAGGCCTGCGCTAACATCAAGACGGCTGGCATCACCATCTATACAGTGGCGTTTCAGATACCCGGTGATGAGGCGAGTGCGCTCACTTTGCTTCAGAGTTGCGCCTCCGACAAGGACAAATACTTTGCTCCGGGGACTGATAGCGAACTTCTGTCTGCGTTCAACGCTATCGGCCAGGACATCTCGGAGCTTCGCATCGCGCACTAACCCGGTCCGGATCACGGCTTGTCGCCTTCCGCTGCGGTTTGGCCGATCGACTGCTTGGTCGTGATCTGACCGGAGACAGAGCTGAAAACATCCGGCGCGTCGCCGATCATGAGCTCCGGCGCGCAATAGGGCGCGCAATGCAGGGTCTGCCGCGCAGAACCGCGATACACAGTGACAAAGCCGGTGCGTGGCTCCTGAACAATCAGGCGCCGATTGATGATCATCTTCCCGTCGGCGTCGATCACAATGAGATTGGTTTCGCCGAAGGATTTGCCGGTGACGATGAGAACCTTACCACTTTGCACCGAAACGTCCGCGATCGAAGGATTGCCGACCACAATTTCTGCCGCGGGCCGGTCGAGCTTCACGAGTGAAGCTTGGTCAATCAGGACGATGACATCGTTGGCCGCTGCATTTTGCGCCTTTACCGGCGAGGCTGCGCCTGTGGCGAGCAGAGCGAGAACGAAGGATAAGCAAAAGAGCCCTTGCTTTTGTCGGCCACTACCCATCGTTCCCTCGTCTCACTGCTGACGCATGAAACGCCAAAAAAGTGAAGGATTGGCTAACGCGTGAGCCGGCGCGGGACCATCAGCTGAGCTGGGCATTAATTGGGTTTTCAGACGTTGGTGCAAGTTTCTGAGCTCACAAGGTGATGGGCAGCCGAGGAACACGCTGACGAAAAATGCTCAAGGAAATTCTCGTAACCACGATCTTCCCCGGCCTCATGGCTCCTTGCCGCGTTCACCGATCTTTTCTCGATGACAATACCGAATCGTCTCATCATAGCGCTTGCTGCAGGCTTTTTCGTCCTGGCTCCGCTGACCGGCTTCGGATGGGCTGACATCGGCACCCATATCGCGGTGGCATTCGCCGCGCTTCGCTCCTGAGCCTCGCGCTGTTCTGGTTAGGATGGATTGGCGGCGGAGACGTGAAGCTGTTCGTCGCCACCTCGCTTTGGGTTGGGCCCCAGTTGATCATCGCCTACAGCCTCTATGTCAGCGTGTTAGGAATGAGCCTCACACTCATACTTCTTTTTTGGCGGGCTTTGCCGGCTACCGGCGATGCTGACGTCACAGGGTTGGCTAGTTCGACTGCATAGTCCGAAAGAGGGCATTCCTTACGGCATCGCGCTTGCCAGCAGCCGGATTGCTAATCTATCCCAGCACGCCCTTTCATGAGTCGCTCTGGTCAACTGACACTCTTCCCAGAATAACAATCCTGTCTCTCCCGGGCGGTGTGAGTCCCCGCCGAACCCGTGTCCCTTATGCGTCCAAACGGCCAATTTGGTACGGGCATTAACTCGCTGTTGAGATTTTCGTCCTCACAATGAGCCCATTCGTACTGGACGGGCGCATCGAAAAGGGAGTTGACGTGAAGAGAGCCAGATTTATCGCGCTTGCCATTGCCCTCACTGCCGCCCTTGGCGCAGCCTGGATTGTAAAGAAGATGGTGGGCGCGCCGCCCCAAGTTGAGACGGTGGAAAAGACGGTCGGTGCCACAGACGTTCTCGTCGCCGCCACCAACATCAATCTTGGTGACTCGGTCAGAGGTGAAGATCTCAAATGGCAGGAATGGCCGGTTGCGGGCGTAGCGCCTGGCCTGATCACCCGCGATGCGCAGCCTGATGCGCCCACCAAGCTCTCCGGCGCCGTTGCGCGCGCGCCCTTCATTGTCGGCGAGCCGATCAAGGAGCAGAAGCTCATTAAGATCTCCGAAGGCGGCGTGATGGCTGCCATCCTGCCGTCCGGCATGCGGGCGATCTCAACGCCCATCACCGAGGAGAGTTCTGCCGGCGGCTTTATCCTTCCGAACGATCGCGTCGACGTCATTTTGTCGCACAAAATGCACGTCGGCTCGAAGGAGCGAACCGGTGAGCGAGGCGGTGTTGCGCAACGTCCGCGTTCTCGCCATCGGCCAAGAAATCGATACTAAAGACGGCGACAAGGTCGCCACCGGCAAGACCGCGACGCTTGAGGTGACTCCGCAGCAAGCCGAGATCCTCGCGCTCGCGCGATCGATGGGCGAAATCTCGCTCTCGCTTCGCAGTCTCGCCGATGCCAATCCCGCTACGGCCGAATCGACCGCGAAGCTCGGCGATCGTAGCAGCAGCTCCGTCAGGTTCTTGAAATACGGCGTGCCGTCTCGCGCTTTAGGCATCAACTGAGGACGCGGTGCGTGGCAAACAAATACCGAAAAGGCAAGCGGATGCGCCGCTCTCTCCATCTAAGTCTAATCGCATTTGCCGCGCTCGTGGCCGCGAGCCATGCTTTTCTCGATGCGTCGGCCCAGGACAGGCTGCCGAAGTGGAGCATCGATCATATCTGCGCATCGCGGCGGGGGCGAAGGCACAACCGGTCAGGCTCGGCCTGAACAAGTCCATGATCATCGAGCTTCCGCGCGAGGTGCGCGACGTGATGGTGTCTAATCCGCAGAAGATCGACGCCGTCATGCAGAGCGCAACCCGAGCATATCTGATCGGCAAGGACAGCGGCGAGGCCAATGTTATCTTTCTTGACAAAGATAGGCAACCAAGTCGCGACGCTCGAAGTCTCTGTCGAACGCGACCTCTCGCAATTGGATGATCTCCTCGCGCGCCTCATTCCCGGTTCGAAAATTCACATCGATGCAATTGGGGAGCGCACAGTGCTCACCGGCACCGTGCCAAACCCCATTGATGCCTCGCGCGCCTGCGAAATCGTCACCGCGTTCTTGGGCCCGCTCGATCAGCTAAACGCCAGCAGTGCCACCACAACTGCCGGTCCGGCTGTAGCGTCCCCCAACGAAGGCAACACGAACGGCAGCGGCGGCGGTTGCGCTGGAAGTGGCGGCAGCAACTGCGGGGACAGCGCCCCAAAGAGCGTCATAAATATGATCAGTGTTGAGGCGAGGGAGCAGGTGCTGCTGAAGGTCTCCGTGGTGGAGATGGAGCGCAATGTCGTGAAGCAGTTCGGCGTCGACCTCGGCGCCTTGGTCAACTCGGGCAATTTCGCCTTCGCCGCGCTCAGCAAACTTCCCTTCCCAATCAACCCGCAGGGCGGGGGCGTAATTGCCCCATTCATTCCCAACCCTGCAGGAGCCGATCCGGGTGGTCTGGGAACACCCTCCGGCGTCAGTCCGGGTGTCGCCGGCGGTGGGATCCAATGGATGAGCGGCCCAGATCGGGTGCAGACGGTGCTCCGCGCGCTCGAAGAAGACGGTCTTCTACACACTCTGGCTGAGCCCAATCTCACAGCGATCTCGGGGGAGACCGCCAACTT
>CAVULQ010000006.1:0-38503 GCA_963742355.1 uncultured Alphaproteobacteria bacterium | reverse complement strand
CTCAGGACGACGACTTCAATCACGGCTATACGTTCTCCGGCCATCCCGTCGCGTGTGCCGTCGCGCTGAAGAACCTCGAAATCATGGAAGAAGAGAGGCTCCTTCCGCGCGTGAAGGAGTTCGGTGCGCCGGCGCTCGCCAAGATGCTCGCCAAGTTCGCCGGCCATCCACTCGTCGGTGAGGCGCGCTCCATCGGGCTGCTCGGCGCGATAGAGCTCGTTGCCGACAAGCGGACGCGGCGTCGTTTCGCCGATCCCGGCCGCGTCGGTCTTATTTGCCGCGATCATTTCTTCCGCCAAGGGTTCATCATGCGCGCGGTGTTCGACACCATGGTCATGGCGCCCCCGCTCATCTGGACGAAAGACCAGTTCGACGAGGCCGAGGCGGTGATCCGCCGCGTGCTCGATCTGACGCTCAGCGATGTCGCCGGCGAGGTTGCCGCATGAGCCGTCCCGTCGTCGTTATCCCAGCCTGCACCAAGGTGATCGAAGAGGACATTTTCGACGCGGTGGGCCGCAAATACTCTGCGGCAATCGCCGAGGTCGCCGAATGCCAGCCTCTGCTCGTGCCCCTTGGCGCCGGCACGACGGATATCGGCGCCGTGTTGGAGATCGCCGACGCGATTCTGCTTTCGGGCAGCCGCTCGAATGTGGCGCCTGAGCATTATGGCGAGGAGTTTCCGATCAAGCCCGATCAACTCGATCCACTGCGCGACGCCCTGACCCTTCCGCTCATCAGGGCGGCGGTCGAGCGCAAGACGCCTCTCTTTGCCATTTGCCGCGGCTTCCAGGAGCTGAACGTCGCGCTCGGCGGCAGCCTGTATCAGGCCGTTCATGACGTGAATGGACACAAGGACCACCGCGCCAAGCCGGATGTCCCGCTCGACGAGGCCTATGGTCCGGTGCACCCGGTCATTCTGCGGGGCAAATTGCGCGACTGGGTCGGACGCGACGAGATCATGGTCAACTCGCTGCACTGGCAGGGCATCGCTCGCCTCGCCGATGGTTTGAAACCCGAGGCGTTCGCCGAGGATGGACTGATCGAAGCTGTGCGCGGGCCCGACGAAGCAGCGTTTTGCTTGGGCGTGCAGTGGCACCCCGAATGGTCAGCGAAGTCGAACGAGGTATCGAAATCCTTGTTCCGCCGCTTCGGCGCGGCAGCGAAAGGCAGCGCATCATGACGGCTGCGCGGCTCACCAGTGACGAGGCCCAGGCCTTTCTCGACGCGAATCCGAAGGTGCAATGGGTCGACGCCTTCCTGTTCGATATGAATGGGGTTCCGCGCGGCAAGCGCATCCGGCGTTCTGACCTCGTTGGCGTCGCTAAGAAGGGTCTCATGATGCCGGTCTCGGTGTTCATCATGGATCCTCTCGGCAATTGCATGGAGGAGACCGGACGCTTGTGGGAGACCGGCGACCCCGATCACCAATGCCATCTCCTCGGCGGGACTCTGGTCGAAGTCCCCGTCGGCGACGAAAGGCATGCCCAAGTCGTGATGGTCGTTGACGCTAAGGAAGAACTCGACCCGCGCACAGTGCTGGCCGGACAAGTCGAGCAATTCACCCGCGCCGGTCAAACGCCAGTGGTCGCCGTTGAGCTCGAGTTCTACGTCACGCGCAGGGGCACGAATGGCGCCTTCGAGCTGAAAACACCCGAGGGTCTCTCCGACGATCCCCGCCGGCCGCTCACTTTCGGCTTCGAGGAGATGGACGCGCTATCCCCTCTGATCGACGACATCTACCGCGTCTGTGAGGTCCAGGGTCTCCTTGTCAACTCGATCATGCAGGAGTCCGGTCCAGGTCAGTTTGAGATCAATCTAAAGCATCGCCCGGATGCCCTCGGTGCAGCCCTCGACGGCTTGCTGCTAAAGCGCGCGGTGAAGGCAGCGGCGCGGGCGCATCAGCTCGAAGCCACCTTCATGGCCAAGCCGCATCACGACTGGGCGGGCTCGGGCATGCATATCCACTTAAGCCTTCTCGACCAATCGGGTCAGAACGTGTTCGCCGGTGATCCCATCTCGACGTTGTTCCGCCACGCATTGGGCGGGATGCGCGAGACAATGGCCGATTTCATGGCGATCTGGGCCCAGTCGGCGAACGCATACCGGCGCTATGTGCCGAAATCCTATGTCTCCCTGGCAGCGCATTGGGGCTTCAACAATCGCACCGTGGCCTTGCGTATTCCCCGCGGCAATGGTGCCGCGACGCGCATCGAGCATCGGGTCGCCGGCGCCGACGCTAATCCCTATCTCGTCATCGCCGCCATTCTCGCCGGCATGGGTCATGGCATCGCCAACAAGATCGAGCCGGGGCCAGCTGTCGAGGGCAACGCGGAGACGATAGAGGCTCCCCCACTGCCGACCGCCTGGGTCAACTCGCTCGATCTCTTTCAGCGCTCGGAAATCGTGCGGGGGGCGTTCGGAGAACCCTTCCAGGATGTATTCTCTCGCCTGAAGCACGGCGAGCGCAACAATTTCGAGCGCATCGTCACCCCGCTCGATCACCTCTGGTACTCACGAGTTCGCGTGAGTCGATCCATGGCAATATGCTCGAGAGACTGCCGATGAACATGATCTTCAAGAAGTTTCCCGCCGCGGCCTTGATCGATGGCGAGTGGATCACCTCGGCCAAGACCTTTTCCGTGACCGACCCGGCGACGGGCGCGGAAGTTGCGACCGTTCCGGACCTTGGCGCCAAGGAGGCGGCGTTGGCAATCGACGCCGCGGCCCGCGCGTTGCCTGTCTGGTCCGCCAAGACGGCGAAGGAGCGGGCTGCGATCCTCAGGCGCTGGTTCGATCTCATCACCGCCGAGACCGAAAGCCTCGCTCAGCTGATGACCACCGAGCAGGGCAAGCCGCTCGCCGAAGCGCGCGCCGAGGTAGCTTATGGGGCCTCGTTCATCGAGTGGTTCGCCGAGGAGGGCAAGCGCGCTTACGGGCGAACTATCCCGACCACCGCCGCCTCCAAGCGCTACATCACCATCAAGCAGCCGATCGGCGTCGTCGCCGCGATCGCGCCGTGGAATTTTCCCATCGCCATGATCACGCGGAAGGTGGCGCCGGCGCTCGCCTCCGGCTGTACCATCGTGGTCAAGCCGGCGGCTGAGACTCCGCTTTGCGCGCTTGCCATCGCCAAACTCGGAATGGACGCAGGTCTGCCGCCGGGCGTGCTCAACATCGTCACCACGAGGGACGCGCCGGCCGTCGGCAAGGTGTTCTGCGACGATGGAAGGGTGCGCAAGCTCTCCTTCACCGGCTCGACCGAGGTCGGCAAGATCCTCTACCGGCAATGCGCCAACACGGTGAAGAAGCTCACGCTCGAGCTCGGCGGCAATGCACCGCTTCTCGTTTTCGACGATGCCGATCTCGGCCAGGCGGTGGCGGGCGCCATGGCCTCCAAGTACCGCAACGCTGGCCAGACCTGCGTCTGCGCCAACCGCATTCTCGTTCAGTCCGGCATCTACGACCGCTTCGCGTCGGCGCTGGTCGAAGCGGTCAAGAAGCTCGCGGTCGGGCCGGGCATGGAGCAGGGCACCACCATCGGCCCGCTGATTACGAGCGAAGCGATCTCCAAAGTCGAGAGCCTCGTGGCGGATGCCGTCAAGAAGGGTGCGAAAGTTCTCGTCGGCGGCTCGCTCGATAAAGCCGGTCCCCTGTTCTACCGCCCGTCTGTCGTGGGCGATGTGACCCCGGACATGGAAATCGTGCGGGAGGAGATCTTCGGCCCCGTCGCGGCGCTGGTGCGCTTCGAGACCGAGGCCGACGCCATCGAGCTTGCCAACGATACGCCATTCGGGCTCGCAGCCTATCTGTTCAGCCAGAACCTCGCCCGCGCCTGGCGGGTCGCTGAGAAGCTCGACGCCGGCATGGTCGGCGTCAACGAAGGCATCTTCTCGAACGAGGTGGTGCCCTTTGGAGGCGTCAAGGAATCCGGCCTTGGCCGCGAGGGCGCTGCCGAAGGTTTGGAGGAGTATCTTGAGATCAAATACATCTGCCTGGGTGGCATCGATGCATGATTGGTCACTCAAAGACAGAAATTGCCTATGGATTGAGCTTGGCCAGGGCGGTCGCCAGCGGTCATACTCAGTTGTGGGCAGAGCACAGACTTCAGGAGTGAACTAGCCGTCAGTAAGCACAGGGGAGAAGTTAGTATGACCGACGCCCAGCATCGTAAATCCTTCGCAGCATCCCGCCGCTCGATTTTGAAAGGTCTCGGCGTTGCCGCGATCGGTATCACTCTCACCGGCAAGACACGGCGCGCTTTGGCCGACGAGGAGAAGAAGCTCAACTTCTACAATTGGGACACGTATATCGGCGAGACCACGCTCGAGGACTTCAAGAACGCGAGCGGTATCGACGTCAATATGAGCCTGTTCGCGACCAACGACGAGTTGTTCGCCAAACTCCGCGCCGGCAATCCGGGTTACGACGTCATCGTTCCGGGCAGCGAGTTCGTCGAGCGCATGATCCAGGCCAACCTGCTCGAACCGCTCGATCACGCAAAGATCCCGAACATCAAGAATATCTCGCCCGAGTTCATCAACGACGCGCCATACGATCCCGGCCGCAAATACTCGATGCCCTATACTTGGCTCGTCATCGGTATCGGTTATCGCAAGTCCAAGGTGAAAGGCGTCCCCGACAGCTGGAAGTATCTCTTCGATTCCGACGAGTACAAAGGCAAGATCGCCGTCATGTCCGACGCGAGCGAGTTGTTCCGCAACTGTTTCAAATATCTCGGCAAGTCCATCAACGACTCATCGCCCGAGCTGATCAAGCAGGCCGAGGCGCTGTTGATTAAGCAGAAGCCGAACATCAAGTCGTTCCACGAGGACAATGGTCAGGACCTGCTGGCCGCAGGCGAGGTCGACGTGGTGATGGAATATAACGGCGATATCGCGCAAGTCATGGCCGAGGACGACGACCTGGACTTTGTCGTGCCGAAGGAAGGCGCCATGAAGCAATCCGATACGCTCGCCATTCCGAAAGGCGCGCCGCACCCCGACAACGCGCTGAAGTTCATCAACTTCATCCTGGATGCCAAGGTCGGGGCCGAGATCTCATCGACCATCAAATACCCGTCGCCCAACGCCGCAGCCGTGGCGCTGATGCCGGCATCGTACAAGGACAATCCGGTGATCTTCCCGCCGGCGGACCTCATGGCGAAATGCGAGTATCCGCGTTACCTCGGCCCGGAATTCACGCGTCTTCTCGACGAGGCCATGACGAGGTTGCGCGCAGCGTAACAGGCCGACGTTCGGAGGATGACGAGCTGACTTGAGGTAGCGAGCGAAGAGGGACGACTCCGATGGCGACCCAGACTCAAGAGCGAAGGCTCGCCTTTCTGGTGACGGCCGTTCCGCCGATCGCCTGGGTTGTCCTTTTCTTCCTCGCTCCTCTCGCAATCGTCTGGGCCTACAGCTTCGGCGAGAATGCGGGCCTGACCGATGTCGAAATCAATGGCACCTTCGCCAACTACATACGCGCGCTGCAGCCGCTTTATCTCGGCATCTTTGCCAAGTCGGTCGTCGTTGCCGGGCTGACGACGCTGCTCTGCCTTATCATCGGCTTCCCGGTGGCGTTGGCGATCGTCTTCGCCAGCGAGAAGTGGCGGGCGTGGCTGCTCTTGCTGATCATGTTGCCGTTCTGGACCAATCTCCTGATCCGAACCTATGCGCTGATGGCGGTGCTGCGCACCGAAGGCTACGTAAACTTCACGCTCGCATGGCTGTGGGACAAGGCGAGTTGGCTGATGACGCTGGTGGGCTTGCAGCCACTCGGCGACTTCACGCCGCTACAATTACTCTACAACAACTTCGCCGTGGTGGTGGGACTGGTCTACGTCCATCTGCCGTTCATGGTGCTGCCGCTCTACGCCGCCCTCGACCGGCTCGACAGATCGCTGATCGAAGCGAGCCTCGACCTCGGCGCGGGCCATACACGTACGATGTTCTCGATCGTGATGCCTCTCGCCATGCCGGGCATCGTCTCCGGCATCATCATCACCTTCGTCCCGGCTCTCGGCGCCTATCTCACCCCCGACCTGCTCGGCGGTCCCGACAGCCAGATGATCGCAAACGTGATCGAGCGGCAATTTAAGGTCGCCAATGACTGGCCCTTCGGTGCAGCCCTTTCCTTCTTGCTGATGTATGCGACCTTCGGCGCGATCGCGCTCCGCGCCTATTTCAGCCGCGGCAAGACCGCCGACGCTCACGGGATCTAGGCATGGCGAGAAGACGCGCACCGCTCGACTATAACCGCACATGGCAGATGCGGGCTTGGCTGCTTGCCGTCTTCTTCTTCCTCTACGCGCCGCTCGTCGCGCTGATCGCCTTCAGCTTCAACGACAGCAAGCGCAATACCGTCTGGCGCGGCTTCACGCTCAACTACTACCACAAGCTGTTCAATGACCAGAGCCTTCTGATCGCCTTCGCCAATTCGCTGACGATCGCTCTGATGGCGACACTCATATCTCTCGTCATCGGCGCGGCCGCGGCGGTGTTGCTGTGGCGCTATCGCTTCATCGGCAAAACGGCCGTGGAAGGCGCCTTCACCTTGCCTATCGTTGTGCCGGAAATCTGCATGGGCGTCTCCATGCTGCTGTTCTTCACCCGCGTCGTGCCCTGGCCCAACGATCTCATATGGCCGTTCAGTCTTGGCTCGATCACAATCGCGCACGTATCGTTCTGCTTCCCCTTCGTCGCACTCGTCGTCGGCGCGCGGCTCGCGAGTTTCAACAAGGAGCAGGAGGAGGCGGCGCGTGATCTCGGCGCTAACGATTGGCAGGCGTTCCGCGATGTGCTCCTGCCGCATATGCGCCCAGCGTTGATCGCAGGCGCCCTGCTCTCATTCACGCTGTCCCTCGACGACTTCGTGATCACCTTCTTCACGTCGGGGCCTGACACGATCACTTTTCCGGTTAAGGTCTATTCGATGCTGCGCTTCTCCGTGACGCCGGAGGTCAACGCCGCATCGACGATGCTGATCGTGCTCACGATCGCACTCATGGCGCTGATGATGGCCATTCAGGGTCGAGAGCGTAAGTAGGGGTGGATGAATTGGACCAGCCGCTAGCCAATGCCGCCAAGGGCACCGTTAAGCCGATTATCAGCTTTCGCAACATTACCAAGCGATGGGGGTCGACGGTCGGGGTGGACAATGTCAGCCTCGACATCGAGCCGGGAGAGTTCTTCGCACTTCTCGGGCCCTCGGGCTGCGGCAAGACGACGTTGCTGCGCATGCTGGCCGGGCTCGAAATCCCGACCGAGGGCCACATCCTGATTGACGGCCAGGACATGGGCAACATCCCGCCCAACAAGCGCGCCGTGAACATGGTGTTCCAGTCCTATGCCGTCTTTCCGCATATGACGGTCGCCAACAACGTCGCCTACGGACTCAAGATCGAAGGGGTTCCTCAGGCCGAGCGGGACCGGCGCGTGGAGGAAGCCCTCGAACTCGTCCAACTCGGTCACCTCGGCGCGCGCATGCCGGACCAATTGTCGGGCGGCCAGCGTCAGCGTGTTGCGCTTGCCCGCGCGTTGGTGAAAAAGCCGAAGGTTCTCTTGCTCGACGAGCCGCTTTCGGCACTCGACGCCAAATTGCGCGAGGCGATGCGCTTCGAGCTGTCGCAGCTGCAACAGAAGGTCGGAATCACTTTCATCATGGTGACCCACGACCAGACCGAGGCGCTAGCGATTGCCTCGCGCGTCGCCGTCATGAACAAGGGCTCGATCGCCCAGATCGGCACCCCGTCAGACCTCTACGAATTTCCCAGCTCCCGTTTCGTCGCCGACTTCATCGGCTCGGTGAACATGTTCGAGGGCACGCTGATCGAAGACAAGCCGGACGAGGCCACTGTTGCCTGCCCCGAGCTCGAGCCGCATCGCGTTCACGTGCCGCATTCGGTGGCTGGTCAGGAGTTGTCGACGGTCTGGGTCGCGATCCGCCCTGAGAAGATGAACCTGCACAAGGATGCCGCCGCGCCGCCCGCAGTGCCCGAATGTCCGGAGGCCCACAACGTTGCCAAAGGAGAGATCAAGGAGATCTCTTATCTCGGCGATATTTCCATCTACCACGTCCTGCTTACCAACGGTCGGCTGATCCGGATATCCCGCCCGAACCGTTCCCGCTTCGACCAGGACGATTTTGGCTGGGGCGAGAAGGTTTGGGTGAGCTGGGTCGGCTCGAGCCCGGTCGTGCTTCAGTCCTGACGTCTTATACTTCAAAAAGACTAAGAGTTCCCCGGGAGAGCGAAACGTCCAATGCCAACGTCAGCGGAGCTTCATGAGCGCAGATTGGCGGCCGTGCCGCGCGGCGTGAGCCAAGCGACCGCGATCTACGCCAAGCGCGCCAAGAATGCGGAGATCTGGAGCGAGGACGGCAAACGCTATATCGACTTCGGCGCCGGCATCGCCGTGGTCAATACCGGCCATCAGCATCCGAGGATCATGGCCGCCGTCGAGGAGCAGATGAAGGCGTTCAGCCATGTCTGCTTCCAGGTCACGCCCTACGAATCCTACGTGCGGTTGGCCGAGCGACTGAACGCGCTCGCCCCCGTCATGGGTCCTGCCAAGACCATGCTGATCTCGACCGGCGCGGAAGCCGTCGAGAACGCGGTGAAGGTCGCGCGCGCCTTTACGAGCCGCCCCGGAATTGTTTCGTTCAGCGGCGGCTTTCACGGCCGCACGCTCATGGGAATGGCGCTGACCGGCAAGGTCGTCCCTTACAAGAAGGGGTTCGGGCCATTCCCCGCCGACGTCTACAATGTTGCGTTTCCCAACACTTACCACGGGGTCAGCGGCGAAGAGAGCCTCGCCGCGCTGAAGGCCCTGTTCAAATATACGGCAGACCCCTCGAGCATCGCCGCGATCATCATCGAGCCGGTGCAGGGGGAGGGCGGCTTCTACATCGCGCCGTTCGATTTCTTGCGCGCGCTGCGAGCCTTGTGTGACGAGCACGGTATTCTGCTGATCGCCGACGAAATTCAGACAGGCTTTGCCCGCACCGGAAAAATGTTCGGGCTCGAGCATTCCGGCGTCAAGGCCGACGTGGTGACCATGGCGAAAGGCTTGGCCGGCGGGTTTCCGCTATCGGCCATCACCGGACGCGCCGATGTCATGGATGCGTCCAATCCCGGGGGGCTTGGCGGTACTTACGCCGGCAATCCGATCGCTTGCGCGGCGGCGCATGCCGTGTTGGACGTGATCGAGGACGAAAAGCTTTGCGACCGCTCCAATGCGATCGGCAAGATCATCCTTGATCGCTGCGACAAGGTAAAGAGCTCAAACCTCAATTGCGTGGGAGACGTGAGGGGGCTCGGCGCCATGTGCGCCATCGAGCTGGTGAAGGACGCTGCCAGCGCCGAGCCGGCGCCGCAACTCACGCAAGCCTTGATGAAGGTCGCCAACGAGAACGGACTCATTCTTCTGTCCTGTGGTACCTACGGGAACGTTGTACGCTTCCTCGTCCCGCTGACCGCGAGCGATGCGCTCGTTCGCGAGGGCATGGACATCTTCGAGGCGAGCCTCACCGAAGCCGTGACGCGAGTCGCGTGAGCTTCATATTTCTGGGTCAACACGGTCATCAGGGCCTCACATGAGCGCGAAGCTTGCGACCAACGATCTCGAAGCGTTCTGGATGCCGTTTACGGCGAACCGCGAGTACAAGAAGTCGCCGCGCCTGCTCGTCAGCGCCGAGCGCACGCACTACACCACGAATGACGGGCGCCGCGTGCTCGACGGAACATCCGGCTTGTGGTGCGTCAATGCCGGCCATTGCCGCCCGAAGATCGTCGAGGCGGTCCGCAAGCAGGTTGGCGAGCTCGATTTTGCTGGCAACTTCCAGATGGGCCATCCGCTCGCCTTCGAGTGTGCCTCCAAGCTCGTCAATATCGCCCCGCCGGGGTTCGACCATGTGTTCTTCACCAACTCGGGCTCTGAATTGGTCGAGACCGCGCTCAAGATCGCGCTCGCTTATCACCGTGCCAAGGGCAACGCGTCAAAGGTCCGTCTGATCGGTCGCGAGCGCGGCTATCATGGCGTGAATTTCGGGGGCACGTCTGTCGGCGGCATCGCCAACAACCGCAAATGGTTCGGCACGATGCTGAGTGGCGTCGACCATATCCGTCACACTCATGATCTTGCGCGCAACGCCTTCACCCGCGGCGAGCCCGAGCATGGCGCCGAGCTTGCCGACGATCTCGAACGGCTGGTCGCGCTGCATGACGCCTCGACCATCGCCGCCGTGATCGTCGAGCCGGTCGCGTGCTCGACCGGGGTGCTGATCCCACCCAAGGGCTATCTCAAGCGCCTCGCGGCGATCTGCGCCCGGCACGACATTCTGCTCATCTTCGATGAGGTCATCACCGCCTTCGGCCGCCTCGGCACGCCGTTCGGCGCAGACTATTTCGGCGTCTCGCCTGACATTATTACCACCGCCAAGGGCATCACCAACGGCACCATTCCGATGGGCGCGGTGTTCGTGAAGACCAAGGTCCACGACGCGTTCGTGCAGGGTCCGGAAGAGGTCATCGATCTCTTCCACGGCTATACCTATTCGGGTCACCCCGTCGCCTGCGCCGCTGCCATCGCGACGCTAGAGACATATATAGAAGAGGGCCTGCTGACCCGTGCTGCCGAGCTTGCGCCCTATTGGGAGGATGCGGTTCATTCACTCAAGGGCTTTCCGCACATCATCGACCTCCGCAATATCGGGCTGATCGGCGCCATCGAGTTCGATCCTATCCCAGGAGAGCCGGGGAAGCGGGCGCATGCGCTTTTTGTCGAGGCGTTCAGTCGAGGCCTTCTCGTCCGTGCCACCGGCGACATCATCGCGCTTTCGCCGCCGCTCATTATCGAAAAGCGCGAGATCGACCAGCTCTTCGATATTCTTTCTGGCGTGCTCAAGACGGCGAATTGAGACGCAGGGATCATCGCTCACATGGACATCATCCAGAACGCCATCGACGGACGCAAAATCGCGTCGTCCTCACGGCGCACCGCTCCCGTCTACGACCCGGCAACCGGAGAGCAGACGGCCGAGGTGAAGCTGTCGACGGCGAGCGAGGTGGGCTCGGCCGTGGCGGCAGCCAAGAAGGCAGCCGCCAGCTGGGGCAACACGCCGCCGCTCAAGCGGGTCCAGCCTATGTTTCGTTTCAAGGAGCTTCTGCAGAAGAACGCTGAAGCCATTGCGCACGCGATCTCGAAGGAGCACGGCAAGACGCACGCCGACGCGCAGGGCGAGCTTGCTCGCGGCATCGACGTCGTCGATTTCGCGTGCGGCATTCCGCATCTCTTGAAGGGCGAATACAGCCGCAATGTCGGGCCCGAGATCGACAGCTGGTCCGATCGGCAGCCGCTTGGGGTGGTCGCCGGGATCACGCCATTCAATTTCCCCGCCATGGTGCCGATGTGGATGTATCCGGTCGCTATCGCCTGCGGAAACACCTTTGTCCTCAAGCCGTCGGAGCGCGATCCGTCCGCCTCGGTGCTGATCTGGGAGCTGTTCAATGAGGCCGGCTTTCCGCCCGGCGTGCTGAACGTCGTCCACGGCGACAGAGAAGCGGTCGATGCCATTCTCGACCACCCCGACGTCAAGGCGGTGAGCTTCGTCGGCTCGACGCCCGTCGCCGAGCACGTCTTTGCGCGAGGCTCGGCCTCGGGCAAACGCGTACAGGCTTTGGGCGGCGCCAAAAACCACATGATCGTCATGCCGGATGCCGATATGGACCAGGCCGTCGATGCGCTGATGGGAGCGGGCTTCGGCTCAGCCGGCGAGCGTTGCATGGCGATCTCGGTCGCGGTGCCGGTCGGCGAGAAGACCGCGGACCGTCTCGTCGAGGCGCTGGCGCCGAAGATCCGCATGATGAAGGTGGGTCCCGCCACCGACCCTCACTCGGAGATGGGGCCCGTCATTACCGCGGAGGCCAAGCGCCGGATCGAGGGTCTCATCAGTGAAGGCGTGAGCGAAGGGGCCGAGCTCGTCGTCGATGGGCGCGGGCTTAAGCTCCAAGGCTACGAGAGCGGCTTCTTCCTCGGCGGCACGCTGTTCGACCGCGTCACCAAGGACATGACGATCTACAAGACCGAAATCTTCGGGCCGGTCCTCTGCGTCGTCCGCGCAGATCGGTTCGACGAGGCGGCCGATCTCGTCAATAGCCACGAATACGGCAATGGCACTGCCATCTTCACCCGCGATGGCGATGTTGCCCGCGCCTTTGCCGCTTCCATTGAGGTGGGCATGGTCGGCATCAACGTGCCGATCCCGGTTCCCATCGCGTATCACTCATTTGGCGGCTGGAAGCGGTCGTTGTTCGGCGATCATTCCATCTACGGCCCAGAAGGCGTGCGCTTCTACACGCGCCTCAAGACCGTGACCGCGCGCTGGCCGAACGGCATCCGCGCCGGCGCCGAATTCAATTTCCCGAGCCTGAAATAAAGAGCCGGCCCGCTCGAGTGATGAGCGGACCGGCTATGACGGACGCGATGGGGGGAACGCGCCCGTTGGGGTTACAGTCGCGACTAGGCGGCGCGGAGAACCGTATCGGTGGTTGAAAGCCGATCGAAGCCGAGCGAGGCGGCGACCGCCGCATGCGTGATGCGCCCGTCGCGGACATTGAGCCCGGCGGCAAGGTGCTTGTCGTCATCGAGGGCGGTGAGCCCCTTGTCGGCAAGCTTGATCACGAAAGGCAGCGTCGCGTTGTTGAGCGCCTGCGCCGAGGTGACGGGAACCGCGCCCGGCATATTCGCCACGCAATAATGAATGACGCCGTCGACCTCGAATGTCGGCTCGGCATGGGTCGTCGGCCGCGAGGTCTCGAAGCATCCGCCCTGGTCGATCGACACATCGACGAGCACGGCGCCCCGCTTCATGCGAGGGAGCATGTCGCGAGTGACGAGCTTCGGCGCACTCGCACCGGCGACGAGCACGGCACCCACGACGACATCGGCGCCAAGCACTTCCGTCTCGATCGTATCCATGGTCGAAGCGAGCGTCCGCACGCGGCCCTCGAACAACTCGTCGAGCTGACGGAGACGCGGCAGAGAGCGATCGATGATCGCAACCTCGGCGCCAAGACCGGCAGCCATGCGCGCGGCATGTGTGCCGACCACGCCGCCGCCGAGCACCACGACTTTGGCAGGGCGAACGCCGGGGACGCCGCCCATCAGCACGCCGCGCCCGCCGGTCGGGCGGCGGAGCGCGATGGCTGCGGCCTCGATGGCCAGACGGCCGGCGACCTCGCTCATCGGCGCGAGCAGAGGGAGTCCGCCGGCGGCATCGGTCACGGTCTCATAGGCAATGGCCGTCGCGCCGGATGCCAGCAGGCCACGGGCCTGCTCCGGATCGGGAGCGAGGTGAAGATAAGTGAAGAGGATCTGGTGCGGCTTCAGCCGGCGATACTCGACCGCCTGCGGCTCCTTGACCTTGACGATCATCTCGGCCTCGGCGAACACCGCGTCAGCCGTCGGCAGGATGCGCGCGCCGGCCTTCTCGTAATCGGCATCGGTGGCAAAAATGCCGGCGCCGGCGCCTGACTGCACCACGACCTCGTGACCGCGCGCCGTCAACTCACGAACCGAGCCCGGCACGAGCCCAACCCTGAACTCATTGCATTTGATCTCAGTCGGAACGCCGATGCGCATGATGACCTCCGCAGGGGAAAGTTTCCCGTGAACAGAGCATCGCATGAATCGGGAGATGATTATTGGCGTTCCGAGCGGAAAAATGCTAAACTACGCAAGATTCGTGCGTTAAACCGCTATAGAACGCCCAAAAATGAAAGAAATAGAGCTAGACGCGCTTGATCGCGCCATCCTTGGCGCATTGCTCGAGGACGGCCGGCTGAGCCAGGTCGAGCTTGCCGAGCGCATTCCGCTCTCGGCGACCGCAATCGCCCGCCGCATTCGCGCCCTGGAAGAGGAGGGCGTGATTCAAGGTTACCAGGCGCGCATCAACCGGCAAGCGCTCGGTCTCGCCATGACGGTGATCGTGCAGATCGGCCTCAAGAGCCAGAACGAGGACCTGCTCAAGGCCTTCGAGGAGGCCGTTGCCAGCGCGCCGTCGGTCGTCTCCTGTCATCTCATGTCGGGCGAGGACGACTATCTCGTCACCGTCATGGCGCGCGACCTCGCCGATTTCGAGCGCATTCATAAAGAGCAGCTCTCTCGGCTGCCAGGCGTCGCGCGGCTGAAATCGAGCTTCGCGCTCAGGGATGTCACCAGCAAGCCGCTGCCCGCCTCGTGCCTGTTGCCTTCACCCAAATGTTAGTGGCGGTGTCATTCAGTTGCTTCACCATCGCCGCCGTCTATGACAAACTCCGCACTGAAAAGGGGAGGGCCATTCCATGTCGCGCACGCCGTTATTCGCCGCCGTAAAGAGAGCCCTTGCCCACGCGTCTCATGAACACGGTGTGGTCTTTCCACGATCATCGGCGCTGACCAGACGGAGCCTGTTGCGGCTATCGGCGGCCGCGGCAGGTGCTGCGGCGCTGGCGCCAGTTGGCGATTGGAGCGCCTATGCCAAGCAGAAGGAGCGGCACAAGAAACCCGTGCCGCACACCGTTGCCATCGTCGGCGGCGGCGTCGCCGGTTTGACTGCGGCCTATCGCCTGCACGCCGCCGGTGCGTCGCCGGTTCTGTTCGAGGCGAGCAATCGCTGGGGTGGCCGCATGTTCACCCAATACGATTTCTACAAAGGCATGTTCTGCGAGCTCGGCGGTGAGTTCGTCGACACCGATCATGAAGATCTGCAGACGCTCGCCAAGGAAGTCGGCGTGGAGATGGAGAACCTAACCGCCGACGGCGGCGACGACCTCTATTTCTTCAAGGGCGTGTTCCATACGCCGTCGGACATGATCGACCCGGCAAAGAAGAGCGGGGCCTTCGGGCCGATCGCCAAGCAGATCGCCAAGGACGCCGCCAAGCTCACCGACAAGGACGACAACTGGACGGCGCATGCGCGCAAGCTCGATAACGTGAGCCTCAAGGCCTATCTTGAGCAGTTTCGCGGCAAGACCGACGACTGGACGATCGATGTGCTCGATGTGGCCTATAACATCGAATACGGACTGCTGACCGAGGACCAGTCCAGCCTGGCTTTGGTGGATTTCATCACCACCGACATGAGCAAGCCCTTCTCGATGTTCGGCCCGAGCGACGAAATCTACCGCATCAAGGGCGGATCGTCGGCGCTTATCACGGCTCTGGTGAACGCGCTTCAGAACAAGATCGAGATGAAGCAGGGCTTCGCGTTGACGGGGCTCGATCAAAAAGACAAGCAAATCGTCATGACCTTCGATGCTCCCGGAGGCGCGCAGACGGTCAGCTACGATGCCGTGATCCTCGCTTTGCCATTCACCAAGCTTCGGCAGGTCAACGGACTTGAGAGCTTGAACCTGGGAGCCGAGAAGCTGAAATGCATTCGGGAACTCGGCTACGGGATCAATGCCAAGGTCATGAATGGCACCACGTCGCGCCCATGGCGGGGGTCCGACACGGGCCTTCCGGCGCCGTCGGACGGCACCTTCTACTCCGACCTCGGCTTTCAGAATCTGTGGGATTCGAGCCGCGCGCAGCCGGGCGAGGCGGGTATCATCACCAACTATCTCGGCGCTAAGCCTGGGCTGACCGATGCGAAGTCCGCGCTCGACGCCTTCCGCGCCGACCTTCCCAAGATGTCGCAGAAGATGGCCGACAGCCTCGACCCGAATGCGGTCACCTCCTGGTTCTGGGCCGTTTATCCCTACACGCTCGGGAGCTACGCCAGTGCCAAAGTGGGCCAGTACACCACCCTGCTCGATGTGGCGCCGGAGCCGGCTCTCAAGGGGCGTTTGCAATTCGCCGGTGAGCACACAAGCAGCGAGTTTCTCGGCTTTATGAATGGCGGCGTGCAGAGTGGAAACCGCGCCTCCGCCGCGCTCATAAAGATCATGGCACTGCACAAATAAATGGACAGGCACGTCGGTCGTTTGAGCAGGTGCGAGACGGTTGCTTTCCTGTGGCGCTCGGCCCCGTGCTAGACTAACATTCCTCGTGGTTTATCGGGGGGTTGCGCGTCCTGTCCAAACCCATAATCCGAAAAATCTGCGGTCGCTCGCGCCTCGTTTGAGGGGACAGTCGTATCTCGTTCTGAGGAGACAAAGAAATGAAGCCCACGTTAAATGTCCTAGCATCCGCCGTCGCTCTGATTGCCCTTGGCGGCACTGCATTTGCCGAAATGCCTAAGGCGGTCGGCGCGGGCGAAGGCGAGGTCGATATCGTCGCCTGGCCGGGCTATATCGAGCGCGGTGAGAGCGACAAGGCCTATGACTGGGTGACGGCCTTCGAGAAGGAGACGGGCTGCAAGGTCAACGTCAAGACGGCGGCCACCTCCGACGAGATGGTCACGCTGATGAACCAAGGCGGGTTCGATCTCGTCACTGCTTCGGGCGACGCGTCGCTCAGATTGGTTGCCGGCAAGAAAGTGCAGCCGGTCAATGTCGATCTGATCCCGAGCTGGAACACAGTCGATAAGCGTCTCCAGGACGCGCCGTGGCACACGGTCGACGGCGTGCATTACGGCGTTCCGTATCAGTGGGGCCCGAACGTGCTCGCTTACAACACGGATGTGTTCAAGGAAGCGCCCAAGACCTGGGGCGTGGTGTTCATCGAGCAGACGCTTCCCGACGGCAAGAGCAACAAGGGGCGGGTGCAGGCCTATGACGGCCCGATCTATATCGCGGACGCCGCTCTCTACCTGATGAAGACGAAGCCTGAGCTCAAGATCACCAATCCCTACGAGCTCACCCCTGATCAATATAAGGCGGCGATTACGCTGCTTCAGGCGCAGAGGGCGCTCGTCGGCCGCTACTGGCACGATGCGACGGTGCAGGTCGACGACTTCAAGAACGAAGGCGTCGTAGCGTCCTCGTCGTGGCCGTATCAGGTCAATCTGCTGGAAGCCGACAAGAAGCCTGTGGCTTCGACGATCCCGGCGGAAGGGGCAACGGGATGGGCCGACACCACCATGATGCATGCGGACGCCAAGCATCCGAACTGCGCCTATAAGTGGCTCGAGCATTCGCTGAACCCGAAGGTGCAAGGCGACGTCGCCGCCTGGTTCGGTTCGGTGCCCGCAGTGCCCGCCGCGTGCAAGGGCGACGAGCTCCTGACCGACACCGGTTGCGCCACCAACGGCTTCGACAATTTCGACCAGATCTGGTTCTGGAGGACGCCAACGGCGAAATGCGAGAAGGAAGGCAGCTGCGTTCCTTACTCGCAATGGGCGAAGGACTATATCGCCATCCTCGGCAAGTGATGCGTCTAACAACGAGCGGTCCCCACTCTCTAGAGCGGGGCCGCTCCCGCGACGGCGCAGCCCATGTCGCCTGCCGTTAGGTTCGTCAATGTCTCGCGCCGTTTCGGCTCGGTCAGGGCCGTCGACGGCGTGACGCTCGACATCGCCGAGGGCGAGTTCTTCGCCATGCTCGGGCCCTCAGGCTCGGGGAAAACCACCTGCCTGCGCCTCATCGCCGGCTTCGAGCAGCCAAACGAGGGACATATCGAGATTTTCGGTGAGACCGCCGAGGGCGTGCCGCCCTACAAGCGGAACGTCAATACGGTGTTCCAGGACTATGCGCTTTTCCCGCATATGACGGTCGGCGAGAACGTCGCTTACGGCCTTCGGATCAAGGGTGTTGCCAAGGCCGAGCGTGAGGTCAAGGCAAGAGACGCGCTCGCCATGGTGCAGCTCGCCGGTTATGAGGACCGCCGTCCCGCGCAGCTTTCCGGCGGACAGCGCCAGCGCGTCGCTCTCGCCCGCGCCCTGGTGAACGGTCCCAAAGTGCTGCTTCTCGACGAGCCCCTTGGCGCGCTCGATCTCAAGCTCCGCGAGCAGATGCAGGAGGAACTCAAAGCACTGCAGGAAAAGCTCGGCATCACGTTCGTGTTCGTCACTCACGATCAGGGCGAAGCCCTGTCGATGGCCGATCGCGTCGCTATTTTCAACGACGGCAAGATCGTTCAGGTCGGATCGCCTTCCGACATCTATGATCGGCCCTGCTCGCGCTTCGTGGCCGACTTCGTGGGATCATCGAACCTGCTTGCTCCCGAGTTCGCTGCGCGCCACGGCGGAGCCGCGAAGTGGACGAGTCTTAGGCCTGAGAGGATCGGCGTCTTCGCGTCGGACAGTAAGGTGCCGGCGGGAAGCACCTCGACCGACGGCGAGATCAAGATGGTCTCCTACCAGGGCTCGGTCACGCGCTTCAGCGTGGGGAGCGGCGACATTCGCATCCACGCCGAGGTTCCCGCCGACGGGGCGGCAAGCTTCAAGGAGGGCGACAGCGTGCGGCTCATTTGGCCGAAGTCTGCCATGGTCACCATGGAGGACGGCGCATGAGCCATGTGGCGATTGCGGAAGGAGAGGGCGGCGTTCTCAACGGAATCTCCGATTTCTTCTTCAGACACTCCAAAGTCCTGACCTTGGTGCTCCTGCTGCCGCCGCTCCTGTGGATCGGCGTCGTCTATATCGGTTCGCTGTTTGCGCTGCTGCTGCAGAGCTTCTACTCGCTCGACGATTATTCTGGCCTCATCATCCACGAGTTCACCCTGTCGACTTATAAGCAACTCCTGGAGACGGCCAACCTCCAGATCATTATTCGCACGGTGATGATGTCGGCGCTGGTTACGCTGGCGTGTGCGGTGATCGCCTTTCCGATCGCCTACTACGCGGCGCGCTATGCGCGCGGCTGGACCAAGGCGCTGTTCTATCTCGCGGTGATGATGCCGCTGTGGTCGAGCTATCTCGTCAAGATTTATGCCTGGAAGCTGATCTTGGCCAAGGAGGGTATTATCACTTGGCTTGCCAATGGGGTCCATCTCTCCTGGTTGCTCGACCGGATCTTGGCATTGCCAATTGTTGGCGGCCCGTCACTCTCGTTCAGCTATATCGGCACGTTCCTGGTATTCGTCTATATCTGGATTCCCTACATGATCCTGCCGACCCAGGCGGCACTCGAGCGCGTTCCAGTCAACTATATCGAGGCCTCGGCCGATCTCGGCGCCAAGCCGAGACAGACCTTCTGGACGGTGATCTTTCCGCTCGCGCTGCCGGGCATCATCGCCGGCTCGATCTTCACCTTCTCGCTCACGCTCGGCGATTACATCGTGCCGACGATCGTCGGGAACTCGCGTCTCATGATCGGGCAGGCGGTCTACACGCTGCAGGGCACGGCCGGGAATGTTCCGCTCGCCGCCGCCTTCACCGTGGTTCCCATGGTGATCATGGGCATCTATTTGTCGGTGGCGAAGCGCATGGGGGCGTTCGATGTCCTCTGACGCCAATCGCGAGAAACCTCTCGGCCTCCGCATCGCGGCCATCGCCGGGCTCCTGTTTTTGCACCTGCCCTTGGCGTTGATCCTGCTCTACGCCTTCACCACCGAGGAAAAGAGCTTCGAGTTTCCGCCGCCCGGCTACACCACCAAATGGTTCCACGTCGCCTGGTTCGACAGGCCGGATATTTGGCCGCCGCTCTATCTCTCGCTTGAGGTTGCCGTGATCGCGACCATGCTTGCGCTCATCTTCGGCACGCTTGCGGCCGCTGCGCTGTCGCGCGCCAAGTTCTTCGGCCGCGAGACCATCTCGCTGCTGTTCGTTCTGCCGATCGCTCTGCCCGGCATCATTACCGGCATATCGCTGCGCTCGGCCTTCGACATCATGGGCATCGATTTCTCGATCTGGACTATCGTGCTCGGGCACGCCACGTTCTGCATCGTGGTCGTCTACAATAATGCCATCGCCCGCTTCAGGCGGCTCTCGAGCAATCTGATCGAGGCGTCGATGGATCTCGGTGCCAACGGCTTCCAAACCTTCCGTCACGTGATTTTGCCGCAGATCGGGACCGCGCTGCTCGCCGGCGGCATGCTCGCCTTTGCGTTGTCCTTCGATGAGGTTATCGTCACGACATTCACCGCTGGTCAGCAGACGACACTGCCGATCTGGATGTTGTCCGAGCTCATTCGACCGCGCCAGCGCCCCGTGACCAATGTGGTCGCGGTCTTCGTCATCGCCGTCACGCTCTTGCCGATCCTCTGCGCCTATTATCTGACGCGCGAAGGCGAGCATACTGGCGGATCATCAAAATAGCCGGTAGCCAAGCTGCAGGTGGAGGAACAATCCATGCTCGACACACAAATGTTGATTGGCGCGAATTTCGTTGCCGGCGCCGATGCGCCAGAGGCCGTGATCAATCCCAAGACCGAGGAGACGATCGTCACGTTTCCGGACGCTTCTCCCGCACAAGTTGATGCGGCCGTCGAAGCTGCGGCGAAGGCGTTTCAGTCCTGGTCGCGCACAACCCCGGTCGAGCGGTCGGGCCTTTTGTTGAAGCTCGCCGATGCTATCGACCGCGATGCCGAAGCGTTCGCCGCGCTCGAAGCGCTGAATACCGGCAAGCCGAGGATCCGCGTTCTCCAGGACGAGATGCCGGCGATCTCGGATTGTTTCCGCTTCTTTGCGGGCGCCGCGCGCAACATGCATGGCGCCGTCGCCGGCGAATATATGGCCGGCCACACCTCCATGATCCGCCGCGACCCCATTGGCGTGGTGGGCTCGATCGCGCCGTGGAACTATCCGCTGATGATGGCGGCATGGAAGCTCGCACCGGCGCTGGCGGGCGGCAACACGATCGTGCTCAAGCCGTCGGAACAGACGCCGCTCACGACGCTGAAGCTTGCCAAGATCATTGCCGATATTTTCCCCGAGGGGGTGGTGAATGTCGTCAGCGGACGCGGAGCGACGACCGGCCAGGCCCTCATCAACCACCCCAAGATCGCCATGGTGTCGCTCACCGGTAGCGTCGACACGGGCAGGAAGGTGCTGCAAGCGGCATCGGGCACGATCAAGCGCACCCATCTAGAGCTTGGCGGCAAGGCCCCGGTCATCGTGTTCGACGATGCCGACATAGCGTCGGTGGTCGCCGGCCTGAAGTCATTCGGCTATTACAATGCCGGTCAGGACTGCACGGCCGCATGCCGCGTCTATGCCGGCAAGAAAGTTTACGACAATCTCGTGGCTGACCTTTCGAGCGCCATCAAGGAGATCAAGTACAATCTGCCGAACGATGACGAAAACGAGATTGGACCTCTGATCTCGAAGGCTCAGAAATCTCGCGTCGCTGGGTTCGTCGACCGCGCGGCAAAGGAGAAACATATCTCCGTTGCCGCAGGCGGGAAGTCCCCCGGCGGCAAGGGCTTCTTCTTCGAGCCGACCGTCGTCGCGGGTGCCTTGCAGAACGACGAGATCGTGCGCAAGGAAGTGTTCGGCCCCGTTGTGTCGGTCACGCGCTTCGACGACGTCGACCAGGCGGTGGCGTGGGCTAATGACAGCGACTATGGGCTCGCCTCGTCGGTATGGACCGCCGATATCGGCAAGGGGATGGCAACGGCAGCCCGGCTCCAGTACGGCTGCACCTGGATCAACACCCATTTCATGCTGGTGAGCGAGATGCCGCATGGCGGCCTCAAAGCCTCGGGCTATGGCAAGGACCTCTCGATGTATGCGCTCGAGGACTACACCGTCGCGCGCCATGTGATGGTCAAGTTGTGAGACCATGTCATCATAAAGCGACAAGCCGTTGTGATTGGAAGAGAGAGGTGTATGGCGGCGCTTCACCCCGACACGGATGCGGTCGCGAAAGCGCACGCGATCTACACGCCGGCAATGCTCAATTTCTACGACCTCGTGGTGCATGGGCTGTCGAACCATGTCGCCTGGGGTTGTCCGACGCGGCGATTGCTCGAGCTGTACCGTGCCAATCTTTCCGCCAACCATCTTGAGGCCGGGATCGGCACCGGCTTCTTTCTCGACCGCGCCAATGGTGCCGAGTTCGACCGCCTCGTCCTGCTCGACATCAATCAGAACTGTCTCGATCGCGCCGCGCGACGTCTTGCGCGGTTCGACCCGAGCCTCTGCCAGGCCAATCTCCTCGCCCGTCTTCCCAGAGGTCTTGAGCCTTTCGACAGCATCGGGCTCACTTATGTGCTGCATTGTTTGCCCGGCCGCCTAAGCGAGAAGCTCGCAGCGATCGACTATCTGCGTCCGCTCATGCGCGAGCGCGCGGTGTTGTTCGGAGCAACCATTCTCGGGCGCGGTATCGCGCCGAACGGCGCGGCCCGGAAATTGCTCGATCTCTATAATGCCAAGGGCGTATTCAACAATCGCGAGGACGACTTCGAGTTGCTGTCGGAGGGGCTGAGGCGGCGGTTTGGCCTGGTCGAGGTGGAACGGCAGGGCTGCGTCGCCTTATTCCGCGCCGTGGGCAACACCAGGTGACCGGAACGCTCGGGTTCTCTATTCGTCCCGCCTTGGGATGGTCATTAACCCGCCGTTGACCTTGCCAAGTTTCGCCTCGGTTCACCGTTAATCCTCGGTAAGGGTAGGGCACTACCCTGGGGCCGTGAGCGCTTGGTCCAGTGCACGATTCGTGCTGGCGCGACGACGGACCGGAGCCTTCCGATCGTGAGGGAACCTGTAATGCGTACGCGATTGTACCAGGCTGTGGCTCTTGCTGCCGCGCTAACGGCCAGCGCCACGGCCTCAAGCCCAGTCCTTAGTGCCGACCTTCCGCCGTCTCCGCTTGCCCCTGCCTACGAGCGGCCGCTACCGCCCGAGAATGTCTTCGAAGGCTGGTATCTCGGCGGCACGGTGGGCGGCGCCACGGTGAGCTACGATTTCTCGCCTTCGAGCGGGTCGATCGATTCGAGCGGTGTGCTGGGCGGGGTCATCGGCGGGTGGAGCTGGCAAAGGGGACCGGTCGTGGTGGGCATCGAAGGCGATTTCCTCGGCGCCGACATCAGCGGCAGTAGGCACTTCAATGGCGGTGCGAATCTTGCCAGCCCGAACATTGATGCCATGGCCGATTTGCGGCTCCGCGCCGGCTACGCCATCTCTCCGCGCGTCCTCGTGTTCGGCACGTTCGGCGGCGCGTGGGCGAACGCCGACCTGCCGATCCAAGGCCCGGGTGGCGGTGGCGGAAACGCAGATTTCTTCGGCTGGAGCGCCGGCGGTGGCGCCGAGGTCGCGCTCAACCCGAATTGGAGCGCGCGCTTCGACTATCAGTTTACCGACTTCGATTCAAAGAAGGTCAACTATCCGGGCGGATCGGTCACCTACGATCCGGACGCGAACACTTATCGCGGCTCGCTGATCTACCGCTTCTAAGACGCGGTTCGACGCGCCGGCTCAGCGTTCGACGGGTGGGACGACGATCTCGCTCGCGCTACAGAGCCGGCTTTGGTCCTCGTTCGAACCGCAGTTTCGCGGCGCCAGGTCGCGATCGAAGCAGACCCGGACATCGAGAAGCTTTCCTTTGCGGCAGGTAACCGAGATCATCTCGGGCTTTAGCCAGGGGTTGGCGGCGAGGAAGTCTCGCTCGATCTCGTTTGCCGACAGTTGGAGCGCGGCATCGGTCGCCTTGAACTCCGGCGGGACGGCGATGCGCTCGTAGAGCTGGCGCGAGACGGCGAAATAGCGCTCGGGATCCAGCCCCGAGCACGTGCCGTGCGTCCGGTACTCGTGAATGACAAGGTTCTTGTTCGGCATGATATCGCGCATCTCGCCGATCACCTCGCCTGGAACCCACGGATTGCTCGCCGTATGGCAGTTCTCGGGCCAACCCTTCTGATATTGCGGCCAGAGCCCGTGCAGCACGAAGGCACGCGGCACCTGTCCGTCGCACTCGGCATCCTTGCGCAAGCGGCCTTGGCTATTGCAATAGGTCGGCGCCCAGCCGAGCACGAGCGCGTAGTAATCGAAATTGCCAGGCAGGTCGTGCTCCGGGCCACCCGGCCCACGCATCGCGTAGACGGCAATGAGGGCGATCGCGACGGCGGCGGCGAGGACGAGGCTAGGCCGTGACATCGTCGTGCATGGCACCGAGCTCGGCCAAGATGCGCGCCCAGCTGCGCGCTCCCTTGGTGAAGCTTCTGAGGTTGTACTTCTCGTTCGGCGCGTGGATGCGGTCATCGTCGAGGGCAAAACCGATGAGAAGCACGTCCATGCCGAGCCGCGAGCGAAAAGATTCGACGATGGGGATCGAGGCGCCGCAGCCGATCATCACCGGGGGCTTGCCCCATTCGGCCTGAAGCGCACGCGCGGCGCCCTGGAATGCGGGTGCGCTCGTATCGAAGCCGACGGCCGGGGAGCCGCCTTCGCCGGCGAAGGTGGCGTTCGCATCGGCCGGCAAACGCTCCTCCACGAAGCGATGCCAGCCGTGGATGATCTTGTGCGGCTCCTGTCTGGGGACGAGCCGGAACGAGAGCTTGGCGGTGGCGCGCGACGGAATCACCGTCTTCGTGCCGGGTCCGCCATAGCCGCCGTGGATGCCGTTGATTTCGGCCGTCGGACGCGACCACAGCTGCTCGAGGATGCTGTAATCCGTCTCGCCAGCCGGGGTGCTCAAGCCGATCCCGCCGAGAAAGCTTGCGCTATCGAAGCCGAGCGTGCGCCACGCGGCGATCTCACTCGGTGAGGGTTGGCGGACGCCATCGTAAAATCCGGGAATGGCAACGCGGCCGTTTTTTTCGTGCAATGTGCCAAGGATCTCGGCGAGCACTTGCAACGGATTGCGCGCAGGGCCGCCGTAGAGTCCGGAATGAAGATCGCGTGAAGGCCCCGTGATCGTGATCTCGGAGAAGGCAAGACCGCGCAGGAAGGCCGTTATCGCGGGTGTGTCTTCGTCCCATTGTCCGGTATCGCAGACGAGCGCGAGGTCGGCTTTGAGCTCATCACCGTGTGTTGCGAGGAAAGGAGCTAGGCTCGGGCTTCCCGATTCCTCCTCGCCCTCGAGGAGCACGCTGACATCGACGGGCACGGTTCCATGCCCGGCGAGCCAGGCGCGGCATGCCTCGATGAAAGTCATGACCTGGCCTTTGTCGTCGGAGGCGCCGCGCGCAACGATCATCATTCCGTGACGCGGGTCCTCAACAAGACGCGGAGAGAAGGGGGAGCATCCCATTCCTCCAGTGGGTCGGCGGGCTGCACATCGTAATGGCCGTAGAACAGCACATGAAGCCGCGCTTCGCTTTTCCCTTTGGCGCGCCAATGCCCGACGACCATCGGCTTGCCAAGAGTTGGCTCGACGCGCGCGTTGAAGCCGATATCACTCAAGGAGGCGGCGCACCATTCGGCCGCCACAAGGCAACTGTCATGATGGGCAGGGTCGGTTGAGATGCTCGGGATGGCAAGAAGCCGGAACAGCCGCTCGAGAGAAGCGGCCTCGTCCTCGGCGAGACGTTTCAGCGTGCGCGCAAGCGCAAGTTCCTCACCTTGCGGCCGCTCAATCGTCATGGCGCCCCGCTTGGCGCGTGGCAGCAAAGCCAGGCGCGTGAAAATGCAACGCCCCGCCGACAACAGCGTGTTGCGACGCCGCTATCGGGGCGCATGGAACAAGATTCGAATGTCGGGGAGAGAGCTATTCGCCCATCTGCACGTTGACGGCTTGCGGACCCTTGCCACGGCGGTCTGGCTCGGTTTCGAACGTGACGCGCGCACCTTCATCCAGCGCCGGAAGGCCCGAGCGCTGCAAGGCCGAGATGTGCAAAAACACGTCTTTTCCACCATCGTCCGGCGTGATGAAGCCGAACCCCCGCGAGTGATTGAAGAACTTGACCGTTCCGGTCTGACGCATGGGACGCTCCTTTCCCCCTTCCAATTTGTTCGCGTGCGAACGGCCCGCGAAAGTTCAGGCGAGTCTAGAAATCGGGGTAAGAAATCGCGTCTCCTCCCAACGAGCGTACGCGTCCAATTCTCCACCCGGGTTCGCAGTCTGCCCGCAAAACGCCTCACTCTAGGGGCGCGAGCGGGCCAAGCGCAAGACCCATGTGGCTCGCATTCTCGCCGAGAACGCGTGCTGCCGGATGCTTAATTTGGATAGGGATTCGTGCGTCAGTCCGCCGTTTAGCGGCTCAGGCGGAAAATCAAAATGCGGGCCGAAGTCTTTGGGGATAGGAGGCATCTTGGCTGGCCCCCAAATGTCGCTCAAAGTCAGCGAATATCCGCCCACGCCCCGCGCGCGCACGACAGGAGTTCCTTGAACTTGCGCCGCGCTGGCGTTGCCATTTCGCTCCTGAGCGGTGATCCCGCCAGCCACGACAGGCAACACGGCGGCCGCTAGGACGGCGGTGAGAGGAAGAAGCTTGCGAAGGCCGGGAAGCACGGCGACCAGCTGACGATACGGTTGGGGGCGGAACGTTTCAAATCGTCCCTCGATTACCCCTCACTCTGACCGGCGTCGGTTACCGATTGTCACCCGCACCTTCGCAAGCTTCGTATGGGCTGCCGTTATCCGCAAACTTTGGCGGAACTCGTGCAAACGGCAAGCGGGCCCTTCTTCGTGCAGGTGGTGTGGCTCTTCCCTACCTTCACGACCTTGTCCTTGTTCTTGTGCGCCCAGTGGTCGATCACGTGTTTCAGGTGCTTCATCGACTTATCGGTAGCCTTGGCATCGTTCAAGGCGCGCCCTTTGCCTGAAGCGACAATGCAGCTCCCGGCCTCGACCGGCTGCGAGGCGACCGAATAAGCGGCAATCACCGCAAGTGCGGCTCCGGCAATGAGAAATTTCTTGATCATCGTGTTCCCCCTGTTGAGTGAGTTGGCGGAGTCTTTCCGCCGGGCGGACTATCCTATTTCCGCCATTCTCTGCCTAGCGCTTCCATGCAACGCTTAGATGTTACCTGAAGATGACGATTTTCGCGTTTTGCAGGTATTTCCACCACTTGCCCTAAGGGGCTCACGGCACGCGATGTTGTGACGCAACATCCTGCCGGGGGCGGGCAGGTCGAGGCGGAACGGGAAGGGGTCAGCCGGCTTGGGCAGGCCCGGCCTTCTCCAAATGGTCAAATGCCGGGGGCCGGTCGGCGCTGCGTCCATCCCACTCAAGCCCGAGGAATCACCCTAAACCGGGGGCGCCTCGCGGCCTTGGGGGACTAAGCTTGCAGATCGCGCCCGCCGCCAGCGATCGTCCGCTGGCGGCGTTAGGCGTTGGCAATCACGACGCCGCAGGCTGCATGAAGCCCGGGGTGCTCGCGAAGATCGCATAAGGATGCGCCGAGGCTGCCGCGACCCGCCCGCGCGCTGAAGCGCGCGTGGCAGGCTTGTAAGAATAGGAGACGGCAACGTGCGTCGAGCGGGCGCCCTTTGCCGCCAGTTGTGCCATCTTCTTCGAGCGCGGCGGCTCCCAAGCGACAGCGATCTTGGCCTGAGAGTTATGACCCACGGTGAATCTCTTCGTCTTGGTCGAAGCGACGGCAAGTCTGGTCTTCGCCTTGACCGGCGACAGCGAGGCCACGGCCGTCGGCTTGAGGGTCCTGGTCGGGCGATTCCTCGCCTCGATCAGGCGTGCCGGAGCGGCGGACCTTGCCACACGATGCGGCTCAGCCGTGGCGCTCTCCTTGGCCGCAAGCGCCACGCCCCTCTTCGCCTTTGCAGTCGCTTCACCCAAAGCAGCCAGAGCGCTGCCGCCATCGGGCGCCGTGGTGGTGATCCGTACCTGGGCCGTGCCTGCGCCAAGCATGCCAATGCTTGCAGCAGCCGCCTTGGATAGATCGATGATGCGACCCCCGATAAAGGGTCCGCGGTCGTTGATTCGCACGACCACCGAGCGTCCATTGGTCAAGTTCTCGACCAACACCCTCGTTCCGAACGGCAGCGAACGATGTGCGGCCGTGAGTTCGTTCGGGTTCATTCGCTCGCCACTTGCCGTGACATTTGCCGGCAGCGAGTACCAGGAGGCATGGCCGACCTGGTCCGCCTTGGCGACATCGAGAGGTAGCAATGCAGCGGTGCCGAGAAGCCCCACGCTAATCATCTTGGCTCGCATACTGAACATACGCTTAATGCTCCTTATTCGATTGTCTGGGAGGTTAGGAGACCGACGACGACTCGAGCCGGCCGCACTCGTTGGTGCACTGCGGTAAGCTACGGCTCAAGAAGGCAAAAAATGGGCTAGGCAAGGGTCATTGAGGGGCGATGTGTGGGCACGGGCTGTTTTTCTTTTGTTAAGGTTGACGGCGGGGACGGACAGGGGGCCCGATGGGTCTCTTTCGCACCCGCGAAAGCAGCCGGCCCGCGCTTCCGCAGGGCAACAAAGCAGAATCGATGTCGGAGCCCTGATCGGCGTCGGAGGGACTTGGCGCCGACGCTGATATTACAGGCCGAATTGAGAATGCTCGCTTCGTGAGCGGATAAGAAAGCTGTTCAATCCTTTGGCAAACCCTGCCTAATCCTTGCCCTTTTCAATGTTTATTGTCAGAGTGTCGCTTACAGAGGAACGCCAACGCCAAGGAAAGGACTCGAGGACCGACTGCGATGACGCAGAAGAAGAAGACTCAAGAGCCGCAAGAGAGCCAGCAGCTCTCGGCGGGCGAATACGCCGGGCGGGAGCCCATGACCGGTGCGCAAGCTGCTTACCTCCAGACGCTGGCTAACGAGGCCTGCGAGCCCGGGGCTTACAAGCAGGGCCTGACGAGGCGAGAAGCCTCTAAGCGCATCGCGGTACTCACAGAGCGGCTCAGGCTTGGTGAGTTGCCGCCACATACCGATTAGGCCTACCGGCAAGTGCCTTGGTGAGGTGCTGTCGGGCGCACGACGGATTGGCGAAGGGACGGGGCCGGACCCGTTTGCGTCTGCTCGGCTCGTTGCTCATCGGCATTGACCTTCTGCTCTTTGGCACTGGTGCGGGAACGGCGATGGCTCTCACGCTCACTTCCCCGGCCTTCAAGCAAGGCGGCAAGATCCCATCGAGCTATACGTGCGAAGGCGACGACGTCTCGCCACCGCTTGTGTTCGAGGACGTGCCGCAAGGCACCAAGTCGCTCGCGCTCGTCATCGACGACCCGGATGCGCCGGACCCGAAGGCTCCGCAGCGTGTCTGGGTGCATTGGGTCGTGTTCAACCTACCGCCAGAGACGAAGGAGCTTGCGGAGAATGCGTCCGCGGCCGGTCTCCCGGCGGGGGCGGTCCAAGGCGTGAACGATTTTCACAAGAAGAATTATGGGGGCCCTTGCCCGCCGATCGGGCGGCATCGCTATTTCCACAAGCTCTATGCGCTCGACGTGAGGCTGCCCGCCAAGGCTCTCAGCAAGGCCGAGCTCGAGGCCGCGATGCAGGGACACGTGCTGGGCAAGGCTGAGCTCATGGCCACCCATGAGAAGGGCGATCCGTAGTCTCAGATGGACGATGTCCTCCCCCTGATCGCGCTCGGCGTTACCTTCCTTGCGGTGTACGCGTGGGTGGCCGCCTTACTTGGGCCAATTCCGCTCCTCATCTTGCTCATCCTTCCCTCGAAGCTTCCCTTCGAGCAGACTCCCGGCTCATGAGCGTTACCCCAAGGTCCTTCCCCTTGACTGACCATCACCCATCGGCACAGTGAGGCTATGCGCAAACCCTCCTTCCTCGCCTTCTTCTCCACGTCCACCTCCGCCATCACTTCAATTCTCGGCCTCGCTGCGGCGCTTATCGTGGCGCCCAGCGCATTCACGCCGAGCGCCTACGCCGCCGGATGCGCGAGCCCCGCGACCTTTCCCGCCTGGTTGCAAGCCTTCAAGAAGGACGCCATCGCGCAAGGAATCTCGCCGCAAGTCGTATCGGAAGCGCTCGACGGGTTGAGCTACGATCCCGCCGTGATCGCCAAGGACCGCGGCCAGGGCGTGTTCGCCCAGAGCTTCCTCCAGTTCTCTGGCCGCATGGTCAACGGCAACCGGCTCAGCATGGGCTCCGCCTTGCTCAAGAGGAACGCGGCGACCTTTGCCAAGATCCAGCAGCAATACGGTGTGCCGGGTCCAGTGCTGGTGGGCTTTTGGGGGCTCGAAACCGATTTCGGCAAAGTGATGGGCAACATGGACACGCTGCGCTCACTCGCCACGCTCGCTTTCGATTGCCGGCGCCCCGACGAATTCAGAGAGCAGCTGATGGATGCGCTGCGCGTCATCCAGCGCGGCGATCTCACGCCAAGCGAGATGCACGGGCCTTGGGCCGGAGAGGTCGGCCAGTTCCAATTCGTACCGACCGTCTATTACAAATATGCCGTCGATTTCGACGGCGACGGCACCCGCAATCTCATCAGCGATACGCCCGATGCTCTCGCTTCGGCTGCGAACTATCTCAAGGGTCTCGGCTGGCAGCCCAATCAGCCTTGGATCGAGGAGGTGCGCGTGCCGGCCAATCTCCCCTGGGATCAGGCCGACGTCACCATCAAGAAGCCGCGCGCCTTTTGGGCGCAGCACGGCGTCACCTACGCCAACGGCAAGCCCATCCCGACCGACAACGTCCCGGTCGGGCTACATCTGCCGATGGGACGCTTCGGCCCGGCCTTTCTGACCTACCCCAATTTCGACGTCTATCTCGAGTGGAACAAGTCGCTCGTCTACTCGACGACGGCCGCCTATTACGCCTCGCGTCTCGCCGGCGCGCCTCCGCTCAACCCCGGCAATGCGCCGGTCCTGACCCTCCCAGAGCTCAAGGAGCTTCAGCAGCTGCTTGCCAAGCGCGGCTTCGACGTTGGCAAGATCGATGGCGTGATCGGCGCAAGCACGCGCGATGCGATCCGCCAAATGCAGGTCAAATACGGGCTTCCCGCCGACGGCTATCCGAGCGAGGAGCTGTTGGACCGGCTGCGCAACGGATAGCTTCAGCTACACGTCGCTGCGTCGTGTTCTCTGGCTCATTGGGGTTCAAGCGCTTCGGCGAGTCATGTCTGAGCGCCTTGAGTTGGCAGCATCCTACCGAGAACCTCATCGCGCTTCGCCAAGCTATGCCACACCACAGCCAATATGTGGATGATTAGAACTGAGCAGATCGCCCAGGCACCCCAATAGTGAAAAGCGCCGGCAAGTTGGGAGAGCGCCTTGTCCTTCGGCACGACACTGGGCCACTCGAACAATCCGTAGAACGGCAATGGATGGCCTCCCGCTCCGGTGAAGACATAGCCGGTCACCGGCATGAGGATCATCAGCCCATAGAGCAGCCAATGGGCCGCCGTACTGCCGACTCGATTGAACCTACTCAGCGGCTGCTTGTAAGGCGGCGGCCCAACGATCAGGCGGTAAGCCACGCGGGCGATCACCAGGATCAACACGGTTAGGCCGAGCGATTTGTGCACAAAGAGCAGCGAGCCTTTTATGGGGCTGTCTCGGTCAAGATAGAGTGCCCAGATACCTAAGGCGATTGCCGTGAAGATTATTGCCGCCATCGACCAGTGGAAGGCGCGCTGTATCCGATCGTAATGAAAAGTCGAACTCGTGGCCAAGTCTGCGCGCCCCGTAGGCAGCCTTCCTCACGCTTACCCGCGTCAGATACAGAACTACCACGCCCTAACGCTCAACGGCAGCTGGCCTCATAGGCCATGGCGTCGCGCGGCAGTCAATTCCGCTCGGTCCTATCGTAATCCACCGTGGCGGAGCTGATGGAGCAACCGCAAATCCTCCTCGCCGAGCCTTGTCCAACGCTTGCTCTCTGGCGCTGCCCAAAGATTGCACGTGAGACAGCCGACGAGACGCTTGCCGTGGTTATCGATCTCGACGAGCTCCCGGCCGCATTGATTGCAGCAGCCCGCTTTGCGAGCCCTGTCGGCATGTACTACGTGACACGTCATAAGCCGAAGTTATCCAGCTCAATCCCCGGAGCATATGAGAGAAATATTTCATCACAAACTGGAAACACACAGCAACCTGACGGCCACTCTCCCGCTTCAATCTCGGCCGCCAATGAAGCGTCTGGAGAACTTGGATTGCCTCTCTCCAACTCAATCTGATCGATCCAGACCTGATGAGATCATCACCTCCCTGAAGGGCCCCGACCACATAGAGCGGTCGGGGTCTTTTTCGACCACAGCTTGAGGCGGGCTTTGCTCGTCGAGCCGAACCCTTTGTGGATAACCTTGACGGCATGAGCGAGAAATGTGGGCCGCAATTATCATAATGACTCGGATGCGGGGAGGGTCGGAGAATGGCGCAAGAGCTTGTTGTCGACGTGCATGGGCACGAGATTTCGAGCCACGTTCGCGGAACCAGCCTCAAGACGACCTATCGGAAAGGCGAGGCTCCTTGGCTCGTTTGTACGGAGCTGAGAAGCGATGATCCTGACGCCATTTTCACACGCGATGAATTCAGAGCGCTTGCGTGGAACACCGCTAACGCCAAAGCTCGCGAGCTCGGCTGGGTCATCTAAGCCCCCATTGCCTTATGGCACCAAGCGGACATCCGCACTGATCATCAGAATGTCCGTGGTTCAATTTCTCACTAGCCAACCCCATCGAACTTCGCAAAAATCTCCGGCATGAAAGTCGTCATTCTCGTGGCCGGAATTGGCTCACGCCTCGGCAACGCTCTACCGAAATGTCTGACGCCGCTCCGGCCCAATTATACGATCATTGATCATCAGCTCGAAAATCTGAAGGCCTTTGCAGGCGACATCATCGCGGTTGTTGGCTTCAAAAAGGACCTCATCCTTGAGCGTCATCCAGAACTGCTGTTCGCCTACAATCCGCTCTACGACCAGACGAATACATCGCAAAGCCTTCTCATCGCCCTCCGGCACCTCCGCGGCGAAGACATGCTCTTTCTTAACGGCGACCTTGTCTTCGATCCGCGCATCATCGCCGCCGTTATCGAGTGCCAGGAGTCCTGCATGGCCGGGATAAGCAGAAATGTTGCCGAAGAGGAGGTAAAGTTTTCCCTCGATGCTCACGGGCATATCGCATCTGTGTCCAAGTCGGTCGCCGAACCGATCGGCGAGGCGATCGGAATTAATCTGATTCGGGCGCGGGATCTCGATCTCGTCACGCATTGCCTCGAGCGTTGCGCACTAATGGATTACTTCGAGCGAGGACTGGAGTTCGCCATCGGGATGGGGCTCGCTCTGCGGCTCGTTGATGTGACTCGCTTTCCGTGTATCGAAATCGATTTTGTCGACGACCTCGATCGTGCGAAGGCGATGATCGGTACCTGAGCGCCCGGGGGCCGCTGCGTGCGTGCTATCTTCAAATATGTCCGCGCCCGCACGGAGCTCGCGCATGTCCTCGGCACTCAGAGGAAGGTGCTGCTTCTCGACCCGAAAGGCGGGCTTCTATCGGGCAATGCGCTAGGCCTCGCCCTCGCCGCGCAATTGTCGGACGACTTCCTGCCGGTCTTCGTCGGTAAGCGAAGAGCGCCTTTGGAGATTCCGACTTGGAACAAGGAAAGCCGCCTCGCTCCTCTCCTCTGGAAGCGTGCGGATGTGATTGCTTACACGGGTTACCCATCCCTCGCCATGGCCAAGTCACGTACGTTCCGACTCCTCCTTTGGCATGGAATGCCCATTAAGGGCATCGGAACGTTTGATTCGTTTCCCGCCAGCATTCGCGAGCCTTGCGACCTTGCCATCGCCACCTCCGAGAGAACGGCGCAGATTATGTCCGAGTCTTTCGGAATAGCCCCCGAAAAGATCACGATCTCCGGCGAGCCAAAGACCGATTATTTGCCGACCGATCGTCGGGGCTGGGACTGGAGCTCGTCGCTGCGGCGGCAATATCCGACAATTATCGGCTATCTGCCCACATGGCGGGAAAAAATCGTCGAGAAACATGGCCAACCGCAGCGGCGCCGCGATGACGAGGCGCAGATGCACTTCGTTCGCCAACTGACTTGCGACGCGGCGTTGCGGAATCTGCTTGACCGCCACCGGGCGGCGTTCGTGATCCGTGTGCATCCCAAACATTCGAAGTCGGTGCCGTTGTCACCGCCGTTTTTTTTGATGGACGATACGGGAGGCGACGCAACGCATCTCCTCCAGGAATGTGACGTGATCATCGGCGACTATTCGAGCGTCGTCATCGACGCGCTCCTCTTCGATCGTCCGCTGGCGCTGTGGTGTGAAGATTTGGAGACGTACACCCGCCTGCGCCCCCTGCCATACTTTAACTTTCGCGACACATTTGGCTGGGCTCTCAAGATGACGCTTCCTGAGTTGCGGGACTGGATTGCCCAGCGGCTCCAATCTCAGCCGCTTACCGCCGTTGAGTTGGACGGCTTTGCACGCTGTCGCGCAATCTTCCACCGACATTCGCGTGGCGGTGCCGGCGACCGCGTGCTCGAAGCAGTGCGCGCACGGTTGAAGACCCGATCTTCTGCGTGAAGCTCTGCCAAGCGATCCTTGCCGGATGCTTGATTTAGTCTGTTGCCCTCCGCCGAACGCCACCATCCAAGGGCGGCAAGCCACTTTGAGCTCTGCAAGGCGCCGTGCCGTATGCTACGCTCCTCGCATGAGGAAGCTCATTGCCCTAGCGTGGCTATTACTGGGAACGCTTCCCGCATCGGCGACTTTCCTCACTTACGCACAATGGGCTGCATTGCCGGCCCGCGATCGAACCATCTATATCGCGGGGGCATTTGACGCACTCATATCGGAGGCCACCGGTACCGTCGCATTGAAGCTAGTCACGCATTATAGCGAATGCGTTGCCTCTGCAAAAATGAGTGACGGTCAACTTGCCGACAATGTTCTCAGCTTCGTCGCGACACAGCCCGAGTTACAGACTTCGACGGTGCCCGAAGCCTTGGTGGCCTATCTCGGCAAGGCCTGCGGTCTAGTGCAGGCTAACTAAACTCAGAGGGAGCTTGATAGGCGCCTCGAAGTCGCGCGCGTTGCCTCCGGCGGCAATTGCGTCAAGTTGTCTCGACGGCCGGTTTCCCCGGCCCAAGCGGGAACCAATCTTCGAATATTTCATTTTGAGCCGCACACCCCACTGTATGCGCCGTTCTCCTCAACGGACGGCGCTAGGGGTCATGCAAGATGGCTGCGAGATCACGACCGACGGGGGATCTCATCGGGGCGCCAAGTGGCGCTTCATTCAATGATCGCCAACGAGGAGACAGTCATGAAGGTACTGATGGTCATTACATCCCACGACCAACTGGGTAACACCGGTCGGAAGACGGGCTTCTGGCTCGAAGAGCTCGCTGCCCCCTACTTCGTTTTCAGGGATTCTGGCGCTGAGATTACGCTCGCATCCCCGAAAGGCGGTCGTCCCCCGCTAGACCCCAAGAGCAACGAGCCCGAATTCCGAACCGACCTTACGGTCCGATTCGAAAAGGATGTCGATGCCGAAACTCAGCTTGACAAAACCGTTCGCCTTGACAGCGTCAAGCAGGAAAGTTTCGACACAGTCTTCTATCCGGGCGGCCATGGCCCGATGTGGGATCTCGCCGAAGACAAGCACTCCATCAAGCTGATCGAGTCGTTCCTCGCAGCCGGCAAGCCAATCGCCATAGTTTGTCATTCCACGGGTGCGCTGCATCACGTCAAGACGCCAGACGGTAAGCCTCTGGTTCAGGGCAAGGAAGTCACTGGCTTCACCAACGGCGAGGAGGAAGCCATGGGCCTCACCAAAGTGGTGCCCTTTCTTGTCGAAGATGAGATGTTAAGACTGGGTGCTATCTTCTCGAAGAAGGCGAACTGGGCGGTTCACGTCGTCACCGACGGCCTGCTGATCACCGGACAGAATCCCGCATCCTCGGGCCCAGCCGCGAAGACCCTGATGGCGGCGCTGAAGCAAAAGGCCAAACCCGCTGCAAGCGCTCGGGCTTCGTAGATCGAAGGATCTATCGAGCGACTGCAGATTTTCTTGTGAGCAGGCCCGTGGCAGCTAGCCGTCTCGCCGTAGGTGGGCGGAGGAGCGCATGGTTCGAACCCATCAGCCAGGCCAAGGCGTCTTTAGATCGATCTTGCCCGAGGATATCGACTGGAAACCGTTCCCTGCGTTTCCACCGTCGGTCCGCCTCGCTGTCGTCGTCGGTCAACCTTCAGAGCCAGGCCCTTACACAATAAGGGTCAAAGTGCCCTCCGGCGTGAAACTCATGCCTCACAAGCATCCGGAGGACCGTGTCTACACCGTCATGTCTGGCGTTTTCTATATTGGTCTCGGCGACAAGTTCGATGGCGATAAGGTAGAAGCCTATCCGCCGGGTAGCGTTGTCGTTCTGCCGGGCAACACGTCCCATTTTCATTGGGCAAAAACTGGTGAGTACATCACCCAAGTAACGGCCATCGGACCGCTCGGCCTCGATTACGTGGATCTCGACGACGATCCGCGCGAGCAGAATCGCCGCTGACCGGACAAGCCTGCCGATGCAGAAACCCGTGAGACATCCGACTTTTTATCGAGCGATCAAGATAGACGGGCTTTCCATCTTTTACAGAGAAGCCGGCCCTGAGGGCGCGCCGACGCTACTCCTGCTGCACGGACTTCCGTCTTCATCGCGGATGTTCGAGCCTCTCTTCGCCCGGCTTTCCGAGCAATATCACCTTGTCGCCCCCGATTACCCGGGCTTCGGCCACAGCGATTGGCCGGATCCGAGAAAATTTGTGTATACGTTCGATAACCTCGCCGAGGTCATAAATCATTTCACCGAAGCGCAGGGGCTCTCGCGCTATACGCTCTATATGCAGGATTACGGCGGCCCCGTGGGATTTCGCATGGCCTTGGCCCATCCGGAGCGGATCGTATCTCTCGTCGTGCAAGACGCTGTGGCACACAACGAAGGTCTCGGCGAGAATTGGAAGCCGAGACGGGCTTTTTGGGCGGATCGCGCTGCCAATGAAGGCGCGCTTCGCACGAATCTTCTGTCAATGCAGGCGACGAGGACGCGTCACGTCGGCAACGATCCCAACGTCGAAAGCTATGATCCTGATCTTTGGACTGATGAGTTTGCCTTTCTCAACCAGCCGGGTCAGGCAGACATTCAAAGCGACCTCTTCTACGACTATCGCAAAAACGTCGAGGCCTACCCGAAATGGCAGGCCTGGATGCGCGAGAAACAGCCCCGCCTGTTGGTGATTTGGGGGAAGTATGACCTGTCGTTTGACCTCTCCGAGCCGGAGGCCTACCGACGCGACGTTCCGAACGCTGAAGTCCACGTCCTTGATGCGGGCCATTTCGCGCTTGACACAGCGGCCGATCAGATCGCGACGCTCGTCCGTGGCTTCATGGGGTAACGGGTTTGCCTACTTCACCGCACTGTTGCACGCGCAGCCGTACGCGGTTCATATAATAGTGCCCTGTTCTGCCTACTTCCGGTGATGGCTCTTAGCGGACGTCTGCGCCGCTTGTCCGGAAGTCCGCTTCTGGCCCACAGCGGAAATCCGTGCCGTTCGTCAGATCGACCACTGTGAATTCGCCTTCGTTCGAGCGCGGTCATCAGGACTCCCCGGAAGCGGTCTTCTCTTTCTTCCACCCATCCAGAGTCGGGCGGTAGTCGTCGCTGCCCCAATGACGAAGGCCGCGTCTCTTCCGCCGCGATTGCCGGTCGTCGCCGATCAGCCCGTAATGGCGCGCGAGCCGGGTCAGAGCGATCTGGAGCACGACCTTGCCGGCGCGCTGCGGCCAGCCATTCGCCTTCTCGGCCTCCTCTAGTCCTTTCAGCTCGCAGCAGATGTCGACGAGGATGCCGCCCACCTCGACGCCGACCTCGTCCAGCGCGCGCATGACCCGCTCCTTGGCGGCGATCACCTCGTCGCGAAGATCGGCCGCGCTTGACGGCGCTCCGCGGCGCGAGCGATCGGAGGGCGCGAGAGCCGACCAGTTCGCCGTCACGCGCGGGCTCATCTGCGCAAACCAATAGTCGGCGCGAAGGCGCTCACCGGCCTCATATTGTTGCTGGGTGAGCAGTGGCATTCCATTGCGGTCCTTGCGGCTCTTCAGCCAGCCGAGAGGGCTCTCGGCCTCGTTCAGCAGAACCGGGCGGCGCGTGCCGTCGATCTCGCGCTCGCCGCTCGCTCGCACCTGATGCTGCGCGCGGAACGCATCGCCTTCGGCCACCGACCGGCGCAGCCACGCCCTGCCAACATGGGAGAGGCAAAGCCTCTCGCCGTCCCGCTCGAGCCAATCTTGCGCGAGGCAGACTTCGACTAGCTCCACCGCCACGAAATCTCCCGGCGTGGCGGAAGAATGGGCAGTGCCAGTGATGAGACGGAAGCCGTGTTCGCCGTCACGGGTCAGCGTGGCTCCGGCCGCGAGTCTTGCGAGCAAGGAGCGGATCTCGCGGGCGCGTTCTCCTGCATTCCCTCTTGCGACGATCTTGGAGCTCCTCATTGCCGGCAACCGCGCCGCGAGCCAAGCGCGTCGATCAGGGACGCGACCGCCCGCTCGAGATGCTCGAGCCGCGCGTCGAGCTCGAGGTCGTCGCGCCTGTCCTCCACCACGCGACAAGCATGCGCGACGGTCGTGCGGTCCCGCTGAAACAGCGTGCCGATCTCGGTGAGGCTCAGGCCGCACACCACATGGGCGAGGTACATCGCCACCTGGCGGGCGAAGGCCGCCTGCGGCGATGAGCGGGTCGGCGCGCGGAGGTCGGCAATCTCGACGTCGAACACCGCCGCCACGGCAGGATCGATCGCCTGACGCGCCGAGGCCCGGGCCATGCCGATCGGCGTCTTTCTCGTTTCCGACCGAAGTGCCAAGCGCCGCTCCGTTGTTCGAACCTCTGCCATCGGCCTCTCCCTA